>CBFHSF010000005.1:168137-170257 GCA_965658445.1 uncultured Schleiferiaceae bacterium | reverse complement strand
TTTAAAATAGAATTCCGAGTGCTTTTCTAGGAAGTCATCCAGGAGGGTGTGCGAGTTGGAAAGCAGAGAAAACAACGCGTATTGGTTTACGATGCGGTTGTCTAGTGAGGGAGGCTCTAGGAAAACCAGAAACTCTTCCTGTTCCAGATCTTGCAGTTCGTCTAGGTTTTTACAGACTGAGTTGAGCATGTCTGCCGTAAACGTATTGGACTCTTCGCGCTCGATCACTTTTTTCATGGAGGGAGGAAGCACCTCGTTGAGAGCCGTGTAGTTCAACCCCCAAATCACGCCGTCTTTGTCGTAAGAATCAAGGTTCTGCGTGGCAAAGTGAAGCGCTACGTAGGGGCTGTATGTCCAATCCAGGAGCCTTGTCGGCAGGCCGTGGTGCTGGGCAACGGCAAGCCAGTTCCATAGAGAGTCTCCAGGGCTCTCATTGGAGTGGGCGTACTTTCTAAAGTTTCTGATGAGGTGTCTCTCCAGTTTTTCAAAGGGACCACCGAGGCGCGCCAATGAGGTGAGCAGCGTACTTTGGGCATCGTCCATACCGCGATAGATATAGGACGATCTATGCCTTTGAATCTTTTCATCCCAGGTGTCGTAAAAGAGTTTTTCCTGTAGCTCGGTCCAGGACTCTATGTGAAATATCTGACTCATTGTGTAGCGGCTTTGGATGAATTTGGATATAAAAAAAGGGGCTTCCGAGTATAAAGTACGGAAACCCCTTTTAAAAAGTATTAGCTTTTCTCTAGAAAATACTCATAAAAAAAAGCGCAGGTTTTGGTTGAAGGCTTCGCCTCGAGGGCACAGTAGCTTTTCTAATCATTCGCAAAAATTCAATTTTTGATGGGAAAATGTTAAAGCGTGCGAATCGAGCAAGCACGTTGTCTTTCTTTTCATTGGGGTGATTCATTCCCATGTAGGGAATCTGCAAGTTGGAACAGGCTTTAAGGCTTGGCAAGTCATCGCCAATGTAAACAGTTCTCTTGAACTTGCTCTCTTTAAAGATGGTTTCGGCACTTTGGATGGCGGTAGAGATTACATCTTCGTAGCTCATCTTGTCCTCAGAACCTCTTACGTGGTAGTGACGCGTGTAGAAACCTGCGGCCTTGAGTTTAAACTCAGCGGCAAAGCTCCAAGAAGATGACGTCAAGATAAACTTCCAGTTGGGAGAAGTTACCAGAGAACGCAGCAATTCCTTAGCGCCAGGCATGGGTTTGTAAACGAGGTTTCCTCTAACGTAGTGATACTTGAGTCTTTCGTAATAAGCGTCTTGAAACGCTTTAAACTCTTCTTGGGTAGGATTTCTCTTTTTAAAAGTGTTCCATAGATCAAAAACCAGTTCGGTATCTGTGGAATACGCTTCTGATGAAAAATCAAATTCTCCAAGATCTGACTTTAGAAGCAGTTGGGCGGCTTCTTGGAAACAAATGCGGTCAGTTGGGTTTTTGACCGTCAATGTCCCTTCGACATCAAAGACAATAAGATTCATAAAATTTCAATTTAGTGGGTGGTATAGTTGGACTATAAACTTAGAAGATTTTTTTCGATAAGTGCAACAATTTATTAGACAAATCGTTCCCTTTTCTTGCATTCCAAGAATATTCCTACAAGATTAAATCCGCATATTTGGATAAACTCCAAAATGTCGGATAACCTCTTTTTGAAATTTTGTAAAATTCTGGTTGTCAGACTCTCCCGAGAAAATTGTAATTGTAAGAAGTCGCTTACTAATGAGCTTGCAGCCAGTTGTCACCTCGTCCGGTATCGACCACTAAAGGAACCGAAATACTAACGGCCTTTTCCATTTTCTCTATCACCAATTGGGTGAGGTCTTCCATTTCTGAATCCACTACGTCAAAGACCAATTCATCGTGAACCTGCAACACCATTTTGGACTGCATTTCTTTGAGCTTCATAGCTTCGTGAATGTGAATCATGGCAATCTTGATCACGTCTGCCGCCGACCCTTGAATGGGCGCGTTGATGGCATTGCGCTCGGAATGACCTCTCACCACAGCGTTGCGCGAGTTGATGTCCTTTAAGTAACGACGTCTTCCCATAATGGTCTCTACATATCCCTTCTCACGCGCACTGGCCACCTGAGCGTCCATGTAGTTTTT
>CBFHSF010000005.1:159578-167807 GCA_965658445.1 uncultured Schleiferiaceae bacterium | reverse complement strand
CACTTCCTGCCCTCTAGGGGTTCGGATGGGAATGTTTTGCAGGTTGGGAGCCGTAGAACTCAATCGTCCCGTAGCCGCTACCGTCTGGTTAAACGTGGTGTGAATTCTATGGGTAGAAGAATCTACCAGCGTCGGCAAGGCGTCCACATAGGTAGATTTCAATTTTACAATTTGTCGGTAGTCCAAGATGGACTCAATGATGGGATGTGATCCCTTGAGGCCCACCAAGATATCTTCCGAGGTGGCGTACTGGCCACTTTTGGTTTTCTTGGGCTTGTCGGAGAGCTTGAGCTGATCAAAGAGCACCTCTCCCAATTGCTTGGGACTTCCGATGTTAAAGGGCGCCGCAGCATATCCCATAATCTTCTCCTCCAACTCGGCAATTTCACCCGCCAATTGCGTGGAGTACTTATTGAGACCGTCTACGTCCAGGGCGATGCCCGCCATTTCCATATCTGCCAAGACGCTGATAAGGGGCATTTCAATTTCTCTAAAGACCTTGTCTACGCCCGTCTCTGCAAGTTGGGGTTCAAAGTATTGTTTGAGTTGGAAGGTTACGTCCGCATCTTCGCCAGCGTATTCCACAATCTTCTCTACTTCCACGTCGCGCATGGACTTTTGATTTTTGCCCTTCTTGCCAATGAGCTCCTCAATGGACTGCGTCTTGTATCCCAAATACGTCTCCGCCAACACGTCCATGTTGTGGCGCATATCGGGTTGCAATAAGTAATGAGCAATCATGGTGTCAAAGAGAGGACCGGCCACCTCAATGCCGTATTGCTTGAGTATAGAAAGGTCGAACTTGATGTTCTGACCAATTTTTTCGATGGATGTATTGGAGAAAAATGGCTTCATAATGCCCAACCACTCCGTAGCTTCTGCTCTGTCTGTGGGAAGGTGTACGTAAAAGGCCTTGCCCGCAGCGTAGGAAAAGGAAAGTCCTACCAACTCGTCGTGTAAGACAGACAGCCCCGTGGTCTCCGTATCAAAGGCCACCGATTTTTGTTTGAGCAAGGACTCTACAAAGAAGCCCAAGGCCACCTTGTCCTTAATCCACTGGTAGTGGTGGTCCGTATTGGACAAGTCTTTAAATCCAGAAGGGGCTTCTTCCCCCTCCGCAGCATTGGCTTGAGCGGGAGCGGCAAACAAATCCATTTGATTGCTTCCACTTCCTTGACTGGCGGCGCTTTGTGACTTTGGAGGCGAAACACTGGACGGTGCGGATGTGCTGGTCCCAAACAACTTGCGACTGAGCGTTCTAAATTCCAATTCATTGAACACCTCCGTAAGGGCCTCTTCATTCATCTCTTCGCGAATCATATCGCTTTCTACAAAGTCTACGGGCGCATCAATAATAATGGTAGCGAGTCTTTTGGAGAGGATTCCCATCTCCTTGTTGTCGCGAATCTTCTCTCCGAGCTTGCCCTTGATTTCATCGGCATGAGCCAAGGTCTCTTCCAAACTTCCGTACTGGGCCAACAGCTTTTGCGCCGTCTTCTCTCCCACGCCAGGAAGTCCGGGAATATTGTCTACGCTATCTCCCATCATCCCCAAAAAGTCAATGACTTGGTCTACGCGTTCAATTTTAAATTTCTCACACACCTCCGGAATTCCCAAAACTTCCGGTGGATTGCCCGAGCGTCCCGGCTTGTACATAAAGATGTTTTCTGACACCAACTGACCAAAGTCCTTATCGGGCGTCATCATGTAGGTGGTATAGCCTTCTTTCTCCGCTTTCTTGGCCAAGGTTCCGATTACGTCATCCGCCTCGTATCCATCCACGCCAATGGCGGGAATTCTAAAGCCCTCCAAAATTTTGGTGATGTAGGGAACGGCTACTTTGATGGCTTCTGGCGTTTCGTCGCGGTTGGCCTTGTACTCCGGAAACTCCTCATGGCGCACCGTCTTGGCCTTGGTGTCAAAGACCACGGCAATGTGCGTGGGATTTTCTTTGGCCAACAAGTCCATCAAGGTGGTTACAAAACCAAAAACTGCAGAGGTGTCTATGCCCTTAGAAGTTACGCGAGGATTTCTCGCAAAGGCAAAGTAGGCTCTAAAAATGAGCGCATAGGCATCCAGTAAAAACAGTTTCTTATCGGTATTATCAGGAGTCATACGGAGAGTGATTGGCGTGTTGGTCTCTGTGAGGAATCAACACCGTTGTTACCAAACGAATGTAACAAAACCACGGCGCAAATCACGACAAACGGAAGAACAAAAGAGGCGGAAACTTACTTTTCCTTGTTCAATTGGGTTTGCATCCCCACGGAGTGCTTGTGGATGACTTGGAAGACGTCGTGAACCAGAGAGTTGTCCAAGTTGAGTTTTTCTCCCCACTCCCTTCTGTCACCCACCAATTGGAACCAGCGATTGAGTTGGAAGATGGTCATCTTTCCGGATTCTTTGATCTTGGCGATTTCGGCTACCAGCTCATTGCGCTCAGACAACTTGGCGAGCAAAGACTCGTCGATTACGTCTATTCTCGAACGTATCTCTTCTATAACTTTTACCAGTTCAGAATCGGAGACCTCTTCTTTCTTGACTTCTAGCTCGGCCAAAATCTGGTTGAGCATATCTGGGGTCACCTGCTGGGCGGCATCGCTCAGGGCGCGGTCGGGGTCGTTGTGCGTCTCTATCATCAAACCGTCGAGGTTCAAATCCAGAGCCGTCTGCGAGACCTCTTTGATGAGATTTCTGTCGCCAGCAATGTGGCTAGGATCTGCCAAAATGGGAACGTCAGGAGCCTCGGCGCGAAGGTCAAAACTCAATTCCCACTTGGGGTCGTTTCTAAAGGGTGCCGCCTGTGTGGAAAAGAAACCACGGTGCACGGCCAATATCTTTTCTACCCCCACTTGACTGAGTCTTTCTATGGCGCCAAGCCAAAGACCAAGTTCGGGGTGAATGGGGTTCTTTACAAAAATGCGAATGTCAACGCCGCGGAGCGACTCTGCTATTTCCTGAACAAAAAACGGGTTTACCGTCGTACGAGCTCCAATCCAGAGCACGTCCATTCCGGCTTCTAAAGCCGCTTCTACGTGATGGGCATTGGCCACTTCTACGGCGGTGGGCAGTCCGGTTTCGCGCTTGACGCTTTGCAACCATCCAAGGGCCACCTTGCCTACGCCTTCAAAAGATCCGGGACGCGTTCTGGGCTTCCAAACTCCCGCTCTAAACAGAGACACTTTGGGATTTTGCGCCAGTGCTTTGGCAATGGTCAACACCTGCGTTTCTGACTCCGCACTGCAAGGCCCTGCGACCACCAAAGGTTGGTGTGCATTGGGAAACCAAGAAGACAATTTAGAAGTACGACGCGTTGCTGCCATGGGACAAAGGTGGAAAAATTATACGAGGTGCAAATGCATTCTCTACAGATAATAACAACCCAATGGCGTTGAGTGTTTTACGGGGTGTTTTAAATGGTGTTTTCTTTAGATTTTTACTTGGAAATGACCACAACCATTTCTCCCTTGATGGGCTGGGCTTCAATGCGCTTGAGAAGGTCAGAGACTTCACCGCGCAAATGCTCTTCGAACTTCTTAGAAATCTCGCGGCTAATGGACACTTTTTGGCTTGCGCCGAAGTATTCAGCGATCTCTTTGAGCGTCTTCTGAATTTTGTGTGGACTCTCGTAGAGCACGATGGTTTCTCTCTTGGCCACTAAAGATTCCCACTTGGTCTTGCGACCTTTTTTGACGGGCAAAAACCCTTCAAAGTGGAAGGTATCACAAGGAAATCCCGAAGACACCAAAGCCGGCACAAAGGCCGTAGCGCCTGGCAAACATTGAACTTCCAATCCTGCCTCTAAGGCGGCACGCACCAAGAGAAATCCAGGATCCGATATGGCCGGTGTTCCCGCATCCGAAATCACAGCGAGGACTTTTCCGCCCTCCATGGCCTGCACCCATTTTTCCGCATCCTTGTGCTCGTTGTGCATGTGGTGAGACTGCATGGGGGTAGAAATTTCAAAATGCTTGAGCAGCTTGCCGGAAGTCCTCGTGTCCTCTGCCAAAATCATGTCCACCTCCTTGAGCACGCGAATGGCTCGAAAGGTCATATCCTCCAAGTTGCCAATGGGCGTGGGAACAACAAAAAGAGAAATGGGCTTCATGACATTGCTTTTATAAAGAGAGACTGACCCCTGCACTCCACATGCGGGCTCCGTTTAGAGATTCCGTATCGTTGGGAATTTCCCAGAGCGGCAAGAAGTTGTACTGGAAGGTCGCGTTAAAGTAACCGTGACCCACGCGCAAATACCCTACCCAACGCCAGTTTTTTATGTGACTGCTGTTAAGGTCCTTGATGTGGTTGTTGCCTTTGCGAATCTCCGAGTAAAACGCATATCTATAACCGACTTTCGTCCCCAAGTACACTCTCCAGTAACGACCTTTTTTGTCCAAGGCTGATCGGTATCTAAGTTCAAAGGGAAGGTCTACGTATTTGAAGTTTACCTTGGTTTCCTTGAGGTTGGTAGTATCTGGATCGTACAGAGAAATCAATTGATTTCCGTTGGCATCCGATCGCACGTATATATTGCTGTAGATATTGTGAGAGCCTATTCCCAATCCATAGCCGACTGACCAGTGACTCCTAGAAAACACGTAGTCCCCCGTCATGGAGAAGTTGTGCCCATTGGAAAAACCTCTGGTTTGGTAGGCGTCGTTGGGTACGACAAGGCCATCGTAGCTGGCGTCGTAAAAAAAGAAGTCGCCCTTCTTAGGTGCAAACTGAGCTTGTGCCATCAATGGGAAACACAATGCTGAGAAACACAATACAACTCGAACGGCAAGTTTATGCATACAATCAGAGGACTATGCCTCGTTTTTTCCTTCAACGGTTTATCTTCCTCGACGCTTTGGGTTTCCGTGGCTTCGATTCAGAGCCGAAAGTTATCCATTTTTTCGTGAACCTTTCTTTCCACGCCCTAACACTTACCCTAAATAAAGGTTTAATGTTGGCGGTTTTCAATGACTACCAATTCAAAAGCCAAGCAAAAATAAGGGGTGCCACAATGGTAGCGTCCGATTCCACAATGAATTTTGGGGTGTCAGCATCCAATTTTCCCCATGTAATCTTCTCGTTGGGTACGGCCCCAGAATACGATCCATAGCTCGTGGTAGAATCCGAAATCTGACAGAAGTACGACCAGAAAGGAATGTCTTCCATTTCTAGGTCTTGATACAACATGGGAACCACACAGATGGGGAAGTCACCGGCAATCCCTCCTCCAATCTGGAAGAATCCTACGCCTTTGCCCTCGCTGTTTTGGATATACCAATCCGACAACCACATCATGTATTCAATGCCGCTTTTTACGGTCTGAGGATTGAGCTCTCCTTTGTAGCAGTAAGAAGCAAAAATATTCCCCATGGTAGAGTCTTCCCAGCCGGGAACTACGATGGGAAGGTTTCTTTCCGCCGCAGCGATCATCCAAGAATTTTTGGGATCTATCTCGTAATACTGCTCCAATTCTCCGGACAACAACATTTGGTACATGTACTCGTGCGGGAAGTAGCGCTCACCCTTTTCTTGAGCCGTCGTCCACTTTTCGTGTATGTGCGATTGCAATCGTCTGAAGGCTTCTTCTTCGGGGATACAAGTATCCGTTACGCGGTTGAGTCCTCTATCCAAAAGTTCTCTCTCCTGCTGAGGCGTGAGGTCTCGGTAATTGGGTACGCGCTCGTAATGAGAGTGGGCCACCAAATTCATAAGGTCCTCTTCCAGGTTGGCTCCTGTACAAGAGATGATGTCAATCTTTCCGGCGCGAATCATTTCGGCTAGGGAAATTCCGAGCTCTGCCGTAGACATGGCTCCGGCGAGGGTAACCATCATTTTACCGCCTTCGGCCAAATGTGTTTCGTAGCCCTTGGCGGCATCCATCATGGCCGCTGCGTTAAAGTGCTTGTAATGCGTTTCCATAAAGGAAGAAATCGCATTTCTTTGTGTCTTTTGCTTTGTATTCGTTTGACTCATGATTTCTAGTATCCTAATATTTTGAGCATGGATTTGTAGCTCTGTTCTTTGGCAAAGAGTCGCGTTCTCAACTCTCCGTTTTCGTCTCTATCAATTACTACGTGCTTGGGGGAAGGTAACAAGCAATGCTGAATTCCGCCAAACCCGGCAAGGGATTCTTGGTAGGCACCCGTATTGAAAAACCCGATAATCTGTTCTCCGGGCGCTGTGTGTTTGGGTAAGAAAATGGCGTTGGAATGCTGCTCTGAATTGTAGTAGTCATCGCTGTCACAAGTCAGGCCTCCCAGTAAAACGCGCTCGTACTCGCGCTCCCAGTTATTTATGGGCAGCATCACAAATCGTTTGTTTATGGCCCAAGAATCTGGCAAGGTGGTCATAAAGCTACCGTCTATCATGCTCCACTTTTCTCTGTCGTTCTGTGATTTTTGACCGAGAATGGAAAAGAATGTGGCTCCGGCTTCACCCACAGTGTACGAACCAAATTCTGTAAAGATATTGGGCTCGGGAATCCGCGCTTGGTCACAGGCCGTTTTGATTTGAGCAATGATCTCTTCTGCCATATACTCGTAGTCAAAATCAAAGGCCAAACTGTTTTTAATGGGAAAGCCTCCACCAATATTCAAACTGTCTACACTGGGACAAATCTTCTTAAGCTGAATGTAAACGTTCACACATTTGAGCAGCTCATTCCAATAGTATGCGGTGTCATTGATACCTGTATTGATAAAGAAGTGAAGCATCTTGAGCTCCAACTTGTCGCTGTCCTTGATCTTCTCCTCGTAAAAGGGCAGAATGTCCTTGTAGCCAATGCCCAATCGGGAGGTGTAAAATTCAAACTTGGGCTCCTCTTCAGAGGCAATCCGAATTCCGATTTTGGCCTTGTCCTTTACCAACTCAGACAGCTGGTCTACCTCAGATTTGTTGTCCATTACCGGAATGGTATTGGAAAACCCTCTATTGATTAGACGTGCTATATTTTCTACGTACTGTTCCTTCTTATAGCCGTTGCAGACGATGAAGTGATCTTTTTTGATTTTTCCCTCTTCAATAAAAGAGTCTACAATATTTAAATCAAAGGCCGAAGAGGTCTCTATGTAAATATCGTTTTTGAGGGCCTCGGTAAGGACGTGGCTAAAATGACTGCTCTTGGTACAGTAGCAATAGTTGTAACTCCCTCGGTAATCCACTTTAGCCATAGCCACATTAAATATGCGCTTGGCTCTTTGTATCTGATCTGAAATCTTGGGGAGGTAGGTAATCTTTAGTGGCGTCCCGTACTGTTCAATGATATCCATCAAGGGAATATCATTCCAGTTGAGATTTTGATTTTCCACAGAAAACTCTTCCTGAGGCCAATCAAAAGTCTGTTCTATTAAATCCGTGTACTTATTTTTCATTTACATGCAATTACTGAGCAAATGTACATCCAAGTCAGTTACATTGATTCAATACCCACAAACAAAACACGTTGAAATAATGGAGAATTAAAGAAAAATAAGAAAATCAATCTTTTTTGTAGGAAAGGACTTTCTTTTTTGAGTCTATTCGCGAAAAGCAACTCACGTACATCGACAAATCAATTCATATGTAAGCCATCTACATTTCCATATTTTGAGTTTACTCCATAAAAAAGCCCCCTATTGCTAGGGGGCTTTTAGAATTCCTAATAAATAGGGGTTTATTGAAGAACCACCTTCTGAGTATAGGTCTTAGAGTCCGCGATAACTCGTACCATGTAAATACCCTTAGGCAGTGAACTCAAGTCAAGATCAACGTCTAGAGAAGCACTTCTTGGGCTCTCGATGCGCTCAATGATTCTTCCCAAGTTGTCTATGAGAAGGACAGTGGCTTCGCCTTCCAAATCAGCGGTAACTTTTACAAGCCCGTTGGTTGGGTTAGGGAATACTGTGATCAAAGAGTTGTTATCGATTTCTCCCAAGTTCCAAGTAACGTTTACGGTCTGAGTGAAGATATCTGTAGTTCCACAAACCGTATCGGTAACGGTTAGAGTTACAGTGTACGCACCACCGGCGCTGTAGGTGTGAGATACATTCATTCCAGTTCCTGAATTTCCGTCACCGAAGTCCCAGTCGTATACGTGACCGTTAGAACCTGCGGCGTCAAAGTCGTAGTCTCTAGCACCTGTATTGATGTGAGCAAACGTTGCAACCGCAGTGTCGTTGTTTACAGGAACGTCCACTTCGTCGCGATTTACTGCACAGTTCAATTCAGATACGTAAACGACTCCCTCAGAAACTT
>CBFHSF010000005.1:149932-159568 GCA_965658445.1 uncultured Schleiferiaceae bacterium | reverse complement strand
GCTGAATTCTCCAAAGAGACCTCTTGCCAAAGTCTGATCAAACAATGTAGTTGAATACATTGGAGGCGCAGACCATCCCGAACCGTAGTTTGCAGAGTAGTACAAGTACACTCCGTAAGAAAGACCATTGTACATTTCTACAGGATTGGAAAGAACCACCTTTGTAGGCATGTTAGGTCCTGCAGAAGTAAAGGTAATTTCTTCTACAAAGTCCCAAGCATCCGGGTTAGACTCGTTTCCTTTGAAGGTTCCGTTGGGAATCACATAGATTTTAACAGACCCTGCAGTAGATGCGCCCAAGTTACTGTGGAGGTTCAAACTATCTAGAGAGATGTTTCTCTTGGCGTGCATGTCAAACATAACACCACCACCGCCACCCCAAGTAGAGGAGTAACCGTTGTTGATAGAATCCACACCGTACACATTTACACCAAGGTAATATGGCGCTCCTGCAACAGGAAGCGATACCGAGTTACCGTTGGCTAAAGGTGTAGTGGCTGTATCTGAAGCGTACCAGCTGTAGTAGGTTCCCCCTTGAACATTGGCGTGAAGCATAACAGAATCTTGAGACGCACAAACCGTATCTACTTCCATAGCTTCTACGATGGCAGAAGTAAAGTTGATGCCGTCGTAAACTGCGGTATCGTTACCGGTGAACTCGTCACCTACCAATTGAGTAGACGCCGTAATCATTACGTTGTTTCCTCCGTTGTACGTGATAATCTGTCCAACCGTAACAGTGTCTTGGTCAAACTGAGCCAAAGAACCGGTGTAAGTTGTAGACAATGAAGCCGTGATACCACCTGAAACCTGAACGTCAACGTCAAATCCAGTTTGAGTTGTCAAACCGTAGTTGGTAATAATTACTGAAACGTCAACCAAAGAGTCTCCACATGAACCGTAAGGCTCGTAAAGGGCAGAAACTCCCATATCTGCATACAATGGCTCGTACTCATCGGCACCAATATCTACCGTTGTAGAAGTTGGCCAAGGACGAACGTCACCATCGATATCTTCAGAAATGGTAAGACCGTTAAATCCGGCATCGTTGGCAAGAGTTCCTCTCAAGTGAAGGTCAGTAGCAGAATAGAACCCTGGATCACCTTCGTATGAATTAACGTTGTTAACGGCATCAGCCGCTTGCCACGCTACAAGGTCAGTGTATGAAGTAAAGTCAATCTGTACCAATGCAGAAGTTGATCCCGCTTCGTATACGTTGTAATCAAAAATGCTGGTAGATGCAATGGCAGGTGTGTGGTAAAGGGCCACGTCCGCTCCTACCAAAATGTTGTTCATTACAGAAACGCTATCTCCGGTGCTAGACATATAAATGGCAGCTTCCAAAGAATTGATTGAGTTGTGGTACATGCCCACGTTACTAGACTGCGACATGTAGATACCGTCGTCGTTTGACACAATCATGTTGTTGTAGATATCAGAAGATTCACCACCTGAAGCGTTTACTCTGTACATGTAGATACCTCTGTCTGCAGAGTGAACGTGGTTTGCGATTACGTCCACGTTGTTTACCGTGTTAATGTAAATAGCACTGGTTGGGTAGGTAGCTGTAGTGTAACCCACTTCGTTGTGATCAATTTTCACATCAGAAACGTAGTTCATGCGAATGGTGTAGTATTCCACCAAGTCAAACGTGTTGTTTGTAATCTCAAATCCTGAAGGCATGGTTCCTTGATCTCCGTAGATAGAGATAGCGGCGTAACCTCCTTCAAAATGAGTATTAGAAATTACGATGTCTGAAGCGTTCTCCGCTTGAGAAGACATAGAAGTTACACGGTTAGAAGCAATGATACCTCCTGTTGTGCTCGATGGATCATCGGTTTCTGCAGCAATCACAAGGTTGTTAAAGGTCAAGTGATTGGCTCCGCCAAACAACCATACGGTGTATCCAGCTCCTTTTTGGTGAGATACGATAATGTCCTCAAGGGTTACGTACTCTGTTCCGTCAAACTTAACCGCGTAAGCGCCTCCAGGGAATCCTACGATACTGTCGGTAGCCGCTCCAGAACCTTTGATGGTTACCGTGTTGGTAGCCGAAGCACCTGGAATCATACCAAAGTCATACGTGTCTTCGTGACTTCCGTAAACCGTCATGGTAACCGGACCGGTAACTCCACAGCTGTTCAATACGCGAACGGCTGAATCCAAAGTAGCGAAGTTGTTTGGCCCTGCAGTAGAACCTACCGTGTACGCTCCGGATAGACCCGCAACACATGAAGTAGTGAAGGTCATTGGTCCCACCCAAGTGTTGGTACATGAATCCAAAACGAAGAAGTCATAGCTAGTGTTTGGAGTCAAACCTGTCAATGCGGTTGAATTTGAAGTGGTTGTTACCATGGTCCCCAAACCAGTGGCTTGATCAAAACCTTCCAATCCCCATTCTACCGCGTAGTTATTGGCGAAAGAAGACCAGTGAAGATCCGCACCCGTTGTCGTAACGTTTGTTGCGAACAATCCTGCCGCAGGAATACATACTGTTTGATCTACGATAGAGATGTCGTCAATAGAAATTCTACCATACGATCCATCTCCTCTTTCGGCTCTAAAGCGAACCCAAATAGTATCGTTTACATATTGCGAGAGAGGCATTGCAGCTCTTGACCACAAATCCAACTCGTCTGTTTGTTGCTCTCCTTCCAAAGTCCAAGCTCCGTTGGTCCAAGTCATTCCGTCTGTAGAAATGTCTACGTGCAGTTTGTTGATATCTGCTCCATACATGTGGTACCAGAAGTTGAACGTAGGCATGGTCAATGTAGAAAGGTCAAAGGGTCCTCCAACCATTTCGGCTTCGTAGCCAAATGAGTTAGAATATACCTGAGCAAACTTACCACCGTCAGCACCTGTTGTGTGATCGTACTCGGGACCAGAGCTCCAAGTATTGGCAGGAGCTTCTTGTCCTACCCAGCGGTATAGTGACGTATTGGATTGTGATGCTACCCAACAGTTTTCGAAGTTTCCTCCTACGGGGTTTCCGTCGTTAATTTCTTCAAAAGAGGCAAAGTAAGGAGTGGTGTGTACTGCAGGACATCCTGTTAGAGCGGTAAGAGGTCCTACCCAGATAGAAGAATCTGCAGGTCCACATTCTGCCATAAGGTAGAAGTCGTACATAGTTACAGGCGTCAAACCTGTGATATTCATAGAGTCAACAGCTCCCGCAGTAGTTACTGTGGTTCCGGTACCTTGACCAAATCCTCGGGGACCGTACTCAATGCGGTAAGCGGTTCCGTTAGAAGGTCCTGACCAGTGTAGCCATAGATCTGTATCCGTTACGTTGTTTACAAACATTCCTGTGGGTTGAGGACAGGTTGCCGGGGTGCGAACACCCAAGTTGTCTACGTGAAGGTCGTAAGCCGTAGCATTGATCACTGTAGACTCCATGTAGAATCCGAATTTCACCAATCCGTTGTATCCATTCAAACTCACGGCGTAAGAACTTCCCAAGTTTGAAGTGTTAGATCCTGAGTGGATGCTGTAGATGCTGTTGGTGCGAGACCAAGTAGCTCCGTTGTCTGTAGAGATTACTACGATCAATGAGTCATCCGCTTCCATAGGAACGGCGGCAGCTCCACCCGCAGTAGTAACTCCTAGGTCAAAGTACAATTCGTAATTGTTACCCGATCCCAAATCAATGGTAGGTGTAAAGAACCAATCTTCAACCGTTCCCCAGGAAGAGATGTTGATTCTTACGGCACCTGTGTTACCGTTGTTTAGGTAACCGTCTTGAGTCCATCCTCCCCATGTAGAAGTAAAGACGGTGGGGTTGGCCAATACGCCTTCGGCTTCAGCCCAGCGGTTGTCTGGGAACCAGCCATTGTCAAAGTCTTCTTCCCACTCTGGAGTAATATGAGTTCTGAAAGTGTAAGGTCCTGCCCAAACGGAGAATCCTTTGGCAGAATCTGTACAGTCATTCAATACGTATACATCGTAAAATTCATCACCAATCAAAGAGGTGATAAGAGTAGATTGTGAACCGCTTACGGTATCAATAATACCCGTTCCTTGACCAAATCCAACTTGACCGTACTCTACAACGTAGGTACCCGTGGCAGGACTCGTCCAGCTAACCAAAGCTTGAGTACCTGTAATTTGTGAAATAGTCACACCGGTAGGCATAGGACAAGGAGGCGCTTCGTCAATAGAAACTTCATCAATGGCGATATCACCTTCTCCCCAACCTGCGCTTTCGCCAATAAAGCGAACTTGCGTGTTGGTTCCTTTGTAAGGAGTCAAGTCAACACTTCTGGGCAACCAAGCTGCTGTGTTGGACAATTGTTGCTCTCCTACCAAGCTATCAACGGTAGTCCAAGTAGCACCCGCATCGGTAGATACGCCGACGTACAAAGTACCCATATCCTCTCCGTACATGTGGTAGTAGAAAGAAAGCATAGGATTGGTAGTAGAAGTCATGTCAAAAATAGGAGTCTCAAAAAGCGCAGAGTCTCCTGCAGAACCGTTACTACCTTCTGTGTGCATGTAGTTTCCAGTTCCACCGTAACCCGCATCAGGACCTGAGGCAGACGTTCCCGTAGGACCTGTTCTCAATTGCCATGTGTAATTCCAGAAAAACGCTGGGCTTCTATCCCAACATTCTGAGATGGTATCTTGGTCTTGGTTCCAACTGGTGTTTGGAACCCAATCGGTTCCGTCAAAATCCTCTGAGTAAGGGAAGGCAGACACCTCAATACATGCGGTGTGTGCAGAGATGGGGCCGTTGTATGCAGAAGTAGATGATCCACAGTCCTGACGAACGTAAAAGTCGTAGGCAGTATTGGGAGTCAATCCCATTACCAATGCAGAATCTTGAGTCTTAGAAACCACTGTTCCCGTACCCGAAGTAAATCCTGCAGGACCGTACTCAACATCGTAAGCGGTACCCACAGAGTCCCAATCCAAACCAACAGAATAAGGGGTTACAGAAGTAACTCCAAAGTTAGTAGGAACGCCACAACCTGCCGCAGAGTTGATCAAGATCGTGTAGTCACGAGTTTCTTGCCATCCCCACAAACAAGATTCTGTAGAGGCGTAAACAGACCCTTTAGCCTTAACACGCATACGGAAAGATCCGGTATTTCCTCCAGACAACACCATACTAGAGGTGGTACCTGAGGTAGATGAACCTACTGTAGAGTTCCATACGAACTCACCGGCATCATCAAAATCTTGATCGTTGTTAAAGTCAATCCAAATGGCGTAGTACATCCCTGGATTGGTACTGTTGAAGTGAAGGGGGATAGAAGACCCCGCGTTCACGGTAATAATGGTTGTTGATTGATCGGAATAACCCAAAGAGTTACCCGCAGGACAAGGAGCATTTACATAACTATAAGAACCAATGGTCATGTCCTTAATGTCATCTCCAGCCCAACATCCTCCAAAACCAAAAAAGGGTGAACAGTACTGACCATAAGCCGCTTGGCCCATAATAAATACTGACCCTAGCAATAGAGTAAATTTGCGAATCATAAAATTTGTGCTTTTTAAGAAGCCTCAATAAGGCATAATTTATACTCCTACACAAACAAAAAATACCTGTAGATTCAGCTATGGTGTGAATTTAACACAATGTAATCCCAGTGTTAAAAATAAAACACTCAATTGCTATGCGCGCATAAATAAGACGATTCCTCTTGTTGTTACGTTTAAAACGACCCTTTGAAAAATAACAACCTATTTAATATTTTGAGACAAATCGTTCCCAGGAAAAGTCAAACCAAAAAATTATAACGGTTGAGTATAATTACAAACGAAAACAATCGATTACAAACTCCTAGTCCAAGAGAAAGGCTGTACTTTAGTCCGCAATATGAAGTACCATTGGACATTGGATTATTTAGGAGGACCTTCCCCATCTCACAAACCTGAGATTGAGGGATTGAACCTACCTCCTGTTTTAAACCAATTGCTTTACACAAGAGGTGTTACCACCTACGAGGAAGCCAAGGCCTTTTTCAGGCCGGATCTGAGTGATTTGCATTCTCCATTTTTGATGAAAGACATGGAAGAGGCGGTCCATCGAATTCGCCAAGCCATAGAAAATGACGAATCCCTCATGGTGTATGGGGACTACGATGTAGATGGAACTACATCCGTAGCCCTAGTTTTTTCCTACTTGCGCAAACACACTCCTTCATTGACCGCCTACATACCCGATAGGTATGCAGAAGGTTACGGTCTTTCCTTTGCAGGAATTGATGAAGCCAAAAAACGAGGGGCCACCTTAATTGTGGTTCTCGACTGCGGTACCAAAGCCATAGAAAAAATAGAGTATGCCAGCGAGCTGGGCATAGACATCATAATCTGTGATCACCACAGACCGGGGCCCGTCCTTCCAAAGGCGGTGGCTTTGCTCAACCCCAAAAGGGACGACAACACCTATCCCGATACCAACCTCAGCGCTTGTGGGGTGGGGTTCAAACTGGTTCAAGCCCTTGAAGAAAGTTTGGGCGGAGATGTTACCAACCTCTCCGAACTCTTGGATTTGGTAGCCGCGAGTATTGCCTCAGATATTGTACCGGTACTGGGAGAAAATCGCGTTTTGGCCACCTTCGGCCTCAAGCAGATCAACCACAGTCCTAGAAACGCCTTTGCACAATTGCTAGGATTTAAAGATGGCAATCAAAAAACCCAAAGAGAGGCGGATGTAAATTTGACAGACCTCGTTTTTAAGGTAGGCCCCAAAATCAATGCCGCTGGCCGCATTGAACACGGCATGCGAGCTGTGGAATTCTTGTTGTCCGAAAATCCAATGGAATCCAAAAACCTATTGGAGAACATCCGAGAAAACAACGAAACCCGCAGGGACCTTGACTCCAGCATAACCTTGGAAGCATTGGCTCAGGTGGAGGAAAAGTTACGCGAAAATCCCCGCCTATCTTCCACGGTAGTATTCTCTCCTGATTGGCATAAAGGGGTCGTAGGAATAGTTGCTTCTCGACTGATTGAAAACCACTACAAACCCACCATAGTACTGACGCAATCTGGAGACAAAATCGCGGGATCCGCACGATCGGTCCGAGGATTTGACGTGCACAAGGCGCTTGATGCGTGTTCAGAACACTTGGAACAATTTGGCGGCCACATGTACGCAGCGGGGATGACTTTGCTACCGGAAAATCTAGAGGCCTTTGAACGCGCCTTTGAAAAAGTGGTGAGCGAAACCCTCCCTCCAGAACTCAAAGTTCCCGTACTGGAAATAGATGCAGAAATGGAATTGTGTGATCTCACACCTAAATTTTACCGCCTGCTGTCCCAATTTGAACCCTTTGGTCCCGAAAACATGAAACCCAATTTTTGTTCTCGCGGGTTGACACTCCTCAACGCCAAATTGGTTGGAGCGGATCAAAGGCATCTCAAGGGAAGGGTCCTTTGCCCCACAGACCAAACGGCCATAGACGTCATTGGATTTGGATTGGGCGAAAAATTCAACAGTCTTCCAAAAGACAAGCCTGTAGACATTGTGTACCACCTAGAGGTGAATTCATTTAGAGGTCAGAAGAGTCTGCAACTGAGTTTGAAGGACATTAAAGCTTCGGACTCGTAATTCTCAGAATCTACAGCAGGAAAAAATTACTGCTTCAATTATTACCTTTGCGCCATGGCAAAAAACAAGCTCAGAAAGTTCGCGGAAAACGAAGGGTTTTGGAACCTTATCCAACCCACGCGAAAGGAAGTGGAAGAAGGCATCGCCCTCAAGGGAAAATGGAAGTCTGACTTTTTTAAAAATAATAGACCCATCATTGTAGAGTTGGGTTGTGGCAAAGGAGATTACACCATTGGATTGGCCAAGAGAAATCCCGAAAACAACTACATTGGGATTGATCTCAAAGGAGCCCGATTGCACACGGGAGCGAAAGAAGGCGTAGAAAACGACATGAAAAATGTTGGTTTTATTAGAACCCAAATTGAACTTTTAGAAGGCCTTTTTGCTCCAGGAGAAATTGACGAAATCTGGATTACTTTTCCAGACCCGCAAATCAAGTACAAGCGAATGAAGCATCGCTTGACAAGCCCCGGATTCCTGGACATGTACCAGAGAATTCTCAAGCCCGGTGGCATCGTTCACCTTAAGTGCGACTCGGAGTTTCTACACGGATACACTCACGGCATTGTACAACTGCGCGGTCACGAAGTATTGGAGGCCTACCACGACATCTACCACCAATTTAAGACACGTGACAACATTTTATTTGAAATCAAAACCTTCTACGAGCAAATGTGGCTGTCTCAAGGGAAGGCCATCACATATCTAAAATTCAGACTGTGAGCGACGAGTCGTTTTTTGCAAAGGTTCACGAAGTGGCCAAGTTGGTACCTTACGGTCGGGTGACCAGTTACGGCGCCATTGCAAAATACCTCGGGGCCCCTCGGTCTGCTCGCATGGTGGGCTGGGCCATGAACGCAAGTCATGGCGATTTAGAAATACCAGCGCATCGCGTGGTCAACCGGGTGGGCTTGCTTTCTGGCAAGCATCACTTTCAGGGCATCAACCTTATGGCAAAGCTATTGGAATCGGAAGGCGTAGAAGTGCAAGACGATCAGGTGGTTGATTTCGCAAAAGTTTTTTGGGATCCTTCTGTGGAGTTGTCCAAAGGGTAACAAACCACTCTCTCCTATTCTTCTCTCCACTTCTTTTTATCGCGCAAATGCTCCTTCCAGGATTTAACAATGGACGGCTCGGAAGGAATGGCCAATGGGAAATTTCCCTTTTTTAAAACCTCCGTCATGGGAATGACCTTCTTCTTGTGCAAAAAGGCACCGCGGACTAAGGCGTTCGCCATGACTTTTCCCTTCACGATAAATTGGTGATAGGCGTAGAAGTATTTTTCATCGGCATAGATAAATTCCGTCTTCATCTGAAACTTGGCCAATGGCGCAATAGGGCGTATATAGGTGATTTCTTGAGATTGAACCACGATCATGTACTTGTTCTTGAGGACGGTTTTAACCAACCCAAATTCTGCGGTGGCGTACATACGAGCCAAGTCACCAAATGCCAGATATCTAGAATTGGTTAAATGCCCATTCAAATCACAGTCTTGCGGCCACACCCTAAAGTTGGTTGTGGAGGTAAAGGAGTCCTTTCGGACTTTGGTAAAGGGCAGCGAAAGCAAAAACCCCAAAAAACGCAAGTATAAATTCATCGTGAATGTTTTTACAAAGGAATAGAATATCTTTGGTCGTACATGAATTCCGAAGAAATAAGAGAATATTGCTTGTCCAAACCCGGTGTCATTGAGGACTTTCCCTTTGACGAGGAGACCTTGGTCTTCAAAGTTATGGGCAAGATTTTTCTCTTTCTTCCCTTGGAGAAAGGACAAACCATCAGTCTCAAATTTCCACCTGATGACATCCCTGAACTCCAAGACCAATACCCCGCAGTGATTCCAGCTTACCACCTCAACAAAAAGCATTGGTCCGCTGTCATTTTGGACGGAAGCATTCCTCCCAGAAAAATTGCACATTGGATTAACCAATCCTACGACCTCGTGGTTTCAAAAATGCCAAAAAAATTGCGCACCGCCTTAAAAGAAGGGAACTACGACGTGCGCTAAAACCCAGATTTGCTCTATGAAGACGCTCGTAAAATACTTTTTCCAGGGATTGCTCTACGTGGCTCCA
>CBFHSF010000005.1:147685-149833 GCA_965658445.1 uncultured Schleiferiaceae bacterium | reverse complement strand
ACACTCAGGGTATTGACCACAAGGCTCATGAATATTCCGGGTCTGGGTCTGGTTTGGTTTTCCATTTGGCGATTAGATTTATATTTACAAAAAACAAATTTTCAATTACATGAAATCTAAATGGATGGGTCTGTTGGCCATAGTTGGAATTCTCTCCAGCTGTTCGAGCTCCACGGATCAAAACGAAAATACCATGGTATACGCAAAAGACTCTCACAGTTATTCTGAACCCAACAAGGCGGTGGTGACCCACCTAGATTTGGCCCTTCACGTGGACTTTGACTCCAAAACCCTCTTTGGAAAAGCCACTTGGGACGTCGATGTAAAACAAGGTAATCAAATAATCTTTGACTGCAAGGACCTCACCATCAACTCCGTTCAGGATCAAGATGGCAAAGAGCTCGTGTTTTCTACGGGGCCCGTGGACAACACCCTTGGACAACCCCTTTGGATCACTGTTGGAGACACCACTACCAAGGTGACCATCCAATACACCACCAGCCCCAAAGCGGCAGCACTTCAGTGGCTCAATCCACAGCAAACTGCGGGTAAAGAATCTCCCTTCCTGTTCACACAAAGTCAAGCCATCTTGGCCAGAACATGGATTCCCACACAGGACAGCCCAGGCATTCGATTTACGTACAAGGCACATGTAAAAGTGCCTTCTCATATGATGGCCTTGATGTCTGCAGACAATCCACAAGAAAAAAATGAAAGTGGCGAATACCACTTTACCATGGACCAAGCGATTCCATCCTACCTGATGGCTCTCTCTGTAGGAGATGTAGAATTCCAATCCGTAGGTAAACGTACAGGTGTTTATGCAGAACCCAGCGTTTTGGCCTCAGCCGTTTACGAATTTGAGGATATGGAAAACATGGTGGTAGCCGCAGAAGCCCTTTACGGACCTTACGTTTGGGGACGTTACGACCTCATCGTTCTCCCTCCTTCCTTTCCTTTTGGCGGAATGGAAAACCCCAAGTTGACCTTTGCAACGCCCACCATTTTGGCCGGGGACCGCTCACTGGTTTCTCTAGTTGCCCATGAATTGGCGCACAGCTGGTCTGGAAACTTGGTGACCAACGCCACTTGGGATGACTTCTGGCTCAACGAAGGATTTACCGTCTACTTTGAGGAGCGCATTATGGAAGCTCTTTACGGAAGAGATTACTCAGAAATGTTGGCCTCTCTCAGTCTCAATGGCCTTACGGCCGAAGTGGGAGAGTTTATGGAAACTCGCCCCAAAGACACCCATCTTAAACTGCATTTGGAAGGTCGCAATCCCGACGACGGTATGAACTCCATCGCCTATGACAAGGGATATTACTTTTTGAGACTGTGCGAAGAAACAGTAGGTCGCGAATCTTGGGATGGATTTGTAAAGGGATACTTTACCGATCACTCTTTCCAAGTGATGGACACCGAGGGTTTCTTGGTGTTGTTGAACGAATTTTTGACGGACGAGCAAAAGAATACCATACGCGTAGACGAATGGGTATACGGTGCCGGCATTCCCGACAACTGTCCAACTCCCAATCCTTCGCGCTTTGAGAGAGTTCAGATCGCCATAGATTCTTACTTGGAAAAGGGAATGATTCCCGGAACCGCGCAAATGGACGAATGGTCTACTCATGAGTGGTTGCGCTTTATCAATGGATTGGGTGATGACATCACCGTAGAGCAACTCGCGGTTTTGGACGAGAACTTTATGTTCACCCAAAGTGGCAATGCAGAAATTTTGGCCGCTTGGTTTCAGCCCACCATCATGAAAGGTTATGAGCCTGTAAAACCTGTAGTGGAAGAATTCTTGATCAATGTAGGCCGCAGAAAATTCTTGACGCCTACCTACTCTGCCATGAAGAATTCCGGTCAATTGGATTGGGCTCGCGAAATCTACGCCAAGGCAAGACCTAACTATCACTACGTGGCAGTAGAAACTATGGACGCCCTTTTGGACTATTCAGAAGAGCAATCCACAGAAGCCATTTTGTAATTCTTGGCTTCCACCGAAGACATAAAGGCCGCACTTGATATTTGCAGCCGCCCAAGCGCAATACCTACCGCCGAAAAGTTCTTTCAGGCTTTTCCCGGTGGGTATGGCGAAGGGGATCAATTCCTCGCGGTAAAAGTTCCTGACCAGCGCAAAAT
>CBFHSF010000005.1:114454-147586 GCA_965658445.1 uncultured Schleiferiaceae bacterium | reverse complement strand
GTTCTTTCAGGCTTTTCCCGGTGGGTATGGCGAAGGGGATCAATTCCTCGCGGTAAAAGTTCCTGACCAGCGCAAAATCGCGAGGGAAGTTTATACCAATACCTCTTTGGAGGCCCTGACGGAATTGATCCAATCCCCCATCCACGATCACCGCTTAACGGCCATTTTTATTGCCGTCAATCAATTCGAAAAAAAGACCAAAAGTCCGCATACCCAAGAGGAGATTGTACAATGGTACCTCAACCATTTAGAAGGTGTCAACAACTGGGACATCGTGGACAGCTCCTGCTATAAAATTCTCGGGCCATGGCTGGAAAACAGAGACCGAAAGTTGCTCTATGACCTAGCCAATGAACCCTCCGTTTGGAAGCGCCGAATTGCCATGGTGACTACCAAAGCATGGATTAAGGACGGTGACCACGAAGACCTATTTACTCTTGCCGATAAACTATACTCTGCTCCAGAAGTTATTTTACAAAAGGCCATTGGTTGGATGCTCAAAGAAGCCGCCGCCATAGACCCCCAAAGAGTCATTGACTTTGTGGAGGCAAGGCCAGAACCCAAGTTGATTCGCAGGATTGCCTTTGAAAAACTATAAGCCGAGAAGCTTCAAAACACAAAGGCAAACCGCATCGACCTACAAAAGTGATTTGTATGAACTATCCAGACATCGGGAAATCCCAACGAGCCTTTTTTGAGGCGGGCCACACCAGAACCTATGCCTTTAGGAAAGAGCAATTGCTCAAGTTAAAGGGCGCCATAAAAATCTGGGAAGAAAAAATCTTAGACGCCTTGGTGGCCGATTTTGGAAAACCCCGTGCAGAAGGTTTTAGCTCGGAAGTGGGTTTTCTCTATGCCGATATCAGTCACACGCTAAAACACCTCAGGAAATGGATGAAGCCCAAGCGTGTGGGATCGCCTTTTGCCGTGTTTCCATCCAAGAGTTATGTGATCAGAGAACCGCGCGGGATGTCCTTTATCATTGCCCCATGGAACTATCCCTTTATGCTGGCCATGTCTCCCATTGTTTCGGCCATAGCCTCTGGAAACACCATCGTTCTCAAGCCTTCCGAGATGACCTCACACACCGCCCAGATCATTGAAGACATGTTGCACGAAACCTTTCCCAGAGAATACGTTCAGGTCATTCAGGGAGACGGTGCCCAAGTGGTTCCCAATTTTATAGACGAGGCGCTTCCCGATCACATTTTCTTTACGGGTTCACCACGCGTGGGAAGCATTATAGGACAGCAAGCCGCAAAACACTTGATTCCGGTCACGTTAGAATTGGGAGGCAAAAGCCCAGCAATTATTGGAGAGTCAGCCAACCTCAAGGTGACGGCACAGCGCATTGCCTTTTCTAAATGGCTAAACGCCGGACAAACTTGTGTGGCACCGGACTACGTCATGGTACACAAGAATGTATACGAACCTTTTAAGGAAGCCTTAGCAGGCGCATTAAAGAAATTCTACGGAGAATCTGGCCTAGACAATCCCGATGTCGCCAACATCATCAACACCCAAAGGTTTGGAGTGCTCTCGGGATATTTAACCGAAGGCAAAGTGGTCATTGGAGGAAAGACAGACGCTAAAAATTTAAAAATAGAACCTACAGTGATGGAGGACATCGTGCCTGGCGCCAAAATCATGGAAGAAGAAATTTTTGGTCCCATCATGCCCATTATGCCCTTTTCTACTCGGGAGGAGGTCCTAACAAAAATCGCAGATCACCCCAACCCGTTGGCTCTTTACGTGTATTCCGAAAAACGAGAGGAACAAGACTTTTACACGCGCAACATCTCTTTTGGTGGCGGCGCCATCAACAACGGGACCGTTCACTTGGCCAACAGCAATTTGCCCTTTGGCGGTGTCAAGGGAAGTGGTATTGGAAACTATCACGGTCGCTTTGGATTTGAGGCCTTTTCTCATACCAAGGGATTGCTAAAAACGGCTACGTGGATTGACCCCGCGCTCAAGTACCCACCGTATACTCCGTTTACGATGAAGCTATTGAAGTTGATTTTTAAATAGAGAGAATTGGCATTTTCGCCCATGCGATAACCAAAAAACAAAGTGACCCTCTACACAGGACGATTGAGGATTTTGTTGATTTGACTGCGGATGGCCGTGCGCTTCTGTATCACATTCATGATTTCTCTTCGCTGCTCGTCGGTCAATTCGGGATTCTCTAGGGAGGCGCTATCCTGCTTAATTTGTTCGTCGAGTTTGAGTTCCTTGAATCGGAGAACGGCTTCGCGAGCAAACTGTACCAATCGCTTTTTCTTGTCCAAGACGATGATGTCCTTTTTGGACCAATCCGAAAGCTGATAGTTCTCCGTCATTAAATCCGAGGCCACTCGAGCCACTTCCATATCCTCTGATCGCGAAAAATGCGTCTCCGGCAGTAGCGTGTCTTCTGCATCCAAGGCGTGAGCATAGGTTTCAAAAATTTTCTGAAACACTGGGTTGATAAACTTCAGATTGTCATCTATCAAATCAAAGAGAACGTATTCGCCCAAAGGCATGGTCTCGACAATTTCCTCGCCGTTGTCATCGTAGGAAGGAAACTCGTCTTGATAATCCGCGTAGTTTAACAGAAGCCAAATCAAATCCTTTTCCTGCTCGTAGTGAAGAGCGTCCTTGGTGGCTTCGACAATATTCTCTTGTGGCGGTCTAACGACCTCCATGGGTTGCTGAGGAGGCGCTTCATTTCTTGAAGAAGGCTTCTTGGCACTTTCATTTAAATGCTTGGCGCGAAGCTGTCCCAACTCGGCAAACAAGACCTTCTCATCCATGTCCATTCTTCGAGAACACTCTTGAATGTAGACATCGCGAGAGATAGGATCGGGAATCTTAGCAATACTAGCCACGATATCGCGAATCATGGAAGCGCGCTTGATGGGGTCTCCCTGAGCTTCTTCCAACAACAAATCCGTCTTAAAGGCCATAAAGTCCTTTTGGGCCTCCTTGAGGAATTCTGTGAGTTCTTCTTCGGTTCGTGTCTTGGCGTACGAATCTGGATCCTCACCGTCGGGGAAAAGCACGACGCGAACGTTCATTCCAGCTTCGAGGAACATGTCTATCCCTCTAAAACTGGCTTTTATTCCCGCGGCATCCCCATCGTAAAGAATGGTTACGTTCTTTGTGAACCTTTGAATCAAGGCTATCTGCTCTGTGGTCAAGGCTGTCCCTGATGACGATACCACATTCTGTATGCCAGCTTGATAGAGAGAAATTACATCGGTATAACCCTCCACCAAATAACACATGTCCTTTTTGATGATGGCAGACTTAGCCTGAAAAAGACCATAGAGAACCTTGGACTTGTGGTAAATGGGATTCTCGGGTGAGTTTAGGTACTTGGCTGTCTTGGCAGTGGAATCTAAAACGCGACCTCCAAAGCCGAGCACTCGTCCGCTGATGGAATAAATGGGAAACATAACGCGTCCCCAAAATCGGTCGTACCAACCCCCTCTGTCATTGCGAATACCAATTCCGGATTTCTCTACGTAGTCTCCAGAATACCCTTTGGTAATGGCGCCTGTAGAAAAGGCATCCTTCTTTTGAAGGCTGTACCCCAATCCGAAGGTCTTCATGGTCTCGTCCGTGTATCCGCGATCTCTGAAGTAAGAAAGGCCAATGGACTTGCCCTCGTCCGTGTCCCAAAGCTGATCTTCAAAGACCTTTTTGGCGTACTCAGAAATCAAAAAAACAGACTCGCGCTCAGAAGCTTTTTGCTGCTGCTCGGGAGTGGTTTCTTCTTCTTCGATTTCAATATTGTACTTCTTGGCGAGATACCTCAGCGCCTCTGGATAAGTAAAGTGCTCGAGTTCCATGAGAAAAGAAACCGCATTGCCCCCTTTGCCCGAGCTAAAATCTTTAAAGATCTGCTTGGCAGGACTCACGTAAAAAGAAGGCGTCTTCTCTTGGGTAAAGGGACTGAGCCCCTTGTAATTCGCCCCTGATTTCTTCAGGTTCACGAATTCCCCAACGACCTCTTCTATGCGAGCGGCGTCAAAAATCTTGTCTATGGTATCTCTTGCAATCTTACCCATGGGAACTTTCAAAAATATACAAAAAAACCCCGCTGCGGTGATCGCAACGGGGTGAATATATCACAGGAGAATGATCTCCTCTATTCCGGTAAATCGAGTACTTACGAATTGTGTACGTGAACGTCCATTTGTGGGAAGGGAATAGAGAGGCCTTCTTTGTCAAAGACTTCGTATACCTTCTTGTTCATAGCAAAGTAAACATCCCAGTAATCAGAGGTCTTTACCCATGCTCTTACCACAAAGTTTACCGAGCTATCGCCCAAAGAGTGAAGTGCGATGAACGTTTCTCGGTTGTCCAAAATTCTGTCGTCATCTTTACACAACTTGGTCAACACCTCAATGGCTTTGTCGGCAGAGTCACCGTAACCAATCCCGAAGGTCCAGTCTACACGACGCGTTTCTTCGTGAGAGTAATTGGTCATAGAACCATTGCTCAATGGACCATTGGGAATAATAATTCGCTTGTTGTCTGGAGTATTGAGAACGGTAACAAAAATTTGAATCTCGCCTACAATTCCGGTGTACCCTTGCGCTTCAATAAAATCCCCCACTTTAAAGGGTTTGAAAATCAAAATCATTACACCACCCGCAAAATTCTGGAGCGTACCAGACAGCGCCATACCTACAGCCAAACCTGCGGCACCGAGAACGGCGACAAAGCTGGTCGTCTGAATTCCCATCATAGAGATGACAGAAATAAAGAGCATGGCCTTTAATGTGATACCAAAAAATGAATGCAGGAACCCAGCGAGAGAGGGATCCATTTTGCGACGTTCGAACACCTTGTCCAACATCTTCATCATTTTCTTGATGATCCAAAGCCCCACGACGAGGACTATCAAAGAAGTAATCACCGCCATCCCGTGCGTGACTACAAGATCTACCACCGTATCCATGATATCGGTGATTTCACCTTCAATTTCTTCCATAAATAAGTTGTTTGGTTAACGTTATTTCTTTCTATGTATCACATAGTCTACTAACAAAAGTAAGGATTCTTTTGTAGGAGAATTCGGAAATTTCGTTATAAGGTCAATCGCTTTGGATTGATAATCAGCCATTTTGGATTCAGCGTACTCTATTCCGCCGCTGGTATTCACAAAGTTAACTACCTCTTGCACCTTCTTTGGATTGTTGTGGTGCCTTTTGATAAGGTTAATGATTCTTCGTTTTTCTGAAGCATTTGTAACCTGAAGCGCATAGATCAATGGCAAGGTCATCTTCTGTTCCTTGATGTCTATTCCGGTGGGCTTTCCAATGGCTTTAGAGGCTTGAAAGTCAAAGAGGTCGTCCTTGATCTGAAAGGCCAAGCCTAGGTATTCACCAAACTGTCTCATCTGAGCTACGTCTTCTTCAGAAGCTCCCACAGAACTTGCTCCCACCCCACAACAGGAGGCAATGAGGGAAGCGGTTTTTTGACGAATAATTTCGAAATATATTTCTTCCGTGATGTCGAGCTTACGGGCCTTTTCAATTTGCAACAACTCCCCTTCGCTCATCTCTCGAACTGAGGTTGAAACTATTTGCAAAAGGTCGTATTCCTTGTTGTCCACAGCGAGCAATAGAACCTTGCTCAATAGGTAGTCCCCAACCAGAATGGCAATTTTGTTTTTCCAAAGCGCATTAATGCTCCAAAAGCCTCGTCTTTGATTGGCTTCGTCCACAACGTCATCGTGAACCAAAGTAGCCGTGTGCATGAGTTCTATTAGAGAAGCTCCCAAATAGGTGCCTTCAGAAACTTCACCGTGAAGCTTGGCAGACAAAAAGACCAACATCGGTCTCAACTGCTTTCCTTTCCTCTTTACAATGTAATGGGTGATGCGATCCAAGAGAGCGACCCTACTTGACATAGATGCCTTGAACTTGGGCTCAAAGGCCTTCATTTCCTCGGCGATGGGTCTTTTAATCTCGTCAATGGTACTCATGAAGGGTATAAAGTTACTGAGTTTTTAGCGTTGATGGAATAGCCGAGGACACAATTCGTCTAATCAATTCGTCTACTCGTTTAGTTATTTAATATTTCGAACCTTACATATCGCTTCGTAGGCTCCTTGAACTTTGATAAACTTTTCCTTTCCTGCATCGATTACATCCTGTCCCAACCCTTGCAATTTATCGGGGTGATACTTTCTCACCAACTTGCGATAGGCCTTCTTCACCTCATCGTCAGTAGCAGACGACGAGAGTTCAAGAATGGCATAATTGGCGGCCATGGAAGAAACTCGAGTCGTCTTGCGCCGGTTGTATTGACGTCCGTACATAGCAAACACAGAATTGAAGTCCGGTGTTCTGATGTACAGATGGGATGCAATGGTTCTTATTACATTGGTTTCTTTGGTGTCCAAATGACCATCCGCATTGGCAATTCTAAACAGGTAATCTAAAATCTGAAGACGCGCCGAGTAGTTTAGGTGGGAACGAATCTGTTCCGTGACCTGGGCAACGTCAATGTCTTTTTGAAGAACGCGTTTGAAGAGTTTAAAGCTCTCATTGGCTTTATCCTTTCCAAACATTTGCACAAATCGTGATCGTACAAAATCCAATTCGCGCTGATCAGTTTTTCCGTCGGCCTTAATGACCACAGCAGAAAGTATGAGCAGACTGAGGTGAAAATCCCCCGATTGGTCGCGGGTTCTTGAAAACCTTCGGGTTTTTGGTTCTTCCTCTCCAGATAGAGTTTCCACCAAATCCGAGGCAACAAAACCCAAAATAGCTCCGATGGGTCCTCCCAGAGCCCATCCCAATCCTGCTCCCAAAAATCTATACAGAGTCTTCATGTTTGTTTTTCGTGAATTCGTGTTTCGCCCTCAAAAATAGATAACACTTAACAAGGGCTTTTTGCACATCTGCTAGGTGTTTTATTTCTTAGCGATGATGAGCGAAGGGCTAAAGATACTATCTGAATGGGATTGGTGCCGTAACCAACCCCCATTATTTGAAGGCGAAGGTTATTTGCCTCCCGACCGGTGGAGAAATTGGTGGGAAAATTCAAAAACCCCACCCGAGCATCTAGAGGCCAACACCAAGAGATTGGGACATCACTATGAAGACCTCCTCAACGAGGCATTCCTTCAAAACACAAATCTTTCCATTCGCAGAAACCTACAAATCATTGAAGAGTCAAAGACCTTAGGAGAAGTTGACTTTTTACTGAAGGAAAACCATCGCTGCCTTCACCTTGAAGTATCCATAAAATTCTATCTCCACTGCCCCAGGAGAAATCAACTCATCTCCCCTTCAGGGAAGGAAAACTGGGATGGCAAAAGAGAAAAGCTTTTTGGGCATCAAATTCCATTGGGGAAAAAATACTTTGAGGAGATTGATGAATCCATAGTTTGGGTACAAGGCATGATTGGCTATCATCCCAATGCAAAGTTGGAAGGAAAAGCCATTCCAAACCTAACCGCAAATCATCCCAAGTGTCATTGGGTATACGCCTCAGAGTTCTTTGAATTGACAGGAGAAAAATTCAGCACTGGGGGATTCTTGGCCCAACACCACAGAGATCGTTGGGGGCGCATGCCGGTAGAAAGAAAAATTGATGATTCCACCCTTTCGCAGGTGATTCAAGACATTCAAAAAGGGGATAGGCCTTACGCCTGGTTGGCAGAAGAAGGGAGCGGCGAGGTCTGGGTGGTTGTCAATGAAAATTGGTGAGAACTACTCCTCAGAATCCTTCTTTGATTCCGAAGGAGGTGGATTGTGCAGATTTCTAAAAATATCGCTGAGCGAACCTGCGGGAGCGTGAGGTTCTGTGGGATGATCAGATGACGTACTTTCCTTTCTCTGCTGCTTTCTGTCATAAGCATAAAACAAAAAAAGTGGCATCCAAACCAAAGCGAACAATGCGATAGAAAAGGGAAAAAGGACCTCGGTATAAGTCCAATCAAGGACTCTACTCAATAGTCCAGCAACAAAGGATAGTACCACAAGAGCGGACAGCCCTACCATAAATTTCTTCATGGCAACAAAGGTACGATATGTTCTAAATTACATAGTTAAAAAGAGTGCCATAGAAACGATTCCTCCGATAAGAGCAATCACTAGGCCGTATTGTAAAACTGTCTTCATACTGACATCAGATTAGGTGAAACAATTTTTTGGTCGGCAATGTGACTTTGGTTGAGAATCAACTGCCGAAGAGCGTAGAAAAATTATACCCCTGAGAATATTACAGCGGTGATGATAATTCCAATGATTACCAATACCACCATTCCAATGGTTAACTTTTCTCGAGTAGTTGCTTTCTTGTTTCTGGCCTTTCTAATGGCTTGAGCCCTTCTACGGATTGCGGCTGGGGCTCTTCTCCCTTTAGATGGCCTACGAACTGCTGCATGAGTAGCCATGGCGTATCTATTTTATGAGTTAATACTATGAGGAGAGTCCCTACAATATAACAAAATAAATTGGAGAATGAAAGGAACAACTTACATGAGCTGCAAAATTTTCAGTTTTTCAGTAGGATTTATTCCGTTTTTGGAAAAAATGACTGTGTATGTGTAAAAAATATTCTCAGCCCATCAATGTCGAGTACCATGTAGTTCTCGTCGAGAATAATGACTTTCCAGTACTCGTTAAAGGAGGGAGCACCGGGTTTGGTAAGGTGTAACGTATTTCCATATATAGAATAATCGCCATTTACCGTCAAACCAAACTGAGAAGGATTGCTCTGATCAATCATTTTAATGATGAAGCGCTTTTCTGAAAACTTGTAGACGTCACCAACCGCTTCCTGCATGGAGTTTTGGTCGTACTGAGGCTGCGTCATGTCTAAATAGGCCAAAGCTTCCCACTCTGAGCTCTCCAGAAGGCGCGTGCTGACTTGGTCCACAGCGGGCTCCTTAAGCGTCAACGCCCTGTACACTTGCGCAATTACTGTGTCGGAATTTGTGTTTTGCCCAAGGGCATCTGTCAGCCCAAAAAGGAAGATAAACAGGGCGATCAGTTTTGCTTTAGAAGCCATGCGATTCTATTTTTTGTTGCGGCGTAATGATACACAACAAGGATACCAAAGATAGAAGAAACCACGGGGTATGAGAGGACAGATCCTACAAAGGCACCTCCAAAGACAAGCCCTTCCAAAACCAAGCGCATCCACCCCTTTACATGGACTCCGTTTGCCTTGCCTCGAGAGGGATCATCGGGAACGGTAAAGAGGCCCCAACCCAGCATAATCAATAGGGGAAGCCCCATGGCTCCCAAAATGGGAGATGTTTCCCATTCTGCACCCATAAAGCCGTACAGACCCAATGCAATAAGCTCGAGAACAAAGCGCAATATCAGTTGATGTTCCTTCATTTCTCTTAAAGGTAATGCGAAAGTTTAGAGCAAAAAAAATCCCCCGGGGTGTCGGGGGATTTCTCGCTTTGGTTATGAACTAGGATCCACACATTTCACACCCGTCTGGATCATCTATTGAGCAGGCAATAGCGTCTTGAGAGTTGTACTCTTTAACTGCTTCTGCCATCTTTTTCATGTTGAGTTCTGTAGAAATCTCAATCGGCTTAGCGGCTTCTGGCGCTGCAGGAGCGGGCGCTGCTGCAACCGGAGCTGCTGCCTGAACAGTCTCCGCGGTTGCAGGTGCTGCAGGTGCAGGTGCTGCTTCAGGAGCGGCAGGCTTGTCCGTATTGTTAACTACTGGCTCAACTTGAGCTTTTGCTTGCTTCTGTACTGTAAACTTAATGGCATCTGCCGCAGCTTTTGTACGCAAGTAGTACATACCGGTCTTGAGTCCTTTCTTCCATGCATAGAAGTGCATTGAAGTCAATTTACCCATGTTGGGGTTCTCAACAAACAAGTTGAGACTCTGGCTCTGATCGATGAACCATCCTCTTTCTGCTGCCATATCAATGATATCGCGCATACTCATTTCCCAAACCGTCTTGTACAATTCTTTGATATTGTCTGGAATACCTTCGATGTTTTGGATGGATCCGTTGGCAGCGATAAGCTGGTTCTTAACGTCCTCATTCCAAAGACCTAGGTTTACCAAGTCAATCAATAGGTGTTTGTTTACTACGATGAACTCTCCACTGAGTACTCGACGAGTGTAGATGTTTGAAGTGTAAGGCTCAAAACACTCATTGTTACCCAAAATTTGAGACGTAGATGCCGTTGGCATAGGAGCGAGAAGTAGAGAGTTTCTAACTCCTTTTTCCATAACGTCTTTGCGAAGAGTATCCCAATCCCAACGTCCGCTCAAAGTGTTCTCATCCACACCCCAGAGGTTGTGCTGGAACTTACCTTCTGAGATAGGAGATCCTGGGAAAGTCTCGTAGGGACCGTCTGCAATGGCTTCGTCTTTAGAAGCTACCAAAGCAGCGTAGTAAATCGTTTCAAAGATGTCCTTGTTCAAGTTCTTAGCCTCTTGTGAAGTAAAGGGCATTCTCAACTTGATAAAGGTATCTGCAAGACCTTGAATTCCCAATCCTACCGGACGGTGGCGCATGTTAGAAACTCTAGCCTCAGGTACTGGGTAGTAGTTTCTGTCGATGATGCGGTTCAAGTTCTTAGTTACTTTGTAGGTTACATCGTATAGTTTTTGGTGGTCAAACTCACCGTTCTCGATAAACATTGGAAGGGCGATAGAAGCCAAGTTACACACGGCCACTTCGTTCTCGTCCGTGTACTCCATAATCTCAGTACACAAGTTAGAAGAACGGATAGTTCCCAAGTTTTTCTGGTTAGACTTCTCGTTGGCAGCGTCCTTGTACAACATGTAAGGAGTACCGGTTTCGATTTGAGATTCCAAAATCTTCTGCCATACCTCACGAGCTTTTACCGTCTTGCGACCTTTTCCGCTCTCTTCGTACTGAGTGTACAACTCCTTGAACTTGTCTCCGTAAGCATCAGAAAGACCTGGACACTCGTTGGGATCCATAAGGGTCCAATCGGCATCAGCCTCTACGCGCTCCATAAACAAATCGGGAATCCACATGGCGTAGAACAAATCGCGAGCTCTCAACTCTTCTTTACCGTGGTTCTTCTTAAGATCCAAGAAGTCATTGATATCTGCGTGCCATGGCTCAATGTAGATAGCAAAAGATCCCTTTCTCTTACCACCTCCCTGGTCAACATAACGAGCGGTGTCGTTGAAGACCTTAAGCATGGGCACAATACCGTTAGAAGTACCGTTTGTTCCGCGGATGTAAGAACCCGTAGCTCTTACGTTGTGAATGCTCAAACCAATTCCACCGGCAGACTGAGAAATCTTTGCACACTGCTTAAGCGTGTCGTAGATCCCATCGATGCTGTCATCTTTCATGGAAACCAAGAAACAGCTAGACATTTGTGGCTTGGGTGTTCCCGAGTTGAAAAGAGTTGGCGTTGCGTGTGTGAAGTACTTCTTAGACATCAAGTCGTAAGTTTCGATGGCCGCTTCGATATCTTCTTTGTGGATACCGATGGCAACACGCATCAACATGTGCTGTGGACGTTCTGCAATCTTACCGTTGAGACGGAGAAGGTAAGAGCGCTCTAATGTTTTAAATCCAAAGTAATCGTAACCAAAATCTCTGTCGTAGATCAATGTAGAATCTAGGATCTCTGCATTCTTCTGGATGATTTCGTAAACGTCATCTGCGAGAAGTGGAGACTCTTGGTTGGTCTTTGGGTTGATGTATGTGTACAAATCCTTCATGGTGTCTGAGAAGGACTTGTGAGTGTTTTTGTGGAGGTTAGAAACGGCAATTCGCGCTGCCAGTTGCGCATAGTCAGGGTGCTTAACCGTCATAGATGCAGCTACCTCTGCTGCCAAACTATCGAGTTCAGAAGTCGTAACCCCGTCGTAGATACCCTCAATAACTCTAACGGCAACACTCACGGCTTCTACGTGATTGCTCAAACCATAACAGAGTTTCTGGATTCTCGCGGTGATCTTATCGAATTTTACGGCTTCTTTGCGCCCGTCTCTTTTTAATACGTACATGTTCTGTGGATTATTTGGTGTTGATTGGTTGTTCTAAAAATCTGCGTCAAAAGAGAATGTATCGCTCTCTTCTTTAGGGGCTCCAACTCCGGCTTTGCGGTAATCAGACACTCTCTTTTCAAAGAAGTTGGTCTTTCCTTGAAGAGAAATCATCTCCATAAAGTCAAAGGGGTTCTCAGCGTTGTATACCTTCTCACACTCTAGCTCTACTAGAAGGCGATCCGCCACAAACTCCAAGTACTGGGTCATCAATTTCGAGTTCATTCCAATCAAATCCACGGGTAGTGATTCCGTGATGAACTCACGCTCAATATCCAGGGCTTCGATGATTATTTGCTTAATGCGGTCTTTGGGTACTTTGTTAATGAGGTGGTTGTTGTGCAGGTGAACTGCAAAGTCACAGTGCATACCTTCGTCTCTTGAGATCAACTCGTTAGAGAAGGTAAGTCCTGGCAACAAGCCACGCTTCTTCATCCAGAAAATAGAACAGAAAGCTCCTGAGAAGAAGATTCCTTCTACAGCAGCAAAGGCAATCAGTCTCTCCGCAAAAGAAGGAGACTCAATCCATTTCAGTGCCCAATCTGCTTTTTTCTTGATGGCATCAAAGGTCTCAATGGCATTAAAGAGTTTATCTCTTTCTGCGGGATCTTTAATGTATGTGTCAATGAGTAGAGAGTACGTTTCTGAGTGAATGTTTTCCATCATGATTTGGAAACCGTAGAAAAACTTCGCCTCGGTAAACTGAACCTCGTTTACAAAATTCTCTGCTAAATTTTCATTTACAATACCATCACTGGCAGCGAAAAATGCCAAGATGTGTTTAATGAAATATCTCTCATCATCATTCAACTTAGAATTCCAATCGGGTAGATCCGAACTCAAGTCAATTTCCTCTGCCGTCCAGAAACACGCCTCTGACTTTTTGTACCAATCCCATATATCGTGATGGGTGATAGGAAAGAGGACGAATCGGCTCTTATTCTCCTGCAAAATAGGTTCTTGCTGACTCATCAGTAATTGTTTTTATATAGTTAATAACCAAGCGATTAATAGTAGTAATGCCTTGAAAATTAGACGTTTAGAAGATTTTGATTGGAAGAGAGCATTTAGCTATCCGCTAACTTCTCTTACAAAGTTGAACTTTAATCGAGAACGGCGCAACCCCCTTTTATTCACAAAATTCAACCACTTATTAACAGTAAGGGAATTCTTACAAACCGCAATCCTAGGCAGGTCGGGGGTCTGAATAAAAACAAGAAAAAAAAGATGTTTTTTTGGATTTTTAATTCACACCCGATGTTAATAACCTCATCGAAGTTGATTAAAAATTAATCTTGAGATAAGGTTCCGGGCCAATGCTTGGCGACCTCCTCCAGCTCACTGTACCAATCCGATCCGTATTTACGAACCAATGGTTCTTTTAAGAACGCATAAATGGGAACCTTTAGCGAAGCTCCCAAATCACAGGCAGGAGCACAGATGTCCCACCTTTCATAATTAACCGCTTCAAAGGAAGAATACTTTTGAATGCGTATGGGATACAAATGACAGCTTATAGGTTTTTTATAATCTATTACGCCATCCTCATTTGCCTTCTCAATTCCGCACTTTGTAATTCCTCCCTCATATATAACATAGGCACATTCCTCATTGTTGACCAATGGCGTTTCGAGTTCTCCGTCTTGTCCAACCACAAACTTACCCTGTGACTCAATGGCTTTAATTCCTTCCGGTCGGAGGTAGGGTTTGACATCGTCATACAAATCGTCCAAGAGAGAAGCCTCTTCTTCGTTCAGAGGAGCACCCGCATCTCCACCTACACAACAGGCTCCTTTGCACTTGCTCAAATCGCAGACAAAGGCCTCTTCTAAAATCTCACTAGACACTATGGCATCCCCTATGCTAATCATGCTACAAAGATACCAATTTCAAAGGGTTTTTACCTCATTTTGACCCCGTTTTAACCCTTCTTAAAGCCCATTCTTCAGGTGGTTAATTCTAGTATTCCTCGTAGTGTGGGATTCAAAAAATGACTGTACTTTTGCAGCGAGTTCAACGGCTTATAATTAGGGATTTAAAAACGCATTCTAATTATTTGCATTTAAAGGAATGAACCATGGGTTTTGACATTTTACAAATTTTCTCTGCCACTATGGTGCTCTTTGCGGTGATTGATATCATCGGAAGCATCCCTCTTATTATTACACTGAGAGAAAAGGCAGGACATATACAATCAGAAAAAGCCACAATGGTGGCCTTGATCATTATGATTGTGTTTTTGTACACAGGTCAAAAGATCTTGTTACTGTTTGGTGTGGATGTAAATTCATTTGCCGTGGCAGGAGCCTTTGTGCTCTTCTTTTTGGCCTTAGAAATGATTTTGGGAATTCAACTCTACAAAGACGATGAACCTGAATCGGCGAGTATTGTCCCCATTGCCTTTCCACTGATTGCCGGCGCGGGAACATTGACCACTTTGATCTCCATCCGAGCAGAATACGAAACCATCAACATACTTATCGCCATTATTATTAATATGATATTGGTGTACGCCGTGTTGAAGAGTTCCGATAGAATTTCTACGTTGTTGGGCAAAGGGGGGATAGGTGTTTTGAGAAAGGTCTTTGGGATTATCCTATTGGCCATCTCGGTAAAACTCTTTACCTCCAACGTTGTCAACTTGATATAGATTAGACGATAATTGATCCCATTTTTTTGGGATTACTCGACCATAGTATAGACGAATAATAGCATAGACGAATAAATATACCATAGCAGATGTCAGACGATTTATTTAAAAAAGTAATCTCCCACGCCAAAGAGTACGGATTTGTTTTTCAGAGTAGCGAAATCTACGATGGCCTAAGCGCTGTGTACGATTACGGTCAGACCGGTGTTTTACTCAAAAACAACATCAAGGAATACTGGTGGAAATCCATGGTTCAATTGCACGAAAACATCGTGGGGATTGACTCTGCCATTTTTATGCACCCTACAACGTGGAAGGCATCCGGTCACGTAGACGCCTTTAACGATCCATTGATTGACAACAAGGACTCTAAAAAGAGATACCGTGCAGACGTTCTCATCGAGGATCACGTAGAAAAGATTCGTCAGAAAGTAGAAAAGGAAATCAAAAAAGCAGAAAAGCGCTTTGGCGAATCCTTTGACGCCGATATGTACAAAAAGACCAACCCAAGAGTATTGGGTTACTTGGAAAAAATGGAAGCCATCATGGACCGCTTTGTAAAGTCCATGGAAGCTGGCGACCTCGAAGACGTAAGACAACTCATTATTGACGAAGGCATCACCTGTCCAGCTTCCGGTTCTAAAAACTGGACGGAGGTAAGACAGTTCAACTTAATGTTTGCCACCAAAATGGGCTCTGTAGCAGAAGGCGCTTCGGACTTGTACCTAAGACCCGAAACCGCTCAGGGAATCTTCGTGAACTTCACCAACGTTCAGAAGACGGGAAGAATGAAAATTCCCTTTGGAATTGCACAAATCGGGAAGGCCTTTAGAAATGAAATCGTTGCTCGCCAGTTCATCTTTAGAATGCGCGAATTCGAACAAATGGAAATGCAATTCTTTGTGCGTCCAGGTGAGGAAATGAAGTGGTACGACTACTGGAAAGAAACTCGTATGAAGTGGCACCGTTCACTTGGTTTCGGGGAAGATCAGTACCGATTCCACGATCACGAAAAGTTGGCGCATTACGCAAACGCCGCTGCGGATATAGAATTTAAATTCCCCTTTGGATTCAAAGAATTGGAGGGAATCCACTCCAGAACGGACTTTGACCTCAAGGCACATGAAGAGCACTCGGGCAAGAAGCTTCAATACTTCGACCCAGAGGTAAATAAAAACTACGTACCCTATGTAGTGGAGACCTCTATTGGTTTGGACAGAATGTTCCTCGCCATGATTTCTCATGCCTTGGAAGACGAAAAATTAGAGGACGGATCTTCGCGTGTAGTTATGAAGATTCCAGCTGCCCTTGCTCCCTACAAAGCGGCCATCTTGCCTTTGACCAAGAAGGACGGCTTGCCCGATATGGCGAGAAAACTCATGGCAGAACTGAAATTAGACTTTAGCGTTACCTACGACGAAAAAGACGCTATCGGTAAGCGATACCGCCGCCAAGACGCCGTGGGAACGCCCTTCTGTATTACTATTGATCACGACTCTCTGGAGGACAACACGGTAACCATCAGAAACCGAGACACCATGACTCAGGAGAGAATTCCCGTAGACAAGGTAGCGGAAGTGTTGAGAAATGAAGCGTCTATCTCATCCGTATTAAAGGATATAATTGCTTGATTTTCAAAAAATTGCTGCATTTAAAAAAAAGGTCGCAACTATGCTTCTTTTTTTTATTTTAGCGACGTAATCCTAAGCAATAATTAAATTTTTACACGATGAAGAAGGTTAATCTTTTTCTTGCTGCCCTTGCTACGGTAGCATTTGTTGCATGTAACAACGCAAACACAGAAGAAGTAGCAAACGAAGAAACTACAGTAGAAACCACCACTGACGAAGTAGCTGAGTCTACTCCAGAAGCTACTGAAGAAGTTGAAGCTGAAGTAACTGAAGAAATGGATTCTACAGTTGTTGAAGGCGAAGAAATGACTGAAGAAGTTACAGAAGAAGCTACTGAAGAAGCTAAGCACTAAGAGCCGCTTTTCAGCCTTCGACAGTACAACACAGTCGAAAAGCAAAAAGTCCAATCCTAAGACCGTTCGCGGTTGAATTTAAGGGTTGGGCTTTTTTTGGTTTATGACCTTGGCATGACCCAGGCTTATTGATTCTCGGCGAGGTTGGACGTGGAGCTTTCCTCGCTATCTTCCGAGTCCACTTCAGCTGCAGGCCATTTGCCCAAGCTCTCCACTGCCTTGTGAACCATGGGATCCTCTTGGAAGGTAATCTGGTAGAACATAGCACTTCCCAAAATATTTTTGGCAACCAAGGCGCGAACCCGAGTCTCAAGCATTTTGCGGTGTTCTTTGTCCATTTGAGACAACGTACCTTCTGTTTTGCCTTCTTGAACAAAGTCCAAAATCAACTGATCAATAAATGCTGTATCTGAAATGATGGCGCCCAAAGACTTGTCCTTGAGCTGCGCTCGTTGACGGTCCACGTACTCAAAAACGTAGGGATCCAATTGAGAGTACCCAAAAATATGGTACATGTAGGCCATCTGACGGTAAGACGTATCCACGGGAACGTAGTAATCAGGAACGATGCCTCCACCCCCGTAGACCACACGGCCACCTGGGGTTACAAAGCGCTCTTCCTCATTGACCTCGACTTCGTCCTCTGAATACATTTCTCCACTGGAATAACGAGCATCAGATTCTTGAATGTATGCGTCATACCCTCCTTCTTTGTAGGGCTTTTGAATGCTTCGGCCCGTTGGAGTATAATAGCGGCTAGTAGTCAAACGCAATCGACTGCCGTCAGAGAGCTTCATTTCCTCCTGAACCAAGCCCTTGCCAAAAGAACGCCTTCCCACGATGGTGGCTCGATCATTGTCCTGCAGGGCACCGGCCAAAATCTCAGAAGCCGATGCGGAGTTCTCATTGATAATAATGGACACCAATCCCCTTTTGAATTGGCCTGAGCGGTCTGCATAGGTATACTCTTTAACTCCGTTGCGGTCCTCAGTGTATACAATTAATTGATCGCTGGTAAGGAATTCATTGGTGATCTCTTCACAAGCGGAAAGCAATCCTCCCGGGTTATCTCGCAAATCCAAAACCAAGTTGGTCATCCCCTTCTTTTTGAGTTTGTAAAGCGCAGAACTAAACTCCTCTGCCGTAGGCATGGCAAAGCGTTCTATTCGAATAAACCCTACTGTATCGTTGAGCATAAATGCTGCGTCAATACTGGGAATGGGAATGGGTGCTCTCTGAAGGGAAATATCACTAATTACCTTTTTCTCCGTAGGCCTAAAGACGTTTACGTAGACTTTAGAACCGGAAGGCCCTTTTAGTAGATTGGTATAGTCGTCTTGTGGGAAATCTTCACCGGTAATGTTCTGGTCATTAACGGCGACAATGCGATCCCCCGATTGAATATCGGCTTTCTCTGCCGGGCCACCGGGAAGTGTTCTCACCACGGTGAGCGTATCCCTAAAAATCAAAAACTCAATTCCTATGCCTTCGAAGTTTCCGCGAATGCGCTCCTCCGATCTTTGCACGTCCTGATTGGCGATGTACACACTGTGAGGATCCAGTTTGTGAAGCATGTCCGTAAGGGTCAGATCCAGCAAACTGTCCGTGTCTACAGCGTCTACATATTCATAATCTATGTAGTTGATGATTTGTCTAACTTTTTGTTCCCTTTCATCGGCCTTGAGCAAGGCCACAGGTCGAGAAGAAAAATTAAGGCGCACCCCGAGGTAAATTCCCAGAGCAATACAAACTCCCATCACAATGGGCAAGTATATACCTATCTTCTTCATGGTGTAGCGATGTATATTAATCGTTCAAGTAGCAAGAACGCAAAGTGAAAACGCTTTTACACATCTAATTGTTGAATTTCAACGCCGGCCTTTTCTAAAAATTCTAATCCAGAGGTGTCTTTGTAGGCTTTAATGTAAACCACGCGCACAATTCCCGATTGGTAAATCAACTTACTACAGTCTTTGCACGGCGAGAGGGTTAAGTACAGAGTCCCTCCTCTACAAGAGTGTGTAGAGCCCGCCACCTTTGTTATGGCATTGGCTTCTGCATGCAGAACGTACCAACGAGTATTTCCTTCCTCGTCTTCACATTGATTGTCAAAACCCGTAGGGGTGCCGTTGTACCCATCAGAAATAATCATTCGGTCTTTTACTATCAAGGACCCTACTTGCTTTCTCTGACAATGAGAGAGCTTGGCCCATTCTTGAGCCATTCTCAGATAGGCTCTGTCGTATTTAAGTTGCTTGTCTTCCAAAGTGTTCTAATGTAAAACAAAGGTAGATTTTTAGAAGACTTATGAAATAAAAAAACCGAGGAAGGTTTTGCCCATCGATGTCCCTTTGAAAACCTGTGTAAAATCAGCAATTAGGAATATTTAGGGCGAGCCTCGATAGTTCGGAAAGCAAAACCCTGAATGAGTTCCGGCGGGATTTATCTCGTTCGCCTGCGGCGAGCCTCGATAGTTCCCTGCCGGACAACGTCAAATAAAACCAAGTCACTACGTGCCTTGATCTTTTTATGCCCCCACTCACCTTTCTGCATGCAGTGCTGAGTTTGGGGCATAAAAAAAGCCAAATCTTTCGACTTGGCTTTCTCATTTGTACCCGGGGCGGGAATCGAACCCGCACTTCCGAAGAAATTGGATTTTGAATCCAACGCGTCTACCAATTCCGCCACCCGGGCATTCACTCACTTTGGTAGAGGCCGCGAAAATAGAATAAGAATTCTATACCGTGCAAACTTTTTTAGAATATTTTTAATTTTCAACAATTGCCGGTTAGTATTTTAGAGATTAATGTTTACATTTGCAGCCCTTTTTAGGGAGGAACTAAAATTGTAATAACCAAAGGTTTACTGAAGAAAAAAATAACCCTTTGAATTGACCGCTAAAAAGTTAAAGTGACATTTCACTTTTTCTGAAGAGCAAAAGAGGAAAAAGAGTTGTTTTGGACGGAAGACTGAAAATTAATTTTTTACAGATGAAACCCACCGCTAAAATATTTGCAGGTAGAGCTACAGAAGACTTGGCCCAGAAGATTTCTAAATCTTACGGACAGGATCTCGGAAAGATTCAAATGCTTCAATTTAGCGATGGCGAATTCCAACCTTCTTTTGAAGAGACCGTAAGAGGTGGACGTGTATTTATCGTTCAGTCTACTACGCCTCCAGCGGACAACCTATTTGAGATGCTTCAAATGATTGATGCTGCCAAAAGAGCTTCAGCAAAGCACATTACAGCCGTTCTTCCTTATTTTGGATATGCTAGACAAGATCGCAAAGACAAGCCAAGAGTTCCCATTGGTGCCAAATTGGTAGCCAACTTGTTAACTGCAGCCGGTGCGACTCGTATTATGACTATGGACCTTCACGCAGACCAAATTCAAGGTTTCTTTGAAGTACCCGTAGATCACCTTTACGTTTCTTCTTTGTTCTTGCCAGACATCCAAAAGTTGAACCTCGACAATTTGACCATTGCGTCTCCAGACATGGGTGGATCAAAGAGAGCCAACAACTATGGTAACAAGCTAGGAGCTGATGTGGTTATCTGTTATAAGCAGAGAAAAAAGGCCAACGAGGTGAGCAGTATGACCGTAATTGGTGAGGTAAAAGGCAAAAATGTAGTGCTACTTGATGACATGGTAGACACAGCAGGTACCTTGACTAAAGCAGCAGATATGTTGTTGGAGAAGGGAGCCTTGTCTGTGCGCGCTTACTGTACGCACCCTGTATTGTCAGGAGAGGCTTATGAAAGAATAGAAAACTCAGCTCTCGAAGAGTTGGTGGTAACCGATACCATTCCACTCAAGAGAGAAAGTAATAAAATCCGTGTGATCTCAGTGGCAGGACTCTTTGCTGATGTGATGAAGAGAGTTCACGAGCACGAGTCAATTAGCGGACATTTTATAATGTAATATTAGTCTAAAATCTAATTTTATTCAGATGAAATCAGTTGCAATTAACGGTTCAATTCGCGAGAACCTAGGATCAAAAGAAGCTAAAGCTCTTCGCAGCGAAGGCAACGTTCCCTGCGTTGTATATGGAGGAGAAGCTCCTATCCACTTTTCAGCTCCAAGAATGGAGTTGCGTCACTTGGTATTTACTAGTGAGTTTAAAGTGGCTGAAATTAACTTGGGAGACAAGACGGTTAAGGCCATCATCCAGGATATCCAATTCCACCCAACAACAGACGCTATCCTTCACTTGGACTTGATCGAGTTGATCGAAGGAAAGCCTGTAACTGCAGTAATTCCAGTAACTCTTTCTGGAACTTCTCGCGGGGTTAAAAACGGGGGTAAATTGAAGTTCTTCTTGCGTTCACTTAAAGTGAAAGCGACTCCAGAGAACCTTCCTGACATGATCGACCTAGACATTACTCAATTGAGAATTGGTCAGTCTATCCGTGTAAGTGCAGTTAACTTGGGCGAGAACGTAGACGTTCTTAACGCTCCTAGCGCAGTAATCGTGTCTGTTAAAACTTCTCGTGTCGCTGTTGACGAAGAGGAGGAGGATGAAGGTGCTGAAGAAGGTGCTGAAGGAGTAGAAGCTCCAGCTGAAGCTGCTGCAGAGTAAATTTCCCGATGAGGAAATACCTAATTGTAGGATTGGGAAACATCGGTGCGGAATACCATCGCACACGACATAATATTGGTTTTGATATATTGGATGCCTTTGCGGAGGCATCCAATATTTTTTTTGCCCCTGGTCGATACGCAGACGTCGCAGAAACTAGTGTAAAGGGCAGAAAGCTCATCCTCATAAAGCCTACCACCTTTATGAACCTCAGCGGAAAAGCAGTGAGGTATTGGATGGAATCAGAAAAGATCCCCATTGAAAACGTCTTGGTCATCGTAGATGAAATTGCCTTGCCATTGGGAATGCTCAGGTTTAAACCCAAGGGCTCTGACGGTGGACACAACGGACTCAAGGACATCCAAGTAAAGCTCAACACCCCAAACTATCCGAGACTACGCATTGGCATTGGAAATGATTATCCAAAGGGTCAACAGGTGAACTTTGTCTTGGGCAAATGGACAGAGGAAGAATGGGAGACTCTTCAACCGAAAATCAAAAAATCGGTGGAGGGAATTAAGAGTTTTGCTCTACAGGGATTAGGACCTACCATGAACCAATACAACGGTTAAAAGCCTTTCCCAACAACAAAGACATCAATTAGAAAGCAAATAAAAAACCCCGAGGATGACCTCGGGGTTTTTCTATTATCTGATTCTTTTGAAAGCAAGTTACTCTACGGTAACCGACTTTGCTAAGTTTCTAGGCTGATCTACATTACATCCTCTCATTACCGCAATGTGGTAACTCAAGAGCTGAAGTGGAATAGTAGTCAATAGCGGAGAGAATACCTCAGAGCTAGGAGCCACTTCCACGATATGGTCGGCAATTCCCTTAAGTCCTGTATCCCCTTCATTGACGATGGCGATGATCTTTCCGGCTCTGGCCTTTACCTCTTCAATATTGGAAACTACCTTCTCGTACTGACCGTTCTTAGGAGCGATTACTACTACTGGCATGTTCTCGTCAATCAAGGCAATGGGACCGTGCTTCATCTCTGCAGCAGGATATCCTTCTGCATGGATGTAGCTAATTTCTTTGAGCTTAAGAGCTCCTTCTAGTGCTACGGGGAAGTTGTATCCACGACCTAAGTAAAGGAAGTTAGGAGCGTCCTTGTACTTTTCAGAAATAGAAGTAATCTGAGCATCCGTGTTTAACATAGTTTCAATCTTGGCGGGAATACCAGACAACTCAATGATAAGCTCTCGGTAACGGCTTTCCGAAAGGTTCCCTTTCATTCTACCCAACTCAATGGCAAGGAGAGAAAGAGTGGTTACCTGAGCGGTAAAGGCCTTTGTAGAAGCTACACCAATCTCAGGTCCAGCGTGCGTGTAGGCTCCAGCATGAGTTTCCCTAGCAATAGAAGAACCCACCACATTACAAATTCCAAAAATGGTAGCGCCCTTAGACTTTGCCAATTTTATGGCTGCCAAAGTATCCGCTGTTTCACCTGATTGAGAAATGGCGATAACCACATCCTTTTCTGTGATAATGGGATTTCTATATCTAAACTCAGAGGCGTACTCCACTTCTACGGGAACGCGTGCCAAGTCTTCGAACAAGTACTCGCCCACCATTCCGGCATGCCAAGAAGTACCACATCCAATGATCAGGATTCTATCTGCATTTACAAACTTCTCTTGGTAGTTCTTAAGACCAGACATTCTAATGATTCCTTTCTCTGGAAGGAGACGTCCTCTAAAGGTATCCTCAATGGCCTTGGGCTGTTCGTAAATCTCTTTGAGCATGAAGTGCTCGTAACCTCCTTTTTCGATAGAGGCCAAATCCATTTGCAACTGGTGAATAAATGGGTCAACTTCTTTATTGTTGGTAATGGATCTAACCTTGAGTCCTCCTTCGAGGTCAATGCTAGCCATCTCATCATCTTCCAAATAAACCGCTTTCTTCGTAAACTCCAAGAAAGGTGTGGCATCAGAAGCGATGTAGTATTCGTCATTTCCAATACCCACTACAAGAGGAGAACCCTTTCTAGCCACAACCAATTGTTCAGGTTGAGACTTTGAAAATACAACAATTGCGTAGGCACCAATCACTTGGTTCAGTGCAGCTCTTACCGCTTTTGCCAGAGGAATGTCCTCATTGACCTTGATGTCTTCAATCAAATTAACCAATACCTCAGTATCCGTATCTGATTGGAAAGTATATCCCCTTTGGGAAAGTGCCTCTTTCAAAGAAGCGTAGTTTTCAATAATTCCGTTGTGGACCAATACCAAATCCCCCGAGTTACTTACATGAGGGTGAGAATTGATATCAGAGGGTTCACCGTGAGTTGCCCAACGCGTATGGGCGATCCCTACGTTGCCTTCAACGTTAGAAACGTTTGTAATTTCTTCTAGGTTAGAAACCTTTCCCTTCTTCTTGTAAAGAGAGATTTCTCCATTGTTGTACATAGCAACACCGGCACTGTCGTATCCTCGGTATTCTAGTCTTTTCAATCCATTGATAAGGACTGGAAAGGCTTGCTTAGGACCTAAATAACCTACAATTCCACACATAATTTAATTAATTGGAGGGCAGTTTAGTATAGTAAAGTTTTAATGTCATTTCTTGTTCAGAAGAGAAGTTCCCGTTCATTACAGCCCTGTTGGCAGAAGAGCGCTGCGCGTTAGGGAGTACTAAGATAGGAAGGTTTTCTCTATCTTCTCTAATTATTGCGTTGACATGACTCGTCATTCTAAAGGCATATCTAAACACTCTAATTTGCTCTTTGGTAACAATTCCACCCACATTGTCAATGTTAGGGAAGATGGGATCGGGACCGTAGTCCGCTGTAAACAGACCTACGTCTGCGCTGTCTGTGTACAATTCTCTCAAGTACATAATGGAGGGTGGCAAGTAAGGCATGGTCTGGCCTTCCTTTAGCGTAATCAAAAGTTCCGCCTTGTTTACCAAGATGGTATCCATATCCTTGAGGTATTCCGGCAATTTGATAACTGCGTTGACTCCTGACATCGTTTGCGTAAACACCATGGGTTCTCCGTTAATAGTGTCTTGCATGTCTAGGTTAAAGGCAGCCGTAGAATAATCTTGATCAAAGAGGTTTAAGTAAAACGTCTCTTGTACGGGAATGTCTCGGAAGTTTACGTCAAAGTCATATTCCTTGGCAACAGAATCTGCTAAAGACTCTCTGTAGAACATTCGGATGATCATATTGGGATTTCCGGGGTCAAAGTATTGGATGGACTGGGCGTTCTCTGCAGACACTTCAATTCCCTTAAAGTAGCGGATAAAGTTGGAGTTACTGCTGAAGTATTGGCTACCCAATCTAGAGGGTTCCAAAATCTTGCTTTGGAAAAACGCTGGATCCAGTGGCATCTTGATTCCAGAATACACGGTATCAGAACCTACCTTAAATTCTATACCCGTCCTAGGGGTGGTTGTGAATCGACCCAATTCCGTCATGGGCTCGAAGTCTGCATCCGTGCGGTAGTTGACATTGATAAAGATGTCTTTGGTGATTTCCTTAACTACCAATTCAATGGGTTGGGTAGTATCTCCATACCCAAATCCAGCGAAGGGCAGGACCAGAAATACAGAGTCACAAATGGGTTCCTCCCCAAAATCAGGGCTGAGTTCTGTGAGCTTGTATTGGATAACATGCTTTGCATTGGCACGTCCAAAAACGGGATCATCATACCCACCGGTCATCAATTGACTGGGATTAGAAATCGCTACGGGACGAATCTGTTTTGTGTAAGAAATAATGGGTAGTTCAATGACTGGACCTAGGTTAACCCTTTCATTGGCAACCTGTTCCAAACCCAGCTCTCCGGTGTTTTTCTCACAGCCTATAAAAACAAGAGAAGCCATTACAAAAATGGCTTTCCCTAAGACCTTTGTCGATCTGAATATATTCATATTTGACGCTTCAGTTTTTACGCAATGGTTTCTTCCACCACTACCGTTTGGTAAAAGCCTTCGATGCTCTTAGGCTCTTCCAATAAGTTGGTGCCATCAAAAATAGGCAAGTCCAAAGACTCAACGTATTTAATGACATCTTCGTGTACACCTTCAGAAGCTTTTACCATTCCGTCGGCAAATTTTGCAGCACCTTTCTGTAAATTCTCGAACGTCGGCTTGTCAAAGAACTCCAAATCAGCCTCTTCAACACCGTCAAACTTCATGGCTTTTACCAAGTTTTCTCCGAGTTCTCCTTCAAATCCTTTGTCGTGAGCCGAGAATACTACTTTGGCTTCATTGAACAAGGCGTCGTCCGCTTGGAACTTCTTCAAGTAAATGGGGAACAATGCGGTCATCCATCCGTGAAGGTGAATGATATCTGGCTTCCAACCCAGTTTTTTAACCGTTTCCATTACACCTTTACAGAAGAACAACATGCGTTCGTCATTGTCTGGGTGCAAGTTGTGATCCTTGTCGTGTACGGTAGACTTTCTCTTGAAGTACTCGTCGTTGTCAATGAAGTAAACCTGCATTCTAGCAGAGGGCACAGAAGCTACTTTGATGATCAAGGGTTGGTCCATGTCGTTGACAACGATGTTCATTCCGCTCAGGCGGATTACCTCGTGCAACTGGTGTCTTCTTTCATTGATTACTCCGAATCTCGGCATGAAAATTCTCACCTCATGACCCATGTCATTCATTTTCTTGGGCAACTCAAGAGCGGCTCTAGAAATTTCATTTTCTGGTAGGTACGGAGTAATTTCCTGCGAAACGTAAAGTATCTTTTTCTTTTCCATCAAAACTTCCTTATCATAATTACAAGTTTGCAAATTTACTGATTTTTTAGGCAATCTTCAAGCTTTAGACTAGCTTTGAGGCCTCAAAATCAATCTATGAGAGTCGTTCGTCGCAAAGATGATTTAATCAAAGTGACCCAAGAGGCGCGTTCTTCAGGAAAGCTCATTGGGTTCGTTCCCACTATGGGAGCGCTTCACATGGGGCATTTATCTCTTTTGTCACTCGCCCAGAAACAGACAAAATTCACCGTTTGTAGCATTTTTGTAAATCCCACGCAATTCAATAATGCCAGTGATTTAGAGCATTATCCCAGAACCGAAGAAGCCGATTTGGCACTTTTAGAAGAAAAGGGCTGTGATTTGGTCTTCATCCCTGAGGTTTCCGAAATGTATCCGTCCAACGTACAAGCGGACCACTATGACTTGGGTGAGTTGGAAAATAGATTGGAAGGGGCTCATAGACCCAACCACTTTCAGGGGGTGTGTACCATTGTAGAAAGATTGCTTCGCTTGGTCAATCCAGACCACGCATTTTTTGGGGAAAAGGACTTTCAGCAACTGGCGGTGATTCGCAAAATGGTGTCGCTAAAAAAATTGCCCGTAACCATCCACGGCGGCCCGACCTTGAGGGAACCCAATGGTTTGGCCATGAGTTCACGAAACCAGCGACTTACCAAAGACCAGAGAAATCGAGCCAAAGTCATTCACGAGCAAATGAAGTGGATGGCAGACAACGCACATAAAACGGATGTAAAAACCCTCTTAAACCAAGCCTCCCATGCGATTGAAAGGGAAGCTGACTTCGAGGTAGAATACTTGGCCATTGCCGATGCTAATACCCTAGAAACCCTGGTGAAAATTGGGGATTCACAAAACCCTCACATCTTTGCTGCGGTCAATGTTAAGGATGTGCGCTTGATAGATAATTTATCCATTAATTGATTACTTTTGCACGGTGAAAGTCTTGGAATCCGTCTACGGTTTTTCCCCGAAGCAGGCTCTAAAGACTTTCACAGATTCACGTGACCTGAATCGAAGCGAACACAGAAGTTGGAGGGTCACCCAAAATTGAAAACCTATGCAAATTGAGGTTGTAAAAAGTAAGATTCACCGCGTAAAGGTTACCGGAGCGGATCTAAATTACATAGGAAGCATCACCATTGACGAATCATTGATGAATGCGGCCAACCTTATAGAAGGAGAAAAAGTCTCTATTGTAAACATCAACAATGGAGAGCGTTTGGATACGTATGTTATCAAGGGTCAGCCAGGCTCTGGAGAAATCACTTTGAATGGACCCGCTGCTAGAAAAGTTCAAGCTGGAGACATCATCATTATCATCGCCTACGGAATCATGGATATTGAGGAAGCGAAATCGTTCAGCCCCTCTATTATTTTCCCCAACGAAAACGATAACTCCCTCTCGTAAACTTGAAGAAAACGCTAAAAACCATCGGAAAGTACCTGCTATTTATTGCCATAGCGGGAACCCTACTGTTTTTGGCATTTAAGAATACGGATCCGCAACAACTTTGGCAAGATCTCAAGAAGGCAGATTACTCTTATGTCCTGCTTTCTATGGTTATGGGATATGTGGCCATTGTTTCTAGGGGTGCGCGTTGGCTTCTCATGCTTGAGCCTCTTGGTTACAAGGCTAAGTTTTGGAATTCCGTGCATTCCGTTTCTGTCCTCTACATTGTAAACTTGGCGGTTCCTCGCGCTGGAGAACTGGCCCGATGTACATCCATGAATCAAGTAGAAGACATTCCCATTGACAAGTTGTTTGGGACGGTTTTGTTGGAAAGAGTCATCGACTTTGTCATGCTTTTCCTCGTAATGGGAACGGCTTTTGTTTTGCACTTTGACGATTTCTTTAGTCTGTTTAACCTGACCTTTACCAATAGCGATACCGCGGCAGAAGAATCTTCAAATACTCTGAAGTACATCGCTTTGGGAGGAGCCGCAGTCTTTGGTTTGGTGTTCTTGATCTTTAGAAAGCGCATCATTAACCACCCAAAATTTGCACCGGTACGAGCCTTTTTAAACGGAGTCAAAGAAGGCTTTAAAACCTTTGGTCAGATGAAGAAAAAAGGGGCCTTTATCGCGCACACCCTGCTCATTTGGGTATTGTACTTTTTGATGGTCTACGTTGTTTTCTTTTCGCTTGACGCCACTTCACATCTCACCCTTTCTGATGGGTTGTTTATTATGATGGCAGCTTCTTTGGGAATTGTAGTTCCCGTGCCGGGAGGATGGGGAGCGTATCACTACTTTGTGACTATGGCCCTATTGGTACTTGGTGTGGCGAGAGAAGACGGATTGACCTTTGCCACCATCGTACACTCAAGTCAAACATTAATGTTGCTTTTGACCGGTCTCCTTGCCTTTATTTTCCTTTACTTTGAAAGAAGAAAAACGGGAAAATTAAAAGGTAAAGCAAATGGAGCCTCTTAAAGCCATTGAATCCAAAATCACCGATTTAGAAACGCTTGTCAGACGCCGTAAGGGCTGGGAATTACTGGGTAAGAAAGTAGTTTTCACCAATGGTTGTTTTGATCTTTTGCATCGCGGTCACGTTGATTATTTGGCACGAGCCAAAGGTGCGGGAGACATCCTCATTGTTGGCATCAATTCTGACGCTTCCATTTCAGGCCTCAAAGGCCCCTCCAGACCCATTGCCCCCCTGAGCAGTCGCCAATTGGTTATGGCCAGTTTGCACGCCGTTGATATCGTAATTCCTTTTGAGGAAGAAACCCCCATAGAATTGATCAAGGCCATAAAGCCCGATGTTATGGTAAAGGGTGCCGACTACAAACCAGAAGAAGTTGTCGGAGGAGATTTCGTTATTGAAAATGGTGGCGAATTGGTACTCATTCCCTTTGTGGACGGTTTCTCCACGTCTCAACTCATAGACAAAATTAAGAGCGATGGCTAAATCTACCACCGTATACATCTGTCAGAGTTGTGGATCCCAACACGCTAAGTGGATGGGCCAATGCAACAAATGTGGAGAGTGGAACACCATTGTAGAAGAGGTGATACAAAAGAAAGCTCCCCGAACGGCCCATGTAGCACCTGTGCGCGACACCTCGCGACCTGTAAAACTCTCCGAAGTTACTTTCACCCAAGAGGAGAGAATGTCTACCCACGACGGAGAGTTGGACAGAGTGCTCGGCGGTGGATTGGTTCCTGGATCGTTGGTCTTGTTAGGGGGAGAACCTGGCATTGGAAAGAGTACGCTTATGCTTCAGTTGTCTGAAAGGATTAAGCGCAAAGTTCTCTACGTATCAGGGGAGGAAAGCGACAAGCAAATCAAAATGCGCGCGGACCGATTGGCAGACAGCAATCCAGAAAACTACATCCTTACTGAAACTCATACTCAAAAGATATTTACCCATATCGCGGAGCTCGTCCCCGATGTGGTTATTATAGATTCTATACAGACCTTGCACACGGATGCCTTGGATGCTATGCCCGGGTCCATCAGTCAAATTAGGGAATGTGCTGCGGAGCTTTTGACCTTTGCCAAAAAGACCTCTACTCCGGTGGTTCTCATTGGTCACATCAACAAAGACGGACAGCTGGCGGGTCCAAAGGTGTTGGAGCACATGGTGGATGTCGTTCTCCAGTTCGAAGGGGATCAACACCATATTTATCGCTTGCTTCGCGCCCATAAAAACCGATTTGGCTCTACGGCGGAGTTGGGTATTTACGAGATGAACGCCAAGGGGTTGCGAGAAGTTCTTAACCCCTCAGAAATTTTACTCTCCAAAAAAGATGAGGCCCTAAGTGGAATTTCAGTAGCCGCCATGTTGGAGGGCATGCGCCCCATGCTCATAGAGATTCAGGCGTTGGTGTCTTCTGCTGTGTACGGAACGCCTCAGAGGTCCTGTACAGGTTTTGATACGCGTCGACTCAATATGTTGCTTGCGGTTTTAGAAAAGCGATGTGGCTTCCGCCTAGGCGCCAAAGACGTGTTCTTGAATATCACAGGCGGTATCAAAGTAGATGATCCGGCCATTGACTTGGCGGTGGTATCTGCCATCCTATCCTCCAATGAAGACATCACGGTTTCTGACAAGGCGTGTTTTGCGGGTGAAGTCGGTCTGGCCGGAGAAATCCGCGCCGTGAATCGCATAGAACAAAGAATCTTGGAGGCAGAAAAGCTGGGTTTTGAAGAAATCTATATTTCCAAATACAACAAAATAAAACCCGGACAGTACGCTATCCGGGTTCATGGGGTGGGGAAAATTGAGGAACTAGTTTCTGGCCTATTTGGTTAAAAAACCTGTCCCCCATCCATTTTCCAGAATCTTATCTCAATCTTATTTAATCGTCTCAATCAAATCAGCCAATTCGGTTAAATCAGGAGTCAAGATGATTTCCGTTCTTCTGTTGGTGGCCTTTCCCTCTGCGGTTCCGTTGTCCGCCAATGGCAAGAACTCTCCACGACCGGCAGCAGTAATTCGCTTGGGGTCAATTCCAGAATTTTCAGTGATAATTTTTACCACGCTAGTGGCGCGCATTACGGAAAGATCCCAGTTGTCGCTAACCTGTCCTCTTCCTCTGTAAGCGTCGTCATCTGTGTGACCCTCTACCAAAATTCTAATGTCTGGATTGTCTGCCAACACCGCGGCAAGCTTTTCCAAAGCAACTTTTCCTTGTGGCGCTACATTCCAACTTCCAGAGGCAAATAGGAGGCTGTTGTCCATAGAGACGTATACCTGCCCATTTTTCATTTCTACGGTAAGACCATTTCCCTGGAAGCCCAAGAGAGCATCCGACACCTTGGAGCGAACGTATTCTACAACGGAATCCTTTCTTTGGATAATTCCCTCCAATTCATTTACTCTTTGCTCGCGCGCAGCCAACTGAGTGGAGATTTCTGAAAGTCTCGCCTGCTCAATTCTCAACGAATCTTCCTTGGTTTGTAGTTTGGTCTGAAGCGCTTCCATCTGCGTTAAGAGCGCTTTGTTTTCTCTTGCGTTATTGGCAAGGAGCGTATTGTTGTTTTTGAGCAAGAACTCATAACTCTTGTTGAGTTCGTCATAATTCCTACGAGCCATTCTCAAATCATTGCCCAGCTGTGTGGTATCTGCAGTCAAGGATTCCACTTTCTGACTGGAACGATCAAATTTAGCTTTAAGCTCTGTGTTGTTCTCTTCCATCTCGCGGTTCTTGTTTCTGAGGGCTTCTACCTCATCTTGACACGCTTGGTATTGAGCTTGAAGATCTTTGTGCACCTTGGAGGTAACACAAGAAGAGAGCGCTAGGGACCCCATTGCCAGGAGTCCGACGGTCTTTGCACTTAGGGATTTCATCATGTCTATGTTTTTTCTTGTTTTGTATGTTCCTAATTAAATCGAATCTTCTGTAATCGTTGTTATCAGCATGGTTATCGTGGTGCCTCGAGGGAGCCCATAAACCTTGTAGTAAAACGAATTGTTCCTAATTTTCGGTATGTGTACACCAATACGGCGATTACGCGTTGTATGTTTGCTTACATTCCTACTTGAAACTGAATGTTCTAGCATCAAAAATAAAGTGGAATACAGACCCATTAGGCAGACTCAAAAAAAGTTAATCACTTTGCATTGTTGATACCTCAATGGGTTGATTCCCAAAATGAAAGGTCCAAACACACATAGAATCTCTCTTGTATTCTTCCTGCTTCTGGGAAGTTTCTACGCGCATTCTCAAGCGTGGAGGGACACTGTAGACTTTTCGGAAAACACCATACTCCCCTCTACCCTCGTCATTCAATCAGACTCCACCACCCTTTCTGAAGGGAAAGATTACCAATTGATTCTGGGGACGGGAAAAGTGGCTTTCGCTGAAGCGTATGACAGCAATTATCGCGTCACGTTTGAGACGCTCTCATGGAATCTTACAGAAGATCAATATGCCCTGTCACGTGATTTGATTCAAGAAGAAATCCAATCCAATCAAGCACGACCTACCCGCACAGAAATCCCTACCGTTTCCGACCCCTTCTCTGGATTGGCCCGAAGCGGTTCCATTTCCAGAAGTCTATCCGTAGGGAATGCACAAGACGCTGTATTGCAAAGTCAACTCAACCTTCAGCTCTCCGGGAACATTGGGGGAAATACCATTTTAAGGGCCAGTATCTCGGATCAGAACTTACCGGTTCAACCAGAGGGGACCACACAGACTCTGCGCGAATTTGACCGCGTTTTTATTGAGTTGGAAAACCCCGATTTTGGAAAGATTGTAGCGGGTGATTTTGTCTTGGGCAATCGCAAAAGCACCTATGCATCCTTTGACAAAAAACTCTCTGGAGCTCTGGTGGCCTCACCCATTGCCATTGGAGAAGAAGATACTTTATTGGTTCGCGGTGTGGGGGCATTGGCTCGAGGCCAATTTGCTAGAAACGAAATCCGAGGTCAAGAGGGTAATCAGGGTCCCTATAGACTTTCCGGAAATCGCAATGAGGTGTTTATTATCGTTCTTTCTGGATCTGAGAGAGTTTACATTGATGGCGTGCCCCTTACACGTGGGCAAGACAAGGATTACATCATAGATTACAACACAGGAGAAATTACTTTTACACCCCTTAGGCCTATCACCAAAGACAAGCGTATAATTGTTGAATTTCAATACACAGAGCAGAGTTACGTGAGAACCATGGCTTTTGGAGAGGTCGCTTACAAATCCAAAAAATCAAAGAACAGCCTGCAATTCTACAGCGAGCAAGACAATAAAAATCAGCCCTTATTTGGAGAGTTTACCGATGCTGAAAAGGCGGCTCTGGCAGCAGCTGGTGACGACCCCCTAAAAGCCGTGGTGCCCGGTTGGACCGAGACGGCCTTTGAGCCGGGAAGACTGTTGTACGAAATTGTAGATTCCCTTGGAGTAGACACGGTGTTTGTAATCTCTCCCGACGGCTCTGGCTCTCCCCTATACGAAGTGCAATTTGCTTATGTTGGGCCAGGGTTGGGAGATTATGTCATTGACCCAGCAGGTGCCAACGGAAGGGTCTTCCGGTGGGTCCCACCCGTCAATGGTGAACCTCAAGGCAGCTATATTCCCGCCAAGGTTTTACCCCGACCGGGCGTCCTACAAGTCTTGGCCTTAGACGGTGAACTGGACGTTTCCAAAAATCAAAAAATAACCTATCACGGGGGATGGTCTCGTAAGGACCCCAACACGTTCTCTGA
>CBFHSF010000005.1:111605-114356 GCA_965658445.1 uncultured Schleiferiaceae bacterium | reverse complement strand
ACCTGAATGCGGACAATCAAACAGGCCTTGCTGGAAAACTAGGCTATGCCTATGGCAATATAAACCAGGGTTGGAATGCAGGTTTTTCTGTGGAACACGTGGACTCCTCTTTTTCCACAATAGAGAGGTTTCGAGAAGTTGAATTCTCTAGAAACTGGAATTTGCCCGTTGGGGTCCAAACCCAACAACAGGCGGCAGATGCTCACCTTGGCTACCGCGCTTCGGCCAATCAGTGGGGGAAATATCAATTTCAATACCTCGGAACGGGAGAAGGATTTGTAGGAACCAAACACAATGCCGGCGGTAAGTACCAAGACAAAAACTGGGACATTGATTTTGCTGGTTCCTGGTTAAGCACACAGCAAAATGGAGTAAGAACAGAATTTCTAAGACAAAAATCCAGAGTTCGTCGCAACTTGTTTTCTAGCTTCTACACGGGACTTTGGTCAGAGGCAGAACTCAACACCTCACAGAACGACTCTGTGGCCTTAACAACGGGTTCCTATCGCTTTTTAGAAGGGGATTTCTTTGTGGGCATAGGAGATTCTTCTTCTGTTTGGATGGAATTGTCGGCAGGGCTAAGAAATGACGACACCGCTAGAGTCTCGGATTTTTCTCGTCAGGCACAAGCCGAATACTATCGAATAAAATCCATTGTACGCAGCAAGACTTGGGGGCGATGGTATTTTTACGGCCAATACCGTGAACTCGAAAATGACTTTAACCCCAACCGAAACCAGCAAACCACCACGGGAAGAATTGACTTTTCCCATAGGTTTTTCAAGAACAGCCTACAGTTAAATTCACTGTACCAAGTGGGTGTTGGTTCCGAGCCCATCCGGGAATATCGTTACATTCCCGTACCGGCGGGAACGGGAACCCACACTTGGAGGGATTACAACAACAATGGCATACAGGAACTGGATGAGTTTGAGCTGGCGCAATTCCCCGACGAGGCGACTTTCTTGCGAACGTTCATCCTGGGAAATCAGCTACTGCCCACCAGCGAAATTCAATTTTCTCAATTGGTGCGATGGGATCCCAAGCGCGTATTCTCGGCGCGATGGATTGGACTATTTAGCTTCCAGGTACAGTATGCAAACCGCGTAAAATCACTTTTTACCTCCTCCCAAAATGACCTGGACCCCTTTGCAGCTCGTCCAGATTCTTCTGTGGTTTCTCAGAGTGAAAATTTCCGCGGAAGCGTCTTCTTAAACCGCGCCAATCCCAAATGGGGAGGTGAGTATACGTATTTGCAAAACGAGCAGATCAACAATCAAAGCTATGGTTTGGAGTCGAGCAGCCAACAAGAGCACCAATTGAGGAGTCGTTATCAGTTCATTTCCAACTGGGAAGTTCGTTTGGATTACGTACAATCCACACGTACCAATTCCGCGTTTTTGCTGAGCTCTAGGAATTATAGAATTCAAAGGCAGACTCTTTCTCCTCGTTTGATTTTCCAGCCGGGACCCCAGTTTTCCATCACACTACAATCTGATATTAAAGCGGCGGTAGAGAACGAGCTTATGCAGGATTTACAATCTGCCAGCGGAGGTCTTCAAGTCAATTGGAACCGAGGCGGAAAATGGAATGTAACCGCCAGTGGAGAGTGGGTGGACATAACGTTTACCGGAGACCCCAACAACGCGAGTGGATACGCCTTGCTAGAGGGTTTACAGCCAGGAGCCAACGCGCTTTGGCAAACCCAATTTCAGTTCTTACTCAATTCGTTTTTACAACTCAACGTTCAGTACAACGGCCGAACCTCAGCGAATTCTCCCATAATTCACACGGGAACCTTACAAATCAAGGCGTTCTTCTAGGTCCCTTCTACAAGCGCATTCATAAAAAAAGCTCGTCACAAAGACGAGCTTTTAAAAGACAATATGATGTATTGATTCTTTAGAATATCTCCTGAATAACAGAAGTCAGTTAGTCGAGAACTACTTTAGATTCTCCAATTTTATATCCTTCTGTGAAGAGCTCTACGAGGTACTCTCCCTTTTCGAACTCGCCTTCCTTGTCAAAGGAAATACAAGACTCTAAAGGCTCCCCTTCATAGTAGATAGCAAGAGAATTAGAGAAAATCAAATCCTGTCCGTTGAACGAGAAGGTGTTGTTACCGTTGGCATCCTTATTCCCCGCCAAAACCGTATTGGATGGAGTAGAAATTCTCATGTAAACCACTTTTTCTCCCTTTTCAGCAATCAAGTTTTTAGCGATAGTAAAACATCCTTTTACACGGTTGGTACGACGTGCAGAAGTAGTTTCTTTTTCAGACCCTGAGCTCTTAACTCGGTAGGCTGCTGCTTCCATTTTAGTCAACTGAAGAACAGCACCAATGGCTACTTCTTTTTGCAAGGTTCTGTTCTGACCTTCCAAGTTAGATGAGCGCTCTTGCTCCTCCATCAAGTCCATTTCAACAGCTGCTTTTTGCTCCGCCAAAATGCGGTTGGCTTCTTGTAGAGAATCTACTTGCGCAGCGAGTTTCTTGTTGTTGAGTTTGTACGAATATACTTTTCTCTTGTACTCCTTGATCTTCTTCAAATCGCCCTGTCTCAAGTTCTCTACAGAGTCTATCATCGAGTTTAAACGAGTACGTTCGGATTCCAAAACCACATTCATGGAGTCGTTGTCTGACTTCATGGACTCAAGGTTTGAATTCAAATTTTCTATGTCCAAAAGGAGCTCAGCCTTAGTCTCTTCAAGGTTTTCAACTTCTGTGTCCTTTTCATTAACGAAGACGCCTAG
>CBFHSF010000005.1:0-111507 GCA_965658445.1 uncultured Schleiferiaceae bacterium | reverse complement strand
CCTTTTTCTGTGGTGGTGTTTGATCGGCCATAACAGTAATTTTTAGTAAATGTAAGGGTTGATGTTTTCTTTAATTACTTCACAATGTTACAAAAAGTTATCCAACCGTGTTTTGAAGCCTTGTTTCCACGGGAATGCGTTGCTTGCCAGCGTCTTTTGATTCCGCAGGAAAGGTATTTGTGCGCCATTTGTGAGCTGGAGCTACCGAAGTGCCCAGATATTCCCTATGGCATGGAGACTGTGAAACGAGTATTTTCTCACCGTCTTCCCATAGTGCAGATGCACTCTTGGCTATCGTACCGAGAGGGTGGCTTGGGTGGACATTTGATGAAGGGAATTAAGTATGGAGGATTGGAGTCGTTGGGGGAATATCTGGGCGCTCGCTTTGCGCAAGACTGGATGAGCCTCAGCACTCTGATCACTCCTGACATCATTGTCCCCATTCCCATTACTAGAAAGAAGCGCAAAGTGCGAGGCTACAACCAATCGGAGGCCATTGCAAGAGGGTGGAGCTCGGTCGCACAAATACCTCTTGAACCCAAACTCCTGAAAAGAAAACATCAAATCTTACAACAAACACAGCTTAGCCGTTGGGAACGCTTTTCTAACGTTGAAAATGCCTTTGAATGGAATTTTAAAATGTGTGCAAAGCACAAACACATTCTTATTTTCGACGATACGACCACAACCGGAGCGACTTTGGAAGCTGCCGCTAGACCTTTGATTTCAAAAGGACATCGCGTTAGCTTCGCAACTTTGGCCTATGTAGAATAGGTCGGTTGAAACAAGGTCAAAAAGAAAGGGCGCCCCTATGGGACGCCCTTTTATAGTACATGTTGGAAAGAGGTTACTGAAGTGTAATTCTTCTGATTACTCTTCCTTCATTAGAATCAATCTGTAGGAGGTAAACTCCTTTAGGCTGACGGCTCAAGTCAAACTTCTCAGATACTTCACCTGAAACGTTGCCCAAGTCATGCTCGCTAATCACCTGACCCAATGCATTCACGATGCGAATGGTCACGTCATCTTGACCTTGAACGTTAAACTCAACCGCTACGTTTCCGCGCGTTGGGTTGGGGTAAATGTTCATAGTCTGAGCAAATCCTGGTTCCTCGATACCAATCTCAGTAATCGTTACTGTAAAGGTAGAATCTGACATACCACATCCGTTGTACACTGTCAAGGTTACCGTATAGGTTCCGTTTGCATTGTACACATACGTAGGGTTCTCCAAGTTTGACGTGTCTCCGGTTCCAAAGTCCCAATGGTAGCTAGACCCCATAGATCCCGCTGCATCAAAGTCATAAGTCGCAGAAGTCAAATCAATATTGGTATTTGTCAAAGTGTATGAAATACTTGGAAGGGGTCCTGTTGGAGTGGTGACAGCGGCCATGTTAGACCATCCGCTCATTCCCGCAGAACAGCTATCCTGTACGTGGTACTCGTAGGTAGTTCCAGGCGTCAATCCTGTTACAGATACAGGAAGTGTAGTGCTTGAAAGTACAGTACCTGACCCTGGAGTGAATCCAGCAGGACCGTACTCTACATAGTGCATTACAGCCGTTGAAGGTGCATTCCAATCGATATCCATTACGTCACAAGACACGTTAGACTCCCAAGTAGTGTCTGCGGTTCCACAACCACTACAAGACGAGTTAAAGGTAGTGAACGAATGTCCCGTAATTCCTGGAACCGATCCCGCTGCGTAAGAGTAAATCGTAGATCCTGTTGGGTCAACAACACTGAAGAACATTTCACTGAAGTAACTTCCTGGGTTTGCCAATGTAATCTCCGTTGCCAATCCATCACAAAGATCCAAGGTAACTGTATCCGAGCTTCCGGCAAGGAAGGTAGCCCCTAGGTCTGCTACGTGAACTCCGTTTTGAGAAACTGCGATCAAACCGCCGTTCCATCCATCACCAAAGGTATCCTCTAAAATAAAGGTGTACTCACATTGGTTAGCAGGATCACAAAGTTCTGTATTGAAACATGAAACGGGAGAGTACACTGAAGTGTCTCCAGGAGTACAAATCTCTCTCACGTAAGCACAGTACTGTGTAGCCGCGGTAAGTCCTGTTAAGGTAATTGAAGGTGTCGTAGAAGTGACCACGGTACCTGTACCGAGCGCAAATCCTGGAGCACCGTACTCAATAATGAACGTACCCGTACCTCCAGTCCAAGCAAGATCAGCAGTGGTAGTGGTTGGGTTAGAAGAAACTACGTTGGTAGGAGCAGGACAAGTGATAAAGGCAGGATCCAATTCTACTACAACGTCGTCCAAGTATAGGTTGGGACCCCAATCAGAAACCCCTCTAAACATAATTTGGATATCGTTTCCGATGTACGTTGGGCTCAAGTCAAACGTGTCCTCAACAAATGTTCCTGGAGAGGTGTTTGTTGCACCATCATTAGAGCTTAGGTTTGATCCCACAAGGTGAGTCAATGTATCCCAAGTTGCGGTTCCTGTAATTCTAGACAACACTAGGAATTCATCTGTATAAAATGAACTTGTATTAGAAGACCACTTGTATCTCAGTCTCGCTTGGCCAGAAATTGTAATGGCTGGTGTAGTAAAGTCATAAACTCCAGAGCTATTGAACCAGAAATCGGCCTTGGCGTAACCACTTTCTGACTGCCATGCGGCTGTACCGTTGTTGTCCCAACATGGTAGCGGGCCTCCCGTCCAAGTGTTGAAGTCCTGAGAGTAATTCAATGGGAAGGCATTACACAATGTTGCAAATGTGTACGGTCCAGCCCATGTAGAAACATCACCCGGTCCACAACTATCTCGTACCCAGAAATCATATAGAGTTCCAGGAGACAAACTGGTAAGGGTTAACGGGTTGTTGGTAATACCAAACTGAACCGTTCCTGTTCCAGGAGTTGTTCCTTGGGGTCCAATAATTATATTCCAGTCAGTAGCCGTTGAAGTCCAGCCAAACTCTGCGGTAGTTTGCGTTACAGAATTCAAAGTAATGGCAGTAGGTGCAGGACAACTTACTGTAGTACAGAAGTTGAAAGGTCCTACCCAAGCAGAGGTACCGTTTGGTGAACAATCTGCCTGAACGTAGAAATCGTAACACGTTACAGGAAGTAATCCCGTAATGGTGTAATCCAAAGTATGAGTTGTATCAGAACCCAATCCCGTTCCTTGACCAGGAGTGAAACCCGTTGGACCCCACTCTACGTTAAAGAATCCGTAGCTCGTTCCAAATACTGTCCAATCTGCAGTGGCTCCGTAACCATCAATTCCAGAGAATGAAATATTCTGTGGATCAGGACACGATGGAGGTGTACAGTTTGACAGGAAGTTTCCTAGGATATCACCAGTCACAGGACCGGGGAATCCACTAGGAGCTACCGCAACAGAAGTGTTTCCGAAAGGATCGATAATGGTAATACCCATTTCATAAGAAAAGCCTCCTTGGTCACTCAAAACCACATCAGTAGAGACCCCAGTACATAGATCAACATATGCTGTATCCCAGTTTCCTGTGGTAAAAGATGAGCCTACTTCAGCAACTTCTACTCCTCCTTGAACTAATGAAACCAATCCACCATTCCAACCGTCACCAAAGGAATCCTCCATGATGATAGTGTAGGTACATTGATCCGTTGGCAAACAAACATCCGTGCTTACACAGAAGGGTCCGTACCAAGGAGAGGTAGATCCCGAACCACAATCATCCTGAATCCAGAAGCTGTAGTTAGTACCTGTAGAAAGTCCCGTAAAGTTGTGTGAGTTGGTCGTAAGGCCTGAAACCGTTACCCCCGTTCCTTGAGCGGCACCACATTGGTTGTACTCAACGTTGTAGGTTGTTCCTGAACCTCCAGACCATGAAAGGGCAATACTGTCAATAGACGTCGCCAATACCGTGTGCATTGTAGGTGGCAAACAGTTGGGTTTGGCCTCGTACACATAGTCATCCATGAATAGAGCAACAAAAGTAGTTGTAGACTTCACCATAAAGGCTACGTGTTGCTCACCGGTTGCCACGTTGTCAAGGAATACGGTAAAGTTACCGTAAGTTGCCTTGGGAACCTCTAAAGTATCTTGAATAGAGTACGTCATTGGCATTCCTGCATCGGCAAGAGTCACTACGTAAACATCCAGTGTATCTTGATTCCACAAGTTGTGGTTAAGTGACACTTGAATTTGTCCTGCGTTGTTGTCAAGGTCACTGAGCACAGGAGAAATGGCCATAGCCATAGTATCCTGCTCCCAGTACAATTCTCCTACATTGGGTGCAGAAGGGTTCGGTGTATTCCAAGGGAATACTTCTTGATATTGAACAGATGCTGTTGCACTTGATCCATAGTTGAACCAACAGTCAATGTCTTCTCCAGAAATTCCTCCGTCAAAGTTATCCATGTAAGTCATTACTTGATCGTAAGCGCCACATTGGGTCTTCTCACATCCATAGTCAGCCCATGTTGAGAATCCATTTGAAGATCCTGAACAGTCTGCCTGGAACCAGAAGTTGTACGACTCATTGGCGTTAAGACCTGTAACAGTTGCTGTATTTCCTGTTCCGGTTACAACCGTTCCCGTTCCTTGAGATGAACCACACAATCCGTACTCGATTGAGTAGGCAGAAGAGGTCGCAGTCCAAGAGAACGTAATGCTAGAATCTGTGCTCGCAGTAACTGAGATACTTGTGGGAGGAGGACACGCAGGCGCTTCACTCAATACAAAATTATCTACCGCCATATTGGCGTCTGTGGCTCCAGGAGCGGTGGTAATGGCCAAGAATCTCAACTGAACTGCAGACTGATTAAACCCAGTAAGCATCGCAGTATTTTCTGACCACGCAGCGGTTGTGCTGTCGTGCTTTTCTCCAGTAGTGGTTGCCACCGTTGTCCAGGTAGAACCACTATTTGAAGTGGCTTGAAGAACCAAGCTACCAATATCGTCTCCAAACATGTGGTACTTGTAAGTAACGTATGGGAGAGTCAACGTAGAGAAATCGTAAATAGGAGAAGTGATTATGGCTGTGTCATTGGTGTAACCCCAATCTTGGAAAGCCAATAGGTAGCCTCCGGATCCTCCAAATCCAGCAGAAGGACCTGAAGCAAAAGCAGGTGCATCACCAGATCTAGCTCCCCAGAAGTTCCCAGCCATTTGCGTGGCAACCCAACAAGGGTCAATTTGGTTTCCGGTGTTGTTCCATCCGTTAGGACCCGATACCCATGAAGAACCATCAAAGTTCTCAGTGAGAGGGAAAGTGGTGTATGGAGCACAAGCTGTGCGGAAAGTAACACCAATACTCCAAGGTGAAGTACCGTTACCAGCTCCTGTACAGTCTCCTTGTGCGTATACTGTGTATTCTGTGTTGGGAAGAAGACCTGAAAGGTAAACAGAGTCCGTAGATGCTGTTGTCATGTTTCCTGTTCCCAAGGCAAAACCGGTTGTGTCGTACTCAACATTGTAGCTTGCAGAAGTACCGGCCCAAGTGATGCTTGCATCCGTAGATCCAATTCCGGAGGCTACCAATGAGGTAGGAGGAGGACATGCAGGCGCTGCACTTACAACCATCATGTAGTCGTGAGCCTCACCAAAAGAATACGAAGTACAAGCTCCTGTAGCCGAAGTCTGTGTATTGTAAACCGTTCTTAAACGAACGCGGTACGTCCCAACAGCCGTAGCTAAGGGAATCGTAAATGTGCTGTTTGCAGATTGAGCACTGGTCGTTGTGTACCAAACATACTCTCCTGCGTCATCCCAATCCTGATCGTTGTTAAAATCAACCCACATCGCATAATACTGGTCGGAAAAATTTGATGTGATGGAAATGGGGTAGGTCAAAGATTGTTGAACCTGAATGGTGTCTGTCCCTGTGTAATCCTCAAGGCCAGAGGCGTTTGCAGTACATCCTGTTGCGGTTTGTACTACATTGGCTATGGTGACATTATCTAAGTCGTCACCCCATGTACATCCCGTTGTGTAAAGTCCCGTGGTACAATACTGAGAAAACCCAGGTGTAGCCAACAAAAGAAATACTACAAGGGGTAAGTAGCGTAATAGTTTCTTCATTAGTAAATGAATTAAGTTTGAAAATGATCGTAAAAGAACTCACTTTTTTCGACTTTTCATAATTTCTGACCGTAAATCCTGGCGACAAAACCCTTTCAGGATGGTTATTCTTTTCTTTTCTTTGCGTATGATTTTAAGGATAAGGCCTAGTATTGCTGCGATTGTTGTGCTCCTTCTACTGGGAGCATGTGCTCTTCAAAAAGCCCCCACGGGTGGGGAGGACGATGTGACTCCCCCAGAGGTGTTGGCAACGGCTCCGCCTAATTTCAGTACGAAATTTAACAGCCAAGAGATTTTTATAACGTTTGATGAGTACGTTCAGGTCCAAAATTTCTCTTCGCAAGTAATTGTTTCTCCGCCGCTCAAGAAAAAACCGGAATACACCCTGAAGGGCAGAACCTTAATTCTCACCCTTGAGGACACCCTTTTAGAAAACACCACGTACACCTTTTCTTTTGGAACAGCAATTTCTGACATAACGGAAGGAAATGTGCAGTCTAATTTTAAATATGTTGTTTCCACTGGAGAATTTTTGGACTCCATGACCTTGGCGGGAAACATTACTGACGCTTATTCGGGAGCTCCCATTGAAGGGGCACTGGCCCTAATCTACCCAGAGGACGCCCCGGACTCTGCATTGTTTAACGACCTCCCCCTGTACTATGCCGTAACCAAAGAAAATGGGGACTTCCTCATAGAAAACATCAAAGACGGTAGGTACCGTGGATTTGCCTTGGAAGATAAAGACAACAACTACCTGCTTTCTTCGCCATTGGAAAAAGCAGGCTTTTCTAACCTTGCATTAAAAGCAGGGGGTAGTGAATTGAGCTTTAGACTCTTTAATGAAAAGGGAGAAGCCAAATTCTTGAACATCCGCCAGAAGAGACAAAATCAATTTGTTGCAAACTTTAGCAACGTTCCCGATACGTTTAACATCTACTATGCAGGTAGCCAAGACCCCATTGTGAGATCTCGATTTGAGGAAGGCGCCATTTCAGACACCAACTACTTTTGGGTTGACAGCCTTTTGGAACAAGGAAATGTTGAGTTTCTGGTAGACTGGACGGTTAATGGAGAATCTCACCTGGATACCTCAAAAGTATTTGCCCGATTAGAAGACGAAGCTCCCTCCTGGAAGAAGGTGCCACTTCAAGTTGGAAAAATCACCCCTGACAAGCCGGTCGGTATGTTGTCTAACGCCCCCTTGAATATTTTGGATTCTTCCAAGATTCTTTGGGTTGATCAAGGAGATACCTCTCTTGCTCAATTTGATTTACACTCTGCGGGAAAACAACTTGTGATAAATAGCGAATTGTCTCTGGGGGAAATCTATGCCATCATCTACTACCCTGGTGCACTTTCTACGCTATATGGAGATACTTTGGTGGACACCATGATACATCGAGCCAATGTACTTACTGAGGAAGATCTTTCTATTTTCAATATCAAAATCAACTCTACTTCTAATTCTCCCTTGCTGTTTGAATTCTTGACGGACATTCACGACGAACCCATTTTCAGCGACTCGTTTTTTCAGTTTTACGAAGCGAGAATTCCCAATTTAGAACCGGGGAAATACATGATGCGTATTGTGATCGACGAAAACAAAAACGGTGTTTGGGACACGGGTGATTTGTTGGGCAAACAGCAGCCCGAGCCCATTATTTATTACCAACAGGAAATTGAATTGAGAGCCAATTGGGAAATTGCGCTCACCTGGAACGTAAAACCCTAAAAGCTAGGAGTTCTATTGAATTTCAAATGAATCTCTGTCCGCCAAGAAGGGGAACTTTCTTCTGTACACTTCCAATTCGTCCAATGACAATTCTACGACTTCCGGAGATTCTACATCTGGGTCCACGGCTCCCAATCTATTGCCCAAAAAGGAGTACACTGCAGAGTGTCCTGGATGTTCATAGCCATTGATGTCCTTGCCTACCCTATTGACGCCCACGGTAAAACATTGGTTTTCTATGGCTCGTGCCGAAAGCAAGGTGTCCCACGCCTGAATGCGCGGTGCAGGCCAATTGGCAGAATACAGAAGAACATCGTATCCCGAGGTATTTCTTGAAAACACCGGAAAGCGCAAATCGTAACAAATCTGAAGAGCATACTTCACCCCTCGCCATTCCAGCACCTTAAAATCTTCTCCTGGGATAAATTTCTCTCCTTCATCAGAAAGCGAAAACAAATGGCGCTTGTCGTAAAACTCAACATCCGAAGGCGTAACAAAATGCATTCTATTCACATATCCGTTCGGAGTAGAAACAATTGAAGTTCCCACGATGGCAGCATTTAACTCTACAGCCTTGGCTTGCATCCACGCCAATGTTCTATTGGCAAAATCTGCCTGATCGGCAGGATTAGAAACCGAAAACCCCGATGTAAACATCTCTGGAAAAACGACTACGTCCAATCCCTTTGGCAAGGTTTTAAGGAGATCATCGGCCCTCTCAAGATTCTCTCTGTGATTTTCCCAAACAATATCGGTTTGCAATAAGGCTACTTTTGAAGTCTTCATGTGATTATTAAAAAATAAACGTTGTAGTATTTTATCTTTTAGGATTTACCTTTGAGCCATGCACAAGATAACTCTATTTCTCCTTTGGGCCGCTTTGTGGATTGCACCCTTTTCGGCGCAAAGCCAATCTTCTCTAAAACCGTTGATTGGAGGCGGTAACTACGAAGAGGCCATTGCGAGTTATGAGAAAATGGAGACGCCGGACGAATACGACTTCTATTTTGCTGCTATTGCATATCGAGGAATTGACTCGTTGGACTTAGCAGTACAATCTTTAAAACGCGCAGAAAACAGCGGGTATAAGCGTTATGATTTTTACTTTTTAAAGGGCATTTTGTTTACTGAACAGAAAATGTGGGTGGCTGCTGCAAAAGCCTTTGAAAATGCTCAGTACTTGGACCCAAAGAAAAAAGCTGCCTATTACGAAGCCGCAGGTGCTCACTATCAATTGGGGGAATGGAAAGAGGCACGAGAAAACTATGAAAAACTTCTTGTGATATACCCCAAGGAAGGACTAGCCCTTTACATGCAATGTGCGCTTTCCTATGAAGAGGAATTTTACAAAGAAGCTTATTCTTGTTACTCAAAAAACCTTTCAGCTTTTGATGTGCCGTCTAAATATCACGCCAAGTCATTAAGAGATTTGATAAAGATATCTTGGCAGGTAAATAACGATTACGCTTCGGCGACAAAGTGGTGGAGTTTGTACGACCAAAATTATTCAGAGGACTGGGCTCAAGCCATCCTCAAAGAATCTTTTTATTGGCAATACAAGCAATACGACAAAGCGGAAAAGCAATCTCAGAAAATTAGAGAAGCCGGCAATCAATTGCCTCCAGCCGTAATTAAATCTGGGAAGTACTTGGCTGCAAGCATTGAAACCAAGGACAATTATTTCGAGTTGTATAGAGAGATCAAAACGGGGAACTGGGTGCTCTTTAAACTCTCCCCCAGTGGTTTTTCTGCGTTGGACAAATACGAATCTCAGCTTGTAAACGACCAATGGGAGTTCACTTCTGAAAGATACGGCACAAAAGTTTTTGTAAAAAACTCTTTGGAAATTATACATTTAGACATCCTGGAAGGGAAATTTTAAAAAAATGTTAAGTGCCGCTTGCCGGTGTCAATCCAATTTTTTTATATTTGAAGTGAGGAGAGCTTTTATAGTTTTTTCATTTTTGTGTTTTAGTTTTTTTATGTGATCTTTTTGAAGGTGGCCGTTCTGAGGAGGACGGCCCTTCATTTTTTTTAGAGGGTCCTATCTCCACACTTCCCAAAAAACTAAACACAAAAACCCACCACAAAAACCAACGGATTTCCCTCGCTCTCCTTCGAAAACAATCCCTACTACTCCTTCTCCTTTTTCAGAATTTTTACATCCGAAATGAGCTTTTGAATGCTCTCGTCATTGGTGCCATCGTAGAAACCGCGGATGCGTCCATTCCAATCTACCAAAATGAAGTTCTCCGTATGGATAAAGTCGTGTTCTTCTCCCAACGCATCATTGTCTAAGACTGCAAAGTAATCTCTTCGCGCCAAGCGATAAATTTCCGACTTGGGTCCTGTTAAGAAAATCCATTGATCGTCATTGGCCTCGTGCAACTCAGCGTATGCTTTAAGCACAGGAACGGAATCTACCTCGGGCATAACCGTATGTGAGACGAGTAAAAACTCTTTGTCATCCGCAAATTCCTTTTGCAAAACCTCCATGTTTTTGGACATGTCAATGCAAATGGTAGGGCATGTGGTAAAGAAGAAATCGGCCACGTAGATGTGGTTGCGCAAATCCGATATGGTTCTTTCCACTCCATTTTGATCGGTGAGTGAAAAATCAGAAATGGCGTGGTTTCTTCCCTTTCTCTCCACCTCATCATCCACCAAGTCAGGATTTAAATCAGAGGGGTTGTACACAGGAAGTTTGGGACCGGGGTTCATAATCTGATAACCCAATAAAACGGAAACCCCAAAAACAGTGAGTACTACGAGAATTTTTGCAACATCGAATTTATTCATGACCCATTTTTATGCGTTCTCCTTTCATTAAAAACAATTTTGAACGCGTTTACTCAATTGTGTGTCCGCAAAGGTACGCAGCCTTGTTGAATGCGTAAACAATGATTACATTTAAAGAACCTAAGCATTTGATGTGCATTTAATATGTGACGCATCATCAACCGAAACCATATGAAACGAATTCTAACACTATTAACCCTAAACCTATTTGTGCTATTGATGAACGGACAAGAAAACACTATCTATCAAAAGCCACCACAACCCATTTACGACCTGTTTAATGCACCTCCAACGCCTGGTGTTGCCATTGATCGCGAGGGCGAAAACATGGTATACCTAGAGTACTATCCCTATAAGGGAATCCTGGATCTCTCTGTGGAGGAGAAAAAATTGGGAGGACTGCGATTTAGCCCCCAGACATTTTCTTCCAGTCGCAGAACATACGTAAAGAGCCTCAGTATAGAAAACATCAATACCGATGAAATGGTTCCCGTAAAAGGGCTTCCAGAAAACGCCAAACTCTCAGGATTTGTGTGGTCTCCCGATCAGGAGAAAATGGCCTTTTTCCACACGGACGAAAACGGTGTTCACCCTTGGATTCTAGATATTGAGGGTGCTGAGGCCGAGCCTCTCTCTGAAGTGCTGATCAATGACGTGATTGGGAATTCATTGGTTTTCCACCCCAGTGGAAAATACGTTTTGGTCACCTCACGAATATTGGACAAAGTAGCTCCCCAAGCTCCATTGGCACCAGAAGGCCCCACGATTCAAGAGGCCACAGGGGACAAGGCACCCAACAGGACGTATCAAGACCTCCTCAAAAACCGCTACGACGAAGCCGTCTTTGAATACTATTCTACTTCGAAAATTCTACGCATCAATATTTCTTCTGGAAAAACAGAAAAGCTTTTGGACGAAGGCATTTGGTCTTCCATGAGATTTTCTCCTGATGGGAAATACCTAATGACACAAAGAATAAAAAAGCCTTTTTCCTATTTAGTGACCTACGGTCGCTTTGCCCAAGAAGTGGTCATCCACGAAGAAAATGGAACGCATGTAGAGGTCATGGCAGACATTCCCGTTACGGAAAAAATCCCCATTGCCTTTGGGTCTGTACGTTTGGGAAGAAGAAGCTTTTCTTGGCGTCCCGATCAACCCGCCACCTTGTATTGGACGGAAGCCCAAGACGGCGGAGACGCGGGGGTTGAAGCGGCCGTTCGCGACCGAGTATTTACGCTCAAAGCCCCCTTCAATCAAAAGCCTGAACCGCTATTGGACTTCTCTTTGCGATACAGCGGAATTATGTGGGGAGACAACGACATGGCGGTTTCTGTGGAATATTGGTGGAAGACAAGGCAGGTCATCACCTCATCGTTCAACCCCTCCACAGGCGGAACCAAAAAAACACTTTTTGACTACAGCTGGGAAGATAATTACAGCGACCCCGGAAGCTTTGTGATGGAAAACAACGACTACAATCGTTCCGTCCTAAAAATCAACTCTAACGGAGAAATGCTGTTATCGGGACAAGGGGCTTCCCCAAAAGGGAATATTCCTTTCTTGTCTACTTACAACCCCAACACGGGTAAAACCAAAAAAGTGTGGGAGTCACAAGCTCCTCACTATGAAGCGGTGGTTCGCGTATTGGATTCTGAAAAAGGTCGCTTGATCATCAATCGCCAATCCGTTGAAAAACCTTCAAATTACTTTCTATTAGAAAACTGGGAAGATAAAGGCCGTTCTCTTACCGAATTTAAACACCCATATCCCGCCCTGGAAGGCGTAGAAAAACAAACGGTAAAATACACCCGCAAAGACGGCGTAGCCCTGCAAGGGGACTTGTATTTGCCAGCCGGTTACGATGCCGATAGAGACGGCCCACTTCCCGTTTTGATGTGGGCATACCCCGACGAATTCAAATCCAAAGAGGCGGCCTCACAAGTTCAAGGATCACCCTATGAGTTTATCCGTTTGGGTTGGTACTCACCCATTTATTGGGTCACAAGAGGATATGCCGTTTTCGACGATATTTCTATGCCCATTATTGGCGAAGGAGAGAGTGAACCCAACGATCAATTTATCCCTCAATTGGTTTCCAATGCGGAAGCTGCCATTGACATTTTAGATGAAATGGGCGTGGGTGATAGAAACCGAGTAGCCATCGGAGGTCACTCATATGGAGCCTTTATGACGGCCAACCTCCTTGCCCATTCTGATTTGTTTGCAGCGGGTATAGCGCGCAGTGGAGCCTACAACAGAACGCTTACACCCTTTGGCTTCCAAAGCGAAGAAAGAACCTACTGGGAAGCTCCTGAAATCTATTACGAGATGTCTCCATTCATGCACGCTGAGACCATTAAAACGCCCCTTCTACTAATTCACGGAGCAGCGGACAACAACCCGGGAACCTACCCCATGCAAAGCGAAAGACTCTTCAACGCCATCAAGGGATTGGGAGGGGTCGCACGCTTGGTAATGCTCCCCAATGAAAGCCATAGCTACCAAGCCTCGGAATCTCTCAATCACATGCTTTGGGAGATGGATAGGTGGTTGGAGAAATATGTTAAGAATAGGGACTAGGCATCGGGCAACGGGCAACTGGTATCGGGCAGCGGGCAACAGGCAGCTGGGAACAAGTATAGATTCAGACTAATCCCCTAAGCTATTCTCTGCCTGGGGCTGCACCCCAGGCCCCGGTCTCAAGCTACGTGTTTTCCGAAAGGAATACCGTCAAGTAAACGCTTTCAAACGATACAATTCTCTTAGGATATCGAAGTAAATACAATCGAATACAGTTGATTAATTGACGCCCAGCGGATTCAACTTTCGTAACTTGAGCTGGGGCGGGAAGCGAAGATTCCCCGGCATTTCCTACTTCAGCCGAATACTACCGAAAGTACCCGATTACTTTTCGCCTCAGGATTGATTGTTTTCCGAAATTTAAGCTGGGGCGGGCGTGGTACACGCCCCGGCATAAAACTCTGATGTCTGTTGCTTATCACCCACGCCTACTCACCGCTCACTGTTTACCCAAACAAAAAACCCCCCGATCACTCGAGGGGTCTATTCTATTAGAGGTCTATTCTATTGATGAGTCTAAACGATACGCCAAATCACAACGCACCTCCTAATCACTATTCACTACTCACCACTCACTCTTTACTACTGAACAATCTGCCACTGCCCAGTTTCCAATAGCGGAACCGCCTGCTTGTACTTAACGCTTTTCGATTCTCCCGTTACCGAGTTTTGGATGGAAACCACTTCGTTACGACCGTACTTCTTCTCCGTTTTTACCACCGTCTGAGGTTTTCTTGGGCGGTTGGCAGAAGGGTCATGATATTCTGGCTGTCCTCCTCCGGTTGACTGCTGTGTGCCCGCAACCTCAGGCTTAGAAGTCTGAAGGTTTTCTCGCTTGCGCTGAGTGGGAGCCTGCTGAACCTGACCCGGATCGGCCTGTGGAAGCGTTCCCTTGAACAAGAAAGAACTGATTTCTTTATTCGTTTTATCCAACATCCCCTTAAATAGCTCGAACGATTCGAACTTGTAAATAAGAAGTGGATCTTTTTGCTCGTGAACCGCTCCCTGAACACTTTGACGCAAGTCATCCATATCTCTCAAATGCTCCTTCCAAGAGTCATCAATAAGTGAAAGGGTAATGTTCTTTTCGAAATCCTTTACCAAACCTTGACCATTGCTGTTGTAGGCGTTTTCCAAATTGGTAACCACCTGAAGGCCTTTGATGCCATCCGTAAAGGGGACCACAATGTTTTGGAAGTTCTGGTTGGGGTTTTCGTATACGTTTTTGATTACTGGGAAGGCCGTCTGCGCAATGCGCTCGTTCTTCTCAGCATACTTCTCCAATACGTGTTTGTAAAGAGCATCGACCATGTCTTCTGCCTTGTACTTTACAAAGTCTTCTTCGGTAAAGGGAACTTCAATGTTGAAAATCCTCAATACGTCAAGAGTGAACCCAGGGTAGTCCTTTTGTGGGTGGTACATTCCCACCAAAGAGTCACAGTTGTCGTAGAACATGTTGGCAATGTCCAACTGCAATCTGTCTCCGTACAAAGCGTGACGTCTTCTCTTATAAACAACCTCTCTTTGAGAGTTCATTACGTCATCGTATTCGAGAAGTCTCTTACGTGTACCAAAATTGTTCTCTTCTACTTTCTTCTGAGCGCGCTCAATGGACTTGGAAACCATGCTGTGCTGAATCACTTCGCCTTCTTCCAATCCCATTCTATCCATAAGGCCGGCAATTCTATCCGAACCAAACAGACGCATCAAATTGTCTTCTAGAGAGACAAAGAATTGAGACGAACCGGGGTCTCCTTGACGACCGGCACGACCTCTCAACTGTCTGTCTACACGTCTAGAATCGTGTCTCTCAGTACCGATAATAGCTAAACCACCAGAGTCTTTGGCTTCTTTAGAAAGTTTAATATCCGTACCACGACCCGCCATGTTGGTAGCAATGGTTACGGTTCCTGGAACCCCAGCCTCGGCAACGATGTCGGCTTCTTTGTGGTGAAGCTTGGCGTTGAGGACTTGGTGAGGGACCTTGCGGATCTTAAGCGCTCTGGACAGCAATTCCGAAATTTCTACTGATGTGGTACCCACCAAGATGGGACGACCCGCATCTCGAAGCTCAACAATTTCATCAATTACTGCATTGTATTTTTCTCTCTTGGTTTTGAAAACCAAGTCTTGTCTATCATCTCTTAGGATAGGACGGTTGGTAGGAATTACCACAACGTCCAATTCGTAAATCTCCCAGAATTCACCCGCTTCCGTTTCGGCAGTACCCGTCATACCGGAAAGCTTGTTGTACATTCTAAAATAGTTCTGAAGAGTTACGGTTGCGTAAGTCTGCGTAGCGGCCTCAATCTTAACGTTCTCCTTAGCTTCAATCGCCTGGTGAAGTCCGTCTGAGTAACGTCTACCGTCCATAATACGACCGGTCTGCTCATCGACAATCTTAACCTTGTTGTCCATTACCACGTACTCCGTATCCTTTTCAAAAAGAGAGTACGCCTTGAGAAGTTGACTCATGGTGTGAATGCGCTCGGATTTAACCGAGTAATCTCTCATGAGTTGCTCCTTCTTCTCGGCCTTTTCTAAATCGGGCATATCGGCTTTTTCGAGCTCAACGATCTCGGTGCCGATGTCGGGCATGATAAAGAAGTCGGGAGATTGATCCTTGCTGAGGAGTTCAATTCCCTTCTCAGTTAGGTCTACTTGATTGTGCTTTTCTTCAATGGTAAAGAGCAATTCGGCGTCTACCTTGTGCATCTCCTTACCTTGCTCTTGCATGTATAGGTTTTCAGTCTTCTGAAGAAGGCTCTTCATTCCTTCACCAGACAAAAACTTAATCAACGGCTTGTTCTTGGGCAAACCTCTGTGGGCTCTCAACAGGTGGAAGCCACCGTCTTTGGTATTGCCTTCGCTAATGAGTTTCTTAGCCTTGTTCAACTCTTCAGAAACAATGTTTTTCTGACCGTTAAACAACGTTGCCACGTAGGGCTTTAATGCGTCGTACTCTTGCTTGTCTCCATTAGGTGTAGGTCCAGAAATAATCAATGGCGTTCTCGCATCATCGATCAATACAGAATCGACCTCATCGACAATAGCATAGTTGTGACCCTGTTGAACGAGATCTTCTGGAGAGCGTGCCATGTTGTCGCGCAAGTAGTCAAAACCAAACTCGTTGTTGGTTCCGTATGTGATATCTGCTTTGTACGCCTGACGTCTCTCGGGAGAGTTGGGAGCGTGCTTGTCAATACAATCAATCGATAGCCCGTGGAATTCAAAAATAGGAGCCATCCACTCGGAGTCCCTTTTTGCGAGATAGTCATTAACAGTAACTACGTGAACTCCTTTTCCAGTCAAGGCATTGAGGTATACAGGAAGGGTTGCCACAAGGGTTTTACCTTCTCCCGTTGCCATCTCTGCAATCTTACCTTGGTGAAGAACGGTACCACCAATCAACTGCACATCGTAGTGGATCATTTCCCAAGAAACCATGTTCCCTGCAGCTTCCCATGAAGACGCCCAGTGAGCTTTGTCGCCGTTGATCTCGATGTGCTTACGAGTAGTGGCGAGCTCTTGATCTTTTTCCGTAGCAGTAACCTCTACCGACTCATTTTCAGTAAAGCGCTTAGCGGTTTCTCTTACCACAGCATAGGCCTCGGGAAGAATTTCGGAAAGAATCTCCTCTGATTTCTCAAAGAGCTGCTTTTCCAATTCATCGATTCTCTGGTAGAGCTCATCCTTTACGGCAAAATCAGATTCTGCTTCAGACTGCTCTTTGAGTTTTTCGATCTCTGCGGAAATCTCAGCAGTACCCTTTGCCAATGCCTCTTTAAATTCTGCTGTCTTACCTCTCAAACCATCGTTAGATAGCGATGCAATGGAATCAGTAAGCGCGTTAACACGGTCTACAAAGGGCTGTAGTTCTTTTATATCTCGATCGGATTTGTTTCCGAATATTTTTGAAAGTAAGCTTAAAACCATAATTGTTTATTCCTAAAACGTCAAGGGCGGTAAATATAAGGGGTTTAACCCATAAAAAAACAAAAGCTACGGCACGAAAATCGTACCGTAGCTCATTTTATCGACAAAGTGTCAGAACTTAATGTCTTGCGTTTCGCGCGAAACGAAAAAAGTCTTCTTTAATACTCGTCCTCGTTCCAGAGGAAGTCTTCTTCTGACGGATAGTCAGGCCAAATCTCTTCGATAGATTCATAGGTGTCACCGTCGTCCTCTTCAATAGACTGAAGGTTTTCAACCACCTCGAGAGGGGCTCCTGTACGGATGGCGTAATCAATCAATTCGTCCTTGGTTGCGGGCCAAGGTGCGTCGCTGAGGTATGAAGCTAATTCTAACGTCCAATACATGGTTTTCGGCGTTTAAATTTTGTGCAAAAATAAATTTTTAACGGTTCTAAACAAGTGTTTTTGAATTTCTTACGATGATTTCTCTGGAACCCAAGGAATCTCCTCTGCGTTCAGCTTTGCAGAAACCCATCTTGAAAGTACAAAAAGGTAATCAGAAAGTCTATTTAAATATTTGGGAATTACTCCGTGAACTTCTTCTTCGCTAGCCACATACACAACCCCTCTTTCGGCTCGTCTGCAAACGGTTCTGGCTACGTGACAATGCGAAACCGCGACATGGCCTCCTGGTAAAATAAAGGAGGTCAAAGGAGGGAGATCTTCGTTCATGGAATCAATGGCCTTCTCCAAATCAACAATCCAAGACTCGTGAAGAGGCGGTAGGGGAAATTTGGTTTGACCCGGCTCAGAAGCCAGATGCGATCCCATACTGAACAACTGATCCTGTACGGCTAAGACCTCGGCCTTTCTTTGAGAGTCTTCCATGTGATCCCTAACCATGCCCATCCAAGAATTGAGTTCATCAAGGGTACCATAGGCATCAATCCTAGGCTGGTACTTTTCGACACGAGTACCGCTTAGAAGAGATGTCTTTCCGGAATCACCGGTTTTGGTGTAGATCTTCATGATGGTTATTTTCTGTGATTTGATCTGATATAAAAGGCGTTAATACACTGCCCCTAACAACACTTATGCACTTTAGGTTCTCGGTATTTCTTCCTTATTACGAATAAACAAAAATTACGTTTTGATTAAAATAGCGAAGAAAACAAGTTATTAACCTTGAGAACGATTATTGATTCCTGGTTGCGTTTTGTAGGATATTCCCGATGAATGGTAGGTTTTTTTCGTTTTTTGGTGTAATTCCTTCTTTTTTTAAAAAGAAAATTTATACTTTAGACTCACCAACTTAAAAATCCACCATCATGAGTGAAGTAGTTACTTTCTTTAAAAAGCACAAGACAGTATTGTCTATTCGTGGGGTAGAAAAATCCATTGGATTACCCAACGACACATTGATCAAAGCGGTAAACGGCAGACAGTCTTTACCCAAAAAATGGGAGGAACCCTTGAGAGAACTCATCGGTGACTTATCCACCGAGGGACTTCAAATGAATCAATAAGATGACTTTTTGAATTACCGAGTCTTTCCACCCACTCAAATGAAGCCCCGAAAAAAGGGGAGCGAATAAGTCCGCTCCCCTTTTTTTATTTCTTCCCTAAATCGCTTTTTCAAATCGCTTTTTCCTAGACTCACATCTCCGCTTCAAATTGCTCCAGAAAGTCTTTTGTGATTTTATGGCGTTGCGCTCCGAGTTCCTGTCCCGATTTCGTTCTCAAGTACTGAGGAAGCCTCAAGAGCTTTTCATAGAAGTGGTTGTGCGTGGGCCCATCATTCTTTTTGTACTCTTCTGTATTTGAAAAATCTATAGGAGGAATGTTGGGATTGTACATCTCTCTTCCCTTACTTCCTCCATACGCAAAGGTTCTGGCGATACCCATTGCACCCAGAGCGTCAATCAAATCCGCATCGGAAACAATGGCCACTTCTAGAGGGACGTCCACTTTCGGCGCAAGCCCTCCGCGAAAACCAATATCTGCAGCCCATGAAACAACTCTCTGAATATCCACTTCCGAAAACTCGCATTGGGTAAGGGCCTTTTTAATTTCTTCGGCAGGATCCAGACCATCCTCTACTTTATAATCACCCAATTCGTGAACCCAAGCCAACACTTCAGGCCAAAGAGAATTCACTCCTTCTCTCTCAGCAATCCATCGTGCATTCTTTGCGACTCTTGCGATGTGAAAGGTGTCATGCCCCGAAGATTCTCCAGCAAATCGCTCGGAAATCAAGGATTCTAACGCTTTGAGTTTATCCTTCATTTATTGTTAATCAAAAACTTAGAAAGGTGGATGATTGGGTTTGTTTTGAAGGATTTCGTCTATCTTTTCCAACACTTCTGGAGTCAAAAGAGCAACATCGTCCATCGCTTTGAGGTTTTCCTCCAACTGACTCACTCGACTTGCCCCCAAAATGGTCGTTGAAACATTGGGGTTAACTAAGGTCCAGGCCACGGCCAAACGAGCAGCAGAAGTACCCAATTCTTTGGCTAGGTCAACAATCTTATCGATTTTTTTCAAAGTGGCCTCCACCAAAGTTCTGTCCTTCAGCCAAGAGAGTTCGTCGCGATTCAATCTAAAATCGTCCTTGAGCCCCCCTGAATACTTTCCTGTCAAAAGTCCTGAAGCAAGCGGTGACCAAATGGTCGTACCCAATCCTACGGTTTTGTAAATCTGGCTGTACTCCACTTCCACCTTGTCGCGGTGAAGCATGTTGTATTGAGGCTGCTCCATAGTGGGGCCAATCAAGTTGTATTGTTTGGCGATCATGTGGGCCTCCATAATCTCTTGGGCACTCCACTCACTGGTTCCCCAGTACAAGATCTTGCCTTGCATAATGAGTTGATGCATGGTCCAAACGGTCTCTTCCATAGGAGTCTCCTTGTCAGGGCGGTGACAGAAGTAAAGATCAAGATAGTCTACTTGTAGTCTTTTTAGAGCTGCCTCACAGGCCTCCACTAAATGCTTTCTGTGGAGACCTCTTTGGGTGGGAAGCTTTCCTCCAGCGCCGAAATAGGCCTTGCTACTTACAATGTAGGTGTCGCGTGCCCACCCAAATTCTTTGAGGTATTTCCCCATTACAATTTCTGACTGACCATTGGCGTAGACCTCAGCATTGTCAAAGAAATTAATTCCCGCGTCGTAAGCGGTTTTGAGCAAGTCCTTGCTCACTCCGTCCTCTATCTGGTTCCCAAACGTAATCCATGAGCCAAAGCTCACTTCTGACACTTGGAGTCCGGATTTTCCCAATCTATTGTATTCCATTGATCTCTATTTTTTCCTCTATTGTTTTTGAATTCTATAAAGCTAAAAAAACCCCTCAAGGGAGGGGTTTAAACAAGTGTTAATATGATTGTATTGAAATGTCTTTCTTAATACGCTCTTTCATTTCTTCCCTCCATGTAGTAAACAAATGCCTTGTTTACCACTCGGTTTCCTCCCGGAGTAGGATAGTCCCCTGTAAAGTACCAGTCACCCAAGTTCTGAGGACAGGCTTGGTGTAGGTTGTCTACGGTTTGGAAAATAATCTCTACATCTGCCTTTACAGATTCCGGCTTGAGGAGTTCGGCAATCTTACCTGAAATCTCTTCGGGAGTGAAGGGATCAAATAACTCCTTAACGTAGTTGACAACCTTTTCGTCCGCTGTATTGATTTGGCTTTTTGACTTCTCGTAAACTTCCTGTATTAAGTTTCCTTTTCCCGACTCCTTTAGAAGGGCTTCAGCCGCTCTAAAGGCGATGAACTCATTCATCTTTGCCATGTCAATTCCGTAACAATCGGGGAATCGGATTTGAGGCGCAGAAGAAACCACTACAATTTTCTTGGGGTTGAGTCTGTCGAGAATTCTAAGGATACTCTGCTTCAATGTCGTTCCGCGAACGATGGAGTCATCCACAACGACCAAGGTGTCTGTGGGTTTCACAGAACCGTAGGTAACGTCGTAAACGTGAGAAACCAGGTCGTCGCGACTGCTGTCTTCAGTGATAAACGTTCTGAGTTTTACGTCTTTCCAAGCAATTTTTTCTGAGCGAATTTTGGTGCTCATAATTTTCTGAAGCTTCTCGGGAGAAGTGTCTCCTTTAAGCCCTTCTATTTGCTTGACCTTCCAAGAATCCAGATGTTCTTCCAACCCTTGAATCATACCGTAGAAGCTGACCTCAGCGGTATTGGGAATAAAAGAGAATACGGCGTTTTCCAAGTCGTGATCAATGGCCTCCATTACCTGGGGAACCAATCGCTTCCCAAGTTGGATGCGCTCTGCGTAAATATCTTTATCGTTTCCTCTAGAGAAGTAAATGCGCTCAAAAGAACAAGCCTTTCTCTCTAGGGGCTCTTTGATTTGTGAGAAGGAAACGTCTCCGTCCTTGCGAACGATGATGGCCTTTCCTGGATCGAGTTCCTTAATTTCCTCAAAGGGAACATTGAATCCGGTTTGTATTACAGGACGCTCGGAGGTAACTACTACCACTTCGTCATCCATGTAGTAATACGTTGGACGGATTCCCGAAGGATCTCTGAGTACAAAGGCATCTCCGTGTCCAAACAATCCGGCCATGGCGTAACCACCGTCCCAGCGCTTGGCTGCAATTTTAAGGATGCCTTCTATGTCGAGGTTCTTGGCAATGAGGTGAGAAATCTCCTCCTTGCTGTGACCTTCATCTTTGAATTTCGCGTACAGTCTGTCGTTTTCCTCATCTAAGAAGTGACCGATTTTTTCCATTACGGTAACAGTATCTGCCTTCTCCTTGGGGTGCTGACCGAGTTCTACTAACTGTTGGAAGAGCTCATCTACATTGGTCATGTTAAAGTTACCTGCCACAATGAGGTTGCGAGTCATCCAGTTGTTCTGGCGTAGGAAGGGGTGACAAGCTTCAATGCTGTTCTTTCCGTAGGTTCCGTAGCGCAAGTGACCCAAGTACAATTCTCCAACGTAGGGAAGGTTCTCCTTCATCCACTGCGGATCTTGAAGTCTTTGCGTTTCCTCTCCAATACCATTCTGAATGCGCGTTTGTACGTGTTCAAATATGTCTTGAATGGGTTTGGGATCAATGCTTCGGCGCCTGGAAATATAACGCTGCCCAGGAGGCATATCGAATTTGATGTTGGCAAGTCCCGCTCCATCTTGGCCGCGGTTGTGCTGCTTCTCCATCAAGAGGTACATTTTGTTGAGCCCGTAAAGAGCTGTACCGTATTTTTCTAGGTAGTAATCTAGGGGTTTTCTGAGTCTAACTAATGCGATACCGCATTCGTGCTTGATATTGTCGCTCATGGATGACCGTATTGAGATTATGGCCCCCAGAACCCTTTTTCCGGGTTGGCAAAGTTACGACAATAAAAACCTTCCGTGCAACGGTCAGTAGAGTTCTTATATAGGTTGATAAAATCCCTCTATGGTAATTTGGATTCTAGCCCTTTACTCCAACCGTATGAGCTTTTTTGGTTTTTGAAATGCGAAGAAATCTATTGTAATCTATACGAACCTCTCGTCAACAGGCATCACCGTACCACAATTGGAACAAGTGCGCTTGGACTCGTCGCCGTAGAATTCGCGGAAGCGCGGCAAGAAGTCATTTTCGATATTGTTGAGCTCAAAGTAGGTCTCGTGCAATTTGTTGTTGCAGTTGTCACAGAACCACATAAGGCCGTCTTGCATGTTCAACCCCTTTCGAACGCGTTCGATAACCAAACCAATACTTCCCTCTTCTCTCATGGGAGAATGAGGAACTTTGGCCGGCAACAAAAACATATCGCCTGGCCCTAAATTCATATCAACAGGTTTTCCGTCCTCCTGAATGCGAACGGTTATGTTTCCCTCCAATTGAAAAAAGAATTCCTCCGTTTCATTGTAGTGATAGTCTTTTCGCGCATTGGGACCCGCAACCACCATTACTATATAATCTTCTCCCAGAGGATACAAATTCTTGTTGCCTACAGGCGGTTTGAGCTTGTCTCGGTTTTCTTCTAGCCACTTGTGAAAATTAAAGGGAATTTGAATCGCCATACAGAAAGGGATTAGGAATTACTTTTCAATTTGTGGCAAGGTAAGAGTTCAGTGGATAAATTCTAAATTTTGACCGAAACAATAATCTCAAAGAAGCTTGTGCGAAAGGTGTCTCGAAATGCTTTTGATTATTTTAATCATGTGGGTTTTACTACTTTCGTTGCATGGATATTTCACTGGAAAACAAAACGGCCCTAGTGTGCGGAAGTACACAGGGAATTGGAAAGGCTGCCGCCATAGAAATGGCCAGCCTCGGAGCCACTGTTGTCTGCATGGCCCGCAACGAAGAAAAATTGAAAAACACAGTAGCTGCACTACCTACCCCCAATGGGCAAGTTCACCAATATATAGCCGCCGATTTTAGCGAACCCAAAACGGTTCAAGAAGGCATTGAGCACTTTCTAAAACAAGGTGGGCAGGTTGACATCTTGGTTAACAACACCGGAGGTCCTCCAGCAGGTCCTATCTCCGATGCCACATTGGACGCCTTTTACGCGGCCTTCAACCTCCATTTGATCAATAATCATCAACTGGCAGCTGCCGTTCTCCCTGGGATGAAGAAGAGAAAATTCGGTCGCATCATCAATGTGATTTCTACTTCAGTAAAAATTCCATTGGCGGGATTGGGAGTGTCCAACACCATTCGTGGTGCGGTAGGAAATTGGAGCAAAACCTTGGCCAATGAGGTGGGCTCATTCAATATTACTGTTAACAACGTTTTACCTGGCGCTACTTCTACGGAAAGACTGACGGGAATCATCAACAACAAAATGGCCAAGACGGGCAAGTCAGAAGCTGAAATTGTAGAAGAAATGACTTCGGAAGTTCCCATGAAGCGCTTTGCAAAACCCGAAGAGGTTGCCAACGCGGTAGTCTTTCTCGCCTCACCGGCTGCCAGCTACATCAACGGAATCAACATCCCAGTAGACGGAGGAAGAACCGGAAGCTTGTAAACAGCAATCAAATGTCGGTACCTTCTAAAACCATAACAGCCATTGTCCAAGACGCTCAAAATGGGCAGGATGCGGCCTTTTTGGAAATCCCCTTTGACGTAAAGGCATTTTACGGCAACGGCCGCCCCAAAATTCACGCAGATTTTGGCAACGGGGTTACCTACCGAGGGCTCTTGGTAAAAATGGGTTCACCTTTTCACATGCTACTTATGCGAAAAGACATCAGAGCCCAATTGGGAGTGGTTGTAGGTGATGAAGTCACTGTCAAACTCACCTTGGACACGGCCCCTAGGAAAGTAGAGATTACAGAGGCACTTGCTGCATTTTGAAGGAGAATCCCAAGCTCGAGGAGGCCTTTAGCGCCAAATCCTACACCTTCAGAAAGGAAGCCGCCTTGAGTATATCGGGTGCAAAAAGAGAAGAAACCGTCCAGCGACGATTAGAAAAAATTGAAAATAACCTGAAATAAGGACTTTCGAAAAACAACATAGCGTTATGATTACCATAGCAAACTACATAAACGGAGAAATGATGGCCCCTGTGGGAGGCCAGTACTTGGACAATATGGATCCTTCCAGAGGAGAGGTCTATAGTAAAATTCCCGATAGCGATGCCGCTGATGTTGAGCTAGCCGCCAAGGCTGCCAAAGAAGCTTTTCCTAGCTGGAGTAAAACACCCGCTGCCGAGCGCTCAAGAATCATGATGAAGATCTCTCAACTCATCATGGACAACTTGCCTCGTTTGGCTGAGGCCGAAAGCAAGGACAACGGAAAACCCGTTAAGCTTGCCACGGCAGTAGATATTCCCAGAGCACGCGACAATTTTGCTTTTTACGCTACCGCTATTTTGCACGATGCCTCAGAAACCCACAGCATGGGCGAATCTGGATTTAACTACACCCTTCGTCAACCCATTGGGGTAGCTGGTTGTATTTCTCCTTGGAACTTGCCATTGTATCTCTTTACTTGGAAAATTGCTCCAGCACTTGCCAGCGGAAATACCGTGGTTGCAAAGCCCAGTGAAATTACTCCCATGACGGCGTTTTTACTTTCTGAATTGTGTATTGAGGCAGGACTTCCCAAAGGAGTTCTCAATATTGTACACGGCTTAGGAGGAAAAGTCGGAGCAGCCATCACGGAGCACCCGGGTATTCCCATGATATCCTTTACAGGAGGAACGGCCACTGGAGCCACCATTGCAAGAACCGCCGCTCCCATGTTTAAAAAGTTGAGCTTGGAGCTCGGGGGGAAAAACCCCAATATCATATTTGCCGACTGCGATTTTGAGGATGCGCTGAGAACCAGCGTTCGATCTTCTTTTGCCAACCAAGGACAAATCTGTTTGTGCGGTTCTCGAATTTTCATCGAAAGAAGCATTTACAATAAATTCCGCGATGCCTTTGTAGAAAAGGTCAGCAAACTCACCGTAGGACCTCCTACAGAAGACTCTACCCAAGTGGGAGCTTTGGTTTCTGAACCCCACATGGAAAAGGTTTTGGGCTACATTAAACTCGCTCGTGAAGAAGGGGGAACCGTTTTGACGGGTGGCGAAAGAGTATTGATGGAAGGAGAATACGCCTCCGGATATTACGTAAGACCCACAGTTATTGAAGGACTAGAGTACACGTGTAGAACCAATCAGGAAGAGATCTTTGGCCCTGTAGTAACCTTGACTCCTTTTGATACGGAAGAAGAGGTTTTGACTATGGCCAACTCAACAGCCTATGGACTTGCTGCCACCGTTTGGACTTCCAATCTCAAAAAAGCGCACAGGGTATCTGCGAACCTTCATTCTGGAATTGTTTGGGTTAACTGCTGGTTGGTCAGAGACTTGAGAACTCCTTTTGGAGGAGTAAAACAATCAGGCGTCGGAAGAGAAGGTGGTTTTGAAGCCTTGAACTTCTTTACCGAGCCCAAAAACGTTTGTATTTCCTTGTAAAAAGGCCATCAAAATCCTTCAAAAAAAGAGCGGTTATTTTTACATTAGTGGGAATAAAAGCTCCTTTTATGCAACTGAAACCCATTGAGGTTGTCGACCAAATAACCAAAGAAGAATTTACCGAGAAGTATCTTAAGCCTTCCATCCCGGTGGTAATTCGTTCATTTTCTGAAGGCTGGAACGCCAAGGAAAAATGGACCTTTGACTATTTGCGTTCCGTTGCAGGTACAGAAAAGGTAAAACTTCACGGCCGATGGGTGGACAATGAACCCACGAGAATAGAAATGCCTCCGGTAAAAGAAGTTCCCTTTGGCGAGTATTTGAACCTCGTGGAAAGTGGAGAGCCCAGTGATTTGAGAATTTTCCTTTTCAACCTTTTTAAGATTGTTCCCGAACTCAAAGAAGATTTTGACTTCCCCGACATTACAGAGGGTTACTTGCGGGACTTCCCTTATTTGTTTTTTGGAGCCGCAGGCAGTGACGTGAGATTGCATTACGACATTGACCTGAGCAATGTGTTTATCACTCAGTTTAGAGGCACCAAGAGGATTACCCTTTTTGATCAAGATCAGACCAAGTACTTATACAAGATCCCCTTTAGCACACACAGTGCTGCAGACCTATCGGATGTAGATTACGAAAAGTATCCAGCCCTAAAGTTGGCACAAGGCTACCAGACCGATTTGAAACATGGAGAAACCCTTTTTATGCCTAGCGGTATCTGGCATTACATTCAATACATAGATGGTTCCTTTAGCATGAGCTTACGAACCATTGCAGAGTCTAGTCTTGGAAAACTCAAGGGCGCTTACAATGTATTTGTCATCAGAAAATTAGACGAATACCTCAATAAATACTACGGAGGAAAGTGGAGCGATTACAAACTCAAAAAAGCCATTGAGCGGACCAACGAAATCATTGATTCTCGAGAAGTCTAATGCTTCGTTTCAAAATTTTATCTCTCTTTATTCACATCGTTCCAACATACTGAAAGAGAAAAGGCTTCCCCGAAAGGAAGCCTTCTTTATATGATGACTATGCTTTAATCGGTAGAAAGAACGACCGTTTAACACAAATAATTACCTATTAAAACGCCTCATCAGATATAAGACGCACAAAGTTATCTGAGGGTTATGGTCGGTTCGTTAATTATTTGTTAAGGGTTTGTTTCCATTCCCGCCACACGGGCGTTTGGATACTTTTCTATGTTGTGCTTCCATCGCTTATGAGTCCACAGCCAATCTTCTGGCTTTGCCTTAATGATCTCCTCCAACTTACTCATATACATCTGGGTAGGAACCCCGTCTTCATACTGCGAAACATCCTGAACCAACAAAGATGGAGTCACCGTATAATATCCTCGCTTTACTCTTTGAATATCTAAAAACACAATGGGTAGTTTGTATTTTCTCGCATAGTACTCAGGCCCATGCAAAGTCATCGTAGGACGATTAAAGAACATCGTCCAATAGCTCTTTTCTACATTGGTGGGGCTCTGATCGGCAACCATCATAAAGAGCACATTCTTTGGAACGTACTCGTCAAAGGCCAAGCGGGTTTCTGTTGTAGGCACGAGATTCATTCCAAACAACCTTCTATAACTGTTGGTCAGCTCTTCAACCGGTTTATTCTTGATGGGCTTATAAATTCCCACCACCTTCTTAGCACCTACCTGAGGCGGTGTGATTTTCACACCCCATTCCCAATTGGTATAATGTCCTGCAACGGCGATAACCGATTGCTTATCAGTTTTTAGAAAAGATGCGTATTCTGACTTTGCAAAGGTATATCTGCTGATCAATTCCTCCTCCTCAATGGTAAAACCCTTGATGGATTCCAGGCTCATATCCAGGAAGTTTCTGTAGAATTGATCCATGATCTTTTTACGCTCTGCATCGGACTTTTCTGGGAATGCAATCTTGAGGTTTTTGGACACAACTTCTTTGCGATATCCCAAGATTCTGTACACGATAATATAGAGCATATCAGACAACATATACATCATCCAAAAAGGCATCCAACCCATAAGAATAATGACGGCGTGAAGAAGTTTTGTTCCCATAGAATACAAAGGAAAAGAAAAAACTAATCCTACGTGCATTATTTGAAATTTGCTTTATATTTGCCTCCGCTCTGGGGGTATAGCTCAGTTGGCTAGAGCGCTTGCATGGCATGCAAGAGGTCGTCGGTTCGACTCCGACTATCTCCACAACCAAAATCTCAATGGTATTCACCATTGGGATTTTTTTGTTTTAAAACGAGCTTGAGTTTACTCAAAAGTGAAGTTTTAAACAAAAAAAACCGCGCGTAGCGTCGGTTGATTTTGGTTGAGCACCGGTCCGATAGTTAAGGAACACGCGAGCTAAGGAACTTAGCGAGCGTACTCCGACTAATTAAAACCTTTACCGAAATTCCTCATTGAAAAACCACTCAATGGTTGATTTTGGTTGAGCACCGGTCCGATAGGTACGGACACGCGAGGCAAGTTTACTTGGCGAGAGTACTCCGACTAATCAAGTCCTTTTCCGAAAATCTAGTTGCTAAAAATCCGCCTTACCTGGAGTTCTAGGGAAGGGAATGACATCGCGAATGTTGCCCATTCCGGTGATGAACTGAACCAAGCGCTCCAATCCCAGTCCAAAGCCTGAATGTACACAGGTTCCAAAACGACGAGTATCCAAGTACCAATTCATTTCTTCTTCTGGAATGTCAAACTCTTCCATCTTCTTTTTAAGAACATCAAAGCGCTCTTCTCTTTGAGATCCCCCGACGATTTCTCCAATTCCAGGGAAGAGAACATCCATGGCTCTCACCGTCTTTTCATCTTCGTTTAATCGCATATAAAACGCCTTGATCTTTGCAGGGTAATCAAATAGGATTACTGGAGACTTAAAGTGCTTTTCTACCAAGTAGCGCTCGTGCTCACTTTGAAGGTCTGCTCCCCACTCATCGATCAAGTACTTAAACTTCTTCTTCTTATTGGGCTTGGAGTCTTTGAGAATCTCAATGGCCTCTGTATAGCTCAATCTCACGAAGTTGTTTTCAACTACAAACTGAAGTTTTTCCAAAAGGCCCTGCTCGCTTCTTTGCTCCTTGGGCTTAGTCATTTCTTCTTTGGCAAAACGCTGATCCAAAATGGCCAGGTCTTCCGCACAATGGTCCATGGCGTACTTTATTACGTACTTCAAGAAATCTTCTGAAAGATCCATATTGTCTGCCAAGTCGTTGAACGCAACTTCTGGCTCAATCATCCAAAACTCAGCCAAGTGGCGAGAAGTATTAGAATTCTCCGCTCTAAACGTAGGGCCAAAGGTGTAAACTTTGGAAAGTGCCATGGCCGCCAATTCTGCTTCCAACTGACCAGAAACCGTAAGGTTGGTTTCCTTGCCAAAGAAATCCTGAGAGTAATCAACATCCCCTTCCTCCGTACGAGGAGGGTTGGCAGGGTCCATAGTGGTTACGCGGAACATCTCTCCCGCACCTTCTGCATCACTTCCCGTAATGATAGGTGTATTTATGTAGTAATATCCGTTGTCGTTAAAGTATTTGTGGATGGCAAAAGAAATGGCGTGACGCACTCTAAAAACCGCGCTAAATGTGGCAGTACGCGTTCTCAAATGCGCGATATCACGCAAAAACTCTAAGCTGTGTTTCTTCGGCTGTAAGGGGTAGTGCTCTGGATCTGATTCCCCTAAAATTTCAATCTCCTTCACATGGATCTCCACCGTCTGACCTTGGCCTTGGCTGCTCACCAAATCCCCAGCAATAGAAAGACAGGCTCCAGTATTCACCTTTTTGAGAAGCTCTTCATCAAAACTTTCAAAATCCACGACCCCTTGAATATTTGCAGGAGTAGATCCGTCATTTAAGCTGATGAATCGACGACTTCTAAAGGTTCTTACCCAACCTTTTACGGCAACTTCTGAACCCACTGGGGTCTTTGTCAAAAGCTCTTTTACTGTGGTCATATCTCTTTTCTTGTATTGAACCAGCAAAATTGCAATTTTTTGCTTTTATACGCATCATTTAAATCCAAAGAAACGCGTAAAAGTCCCTGATAACGTAAAAATAACATTGACCGGAAACATTTTAAACAATTTTTGTTTCCGGCGTATTGTTTTTGCTATACATTTGCCCGGAATTTATGGAACAGCAGGAAAAAGACATATTAGAAGGCACGTTTGAGCTGGTTCAAAAGATTGGAATCAAGGGGCTTACAATGGACGAAGTGGCAAAGCACTTTGGAATATCCAAAAAGACCCTTTACAAGTACGTTTCTAACAAAGCGGACTTAACCGACAAATCTGTCAAGTTAATGTTCACGACCATTAGCGGTTTGATTTATCAGGCCGTTGAAGAATCGGAAAACGCCATTGATGAATTGCTCTTGATAGAATCCGTTCTATCTGCCCGCATGAAGGAAACCATGCCCCAAATGGTTTTTCAGCTCAAGCGCTACGCCCCCAAAACATTTGAATGGTTAGAAGGCCAAAAGGAAAAGATGATTGTAGACCTCACTACGAAAAACCTCAACCGAGGAATTTCTGAAGGGCTCTATCGCCAGGACTTTTCAGTCGAAATCATATCTCAACTCTACTACGCCAGAATTTGCGCCGTAACTCAGGGAGACTTTTTCCCTGAAGAGTGCTTTAATTCTTCCGATGTAGAATTCGAAAACACCATATACCACATCCGCGGATTGGCCTCCGCAGAGGGTTTAAACTATCTAGAAAAAAAACTCGAAAAATCACATGAATAAATCACACTTCGCCCTCTGGCTTATGCTACTGGTAAGTCCGCTCGTTGCACAAGAAGTCCCCTCTTCTTTCTCGCTGCAACAGGCCCAAGACTACGCCGTAGAACATGCCTACAACGTTAGAGATCGAGAATTAGAAATCGAAAAAACCAAAAAGCTGATTACCGAAACGGCTTCAATCGGTTTACCGCAAATTTCTGCCAGCGCTAGCTTTAACAACTACGTAGACATTCCCACTCAAATCATCCCCAACTTTATCAACGACGCCCTCCCCAACCCGGACCCCAATGCTCCGGAGTTTATTGCGGCACAGTTTGGTACGGACTACAACGTTCAAGGAGGGTTAACTCTTAATCAGCTCATCTTTGACGGATCCTACATCGTAGCCTTGGTTGCGACAAGAGTTCTCAAAGAAGGGGCGGCTTTGGACTATGAAACTTCAGTAATTGAAATTCGCGACAACGTAGCTCAGGCCTACTACAGCGTTTTGGTCAATGAGAGAGTACAAAGCATCCTAGAGGACAACATTGAATCCCTGAACAAATCTCTTACGGAAACGCAGGCTCTTTACCAGTCGGGTTTTGTAGAAGAACAAGATGTAGATCAGTTAGAAATCTTGGTTTCTAACCTTCAAAACACGTTAATCTACACCCAGGCCAATGCCAAAATCTCTAGGATTCTCCTCAACCTACAGATGGGATTGGACGTTGAAAGACCCATCGTTCTCACAGAAGATGTTGCCGATTTGGTTTCTGTAACCATTGACGGTGTAAGCATACTCTCGGAGGAGTTTGTACTTGAAAATCACATTGACTACCGCGCTTTGGAAAACCAACAGCAAGGTGCAAACCTCAGTGTTCAGAACGAACAAATGCAATACCTGCCCAAGGTGTACGGGTTTTTGAACTACGCACAGACGTACCAAGGTAACGACGTAGAGTTTTGGGCAGACGCCAACTCTGGACTTTGGTTCCCCACAACGGTTTGGGGTGTCAACCTTCAATGGGATTTGTTTACCTCCTGGAAAAGAGTTTCTAGAGTTCAGCAAGCCAAGATTGACGTGGCCAAATTAGAAGTTGCCAAAGAACAAGTTACGGATGGATTAAAGCTTCAATACGAGCAAGCCAAAACCGATTACGAATTCCAGTTAAACACTTTCAATACACAAAGTAGAAACTTGGAATTGGCACAGAAAATTTTGAATCGCACGCAAGTGAAATTCCAACAAGGGGTCGCTTCCAGTTTGGACCTGACCCAAGCTCAAAACCAATATTTAGAAACACTAACCTCTTACACTCGCTCTGCACTATCATTGCTTCAGGCTAAGTCTACAATGCAGCGTGTACTGGGTAATTACAACTTATAATCATCACACACTAATGAAAAATTTAGCCTTAGCATCTATCGCCCTACTCTTGTTTGCCTGTACTGAAAAGGACGATTTGGCAAAACTTCAAGAGACCAAAGACTCCCTAAAAAAGGAATACAAGAAAATTCAAGAAGAGATCGCCGAAGTGGATTTGGCCATCGCCGAATTAGACACTACGCAAAAGTTGTCTTACGTATCTATTCTAGAAGTAGAATCACGCAACTTTAGCCACTATTTTGAAGTATACGGGAATGTGGAGGCAGACTTTAACGCCACCATTTATCCAGAAGCTACCGGATTGGTCAATCGCATCTTGGTTAAAGAAGGTCAAGACGTTCGCAAAGGTCAAGTCCTCATAGAACTTGACAACACATTGTTGCTCACTCAAATTGACGAAGCACAAACGAGCTATGACCTAGCGTACACCTTGTACGAAAAGCAAAAGTCTCTTTGGGACCAAAAAATTGGTTCTGAGGTAGATTACTTGCGCGCCAAGAACTCAATGGAAGCCTCCAAAAGCCGTCTTAAGACTTTGAAAGAGCAAGAGGCAAAAACAAAAATCACCGCTCCGTTTAGCGGAAAGGTGGACGCCATCTACCCCAAAGTAGGTGAAATAGCCATGCCTCAAATGTCTGCCCTTAGAATGGTAAACATGGACAAGGTGTACATCAAAGCAGACGTGGCAGAGCGCTATGTAAACAGCGTGAAACCCGGAACCATTGCGGATGTTTCCATCGACGTGATCGACTTTATGGAAGAAGTGCCAATCCAAAGGGTTTCTGAATACATCAATCCTGACAACAGAACCTTTACCGTTCAGTTGGACCTCAACAACAAGAAAAATTCACTGAAGCCCAACATGTTGGCCAGTGTAAAAATTAAGGACTACGAATCGGATTCCACTGTGGTACTTCCCAATCGAATCATCCTTCAAAACCCTCAGGGCAACGATTACGTTTTTGTAATTGAGCCTCTTGAAGGCGGAGAAAAAGGGAAAGTAGTTCGTCAATTGATTACCATCGGAAGCAGCTACCGTGGTGAAACTGAAATTTTGGAAGGCCTTAAGCCCGGTCAAATTTTGGTAGACAAAGGCGCTCGCAGTGTGAAAGCAGGACAAATGGTAGCCATTTCCAAATAACCAAACCTCATGGAAAAAGACAATATTCAAAATAGTAGTGACAACGGACTCAAGGAATTTGGCCCCGCCAGTTTCTCCGTAAAAAACACTACCACCATATTTGTACTTGCGGCCATCCTGTTTATCACGGGTGTCGCGAGCTTTAGAGCCATGCCCTCCGAGGCCTTTCCGGAGATTGTAACTCCTGAAATCTACGTGGGAACCCCCTATCCAGGAAACTCTCCCTTGGATATCGAAAAACTCATTACTCGTCCTCTAGAGAAAGAAATCAACGGGATTACTGGTATTGATGAAATCAACTCTACCTCGGTACAGGGTTATTCTACCATTCAGGTAAAATTTGATTTTGAAGTGTCTCCAGAGGAGGCCTTGAGAAAGGTAAAAGACAAGGTAGATATCGCCAAGTCTGACCCTGAATTCCCCAGTGACCTCCCTGCGGATCCCAACATTTTTGAGATGAACTTCTCAGAGTTGGTTCCGGTGAGAAACATCAACCTTTCTGGAGACTATACCGTTGAGAGACTCAACGAGTACGCTGAGTACTTGGAAGAAAAAATCGAAGACCTGCCTGAGATTTCCAAAGCAGAAATCCGTGGTGTAGACGACAAAGAAGTTCGCGTGAGCATTGACCAACACAAGTTGGAGTCATTAAACTTGAGCTTTGGAGACGTTGCCAATGCCATCCAAGGAGAAAACGTATCCATCTCAGGGGGTGACCTCTTGGTTGATGGCTACCGCCGAAACGTTCGCGTGGTCGGTGAATTCCAAAAGGTAAAAGACATCGAAAACATCATCATCAAACACGAGAAGGGAAACATCGTGTACCTGAGAGATGTGGCTACTGTGACATTTGAAGAGGTAGAAAAAGAATCGTACGCACGTGAGTACACTCAGCCTGTGGTTATGGTGGACGTAATGAAGCGCGCCGGAGAAAACCTCATCATTGTTTCTGAAAAAATCGATGAAATCATTGACGAAGCCAGAGATGGCTATTTCCCAGAAGACTTGGTAATCACCGTTACCAATGACCAGTCCAACCAGACTAAGAGTCAATTGAACGAATTGATCAACTCCATCATCTTTGGTATGTTGCTCGTAATCGTCGTTCTGATGTTCTTCCTTGGATTTAGAAACGCATTGTTTGTGGGAATTGCCATTCCCATGTCTATGTTGATGTCTTTCTTGATCCTTGGATTTATGGGAGTAACCTTGAACACCATGGTACTCTTCTCCTTGGTTCTTGCCCTGGGAATGCTCGTAGACAACGGAATTGTGGTAGTGGAAAACATCTACCGCCTTATGGACGAAGGTTACTCAGCCATTGAAGCTTCTAAATTGGGAGCCGGTGAGGTAGCTTACCCCATTATCGCCTCTACGGCTACAACGCTTGCGGCCTTCTTGCCTTTGGCTCTTTGGCCCGGTTTATTTGGAGAATTCATGAAGTACCTACCGATCACGTTGATCATCGTACTCTCTTCTTCTCTCTTTGTTGCGTTGGTAATCAACCCCGCTTTTACTTCTACTTTTATGAAGGTTGGAGACCCCACTCCCAACAAAAAGAAATACATGCGTTGGGCGGTTATTTTGGTAGTACTTGGAGCGGTTATCGCTTACATCCTCAAGGCCATGACCTTGGGTAACCTCATGATCTACGTAGGGGTATTTATCGTTATATACTTGTACGGTGTGATTCCTGGAACCTCTAAATTCCAGAATGTATTCCTCCCCAAGCTGGAGAAAATTTACCGAGCTACATTGTCTTATGCTCTATCCGGAAGAAAGCCTTACGTCTTCTTCTTTGGAACCATTGGACTCTTGATTGTGAGCTTTATTCTCTTGGGAGTAGCGCCTCCAAAAACGCTGTTCTTCCCAGAAAACCAGCCCAAGAGAGCGGATGTATACATTGAGTTCCCCATCGGAACTGACATTGAAGAAACCAATGAACTCACCAAAGAAGTTGAGCTCAAGGTTATCGATATCGTAAGTCAGTACACCTATGATCGCGAAGTCAATGGAATGACAGAAGAGTACAATTACATGGTAGAATCTGTAATTGCTCAGGTAGGAGAAGGAACCTCCGACCCCAACCAAGGTCCTTCCATGGCGCAGACGCCTCACAAATCCAAAATTTCTGTTGGTTTTAGAGAGTTCCCTGATCGTATTGACGGTGAAGGAAACAAGGTGACTTCTGAGTCCGTATTGGAAAAAATTAGAAAGGGAATCTCTATTTACCCAGGAGTTCAGATTACAGTTTCTAAAGACGAAAACGGCCCCCCAACAGGTCCTCCCATTAACATTGAAGTTTCGGGTGAAAACTACGGTGAGCTCATCGCCATTGCCCAAGACATTCAAGGAACCATTGAAGAGGCCGGCGTTCCCGGAATCGAAAAACTAAAATTGGATGTTGAGCAAGGAAAACCCGAAATGCCCATCATCATCGATAGAGTTAAGGCGAGAACCTTGGGAGTTTCTACCTACCAAGTAGGAGACGCCATGAGAACATCGCTTTTCGGAAAAGAAGTATCTAGGTTTAAAGACGGAGAGGATGACTATCCCATCAATGTGAGATATGCTGAAAAGTATAGATACAACATCGACGACTTGATGAACCAGAGAATCACCTTTAGAGATCAGAGCTCGGGAAGAATTAAGCAAGTGCCCATCTCGGCCATTGCCTACCCCGTGAAAACATCGACGTTCTCTGCCGTGAAGAGAAAAGAATTGGACCGCGTAATTACACTGTACTCCAACGTACTTTCTGACGCTAACCCCAACGAAGTGGTTGCCGAGATTAAGGACGTGCTCAAGGATTACGAAATTCCGGCGGGATACAGCTTTAAGTTTACAGGTCAGCAAGAAGATCAGGCCAAAGAATTTGCCTTCTTGACCACGGCTCTTATGATTGCCGTTTTCTTGATCTTCTTGATTTTGGTCGCTCAGTTTAACTCAGCCTCTACTCCATTTATCATCTTGACCACTGTACTACTCTCTTTGATTGGTGTACTTCTGGGTCTGCAGATCTTTAGAATGGAATTCGTGATTATGATGACCATGATTGGTATTATCTCTCTGGCGGGAATTGTGGTAAACAATGCCATTGTACTGATTGACTACACCAACCTCATCATGTCTCGTAGAAAAGAAGAATTGGGGCTTACTGGCAAGCAAAGACTTCCCATAGAAGAAATCAAGGCCGCCATTGTAGAAGGAGGAAAAACGCGTTTGCGTCCGGTATTGCTTACCGCCATTACCACAGTATTGGGACTTCTTCCTTTGGCTACGGGTATGAATATCGACTTTATGACCTTGTTGTCAGAGAACGATCCACAGATCTTCTTTGGTGGTGACAACGTTATTTTCTGGGGACCCATGTCTTGGACGGTAATCTTTGGATTGACCTTTGCCACCTTCCTGACATTGGTAATTGTACCGGTTATGTACTATATCTTAAATTCTATTAAAAATAGATTAGGAATTAAAGCCGTAAAGTAGTACCTTTCGTACGAGTTTTTGCCAAACTCATCGATACAATCCATCCATCTGATGAGAGTTTGGCACTTGCTTTTAAGGTTTAGGGTAACGTTAAGGGTCTGTTTTTACAGGCCCTTAATGATTTATAGCCCCCGGATTTGTGGCCCTCGGATTTATGGCCCTCGATGTATAACCTTCGATTTATAACCCTCCGGTTTCTTACCTTTGCCTTTCAAAACCATCTCATTGAACTCATCAGATTTTTCCATTGACATTTTGCGCGGCTTGTCCGTCGATGAACTATCCGGTTTTGCGGATAGCGTCAAGGCTTTTATGCTGAACCAAACCCAACAGAAAAAAGGGCATTTGGAAAGTTCTTTGGGAGCTACGGAATTGGCGGTTGCCTTACATTATGTTTTCAATACGCCAGAAGATATTTTAATCTGGGACGTTGGCCATCAAGCCTACGCTCACAAGATCATTACGGACAGAGCCGCAACCTTTCACACCAACCGACTCAAGGACGGTATTTCTGGTTTTCCAAAACGTGGAGAAAGCCCCTTTGATCCCTTTTCTACCGGTCATTCTTCCACCTCCATTTCTGCCATTATGGGATTTGCCCTAGACGCTCCCAAGGGCCGCAAGCACATATCGGTTATTGGAGACGGTGCCTTAACTGGAGGTATGGCATTTGAGGCTATTAACCACTTGGGTGAAAAGGGTTCCGATGTTCTTTTGGTTCTCAATGACAATGAGATTTCCATTGATAAAAATGTGGGCGGACTGGCTCAAGGCCGAAACTATGAAGCGTTTTTCCAATCATTGGGATGGGAATATTACGGTCCCGTCTCTGGAATGGAAGATATGGTGGCTGCGTTTCGATCCGCGGGATCGAAAACAAGGCCACGTGTCGTTCACGTAAAAACGCAAAAAGCCACTTTGCCAGGCAGTTCCTCTTCGGCGGAAGCCAAACACAAATACCAAGATGTCTTTGCCCACACTTTGGCAGAAATCATGAGAGAAGACGCAAAGGCCTACGGAATCACCCCAGCCATGCTCAGTGGTTCCAGCCTCTATCAACTCCAAGGTGAATTCGAGAATAGAATCATAGATACCGGAATTACCGAACAACACGCATTGACACTGGCGGCAGGACTTGCTGCGGATGGCAAGCGACCCTTTGTTCACATTTACAGCACGTTTTTACAACGCGGCATGGATCAATTGATTCACGACATCGCCATGCAAAACCTTCCGGTCACTTTGGTAATTGATCGCGCAGGGGTTGTGGGAGAAGATGGCAGCACTCATCAGGGAGCATTTGACCTTGCCCTCTGTAAATCCATTCCCAACCTAGACGTCATTGCCCCCAGAAATTCTCATGAACTCAGTAGAGCCATGAGATGGGCTTCCAAACAGAACCACCCCATTGCCATTCGATTTCCTCGAGGAAGATGCGATGCGGCGGAAGATTTCTACACCCCCTCTCCCGACTATCGCGGCCGGGGAACTGTCCTTAAAAAAGGCGAAGGCGTTGCAGTAATTGGAGTTGGCCCCGTTTTGGAAAGAGCGTTCCAGGCCCTAGAAAATCACCCGGTTCGAATTGTGGATTTGCGCTTTGCCTCTCCGCTAGACGAAGCCGCCATTCACGACACCTTGGTTCATTGCCAACGCGTGCTAGTCTTAGAAGAAGGCAGCCGAAAAGGAGGCGTCGGGGAATCCATTGAAGCGCTGGCTTCTAGACTTCGCTACACAGGGTATATTGAATGCCGAGGCCTTCCCAATCGCTTTGTAGATCACGCCACACCTCAGGAAATTTGGAATGAAAATGGATTGTCCGGTCCACAGGTAGTACAGTGGGTAGAAAAGTCCCTAGCCCAGGACAAGGGATAGCGATTCCAAAAAATCGTTAACAAAAGACGCATTTAACGCGTTTAGGGTATTTGCCCAAACAATTCATCTGCATTACCTTCGTTTCAACGGATGTAACCATGTTAAAACAAAGTCTACAACAGAAACTTCTACAGAAGCTCAGCCCTCAACAAATTCAGTTGATGAAGCTTCTTCAGCTTCCTACTCAGGCCCTTGAAGAGAGAATCAAGGAAGAGTTGGAGGAGAATCCTGCACTGGAAGAAGGCGCTGAAAGGGAGACTGCTGAAGACGATCTTTACCAAGACAACTCGGAACCCGAATCCACTTCGGACAGCTTGGACGACTTTGATCCCGATCCCTATTTATCAGACGATGAAATTCCTGAGTACCGACTACAAGCCAACAATTACAGTCCGGACGACGACGAAAAATCCGTTCCCATTACCGGTGGAATCACTTTTCTGGATACCCTCAGAGATCAGCTGGCCTTGAGAAAGCTCTCTGACGAGGACTTTATTATTGCGGATTACTTGCTCGGAAACATCGATGAAGACGGTTATTTGCGCCGTGCTCTTGAGGATATCCTAGACGACCTCGCCTTTTCTCAAGGCATCATGACCTCAAGAGAAAAGCTGGAAGAACTCCTAGGGGTAATTCAAGATTTTGAACCAGCAGGTGTGGGTGCTCGCGACCTCAAAGAATGTCTTTTGCTCCAACTCAAAAAGAGACATCGTGGCCCAGAAGTAGAACACGCAGAAATCATGTTGCGCGACTACTACGATGAATTCATCAAAAAACACTACCAAAAACTCATAGAGAAAACGGGCTGGTCCGAGGAAGAACTCAAAGAGGCCATAGACGAAATTCAAAAACTCAATCCCAAACCGGGATCTAGCGAAGGGTCCGCTTCCAAAGCGGGTCAAGCCGTAACCCCAGACTTTTTAGTGACTATTGTTGATGGGGAGTTGGAACTGAGATTAAACGGAAGAAACGCACCTGAACTCAATATTTCTAGGGAGTATAAAAACATGCTTCAACACTATAAGGACAGCAACGGGAAAGCGACCCAATCGGAAAAGGACGCACTGCTCTTTGTCAAGAGAAAAATAGACGCCGCCAAGTGGTTTATTGATGCCATTGTCCAAAGACAAAACACCTTGATGTTGACCATGTCTGCCATTCTCGACAAGCAAAAAGCTTATTTTTTATCAGGGGATGAAAGAGATCTCAAGCCTATGATTCTCAAAGACATTGCAGATGAAATTGGAATGGATATCTCTACGGTGAGCCGCGTGGCTAGCAATAAATTTGTTCAGACTCCTTATGGGACGCATTTGGTCAAAACCTTCTTCTCTGAAGCCATGACCAATTCCGATGGCGAGGAAGTTTCTACACGAGAAATCAAAAAAATACTGGAGGAGAGCATTGAAGAAGAGAGCAAGAAAAAGCCTCTGACCGATGAAGCTCTGGCCAAGTTGCTCAAGGAAAAAGGATATCCCATTGCCCGAAGAACGGTGGCTAAATACCGAGAGCAATTGGGGATTCCCGTAGCTCGATTGCGAAAAGAACTATGAGAAGTATTTCCCAAGTCATAAGCTATCTCTTTCACCCTGCGTTGGTCCCATTGGTAGGGGTTGCGGTCATTCTCTTTGGCTCACCGCATTACTTGGACAAAACGCTGTTTTACTACGTGCTGGGAATGGTCGTGCTCGGAACCTATATCTTTCCGGTGATGATGGCGTACTTACTTCTCAAACTACAACTCATCCCCAATCTCACCATGGAAAACGCCCGTGACCGAAGGTGGCCCTTCATTATTAGCGTTGTCTTTTTCTCCATGACGGCCCAAGCGATGAGGCAGTTGCCCATTCCCGAATATGTTTCTTCCTTTTTATGGGGTGGCGCTCTGACGATTGCCATTTTGTGGGTCCTATTGCCCTTTCAAAAAGCATCTGCCCACATGGCGGGCATGGGTGGTATTTTGGCATTATTCATTTTCTTAAGCGTCTCTTTTTCCGAGAACTACCTGTGGATCATTTCGTTGCAATTTGTCTTTTCTGGAATTGTTGCCACCGCAAGACTCTATCTGAAAGCCCATAACAACCGAGAGTTAATAACGGGGTTCTTCACGGGTTGGATTTGCACAATCTCACTTCTCATATACTAAACCACACCTCTTTTTAGCGGAAAAATTAGACGCCTACCACCTTAACGACAAGGTGTTTAACCTCCAAACAAGGGGAGGCCTTGTATGCGATTCTAATCGATAAATTGCCAAAACGCTCATTTGGCTAAACCAATGTTGGTAAATACCCTATTAATTCTGTTACTTTGGATAAATATTCTCGATGAAATTCATTTGGTTATGAAAAAAGTCTTACTAGCCTTAGCCGCATTTTTTGTTCTAGGCCTTACGCAGTCTTCTGCGACCCACCTCGCAGGGGGTGATATCCAGTATCGCTACATTGGTGATTCTACTGGAATTGCGCATCACTACGAAATTCTTTTGCGTATTTACGATGACGCCTCTCCTGGAACGGCGAACCCATCAAACTCATCTGCCACTGTGTGGATTTGTTCATCATGTTTTTCTAACAAATCAGTTACCCTAAACATTGTACCCGGTACAGGTCAAGGTAACTCTGCTCCTACACTATATGACTGTGTGGATCCGAATACTCAAACCAACACCATCCCCATGGACATTTATGCCTACAAGGGAACGGTAATTCTCGATGGCTTGTGTACAGATTGGAAATTCACTTGGTCTTCTTGTTGTAGAAACTTTGCAGTAAACAATATTGTAGCCCCTGGATCTCAAGGTTTCTACCTTGAGGCTAGACTGAACAACTTCTTGGGGAACAACACATCTCCTATTTTCGTAAGTGAGCCCGTACGTGCATTCTGTATTGGAAAGACTCACAACTGGAAACAATCTGCGGTTGAGCCAGACAACGACTCTATCCTTTTCGAGATTGTTTCTGTAAGAGATGACCAAGGTACTTGCAACGGTGTTGACCTTGCGTACAATGCAGGATGGACGGCTTCTCAGCCCATCTCAACAACACCTCCGATGTCTTTGGTAATGAATCCAAAGACAGGTCTTATCACCTTTACACCAGCCTCACAAGAAATTGATGTAATGGCTGTAAGAGCCACTGAGTACCGTTACGACACGCTCTTTAACCAGTGGGTAAACATCGGGAACTCATTCCGCGACATGCAGGTAGTAATTAGTCAACAGTGTAAGCCCGAAGTACAAAACGGGGTGAACCTTGACTTTGTAAATGACCCTGATGCAGAATTGGATACAACCATCGGTCTTCCGGTAAAACAATACGCTTGTTTGGATAGCTCGGTAACACTTTACTTTGATGTGAAGCTTGACTGTTCTTCTGTTGATGTAACCGACTTCCGTTTGACAAGACCTGACGGACAGCCTATCGCAATTAAAGCTTTGGTTCCCGCTTGTGATGTAAACGGCGAGGCCTTGACCATGGACGTAAAATTGTACAAGCCACTTTCTCAAAACGGAGATTACTACTTGTATTCTAAGACTGGTAACGACGGAAACACCCTCTTTAACAAATGTGGTTTCCCTATGCCAGAAAATGATACCATCGTATTGAGGGTAGATAACTGTTTCAATGTTATCATGGACATGGAGAATGTAACAGTTGTTGATGACAAGTTCCCAAAACTATCTTGGTCTATTGACACTGCCTTCCCATTCCCTACGTACCTATTTGACGAGTTTAGAATCTTTAGATCTATCGATGGAGGTAACTTTAACTACTTTACTTCTGTATACGATATCACCACATTGGAATTCGACGACCAATCAGCAACTACCGTTGATGCAAACCGTTTCGAATACCGCGTTGAATTAGGACTTAACGGAGTGTTCTACCCTCCCACAAGATCTATCACAGACATCCTTCTCAAAGGAGCCAATGTATCTTCTGATCCATCGGTTTGGGATAGCGTAGAGCTCAAGTGGAACCACTACGACGGATGGGCCGGTGGTGCCGAGTATGAAATCATGCTAGGAAATGACGACGGCGCCGGAGGTTACAACTTCCAATCGTTTAACGCTACAGGAAACCCAACGGTTGATTCCATCTTCTACGCCGATGTAAGAGATCTTGGAAAAGGATTTCACGCCTTTAAAATCGTTGCTACGGATATTACCGGAGGTGCAACAGATATTTCCGAGTCTAACTGGTTTGAATTTGAAATTCCAGAAGACCCTGTTTACCCACCATCCGAAGTGGTTATTCCCAACGTTATTTCACCAAACAACGACGGTGTAAACGATGAGTTTATCATCACCGGAATTGGGACGTACGACGAGAGATCATTGGTAATCTTTGATCGCTGGGGACGTCAAGTGTTCCAAGCAGATGGTTACTCTAACAACAATCCATTCCGCGGTCAGAACAACAGTGGACAAGACTTACCTGATGGAGTATACATGTACGTACTTCAACTCAATCACCCGCCAACAGGAGAATCCGATAAGATCTCTGGATCACTTACGATTTCTAGAGGAGGTTTTTAGAATACCTCTCATACCATACAAAGAGCCGTTCCATTTGGAGCGGCTTTTTTTATTGTAACCAAATCGTAAAGTATGTCGGTTAACCAAGGGCTTCTACAAAAATAGGTACGTCCAAAGGGAGAATATCAAATTGATCGGCTTCTTCTCTTCGTACCCATTGCATTTTATCGTGATCAGCAAGCACGATATTTTTTTCGTCAAAGTCCTCAACAAAAAAGGGAATCAGCTCTACAGAATCATTGTACGATGGAGACAATGGCTTTCGTATCCTGACCTCAATGGACAGTTCTTCGCGGATTTCCCGAACCAGAGCCTCTTTGGGTTTTTCATCCGCGTCCACCTTACCTCCGGGGAATTCCCAACGGCCGGAATGAGCTGAATTCGAAGCTCTTCTAAAGAGCAACACTTTATCCTCGCGGCGGACCACCATACAAACTACTTTTAATCTTTTCACGGTATACCGAAGATATAAGAATCCTCGTTATTTTTGTTACATGGCCGACCAGCACATAACCAACATTTTAAAAACCCTTCCCGACAAACCGGGCGTATACCAACACTACGACAAAAAGGGTACGCTTATATACGTTGGCAAGGCCAAGAATATCAGAAAGCGGGTTTCTTCCTATTTCAATAAAAATCTAGATTCTGGAAAGACGCGTGTCTTGGTCTCTAAGATTGCAGATATCAAATACATCGTAACCCCCAATGAATTGGAGGCGCTTTTGTTGGAAAACAACCTCATCAAGGAAAATCAGCCGAGGTACAATGTCCTTTTAAAAGACGATAAAACGTACCCTTGGATTTGTATTAAAAAGGAACCTTTTCCAAGAATTTTTTCCACGAGAAGAATCATCAAAGACGGCTCAGAATACTACGGCCCTTATCCATCGGGAAGAGTAATGAAAACGCTTCTGGATCTGATCAGGCAACTCTATACATTGAGAACGTGTAACCTGGCTCTAACCGAAGAAAATATTGCCGCCGGAAAGTTTAAGGTTTGCTTGGAATACCACCTCAAAAATTGTTTGGGCCCATGTGAGGGCTATCAAACGGAAGGGGATTACCTCAAAGACATTGATGCCGCCAGAGATTTGATCAAGGGAAATGTTTCCGCCCTCATATCCACACTTAAAAAAAACATGGCGGAGCAGGCGGAGGCATTGGATTTTGAAGGGGCACAGCAGTCCAAAGAAAAAATGGATTTGCTACAACAATACCAGGCCAAATCCTTAGTGGTAAACCCAAAAATCACTGATGTAGATGTATACTCTGCCTCATCGGACGCACAATTTGGGTACGTAAACTTCTTGAGGATAAAGGAAGGAGCCGTGGTGCAGTCACATACCATAGAGCTGAAGAAAAAGCTTGACGAAACCGACGAAGAACTGTTGGGTTATGGCGTTTTGGCTTTGCGCGAAAAATTCTCTTCCAACACCCGAGAAATCTATCTGTCGCATCCCGTTTCTCTTCCTTTGGAAAACATCGTAGTTTCTGTCCCCCAAAGAGGTGATAAAAAGAGTTTGATTGACTTGTCCATTCGCAATGCGCTTTTCTACAGACAAGACAAACTAAAGAACCTACAAATCGTAGATCCCGATCGCCATGTAAACCGCATCATGGAACAGATGAAAACGGATTTGCGCATGCCCATAGAACCGAGACATATTGAGTGTTTTGACAACTCCAACTTTCAAGGAACCAATGCCGTGGCAGCATGCGTGGTTTTCAAAGACGGAAAGCCTAGCAAGAAGGATTACCGTCACTTCAATATAAAAACCGTAGAAGGCCCTGATGACTACGCCAGTATGGAGGAAGTTGTATTCAGAAGGTACAAAAGGCTATTGGACGAAGACCAACCTCTTCCTCAACTCATCGTAATTGACGGCGGAAAAGGACAATTGGGTTCCGCACTTAACGCCCTAGAAAAGTTAGATCTAAGGGGGAAAATTACCATCATTGGAATCGCCAAGAGATTGGAGGAAATTTACTTTCCGGGAGATTCCATTCCCCTGTACCTCGATAAAAAATCAGAATCCCTAAAAATAATCCAGCAAGCTCGTAACGAAGCCCACCGCTTCGGGATTACCCACCACAGAAACAAACGCTCTAAATCTAACCTAAACAGCTCCTTAGAAGATATCCAGGGAATCGGCCCAAGTACCGTAAAAGCTCTACTGGATCACTTTAAAAACATCAAGAGAATTCGGGAAGCCGATTTAGATTCACTAACTTCAGTGATAGGAAAGAGCAAAGCGACCAAAGTCAAAGAACACTTTGAGAGCAAAAAGAATTAACCTTTTGAAAAACCACAGTCTACTACTCGCCTTACTCCTCTTGACCTTCTCCGCCTTGGGTCAAGATAAAATTGGTTTGGCCCTAAGTGGAGGGGGCGCCAAGGGAATGGCGCATATTGGTGTGCTGCGGGCTCTGGAAGAACAGAACATTCAAGTAGACTACATTTCCGGAACTTCCATGGGCGCCGTGGTAGGAGCCCTATACGCAATGGGGTACTCTGTTGACGACATCGAGGCCTACCTCAAAAGAGTGGATTGGGAAGCGGTCCTGAGCAACGATCTTCCCAGAGATCGCCTGGGATTTTTGGATCGATCTACAGAAGAGAAATACCTATTGAGTTTTAAGCTTACCGAAGAATCCATTGAGCTGCCCAACGCCTTCAACTACGGCTACAACATGCTCAAGGAAATGGACTACTTAACGCAGTCCTCCCATGCACAAATGGACTTTTCCCAATTCCCCATACCCTTCTTCTGCGTTGCCACCGACCTGGAAACGGGAGAGGGCAGGGTTTTTGAAAGTGGCAGCCTCTCCGACGCCCTGCGCGCCAGTGTATCTTTCCCCTCTATCTTCTCGCCTTACGAAGTTAACGGTAGACTTTATGTCGATGGCGGTGTGGCCAACAACCTTCCCATTGACGCCTTAAAAGAAAGGGGAGTCACCACAGTTATCGCAGTAGATGTTCAAGCGACCTTGTATTCCAAGGAAGAACTGACCTCCATAGACAAAGTTCTGGAGCAGGTGGGAAGTTTCCAAAACAACAACTCCTACCAAGCGCAAGTATTGAATGCCGACATTTTGATCAAGCCGGATATCACTGCCTTTGGAATTGGTGACTACGCCTATACGGACAGCTTGATTTCGTTGGGATATTCAGAAACACAAAAGTTTTCTGAAGAATTGAGCGCATTGTCTTCTCCACATTTTTCGCCAGTGGCCAATAAAAATGCCCTGCCCAGGGAAGAGGTTTACGTGCAACAAATAGAAGTAAGAGGAGCCAAATACACCTCCTCCTCTTTTATCAAAGCCAAGCTTGAGTTTGATGAACCGCGCTTCTACACAACAAAGCAAATCGAATACAACCTTGACAAGCTCTACGGAACCCAATTTTACGATGTTGTTAGCTATCAATTAATGCCTTTAGATACAGCGTACACCTTAAAAGTCAAAGTGGTAGAAAGGGCAGAAAAAGCGCTGATTCGATTTGGTGTAAACTACAATGATGACTTCAGAGCGGCCTTGCTCACAAACCTAACCTTGCGCAATGTCATCATAGAAAACTCAAAGTTCTCTGTAGATTTTGCCATTTCTGAAAATCCCAGATTTCAGTTACAACTCATGACAGAAAAGGGAGCCATTCCCTCTTTGGGTTTTGCCATTAGGGGCCGTCAGTTTTTAGGAAAGCTCTATCAAAACCGACAAGTGTTGGCATCTTATACCCAAAGAGATTTTTCTACGGACCTTTTTATCCAATCCACACTTTTTGATTTTTACACGTTGGGTGGAGGAATAAAATTTGAAAACATTGCTCTAAACCAAAGCATTGGGGAGTTTGAGGAGGACGGTGCCAACGACAACTTTTTACATTACTACGGGTTCTTAAACTTTGACAACCTAAACCGCACCTTTAAGCCAACGAGAGGATTTTCCCTTCAAGCAGAGGGTAGAATCATTGCAAAACAAGCCAGCACCCAAGGTTTCTTTGAACCCGCATCTGTAGTGTATGTTCAGGTGAATCAGGCCTTTTCTCCCATAGACAGAGTGGGGGTTTCTTGGTCTGCCCTTGGAGCCACGACCATTGGTCCGGACATGGATTTCCCCTATCAAATCTTCTTAGGGGGTGCTGGAGTGGAATACCCCAACTTTAGCTTTCCATTTTTGGGATACCGCATGGGCGAACTCATCGGAAGAAATGCGGTAACCGTAGGCGGAGAAATCTTTGTTGAGCCTTGGAAAAACCACTTCTTCTCGGCGAAAGCCAATGCAGGAAAAATGGAAGCTACCTTCGAAAACCTCTTTGATTCTTCTGTGATTTTGGATGGCTACGGAATTAGTTACGCCTACATGTCTCCACTGGGACCCATGGAAATAATTGCCATGACATCTAGTAACCATAGCGATATTTTTACCTATTTTAGCCTAGGTTATTGGTTTTAATATGAGGAGATTACTACTGTTCGCTCTTATATTTGGACTTTGTTTTCAGGCATATTCACAAAGGCAATCCGTTGGATTGGTGCTATCTGGAGGAGGTGCCAAAGGGTTTGCACACATTGGTGTTATCCGCGTATTGGACTCCTTGGAAATTCCCATTGACTATGTGGGTGGCACCTCGATGGGAGCCATTGTTGGAGGGTTAACCGCCATTGGGTATACCCCCGATCAAATCGAAGCCGAAATTCTTGAAGTAGACTGGGCGGATGTAATGGAGCAAAAACCCAAGAGGAAGTTTTTGAAGAGCTACGAGAAAAGTGCCCGAGAGCGCTATTTCCTAACCTTAGAACTTACTAAAGATTTTAACCTGGAGATTCCTGGAGGAATCAACAATGGCCAAAAGATTACCGGACTCCTGTCCAACCTCACCTATCCCTATCACGGAGATCTCGATTTTAACAAGGACTTAGAAATCCCCTTTTTCTGTATCGCAACGGAACTCAATACAGGGAAAGAACGGGTATTAAACAGTGGTGAGCTCTACAAGTCCATGCGCGCCTCCATGAGTATTCCCTCTTTGTTTTCTCCCTACAAATTAGATGGGAAGTACTTAATTGATGGAGGTACGGTCAACAATTTCCCTGCGGATCACATTCAAGAGTTGGGTGCAGATATCATCATAGGTGTCGACGTACAAACCACCTTTGCAGACTCCATCAGCGACCCTACACTTCTCAAGGTTTTGGAAAAAACAGGCATGTACGTTAATGCCATGACCACCAAGAGAAGAGAGAAGCTTTGTGATTTTATCGTGCGTCCCGATATGAACGGATACTCGGTAACCACTTTTGATGAGGCTACCGCAATCATTAAAGCGGGAGAAAGGGCCGCAAGGGCTCACATGGATGAGCTATTGGCGTTAAAGGAGCAATTGGGTATTTATACGTATGACTCCGTTCCGCCATTTCAAAAAACCGATACGCTGCGTTTTGACTCCATTGTACTCAGTGGCATTCACACTGCTACCAGAATTCAGGTCGTTGGAACCATGGGACTTGAATCTGGTGAATACTACACCCAGAACGAAATTTCAGAAGGGCTCCAAAACGTCTATGGAACGGGCTGGTTTAAGGACATGGAATACGTAGTAGAAGATTCTTCGCTGTACGTCAATGTGGTTGAAAAAAAATCCATTGGGGACATTCGATTGGGGCTGCGCTATGATCCAGACCTCAACAGTGCGCTCCTTGTCAATTATACCACGAGACAACTCCTTTTGAAAGGAGCCATTCTCAGTTTTGATTTGGGAATCAGTGAATCTCCGAGAGCCCGATTGTTATACTTCTGGGACAACGGAGTATATCCTGGATTTGGAATAGCAGCTCGCTATTTAAATTTTGAAAGCAAGCTCTATGTGGAAGGAGGTGTCCTGGGTAGGTATCGTCAAGGAGATCTGCTTACCGAACTCTTTGTTTCTTCCTCTCTATCTAACAATACTATGATCTCCGCGGGAGCTGGTCTTCAGTTCATTCACTTTTATGCGGAGGACATTAACTTGGTAAACCTCTTGGGGTTCTCCGATCTGTATTCAACAAATACTGTAGGCTTTGTTGAGATGAAAAGCGACACACGCGATCGAGCCAGTTACGGCAGAAAAGGACATTTGTTAGATGTTGGAGTAAGGGTTTATGCCATTAGTATAGACAATGATTTTGAAGCCTCTCTTCCCTTAAGTCTTAGACTTGACTACATTAAAAACATACCCTTTGGTAGTCGGTATACGCAGAATTTTGAAACCCGACTAGGCGTGACGGTAGGTTCGCTGAATAGCATTCCCTACTTGTTCAATTTAGGCGGTCTTGGTCAGAATTACATCAACAATATGATTCCGTTTTACGGATATTCCATGAACCAGCACGTGGTGGGTTATATTAAGGACGACAAATTTATCTCGGGTAATCAGATGTTTAAGTTAGGCTGGGATCATCAATTAGAAATCTTTTCCAATAACTACATTCGCGTTGGAGCGAATGGAGCCCTCCTACTGGATGATTTTTACAGATTTGTAGATGATGGGCAAGGCATTGTTATAGGTGGTTTTGCCATGGAATACGGAATCCATACCCTCATTGGTCCCATAGGACTCTCCGCCCACAAAAACTTTGATTCCAGTCAATGGTTGGGATTTGTAAATATTGGTTTCTGGTTCTAAAGAAATCTAAAACCTCTACAACAAGGGAGCAATCAGTCGAGCCAAGGATTCTACTATTCGGGCTCCAATACTTCGCTTACTCCAACGCTCCAAATCGATTTCTACAGAGTCCTCCAAATCCTCTATAAAATGTTCCTTGATTTCCAATGCAATGTCCGGATCGTAGACAAAGGCGTTGACTTCAAAATTGATATCAAAGCTTCGGTTGTCAAAATTGGCTGTGCCCACGGTAGAAAGCCTGTCATCCACTACCATGGTCTTGGCATGTACAAATCCCTTTTCGTAAAGAAAAACTCGAACACCCGCCTTTAGAAGGGGTTTTACAAAGCTTAGGCTGGCGGCTTGTGTAATCTTTGAATCGGCCTTTTTAGGCATCAAAACCCTTACGTCTACACCCGCCAAAGCTGCGGATTGCAATGCGGTACTCAATGCTTCATTGGGAATGAAGTAGGGTGTTGTAATGTACACGTAATCCATAGCATTGTTAATGGCAGCAAAAAAGCCATGCATGATTCCGGCCCAATCAGAATCTGGACCAGAGGTGGCCACTTGGGTGAGCGTTAAATCTGCGGGTTCAGAAGGTGGGAAATACTCATTTTCTATGGGTAAGTATTCACCGTACACAAATTGCCAATTCAAGAAAAAGGCCAACTGAAGGCTCTTTACAGAATCACCTTCCAATCGGAGATGTGTATCTCTCCAATAGAGAGAACCGTCCCCTGTGTTTTGATAGCGATTGCTCATGTTAATGCCTCCCACAAATCCGACGTTGCCATCAACCACTACAATCTTGCGGTGGTCTCGGTAATTGGCTTTGGAGGTAAAGCTCGGGAAGATCACCGGCATAAAGGGAACGAGAATGGCGCCCGCAGCTCTGAGTTTCAGGATGTCCCGTCCCGAAAAACTTCGGCTTCCCACATCGTCAAAGATGACTCTTACTTCGACGCCCTCTTGGGCCTTTTGAGCTAAAATCTCAAAGAGCCTCTTGCCTACAGGATCGGATTCAATGATGTAATAATCTAGGTGAATGTGATGTTGAGCTTGGAGCAATGCCTCGTAAACCGCTGGGAATTTTTCCTCTCCATTCCTTAGAACGGTTACTTTATTGTTGAGGCTCAACAGGGCGTTTTCGTTTTTCATCAAGGCCTTGGCAGTCTTGAGTTGCTGGCCTAAAAAGGATTCGAGGTCAGGCTCTATGGCCTCAATCATCCGGAGTGTATCCGATGTAAATTCCGCTACCTTTTCATTGTCCTTGAGTCCCTTTCTAGAGAAGAGCTTGCGCTTCCTAAAGTTTTGGCCGAATAGAACATAAACAACCAGTCCCGCAAACGGGAAAAGGAAGAGCATCAAGAGATAGGCGATGGTCTTGGGAGGGTTTCGATTTTCCAATAGGATACCCAACGCCACCAGAATGGCTATGACGTAATAGGTCCCCGTAATGAGTATCCAAGGGTCGATGTGTAATCCATTTTCTATGGAATCCATTCCCCTAATGTAAACAATTGCCTTTGTATGTATAGGGTACGATGAATATTTGGTAAAACATTAGGTAGAAATCATTATTTTTGGAACACCTAAAATCCACAGCATGCATTCCAGTATTGACGATCTAGATTTTCAAATCCTTCATCAGTTGCAATCCGATGGCCGTAAGAGTTTTACGGACATCGCCAAGGACTTAAACGTTTCTGTAGGAACCATTAGAAATCGCGTAACTCGTCTTTTGGATGACGAAACCCTCAGGGTCATCGGCATGGTGGACCCCAACCAAATTGGATTTCACTCCTATGCCAACATTCTCATCAAGGTACAACCCGTAGAGGTGGTTGAAGAAGTTTCTAAGGCCATATCTGAAGTGCCTGAAGTTTCTTTCTTGGCCCTGATTTCTGGAGAATATGATTTGGAAGTACACGTACAATGTAGAGACAACGATCACCTTATTGAGTTGATGAATAACGGAATTTTCAACCAAAAGGGAGTTGCCGCTACAAAGACTCAGATGTACTTTAAGGTGGTGAAAATTGCTCAGCCCGACCTCAACTTGGTTCGCCCGGGTTACGACAAGAAGTAACCTTCGATTTTTCGACCCTTTACATCCCACATTCCTGTAAATGAGCCGTAGACAAAAACGTTTAGGGGAGGGTTTGAAGTAGGCAAATTCAAAAAGTTTACTACCTTAAGACCACCAAACCACCTTCCCAGATTACCTAGGCTATTTATTAAGCCACCGAATTGATACGCCTATGCCACCACATGCCCAGTACCAGTACTCTAGGATTGTACTGATCAATCAATCCAAGGAAGAAAACCAAGAAGTCGTTACGGCTTTGAGCAATCTGCAATACGTAATTGAATGTTTCTCCTCGGGAAATGAAGCTTTGGTGTTTTTAGAAAACGAGCCCACCGTGGACGCAGTTATCTGTGATCTCAATCTAGACAAGCACTTTACAGGTCTTGACTTTGCTCAGATTTTTCGAAAAAACCCCGTCTACACCACTACCCCACTTTTGTTTATTACAGACACGGCTTCTGCCGATGACATCAAAAGCGGAATCATGTTTGGTGCCGATGATTACATCGTGAGGCCCTTATCGCCGGAAGCACTTTCTACCTCTTTAAAAACCACCATAACTCGTTCCGAAAAACTCTCCATAGAAAGAGAAGTTTTTGGAAAGAAAATCAACAGTCAGGACGACCTCTTCAAAGAGATTTCCATCCTAAACTCTCACCACATTCGCGGTCCTCTCTCCAACGTTATGGGGATTATTGATCAGTTAGAAGATGAGATTCCCAACAACAACCAAGTGGTTCAGGACCTCAAGTTTCAGATCAATGAAATAGAGCGCATCATTCGCTTAGTGGCCGGTCGATTGAACAATTACAAGGGAAATAAGGACTATCGCTTCCGATACATTCAGAACGCCAAAGACACGTTTAAAATCATGTTTTTGGATGATGATGACATCCAACTCAAAATTGTGAGGAGCATGATTGAGAGGTATTACCCCAACGTGCAAATTGAAATTTCGAGTCTCATAGGCCACGCCATTGACAAGATCCAGAATGGGGAGTACGACTTGGTGATTTCCGATCTCAACATGCCTAAGATTTCAGGTTTTGAGGTGGTGGAAATTTTGAATCAAACACGCCCAGATATCCCGGTGATTATTCTCACCTCAAGTCTCCACAACGAGGATGTGATGCGAGCCATCAACTTCCCCAACGTGTATCAATTCTTGCACAAGCCACTTTCCAAGCAGAGTTTTTCCAAGATTTTTTCGGAGAATTAGGGCAAAAAAAAGCCGCTGCAAAATACCAGCGGCTTCTAACTTATTCGTGCAATAAATTATTTATTGGCAGCGTATCGCTTGCTAACCTCATCCCAGTTTACCACGTTAAAGAACGCATTGATGTAATCCGGACGACGGTTTTGATATTTTAGGTAGTATGCGTGTTCCCAAACGTCAATTCCCAAAATGGGCATTCCGTTGCAACCTGAATTGGGCATCAATGGGTTGTCTTGGTTTGGCGTAGAACACACTTCTACAGATCCTCCTTTGTTTACACATAGCCAAGCCCATCCAGAACCAAACTGTGTAGCCGCTGCATTAGAGAATGCATCTTTAAAGGCTTCAAATGATCCGAAGGCAGAGTTGATGGCATCTGCTAACTCTCCTGAAGGAGCGCCTCCTCCATTGGGTCCCATCACTTCCCAGAACAAACAGTGGTTGTAGTAACCTCCACCGTTGTTGCGGATGGCTGCGTTGTCTGTGTGATTGGTAAGAAGATCCTCAATGCTCTTTCCGGCCATGTCAGTTCCTTCAATGGCAGCGTTGAGCTTAGCGGTGTATCCTGCGTGGTGCTTTCCATGGTGAATCTCCATGGTTTGTGCGTCTATATTGGGCTCTAAAGCATCGTGGGCATAGGGTAATGCTGGTAATTCAAAACTCATAATATTGGTGTTATTAGTTATTAATTATTTTTTGGACTAACCATTTCTAGTTATCGTAACAAATCTAAGAGATAAAAGATGTGAGCCAAAGGCAAAGCCATTGATTTTGTTTATCCCAACATTAATTTACCGAATACATAAAGGCAAACTTGAAGGTCCAGTTGTCTGATGGATTGGGGAGGTGGTTGGCTCCATAGCGGTAAAAGGCACCGGCACCAATTCCAAAATATCCCGTGTTGAGCACGTTAATTCGAATGAGGTTGTCAACGATAAGTCCGGACTCAAAAAAGCCATCTTCCAAAGTCTTGAGGTTCAATGTCTGGTGGAACTCGGGGTTTTGTAACGAACCAAAGCTAATCCCTTGAACGTATCTAATTTCGGGCTTAAACCAACCAGACCTCAACAGCAAGGGACCAAAGTCATGCAAGAAAAATAGCGACGCGTATTGATCTGAAGCAAACTCATTAAACCGCATGGTTTGGAAGGTGTTCTTCACAAAAACACTAAACGAGGGGTTGTAACTCGGTCTTCCCCCAAAGGCTAAAGAATAGGGAACGGGTTGATCAATAAGTCCCGCTTCAAAGGTGATTATCGTTCGTCCTAGCTGAGGTGTGTAGTGATCCCATTGAACACCCAACTCAATTTTGTTGTAATTGAACTGACCTTCCCACATGCCCTTAAATCCATGGGCATACGTCACGTTAATTACTGGATACTTACTCCCCATTGAAATCCTTTGGCCAAAGTTATTGGTCAGTCTCTCCTTGTAGAGGAACCTCCAATTAAAACGCGCCTCCGTGGTAATGTACGTCTGCGAATTATCGGGGTCAGCATCAATGGGAGTAAACTGATAATTGTAGGTCGTCTTGTGAATGTGTTGTCCAAATCCAATTCTAAACTGGCTGTACTTGTACAATCTAAAATCCAGGGAAGTAGATCGTCTCTCGTATAAATCCATATTGGTATTGAAGAACTGGGTAGCGAAGTTGGCTCGTCTCCAATAATACAGATTGATGGCGCCTGGATTGATTACATCGTTTTGATATTCTACAAACCACTTGACCTCATTTTCTCTGTCTAAGGTCAATTCCAATTTACCTCCGTACTTCCACGCCTTGTCGTTAAATCCATACCCAAAGTACCCGCCTATGGACCAAAATTCAGAAACTTCTTCATTGGTGTACAGTCCGGCTCCTAATCGCAGCCCCTCGTAATCGTTGTAGGCAAACAGCTTTTTAGCCTCTACGTTAATCGGCCCCAATGCAATAAACCCTTTGTAGGCATGTCTTGAAGACTTGAGCAAAAAGTCAAATGCATACTTCTCCCCCACCTTGTCCATCTTGTCATAGGTTGCCACCTCCTTTACAGAAAGCGCTTCTTTTCTGTTTTTGACCCAAAAATCATCAGAGACCTTGGCCGCTTTTTTGTCGAGCTCCACTTCCATGAGGGTAAATACCTCATCCGGAATGTCCATTCCAATTTCTATACTGTCCAAAAAGGTTTTCCCCTTCATGACCGCACCTTGCTTGCGGAAGGGAACTTTTTCTAGGGTCAATTCAAAATTTAACTGGCGCGGAAACCAGACGTCATTGGGCTGTAGCTCGTACTTCTGTTCTATGTAGAGGTAAATCTTACCGCGGTCATAGGGCTCGGCGGTCACGTATTCAATGGCCCAGTGGTGGGAGTTGATGTGCAACACGCCCGTAAACCCTTCAAAGTTGGCACCGGGACGGGGAAAGTAATCCATGATAAAAGTGGTGTCCCCATTCTTTCCAAAAATCGTGTCCTTGAGCAAATAGGCGTAATTGTCATCGGCGCCATCCGCCACCGGGTTTAAAAACGTTTTGTTGGTGAGTTTGATTGTGTTATCGTAAAATCCAAAATGCGCAATGTCATTGGGAATCATTCCAAAATTGGGCTCTTTAAATCCGGAAATCTTCGTTCCCACCACCACTTCTTTTTGATGATTCGGTGCTTTAAAAAATTTCTTGGTAACCGATTCTATGACCAAAAGGTGATTGGTCTTGGAGTTTTCTACATCCTTTAGCCACTTCACGGAATCTTGAGCCGTAGCCAGAGAATCCGTGCTCAAGTCATAGGTAAGGACGTTCTTGTTGTAGCTTCGGTAGTAGTAGGACTTCATGCGTTTGGGGTCGTTGATGTCCTTGTTGTCTATACAGTTCCTGACGATTCTCAGGGCTGGATTCTCTCCCGCCTGTACGTCAATTTCGTTGAGGGTTTCATTGGAAGGTTTGAGCAAAATAGTCCACGTTCCGCCCAAGGGAATGTCCAGCTTGGAAAAGCTTACGCTTTGATATCCAATAAAGGAAACTTGAATTTCTACGATTTCTCTTTTGTTGGGAATGGTAAAGTAGCCATCTTCATCTGTGGCTACCCCCTTTTGGTTTTTGGCATCATAGACAATGTTTACCATGGGAAGCGGATCGCCATTTGTGGCATCCAAAACCCGGCCTTTGACCACCTGCGCATGGGAGGAAACAAAGCTCATAGCGCAAAGCAAAAAAATGAGTAGTGACCTATATTTTGTCAATGTAAACATCGCTTATTCTCAACCAAAGATAACAATCCTCTCTAGCCTGTATTCTCCAATTTTTAAATAACTTTCCATCTGTGAATGAATCCCTACAAATGACCCAAAAAACACCTTTTTCTCTCTTTGATGCTTCGGCGGGTTCTGGAAAGACATTTCAGTTAGTCGTTCAATATCTATCTCTCTGTCTTGCAAGTCCTCAACCCGACTTTTACCAGCGCGTTTTGGCCATTACATTTACCAATAAGGCCGCCGCCGAAATGAAGGAACGCATTTTGGCCACCTTGGATCGCATGGTGGAGGGAAATCGAGACGGTGAAGTGGCTTTTATTGAAGAAAAAACTCAGCTTTCTTTTGAAAACCTCCAAGCCCGCGCCCTGGCCATGCGAACGGACATTCTTCACAACTACCATTCCTTTTCCATTTCTACCATTGACTACTTCACTCATAAAGTAATCAGAACCTTTGCGCACGACCTAAAGTTGCCTCATGCCTTTGAAATAGAATTGGATGTCAAACAAATGCGCCTAGAGGCCATAGAAAACGTACTGTCCAAGGTGGGTGAAAACCCGGAGTTGACTAAGGCCCTTATGACCTACGTCAAGGAACAATTGAAGAACAACAAATCGTGGAAGGTAGAACGCCCGCTCTTGGAAATTTCGTCTATTATCAACGAAGAAAATAGCATCCAACCCCTTCAGGAGCTCAAGAAACAAGAGTTGTCTAGCTTTCTAGAGGCTCAAAAAAAGATTTCTGAAAATCGAGCGCGGCTCAAAGCGGAGTTTGAAGCGTTGGCCAAGGAGGGGTTGCAGCTTATTGAGGGCATTGAACCCTCTGCCTTTCATTCTGGGTCTCGTGGTGGAATCCCCAGTACTTTCAAAAAATGGGGAAACTTGGACATGAGCCCATTAGTAAAGACGACGCTGGCATTCTTTGATGGAAAGTATTTTGGGGGGAAGGCAACGGCCGCAGAAAAAAATCAAATCGAAGCCATCGCGCCTCAAATCATAGATCTCTTGGAAAGGGGTCAGAATTGGATAGAAAACAATGCGCCTCTTTATCTGCTCTATTCCACCATTCAAAAAAGCATTTTTGGTCTGGCGCTTATCAACGAAATTAGTCAGGCGTGGGATGAGTTAAAAATTGAACAGCAAAAGCTCCCCATTTCCGATTTCAATCAACTGCTCAATGAGCAAATAAAGGACCAGCCCACTCCCTATGTATACGAAAGACTGGGAGAGAGGTACAAGCATTTCTTTATCGATGAATTTCAGGATACCAGCTTTCTGCAGTTCACCAATTTACTGCCGCTGATCAATAACGCATTGTCAGAAAGTGGCTCTTGCTTGCTGGTGGGAGATGCCAAGCAATCCATTTACGCTTGGCGCGGTGGAGACGCCAGCTTGTTTATGCGACTGGCAAAAAAGGAAAAAAATCAAAAAATCACCTTTGCCAACGGTCATTCTCTCCTAGCCGAATCACAAACTTTGCGCCTGGAGAAAAACTTCCGCTCCAAAGCAGAAATTGTAAACTTCAACAACGAGCTCTTTTCCTTTATTGGAAATCAATTGGGAGGAGAAGAATTTAGTGACCTGTACGTAAAGGCCCCGCAAATCCCCGCCAAAGATCCCGGTGGATACGTGAATGTTCAACTTCGTGAAAAATACGAGCCGGATGAAATTCTCTCTGAAGTCGCCACGCAAATTGAAAACCTTGTTAACGTTGAAAAAGCCTACAATTACCGAGATATCTGTCTACTCTTCAGAACCAATTCTGAGGCCAGAGAAGCGGTGCAATTTCTGTTAAAAAGGGAAATCCCTGTCGTTTCCGGAGATGCCCTCTTTGTAGATTCTTCTCCTGCGGTACAGTGGTCTTTACACTTTTTAAAAATGTATTCTCGCGGCGTAGAGCGCGAAAGGGTTTGGGACTTTGTAAAGTCCTACACAGAGGTGTTTTCCATTCCCAAAGAAAAAAGACACGACCTCTTTTCCAAACTAATTCCATTGCCCGGCACCGAATTTTGGGAACAATGGAGGGAACTGCATCCCGCTTTCTCCCTAGAACAATGGAAGGGGAAACCGCTTTTCGCCTTGTTGGAAAGCAGCCTAGACGCCATTGGACTTTTAAAGGAAGAGGACGGATACCTGCAGTCATTCTTGGATTTGGCTCTTGATTACACACGCTCCAAAGACGGTTCTATTTCAGGTTTTCTCTCTTGGTGGGAGGAGGTTGGAAAGAAAAAGACCATTCCTTTGCCAGAAGACTCTGAGGCCGTCCAGATCCTTACCATGCACAAGTCCAAAGGATTGCAATTCCCCGTGGTTTTCACGCCCAAAATAAAATGGGATTTGATGAGAAATGACACTCGAGATTGGGTGCCTACAGAACTCGATGAGTTGGGTTCTTTGGATTTCTACATGGGCATTTCTTCTAAAAACGCTGAAGCCATTGGAGGAGAATACCTAGAAACGTACACAGAGGCTTTATCACAAGCCGTTTTTGACAGTGTAAATACCTTGTACGTTGCGCTAACCCGTGCCTGTGATCAATTATACGTCTATGCCTTTCCGGCGAAAAACGCAAAAGACACCCTGCCCGTTCAGGATTTGATAGGAAAATTTGTTTCGCAAACGCAAGGTGGTGAAGAATGGATATCTGGAAACCCCAGCCCTTCCACCAAAGCGGAACCCGCAAAGGTGAACACCGAGAGAAAAAAATGGTTGATGTCCCACGGAATGGACAGCCTAAAACTCTCCTCTTCCGCACCGGATGGCTGGACGGAAGGAAAGACTTCCCCTCGCTATTGGGGATCCTTGGTTCACTCCATGCTCCAATCTCAAAAACAAGTAGAAAAAGCCTTGGCAAGGGGTGAGATTTCTTCGGCGGAAGCCCAGCAAATAAAGCATATTGAAGCCAGCTTAAAGAGCCATCCAGACCTCGCCTCTTACTACTCAGAATCTGTACGAGTTTTAGACGAAAGGGACTTGCTCATTCCCAATGGCGGCATGTTGCGTCCTGACCGGTTGGTCTTTACAGAGGAGGGCGATGTGGTCATCATTGACTACAAAACGGGTGAAGCCAAAAAATCGCACACAAAACAACTCAATGACTACTCGGATGTTTTGATACAGGCGGGCTTTCGCGTAAAATCTCGCGTTCTCATTTACCTTTCCACCCAAGTGGTGGATGTCGTTAGCTGGTAATTTTCAACAGCTCCGCCGCGAGTATTCCCACGCTGGCCACAATTATAAAGTAGCCAAAGATGGGTTTGAGTTTAGCGCCAGAAATCCTTTTGGAAAGGGCTTTACCAATAACAATCCCCAAGACGGCCAATCCGATAATGATGCTCAAAAACTCAAAGTCAAGGGTCAGTTCAGGGTTTGCCACATCGCCCAAAGCTCCAATGGTGGAATTGATGGCAATGATCATGAGCGAAGATCCAACGGCTTTTTTCATATCCAAACCGGAGAGGACCACTAAGGCAGGAACAATAATAAATCCACCTCCAGCGCCGACCACTCCAGTAACCAATCCTACAAAAAGACCTTGAGCAGCCAATCGAATGGGAGAGGTATTTTGAGAGCGTTCTGGAGCCTTTCCCCAAATCATTTTATAGCTGGCCATGGCCATCAAAACCGCAAACAAGAGCAATAGAAACGGACCCTTTTCAAGAGTAAAAACACCTTCTACCTCCCATAAGGTATCTGGAATAAAGGGAACGAGATATCGTCGTGTTAGAAATACGGATAATGTACTGGGAATTCCAAACCCCAAAACCGCAGCCATATCCACGTTGCCCGCTTTTAACGAACTGAATCCTCCCACGGCGGCCGCCACACCCACTACAATAAGAGAATATCCCGTCGCCAAAACGGGGTCCATGCCAAAGACATAGGTAAGCAAGGGAACGGTAAGAATGCTTCCGCCGCCACCAATTAAACCCAGTGAAACGCCAATGAGTATAGCTCCTAAGTATCCAATGATTTCCATAATGGCTGCAAATATAAACGAAAGTGCTTTAGGCCAAAGTGACTTGAGTCCCGGGGGGTTTTTCCTTATTTTCACGCTGGAAAAATTACACGCGCACAAACATCCTAACATATGATATCCAAATTGACAAACACATTAGTCCTTCTCGCATTCTGTATTTCCACAACGGTTATGGCTCAACCTCTGGAACCCAGCACGACGGTAAACGAAGAACGAACCACCGAACAAACCATACAATCTCTATATACCACGGCACTTTCTGAGCAGTATGCCTACGAGTTACTGAGAGCACTTTGTAAAGACATTGGTCCCAGACCGGCAGGTTCAGAAAATGCAGAAAATGCCGTTCAATGGGCCCGCATGGTCATGGATTCACTAGGAGCAGACCAAGTGATTTTGCAGGAAGTGGACGTACCTCATTGGGTGAGAGGCGACTTGGAAAAAGCATCCATCCTAGAAGACGGGACGCCTCTCGCTGTATGTGCTTTGGGAGGATCGGTAGGAACACAAGATTTTGACAATGGCGCGGTAGAGGCCGAAGTTGTTGAAGTTCAAAATTTTGAAGAACTGAAGGACCTAGGTGAAGAAAAACTCAAGGGCAAAATTGTCTTTTACAATAGACCCATGGACCCTGCACTAATCAATACAGGTTTTGCCTACGGCGGTGCCGTTAACCAACGTTGGGCCGGTGCCATTGAAGCGTCAAAATTTGGGGCCGTGGCCGTAATCGTCCGTTCCATGACTCTTTTACCAGACAACCATCCCCACACGGGATCCATGAGTTACGAAGGGGCAGAAAATAAAATTCCCGCGGCGGCAGTGAGCATCGTCGGAGCCAACGCCCTTCACGAAGCGCTTCAAAAAAATCCCAACACCAAAGTATCTCTTACCCTCTCTTGTGAAAGTTTGGAAAGAACCAAATCGTACAACGTCATTGGAGAGTGGCACGGAACAGAAAGACCAGAGGAAATACTCTTAGTGGGAGGACACCTAGACTCTTGGGAATTGGGAGAAGGCGCACAAGATGATGGTTCGGGATCCATGCAAAGTTTGGCCATTCCATACTACCTCGCCAAAAACAATATCAAACTCAAAAGAACTTTACGAGTGGTTCTTTACATGAATGAAGAATTTGGGCTGGACGGCGCCAAAACCTACGCCGAGCGATCCAAACAACTCAATGAACACCACGTAGCCGCCATTGAATCAGATGGTGGATCGGGAGCTCCAAGGGGCTTTAGTATTGATGGAAATGACGCAACGGTAGAGGCCTTCCGTGGGTTGAGAACGCTGTTTACACCATATGGAATTCATGAGTTTCCCGCAGGATATTCAGGTGCGGACATTGGCACACTGGACAAAACACAAACCCTGCTTATTGGTTATCGCGCAGACAATCAAAGGTATTTTGACTACCACCACGCGGCTACGGATGTGTTTGAAAGCATCCACCCCAGAGAATTAGAATTGGGTGCAGCCAGCATGGCCGCCCTGATTTATGTCTTAGACCTCAACGACATGTACGTAACTGTTGAAAGCACTCCCAAGAAGGAAGAATAAAGAAGAGGGTTAAAAAATCAGACGGGACTAAGAAACGGGGAAAACGTCCTCAATAAAGGGCAGTTCCTCTTCCACATAATTCTTCAAGTGAAGGGTCTCGCCATCAAACTCAGCATAGGTGAAATACTGAATCCAGTCTCCTAGGTTTACGTATTGAGCGTCTCCAATTTGAATGGAAAGAGGAAGGTGTCGGTGACCGAAGAGGTAGTAATCTCTGTGTCTTTGAGATTCTAATTCAGCACAGTAAATGGCAAGCCATTCTTCTTTGGCTCCTCGATAAATGGCATCGTCACCGCCTGTATGCTGGCGACTGGTCTTGCTGAAGTAATCCGCCAAACCAATTCCAAAATTGGGATGAAGACGGGCAAAGCACCACTGCAAAAACTTATTAGCAAAGACCTTTTTCAGAAACTTATACCCATGATCACCTGGACCTAAACCGTCACCATGACCAATGAGGAATTTCTTACCGTTGAACTCTCTTTCTATGGGTTCTCTGTGGAGGGTGGCTCCTATTTCCGTAGGCAAATAATCAAAAATCCACATGTCATGGTTTCCTGTAAAGAAGTGAATAGCGATACCAGAATCTGCTAACTCTGCCAACTTTCCCAAAGCACGTGTGTGACCACGGGGAACCGCTTTCTTGTATTCAAACCAAAAATCAAAGAGATCACCCACTACAAAGATTTCTTCTGCATCCGCCTTGACTTGGTCAAGCCAGGAGACAAATAGCTTTTCTCTCTCAAGAGAATTTACCGCATCAGGAGCACCTAAGTGTAGGTCAGAAATAAAGTAAATCTTTTTTCCAGGAGCCATAGATTGTACAGGTGGGTTTTTTACCTTTTGCCAAAGGTAATCATATGAATGAGTTGTGACAACCGAGGTTACATCAACTCTTTACACTAGACTTTGTTTAAAGAACAACGAAAAAATTGAATGTGCCATGAGTGGGAAAATTAGAAAAATTGCCGTTTTGACTTCGGGAGGAGACTCCCCAGGAATGAATCCAGCCATACGTGCCGTAGTCCGCGCCTCTGTCTATTACAAAAAGGAAGTGGTGGGTGTTTTTAGGGGATACGACGGTTTGGTAGAAGGTGATTTTATTGAATTGGATGCTCGTGGCGTAAAAAACATACTCCACAGAGGGGGAACCTTTTTAAAGTCTGCACGATCCGAAAGCTTCAGAACGCCTGAAGGTCGACAAAAGGCCGCACGACAAATGAAGGACCAGGGAATTGATGCCCTAGTGGTAATTGGAGGAGATGGTTCCTTTACCGGAGCTAAAATCTTCGAAGCCGAAACGGGAATCAAAACCATTGGTATTCCCGGAACCATTGACAATGACTTGGCGGGAACGGATTACACCCTTGGCTTTGACACCGCACTCAATACGGTGGTAGAAGCCGTGGATAAAATTCGCGATACCGCCCACTCCCACAACCGACTCTTCTTTGTGGAGGTAATGGGAAGAGATACTGGGTTTATTGCCCTACAAAGTGGTTTGGCCATTGGTGCATTGGATATGGTTCTCCCTGAAGAACACCAGAGTTCTTGGGATGAACTCACTCAATATCTAGAAAAGGCCTTTGAAGCTCAAAAAACCAGCAACATCGTAATGGTTGCTGAGGGCAGCAAGGTTGGCGATGCCTACTCCATTGCCGAAAGAGCCAAGCAGCTCTATCCCAATATCGACACCAAAGTTACCGTTTTGGGACACCTTCAACGCGGAGGCGCACCCTCGTGTAAAGACCGAGTATTGGCTTCGTTGTTAGGAGTTTCCTCGGTAGAACATCTACTCAATGACAAGAGTGGTGGTATGGTCGGTGAAATTTGCGGAAAAGTGGTTTTCACTCCCTTTGAAGATGCCATTGGCAAGAAAAAGAAACTGGACACTCAGTTGCTTAAGATTGGTAGGATTTTGAGTATATAGGGAGCGGGTAACAGGGAACAGGCAACAGAGAACAGGGATAAGAAGGAATCTGAAGAAGTCAAAATTCCGGAGTTCACACATAAATTAAATTCCTCTTTCCTTCTTTCTTCCTCCCCAGTCACAAGTCACAAGTCACAAGTCACAAGTCACAAGTCACAAGTCACAAGTCACAAGTCACAAGTCACAAGTCACAAGTCACCAGTCACCAGTTACTAGTTACTAGTTTCCACCTGGGGCTGCACCCCAGGCCCCGGTCTCAAGCTACGATTTTCGCGATAGGTAACCCGTCAAGTAAACGCTTACAACCGACAAAATTCTCCTTCCGGTAATTCGAGGAAAACCGAAAAGATGGACTCGGATACAATCGATTGTTTTACGACTTTTTGAATTTCGGTTTGTAACTTGAGATGGGGCGGGAATCGTGGATTCCCCGTGCTAACCTTATCGAATCGGTTTCAACCGAATACAATTGATTAAATGACGCTTGAGAGTTTCAATTGCTGTAACTTGAACTGGGGAGGGCGTGGCACACGCCCCGGCTTTTCCAACTTCAGCCGACTACTACCGAAAGTAACCGATTACTTGTCGCGTCTGATTAGAACATTTTCCGAAATTTTACCGGGGTGGGACCGTCGGTCCCCACTCCCGATATTCATCTGGACAGGTCCTTACTGCTCACTGTTTACTGCTCACCCAACAAAAAAACCCCTCTTCCGAGGGGCTTTCTAAACTTTCTATTTCCTGATGTCGCTCTTAGCAGTGCTCTTCAAAAGCTTGCTCCAAATTATCAGCAATCATGTCTGCCGTGCGGCCTTCAATGTGGTGTCTCTCAATCATGTGAACCAACTTTCCGTCTTTGAACAAAGCCATAGAGGGAGAAGAAGGAGGGAATGGAGCCATCAAAGCGCGAGCCGTGTTTACACCGTCAACATCATTTCCTGCAAAGGCAGTAATCAAGTTGTCGGGCTTGTGTGATGTTCCGGTTACCGCTTTCTTAGCGGCAGGACGAGCAGATCCTGCGGCACAACCACAAACAGAGTTTATTACTACGAGAGTAGTTCCGGGCGTGTTGTTGATATATTTTTCAACCTCAGCGGAGGTGCGAGTTTCTACGAATCCTGCTTCCACCAAGTCTTGGCGCATTGGCGCAATTAAATCTTCTGGATACATATCTAAATATTTTGTTGCAAAGGTAATAAACAACTCCTGTTTCAAATGGTTTTTTTTGATAGGTATAGATTTTCTCGATGGAAGTCTTCTTTCCATTGTTTCTGTCTGAATACTCATACAGTTTTATTGATTTTGACTTACCTTTACTATGGTTCAAAAATTCCGGATTCCATCGGAATGACCACAACTTAAAATGCACATTTTAAAATGAAGACTTGGTTTCTGGCCCTGTTATTTCCCTTCTTCTCAGACCCCTCAGCCACTGATATTGTAAAAAAAGCCGAAGAAAAGCTTCGTGGTAACTCCAACGAAGCGGAGCTCACCATTACCATTCACCGCCCCAGTTGGGAACGAACCCTGGAGGCGAAGACTTGGGCTTTAGGAACAGATTATTCTCTTATTCTTTTAAAAGCTCCAGCACGAGACAAGGGGACGGTCTTCCTCAAAAGAGAAAAAGAAATTTGGAACTGGGTTCCCAACATAGAAAGAACCATAAAACTTCCTCCATCCATGATGATGCAGAGTTGGATGGGCTCTGATTTTAATAATGACGACTTGGTTCAAGAATCCTCCATCGTCACTGACTATACCCATACGCTAAAGGGTCGCGAAACCGTAGCCGGCTATGAATGCTACGTCATCGAATTCACGCCCAAACCCGATGCAGCCGTTGTTTGGGGAAAGATCATTGGATACATCTCAGTAGAGGGATACCTTCAACTCAAATCAGAATTCTATGATGAAGATGATTTTTTAATCAACGTTATGGAAGGCAGTGATGTCATTGAACTCGACGGAAGACTTCTCCCTTCAAAACTGAGAATGACACCGGTTGACAAAGAGGGGCATTATACAGAAATGACCTACAAGTCACTGACTTTTGACGTGCCTTTAAAGCCGTCCTTCTTTACTACTCAAAACATGAAAAGAATTAGAGAATGAAGCTGATACTCCTTCTCGCCTGGCGGAATATCTGGCGTAACAAACGCCGAAGCATCATTACCATGACATCGGTTTTGTTTGCGGTTTTCTTTGCCATCATCCTAAGGTCTTTCCAATTGGGAGCCTATGAAAATATGATTTCCAATATGGTGGGTTCGTATTCTGGTTTTATTCAGGTACACGACCGTGGATTCTGGGATGAGCAAACCTTGGAGAACTCCTTTGAGATGCCTCAAGACTCTATCGATGCCATTCGAGCATTACCTGGAGTAGCAGAGGTAACACCGCGATTGGAAAGCTTCAGCCTGGTATCCACCGGACGTCTAACCAAGGGAACTTTGATTTTGGGCATTGATCCAGAACAAGAACTCAAAGGCTTGGGACTAACCACGAAAATACATCCTGGAAAAATCTTCTCACTCGGTGAAAAACCTGGAGTAGTTATCGGAAGTGGAATGGCGGATTACTTTGGAATTGAAGTGGGAGATACATTGGTTTTCCTAGGACAAGGTTACCACGGGATTTCTGCCAACGCCCAGTATCCATTGGTGGGAATACTTGATGTGAAAAATCCGCTTCTGAGCAAAAACCTGGTCATGATGCCATTGGATGAAGCGCAGTATTTGTACGGTGCAGACAATAGATTGTCCACCCTTATCCTCACACCGGAGAAACAATCCAAATACAATGTGCTTCAAAACGAATTAAAAGACTATTTGCCCGATTCTTATGAAGTGATGAACTGGGAAGAATTTCTTCCTGAGCTCAAGCAAACCATTGACGCCGATTCTACTGGAGGCCAAATCTTTTTGGCGGTCCTATACATGATTATCTCCTTTGGGATTTTTGGAACCATTTTAATGATGACTGCCGAGAGAACTCGAGAATTCGGGGTGTTAATCTCTGTGGGAATGAGAAGGGCTAAACTCTCTTTGACCACCATGATTGAAGCAGGCTTAATGTCCTTAATAGGCGGTGTGGCCGGAGCGCTTCTGGCTCGTCCCATCACGTTCTACTTCAACCGAAATCCATTGAGACTGCTAGGGCAAGCCGGTGATGCATTGGAAAATTATGGATTTGAACCCCTTTTACCCGCTTCCCTAGATTGGAGTATTACATTGACACATACCTTGACCATTGTGGCCATTAGCATTGTGCTCAGCACCTATGCGGCCTGGGTAGTCATGAGATTAGATCCTGTAAAAGCTTCGCGCTCTTAACTGAAAAAACAAACGCCGTGGTAAGTAAAATTGCTTGGAAAAATATTTGGAGAAGCCCCTTCCGCTCATTGGTAGTTATTCTATCCATCGTTTTGGGAATTTGGGCGGCAACCTTCTTGGTGGCGTTTTCTTTTGGTCTCAACGATCAGAGAACGCGTGAGGCCATTGAATCTACCATCTCCCACATTCAAATTCACAATACAGAATTTAGCAAAGATCAAGACGTCCGCTTCTGGATTGACAATGCCGATCAATACAGAAACATTCTCGACACTTCTAAAAGCATTCGCGGTTATTCCGAAAGAATTATTCTCGGAGGAATGATTTCCTCGCCAACTACGGCAAATGCCGCGAGAATTATGGGCATTGACCCCGAAAGAGAGGCATCCGTAACCAATATTTCTACAAAAATTGAAGACGGAGCCTGGTTTGAGGGCATCTCTAGAAACCCCGTGGTCATTGGCGGAAAATTGGCGGAAAAGCTAAAAGTCAAGGTGAGAAGCAAAGTGGTCTTGACCTTTCAGGACGAGGAAGGTGATTTAATTACGGGGGCTTTCCGAGTGGCGGGGATTTTCAAAACCTCCTCTTCAAAATACGATGAGCTAAACCTATTCATCCGCAATTCTGACGTGGATGCCATGATGCAAATCGACGATAAATTTCACGAAATCGCCATACTCCTCAATGACAATGATTACCTAGACACGGTAGAGGCTCAATTGGAAATTGACGAGGCCAACATTGTGGAAACGTGGAAAGAAATTTCTCCTGAATTGGGCTATGCCGATGAGATAATGGCTCAAATGCTATTCCTCTTTATTGGAATTATCATGTTGGCATTGGCCTTTGGAATCGTCAACAATATGTTGATGGCAGTTCTCGAGAGAAAACGAGAGCTGGGAATGCTACAAGCCGTGGGCATGAACAAGGGCAAGGTGTTTAAAATGATTGTCCTCGAAACCTTGTATATAGGTCTTGCCGGAGGGCCGCTAGGAATATTGGTCGGCTATATCACGGTAACCTATTTTGGCGCAAAGGGCATTGACTTGAGCATTTTTGGTGAGGGACTAAGGGAGCTGGGAATCAGCACCTTTGTTTACACCCACATGCCAGGACATTTTTATGTAATCATCTCAAGCATGGTAGTGGTGATGACGCTTTTGAGTTCCATCTATCCTGCCCGAAAAGCCTTAGAATTAAACCCCGTAGAAGCGATTCGATCGACGTAAGAAAACCGAGAAAACGGTTATTAAACCATGAATTGGAATCACAACATAGGGCTGTTTGTTTTTTCTTTACTCATTACTTTCTCAGTGATGGGTCAGGAGAACATTGGACCTGACATTGTGGAACCCAAGCCGGATTTGGGATACAATCCTGAGTACGTAAAATCATACTACAACGATTTCTGTATCACCATACCCGCAGTAATTAAGTCCTCCAATTTGCTGTTTACTGCTCCGGACGGCACCACCTTGGATTACCAAACCAACATGCCCATGAACTATGGAATTGGATTGGACTACCGCTGGTTGACCGTGGAGTTTACAACCTCTATTCCCGGATTGTCCAATACCAATCCCGACCGTGGAGAAACGGAATCCTTTGGATTTGGATTTGGTATTACCGGAAGAAAGTGGTGGTTTAAGAACTTTATAGAAATCTACGAGGGCTATCACCTGACCAATTCAGAAATTCTAGATGAAAATTGGTTTGAAAACCAAGATGAGTTTTACCACAGGCCCGACCTTCTAACCCTTACTTATTTTGCCTCCTTGAACTACGGATTTAACAATCGCAAATTTTCAAATGTGGCCAGTTTGTGGAATTTAGAGCAACAAATGAAATCCCAAGGAACCTGGACCGTAGGGCTTTCCTTTGGATTAGAATACATGTATGCAGACTCCTCCTTTGTTCCCGGAGCGCTTGAAGGCGATTACCCGAACCTCAGCAAAGTCCAAGGCCTTGGAGCCTCGTTTCTAGGGGTAAATTTCGGATACCTGTACCAATGGGTAATTGTAGATAACCTCAGCTTATCCCTAGCTCTTATTCCTGGAATTTCGGTTCAATCTGCCTCTATTATAAAGACCAACGGAGACTTTCAGAGCTTCCGAAATACGTTTGGAGCACAAGGAGAAACTCGACTTGGACTCAACTACTCTAACGACCGATGGTATGGAGGCGCAACCTATTCTGGCTATCTCATCTCTAATGATGAATACGTCAGCTCCCCTTTAAACCAGCTCTTTGGATACACCCGATTTTACATTGGCTATAGAATAAAAGTCAACAGAACAAGAAAAATGAAAAAGTGGTTTTTATAATCACGACAAATACATAATTGCCATGAGCGAAGCTGTCATTAAAACCAAGGACCTCTACAAAATCTACAAGGACGTTGCTGCAGAAGTACACGCTGTAGATGGCGTAGACATTGAAATTACCAAGGGGGAATTCACTGCTATTGTAGGTCCTTCGGGATCGGGCAAGACCACCTTGCTCAACCTCATCGGAGGATTGGATCATCCCAGTAAGGGATCCGTTCAAATTGGAGGCCAGGAGATCTCTCACCTTTCCGACAATGAAATGATAGACTTTAGGCTCAACAACATAGGATTTGTATTTCAGGCCTACAACTTAATTCCGGTGCTAACGGCCAAAGAAAATGTAGAGTTTATTACATTGCTTCAACATTGGCCAAAGGCTAAAAGGGACCAGCGCGCGTTTGAATTATTGGATGCTGTGGGGCTTAAGGGCAAAGAAAACAACAAGCCTGGGGAACTTTCCGGAGGACAACAGCAACGCGTAGCCGTTGCTCGTGCGTTGGCTTCAAAACCTACTTTTGTCCTGGCAGATGAACCCACGGCAAACTTGGATTCTCACAGTACGGAGAACCTATTAGACATTATGGCTCAACTCAACCAAAAAGAAAATATCACCTTCGTCTTCGCAACACACGACCAGCGCGTTATTAATAAAGCCAGACGCGTAATTACCGTAGAAGACGGCAAGGTGGTCAAGGATGAAACAAAATCGTAACATAGCGCTACTTCTTTGGAGTTGTTTGTTTGTGGTTCCCCTTTGGGCTCAGCACCCAGAACCCATCACAAGTGAAGAACCCGATCACGATACCACCTATATCTGGGACAGAAGGGATCAATTGCACACGAGTCTATTTCTAGAGAACAAATCGCATTTTATCTTTTTTAACCCGGTAACCACCAATGACCTGTTGTTGAGAACCAATAACGCCATACTCAACCCAGGAATTCAGGCTACCTATGGTTGGTTAAATGTTCGTGCAAAAGTCCCCATGGACTCATGGCAACTCAACACCGAGTCAAGAGGCCCCACCACAAATTATGCATTGGCCGTGGGGATCACAGGTAGACATTGGTGGGCTAGAACCTATTATGAATACAACAAGGGCTATTTTGCAGAAGATGTAATTTACAAGGGGACCTTGTTTAAACTTCCTCAGTTGAAGACTCATCAATTTAACATCAATGGTTACTATGCCTTTAACGGCGAAAAGTACAGCCATAGACACACCCTCTGGCAGTCAGAAGATCAATTGAAATCTGCTGGGACCTTTTTGGTAGGTGGGTCTTTTAGTAGCGAGTGGATCTACAATGACTCCGTTTTGATTCCGCTTTCCTACCACGGCAACTTTGGAACCATAGAAGATGTTAGGGACATTTATTTCCTTACTCCCGCCGTGCATGGAGGTTACGCTTACACCTATGTGCCCTTCCCCGGATGGAGTGTCACTGCCTATTTGGCTCCAGGTATTGGGGCCTATTTTGGGCAGTACAAAAACGTGGACAATGAATACATTGACATTGACAATTCCTTTGCCCTGTTAGCTGAATTCAATGGGCTGATTGCCTATTCAGCAAGGACGTGGTATGCCAACATCAGCGCCTCTCAATACGGATCATATAAAATCCTCCCAAGAGAAAGTAGTTGGATGAATGTACAGTCCTACATTCGCTTTGGTTTTGGATATAGATTTAACGTACCAGACAAAAAATGGTTAGAGCCCGTAAAATTGCAGTAATTGCTGGATTCCTTTTACTAACAAGCCTTTCGGCGAAAGCCCAATGGGATTTTTATTCCAATGGGTATGTAAAACTTTTGGGGACGTTTAATCGACTCAATCTGGATCCGTACCCCCCTATTATTCAAAATCAACTTCCCGAACTTTACGAAGACTATCAAATACACAACCGCTTTAATTTTAACGTTTATTACGGTTCCAACTGGCATGCCAATGTGGGCATGAGAAACCGTTTGTTTTGGGGCTGGACCGCCAGAAACACCCCACAAATCATTACTGATTTAGAAAATGATGCCGGTGGAGTTATGGATTTGAGTTTTGTTTGGGAAAATCAGACCAGTGCCATCCACACCATTTTTGATAGAGCGTGGGTAGAATACGACAACACCATAGTGAGATTTCGCTTGGGTCGTCAGAGAATTAATTGGGGAATCAACACCATTTGGAATCCCAACGACCTCTTTAACCAATACAACTTTTTTGACTTTGACTACGAAGAAAGACCCGGTGTTGATGCTGCGTTATTCCAAGTATACACCTCATCCTTGAGCAGTATACAAGTAGCTTATTCACCAAATGTTGACGACTACAAAGAATCGGTGGGAGCAGCCATGTTCAAAATCAATTCTTTCGGTTATGACTTACAAGTGCTTGCGGGTTATTACAAAAGAGATTTTTCTCCCGGTTTTGGTTGGGCTGGGTCCCTTGGCAATGTGGGCTTTAAAGGAGAAGCGCAATGGTTTATTCCTTGGATTGAAGATGAAGACGGAGACCTAACCAATCCCAATACAGTAATTTCTTTAGGACTTGACTACAGTTTGGCCAACGGGTTGTTTCTGCAAGTGGGTTACTTGTATAACGAAGCGGGAGATAATGCGTCCTCTATCATTGGCTCAGGTGTTTTGGGAAACACGGCGCTTTCTGCTAAAAATATTTTCCCCTATAAAAACACAGGCTTTATTGGATTTAATTATCCCATTACTCCCTTGTTTACAGCGGACATTACCACCATTGCCTCCGTAGATTTGGTCAATGTATTCTTGGTCCCTAGCCTCACCTATAGCGTTTCTACCAATTTGGATTTATTAGTTCTCGGTCAAGTGTTTTGGGGCGATGTGCCCCTAACAGACAAAAACGACTTTTTGGGCTCCTCTTATTTCTTGCGACTTAAGTATTCTTTTTAGACCTTTCTACTATGGCAAACACCGTGGCAGAAAAACCTTCCATCGCTTGGGACAAACTCTCCAATGCTCTTGAAGGCGAACTATTTACAGACAATCTACACAAAACAATTTATGCGACAGACGCTTCGGTTTATCGCGAAATTCCCGCTGGAGTCGTCTTTCCCAAAAGCCCTACGGATCTAACGGCTCTTGTTCACTTTTCAAAAAAGCACGGATTGTCCCTTATTCCTAGAACGGCAGGAACTTCCTTGGCGGGACAATGTGTAGGAGACGGTTTGGTCGTTGACTTTTCTAAGCACTTTACCGAAGTACTTGAAATCAATACGGAAGAGGAATATGTAGTGGTGCAACCCGGTGTAATTAGAGATGAGCTCAATGCCGTTCTCAAGCCTTTGGGATTCTTTTTTGGACCCAACACCTCCACCGCCAATCGCTGTATGATGGGAGGAATGGTGGGCAACAATAGCTGTGGATCAACCTCTATTCGCTATGGTACCACTCGAGACAAACTGTTGGGCGTGAAAGCCATTCTCTCCAATGGGCAAAAGGCCTATTTTTCTGAAAAGGGCGGATCTGAAAATGCCAAAGAAATTCTGGAAAACACGGCAAGTCTTATTTCAGAAACTGAGGTTTCTCAATGGATTGATACGGCCTTTCCACCCCCTGAAATTCACCGAAGAAATACAGGGTATGCATTGGATGTATTCTCCATAAATCAAAACCCACTCAGCCTTTTGGCAGGTAGCGAGGGAACTCTATGTCTTTCGTACGAAATCAAACTAAAAATTGATCCTCTCCCTCCCCCTAAAGGAATTCTAATCTGCGGTCATTTTTCTTCCATACACGAATCCATGGTCGCTACCAAGTCCGCCATGGAACTGAAGCCCTATTCTTGTGAGTTGATGGATAAAACCATCCTAGACCTCACCAAAAAAAACGCACTCCAGGCGCAGAACCGTTTCTTTGTTGAAGGAGATCCCGCTGCGGTTCTCATTGTGGAGCTTCGAGCGGAAACGCAAAAAGAACTATCCGTTTTGAAGGAGGGTCTTCTCAAGAAATGGAGGGAAGAGAAACTCGGTTACGCCTATCCTGAAGTCTCTGAAAGTGACGCTTACAAAGTATGGGATTTGAGAAAAGCTGGACTCGGTTTGCTTTCCAATATTCCTGGCGACGCCAAACCCGTAGCTTGTATTGAAGACACCGCTGTAACCGTGGAGGATCTTCCGGCTTATATTGACGAGTTTGAGGAATTGATGAAGGACTTTGGACAGGAGGCCATTTACTACGCCCATGCCGGTGCGGGAGAACTTCACTTGCGCCCCATCTTAAACTTAAAAACCCAGGAAGGTCAGCAGCAGTTCAGAGAAATCTCTGAAGCGACGGCCCGTCTGGTAAAAAAATACAACGGTTCGCTCAGTGGGGAACACGGAGATGGACGTGTTCGCGCAGAGTTCATCCCCATTGCTCTGGGCGAGGAGGCTCTTCCGATTTTTAAGCGCCTCAAAGAAATTTGGGATCCACACTATCTCTTCAATCCTGGGAAAATCGTGGATGCACCGGCCATGAATGAATCCCTGCGGTACGAGGAGAACCAATTTACCCCTACGTACGAGACGGCCTTTGACTTTTCTGAAGATGGGGGCATTATTCAATTGGCCGAAAAGTGTAACGGAACAGCCGCCTGTAGAAAAACGGAAGCTACCGGAGGTACCATGTGCCCTAGTTACATGGCCACTAGAGATGAGAAAGATTCTACACGAGCTCGCGCCAATGCCTTGCGAGAATACCTAAGTAGGCAGTCTACGGATGGAAGCAATCCCTTTAAGAGAAGAGAACTCAATGAGGTTTTAGACCTCTGCCTAAGTTGCAAGGGGTGCACATCAGAGTGTCCATCCAACGTGGATATGACGACCTTAAAAAGTGAGTACCAATACCAAAAAAACAAAGGCTCAATCCCCTCCATTCGAACACTGTTAATGGGGCATATAGACATCCTGCATCAATGGGGAGGAAAGGTGCCTTCTGTTTTTAATGCTTTGAACAATGGTTTTATGGGTCGCTTGGGTCAGCGATGGCTGGGAATACACCCTTCGAGAAGTCTACCCAACGTATCGTCCGTAAATCTGCGCAAGTGGTACAAAGCGCAAAGACCCCTCTTGGAGTTCAAGAATCCCAATGCAGAGATCTATCTATTTGTGGATGAATTCACGGAGCATTTGGATGCTGAAATGGGACAACATGCCCTCGAGGTTTTTTGGAAACTCGGTATTCGAGTGAATTGGCCACAACACGCGAGCAGCGGCAGGTCACAGTTTTCAAAGGGGCTTTTGGACTCCGCTAAGAAAAAGGCAGAGAAAAACATCAAAACGTTCTCTCCGCTTGTCAATGCAAAAACCCCACTGGTTGGATTGGAACCCAGTGCTATTCTTTCATTTAGAGATGAGTACCCCAAGATTACGCGCGGGGACGTTTCAGAAAAAGCTAAAGAATTAGCGAATAATGTGTTGACCTTCGAAGAATTTATGGCAGAGTACATCTCTGCTGATTTACTAGACACCTCTTTGTTTTCTGACAAACCGATAAAAGGAAAAATCCACGGTCACTGTCACCAAAAATCACTTTCCCAAATTCACCTGAGCCAAAAAATAATCAACGCTTTACCAGGCGTAGAGTCCACAATCATTCCCAGTGGTTGCTGTGGTATGGCCGGCTCTTTTGGGTACGAAGAAGAGCATTTTGAAATAAGTCAAAAAGTGGGTGAACTGGTGCTTTTCCCAGCTGCTAGGAAAATGAACGAAAACCATTTTTTAATTGCGGCAGGAACCAGCTGTCGCCATCAAATTGCCGATGGCGTGAACCGAACCGCAATGCATCCTGCAAGTTTTTATCACCTGAGGCTCTTTGTCTACTGATTGTCACGGGCTTCCATTCTAAAATAGTTGGTATCTTAACCCTATGGTTATTCATATGATTTCAGGGCCTCGTAACTTGAGTACCGCCACCATGTATTCCTTCGCTCAAAGAAGTGATACCACCGTGGTGGACGAGCCCTTTTATGCATATTATTTGCTAAAAACAGGCCTTGATCATCCGGCCCGAGAGGAAACTCTAAAATCCCAAAGTGGTGATTTTAATGAGGTATTGGAATCCATAGTTTTTGGTAAACATCCCACGGAACACCTCTTTGTCAAGAACATGGCGCACCACCTCATTGAGGCGGACTTAAATTTTTTGAATGAGGTAACCAATGTGTTCCTCATCCGAAATCCAAAATCATTAATTCGTTCGTTCGCAAAAGTAATTCCCAACCCCAGTCTGCTAGAAATTGGAATCGCGCATGAAAGGGAGCTTTACGACCAAATCGCCTCTCCCAAAACCGTGGTTTTAGACGCCACTCTTTTGAGAAAAGACCCAAAGAGCGTACTCGCCAAAATGTGTGACCGACTTGGAATTGAAATGGACGATAGAATGCTAGAATGGGAAGCAGGGCCTCGTCCCGAAGATGGTGTTTGGGCTCCCCATTGGTACGCAGGAACGCATGCCAGCACGGGGTTTGCCCCTCCCGTGGAGGAAGATTTTGAGTTGCCAAACCTCCTGAACGAACTATACCTCCAAGCCAAGCCACACTACGACTACTTATATCAATTTGCTATCAAACCATAACCTCCAAACTACATAGCATGCAACAGCCTTTTTATCCCAAAAACGAGGACATAAAAATCTATGTCAATGGCGAAATTCTCCATAGAAATGAAGCCAAAATTTCTGTCTTTGACGCCGTGGTTCAGGGTGGAGATGCCGTTTGGGAAGGCCTTAGAGTGTACAAACAAGGCGTGATGCACTTAGACACCCATATAAAGAGAATGATAGACTCCGCAAAGGCATTGGCGTTTGATGAGATCCCTTCAGCTGAAGAGATAAAAACGGCTTTGATCGAAACTTTGAAGGCCAATGGAATGACTACCGACACCCACGTGAGAATGACCTTGACGCGAGGGGAAAAATACACTTCCAGCATGGACCCCAGAGTCCACAACAAAGGATGCTCATTGATTGTCTTACCGGAGTGGAAACCCATTGTTTTTGATAACTCTAAAGGGATAACCGCAATTACCTCATCCATTAGAAGAAACAATCCTCAATACCTGGATTCCAAAATTCACCACAACAATCTTCTCAATAATATCCAAGCAAAAATTCAATCCATCGTTGCGGGAGTTGATGCGGCGCTTATGCTAGATTCTGAAGGTTTTGCTGCAGAACTTCACGATGTAAATATTTTTGTGATCTCTAACAACCAATTGTATACACCTTTTGGTGATGCTTGTCTGCCGGGAATTACCCGAAACACAGTAATCCAATTGGCTGGGGAATTGAACATTCCTTGTGTGGAGAAGAGAATTTCTACCACTGAAATCTATGCTGCGGATGGCTTTTTTGCCACAGGAACTATGGGTGAACTAACGCCCATCACCCAATTAGACGGCAGGAATATTCCTAATGCTTCCGAACATGATGTATTCAAAAAGCTACAGGACGCCTATCATACTAATATTGAACGGTTTGCTACACCCTTGTAAAAAACTAACAATTGAAGTTATTCGTCGAATGTTTTACATAAAGTGGAGCCATATAGTGACCTTCGATCAGTTTAAGTATCGAGCATGAATCCGTCTGAAAAGATTCTGGAACTCGAAAAAGAGCTTGAAAAAGAGAGAGCCCTGAGGATTTTATTGGACTCTCAACTTCATCAGTTGAGAGGGAAAAAGTACAAGGACCCGCAGCCTGTAGCAGATAGCGAACGGTTCTTCAGCAATGTATTGGACAATATTCCCGCAGATTTGGTAGTCTTTGACTCCAATCATAAATACCTATACATACCCCATGGCGGTAAAAAACGAGGACATCAGAACCTGGATGATAGGCAAGGATGACTTCGAATATGTCAAGTACCGCAACAAACCCATAGAACTTGCGGAAAAAAGAAGAACGTTATTCCTTGAAGTAGCCGCCTCTAAATCCACAAAAGAATGGGTAGAAAAGATTCTGACTCCAGACGGAGAAACCGAATATCACCTAAGGCGATTTTTTCCCAAGTACAACGATCAGGGTAAGCTTGATTTCATGATTGGGTATTCCTTGAACGTTACCAGTGCCACCAAAGCCCTGGAAGAACTTCAAGATGGAAAAGCCATCAAAAAGGCTCAGTCCACCATTGAATACAAAGACTACAGTAGATCACGGGTTCTTGTGGCAGAAGACAACATTATGAATCAGCTGGTCTTCAGAAAAATGCTCGAAAAGTGGAAAATCACCCCCGTCTTTGCCATTAACGGAGCCGAGGCTCTCTCTAAGTTGGGAACCGAAGAGTTTGACATGGTCTTTATGGATCTTCAAATGCCAACCATGAATGGTTTCTTGAGTAAGCCCATTGAACCCATGGAGCTTCAACGAGTTCTCAACGAATACCTTGATGAAGCCTAGGACACTTGACATTAGTTGCTTCTTTTTGTTTTAACGATCATACCAATTCACGATAAAAAAAGGCCTTTCTGGTCAGAAAGGCCTTTTTTCTTATATCCATTTCTGGGCGTCCTAAATTATCCCCAACGATTTACCCACTTTGGTGAAAGCAGCAATGGCTCTATCTAGGTGCTCCTTAGTGTGAGCCGCAGAAAGCTGAACTCTAATTCTCGCTTGCTCCTTGGGTACTACAGGGTAGAAAAATCCAATTACATAGATGCCTTCTTCAAGCAATTGATTCGCAAATTTTTGTGAAAGCGCAGCATCGTAAACCATAATGGGTACAATGGCCGATTCACCATCCTTGTAATCAAATCCAGCGTTCTTAACGCCTTCTTTAAAGTAGTTTGTGTTTTCCTCCAACTGATCGCGAAGAGTCGTTGACTCTTTGAGAATGTTGAACACTTCTATGGAAGCTCCCACAATGGCAGGTGCCAATGAGTTAGAGAATAGGTAAGGACGCGAACGTTGTCTCAACATTTCAATAATTTCCTTCTTACCTGTAGTAAAACCACCCATGGCTCCACCCAAGGCTTTTCCAAGGGTTCCTGTAATGATATCTACACGGCCAATCACATCTCTGAGTTCAATAGACCCTCTTCCCGTCTTTCCAATAAAACCGGTAGCGTGACATTCATCCACCATAACCATGGCGTCGTACTTGTCTGCCAAATCACAAATCACATCCAACTGAGCTACATATCCGTCCATTGAGAATACTCCGTCCGTTACGATGATTTTGTTCTTTGCTCCTGCGTCATTGGCTTCTTGCAATCTCGCTTCTAACTCTACCATATCATTGTTGGCATAGCGGAAGCGCTTGGCCTTACACAAACGAACCCCATCAATAATACTGGCGTGGTTAAGTGAGTCAGAAATGATGGCGTCATCTGGACCCAACAAAGGTTCAAACACTCCACCGTTTGCATCAAAAGCTGCAGCGTAAAGAATGGTGTCTTCCGTGCCCAAGAAGTCTGCAATTGTGGATTCTAGCTCCTTGTGAATATCTTGAGTTCCACAAATAAATCGAACAGAAGACATCCCAAAACCATGAGTGTCCAACGCCTTGTGGGCTGCCTCTAAAACACGAGGGTGAGAAGACAATCCCAGGTAGTTGTTCGCACAAAAATTGAGAACTTTTGATCCATCATTCAATTCGATTTCTGCGTCCTGAGGTCCTACGATTACGCGTTCGGACTTAAAAAGCCCATCCGCCTTTATCGAATCTATTTCAGTCTCTAGCTGATTCTTTATTGATCCGTACATAATTGTCAAATTTCCTCAAAGGTAAAATCGCTCCTTTGACCCACCAAATAACCGTTCCGTTTTCTCACTTTTGGTGAGTAAACCCAATTACAACGTTTTGGCATAATTGTAAAAATTTGTCGATTAAAATTCTTTAGCGATAGGGACAGCAAGGACGCTAGCTGAGTTGTTGATACACTCAAACAAAAAAGCCGCTAACAAGTAGCGGCTATAAATAATAGATACTCCTCGTTTGCATTTTCTTTGGCCTTCCTGATAGAAATCGGGATAAACTTCTCGCTCAAGATGAGGAAATAAAAAAGCCGCTAACAAGTAGCGGCTTTTTTTATTTCTGCTCCTCCTCTTGGGCTCGAACCAAGGACCCTCTGATTAACAGTCAGATGCTCTAACCAACTGAGCTAAGGAGGAAGGTTGCTTGCGGATATATTTCCTTAAAAGCGGGTGCAATATTAACAACATTCTCGATATGAAACAATATATTTGACGAAATTTTGAAAAAAACTTTTATGAGCACAGTCATTCTTGGAACCGTTGCATTTGATGCCTTAGAAACTCCCTTTGGAAAAACCGATAAAATCCTAGGAGGAGCCGCTACGTATGCCGCATTGGCCGCGTCCAACTTTATCCCTGAATCAAAGGTCATTTCCGTTATAGGCGATGACTTTCCAGAAGATTACATTGACATGCTCAAATCAAAGGGAATTGTAACCGAAGGGTTGCGCAGAATTGAAGGAGAAAAGACTTTTTTCTGGAGCGGTAGATACCACAACGATATGAACACCCGCGATACGTTAGACACTCAACTCAACGTATTGCTAAAATTCGACTCTACACTTCCTGAATCTTATAAAGATGCAGACTTTGTAATGTTGGGGAACTTAGATCCAAACATTCAAATGAACGTCCTTAAACAATTCAATCAACGCCCTAAGTTGGTGGCCTTAGACACTATGAACTTTTGGATGGACATTGCTTTGGAGCCCCTAAAAGAAGTGATTGCCAAAGTAGACGTTCTCACCATCAATGACGAAGAAGCGCGTCAGCTTTCTGGAGAGTATTCCCTTGTGAAGGCAGCTCGCAAAATTTTGGCCATGGGACCAAAGTTTCTCATCATCAAAAAGGGAGAGCACGGTGCCCTTCTCTTCAATGAAAATGAAGTTTTTGTAGCTCCCGCATTGCCTTTGGAAGAAGTTTTTGACCCTACGGGAGCCGGTGATTCCTTTGCAGGAGGATTTATCGGTTACTTGGCCAAAACTCGCGATATCAGTTTTGACAACATGAAAAGGGCGGTGATTTTTGGATCTGCTGCTGCTTCTTTTTGCGTGGAGAAATTTGGAACGGAAAGAATGGAAAACATTACCCCTGAGGCTTTCTCTCAACGCGTCGAAGAATTCGTTGGATTGTCGCAGGTGGAAATAAAATGGTAAAGTTTCCAACCCTTTGCAACCGAGCTGCGTTTATTTAGTGATCCCCCCCTCAAAGGGATCACATAAAACACTCCTCATATTTAATTAGGTCCTTCGGGGCCTAATTTATTTTTAAACAAAACGTCCAACCCTTCTTACAAACCTATCGTTATACTGATGTGAGGCGGAAATTTTCGCGCTCACCAATCGTTCTTTTACAGTATAGTAGACATAATTAGGGCTGTAATTCAGGCCCTTCATTATAAGAATGTTCAGTAGGTGGATTGTTCGATTATCCGGAGTCCCCAAAAATCCCTATTTTAGGGGCTCCGGATTTATTCTAAATGAAAGTATCACAAGATCTCATAAATCGCTGTAAAAAGAACGAGAGTAAGGCTCAGTTTGAGCTTTACAAGGTTTGTTATGGCTCTCTAATGGCGGTCTGTAATCGATACGAGAAGAACAATGAAGATGCAGAGGAATTGCTGAATCTCGCATTTTACAAGATTCTGACCAAGCTAGACAAGTACAAACCTCAGGTTCCCTTTGAGGCTTGGGCACGCAGAATAACCATCAACACCATCATTGACGAATTCAGAAAGAAGGCACGTGACAAACACACCTTCTACGATGATTTGGAAATAAACATTCCCATCTCGACCATGGACTACAATGAAGCGGATCAAAAATTTGATGCGGAAGAGTTGGAAAACATGATCAGACAGTTGCCTACAGTAAGCCAAAAGGTATTTAACCTTTACATCATTGAAGGATACAACCACAGGGAAATTGCAGAAATGCTTAATATTAGTGAAGGCACCTCCAAATGGCACCTTTCTACAGCAAGAAAGACCATTAAGGAGATGTTGAAGAAGATTATAAATAAAGTTGCACTGTTTCTGTTATGACAGAAAAGGAGTTAGAAAAATTATTTCAGGATAAGCTTAAAAACCGCGAGGTTGCTTTTAATCCTGCCTCTTGGGAAAAGATGAAGCCAATGTTGGCAGACCTTCAGCCCGCTCCGGCTTGGTGGCAAACGCGCCGTGCTGCAGCATTGGTAGGTGCCGCTGGACTTTCTGCTGTGGCCTATTTCTGGACCACTAACGAAGAGGTTCCTTCCGTTATGCAAATGCCTTCTATTACGGTAGTTCCTTCGGGGTCTTCCGATGCAACCATTCCTTCTGACGCATCTTCATCTACCATTGCAGATGCTCCTGCTGGAAATGAACAGTCGACGACGAACTCTTCAGGTTCTGCTATGGCCTCCCCAGAATCCATAGGGTACGAGGATGCACTCGCTGCGCAGTCTACAGAGACTCCTGCAGGTATTTCCGAAACAGAAAATGTTGAAAGCACTACAGGGGCAGCCATTGTAACCGCGGGTTTTGGAGGCACTACGACCTCTACGCAAGTTGCGGCCACCTCAACCACAACCTCGGTTACTAACGACCAAACCTTCGAAACCAACTCTAACACTTCTCCTTCCGAAATTCCCTCTGAGAATTCAACGGCCATCGCTTATGAAGAAGTAGAAAATACTCCTGGCAACTCAGTAGAACTAGCTGAAGTTACCTCCGTTGAAAAGGAGGAAGTTACACCAACCGAAACGAGAAATGTTTCTGCCATTGCCGCAGCTACCGATAAAAACAAAGAAGCTATCGACCAGAGTCCGGCGGATGAGGACGTAATAATCAACCGTTCAAACTCTCAAAAGAGTCGTACCGATCTTCACGAATTCATTTTGTTGGCTGGAACCAACGCATCCTTCCCATACGCCTCAAGTGTTTCCGAATCTAACGCACCCTCTTTCAGTTATTACGCAGGGTTGGAATACCGTTATTACTTCTCACCTACTTACAGTATCCGCAGTGGTTTGAGTTTTGCAGAACACTCCGATGTGAACTGTTTGAGAATAGCCTCTGAAAAGGTTTATGACTTTGGGTCAACCATTGTAACAGAGCATGTTAAGACGAAAAATTTTCAATTCTTAGAAATTCCCCTTACCTTAGGAATCAATTTAGCTCCTAATTTTAGCGTAAATGCTGGTGGATATGCCGCTTTTATGGTGAATATGGAAAACGAGATTACTACGGTAACCGAGACTGCACTTGACGTTACGCACTCAGTGTCTAATCAATCAGGCTACACCAATGCCTACTCAAATTGGGACGCCGGCTTTAAAGCTGGAGTAACTTATCGTATTACTAATCGCTTTTTGTTAGGAGCTGAAGGTACTTTTGGTCTTATCGACCAAACAAAAAATGAGTACTTTTTGCAAGACTCTTTTGACAGAAATATACAAGCGAGGTTTTACATAGGTTACAAACTCTTTTAGTGCAGGTAAAAAAAGTCATATTTTATTCTTTATCTATCGCCGCTCTTCTCAGTTGTAAGAAGGAAGTGAAGGATAAGGTTGTTGGCTCTACTGAACCTGTTTTTTGGCTTGTTAGTGACGACCCCTTTTCTTCTGGAGACAGTTCTGTAATTACCGCTGGAGACAGAGGTTTTTACATGGAAACCAGCTATGGAAACGACACGCTGGGTCTTGCAACCTATTCCGGCAAACTCACCAATATCACAGGCAGCACACAAGAGAGCTTTGAGTTTATTTTCAGAGCGCACTCTTCAGCGCTTAGTCGCAGCTTCCCGAATATCAACGAACAAATATCCTTGGGTTCCATCCCAATTTTTGACAACTCAACCGTATTGATAGATCAGACTTCGTCCTATTTTATGATGGAGCCGCAACATCAATCCAATGAAGATTCCTATTCTTGGAGTTTTAGCACCAATTCTTCTATTAAAACTGGTGCGTATCAAGAGTTGTTAATTGATACCACTGAACCCATTGACTTCGTTGTAAACCTCACTTCCATTAACGCAAATTGTGCGACCACCACAACCAAGGTTCTTCACGATTTAAGATACCCCTGTTTTGATGGATTTACCGTGAGTTATGATCCACAATCCAAAAGCATTACAGCCACTTCCACATCTAGTGCCGAACCTGTATGGTCTGTAAACAAAGCATCTTTTGGAGAAAATAAAGAAATTATTGTTCCCGTAGACTCTCCTGGAACATACGTTTTAACCTCATTCTTTGACGAACCGTATTGTAAAAACACGACCGTCAAAGAGGTGCAAATTTGGGATGTTGACGAGGCCGTTGTTTGCGAAAATGACATCGTTCTCAGCCAACGACCCAATGTTTTGGTGGACCCCAGCAAAGAAGGAAGTGTCGAGATTATTTACACGGATAAGTTCGGGGATGTTTATTGGAGCTCTCACAGCGAGAATCCTGGAACTTTTACCATTACAGCTATCGAAGATTACATCGATAACGTCAATGGCGACCGCACCAAAAAAATTCACTTTGAAGGCACGTTCTGTGTCACGAATAAGTTAGGCCTCAAGAAATATTTCAACAATATGAAGGGGGTTATTGCGGTGGCTTATCCACATTAGAAAAGGTAATAGGGAGCAGGCAACGGGCAACAGAAAGAGGAAGCGTTGCTTCTTCTAGTCCTACCCATGTTCCAAGTCACAAGTCTCTAGTTACTAGTTGGGGCCACACCCCTGTCCCCAGTCTCAAGCTACGATTTTCGCAATTGAAACCCCGTCAAATAAACGTTTTTAGACGACACAATTCGCCTACGCAAAGAAGGAAAAAGGAATTAGGAAGAAAGGAATTTTGATTCGTCTCTTTCTAGGGCCCAACTCTTGAACTGGTTTACTCTTTCCTTCTTTCTTCCTCATTCCCCACTGTTCACAGCTCACTATTTACTAATCACTGAATCGTAACTTTCGATGGGGAGGGAATCCCCGATTCCCCGGCCCAGACTCATACAATCAAGTACTACCGAAAGTAACCGTTTTCTTTTCGTGATTAGTTTGAATGTTTTCCGAAATTCCCACTGGGGCGGGGCCGAAGGCCCAACCACTCACAACTTACTACTCACTACTCCCTGTTGCCAGATTCCCGACCATAAAAAAAGCCAAGACTCAACGCCTTGGCTTCTTCGATATCTTCTATGTATTGAAATCTATTCTACGGTAACGGTTATCGTCTTACTCAACTCAGGTCCGTAGCTTTGGTGAAGACCATTGGCGAATTGAAGAGTCAATGTGTATTCTCCTGGAGCGAGTTCAACATCCGTTTCTGTCTGACCGCCTCCAAAGTGAATGTGAGTATCATCTGCAGGAACCACAACGCCTAAATCTGCGGGTCCGTCGTTGATTACCAGGTGATGGTGACCCGTACCTTTTTCGATTTTTCCTGCGGGCAGGATTTCAAAGGCATTTACACCCATCTCAACGTGAACTGGAGATGTTACCACATCACCGTCTTTAAGGTTGACAAAGAAAACACCAGCTCCTTCAGGAATGAAAAGAGGGTCAGGCTTCTCGGCCTTAGTTTCTTCAACGGTTGGGGGATCCATTGCTTGAGCAGGTTCGTCAGAACCCCCTCCACATGATGCCAAAAGCGCTACGGATGCAGCTAGAAAAAGTGACTTTTTCATAGGATTACATTTTATACTCGAGACTATTTCTCGAATGAAATTAATAATTGGTTCTTTTCAACAGCTTGCCCTTTCTCCACAGAAATGGCTTTTACAACTCCCTCGGCTGGAGACTTGATAACATTTTCCATTTTCATGGCTTCCAAAACCAAAAGAGGCTGGTCTTTAGCTACCTCATCTCCGGGTGACACTGAAATGTCCAAAACCAAACCTGGCATTGGAGCTTTCACATCGCTTACCTTTCCTCCACCAGAAGCGGACATTCCCAATGAGTCCAACAATTGATCATAAGGGTCCTTTACCTGCACCTCATAAACCACACCATTCACCTCTAAGGTAACTACCTTTGTTTCTGAGTCAACGTGCAGGGCTTCTACCGTGTAAGAGTTGTCTTCAAACAAAACAGAAAACGCGGAATCAAGTTCTTTAGATTCTATAGAAAATGACTCTCCGTTGAGATCTCCTTTAGAAAAATCCTTTTCACTAGGCACAATCTCGTATTCTGTCTCCTTAATCTTTATTTTATACATTCTAAAATGATTAATTTCCCGTCCTAATTACAAAGAGCCTGAATACAAGTGGCTCTTTTGCATTTCAAAGGTAATGATTATGACTCTCATCAAGAGAATATATGGGGGAATATGTGTGGCGCTTATCGCTGCACTTTGGTCTCCATCTGCTTCAGGGCAAGAAATGTTAGGAGAAATGGTAATTGAGGGCGACCTCAATCGATCTTCTGCAGACTACAAAGGCTCACACACACGTCAGTGGGACTTGATTCACACGGAGCTCAAAGTTGATTTTGACTGGGAAAAAACCCAAGTTAACGGAGCTGTAAAATTGGTTTTAGCCCCTTGGTTTTTACCCAAAAAACAGTTGACCCTTGACGCCAAAATGTTTAGTGTATCGAGTGTTATTGCAGAAGTGGGCAAGGAAAATATTCCCCTAGAATACATCTATGATCAGACGCAATTGATCATCAACCTGGACAGGGACATCCAAAAAGATGAAATCCTAAATATCTATATAGAGTATACCGCATCGCCCAACGAAATACCTTCCAAAGGAGGAAGAGCCATTACCGCCGATAAGGGATTGTACTTTATCAACCCCACCAAAAACAAGACAGAATACGTTCCTCAGATTTGGACACAAGGCGAACCCGATGCCAACTCTGGATGGTTCCCAACCATAGACCATCCCAATGAGAGAATGACCACAGAAATCTACATTACGGTTGAAGATTCTCTTCGCACCATTTCCAACGGAGTCCTGACTTATTCGGATGTCAACCCTACGGGCAAGAGAACGGACCATTGGTTAATGGAAAAACCACATGCTCCCTATTTGGTGATGATGGCCATCGGTCCATGGCACGTAGAAAAAGACACGTGGAGAAATATTCCGCTAGAATACGCGGGAGAAAAAACCGAAGCGGCTAACCTTCGTCGCATCTTCCACAAAACACCAGAAATGCTCAGCTTCTTTAGCAAGCGGTTGGGCGTGAGTTACCCTTGGCCCAGCTTGAGACAGGTTCTCGTAAGAGAGTACGTCAGTGGAGCGATGGAAAACACCACGGGGATTATCTATGGAGATTTTGTGTACTCAGATTCCCTAAGCTACAACGACAACCCTCATGAAGACATCATTGCCCATGAGATCTTTCACCATTGGTTTGGCGATTTGGTGACTTGTGAAGCCTGGGCACAAATTCCTCTCAACGAAAGTTTTGCCACCTACGGGGAAGTCCTCTGGAAGCGATATGCACACGGCGCAGATTCTGCGGATTACCATCGCTACAAGGATTATCAGAATTATTTGATGGAGTTCTACTTTTCCAAAAGAGAAAAACTCATCCGCTTTGATTATGAGGCCATAGATGATATGTTCGACAATCACAGTTACGCCAAAGGAGGAAGAATTCTTCACCAGCTGAGAATGGAGTTGGGCGATACGATTTTCTTTACCAGCCTCCAGTACTATTTAGAAAAGCATGCCTACAGTGCAGTGGAAGTCCACGATTTGCGACAGGCCTTCGAAGACGTTTCGGGTAGGGACCTCAACTACTTTTTTGATCAGTGGTTCTTTACTCCGGGCCACCCGGTGTGTGAGACCTCGTCATACTACGATTCCAAAAAAGACGAATTGGTTTTTGCCATTTCGCAAAAGCAATCTCTAGATTACTATCCTGTTTACCGCTTTACCATTCCATTGGTTTGGAAGGATTCAAAGGGAATTCATAGAGAGTACAGAGAAATTTCCTCTGAGTTTGATACGGTTAGAATTGAGTGGGAAAGAGAACCCGACTGGATGGCGGTAGATCCACAGCACGATGCAATGGTGGAATGGAAACACAGTTACACCTTTGAAGAACTCAAGACTTTCATTGAAGAGTCTCCCTTCGCCATTCAAAGACTTCAAGCTTTGGACGCCATGGAGCCCGACGATTCTTTTGAAGAATACACAGAGGTCTTGGAAATAGCTCTCCAAGATTCCTTTCCTGCCGTAGTAGAACTTGCACTTGAAAAGGCTGAATCCATTCTCCCAGAAAACAAGGAGGCGCTTTCTTCCTTCATTGTAGAATTGGCAAAATCATATCCTCATACGGGCGTACGATCGGATGCAATGGACTTCTGCATGACGGAGTTAAAAATCAAAGACGTTGACCTGTACCGCAGCGGAATTCAGTTTGCCTCTTATAAGGTGCAAGGAGCGGCCCTAAATGGGTTGTACTATGTAAGGACACCCGACCAGCTGGAACTAGCCCGTAAGAAGTTCCCAACGGCTAAAAACGACCTTTTGGACGCGTGTGCCAGAGTTCTTGCTGCAGAAGGAGACGAAACGGATTATCAAAAATTCATGACAGGGGTCAAAAACAGTCCGGCTATGGCAAGAGAGGATTGGGCCGTAGCACTCGGAGAATGGGCTGGTTACACATCCATAGATTCTCAAAGAGAAGAGATCATAACCCTTCTTTCTGAATGGGCCTTTACCCCCGGAGTGAATTATTCAAGCGATGCCCAATACGCCCTTGATTACATGCTTTTCCTGTGGATGGATAGACTGGAAAATGACTTCCTATCAGGAGCTGACAGAAAAAAACTCAACCAATTAATCAACCAGTATAAAACACCTGAGTAGTTCAGGCGTTACCTCTACTTAGAACGTCACCTGTAAAGGGTTTGTTAAAAAGGACAATCCTTCCCTTTATGTGTGTACATTTGCAGCAATAATTTTCGAATATGGAACAGGCCTTACAGTTTATATTATCACTTTCTATTCTCATCGTTTTACACGAGTTGGGACACTTTATACCCGCCAAGATTTTCAAGACTCGCGTCGAGAAGTTCTTCTTGTTTTTTGACGTAAAGTTTGCCCTCTTTAAAAAGAAGATTGGCGAGACAACCTACGGAATCGGTTGGTTGCCCTTGGGAGGGTACGTAAAGATTTCAGGAATGGTAGATGAGTCTATGGATACCGAAAACATGGCCAAAGACCCGGAGCCTTGGGAGTTCCGAGCAAAACCAGCTTGGCAACGCTTGATCATCATCACCGGTGGTGTGATTGTGAACTTTATCCTTGCGATTTTGATTTACGCCGGAGTCATGTCCTACTACGGTGAGCAATACCTGCCTATATCCCAATTGCAATACGGTGTTGTTCCAGACTCCACAGGAATGGAACTAGGAATCATGGCGGGAGATAAAATCGAAACCATCAACGGAAAGACCATTGAGCGCTTTGGTGAAATCCCCATTGAAGTTCTGTTAGCTGACGATGGAGGAACCATGCAGGTAAACCGCGATGGAAAAATTGTGGACCTTACCATTAGCTCACAACTCGTGGGAAAAATCATTGCCAAGAAATCAAGTTTGGTATACCCCAGGGTTCCTTATCTAGCGGGTGGCTTTACAGATACAAGCGTCGCGGCAGTGGCAGGAATGAAAGTTGAAGACTCTTTGGTCTCACTTAACGGGAAGCCCCTTTTCTTTTACGATCAATACCTAGAAGAGGTTCCAAAATTCAAAAATGACACCATTGAAATTGGAGCGTACTCAGACGGCGAGCTAGTTACTTATACAATGGTTGTTCCCAATGGCGGAAAAGTAGGTATCAGGCCCTATGATGAAATCACTCGATTCTATCAGTTAGAAACCCATAAGTACACCGGCCTATCCGCTTTGGGTGCAGGATGGAGAACCGCTGGCCAAAAGCTCTCTTACTACGTGCGTCAATTCAAGGTGATTTTTAACCCTGAGACCAAAGCGTACAAAGAGGTTGGAGGGTTCCTAACCATGGCCAAGCAATTTGACTCCGCATGGAACTGGAGACGTTTCTGGGAGTTTACTGCCTTCTTGAGCTTAATGCTCGGATTCCTTAACATCTTGCCCATCCCGGCATTGGACGGTGGTCACATGATTTTTATCCTATACGAAATGGTAACGGGCAAAACCCCGAGCACGAAGTTTTTGGAGACGGCGCAAATGATTGGATTCTTCATCCTATTGGGTCTACTGTTGTTTGCCAACGGAAACGATGTGCTTAAACTATTTCAGTAGGAAGGTCTAAATACCTAACCAAGGGAGACATCTAATATCATCATTACCAAAAAGCCCAGGATAAAACCGAGGGTGGCGATGTCTGTATACTTATCTCTCTGCGTTTCTGGAACGACTTCTTCAATAACCACGTAAATCATAGCTCCCGCTGCAAATGCCAAGGCGTAGGGAAGTATGGGTTGCATGTAAATAACCGCTACCGCTCCTATAACGCCGGCTACGGGCTCTACAATGGCGGATAACTGTCCATACCAAAAACTTTTAAAAGAAGAGACCCCTTGGCGCTTTAAGGGCATGGACACGGCTATTCCCTCTGGGAAGTTTTGAAGCCCGATTCCGATGGCCAGTGCGATGGCAGCTCCCAACTCAGCTCCTGGAATTCCAGCTGCATAGGCTCCAAAGGCAACTCCCACTGCCAATCCTTCAGGAATGTTGTGAAGGGTAATGGCCAAAACCAAAAGAGTAGACTTATGCCAATCGGTTTTTACTCCCTCCTCTTCGTCCTTGTTAAAGTTGATGTGAAGGTGAGGTACGAGTTTGTCCAACCCAAATAAAAACAAGGCACCCAATGCAAAACCTATTGCGGGCGGCAACCAAGAAATCATTCCCTGTGCCTCACTCATTTCTATAGAAGGCGCCAACAAGCTCCAATAACTTGCAGCAATCATCACACCTCCCGTAAACCCAAGCATTCCGTCCAGCCATTTTCGGCTTAGGTTTTTGAAGGGGAATACCACAGCAGCTCCCGCGGCCGTCAACAACCACGTGAAGGTAGTGGCTAAAAGAGCTTGCATCACACCATCCAAAGAAGTAAACCAATTGATCAATCCGTCCATAACTATGCGTTTTTAGTGGGTGAATTCTGAATGAGTAACTGCTTACAAACCGCACGACTCAAAGTCAACTGTCTTTTTAGATCCACTTCTACCAACATACTTCCGTCGTAAGCAAAGACTTCCATTACTTTAACCTGAGCCCCCAATCCCAATTGTTGGCCTTCTAAATAATGCAAAAACTCCGGTGAGGTATCCTGAACCCCAACGAGCTTTCCGCCACTTCCAGTGGGAATGTCCACCAATTCTATTCTGTGACTTACCGGGAAAATCCCTTCGTGATTGGGAATGGGATCTCCATGCGGGTCAAACTGAGGGTGATTGAGGAAAACTTCCAGTCTTTCGGTCAACTCAACCGATTGAATGTGCTCTAGTTGCTCCGCAATTTCATGGACCTCATCCCACTTAAATCCTAGGTGGTCCACAAGAAAGACTTCCCAAAGGCGGTGCTTTCTAATGACTTTTACCGCCACCCTTTCTCCCTCCTTGGTCAAGGAGGTTCCTTTATACTTGACGTATTCAACAAGGCCCTTTTCGTGAAGCTTTCTCAGCATATCAGTGGCAGAAGAAGCCTTTGTCTCTAGCCTATGCGCCACATCATTTGTACTTACACCCGGCTTCTCTGGAGTGGACAAAAAGAAAATGGCCTTCAAATAATTCTCTTCCGAAAGAGAGTACATGGGATTTTTCATCGAAACAAAACTACTACTTTTTTGTTAAACTATTTTAATTTTTAGCCTTGTCTAAAAATATTTTTACCTTTGCCGCATGAAAAAATGGTTAATCCTCCTATTCATCCCTTTACACGTTTGGGGACAGACAGTTACGGGCGTAGTGTCTGATGAAGATGGTCCCGTACCAGGAGCCACTGTTACGGTAATTGGTGAGAACACTATGACCATTTCCACAGAAAATGGTGAATTCTCCCTTTCTCCAAGTGCAACCTCAGGAACTCTAAAAATAGAATCTCTAGGACATAGAACACAAACCATTGACTTCAACAAAAAGGATGGAAAACCCCTATCCATAAAATTAGAACTGGACGTGCTGCAATTAGAACAAGTAGTGGTTACGGGTTCTAGAACAGCTGTTAAAAAAAGTGATCTTCCCGTTTCTTTAAGCGTTTTGCAAAGAGAAACTTTTGCCAAAACAGGTTCAAACACACTTAGCGACGGTCTTTGCTTTCAACCGGGTTTGCGAGTAGAAATTGACTGCCAAACATGTAGTTACTCCCAATTGAGAATGAATGGGCTGGGTGGTGCCTACAGCCAACTACTCATAGACTCCAAGCCCCTTTTCAGTGCGATGGCTGGGCTATACGGACTGGAACAGTTACCGGAAACTATGATCGAAAGAGTGGAAGTTGTTCGAGGGTCTGGCAGCGTTTTGTACGGAGCCAATGCCATCGGTGGGACGGTAAATATTTTGACCCGTCAACCCACAGCAAATCAAACACAAGTCACCGGTCAAATGGCCTTAATAGGAGACGCACTCGATCAGCGATACTCCGCATTGATTTCTAGAAACTCAAGCAATTCTCCCTTTGGATGGGTGGGCCTTGTAAATTACAACCAAAGAGAAGCATTTGACGCCAATGGTGATGGGTATTCAGAACTTCCGCAGGTGGAATCTCTTTCCGGTGCGCTCAATGGTTTTTACTCTAGTGGAAACTGGGAGGCCAAATTACAACTTATGGGTCTTTGGGAAGATAGACGTGGCGGAGATCAATTGGATGTCGCTCCAGAAATGGCCAACCAATCGGAATGGAGAGACACCAAACTGGGCGTGGCAAGTACTGATATTTACTACACCGTTTCCTCCTCCTTGCAATTTCAATATTTTGGTGGGGTTCAAATCATTGACAGAGAGCACTACACAGGACTGGAAGGATCTCCTGGTTACGGTGCCACTGACGACATTTCCATTTCAACAGGTCTTCAAACCAATTTGAGTTGGAACCCTTTTGGGGAAACTAGCAGGGTGAAACAATCCGAATGGAACGTTGGATACGACCTCACCTATCAAGACACCCGTGACGAAATTCCCGGGTACAATTACCTCATTGATCAGCGGACGGACCTCCATGGTCTATTTGCTCAATGGAGCGCCAATGTGGGTTCAAAATGGTATTGGAATTTGGGATGGAGAACCTCCTTCCACCCCTATGTAGACCATGCCATCCACACACCTCGAATTTCAGGGATGTATAAATTCAAAGAAAATCAAAACCTAAAAGCCTCCTGGGGAGTAGGGTTCCGGCCTCCTCAAGCCTTTGACGCAGATCTTCACATTGCTTTTGCAGGCGGGGGACTTTCGCGAATTTTTCTTGACCCCAACCTCGACGAAGAAACCAGTCAAACCGCTCAACTCTCTTACGAGGCAGATTTTCCTTCGGAAAAAAACATTTGGGGCTTTAGCTTAAATGGTTTTTTCACAAAACTGTACAACCCCTTTATCTATGAAGAAATTCCAGATGGAAACGCAGAAGTTTCTCTATTAAAAACCAACGGAGACCTCGCGGAAGTGGCTGGAGTTACCTTAGAAGGAAGGCTGAACATAAACCGAAAATGGCAAATGGAACTGGGGTATACCCTCCAAAGAAATGTATATCAAACCGCTCCACAGTGGTCTGAAACCGTTGAACCCATCAATGACTTTTTGAGAACTCCAGAACAGTACGGTTACTACACCTTTTCGGGACCTATTGCCTATGGAATTGGCTTTTCATTATCCGCAACTGTTACCGGCCCTATGTATGTTCCTCATTATGGTGGAGCTCCTGAGCAATCCGAAGATGAACTGTTCAGAAGTCCATGGTTCTTCGATCAAAATATCATCCTCAATAAAAAATGGGAATTATCCCATTCCTTTTCCATTGCCGTGGAAGGAGGCGTTAGGAACGTTTTCAATCAATATCAAAACGATTTTGACACCGGAAGATTCCGTGATAGCAATTACATCTACGGCCCCGCAAGACCCCGAAATGTTTTTCTTAAATTCCAGATAAACCGCTAGTATATCGAAAGATGGCGACTGTTTATAGAACATTGAGTGTACTCATCGAAAACCCAAATGCCTACATGGCATATACATTAGTTTTGTATTATGGGAATGAAAAAAACACTCTACATATTATTCGGACTCCTCGTGAGTCTGCAAGGATTAGCAGCTACAAGAACGTGGAATGGTTCCTCAGACACTGATTGGAACAACCCCTCGAACTGGAGCGGTAATTCTGTACCTGGGTCCAATGACCTTGCTGCTATTCCCTCCATATCTAATGGAAACTACCCTGTGCTTTCGACTTTCACTACTATCCAAAACCTAGAAATATCTGATTGGTCAGCAGGAAAATTAACCATTTCCACTGGAGGTTCCCTTACCGTGACGTCAAATGTAGACTTGAACAACTACGGAGAATTAATAATAGATGGGGGAGCGTTTATTCACACAGGAAACTCTTTTGACTTCGCATACACTTCAACCAAAATTGAAGTCCTATCAGGGTCCTTTGCCACGGACGATCACTTTGTGGTAAATGGAGAATTCCATATTGAAACAGGTACTGTTTCCTTCATTCATGACTTTACATTGTCCTCCGGGAAATCGTTTTACGGTGGAACAGGAAACATCACAGTTAACGGAAACGCTACCATAAACGGGGATTTTTTCGGTGAAGACGCCACCATTAACTTCTATAAAATCGGAAATGGTGATAAGGTGAACATAACCAGTGGTGGTGAAGTTTCCCTAAATACCGGAACGATTGTTTTTCATGATGCTGCCGATGTTAAAAGCAATGGAATTCTAACGGTAAACGATGGTACCGTCACCTTTTCAAAGGATGTAAAATTCGAAAGCTCTTCTGTGATAACTGTGGATGATGGATCCATGACTTTTTTGGGAGATGCTGATTTTAGGTCTTCTGCAAGTCTAACTGTAACGGGTATAGGTTCGGTGAATATTGCAGGAACTTCCACATTACAATCCAGTGGGTTTATTGATGTTGGAAGCGGGTCACTTGATATTGAAGGGGAAGTAACCGTTATTAATACAGGCTCCATTTCAGCGACTACTGGGTCATTGACCTTGAATGGTGATTTGACCTTACAAAACTCCAACGCCTCCATCAACCTAGGGGAATCTACCTTGAACTTTAACGGAGGTACACTAACAAACAACGGGAATTTTAATGCCGATTCAAGTACGGTTGTACTCAATAGCTCTGCTGATCAAACCATTTCCGGAGATATTGAATTTTACAACTTGGAGGTAAAAACAGAAGGAGAGGTTACTTTTAACGGGAACGTGATAGTTACCAATGACGCCACCATTGACTCCACGTCAGAAGTTGTAGTTCCTGGAACCCACACCTTAAATGTTCAAGGTGAATTCAATGATTTTTCTGGAACCGCAGTCGTAAACGCGGTTAGACCCTTTATCAAATACGTCACCGTGCTTTCTGCAACTTCTATTCAGTTGGAGTTTAACAAAGCTCTTGAGCAAACATCTGCTGAAACGTCAGCAAATTATGCGCTGTCTCCTGGCCAAACGGTTCAGTCTGCAGTCTTAGACGGTGTAAATCCATACATTGTTACCCTTACAATAACCCCAGGTGTTGCCAATGGGACGGAGTACACCTTGGTTATGAACAACATTAGCAATACAACTGGAAAAACAATTTCCACAAACCACACCAAACGATTTGACGGAGAATTTACCAGTGCACCAACGACGCCTTCAAGCAATGCTATCATCACACGAGAACCCACTTCACTTACGGTTCAATTTACAGCAGGATCGGGAACAAACAGGATAATCCTCCTCTCTACTTCCGGAAGCTTTGCCACATTGTCGGACAACACTAGCTATGCTATACAATCCGATTTTTCTGTCGCTTCTCCCATATCTGGAACCACCTATGCTGTGTACAAAGGGGACCTCACTTCCTTTACGGTAACAGGGCTTGACCAAAACACCGACTACCGCTTTAGAATTGTTGAATTTGACGGTTCAGCAGGGTCGGAAGCCTACGGCGCTACCTACGACTTTACATCTCATACTGATATTTACCTAGAGTTAACGGTGTTCCTAGAGGGGCCATACAATAGCAGTTCTGGCCAAATGAACAATCAACTGTATTCAAGTGGACTTATTCCTTCCAATCAGCCATTCAATGATTCCATATGGAATTACGATGGTACAGAATCTATTTCTTCTACACCTTCTACGATGGTAGACTGGATTTTCCTTGAACTGAGAAGCGCAGGAACAGCAATAAATGCAACAAAAGATTCCATTGTATTTAAGCAAGCTTGTATACTTCACGTAGATGGCACCGTAACGACAACCGACGGAAGTCTTATTGAATGTGACCTTCCAGAAAGCGGCGTTTACTACTTGACCATTATCCACCAAACACACCTCATTTCTTTGACTAATAATCAGCTGGCTGTCAACGCATCTGGCAATTATTATTGGGATTACAGTGCCTCTAATTCTATCTACGGAGGGGGGCTAGTGGAGGAGCTGGGAGTGTACCTAATTCCCACTGCCAAAATCGAGTCGAGAAACGACGTGATTGCCAACACTCAGAGCTTGTATGACCTGATTTGGCAAAAAAGAGGAAAAGTTGAATACTCAGGCTATGACGTTGACCGCGATGGACAGGTAAGTGCGAGTGACCGAGCATCCCTGTTCAACAACAAGGACATGTCAAAAAACGTAGATAACGACTAGTCTACCACCTGTCTCTTCAAAAAAAGAAAAAAGCCGTCCATTTATCGAGACCAAAATTCATCCGAAATAACGGCTAAGTTTAAATGCACGCATAGTATAATAAACGTCACGGTCTTTTAACCAATTGTTTTTTAGCAGATTACAGTGATTCAAATAACTGTACCCCAGTAAAAAATATCTACTTGTGGGCATAGAGCCCATACCGCTTATCGAAAACGAGTCCACACATTTTCCTGTCTCGAGCTACTTTTACGGTGGACTAATACCCAAAAGGTGCAACTATGAAAAAAATTTTTACGTCTTTGCTCATGCTTTCCGCCACTTTTGGCTTGACAGCTCAGTCTATTGAAGTGGAAGTAAAAAATCAAGAAGTTATCGGAACTGATTTCTATTTTGATTTATACGTTACTGGAACCTCAGGCGCTGATCACCTCGGTAACTCTGACTTCGTTTTCTCCTTTAACAACAGTAACTTCTCCTCTCCAGTAATTACACTAGAGGCAAGCACTTCTGACTTGATTGATCAAGCATCGGGTGCAGACGTAAGTTCATCGTACGCAGTTTCTGCTGACATCCCCACTTCAGGTGTTAACCAAGACGAGATTAAAATTGAGCTTCAGGCTCCTTTTATCGTTTCTGACCTTACCACAGATGTAGCCTACATTAATGCAGAGACGAGAATCGGTCGATTCAAAATCACAAACATTCAAACTACAAGTTCAGCCCCCGCATTGGTGGAGGTAACTTCTGGTTCAAAAATTAAGACCGACGTTTTCTATTACCAGTCCACTTCTAAACAAGGAAGAGTAACAGAGACTTACACAATGCCGTCCGCTTTGGGTACGTCTTTAACTGCTGCAACCAACGCCGCCTCAACTTTCCCAACAGCGACCACGTTAGACATTACTTGGGATGCCGTTACAGGTGCTGCAGGATACGTAGTATTGGTTAACGAAGGGGGAACTCTTTCTAACGAGCCTGCTGGAACAGTTGCACTAACGGGAGATTCTGATTTCTCTACGGCTAACGGTTTGGGTGGTTCTGACGATAAAATCGTTTACTCCGGAGCCACTAACTCGGTAACCCTTACCAACGTAACATCAAGCAATGCTTACGACATTAAAATTTACGCTTTTAACAACACCGTAGCCGGTTTTGACGAAGTATACAGCGCTGCTGCAACCATCAGCGTAAACCTTTCTCCAGAGCCCACCACAGGACCTTCTGCAATTGTAGTATCCAATGTTTCTACCACTGGATTTGATATTGCTTGGGATGCTGGTAATGGTTCTGACAACTTGATTATTATAACACCTTCTTCAGGTTCAGCAGGAACTCCATCGGATGGTACTTCTTACACAGCGGATGCTAACTACAGCGGATCAGGAGATACTCTTGGCGACGGTACAATTGTACTTGCTGGAACAACCAACCCACTTTCTGTATCAGGTCTTACCGTTGCATCTAGCTACGAAATTAGAATCATTGAGTACAATGAGACAACAGGGACACCTAATTACTACACAGGTGCACCAGCCACAGCAACTCAATACACAATGTTTGACGAGCCTGCTCCACTGGCAACGGCAACCAACCGTATTGGTTCAGGTACGAGCTTTGCCTCTACGACTACGGGTTCAAATTCTATCGACCTAACTTGGAACGATCCAAGCAACACCGATCTTAGATACATTGTGGTTGCAAGACCTTCATCTGCTTCAGCAACAGCGCCTACAGCCGGTGAATTCTACGAAGCAGACACAGCCTACGGAGAAGGAGAAGCTTTGGGTTCTGGATATGTAATGTACAACGGAGACGGATCTGACCTTGGAGAGTCCTTGGGTAATTTCCCACAAAACACAGACCTAGTGTTTGATGTTTACGCTTACACCGGCGATCCTTCATTCGCTGATTCATTGACCTTTAACTACGATGATGTAGCGGCTCTTGCAGACGGCGAGTCTACTTGGATTACCGTCGGGCTTTCTGCTTGGTTGGAAGGACCGTTTAACGGAACCGATATGAACTCTGATCTTCAATCCGCAGCTTTGATTCCTTCAACGGATCCCTACAACGGTTCGATTACAGGATTTACGGCACCCTCAGGAATGGTTGACTACGTTCAGGTTGAGCTCGTTGACGCAGCTAACAACACGACTGCAGAAGCACAAGCTGCAGACTACACATTAATAGGTATTCTTAACGACGACGGTAGTATTGTAGATGAAAACGGAGACAACTTGACTTTCGAAATCACCTCTTCAGGAAACTTCTTTGTGAAAATCAGACACAGAAACCACTTGTCTGTAATGTCAGACCTAGTGGTTCAAGCGGGTGCTACTCCACAAGATGACTTGACGGTCGACTTCACTGCCTCAGGTGCCGCCTACGGAACCGGTGCAACCATTGAAGTGAACACTGGTGAGTACGCATTGTACGCCGGTAACGCAGATAGTTCTAATGAAGTAGTTGACTCTGATGACTTCACCGCCGTTTGGAATTCAACTAACGCTGCAGCCGCTTACTCTAATGGAGATGTTGATATGGACGGATTCATTTCTGCCTCTGACAGATCTCAAGTATTTAACAACAAAAACGAATCAGCTCAGATTTCGAACTAATTCGCAAGTATATTTTTCACGGAAAACCCCAGCAAATACTGCGGTTTTTTGATTTAAATACGGCCCATTTAAACTCTGAAAAAAAACGACCAAAAATCGAAAGCGAGTTTTATCCAAAAAGACAGTTTGACCACGAATTGTCCATTCAGAAAACCCTCATTGTTTCGTTTTAACTGTTTGCTTTTCAGTCGTTTATGCGTCACGCCTTGTCTGCGCCTTGCCCCGGGTCAATTATTAGACGCCAAAACCCCCATTTTACTCATCGAAAATCCCCTCTATTTCCGCGGCTCATGGTAGACATTTACAATATCAAAAAGGCGTTTGTCCGTCTTCTGCTATGAAAAAATTGATAACTCTTGTTTTTAGTCTTTTGGGACTTGCTTCATTTGGGCAGGGTTCACTTATCGTGAATGTGTCCAACTTGGAGGTACGACAGGATACTGTTGAGTTCATTATCAACTTTCAAGGTTTTAAGAACGACACGGTCTTTATCGCCAACGGAGATTTGGTTTTTGATTTTGATCATTCTCAGTTTACCAATCCCGAACTCAATGTAGAGCCCATGAATCAGTTGCCTACTCGCAACAACAATCGTTCATCCGTATTTAAGCCCTTCATCGAATTTGGTAGAGGCTTTAACACAGAGAAAGCCATCATCAACATGTACCCCATGACTCCGTCTAACCAAACGTTTTTTGATGATCATGTTTACTACGTAGATTCTGGAAACCATTACTCATGGGCTAAAGTTCAAATCACCGGACTTACCGGAGATCCAAGTCTAATCAACCTGCAATGGGCTAAGACAGGCTCAAAAGTAGAGAATGTTTCCAAAATAAACACCTTTGACACTCCTGTTGGAAGCCCTTGGCCTGCGAGCTCTGCCAATTTAATATTCGACGACTTTCCTGGAATCAACGACAAAAACTTCCACCTCAAAGTTTACCTAGAAGGTCCTTACAACTCATCTGCTGGGGAAATGAATACAGACCTAAACACATTAGGCCTCATCCCTCTATCACAGCCATACAACGTAGCGCCTTGGAATTATACGGGAACAGAGACCGTTACTGCAATACCCAACTCAAACGTTGTAGATTGGGTACTTATAGAGATTCGCGAAGCTTCTAACGCCAATTCCGCCAACCCCAACACTAAACTTAAAACACGTGCTGGTTTCTTGCTAAAAAACGGAGATGTTGCTGATTTAGACGGCCTTACCCCTCTTACTTTCGAAGACTTAGAGCTAGATAACGCCAAGGAGCAATACGTAGTCGTTTACCACAGAAATCACTTGGCGGTAATGTCTGCAGATCCACTAACCCTTTCGGGCGGTGAGTTGCATTACGACTTCACTTTAGGAACTATTTTTGCCCGTGGTAATTCTCTAGGATTTAAGTGTCTTGATAAAAACACAGGGATTTGTGGTATGATTGCGGGAGACATTCTTCATGACTATTCCATTAAGTATACGGGTTCAAATAACGATAGAGCATCAATTTTCACAACTATTGGTGCTAGTTCTAATATCACAAACACTGCCAATGGATATTATACTGAAGACTTGAATTTAGACGGTGTGGTTAAATATACAGGATCTAATAATGACAGGGCTATCATCTTTCTTTCAATTAATGCAGCAACAAATATCACCAACGTAGTTAACTCTCAAGTCGTCCAATAATGAAAAGGTTATTACTGTTTTTTTTACTGTTGGGTTCATTTCTTGGCAAAGCCCAAGAAGTGAATATTCGTGTTGACTATAATTCTAACTACAACGGGTTTCAGGTTTTTGAAGTGTACCTTATTTCTCCCGACTCAGCTTACGACACACAAGTCTTCAACAGCATGGTTTTTACCTTGCGATGGCCATCGGCAACCTACAACCTCGGCTCAGCAGTCGTTGGTGCAAACCCTGGTTGGGATCACAAAGGTTTTCGAGCCGACAAGATACTTGGTGAGACAACAAGTGGTTCATATGAATATCAAAAGTTTGCTTTCGTAACAAGTGATGGGTCCTCATTTGACAATTCATATACCTATGGTTTCGGCAACGGACCTTATGACATTAGTTTACAAGCTGGTTCAGAAAGGCTTATTCAAGTCATTGAAGCACCTTCTGGGTACTCTGGAAATGGGTCTGATTTCGAGGTAGTTAATGACTCGTGGACTGACTTGAACGGTGGAAACTTTTACATAGAAATAGATGGACTTGAGCGTACAGGGATAATTATTCAAAACCCGGGAGACCTCGTTTGGACAGGAAGCGCTTGGGAAAATTCTGTTGTGCCGTCCACAAGCACAGGAGGCCAATCTGCCTTGATTAAAGCCGGCGGCAGCCCCGTCTTAACCGCAGACGCCAACCTAACCAATATTACTTTCGAATCCGGAGCAAGCCTTGGTGTTCAAGACGGGTCTACAATCACCTTAACAGGAAACGTACAAGTTGTAAATGGAAGCGCAACTCTCAATGGAGATGTAGAAATGACAGGGACCGTTTCTCCCATTGTCCACGGTGATGTTTCCATTAAAAACTTAAATGTAAATACCGCCTCTGGCCTGAGCATTGATGCGGGAACGACTACAATAACCCGAGTACTTACTCCCACGCTGGGAACCATCACGACCAATGACAATCTTGTGCTTGGTGCATCCGCTACGGATGAATACGGACAACTCGGCGAAGGAAGCGGTGCGCTTACGGGCAACCTTACAGTACAGACATGGTTAGAAAACGGATCCAGCCACAATGGGTGGCATACTTTGGGTCTTCCCGTGAATGCAGCCATCAATACCATGACGGGAATTGACTTCAATGGCTTTACAGGTGTTGCCAACACTCACAATGTTTGGTATTGGAATAGTTCTGATGCAGGAGAAGCCGTAGCAGAAGGATGGGATATGGACGACGGATTAGGTATAAATGACAAAGGATACCAAATCTATACGCACAACTCCAATTTCCCCATAACCAACCCTGTAAGTATCTCAGGATCTGTAGACGTATCCAACAAGACCTTTAACGGTATTGCGTACACAAAAGATCCAAACAATGCTGCGAATGTTGACAAACAAGGTTGGAATTTAATTGCCAACCCATACCCTACCAACTACAACCTTCAAGAAATGCTTGAAGACGCTGATTGGGCCGCTTCCATACAGTACAAAGCCGCACACATATACTCTGTAACGTCTAGCCAATACGTTGTAATGACGGCTTCTGGAGTAAACATAGTGGATGGAGGAGTGGGTGATCCCTCGGCAAGTATTAAGCCTTTCCAAGGGTTTTGGGTAAAAGCTGACGCTACGACACCGAGTTCGTTTACATTAAAATCTGAATACAGAGACACCTCCCGTTCGGATGTGCTTTCTATATACAAGACTTCCAAAAAAGAAGTCCTGAGACTCAACCTTACAACAGGAGGTGTTTGGAGAGATCAAGTGGCCCTTTACTTGGATGACAATGCAACTTCAAATCTGTTCTTGCCTTCCAAAGACGCGCTCAAGCTCATGTCTGATTACGGCGATAATATGTACATGGAAATTGGTGGTCACAACACTTCAATCAAAGCATTGGACGAGAGTACTGCCATCGATACCATTCCTCTTTCTCTGAAAACTTTGGGATCCGGATCTTTTGATATTGAAGGTGATGCTTCTGCTTGGAACCCTACTTTAGATTACTTCTTATTGGACAACAAGCTCCTTACCATTACCGATTTAGGTGCAAACCACAAATACTCTTTCCAACACGACCCTGCCGACGGAAATCAACGCTTTAAATTGATTCTTATCAGTAAGACGTACGGTTTAGATGATCCAACCAGCGGTGAAGGAGGAAATCCCTTTAATCTTATCGTGAAAGACAAGACCGTCTCCCTGAATTTCACCAATCCAAACCTGGGAATTGCCTCTGTAGAAGTCCACAATTTAGCTGGCCAATTGATTCACAGCGAAAAGAAACACAACACGCAAGACCCTCTTTCTTTTACGCTTAAGAACGTTCGTTCTGAGGTGGGTATCTACGTCCTGGCTGTTAAGCTCAAAGGAGGTAAGGGATACTACTACCAGAAATTCATTTACTAATTTTCTGATTCTTATTTTTACTCCATGAGAATTGACAAATTCGCGTGGTGTGTACGATGGTTTAAAACCCGTGGCTTAGCCTCCACTGCAGTTAAGGGGGATAAAATTCTATTGGATGAAATCATTGTAAAGCCTTCCAAGGACGTGACGCCTGGCTCAGAAATCACACTGAAAAAACATGGCTATTTTGAAAGGTATCTTGTTTTGGACATCCCTCCTTCAAGGGTAGGCGCCAAGTTGGTAGAGAATTTCATTAAGGACATTACTCCTAAGGATGAACTGGATAAAAAGGAATTTCTCTCTATGGCAAGAAGCCTAACCAGAGAAAAGGGATTGGGCCGTCCCACCAAAAAAGATCGAAGGGATTTAGATTCTTTGCTCTAGGTAAAAGGAGGACGTCTACAAGGACGCGATGGGTCAGAAAACAACGAACTCTGAGCCTTTCCCCAGTTGACTTTTCACAGAAATGCTTCCCCCATGAAGTTGTGCAATTCTCATCGCCAAGGTCAATCCTAAACCAGTCCCTTGTCGGCTCGTAGAGCCCTTGCCTCCCACGCGAGAATACGGTTGAAATAACTTGCGCTGATCCTCGGCTGAAATGCCCAAACCAGAATCTGAAATCTTAATGTAAACACCCTCAGAGTTGGCCTCTGAAGAAATAGAGACAAATCCTTTATCCGTGTATTTAACCGCGTTTCCAACCAAATTATTTATCATCATTTGGAAGAGCTCTTGGTCCGCGTTAATGGAGATATTAGACTGGGAGTGATTGCTAGTCTCCAAGTGCTTTTCGCTAATCTCCATGGGTTGCATTGACAGCGCCTTGTCAGTTGCGTCTTTCACCCAAACCGTTTGAAGGTCCAAGGCCACTTTACCCGATTCAATTCGCGCAAAATCAAGCACTTTCTTAATCATTTCTAACAGCTGGTAGCCCGAAGCCAAAATCAATTCATTGTGCTCCTTAACCGTCTCAATGGAGTCCTCATCTTCTGAGAGCTTGGCCAAAGAAATAATTCCTCCCAAAGGAGATCGAATTTCATGGCTCATGTAGGAAAGGATTTCAGCTCTTTCCTCCGCCTCCTTAAGGGCGATGACGTGGTTTGCTTCCAGCTCGCTGTGAAGAATGTCGAGTTGTGCTTTTTGCTTTCGAATCCTATTGCCAACGATTACCAATCCCAAAATAAACAAGATCAAAACAGCTCCAACTGCATACTGGTATCTAATGATTTTATCATCTTTTTCTGCCTCTTTGGTCAATGAAACAAGCTCTGCTTCGTTTAGGGCATTTTCCATTTCTGCCTCCATTCTGGCGATGTCTCTAACACGGTCCACATTGTACAGGCTGTCGCGCAATTGCATAAATACCTTGTAGGACTCCAGCCCCTCTTTGTATTTACCAGACTTTTCCAACAAGGACACTTTCTTTTCTGCCATCTCCAAAGAAAAACTCAAGGAACCAATGCCCTCAGACAAATCCTCGGCCTTGCTTATATAGTCTGCCGCCGTTCCGTATTTTTTGGAACGCAGAGCCCATTCTGTAAGGTTAAGATATCTCTTGGCCATGCCGTATTTGTCTTGGTATTGGGACCTTACATCCAGCCCTTTTTCAATAAGCTCTTTTCCTTCCTCTAATCTACCAGACTTTATGTAGAGATCACCCAGGTTGTTCAGAACATTTCCGTATCCTCGAGGATCTACTTTGAGATCTCGGTATTTCAAGCTCAACTCATAGTAGAATTGAGCAGAATCCAACTGCTTTAAGTCTTGGTATACCAGGCCAATATTGTTGTAACTCCCAGCAAAGTTTACCGTGTCTTTTAGCTCAAGATGCAGCGCAACGGCTTTTCTTCCACACTCTATGGCTTCTTCGAATTCTTTCTGCTCTCTGTAAAGGGCACATAGGTTGTTGTAACCCACTGCGGCACCGGCCTTATTTCCCATTTTATTGTGGAAGGCAACGGCTCGGGTGGTCGCTTCGGCCGCTTTTACTCCATAACCCCAGCGTTGGTACATTACGCGCCTATGGCATTGTAAAGAGAAGGCATAAGCGCTTGGATGTCTTCGTCTTCGTCGTCCTCATGCTTTTCCGCTACGGCCACCGCACGCTCTAAACGAGCTACGGCACTGTCAAATTTAGATTGATAATAGAAGGCATAAGCGCGAATTTGCTCGTAAACCGCTTCATTTTTTACCGTTTGAAACTGGAGCCCTTTTAAGTAGGCCTCACCAACAGCATATGCACCGTATCTGGGTTTTCACTCAAATAGGTCTTGGCCAAATCATATTGGAATTTTGTCTTTTGGGGATAGTGGGAAGCTTCAATACTGTCTCGAAGCGCTTCCCTCGGGCCTTGAGCCCAAAGTCCAATAGAACATATACAAGCTATGGCTACCCATACCTTTTTTAGCATACCATTTCTTTGATAACGGATAACACGGTTTGTGGTTGAAAATCATGTGCTCCTCGGTAGGTGGTTTGGGTAGGGTGAACCCCTTGACTTTCTAGCTCCAATATAAGGCCTTTTGCCTTATCTAATGGGATAAAGGGGTCGTTATCGCCAAAAAACGATAGAAATTTCAGACGATTTAGTTTTTCTGCGTGCATTTTCCACTCCACATCAGGAGGAAAGGTACCGGCCCACGTAATCAATCCAGTGATCTCCTTGGACGTGTAACTAACCCAGCGACATCCCGTGGCAACCCCTTGAGAAAACCCAAAAACGACGAGCTTCTGGTCCTTTGGAACAAATTGCGAAACCACTTGATCCAGATACCTCTCGTAGTCGGATATGTCTTGAAGCCTGTCTTCCTTGGTCATCCATGAAGCTCCCACCCTTCCAGAATGTCCCTCCAAATAGAACCTGTGAAATCCTTCAGGAACAATGACTCGAATTCCCTCCTCTGTAAAAGAGTCAAGCTTTCTGGAAAAATAGGGCGCCAACTGTCCATAGCCATGCAGAGCCAACACATTGGCGCGCACTTCTCCTTCCGGCTCAAGCACGTGAACTCTAGCCGTTTTTTCTATAGTGATTTTATGCTCCATGGAGCGCTATGAGTTTAGAAGTTTGGCTTTCGCTTTTCGATAAAGGCCGTGGTTCCTTCGGTGAAATCTGAAGTGCCAAACGCTTCCCCAAAGGCCTTGATTTCTGCAGCGAATCCTTCAGAGTATACGCCCGCATTGATAGCCTTTATTGCAGCAGACTGCGCCTGAGGAGAGTTCTTCTTGATGGCTTTTACCATTTTGGCAACCGCCTCCGAAAGTTCTGCCTGAGGAACCACTTGGTTTACCAACCCGCAAGCAGCGGCTTCTTCGGCACCCATCATTTTGGCGGTGAAAATCATTTCAAAGGCTTTGCCCTTCCCAGCCAACTGGGTTAGGCGCTGCGTTCCACCATATCCAGGGATCAACCCCAATGACGTTTCTGGAAGCCCCATTAAGGCATTGTCAGAGGCGATTCTGATATGACAGGACATAGCCAATTCCAATCCGCCGCCCAAGGCGTATCCATTGACAGCGGCTACGACTGGTTTTGACAAATTCTCAATAAAGTCAAACAACTGCGATTGACCCTTGGCTGCAAGTTCTTCTCCTTGTTCCACAGAAAAGTCTGCAAATTCTTTGATGTCTGCACCGGCTACAAAAGCTTTCTCACCAGAACCCGTAAGCGTAATTACGCGAACCGAAGAATCCCCTTCGGCGGAAGCCAAAGCGTCGTGAAGTTCCTCAATGGTTTTCTTGTTCAAGGCGTTGAGCTGCTTGGGTCTGTTGATAGTAATTGCCGCTACGCCGTCGTTGATTTCTGAAAGAATATATTCGTAAGCCATTATGTTTTGCTCTTTAATTTGGTATTTTCGATAATTGAGTACCAAAGGTAAGAAGGTAAACTTAATTACATGAGCAAATTGTCAAAATGGACAGACTGGATTAAAATCAAATCCGGAATTGCAGAAAACAGTGCCCGACTGGACAGAATCGAAAAGAAACTGGCCCTGTCTTTGGCGTTGCAACGCTCCATCTTACCCGAAAAATTGATTTTCCCACAAGAGATATTTGACGTCGTTCACAAATGGCATTCTCAGTTGGGAGAAGGCACTACGGAAATCCACAAAAACGACATCATGTTTCTATTTTCCCTTCACCACCATTATGGCGATTGGGGAAAGGCCCTTGACGAATACATGGAAACGGGATATCAAATGGCCCATTCCCTTTCTGATATCGCAAAAAAACAAGGGGTATCTGTTAAGTCCGTCCTCGATTTTGGATCGGGCTATGGCCGCGTAAGTCGATTCTTTAAAGTTGCTTTTCCTGAGGCGAAGGTCTCGGTTTCTGAGGTAAAATCGCAATCCCTCACCTTTCAAAGAAACACCTTTGGGTATACTCCCATTGAACACACGGAAGAGCCTTCTTCGTTTAAAGCTCCACAGCAATACGACTTAATTTTTGCCGGTTCGGTATTCACACACCTTCCTTCCAAGCGATTTAAGGAATGGTTAGAAATGCTAATCTCTAGCCTTAGCGATGAGGGAATTCTCGTGTTTTCTGTTCACAACATTGAAGATTTAGCCAAGGCTTCACTTGAGCCTTTTGTCTTTGTTGAGCACAGCGAAGACCAGGTTATGTCAGAAATTGGCGATAGAATTAAGGATGCCACAGAATATGGCTCTGCCTATATTCAGCATGATACCTTGCGCGAGTGGGTCAATGAGTACAATGGGATTCCGAGAGAGGTCATAAGACTTGGATTCGGCGGAACCCAAGACTTATGTGTAGTATCTAGACGGTAGTTCCTAGGACTTTGGAACCATCTTAAAAACCACCTTAACTTTAGCGGATACAGAGGCCTTTGCCGGAGCAATGGAGGGTCCTTTTTCTCTTACCGTAATGGCATCGTACTGAACGGTATTGGCATTGTATCCAATGTATGGGGCGCCAGTCTCAACAATTTCTATCGGTCCTTGAACGGTCATGCCCAAGGTAGAGGCCATCTTTTCTGCCTTCTCTTTGGCGGCTAGCAATGCATCAGTGCGTACCTCTTCTTTGAGGTCCTCGGCCTTGCTGCTTACAAACTGAACATCACTCAATTGGTTAACACCGAGCTTCATCAACTCCAACACCACATCGTCGTACTGCGTCATATCTCTCAATCGAAAAGAAATGTCTTGTTGAACCATGTAGGTTCTCTTGATTTCATCTTTCTTTTGCTTGTACCTTCTGTCGGGCACAATTCTGATGAGCTCTGTCTGGATTTCACAAAAAGACGTATCCTTTCCAAACTTTTCAATAATGCTACTCATGCGCTCTTGAACAGATTTGTACAACTCGTCTAAGTCCTCTCCTTCTTCGTAGATCCCGGTTCGAATAATCATTTCATCACTGTCCACAAATTGGGTAGCGGAACCGGTTACCGTAATGGAGGATTGAGCAAAAAGGCTTGCTGAAGTAAATAGGGCGAGGGCAAAAAGAACTTTTTTCATCACTTTTGGATTTTAGTAGTTACGGCATATCGCCAGCAATTATTGGGCCTTTGAAAGTTCAATGTAGAATGTGGTCCCCTCTCCAACGCGAGACTCTGCCCAAATCTTGCCCTTGTGGCTCTGAATAATATTGCGGGACATGGCGAGCCCCAACCCCATTCCTTGAGTTTTGGTGGTAAAATTGGGGTCGAAAACCGTTTGCAGTTTATCGTCTGGAATGCCCACACCATTATCACTTACCGAAATCAACACTGTGTTTTCGCCCTCTTCTAAAGAGACTCTAATTTCGGGTTGAGTCCCTTCGGGAATGGCCTGTTCCGCATTTTTTAGCACGTTGTTAAGAACCCTAAGCAAAGAATCTTTATCTCCCAAGACAAACAAATTGTACTCTGGAATTTGAAAGTTCACTTGATTGTGAAGCGAAGAAAGCCCTTGAAGCATCAAAGTCAAATCCACAGAATTCATGTGTACTTTAGGTAGCGTTGCAAATTGAGAAAACGCCGAGGCTATGGAGCTCAAATTGTCTATCTGATCAATAAGGGCTTTGCTGAATTCCTCTAGCTTTTCTGGGTTTTCTGGCTTTGCCGTTTTTTGATAGTATTGCACCAACAACCTCATGGGAGTCAGTGGGTTCTTTATTTCATGGGCTACCTGCTTGGCCATCTCCTGCCATGCAGATTCTCTCTCGGATTGGGCTAGTTGAATGGCGTTGGTTTCCAGCTGCGCAACCATTTGGTTGTATTCCTTTACCAGTTGACCTATTTCATCATCACTAGACCATTGTATCTCCTCATTGGATTGATTGAGTCTAACGGTCTTTAAATGGCTTCTAATGACGTTTAAAGACGAAGTGATGTAGTTGGAGAAGAAGTAGGCTAAAAGTGCCGTAATCACAAAAATTCCTAGGTATACGGTTCCAAGAGATTGAAGGAATTCCTCTAAGTCTTGTTTCAGGATTTCCTTGGATTCATAATAAGGCAAATTGATAATACCCAAGGGCTCTTTGTCGGGACCGTATATCACGTCGTAGATAAACAGGTAATTGCTCGTATCGGATGGTGTCTCGTACATGATGGAGCGCTTATCCCGGAGCAAGGCCTGAATCAAATCGTAACTGATACGAGGCTCCACAATTCCGTCTTTGATCAATTGGGCGTTGGAAGAGGCGATGATTTCCCCAGCGGGCGAATACACGACAATGTCCAAAGAGTTGATGTCTGCAATCTCCATGATTTTATCCTGAAGGTATTCTCCAAAGGTTTGCTTGGAGTCTACTGGACGGTCCCCAATGGCGTACTGAAGGCTTGCTTGAACCGCAGATTCTTTTCGGCGAAGCCGTTCTTGGTGGTAGTTCTCGTTCTCTTCCTTAAAGTGATAAATGGTCAATGCCCCTGTCAATATAAAACTCACGAATAAAACCGCGAGCATTGAAAGGAGGACCTTGGCCCTTAAGGTAAACTTGGTAGAAAGCATGAGCTACATTATCAATGAGTGCACAATTGCAAGGTTTGGTTTTTAGGTTTTCTAACCATAAAACGCAAACTCTCTCAAAAGATATAAAAAAGGGCAAAAAAAAAAGCCGACCCAAGGGTCGACTTTCTTCAATAATATGAATATGAAATTATCCGTTCAAGGCCTCGGCCCCACCAACAATCTCAAGAATTTCATTGGTAATAGACGCCTGACGAGCCTTGTTGTATTCCAACTTAAGGCCAGAACGCAAATCATTTGCGTTGTCTGTTGCCTTGTGCATGGCCGTCATACGAGCACCGTGCTCAGAAGCGTTAGAATCTAGAAGTGCTTTGAAAACCTGAGTCTTTAATGACTTGGGAATCAAGTCCTCCAAAATCTCCATTTTTCCTGGCTCAAAAATGTACTCTCCTGCGGTCTGCTCACCTTCTACTTCAGTAGAAGCAACGGGCAAGAACTGCTCAGTCATTACTTGTTGAACAGCGGCATTCTTAAAGTGATTGTAGATGATTTCTACTTTGTCGTAATCACCAGCAACATAACCGTCCATGATGCGCTGAGCCATTTCTGAAGAGTTCTCAAACGTCAAGTCGTTCCAGATCTCGATGTTGTTTTCAACGATCTCCAAACCTGACTTCTTGAATCCGTCATTGGCTTTTTTACCTACGGCTAAAATCTTAACCTCAGAGCCTTTGTACTCTTGAATTCTCGCCTTGGTCGCTTTGATGATGTTGGCATTAAAACCACCACATAGACCACGATTCGCAGTAATGGGCACCAACAAAACTCTTTCTACTTCGCGCTCCGCAGAGTATGCGTTTTCTGAAGTATCCAGTGTAGACGATAAGTTTTCCAAAATCTCTTGCAACTTCTCTGCGTACGGTCTCATTTGCTGAGACGCGTCCTGAGCTCTTTTGAGCTTAGCTGCAGAAACCATCTTCATGGCAGAAGTAATCTGCATGGTAGATGAGATGGATGCAATACGATTTCTTAGTTCTTTTAAGTTTGCCATTTGTTAACAGCTTGTGGAGTGAGGTCCTCACACCCTTGTGCGAAGACCCTAATCCCTTATTATTCGTACTTAGCTAAAACTTCTTTAGATGCAGACTCGATCGCGCTGATCTCATCGTTACCCCACTTACCAGAACGCAAGTTCTCAAGTGTAGAAGCGTATTTAGCTTTCATGTAGTCGATAAATTCAACTTCGAATTCCTTAACCTTACCAACGGGAACGCTGTTAAGCATACCTTTTGTTCCAAGGTAAATGATCGCAATTTGTTGCTCTACAGACATTGGAGAGTTAACACCTTGCTTGAGGATTTCTACGTTTCTAACCCCTTTGTTAATTACCGCCATAGTAGCCGCATCCAAGTCAGAACCGAACTTGGCGAACGCCTCTAGCTCACGGTACTGTGCTTGATCCAACTTAAGGGTACCCGCAACCTTTTTCATCGGCTTGATCTGAGCAGAACCTCCTACACGAGATACAGAGATACCTACGTTAATCGCTGGTCTCACACCCGAGTTAAACAAGTCTGATTCCAAGAAGATCTGACCGTCAGTAATCGAAATGACGTTGGTTGGGATATATGCAGATACGTCACCTGCTTGTGTTTCAATAATGGGAAGTGCTGTCAA
>CBFHSF010000004.1:176960-188673 GCA_965658445.1 uncultured Schleiferiaceae bacterium | reverse complement strand
TACGGATGAATTCGGATACTATACCCTAAGCCATAAATGCTACCCGGACCGTAGCTACTACCTGCATTTGGAAGGGAGTATTCCTAATCATTGGGGTGGCAATTGGCAGGCCCGTCAGGTATGGCCGGGAATTCCCAAGATTTAAGCTATATGGTTTCTCCTTATGGGTATTATAAAATTAGATTAGTAAACACTCACCCTCCAATCACTATTGAAGACTTTGCGTGGCTTAACCCTAGAACATTTGCTACACCTGATGGATACAGTGTTACGGGGCGATTTATTGACGAAACTATTCTAATAAGAGGAGTTGCCGATGCAGAAAACATAATATTTTTTGGAAATGATAAGAGTGGAGTTGTAACAACTTTCCTAGATACAATAGATGTCTCCTCCAATGATACAGCGTATTATGAATTTATCTACTAAACCCTTTAAAAACCTGTGCCTATGATGTAAACCATAAACAAATAAAAGGCCCCCAAAAGCAAAGAATATGATAAGTCAAGTCCCAAAACTGACCGCCATTTAATTGAAATTCCCCCAAAACCTCAATACCTCCCAAAATATTCCTGAATTGTGCTCATAATGTGGGACTCTATAATTAGGATTAAGGTTTTTTGACTGATAATTTTACTACTCAACCCTCGGCTATTTTGCATAGTCAAAACCGTAAAAACCATAGCAAAAACCTTTTATACCCTATGATATGTTACCCAAAATCTCCCCTAAACCGTTTTTTAGACGATGCTTCATTAGCTTCATCATTCTTATTCTAACCAGCGGATGCGATTGGTTGCCTACACCCTTTAAGAAGGCAAAGGGAACCACCATCCACGGTCAAGTGAGGACCTACGGAACGGAGGATGCCATCATCCAAAAGCCACCGGTTAGAGTAATGATTACGGAGCGATTTTTTCCAAGCAGAGCCTTGGGAAGTGGCTATTCTTACAGAACTCTTGCCTCCGCATGGACGGATTCCAATGGCAACTTTACTCTATATCACAAGTTATACGAAGACAATGACTACTTCCTCGCCATAGATGGTGAAACCATCAGAAGCCGATACATCACGCCAAGCTACTCAAGCTTTGATAGAGAAGACCGCAGGATCACTCAAGTAGGAGGGACCTTTACTCAGAACTACTACCTCACTGCCTATGGTTGGGTGAGGTTTCATTTTGTGAGTTCTGATCCACAACCTGGTGACGAATATTGGTATAACCTAGGAGGAGGTGCCTATGAAGAATTTAATAATTCAGTAGATGTTTATCGGACATGGGATTTTGGAGGAAATATTAATCACCCTATATACTATGGGTTAGTTAGAAATGATGAGTATACTTCTATTGAAAAAACAATCTTCGTCCCAGCCTTTGACACCACCGACATGGAAATCGTCTTTTAAAATTCCGAATACAGTAACCAAAAACATGTGCCTATGAAATAACCCTCATTCTACTATCCATAACCTACACAGATAAACGGATTCCTCTCTATATGGAGTCCGTGAAGTAGAATTTTAACTCTAAATATTTTTTATGATGAATGCAGTTTCAACAAAGGTATTGATGTGCTCAATACTCTTACAAATCGCTTTCTCATCCTGTAGTAAGAAGGCTCAACCGACCTCTATTACTGGCAGAGTATATACCCGGAATACGGACATTGGTCATGAGGGGTTACGTGTATGGTTGGAGGTTAATGATGGAGGTGCCGGAGCCCTTGGAGGCGGTGGCAGTGGGTATAATGGCTTAGTCGCAGAAACCACCACAGATGAATTTGGATATTATTCCATAAACCACAAATGTTATCCCGATCGCAGTTACTACCTACACCTCGAAGGTAGCATTCCTAATCATTGGAGTGGGAATTGGTCTGCTCGTCAAGTATGGCCCGGGAATCCCCAAGATTTAAGCTATAAGGTTTCTCCTTTTGGATATCTCAACATCCGTTTTAAGAGCTTGCATCCTCCAATTAGTATTGAGGATGTAGTGGGATGGAATTTTGTGACCCTTGCTCAGCCGGATTATGGAGCTTATGTAGGAGGGGCCTTTGATTTTATTGAGACCGTTAGAGTATTAGGGAACTACGATAATATTGTAAAGCTTTCTTATATAAAAAATAATACTTCCGTAAGTGTCTATGACACCATCTACGTTTCTACGGATGACACTGCATATTATGAATTTATCTACTAACCCCTTTAAAAGCCTGTGCCTATGAGGTATAAACCCTGTAAATAAAAAAGCCCCCTAGCTTTTAACGGAAGCATTGGGGGCCCTATTCAATTTTAACAAAAAAACCGAACAGTTATGTGTTACAAATTTACACCCTCAAAATTACTTTTGAGCTGGGTGATGGGATTATTTTTCTCTACCCAGGTATGGGCCCAACCCCTTTTCGGGATGGATACCCTCTACCAAACCTATGACAGCCTGTCTACCTCCAATATTCCCTCCGGTATTTTATGGGACAGGGCACCCAATGGTCCGGGGATCTCTACGGACGTTTTTGCCTGGGACGGCTCCCCACAGAGTCCTTTGAGCTACCGCTCTACCTTTTTTGGCATGTACACCTCCTTTATGCTGGCCCAGTACGGGGACTCTATTCTAATGCCCGTAGGGGTTTATGACAGTCTGGTCTATATAGAACAACAACAACCCTACAATGTTCCCCTGGGACTTTTAAACATAGAATTTCAGCAGATAGACAGCAATGCGGTCATGGACGGCGAAATAGGTTTTGACACCACAAACAATAAGTACTACGACATTCCGGGCCAAACCCCTTACAACACCCATAAATCATTTGCGGGGGTGAGTTTTGGCAGTAATGTAACCCCGGCTTTTAATCTGATTACCCCTTACGATCCCTCAACGGGTACTTACCAGACATTGATTCAGTACTCTGTAAGCTACAAAGTTCCCCTGGTTCTGTCTGTAGACAATGAAAAAAAAACCTTTTTGGGAATGGAGATCGATTACAACGATGGATTGGGGTTTGTCCCGGCCCTCTACGATCAGGAGTATTTGATCGACTATGAAGAAAATGTAGTCGGGTTTTTGGAAAACCCCTGGATAGAGAAGGAAATCATCATCCGGCAGTTTTTTCAGGACCCGTCCAGCGGAAAAGACACTTTATGGACCCGTATTCCGGTCACCCTGGGTATAGGGATTATCCCGGCAGATGCCGAGATGTACGTTCACGACCTGGCGCTTAATGACACCTGTCTAATTTCTCACCAACGAGGTATAGGACAGGCCAAATTCTCTGTAGTCTACGGAGCGGGAAACAATCAAAAAATTAAAAAGCCCATGATATTGTTAGAAGGTTTTGACAATGGAGTAAGCGAAGACTTTGGGTATCTGACCTTTGAGGCCATTTCTACGGGGTACGTAAGCAATTTTGATGGTAAGAACGACCTGTATCCCCAACTCAGGAAATTCCCACAGTTTTTAGACAGTGTGCATCAGTTGGGCTATGACGTCATCTTTGTAGACCACCGGAACGGTGTGGATTGGTTAGAGCGCAATGCGGGGGCCACGGTCCAACTGATCCAATGGGTCAATGAAGAACTCAACAGCAATCTGAGTGACGAAGAGATCGTAGTGGTAGGAGCCAGTATGGGGGGATTGATCTCTCGCTATGCCATCCGTAAGATGGAGCTGGAGGGATGTTGCCACAATGTACGTCTGTTTACCACCTTTGATACGCCACATCAGGGGGCCAATATTCCTATGGGGATTCAAAAGTTCCTTCAGGTATATGCCTACAATGTGTTTGCGCCCATTATGTCCAAAAGCATGAGGGAGAGTTATGAGAACCTGTTGAACAGTCCTGGGGCTCAGCAAATGCTCTCCCACCATATTCGTACGATTTCTCCATTTACCCCCAGCAACCTGATGGGAAATCCTCAGTATTGGAACTACAACCCCAACAGAGATCCCAACGCGCTAAATAACGCCGCCCAGATCAGAAGTGATTGGGTACGAACAATAGATAGCATGGGTTTTCCCAACAACACGGCATTGGCGGGGATTACCAACGGGAGTATTACCTCAGAAACTCAGGGGTATGGCCCGGGGGATGTTCTCTTTGATTTTATGATTGATATAGATGCTCCTATAGGGTATGACTGGAAGTATCAAAGCTGGCCACTGATCGGAAGTAAGGTCTACTCAGTAAGTTCTGACCCCAATAACATCCTGCTTACCCGCATGGGGTTTGCGTATAGCAGTCTTTCTTCAGTATATCTGGTCTGTGACTACGCAACTTTTGGTTTAGGGTGGATTTCAAAGTTAGCCACATGGGGAGCCACAGATCCTCTGTTTGAAAGTACCCTGGAAGGATGGCACTACGCAAACCAGGGTCTCCAAAAAGAACACAGACAACATCAGTCGTTGCCGGGATTGGACTACTGTCCGGGAAGTACCTCGGCAACGATTAAGGGGATTCAGGATGAGTTTGTATCCAAGTCCGGGGCTTTTGGCAATACGATGGCCAAACAACATTCCCACGCCTTTATTCCTACCATCAGTGCCCTGGCCATTGATACCAGTGATTTGTTTTTGGATATTGCCGATAACATTTTTGACTTGACAGAATTGTACCCTAAAAAAATTCCCTTTGATGTCATCTGGTATCCGGGGGAGCGCAATGCAGAAGGGGTATTACAGAACTCGGTCAATATGGCGCATGTAGCCATAAATGACACTTTAATTGATTGGCTCATCGGGACCATTGAAGATAATCACTATGATTTATCAACTCTTGATACGAGCTATATATATAAAAACCTTACTTCTATTTACAACTACGGAAATCCTGCGCATAAGTTTATCAAGCAATTGGACATCGACAGCGCGGGGGTATTAAGTATAAATAACAACACCTATAACATTGGATATTTAGGTCAGGACTCTTTGTATGCAGCTTCTCAATCAACCTTTAAAGCATATACTTCTTCAAGTAACTGTAAAGGTAGTTGGGTGAAAGTTCATAATTCTGGCTTATTTGAAGTTGGTGGACTAGATAGTTACGGTATCGCTTACATTACTTCCGGGACTTCCGTAGAGGTTTATTCCGGCGGAACCCTCCGTGTGCACGATTTATCGAGATTGGTGATAGAAGAGGGGGCGGAGTTGATAATTCACCCTGGGGCTATAATTGAATTGAAAGGAGAAGAAGCGGAATTGGTGTTGCAAGGCTTGGTTACACTAAAACCCAATGCAGATTTTTCCTTTGATGGAAACGGATTTGTGAGGTTTGATCAGTCAACAGACATGACTCAGGCAGGTATGAACGCCCATTGGGCCTTTGAAGGGAATAATTCCATTATCCTTAAAGGGGATGGGAAAAACACGGATCTCTTAGCCGTTGTAGAATCGGATCTTCACCTCTCGGGTTCATTGGATACTCTATGGTTGGAGAGTGGTTTGGTGGAACTAGGCCCCTCCAAAAATATTTCGGTAAGAGGTGGTTTTGTTTTGGATAGTGCCATTGTTTACTCTGCGGACACTACCAATCAGGCGGGTTATTATGGTCATGTTTTAGCCTTTGGACAGCCCGGAATCTCTATCAGTAATTCTGATTTTGTGGGAGGTATGAAGGGATTGTACATGATGAATGTTTTGGGGCAATCCAACAGCTTCCAAGAGATTACTCATTCTACTTGGAGGAAATGTGGTACCGGATTGGTCACAGAAGGAAAGAGCGTGAAGCTAACCTCTTGTGACTTCAGATCCAATGTCATAGGATGGACAGGTAAGTCCATGTCTGAGAATTGTCAAGTCATAACCACCACCTTTGAGGACAATAGTCTGTATGGCGCAGAATACTATGGTCAAAGCTCTTCACTTTTGTCTATCCGTTCCAGTGAGTTTTCTTCCAATGAAGATGGGCTTTTGGTCGATGGAGCCAACCTAAGATCCGATTGTTCTCAGTTTTTGAATAACAACGAAACGGGAGTGTTTCTAAAGAATGGATACGGTTATTTTGATTTTGATGCTGGAAATAGTTTCTCCAATAATTCAACAGGAATTAAACTCAGTGAAAGCACCGGAATAACGATAGAAAACGGCTACAATATATTTTCTTCCAACATCATGGATATTGCAGGTACCTTTTCCGCGTCCGCAATAATTGGCAATTACAACGGACTTCCCGCCATTGACATCAAGAACAATTCTTTCTCAGCTGCTTTGGTCAATTTACCCATTCAGTTAACCATTGACGGAAGGTCGGTTTCCACTTACAACTATTCTGCTATCTCCTCATTACCTTGTCAAAGCATAGGTTTTTCTGGAAAAACCCTCGGGGAGATTTCTGAGGAATACAGCTCTGATCAAGTATTTGTGGTAGGAGGGAAGTCCGCTTCTCAAGGAGTGTATTTTTCATCAGGTGAAGCCATGGACTTGGCAATACAAGAGAGTCTTGATCAAATAAGCACCTATGAGTCAGTTTGTGATGATTTGCAAGCATGTAATCGATTATTGGAGCTATTGAACTCTGGTTTTTCTCCAAATACTTACGAGGAAAATCAATTGCAAGAATTGGCCTATCAAGGGATGCTCTTGTCTTTATCTAATGCGTATTTATTGGACAGCTTATCAGGAGGGCAGAATTCTTCAGTTATGAGTTCTGAACTGGTAAAAGTCAAAGATTACATCGACCAAAGAATATTAGTATTACCTGTCAATGATTCTGTGTATGATGAAAAAGTTTCTCAATGGAAACTAGATAAGGCCTTGTTGTTCAGAACCGCCAAGCACTATGATGACGCATTGAATACATTGAACCAAATTCTATTAGACTACACGGCTCCTTCCATTTTAGAAAGAACACAGGTTTGGAAATGTGTTTGCGAGGCTGAGAAGAACCTTTTGGATTCCTCTTATACGGTTGAGGAGTTTTTAAATGCAAGAAATCAATGCGGATCCATCAATTCCAATAAATCCCTTGAGAACCTTATCGGGGCTCAAAATCCTCTGAGTTATTTCAATCCCGATAAAATGCTCACGAACCTCATGCCGAACCCTACTTCAGACCATTCTCGATTGGTTTTTATGTCTAAACACAAGGGAGGAAAAGTGACTGTTTGGAATCTCTCCGGTAATCTGGTCAGGACTTATATGGTCTCCGAGAATCAATCGGAAATCAAGTTAAGAACTGAGTCTACGGGGCAGTATTTGATTAGAATAAATCTGTTTGGCAAGGATCAGGAGCATCATCTTTGGATCATTACTGAATAAGTAAAACATACGTTACCTAGCGTTACCCTGCCTTAATTGGCACCTTAACCCAGCCCTGGAGGGGTTGTGAAGTGCAATCGCATGGAGCAACCCCTTCTTTATTTTGAGAGAAAGCAGAGGTTTGGGCTGGGCTTTTTCTATCTTTGGGCGCTGGATTTAATAGGATTACTATGAAGTTTTTAGGAATTATTCCTGCGAGATATGGCAGTACGCGATTAGAGGGTAAACCCCTTGTGGATATTGGCGGAAAGACCATGATTCAAAGAGTGTACGAGGAGTCTGTAAAGGCCTTGGATACTGTGTATGTGGCAACGGATGACGATAGAATTGCTGAGGTTGTTAAGAGCTTTGGTGGAAAGGTAGTCATGACATCGGTGGATCATACCAATGGGACCAGCCGCTGTTTGGAGGCGTGGGAAAAGATTTCTGAGATGGAAGGGGAGGAGTACGAAGCGGCTCTTAATATTCAAGGAGACGAGCCCCTTTTGGAATCGGAAAGTCTTATTGATCTTAAAAACTGTTTTACCGAGCACGAGAATACCGAGTTTGCCACTTTGGTCATTCCCGTTACCTCACCAGAAGATTTGTTCAATGACTCTGAGGTGTTCGTGACGTTTGATGTAAATAAGAACGCGCTTTATTTCAGCCGTAGCGTCATTCCTCACGTAAGAGGTAGACATAAGATGCACTGGTTGGAAGACACGAAAATCTACAAGCACCTTGGATTGTATGCCTATACTTTTGAAAGTCTCAAGAAATTTGCTGAGTTGCCTGCCTCTGAACTAGAGCGCGTGGAGAGCCTTGAGCAAAACCGATGGATAGAAGGAGGCCGAAAAATCAGAATTGGCGTTACGGAGCATGACAGCATTCCCGTAGATACTCTTGACGACTTAAAGAGGGTGCGCGCCATCATCGCAGAAAGAGAAAGCAAGTAGGCAAAACGGAACCGTCCAAAAGAGATTAACAATTTTGATTGAATAACTTTTAGTTAAGCCTTGGTCAGAGTGGGGTTTCTCCGGACAAAAAGTGTAAATTTGCAGCAAATTTGTTGACTATGTCAAAGAAGAAAGTTCAAGTTGGTGACATTACATGTGGAGCTGACGAGCTATTTTTAATCTCCGGTCCCTGTGTTATCGAGGACGAGGTGATTATGATGAAGACCGCAGAAAAGATTGCTGAGGTCACTCAAAAATTAAACATCCCTACGATTTACAAGAGTTCTTTTATGAAGGACAACCGCAGTTCTGTGAACTACTATAGCGGACCTGGATTGGAAGAAGGATTGAGAATTCTTCAGAAAGTAAAAGAAGAGTTCGGATTTCCACTCTTGACGGATATTCACTACCCAGACCAAATCGCTCCTGTAGCTGAGGTTTGTGACGTAGTTCAGGTTCCTGCGTACTTGGTGATGCAAACCAAGTTGGTTACAGAAGCTGGGAAATCTGGCGCCGTAGTCAACCTAAAGCACGGTCAGTTTCTCGCTCCTGAGAACATGATCAAGCCCGTACAGAAATTGGAGTCTGTAGGAAACGAAAACATTATTCTTACGGAAAGAGGTTTCACCTTTGGATACAATGACCTTGTGGTTGACCCAAGAGCTTTCTACGAAATGAGAAAGACGGGGTACCCTGTTGTTTTTGATGTGACACACTCTATCAGAAAATACGGAATCCCTTCTTCTGATCCCACAGGTGGTGCGAGACAGTACCTCAAGACCTTGGGTAGAGCAGGAGTTGCTGCAGGTGTAGACGGTTTGTTTGTTGAAACACACCCTTGTCCCTCAGAAGCTCTTTGTGACGCAGCTAGTCAATTGGACTACACGCAGTTGGAAGAGTTCCTCAAGCCCCTTATTGAATTACATAACGTAGAAGTAAAATACCGTCGCGACGGCGACATCTAATCTTAGAAACTATGGAATTATACCTAGATTCGGCCGACATGGCAGAAATCAAAGACTCCTTTAAACTTGGATTCTTAACTGGTTTAACTACAACTCCAACCTTCATGGCTCGCCACGGTATCACCGATATCGACGGAACCATTGTTGAGTTGTCTAAAATTGTTCCCATCCTTCAGATCGAGGCTTTGGGTGACACGGCCGAAGACATTGTTGCAGAAGCACTTCGTCAAGACGCTTTGGGATTGGACAAAAACAAGACCGTTTATAAAATTCCTATTTCACTAGAAGGAGTTAAGGCTTGTAGAATGTTGGTTGACCAAGGTTTCATGGTAAACATCCACTTGGTATACACACTTCAGCAAGCGTACATGGCTATGCAAGCAGGTGCTACTTACGTATGTCCATTGGTGGGTCGTCTTCAAGATCAAGGTACTGATGCCTTGGGATTGGTTCAAGACTGTGTAGACGCCGTTAACTACTACGGATACAACACCAAGATTATGTTCTCTTCTGTACGTACGGTTGAGCACGTAAGAAACGCATTGAACGTAGGTGTTCACACCATCACAGTGCCCTGGAAGATTATGAAGCAATTGACTGAGAACCACTTTACTGAAATCGGTACTCGTCAGTTTACTATCGATACTCGTTTGATGACTCTTAAGATCAAAGAGATCATGAGCGACAACAATCCTATCGTTACAGAAAACGAAACCGTTACTGATGCCTTGGTTAAAATGACTTCAGGTGGATTTGGTGCCGTTACTATTATCGATGGATCAGGAGCGCCTGTAGGAGTGTTTACTGATGGTGACCTGAGAAGAGCTATGGAAACTAAAGGTGCAGACGCTGTAAACAGCAAAATGTCTGACTTCGCAAACGGGTCTCCGTTGACTATTGAAGGAGGGGAGTTGCTTTTTGCAGCGCAAAACCTACTCAAGGAGAAAAAGGTAGACTCATTGGTTGTTACCGAAGGCGGAAAAGCCATCGGTATGATCGATGTACAGGATATCATGAAATTGAACTAAATTGGGGTAATGGATTTTCCTCATATTCAAGAAATATTTGAGCAGCAAGGGGGGAGGTTTTTAACCTCCTCCGCTGTTTTGGAGAAAAAAATGTCTCAGTGTAACGCCCTGATTTTTGATTGGGATGGCGTATTTCACTCGGGCACCAAATCACATGCTGGCCAATCTACCTTTTCGGAGGCGGATAGCATGGCTATTAATATGTTGAGATTTGGAATGTATCTCCAAACGGGGAAAATGCCTAAAACGGTGATTATTACCGGAGAATCCAATGTTTCGGCGCAAAACTTTGCTCGCAGAGAGCACTTTGATGCCGTTTTCTTTAATGCCAAGGACAAGACCGCGGCCTTGGCACATTTGGAGCAAAACTATTCTGTAGAAGCCTCCAACACCGCTTTTTTCTTTGATGACATTCTCGACCTAAGTCTTGCCGAAAGAGTAGGCCTTAGATTCTTGATGGGAAGAAAGGGCAATCCGCTTTTTAATGAGTACGTAATTCAAAATCATCTCGCAGATTACATTACAGCGCAGGCGGGAGGACAGCACGGAATTCGTGAAGCGGCTGAACTCTCTCTCGGTCTTATGGAGCGATTTGTTGAGACTACAGAAAAGCGCAAGGACTTCCACGAAGACTATGCAGCCTATTGGGCTCAACGCCAATCTCAGCCTACAAAATTCTACAGAGTAGAAGGTAAAGTGGTTTCTGAAGTTCCAGGAGAGAAGTAGTTTATAATAGAAGAGATAGAAGAGCTTTTTTCGAAGAACTCTCCTAATCTTACCCAAAACACAACCATATAGCTTACCTAGCTACATCTTACATCAGTTATTACATCAGTACGTCGTTTACGGGCTTAATAGGCTCTGGAAGTTTGGTTTCGCCCAACATTTCTCTCAAGTCAATTTCTATGGTTCTGCACAATAAGTACATGGGGATGTCATTTCCTGTGCCTTCAAAGGGGTTTTCGGAGTAATCATCCACCAATTCCATAATGATAAAGACCCAAGCCACTAAAACGGAAATGAAAATACTGGTGAAGAACCCAGCCAAACCATAGGACAGAAACAATGGAGTGATTCCAAAGGGCAAAATCGCTACGAATATGGCCACAAAAACAAAGCTCATCGCCCCGTACTGTCTGGGAAGTGGGAATTTTTTGATTCGCTCTAGCTTGCCTTGATGTACATAAAAGTCATAGAGAAGCTTTTCCAATTCCATATGTCGGAAGTCATCTATGAGCTGCTGTTCTCGCAATGATTTAAGATCCTGAGACTGTTGTTGAATAATTTGCGTCGCTGTATTCTTATTGTCAATAAGTCTATTGAGTTCGCTTTCTGGCAAGAATTTTCTCAATTCCTCCATAGTGATCTCATCTTCTAAAAACCCGGCCCCAAAGCGTTTGCGATTTCTCTCTGCCCAAACACCCACCAATCCCTTCTGAGAAACGCGCTCCCATTGAGTGGGCAATAGCAATTGACTGCGCAAGGCGTAAAGCCATGCAATATGTCTGTAAATCAGTGTTTTGTGTATTGAG
>CBFHSF010000004.1:164005-176951 GCA_965658445.1 uncultured Schleiferiaceae bacterium | reverse complement strand
TGAGTGGGCAATAGCAATTGACTGCGCAAGGCGTAAAGCCATGCAATATGTCTGTAAATCAGTGTTTTGTGTATTGAGTGTATTCCTGCATCCTCTTTGCTGGAAGGTGAAAAATAGTCGGATATAAACTCCGTAGTGTAGGCACCCCAAGCTCTACTAGAGTTTACGATAGCGCCCCAAACCTTTCTAGCTTCCCAAAGTCTATCGTAGGATTGATTGTTCTTAAAACCCAAGTAAAAGGCAACTGCAGTACCCGCTATAGAAATGGGTTGCCAAGGCAATCGGAGCCATTCCAAACCCGTGTAAAATTGTAAATAGGCGACGGTGGTCATTAAGGGGGTTAACCACGTAAGATGGTGCCCCGAGAATTGCATGAGGTTTTAAAAGCTAAAATTCTTTTTTACGAACATGGAGGTGGTTTGGTGGTTCTTGGTTGATTTTCAGGAAGTAAAACACAAAAAAGGTAGAGTATCTCCGACCTTACTTTGGGGTAAGATTTAGTACGGCAATCTCTGAGAAAGTACCCACGCGCAAGGGAGGACCAAAAGTCCCGGTTCCCAAGCTAACATAGGTGTACATCCCACCGAGCTTTTTCAAGCCTCGGTTGAGCTCAAAGAGTGCATTGGCAATCCACGAAATGGGCCAAAGTTGCCCACCGTGGGTATGTCCCGCTAAAAACAACTGCACATTGGCAGCTTCAGCGTAAGCCAAACCATCCGGAGAATGGTGCAAGAGAACGGTTGTTTTGTCTTGGGAAATGGGTGCGTTCTCCACCACAGTTTGAACGGTAGGGCCGTTGTTACCGGTGTGCGGCGATCTGTGGTTGGAGTCTGCAGACATGTGTTTGAGCCCCAATATTTCAATCCCATTCCATTCCACCATTTGATTTTCCAAAACGTGAATTCCCATTTCCTTTAAGGTTTGAACGATAGGGCCAATGCCCGTGGCCTTGTCGTGGTTTCCTTCCACAAAGAATACAGGAACCTTTATTCCCGTTAAGGGCTTCATACTTTCCAAGGTCAATTGAATGGTGCTGTCTAGAAAGTCTCCGGTAAAAAAGACCACCTCCGGATTGATTTCATTGATGGTCTTTACCCAATTCTCCATGGTCTTAGCGCCTCTAAAATGACCCAGATGAGTGTCTGTTAAATGGACGGCCTTAATGGGCTTTTCCAAGTTGTCTAAGGGGATTGAATGCTCTGTAACCCTTGTTCTCTTTGCATTTAGAAACCCGTATAATGTAAAGCCCAAGGCTCCAACAGCAGTCAATTCAAACCGAAAAGTTTCTATGGGAGCACCGAGGAGTATGGCAAGATCAACGATTAAAAGGCACACCAATAAATAGAGAGTATACCCCATGGTTAGGGTTGCGGATTTAAAACCGAAACTCCCCATACGGGTCGTGGAGTTGGTAAACCGAAATGTTCCAAACATCATGTAGAACAGGATTCCTCCATAGCCCATTACAAAAGGCCACGTAGTTTCCATTTCCAATGCATCTGCCGTCGCTCCACCTAAGTAGAAAAGCGAAAACCCCATAATGGCAAGGATGCTAATAAAGAGTAGGGGAAAAGCAAGATTTCTCATCGTGTGATTATTTCCGAATTTATTCCAAGATTATTTCTAATCCTTTTTACACTTTTTATCTAGCGTGTGGGAAATATCATCCGTGATTGTTTAAATACACAAATCACGGATTGTCTAACACGAAAGCAGAATTCGGGTGCGATTTACTTTTCTACCGGTTCTTTGTAACCGAATAGCCCGTTGTCTTTGATGATGTTGTCCACGTAGGCAGGCAATCCCTCTTCCCAACCGGGTTCTCCTTCTCTAATCATTCGAAGGATTTCACGGCTAAATACATTGAGAATGTCAGAATCATAGTTTTCAATATCCTTGATTCTGCTGTTGTACATCAAGTATTCATAAATGGGGCGGAGACGCGGGTGAATCTTCACGTTTTGCGATGTGATGAGTTTGTCCTCTTCGTGCTCGCGGTACGGATAAACGTAGATTTTAATGTCTCGACTGAAGATTTTTCCAAAGGCTTCCATAATTCCTCCTGGGAGAGAACGGTAGTACTTTTCGTTGAAAATCTCAATGAGGTTATTCACTCCCAAAATCAACCCCATTCTTCGTTTAGAGTAGCGACCGAAGTATTCAACGAGTTTGTAGTACTCTTGGTAATTGGAGATAAGTACGGTTTGTCCGAGTGAACAGAGAATTTCTGCCCTGTCTAGGAAGTCTTGCTCATCCAACTCTCCTTCAGCCAGAAGGTTGTTCAGAGTAATTTCAAAAAGGACCACGATGTCTTCCTTCTCAACCTTGCGCTCTTCGCTAAACTGGTTGAGTCCCTTCTTGATCATATCAATATTGACCTTAGTAACGGGCCTAAAGGAGCCTCTAAGAGCCAAAATATTCTTTTTGTACAGGATGTCCGCAGGTAGCAAGTTGTTGCCCTCAGGGCCAAATACAACGGCTTCAGTAAATCCATTGTGAATGAGCTGAAGACTCATTAATCTATTGTCAACATCTTCAAAATCAGGCCCAGAGAAGTTGATCAGGTCAATTTCTATGGCGTCGGTAGAGATGTTGTCGTAAAGTGATTTGATAAACTCTTTGGGATCGTGGTAGAGGTGAAAACAAGCGTAGATCAGGTTGGCACCCATGTCTCCAATGGTCTCTTGTTGATGCTTGGCTTCATTTTCATTCATTCGAATGTGAATGATTACCTCGTTGGGTGCTTTATTGGGTGCGGTCTGAAAGCGCATTCCCATCCAGCCGTGACCCTTAAAACTTTTTGTAAAGTTTATGGTTGCTACGGTATTGGCGTAGGTAAAGAATTGTTTGTCAGGATATTTTTCGCGGTCCAGACGTTTTTCAATAAGTCCGTATTCGTGATCAAGCATTTTTCTCAGACGGCTCTCGGTAACGTATCTGCCGTCTTTTTCAATTCCGTAAATATCGTCAGAGAAGTCCTTGTCATAAGCAGACATGGCCTTCGCAATGGTCCCTGAGGCTCCGCCCGCCCTAAAGAAGTGGCGTACGACCTCTTGACCTGCTCCAATCTCAGCAAATGTGCCGTAGAGTTCGTTATTTAAATTGATTTTTAATGCCTTCTGTGCAGCCGTAAGAATGATTCGATCCATGGGGAAGTAAAGTCATATTGTCAAAGGTAAAGAAATGCTTTAACCGTAGGGAATTAAAAGGTATTTTTATGGACCTTCAGAGATATAAATTTTTTGAATTGAAAGGAAAATTAATCGTTTTAGGATCGGGAACTTCACAGGGAGTTCCAGTAATTGGTTGTCGCTGTAAGGTTTGTACCAGTTCAAATCCTCATGATGCGAGACTTCGTGCCTCAGTTCACGTAGAGTGGGGAGGAAAGGCCATTCAAGTCGATTGTGGCCCGGACTTTAGACAGCAATTCCTGAGAGAGGGACTTTCAGAAGTCGATGCTTTGTTGTTAACCCATGAACATCAAGACCACATAGCTGGTATGGACGATTTGCGTCCCATCATCTTTCGTCAAAAAAGAGGGATTCGAGTATTGGCAACCCCAAGAGTTCAGGACAGAATACGTGAACAGTTTGCCTATGCTTTTGCTGCGACAAAATACCCCGGCGCTCCAACCTTCGAGGTGGAGGACATGCCTGAAGAAATTGAAATTTCTGAAGGTTGTAAGATCACCCCCATACCCATACATCACGGCAGTTGGCCCGTTCTCGGTTTCCGATTTAATGATTTGGTTTACCTGACGGACTGCAACGGAATAGATCCCGAAAATGAATTTAAGTTAGAAGGCGCAAAAATACTTATTATCAGCGGTTTGCGTCATGAGACTCACTACAGTCACTTCTCCTTAACAGAAGCCATAGATTTTGGAAAGTCTAGAGGTTTTGAAAGAATCATCATCACTCACATTAGCCATGAATTGGGAACTGAAGAGGAGGTTTCTCCCACGTTGCCTGAAGGGGTAGAGTTGGGGTACGATGGGATGGTTTTGGAGTTTTAGGACAGTGAGCAGTGAGTGGTGAGCAGTGAGCGGTGAGTGGTGAGTAGTGAGTGGTGAGTGGTGAGTGGTTGAATGGGAAGGAATGAGGAATAAAGAAGGAATGAGGAAGTTTACTTATGAACTCCTGATTTGAGACTAATTTGAATTCCTTTTTTCCTAATTCCTTTTTCCTTCTTTGCGTAGGCGAATTGTGTCGTCTGAAAACGATTACTTCACGGGTTGTTTTCGGAATAACCACTAACTTGAAACTGGGGCCTGCGGGTGCTGGCCCCGGGCAGAGTGTGCCTGTAGGAAATTGTGTGAATCAATCCTGTTAGCTGATCCCAGTTTCCTGATTCCTGTTACCCGTTGCCTGTTACCTGATCCCTCTAATCCACAAACTGCCCCTTGTTGAATATTCCAACCACCTTTCCGGTGAGGGGTTTGTTGAGCATTGGGTTGTTTACCGCCTTACTGTGGGCTTCCGTTTTTGAAAGAGACCACTTTGCCTTGGGATCAAAGAGTGTAAGCTCTGCGATATTTCCTTCAGAGATGGAGATGCTGGGTAAATCAAAGATTTCCCGAGGTCTCGTGGCAATTTTCTCTATCCAAAGTTCCATTCCCAAATCTTCAATAAGAGCCGAACAGCCACCAAATGCCGTTTCCATAAGTGCCATTCCAAAGGCGGCATGATCAAACTCGCATTGTTTGATTTCAATATCACAAGGTGTATGGTCTGTGGCAATTACATCGATTACACCTTCCTTTAGAGCCTCAATAAGAGCCTTTTGGTCAGATTGTGGTCTAAGAGGTGGAAGGGTTTTAAATGAAGTGTTATATCCCTTTACATTTTCTTCTGTGTAGAGAAGGTTGTACAGATTTACGGAAGCTGTGACGTTTAATCCATTGTTTTTAGCCTCTTGAATTCGATGTACAGATTTTGCGGTGCTGACTCCGTTGATATGGAGATGGCCACCGGCGTATTCCAAGATGGCAAGGTCGCGTTGTATAGCGATGTCTTCTGCCATGGCAACAATGCCCTTTAGTCCCATCATGGTGCTTACTTCGCCTTCGTTCATCTTGCCGCCAAATCCTAGGTCTTCATTGTAAGGCATGGAGAAAATAGGAGCTCCAAAGGTGGAAGAATACTGGAGGGCAAGCTTGAGAAGGTTTGGATTTTTGATTTCGTGTTTTCCGTCCGAGAATCCAATGGCTCCAGACTGGTACATATCAAAGAGCTCTGCCAAATCTACACCCTTGTTTCCGGCAGTTACCGTTCCCATGGGGTATACGTGAACCGGAGAGGCCTCTGTTTTGCTGTAGAGGTACTCAATGGCGCCTTTGTTATCAGTGGATGGTGTATTGTCAGGACTGAGTAGGATGGAGGTAAAACCACCGCGAGCTGCCGCCAGTGTTCCACTTTCTAATGTTTCCCTTTCCTCATAACCGGGCTCTCCAATCTGAACATTGGAATCTACCCAACCAGGAGATAAAAAAAGACCCTTGGCTTGAATTTCTTGGGCCGAAGGGTCTACAATATTTTCGGAAACTTCTACGATTTGATCATCAGCGATTAATACATCGGCTTCCTGGTTTGCAAAAGGGCTTTTGGGATCCAGAATGGTTGCTGATTTGATTAAATACTTCATGCGGTACTCAGTGTAAATTCTCTTGTGTCGGTTCCTCTTGAAGTCGTGTCCACATACCTTTCTATCGCAATCGGGTATACAAGGCTTCTATTATCAGGAACAGCAATGCAAAAATGAGACAATATTTCCAAATGGAAGAATTCCAAGACGATTCTTTTGCATAGGCTTTAGCTTTCTGATCTCCTCGCACCCAAATGGCACGGTCAGATGTGATCTCATCCTCTGAAAAATAACTGAGGTCACTTTCCTCTGAGGGATGGTTAATAGCGACAACTCCCAACGTGTCATTTCCGGTGGTCGCTCTATACAAACCCGATTGATCCCAACCGGGAGGAAGGAATAGTTGAGTGTACTTTCCTGTGGATCGTTGGAGAGGAATCCATGAATTTCCTTTGGAATCGGCAAGTTGAATGGGATTGTTATCCGATGCCAAGGGGGCATTTAGCGGAAATCCTGCCGCTGATGCACTCGACAAATAAAGGGGCGCATTTCTTTCTGAATAGAGCAGGGAACGAGAAAAGAAAACCGGAAACCAATCGCTATTCAACTGAGCCGCCGACAATTCGCTTGGGGTGTTTCCCAACCAGATAACCACACCTTCTCCAAGGCTCCAACGAGAGGCCCAAGCATTGCCAAGAGCATCTAGATACAGAGGATAGACCTCAGAAAAGGGAGGTTGCATAGTTCTTGAAGACTCAAATTCTAGTCCCGTTGTGGGTTCTGGATCAATGGAGAAAACACCGTTGTAAAAAGGATCTTTGGCTTCTATATTGAGGGGAGTCACTCCCTTGTAAACATAACTGGACGGACCACCAAAAGCCCGTGTTACGGAGTTTCCTCCTGAGGTAGCATCGGAAGATTCCATCAACAAAACATGCGCGCCATTGTTGACCGCTTCTTCGATTTCTGAAATTAACCCTGAACTCAATTGATTCGCCTCTTCGACAATAATTAAATCGGCAATGTCAATATCTCTTGAATTCACTTGATTTTGCTCCTTTCTGAGGTATTTCATTTCCTCTGCGGCAAAGACTTTTTCTAATTTTTCGAAAGGCTTGTTAGCAAATAGGTGAAGAATGTGATATTCCTCTTTTACTTGATAACTGAAATAAGTACTGTTGTCCATGGGATACACTTCGTCCAAAACCACCACTTCACCTGCCACCCAGCCCGCCTCTGAGTGAAAAATATCAAAGACAACCTCTGCATCTCCTCGGGCGCCAAACTCGGCCGTAGCCACAGATTGCTGTGCACCATTGATAAAAATCTCTATCGGAGCATTGTCTTCTTCGGAAACCGGTTGTTTCTTGAGTTTTACCGTTAAGGATTGTCGAGTGTTCAAATGGCTTTCTGGAGAATCGAACCATATGGAATCTATGTAGGTATTGGGAGTAGAATCCCCTGGGGCGTAATTGAATAAAAACGCTTTTTGACAAAGGCTGTCCTCCAACAAGGCTTCCCAATCTTGTGTTCTTTGGAAATCAGAAAAAACAAACAATTGATAGTTACCATTTACGGAAGGAGGTGTGAACGGGTGATTGAATTGTGCGCCACTCGTTTTGTTGAGAAGATTCAAAACATCCCTTTGGGTAAGATCTTCCGCCCCGTAGGGACTTTCGGGATGACCCATTACGCGAAAGTTGGCATCCATGGGGAAGGATTCTACAACCGATCGGGCATCCGCTATGGCTCTCAAATACAAAGGGGTTTCCAATTCGGAAACATTCATCGAAGGAGATAGGTCCAAGGCAAAAACCACTTTGGAGGACGACTCTTGACCTTTGTCAAAAGTAGGGCCCGAAAAAGCCAAAACCATAAATGAAATCGCCAACAGTCTCAGCAGCAAGGTTACCCAATGTTTAATCTTTTTTCTGCGAGCAGATTTTTGCTGGACTAGGGTTAAGAACCGAACGTCACTGAAGTAAACCTTCTGAAATTTCCTCAGCTGAAATAGATGGTAAAATATAGGAATGGAAAGGGCCGTAAAGCCCCATAAGAACTCGGGATGGGTAAAGGTCATATGGCCGCTGCTTCGGGATTAGAAGGCACTTGTTGTAAGGGTTGTTGAACGGGGGACATGTGGAGTTTATTTTCACAAAAGTCAAATATTTCTGCTTCGACCCCTTCAATGTCTTCTGAAAATATTCCACAACCGATGGTGTGCGTTTTGGGTCCGGGTAGTTTGTCGAGCTCTTTGACTTCTGAAGCCAAGTGATCGTGCATCCAAAATACCTTTTCCACATCAATTACTTCGTCATTTTTTAAATCGTCCTCGTAATAAACTAGGGTGAGGGAGGGGCAGGTTACCTTTTCGAAGGTTTCTTCCGTCATGGAGTATTCTACCAGCTGCTGCATGTTTACTAAAGATTCCACGCGATATTTCGCGTACCAATACTTTGTGTATTCTGGGTGTTCCATGAGGTTGTGTAGCGTTCTAAAATCGCCACCCATGGCCAACATTGCCAATTGATGACCCCAGTGATTGTTTAACAATGGAGCGTTCCAAGGCTTGGGATTGACATTGGGAGACATGTTGATAAGGGCGAAAACATCATTGGGATATTCAGAGGCAAGCTTAATCGAAAGCGTGCCTCCTGTAGACGTACTCATTACAATTACTTTGTCTCCCATCTTTTTGGCTAAGGCCAAACCACTTTTAGTGGCCTCCCACAAAGAGTCTGCATTGTAGTTGAGCATGGGGTTTTCTGAAATCACCCCGTGTTCAGGGAGTCTGAGCAAAAGCAGGTTAGCTCCGTATTTTTTGGCGACGTCCAAATGCGTTGGGGCTCCTTCCATATGCGATGCGGAATAACCGTGAACGTACATAATGACGTATTCGGTTTTTTCTACTTTGTTGTCGTACCAATGAATCATGGCCTCGTTGTTTTCCTTGGTGGGAAAGGCCATTTCATAGCGATGAAGAGAATCCTCTAACTGAGCCAGGGAGTTGTTGTATACGGGCATTTTAGAAGAGAATACGGGAGGCTGTGGAACCGGCCCTAAAAAGTATACAATCACTAAAACGACTACTACAATCAATACTTTCTTCATCTCTTGAATCTTTTACGTTTGCCTCCAGACTTACTTTTGCGTTTTTGTCATTGCGAAGGTGAATCAGGGTTGATATTCCCAAGCATTTTCTAAGGTATAGAAAAACTCTGATTCGTATTGGGTAGAAATCTTCATGACTCCCGTAAAGGTGACAATGTCATCTGTGTTGTATCGCTTGGGTTCTTTTAACGTTAATCCAAGCACGGATTCCGGTCCAGCTCCGCCACAAAAAAAACAACTGGAAAAGGGATAGGCAGAAAGCGCATAGACATCTCCAGTAAGGTCCACAGGAATTACGTATCCTTTAATAAAAACCTCTTTGCCGTTTAAGTCCAAGACTTCCTGTGGAAAGCTAGGTTGGTATTCCCATTTTTCTTTGTCGGCGTTATAGACTTCTTTGAAGGAAAGATTCATGAGCGTAGAGAAGACCACCTTTTTGGGGTCTTGCTTTACCATGGCAGAAATGCCAAGGATTCCCACACAGAAAATCAGCCATCTAGCCATTGGATTCTGCGTTTTCCAAAGTGTAGAAAAATCCGTTGGAGTTGTATCGGTTCAACCGCAATATCCCTTTAACTCGAATGAATTGATCGGTTAAAAACTTGCTTTGAGGGTCTTTAAATTTCAATTCCATTACCGTTTCGGGGCCTGCATTCCCACAGAAAAAACAAGAACTGAAGGGGTTCATGGAGAGCACGTAAGCATTTTCGCCTACGTCCATAGGAATGATAAAACCTTGAATTACTACTTCTTGACCGTCGTATTTTGCCACGCTGTCAGGAAAGCGAGGACGGTAATTCCCTAAGGCACCACCACTTTCCGTTACCTCATAAGTAGTTTGTTGAAGCGTAAACCATACAAGAGGTTTTTGTCCAAATGCAGTTTGAGAAAATCCTAAGAATAGGAATCCCAGAATCAACGATTTTAAAGAATAAGGAGGCATGGTGTTATGCATCGTGTAGTGTTTTTGACAAATTTAAGGTAAAGGCCTTAATAGAAGACGGGGCAGCAGAAAGTATGCCCAGAATAAAACAACCCAAGAACACATACGTGTCGTATTCCGTAAACAAGGGAACCGACAAGCCCTGCTGATAACTTGCTTCGAACCAAGAATTCATTCCCAACAATCCCAATCTACTAATGATCCAACCTCCTAAGCCTCCGCACAGAGCCAATGTGATTCCCTCCCAAGTCAACACCCAGAAGAGTGTCCAACGAGAAGCTCCTTGCACGCGAAGCAATGCCAAAGCCGCTTTTCTCTGTTGGAGTTGATGGTACAAGCCAATGAAAATGCTCAAGGCGGAAACGGCCACAATGACCCAGGCCAGTGTAGAAATCAGTTTTACAAATCCCTGCAACAATCCTAAGAGTCTATTGACCTCAATTGCCGGCATAGCTGCTTGCATTGAAGTTTGTGTGTTGATGTACCTCGGCAGTTGAAAAGTCGCCATGGGACCCGTGTAAGAGATAATCATGGCCGTAATTTCACGGGTGCTGTCCTGTTCATCCCAAGAAAAGTAATAAGGTTGCGAATGGTCGTGTCCACTGTGGTCGTGGGAATCGGAATGATGATAGTGGTCTTCGTGGTCATCGTGATCGTCCTCATGATTCTCGGCGCCTTCGGCAGAATGATCGTGAACGGCCCAAACGGTGGGTAAGGGGGTGAGGACCAATTTGTCCAAGGCCGTTCCCGTGGGCTTTAAAATTCCCACGACTGTGAAAGGATGTCCCTCATGCGCTTGGGTTTCTCCGGAAAGTCCATGTTGTCCTTCAAAAGAATCTCCTACAGAAAGACCTGTTTTAAAGGCCACGGCACTTCCAATGACCACTTCTTCTATATGCTGAAATGAACGTCCAGAGGCCAATTCACCATTGTAAAGTTCAATGTAGGATTCGTCCGTTCCTACAATTCGGAACTCTCGGTAATTGTCACCTAGGGCCAATGGAATGGCTTTTTCTACCCACTGGTTTTCCGCCAAGGCAGAGGCTTCTCCTAATGGGATATTTCCGGTGGGATGGTCAATGTGGTAGACGCTAGAAAGAATGATTCCCAGAGGGCTTCCCTTAGCTCCTACGACCAAGTCTACGCCGTCAAGATCTCTTTTGAGGGAAGATTCAATTTGTTGCGCACCAAAAGAAATCCAAAGAAAGATGCCTGCGCTGAGCGATGTCAATACAATACTCAGCGCACTAGACAACGGCTTTTCCCAAGTATTTTTCCATGCGAGTCCAAAGGGCGTCATAGCTCAATAATTTTGTCAAAGTATTTTACCAATCGCTGATCGTGCGTGACCACAACGAGCTTGGCATGGTTCTCCTTTGAGTGATTTAACAATAACTGAATGACCCTAGTGGCATTGTCGTCGTCCAATGCGGAGGTTGGCTCATCGGCGAAAATCCAATCCGGTTTAGCCAGCAGTGCTCGGGCAATACTGACTCTTTGCCTTTGACCAACGCTTAGGTTTTTTATGTTTTTTTGGGCTTGATCCCCAATTTCAAGAGCGTTGAGACAGGTTTGGGCATCGGCTTTGGAGATGGTTGTCCCCCTTGCCATATTTTGAACTCTAAGGTTTTCCATTACGGTCAATGCCGGAAAAAACTGAGGTTTCTGAAATACAAGGCTTATGTGCTTTCCTCTGAAGCGATCCAGGTCTCTTTGGTTCTCTGAAGTATACTCCGCATCACCATAGTAAACCGATCCGTTCTGCAGCGGAATGATTCCTGTGAGCAAATGCAAAAGAGTAGACTTTCCACTTCCTGAGGGACCCAATAACAAAGCGTTGTTTGGAATCTCTAACTCTGGAAACGTGAGTTTTTGTTGCGCTCCATAGGAGTACGATAGATTGCGAGTAGAAAGCATGTGTTAAAGGTATGATTTATACTTTGGTTTTCAATCCGCTGAAAAAGAGAACAAAAGCCCAGTATGCGGGTTGGTACATTTGGATGTTTTCGATTTTTTTTCAAAGTAAAACGCGAGAAAGCATTAACTTTATTTAACACCAAAACCTCGCTCCCCCTCATGAAAACACTTGTACTAGGCGCAAGTACCAACCCGCATCGATACAGTTATAAGGCGGCCAATAAGCTCCATGACTTCGGACATGAAATCTTTTTGGTAGGAAAGAAAAGTGGCAACGTTGCCGGTGAAGAAATTCATCCTGACTTCCCTGAGAAGGGGTCAATGGATACCGTCACATTGTACGTGAGCCCCAACAACCAAGATGAAATCATGGACAAGGTGATTGACCTGCAGCCCAGGCGTGTGATTTTTAATCCAGGTTCAGAGAATAGGGCTTTTCAAGAAAGATTAGATCGTGCCGAAATCGATTGGGAAGAGGCCTGTACGCTGGTACTTCTCGCAACCGACCAATACTAAGGTCCCTAACCACACCCAATTACCCTTAGTCTTCTGAATGGAGCTTCTGGAAATTTGTAAAGGGTTACTCCGCAATAGGCATCGTATTTTCTGATACCTTTACCAAAATTCAGAATACAATTTCCCATGTCTAGATTTCCCATCCCTCTTGAGATGATAGAGGAATACGTTAAGCTTAGAGATTCCTCCGTTGCCAAAGAAATCGTTTCTCAGGCGGTTTCCATTTTTACCAATGTTTTTACTGCCCATATGGGAAAGGAAGCGACGGCTAATGAGATATTACAAGCGTGTTTGGAGCACGAAGACTTTCCGAATTTTAAAGGTCAACCCGAAGAGATGGCTCGAGTAGTCGAACTCTCTTTAGATTATTTTGAGATTACGGGGCTGTACGAATAGAATCCTTGATTTTTAATTCCTTTTCTACCAACTACTATGGATCCCAAAGAGAGAAGAGAGTGGCTGCACAAGACAGCCGATTGGATGGCTGATTATTATGATTCTATTGAGAGTCGCCCCGTAAAGTCATTGGTGAAACCCGGACAAATCAAAGACGCTCTCGGCGTTCCCTTTGATGAGGAGCCCAAAAGCCTAGAAGGTGTTTTTGACTTTGTAGATGAGGCCATCATGCCGGGAATGACTCATTGGGGACATCCTAGGTTTTATGCCTATTTCCCTTCCAATACTTCATTGCCTTCTACCATGGGAGAGATGATGATGTCTGCCATGGGAGCTCAATGTATGATTTGGGAAACGTCGCCCGCTGCGGCGGAAACTGAAGAAGTCGTTTTAAGAGAACTGGGAAATTACTTGGGAATACCCAAAAACTGGGAGGGAGTCATCCAAGATACCGCAAGTACCGCGACATTATCCGCTTTT
>CBFHSF010000004.1:153227-163995 GCA_965658445.1 uncultured Schleiferiaceae bacterium | reverse complement strand
AGCCAGAGAACGCGCCACTCAATTCCAATTTAACGAGACGGGGACTTCCGAGAAACCCCTGAGATACTACGCGTCTGATCAAATCCATTCCTCCATTGAAAAAGGAGTGAAGATTGCTGGTATCGGGAGACAAAACTTGGTGTATGTTCCCACAAACGACCAATTGCAATTAGACCCCAAGGCCTTTGAGGAATGCGTTCTCAAAGATATTGAAAGCGGATATCAGCCTTGTTGTGTGGTAGTTGCTTTGGGAACTACAGGAGTTACTGTAATCGATTCCCTTAAAGAAATTGCAGAGATTGCAGCCAAATACAATATTTGGGTTCACGTGGATGCCGCCTATGCAGGTGTACTTTCCCTTTTGCCTGAGTACAAGTACATGATGGAGGGCATTGAGTTGGCGGATAGCTATGTAGTCAATGCGCATAAATGGCTATTTACCCATTTCGACTGCAGTCTCTTTTACATCAAAGACGCTGGAGAGTTGATAAAGACTTTTGAGATCCTGCCGGAATACCTAAAGACTTCCAATAGAGGTCAAGTCAATGATTACCGCGATTGGGGCATTCCCTTGGGGCGTCGTTTCCGATCCTTAAAGCTCCTAATGGCCTTGCGTACCTTTGGGATGACTCAAATCAAAGAAAAACTCGCTTTTCACGTAAACTTGGGTCGCGACTTAGGGAAAAGAGTAGAAGCCCATCCAGATCTGGAACTATTGTATCCTGTGACCACAAACTTAGTGGCCTTCCGTTACAAAAAGCCCGAGTGGTCCGAAGAGGAAGCCAATGAAAAGACCTCAAAACTCATAGAAGAAATAAACAACGAAGGCTTTATGTACTTCACCAAAACCTTGGTCAATGGCAAGGCCTGCATCCGTTGGGTGCCTGCAAATACCGAGATTGAGGTAGAGCATATAGAGGAAAGTTGGACTAAATTGCTATCTCATTTAAAGAATTGAGGTATGAGTAATGTATTGATTTCGAGAAGGGTGGGGATGTTAGCTGCTCTTTTCTTTGGAATGGTGATTTCTGCAGTTTCTGCGGGAATTCAATTCGAAGATGGATCCTGGTCAGAGGTCCTCAAAAAAGCTAAAGCCGAAGACAAACTCATTTTTGTGGATGCCTACGCTACGTGGTGTGGCCCGTGTAAAACCATGTCTAGAGAAGTCTTTACAGATGATGAAGTAGGAGCTTACTTTTCAGAAAACTTCGTCAACTACAAATATGATATGGAAAAGGGCGAAGGCATTGATTTTTCTGAAAAATACGAAGTTACTGCCTATCCCACATTGCTCTTGATCAACAGTGATGGGGAAGTGGTTTCCCGAAAAGTGGGCGCTATGGAAGCTCCCAGCTTTTTGATTTGGGGCAAAGAAACGCTTCACCCAGAATTGAGCCCATTGGTTGGCTTTAAGCGAGATTTTGAAAAGGGAGAAAGAGACACCACCTTTCTATTTGCGTATTTAGAAGCACTTTCAGAAAGAGGTGAGTACGAAGGAATGCAACCCATTACCAAGGCCTATCTCAAGGAAATCAACCCTTCGGCCTTGATTGAAGTGAAGCCCTACGTGGTTTTCATGTACAACGAGACCGTAATTACCAATAATCCTCATTGGGAGTACTTTTACAGTCATTACGATGAATTTGTGATGGAATATGGAGAGTACGCATATAACAAGCTTTCCAATACTTTGGAATACAACTATGTGTTGGCCATAGAAAAGGAAGACGAAGATTTATTCAAAGAAATTATTGAAATCGTAGTGTGGGCAGAAGAACCTGAAAACCCTGATGAATTGAGAAATGACCTTTGGGAATCCTACAGAGAAGGCGTAGAATCCTCTACGGATTACTAATTTATACTTCTTTGATATTTATCGTTGCTACCGCAAACAAAGCGGCGGTCTCAGTGCGCAGCCTGCTTTCTCCTAATGATATGAAATTAAACTGATTAGCTGTAGCTATTTCAATTTCTTTCGAGCTAAAATCACCTTCGGGTCCAATGAAAATATTCCATGGTCCTGAAGGTTTTTCGGTTTTAAAAAGATGTGTTTTTTCGCCCTCCTCGCAATGAGCCAGAAAGCCATTATCTGTATTTGATACCGCTTCAGAAAAAGAGGTCAATGCATGCAAAGTGGGGACTGTGGCTTTGAGACTTTGCTTGGTAGCGCTTAAGAGAATTTTTTCTAATCGCTCGGGTTTTATGATTTTTCGCTCTGAATGATCACAGAGTAAGGGGGTAATAGAGGAAACACCGATTTCTGTGGCCTTTTCTAAAAACCACTCCATTCTATCAATGTTTTTGGTGGGAGCCACGAACATGTTGAGCTCATAGGATGGCGTCTTATCGTCTTTCCAAGAAGAAACCACCTCTGCAGTTGCGCCTCGCTTGGAAACCTCCAATAGCTTGGCCTCGTAAAAGAATCCATCGTTCACAATGCAATGAACGGTTTCACCCGGAGATTTCCTGAGAACCTTGAACAGATGATGCGCTTCATCCGATTCCAAGTGAATAACATTTTCCTCTAAACGACCTAAGAATAATTGCATTACGCTCCGATTTTATCTCTTTTTACCTTGGGTTTGGTGGCATTTCGCTCAATGTATTCAATGATTTTGCCCGCCACATCTTTTCCTGTAGTGGTTTCTACACCCCTTAGCCCAGGACTTGAGTTGACCTCTAGGATAAGAGGACCTCTTTCGGATTGGAGCATATCTACCCCAGCAATTTCCAAGCCCAAAGCTTTGGCAGCGGCCACAGCAGCGTCTTTTTCTACTTTAGTCAGTTTGATTTTTTGACCGGATCCTCCTCGGTGAATATTGCTTCTAAAGTCGCCCTCTTTTCCTTGTCTTTTGTAAGCGGCTACAACACGGCCTCCCACCACAATGGCGCGGATATCCGCTCCGTTGGCCTCGGCAATGAACTCCTGCACCAAGATGTTAGCAGATAGCCCGTAAAAAGCTTCAATTACTGATTTTGCCGCTTTTTTGGTCTCAGCCAAGACAACACCCAATCCTTGAGTTCCTTCTAAGAGTTTAACGATAAGTGGAGTTCCTCCGACTTGTTGAATCAAACTATCAATGTCATTGGGATGGTTGGCAAAGGCTGTTTTAGGAATCCCTACGGAGTTCCTTGCCAAAATTTGGGTAGCCCTCAACTTATCCCTTGAACGCACCAATGCGAGAGATGACAGGGTAGAAAACACCTTTTGCATCTCAAATTGACGAATCATCGAAGAACCGTAGAAGGTAACACTTGCACCAATTCTTGGAATGATGGCATGTACGTCTTTAATGGGTTTTCCTCTATAGAAAATTTCGGTACTCCCGCTTTCCATTACAACGTAGCACTTCGTGTGATTCATCACCGTAACGGAGTGGCCACGAGCTTCTCCAGCTTCCACCAATCTTCGCGTAGAATACAACTCCTTATTGGTAGACAGAACGATTATGTTCATTTGTTGGGTTTGTTATGCTTTTTTATTTGAGCTATTTATTAAGCCTTTTACTAAGCTTTTTGTTTCTGTAAGATACGTTATCAAGACTTACGTCTACCATGAAGTTTTTGTAAAGAAATGATTTCCCCAAAAGGACAGGGAAACTCATGGTACTGCGGTCTGCCAAAGAAAATTCCGCTTCTATTATTTGGTCTAAAACCAAAACTTGGGCCCTAATAAAAAATCGGGGTTCCACTTGACCGTTAGAACTCTTCACATCTCTTTCATCAAAGTCAATGGTTTCCAGCCAATTTTCCAGAAATTGGGGATGATCTTCATCGAGAACTTTAAACCGCAAGACCTTTGTTCCGTTTCTTTCAACTACCTCTTTTTCGGAACAGTGAATGGAAGAGGAGAGGGCACCCGTGTCAATTTTACAACGAATGTTTGAAAGGTCAAACGTGGGGAGGTCGATCTTGTCGGTACTTCCGATTACGCTTAGTTTTTGCATGGTTGAATATACAATTTTATACCTCGAAAAATTAAGAATAATAGAGACAGAATCATTGAATCCTAAATAGAAACCCTTGCCTTTGCCGTAACTGTGTTTTTGGCAAAGTTTTCCTTCAAATACTGATAGTATCCCGTAATGCCAATCATGGCCGCATTGTCCGTAGTATACTCAAAAGGTGGGATGTAGGCGTTCCACTGATTTTCATGCGCAGCTTCCAACAATCTACTGCGCAGTTCGCTATTTGCAGAAACCCCACCGGCCAATGCAATTTCTTTGATATTGTGAAGTTTGGCTGCCTTGGTGACTTTTTCAATGAGAATATCAACAATGGTTTTTTGAATGGATGCACAGATGTCCTTGGCATTCTTTTCTACAAAATCAGGATCTTTTTTCACCTGTTTTTGAAGCGTGTACAAGAAAGACGTCTTCAGTCCACTGAAGCTAAAATCCAACCCTTCAATTTTGGGTTTGTTGAATGGGAGGAATTCCGGATTTCCCTCTTTAGCCAGTTTGTCAATGACGGGGCCACCTGGATAGGGAAGCCCCATAATTTTGGCCACTTTATCAAAAGCCTCTCCTGCAGCGTCGTCAATAGTTTCACCTATTACTTCAAATGAATACGGATCAGAGACCTTTACAATTTGAGTGTGACCACCACTTACCGTAAGGCATAGAAAGGGAAATTCGGGAGACTTTTCTCCGTCATTTTCTATCAAATGAGCCAGTATATGAGCTTGCATATGATGGACTTCAATCATGGGGATTCCCAAAGCGGTGTGCAAAGACTTTGAAAATGAGACTCCTACGAGCAAAGAACCCAACAATCCGGGGCCACTGGTAAAGGCCACGGCGTCTAATTGATTGGGCACTATATTTGCTATCTTTAGAGCCTGGTCCACCACGGGAACGATGTTCTTTTGGTGGGCTCTAGAAGCCAACTCTGGAACTACACCTCCATAGGCCTCGTGCACGGATTGATTGGCCGTTACGTTAGATAAAACAGAACGGTTTTTGAGAACCGCTGCCGAAGTATCATCACAAGATGATTCTATAGCGAGTATGTAGGTGTTGCGTTCCATGCGGCAAAAATACGAGGTTATTAGAAAAGTTGTTAAAATACTGAAGTGGTTTGTTATAGGATTTATCGTTTTGATCCTATCGCTGTCCGTTGCGACCTCATTTCCAGCCGTCCAGACCTATCTTGGGAATGTGGCCATGGGCTTTCTCAAGGATGAGTACAACGTCAACATAGAAATCAAACGCCTCAAGTTTTACTGGCCCAATGAACTGGCTTTTCAAGGCATTTACCTGGAAGATACGCAGCAAGACACGATAGCCTACATTGAAGACCTCAAGGTGGGACTCTTTGGTTTTGACGCCACTCAGAATCATTTGATGCTGACCCACCTGGATTGGAACGGAGGAAAGTTCTATTTGAGAAAACACCCAGGAGACAGCGTATATGCCTTTTACGAATTCATCGAATCCTTTTCCCCGGTAGACACCGTCCAACAAATGGTCAGTGAAGAGCCCGTAGATACTTCGGCGTCGGGTGCCCCCTTTAGCATGTCCATTGACAAAATTGAAATCCGAGACCTCGCCTTTGAAAAGAATCCCATCGGCTGTGATTCATGCACGGCCATTTTCCTCAAGGACGCCGGATTGGTGGTGAAGAAATTTGTTTTGGAGGGTCCCAATGTAAAAGGGGAATTCCGAGACATGTTCTTTGTAGATGAGGATAGATTCCAGCTGTATACATTCTCTGGAAAGGCGGCTTATACAGATACGATGATCAGTGTGGAAGGTTTGTCCTTTATGACCACAGGTTCCAAAGTTAATGGTGACGCCACATTGAGTTACGTGCTCGATGATTTTGATGACTTTATCAATAGAGTAGACCTCGACGTCACATTTTATGAATCTACTTTTGATTCTGATGAATTTATATCCTACATCCCCGAATTCCCTGATTTTGATGTCTTTACGTTTTCTGGTGAAGGAGAAGGTACCATCAACGATTTTAGGGTAAGGCAGCTGGATTTCAGAAACTTGAGCAACACCAAGTTGTACGGAAGTGCCCATGTAACGCAATGCACCGATGTAGAGCAAATTAAGGTTATAGCTGATGTTGGGATTTTTAAAACGACGGCTTCCGACCTTAACCGAAACCTCAATCAGTTTTTTGATCAGCCCATCAATGAATGGACAGAAAAAATTGATAAAGTCGATTTGAGTGGAAATTACGAGTGGTCCATGGATCACTTTTCTATGGATGGAGATTTGGAAACGGGAATAGGAGAGGGCTATGCCAATCTTACGCTTACTGAACTGCGTTCGCCAACAACCGCTCAATACGAAGGTCGATTAGACTTCCAATGGTTGGATTTGGGAACGGTTCTCAATTCAGAATCCATTGGGCAATCCCAGTTTAACGGCGAGGTAAAGGGAAAAGGGTTTACCCAAGAATCCGTAGAACTCAACGTTTCTATGGATGTCGAAAAATTGGAGTACAATCAGTATCCCTATTCTAACATCAATATTTCTGGGGTTATTGAAGAATCCTTCTTTAACGGTCAAATCAACGTGAACGACCCCAATGTTGAATTTGACTTTGACGGAAACATCAACTTCAACGCAGATACCTCTGTCCTAGACTTTAAAGCACATTTGGTACGGGCAGACTTATTTGCCTTAAAAATGTACGATGATTCGATTTCTGTGGTTTCCGGAGATATCGATATTGATTTTCGCTTTTTCGAAGATCAATGGTGGGATGGTGTCGTTAACGTTTCCAACATAACCTATGATTCCAAGGAGCGCTTTTTCTTCTTTGATCAGGTTTTGGTCAACAACAAAAATGTAAACAATCATCAATCTATTGACTTTTCCTCCAAAATAGTTTCTGGAGATATTACAGGTATTTTCAAGATTGGAGATTTGTTTTGGAGTTATCCCTACATCCTTGACAAGGGATTGATTACGTATTCCTACGATGGAGAGGATCCCAATGTCCATGCCAACATCAACTTGAACTTCAACAATACTGAGATTTTTTCTACTATCCTCAAGCAGGATTTCTTTATTGAGCCCAATACCAAGCTCAACAGTGTGGTAAACACTAAGAACGTGGAGTACTCCATCAAACTCAATACCGAAGGGTTGCGCTACCAAGAATTGGCGGTAAAGAAAACGGAGATGAACCTATCGCAAAAGGACATTTCGTTTTTCTTAGATTTTGATTCGGATCGATTCTCGGCGGGGACACAAAGAGTGGACAGCGTAAGAATAAGTGCAGATACCAAGGGTAGAGAATCTAGAGTAGAGGTGAAGGGTATTTATCAAGATTCTATCAATTCTGACATCCACCTGATTGCAAAGGGATATAGAAATGAAGGGCAATCCATTGACTTTAATGTGGCCAACTCTTCGTTCAATTACGGCGATACGCGTTTTGTTATTCAGCCTCAGTCCATTTTCACAATAGACAGCGCGGGTGCCTTGTTCTTTAAGCAACTAGCACTCCTCAGTGAAAGAGATTACTTGGTTTTGGACGGTGAAATCAGCGACAACCCCGAAAGCCTGTTGGAGCTCAAAATAGACAGTCTTTCCTTCTATCCTCTCAATTACACCATTGGTTCTGAGAGTTCTCGTTTTGATGGGACCATTACAGGAGATGTATTTGTAAAAGACCTCTTAGGTCTTCAAATCTTCACGGGGAATTTTGAGGTAGACACTCTTATTTTTAATAAAAAGAATCAAGGTCACTTGGCTTTTGTATCCCAATGGAACCAACCCTTAAACCAGATTGACATTGATTTAGAATCTAGTTTAGGGCAAATTAAGACTCTAGACTTTACGGGATATGTAAAGACGGACTCCACCTTGGCTATGTCTTTTAAAGGAAACCTCAATCGCCAGCGCATTGGGGCGTTTAACTCCTTCTTTGATGGAATCCTATCCAATCTCCGTGGGGTTGCTAATGGGAGTGTAGGAGTTGACGGTACGTTGTTTAACCCAAGAGTTTCTGGTTCACTTACCTTAGATAAAGTCGGCTTTACCATTCCCTTCCTCAATACCGATTATTCCTTTGAATCAGATCCAACGGTGCGTTTCACACCATCAGAAATTTCCATTTCTTCCTTTGATTTGAGAAATACCAAAGACGGTAGTAAAGGGAGGTTTTCTGGCCGAATTCTTCACGATAACTTCAAGGATTTAGAGCTTGACTTTGACATTGATGCGGACAACTTGTTGGCCTTAGACACCGACGCCGATGACAACCCGTATTTCTACGGAAATATAAAAGCGACTGGAAAGGTGACGATGAAGGGACCTTTGGATGATATTACCCTTTCAATGAAGGCAACCACAGAGGCGGGTACAGACTTTAAAATTCCCCTTTCGGGGCCTACCGAGGTCAGTCAGTTGGAGTATATAACCTTTGTCAATTACGATGTATTCCTTCCTCAAGACCTAGAATTAGCGCCTGCTCCCAAACTCAATGGGCTCAACATCAATTTGGATGTGGATGTCACCCCAGATGCCAAAGTAGAGCTCATTATGGACGAGACTGTCGGGGATAAAATCTCTGGAAGTGCAGAAGGAAATCTCAGAATGAACATCACTCCTGGTGGCGAAATTTACATGTTTGGGAATTTGGGAATTGTCAAGGGAAATTACCTTTTCACCCTTCAAAACATTCTCAACAAACCCTTTGAAATAGAACCCGGCGGTACCATTTCTTGGACAGGAGACCCCTTTGATGCGCAGGTGTCATTAGATGCAAAATACGTTACCAAAACCGCTTTGAACAATTATCTGTCTACAGAGTCCAACCAAAAGTACCCCGTAGATGTGTACCTCAATTTGCAAGGGGCTTTGATGAACCCTGACATCAAGTTTGACATTAAAATTCCAACCGCCAACACTGCTCTTCAAGAAGAACTATCCAATCGATTGTCCTCCGATGACAACATGAACCGTCAGGCCTTTTCGCTATTGATTCTCAATTCGTTCTTCTCCGACAATGTATCCAGTTCAGAATACGTGAGTAACTCCGTAACCAGTAATACGAGCCAGGCGCTCTTTACCCAGCTTTCTAACTTCTTAGCGCAGGGATTGGGACAGTATGTTGATATTCAATTGGGGTATAACCCAGGTACGGGAGCTAATCCAGAAACCGGGCTCACCAATAATGAGGAATTGGAAGTGGGAATTTCAAAGACCTTCTTTGACGATAAGATTACGGTAAACAGCGTGGTGGATGTGCCGGTAGGATCCAATCCCAACTCCATTGTGGGAGATGTGGAGGTAGAATATCAAATTAGCGAAAAAGTCCGTGCCAAGGCCTTTAACCGAAGCAACCAAGACAACCCCGCATTGGATAAGCTTTCTCCCTATTCTCAAGGGGTAGGGGTTCTGTACCGAACAGATTTTGACACGTTTGGAGAATTGATGAACATCCTCTTTGGGGACGGTGTTGAGGACCCAGGAGACAATCCTAAGATTCCAGAAGAACCCACAGACTCTACAGAAACCTCGGCAGATCCCAATAGTGATTTACCCAATGCAGAAAAAAGTGCAGAGGAAAAGGGCGAAGAGGACAAGGGCAAGGAGGGAAATGAGGAAACCCCTAATCCCAAAGAACCCCAAGAAAAATCTTCAGGGGTGCTACCCGAAACAGAATTTATTGAATTCACTTCCGGAAACCAGAAGTAGATACCAATCCAACTACATGATAACGTTCTCTACGATCTTGAGACCGTAGCCTTCGATACCCACTCTTTTAATGGGGTTTCTGGTCAACAATGCAATGTTCTTTACACCCAAATTGTGAAGGATTTGTGCACCAATACCAAAGTCTCTAGAATCCTTTGTAAATGAATTTTTAGGAGCGCTGTCGGCATTTTTGTATTGCTTAATTCTCTGAAGAAGAGAAGAGCTGTCCTGCTTTTGATTCATGTAGACGATTACACCCGATCCCTTCTCTTGAACCGCCTTCATGGCTTTTTTGAGTTGAGAAGTCGTGTCGTTGGTCAAAAGGTGAAATATGTCGTTGCCCACAGATGCAGAGTGCATGCGAGTGAGAACGGTTTCTTCTCGAGTCCAATCTCCCATGGTTAAAGCAATGTGAATTTGACCGTTGGTCGTTTGCTCGTAGGCCTTGAAAGTGAAATCTCCGTATTCTGTGGAGATAGGAAATTCCTCAACCAAGTTGATCAGCGACTCGTTATCCATTCTGTAGGCAACCAAATCTTCTATAGAGATGATTTTGAGGTCAAATTGATCAGCAATTTTAAACAGTTGGGGCAAACGAGCCATGGTACCGTCCTCGTTCATGATTTCTACAATCACTCCAGCGGGTTCACAGCCTGCCAAACGAGCGAGATCAATGGCTGCCTCAGTGTGTCCTGTGCGTCTCAACACACCACCTGGTTTTGCCTTGAGAGGGAAAATATGTCCGGGTCTAGCCAAGTCGGAGGGCTGAGTTTTTGGGTCTACCAAGGAGAGAACGGTTTTTGCTCGGTCAGAGGCAGAAATCCCAGTGGTACATCCGTCACCAATCTTGTCTACAGAAACAGTAAACTGAGTGTGGTGTGGGTCTGTGTTCTTGGTAACCATAAGGTCCAACTCCAATTCAGTGGCGCGGCTCTCAATAATGGGAGCACAAATCAAACCACGTCCATGGGTCGCCATGAAATTGATCATTTCGGGAGTTACCTTTTCGGCGGCAGCCACAAAATCTCCTTCATTCTCTCTGTCCTCATCATCTACAACGATAACGATGCGTCCGTTCTTCAAGTCCTCAATGGCATCTT
>CBFHSF010000004.1:139347-153127 GCA_965658445.1 uncultured Schleiferiaceae bacterium | reverse complement strand
TATGCTATTGAGTTTTCTGCTGATTTCTTTTTGTTGGTTGCCAGACATTGCTAGATATACCTTTTGAATATTTGTATAACCCTACGAGGAGGGCAGTGTTCATTACCATAAAATGGGTCAATAGCCCAAATGCGAAGGATCGCTTACCTCTTTTCGAAAAGAGGACATCCAATCCAAGGCTCAAAATTACAACTAATTCAAGGAGTGCGAAACCCTTGTAAAAAGGACTTGTGTTAAAGAGAAAAATGCTGCAAACCCCTATGGATATTAGGAGGATAGGGGTAATCCATCGCAATACCTTGTGAGAGAAAAAAGCAAACCCCAATGGAAAGCGGAATAAAAGAGGAGAAAAGCGCTTGAGGTTTTGAAAATTCCCAATGCTGATTCTAACCTTTCTCTTGAATTCTTCCCGCCAATCTGTACTCACATCCTCAAAGCAAATAGCAGCTGGGTTAAAAAGGGTTTTGTGGTGGTTCTGATTGATTTTCATGGTCAAGTAAAAGTCTTCCATAAAAGTCAGTGGAGGTATGGGAGAATAAGAGGATGTCCTCATGGCGTAACAACCACCTTCCGCACCAATAAACTGGTTAAAAACTATGGATTCCCTATGCTTTAAGGCATTCTCAAAATCAAGGTATTGATCTTCCTGAGAGGCAATTCCTTGAGAAGTTGAATCTTGATACACAATGTTTCCTCCCACCAAATGAACGTCAGAATCCGCAAAAGGTCTGATTAGCTCAATAAGAGTGTCTTTTGAAAAGATAATATTGGCATCCGTTCCAATATATATTGGAGTTTTGACCTCAGAAACCAATTGGTTGATCAGTGCGGATTTCCCCATTCTCTCTTCGCTAATGGTGTAGGATAGATGAGGGTATTGAGTTTTTAGTGTTTCGAGAATTTCATGGGTTTTGTCTGTGCTCTTGTCCGAAGCCACAGAAACAAAGATTTTTTCTTTTGGATAGGAAGAGGAAAAGCAAGAGTGAATCTTTTGTTCGATAACACTCTCTTCATTGTAGGCGGCAAACAGAATGGTAACCTCAGGAAGATCTACACTTTCAGAAGAACTATTTATGTCAAACCCAGTTTGGGTCGAACGGCCCTTTACCGAACTCAGAAGTTTTAGTAAAAGAGGATAGGCAATATACGTGTGAACAATGCCTATCAAAGCGACCCAAAAGAGGAGGGAGGCTATCATCCTTCAATGATTTCACGGTAAAAATTGAGTAATTCTCCGGCTAGAGAGGTTCTCTCCAAGGTCTGAATTACCCATTCACGAGCTCTTTTCCCCATGGGTTCAACATCGGTATCTAGAGCCTCAATACATTTATTGGCAAAAGCCACAGGGTCGTCTTCTACCCAAATGGCTTCGTTTTCGGGCGCAGAAATTCCTTCGACGCCAACCGTGGTAGAAATAATGGGTTTACCCAAGGCCATGCTCTCCGCAATTTTAATCCTCATGCCAGAGCCCGAAAGAAGCGGCACCACGGCCGTACCGTGCTCACCCATAAAGTCCACAATGTTTTCTACTTCTCCAACAAAGTGAAAACCCTTGAGCTGGGTAGAAGAAATTTCCACGGGCCAATGTCTTCCTGCCAAATAAAATTGCGCGTCAGGCTTTTTGCCTAACACCAAGGGCCAAACCTCTCTCAAGAACCACTTCATCCCTTCTTGGTTGGGTAGCCAGTCTCCCGCACCTAAGTGGTATAAATCCTTGGTAGAGGAGGGGAGTTGAGGATAATCTTCCTTATTGATTCCAAATGGAATGGTCAGCGTTTTCTTGTTGGGAGCTAACGATTTTAAAAAGTTTGCATCCACTTGCGTAATGGCGATGAGCGCATTGTAATGCTGAAGGGAGTTTACCTCAAATTGCCTAAGTCTTGAGTTTTGAATCTTTAGGTAGGCCTTTTTGACGCCACTTTGTGAATGTTCTATGTAGCGCTGCCAAATCTGGTGCTCCACGTTGTGTGCTCTCAAAATGATTTTGGCAGAAGAGTGTTCTTGAATAACAGGAACATAGTCACTGAGAAAGACACCCTCGATTTGAATGATGTCAAAAGACTCTCCCTTGAGGACCTTGATGAGTTCACTCTCAAAGATCTCTTGGTTAAATCTTGACACGTGATAAGACTCCTTTTTCATGAGATTCTTGAGAATCCCTGAAGTAGTCACGTCTGTATTGATAGGGACCCATCGTACCTTCAGTAGCTTTTTAGCCTCGTCAGGTAATAGTTTGGGGTCCTGAAAGTGCTTCTTCGTATTCATGGTCAGAACCGTTACATCTGCTCCGGATTCTGCCAATCCCATAGCCATAGAGTATATGGCCAATGAACTCCCGTCTTTGGGAGGAAAAGGGTTTTTATTGCTAAGAAGTAAAATCTTCATAGTTACTTTTTCCAAAAAATAAGGGCACTGAACAACTTCTTGATCTTTTTGAGCAAGATGGTGTAGGCCTCAGCATTGAATAAATTAGAGTCGTTGGCCGCCTTGTAGGTCAAGAAAAAGCCAATGGGAAGCAAAATAGCAGAGGAGGCCCAAACGGAAAATCCAGGCTCCCAAACCAACTCTCTCCCCAGTTTTTCAAAACTAATGGTTAGCACGTGAAATACAATGAAAATAATCACGGAAACTACCACGGGGAGACCCATTCCACCTTTTCTAATGATGGCACCAAAAGGGGCTCCAATGAAGAACAAGATAAGACAACTAAAGGACAGACTGAATTTCTTGTGCCATTCCAAGACATGTCGGGCGATTTGTTTTTCCTTCCAACGTCCTGCATCGTCCATAAAGTCAAAGTGTTGTCTGTTGCTTCGGGCGTTCCTCAAAGCGTTTTCAATGACTCTGAATTTGAGGTTTTTAGGGATGTTTGCCAAGACGTTGGTGTCCAGACCTTCATAGGGCATGGCCAAGGAATCAATGTTCACTTTTCTGTAGTGAAATTTGTCTAGGGTTCTTGACGCTTGGGTATTCATAAATACGTCCAAATCTACGTGTAGAGTATCTACTGCTTCCAACAACTGATTGGTGTTGAGCATGGAGTAATCGCGTCTATTTTCTTCGTTTAGGTTTCCCTGCTGAAAATCGGATAGGCTGAATTTTATTTGGGTTTCCGTAAAGGAGGACTTTAAAAACGGCCGCTTGAGGCGCTCTTTTCTTTGGGTAGTAGGCATTTCCTCATAGCTATATCCATCGTATAGGGTGAAGTACAACCACAACTCATCTGGGGAAATATTCATTTCTCCCTTTTTGGCAGTAATTACTTTCGTGTTGGACTTATCTCCCGTGCGGTCGTAGATGATGACGTCCTCCAATAAATTCTGATTCTCGCCATATTTTTTGGCCACTTTGATCGTAAAACCAGGAATTTCGGAATAAAAGACGCCTTGTCTAATATTAAGAGTAGGCTTTTGCTTGGATATATTGATTAATAAGTTGTGGCCTTTAAAGTTGGCCACCGGAATGACGTAGTTGGTAAAGTAGAATGCCCCGATGCTTACCAAAAAGACAAAGAAGATCAAGGGCCTCATGGCGCGAATCAAACTGATTCCTCCCGATTTAAGTGCTGCTAACTCATAGTTCTCACCCAGCGCTCCAAAGGTCATAATGGAGGAGAGGAGGATGGAAATGGGCAAGGCCAAGGGGAAAACCCCAGCCGAAAAGTAAAAGAGGAGCTTGACAATGTAAAACCACTCTACACCGCGCCCCACCAAATCATCAATATACTTCCAAACGAATTGCATCAACAAGAACAATTCCATCACGAAGAAAGTGACGATAAAGGGCTTTATAAAGGATTTAATTAAAAACCTATCTAGGAGTGTAAACACAACGTTTAATCAAAGATTGTATAATCCGAAAAATCAGAAGCTACAAAGGTAAGGTAGTTGGGCTGTAATTTCACGTTCCACTGAGACTGTTTTACAGTAAACCGTATGTCCACATTATTGAGTCCCATTCTCTGGAAGGAATGTACGGTGTAATCATCCGTGAAAATTCCAATGGTGATTTCTCTTATTTCCTCGCTGACATTGGGCTTGAGAATGATGTATTGAACGGTTCTCCCACCGATTTTCTCCGTGCCAGCGAGTTTATAGGAATATCCCTTTTCAAAACCGTTGAGAATGGCCGAAGGGGTAATGGGGGCTTCGTTGGATTCTCCCAAATCTGTAGAAGTCACTTCTTCATCGTCGTGAGAAATGATGTACATCTTTTTCCCATCCGACAAGTACTCAAAGCCATTCATTTCCAAACGGTATTTTTCTCCGGCTACTGTGAGCTTTCCATCGTAAGAAATGGTTTTCTTTCCATTGGCCGAAGGTCGGTCCATGGCATATTCAAATTCCAAGTACTGGTTGTCGTGTTTTTCTATGGCTTGTTTTGCCTTGGTCAAATACTGCTTTGCCTCATTCTTGTTTTGAGAAAATGCGGTGGTAGCAAAAACGAGAAATAGGGCTGTATATAATGCTTTCATGCGTGGTTTAATCAAGTGTTCAATGAAGTATTCATTCTAATAACGATAGGGTTGAGAGACCGCTATTTCAGCGATTCGTTCTCCAATAATCGCTCCAAAGTTACTTCATCTGGAATTAATACCTGACGAGCCTTAGAGCCTTCAAACGGTCCAATGATTCCTGCCGCTTCCAATTGATCCACAATTCTTCCAGCGCGGTTGTAACCCAATTTGAGCTTGCGCTGAAGTAAAGAGGCTGAACCTTGTTGGTGAATGACCACAATTTTCGCGGCTTCCAGGAACATGGAATCTCTGTCGGCAATGTCAATGCCGTCTGCATTACCTCCGCCGTCTTCTCCAACGTATTCAGGCAGTTGGTAGGCTTCTGGATAGGCTTGCTGATTTCCAATAAAGTCCGTGATTTCTTCCACTTCAGGAGTGTCCACGAAGGCACATTGAATACGCGTCAAATCACTTCCCATAGACATCAACATATCTCCACGACCAATCAACTGATCGGCACCTCCTGCGTCCAAAATGGTTCTTGAATCAATTTTTGAGGTTACTCTAAAGGCGATTCTCGCTGGGAAGTTGGCCTTAATAATACCCGTAATTACGTTTACGGAAGGTCTTTGCGTAGCTACAATTAAGTGAATTCCGATGGCTCGGGCCAATTGCGCCAAACGCGCAATGGGAGTTTCTACTTCCTTACCCGCTGTCATGATCAAATCGGCAAACTCATCAATGACCAATACGATGTAGGGCAAGTATCTGTGGCCGTCATTGGGGTTGAGCTTTCTGGCAATAAACTTGGCGTTGTACTCCTTGATGTTTCTACACATGGCCGTTTTGAGCAAGTCGTAACGGTTGTCCATTTCAATACACAAAGAGTTGATGGTATTTACCACTTTGGTGGTATCTGTGATGATGGCATCCTCAGAATCTGGAAGTTTCGCCAGGTAATGTCTTTCAATCTTATTGAAGAGGGTCAATTCCACTTTTTTGGGATCCACCAATACAAACTTAACCTGAGAAGGGTGTTTCTTGTAGAGAATACTGGTGAGGATGGCGTTGAGTCCAACCGACTTACCCTGTCCTGTGGCTCCCGCCATCAATAGGTGAGGCATTTTCGCCAAGTCAAAGACAAACGTTTGGTTGGAAATGGTTTTTCCCATAGCCACCGGAAGTTCCATATCCGTGTTTTGGAATTTCTCAGAGGCCACAACGGCCTTCATAGAAACCGTCTTGGGATCCGTATTGGGTACTTCAATACCAATGGTTCCCCTTCCGGGAATAGGCGCAATGATTCGAATACCCAAGGCGGCCAAACTCAAGGCGATGTCGTCCTCTAAGTTTTTAATCTTGGAAATTCTCACACCGGCACTCGGTACGATCTCATAGAGTGTAACCGTGGGCCCAATGGTTGCCGTAATCTTATCAATACCAATGTTGTAGTTGCTCAAGGTTTCCTTGATGCGTTGTTTATTGGCTTCTAATTCTTCTTGGTTGATGGTGATGTTGCTATTTCCGTATTCCTTGAGAAGGTCAAGGGGAGGGAGCTTAAAGCGAGACAAATCCAGTTTTGGGTCGTAATCTCCAAAGTCTTTTGCGGATTTTTTGATTTCTGAAGGTTTTACGACCTCTTCTTCTTCCGCGGCTTCTACCTCAAAGGCGACATCGTCTTCCACCGGTGGCGCGGGAGTAGGGTCTTCTGCCGGGGTTTCAACGGCTAATTCAACGGCCGCTGGTTCTTCTTCAACGGGTGGTTCTGTAGTTTTTAAAACGGGTTCAGGGATTTCTTCCTCTTGAATCGGAAGCTCTTGGGCGTTTTCAATTACCTCCATTACAGGCTCTGCGGATTCTTCCACAATGGGAGATACATGGTCAGCCACCTCTTCTGATAGCATATCAGTAGATGATGACTCTGCTTGTGGTGACGCTTCCGCTGAATCCGTTTTGGGCACGCGCTTAAAGCGCTGGCCAAACTGAGCAAATGTCTCGGAGGTCCACCCAAAGGTCAAAGTCAAGTAAATAAGCCCAACGGTAATCAAGGCGAAGGCCGTACCCAGTCCACCTAAGAGGTTTGCTGTCCACAAATAAGTATAATGACCAAGGCCACCGGCCCAAAGACCGTTTCCTACCGAGGAAAAGGCTCCAAAGAATAAGCTCAAATACAAGCTGCCAAACAATATGTGCTTAAAGGCTGTGAAGTTGTTGTACAATGCCTTTTGAAAGGCAATGCTCATTCCTAGGTTGAGTAGGAAGAAACACCAGAGAAAGGCGCTGATTCCAAACCAGCGGTAAATAAAGAGATGTCCTGCGTAAGCTCCAGCCTTTCCCAACCAATTACTGGATTGAGAAGCGGGATGCGACAGCCAATCTCCCTCCGCATTGGTGATTTCCGAAAAATCGGATTCCCAACTAAAGAAGTACGAAATAAAACTCGCGGTGAGTAATATAGATAGTCCAATCAACAACAATCCCATCGACGTGCGAAAGGAGGGATCGGAAAAGGCGTTTCTGATTTTGGCAGAGCGGCTAATCTTTTGACCGGCACTGCTCTTTTTGGTTTTTTTGGCCATATGATATGCTAACAGTCCAAAAATAAAAAAATTGTAAGGGGGTAATCAGAACCTACAAAGCAGTTTTCAACAATGTATAGTGGGCATTTTTTGGCTTTTTTTATGCATTTCATTCCCACTTAGATAGCTCTGCTTACGGGGTATTTGTATTTTTGCCCCTTCAATTTGTACCTCATGATAGAATTTATCTCCGTAATGTCTGAGCTCGGGGCGGGAACTCGAGGTTCCAGCTTGGGTTTAGAGGCCATGAAGATGGCGTCCTACAAAGATGAAAATCCCTTTTTTGAGTCTTTTATCCTTCACACCGTATCTACTCGCAATGAAGATTTGGCGAAAGAAGTGGTAAAACCTGCAGGAAAGCGAATCACAGGAATTGCTCACATGTACCAATCTATTGCAGAAAGCGTATCGAAAGTGGCTGGATCCTCTGCCTTTCCCTTTGTGTTGTCCGGAGATCACAGCAACGCAGGAGGAACCATGGCAGGGCTTAAAAAAGCCTTTCCCGACAAGAGGATGGGAGTGATTTGGGTAGATGCTCACGCAGATTTACACTCTCCGTTTACGTCTCCTTCTGGAAACGTTCACGGTATGCCTGTGGCCACCGCACTTTATGAGGACAATTTGGAATGTAAAATCAACAATCCCAAACCTGAAACACTTGAGGCTTGGAGCTCCATGAAAGGGGACTCTCAAAGGCTCCTGCATTCGGATGTGGTATTTATCGCGGTTCGCGATACAGAACATCCAGAGAATGAAATCATGAGGCGCAACAACATTCCCAACTACACCGTTGATCAGGTAAGGGAAGAGGGGGCTTCACAGATTGCACAGAAGGCCTTGGATTACTTGGCAGAATGTGACTTTATCTACGTTTCCTTTGACGTGGATTCTATGGATCCTTCGGTAAGTTTAGGGACGGGAACACCTGTGCCACACGGTTTAACTCCAGAAGAAGCTACTGATATTCTCAATGTCTTTGCCGCTTCGCCTAAGCTCGCTTGTATGGAGTGCACAGAAATCAACCCATTGTTAGACGACAAGGGCAATGCCATGGCGGAAACGTCATTGGCTATTTTGAAAAATGTTTCCAATACTTTAATTCAGAACGGGAAATGACAATTGAAAGCTCACTGCGATTAGCAGTACAGAAATACTTGCTTGACACCTATGAGTTCGAGCCTAAATCACTAGAGTTCCAAGCCACTCGCAAAGAGTTTAAAGGTCAGTTTACCTTGGTGGTCTTCCCCATGGTAAAGGTGATGAAAAAGTCGCCTGAGATGGCGGGGCAAGAAATTGGGGAGTACCTAGTTTCTGAGTTGGACGAAGTTTCAGGCTACAACGTAGTGAAGGGATTTTTAAACCTCGAAATCAGTTCAGAATACTGGTCTAAACTATTTGTAAATCAAATTTTTACAGATAATTACGGCGTTGTTTCAGAAGGAGACAGAAAACAATCCGTAATGGTTGAATACTCTTCTCCCAATACCAACAAACCCTTGCACCTTGGGCATATCAGAAACAACCTCTTAGGGTTTTCCATGAGCCAAATTTTGGAGGCGGCTGGAAACAACGTCATCAAGGTTCAGATCATCAATGACAGAGGGATTCACATCTGTAAGTCCATGTTGGCATGGAAGCTCTTTGGCGAGGGTGAAACTCCTGAATCTTCGGGTCTCAAAGGCGATAAGCTCGTAGGTAAGTACTACGTGGCCTTTGACGCTGCCTACAAAGTGGAAATCAACCAATTGGTAAAAGACGGCATGGACGCCAAAGAAGCCGAAAAGAAGGCGCCTTTAATGATTCAAGCTCAGGAAATGCTCAGAGCCTGGGAAAATGGTGATAAAGAAGTAGTTGATCTTTGGAAAACCATGAACGGTTGGGTTTATGATGGTTTCAATCAAACCTATGACTCGCTAGGGGTTTCCTTTGACAAGAATTACTACGAATCGGATACCTACATCTTGGGTAAACAAGATGTTGAAAAGGGCCTAGAAGCCGGAGTCTTCTACAAAAAAGAAGACGGTTCGGTTTGGATTGACCTTACGGCTGAAGGCTTGGATGAAAAACTCGTTCTCCGTTCTGATGGTACCTCCGTATACATGACTCAAGATATTGGTACGGCCATTCAGAGATTTAAGGATTTTGACATCTCTGGTTTGACCTACGTGGTAGGAAATGAACAGGACTACCACTTTAAAGTACTCTTTTTGATTTTGGCCAAACTCGGTTACGAGTGGGCAGATAAACTGTACCACTTGAGCTACGGAATGGTGGATTTACCTTCGGGCAAAATGAAGTCTAGAGAGGGAACGGTTGTAGATGCCGACGATTTAATGGATGAGATGTACCAGACGGCGAAATCCATTTCTGAAGAATTGGGCAAGCAAGAAGGGTACTCAGAAGAGGAGAAAGAAACCCTTTACCACACCATTGGTATGGGAGCGCTCAAATACTTTATGCTCAAGGTAGATCCTAGAAAGCGCATGATGTTTAACCCTGCAGAGTCTATAGACTTTAACGGAAATACAGGGCCTTTCATTCAATACACGCACGCTAGAATTCAATCTTTGGAAAGAAAGGGGGCAGAGTACTTATCGGTAGATACCAGTGGCTATACGTATTCGGAGTCTGAGTGCGAACTCATTGTGTCTCTTTCTAAATTTCCAGAAATCATTCAGCAAGCAGCGGCTCAATACAGTCCTGCCGTCATTGCCAATTACATCTATGACTTGGTAAAGGATTACAATGGTTTCTATCAAAACCACTCCATTCTCAATGCCGATTCTGAAGTTCAGATTGCCGCTAGATTAAAGCTTTCTGTGGCCGTGAGAAGAACGGTTAACATCGGAATGGGATTGCTCGGAATTGATTCGCCAGAGCGAATGTAAAATTGTAAATTTGTAGTTTAATTACGACTCTATGTTTGATAATTTAAGCGATAGGTTAGACAAGGCCTTTCACATCTTAAAAGGAAGAAATAAGATCAGCGAGATCAACATCGCTGAATCTCTCAAGGAAATTCGTCGTGCCCTTTTGGACGCTGACGTTTCTTATAAAATTGCCAAGTCCTTTACAGACAACGTAAAGACCAAAGCACTTGGGTCAGAGGTATTAACCACTTTGAAGCCGGGTCAGTTAATGACCAAGATCGTTCGCGATGAAATGGCAGAACTCATGGGTGGAAGCGCCAGTGAAGTAAACCTTACTGGAAATCCTGCCATTGTTTTGATTGCCGGTCTTCAAGGTTCGGGTAAAACCACCTTTTCTGCCAAGTTTGCCAACTATCTTCACAGAAAGAAAACCAAGAAAGTACTCTTGGTAGCCGGTGACGTTTATCGTCCCGCGGCCATCGATCAGTTGAAGGTTCTCGGGGAATCCATAAGCGTAGAAGTCTTTAGCATTGAAGGTTCAACCGATCCCGTAAAGATTGCTACGGAAGGAGTAGCTCACGCCAAGGCCAATGGATTTGGAGTGGTTATCGTCGATACTGCCGGTCGCTTGGCGATCGACGAGCAGATGATGCAAGAGATTTCATCGGTACACAAAGCCATTACGCCAACAGAAACGCTATTTGTAGTGGATTCTATGACGGGTCAAGATGCGGTTAATACCGCCAAGGCCTTTAACGATGTATTGGATTTCGACGGGGTAGTGCTTACCAAGTTAGACGGTGATACACGTGGTGGTGCGGCGCTTACCATTCGCTCTGTAGTCAACAAACCCATTAAGTTTATAGGTACGGGAGAAAAGGTGGATGCACTCGACGTATTTCACCCCGATAGAATGGCGGATAGAATCCTCGGAATGGGGGATGTAGTTTCTTTGGTAGAAAAGGCTCAAGAGCAGTTCGACGAAGAAAAGGCACGCCAAATTCAGAAAAAAATTGCCACCAACTCCTTTGACTTCAACGACTTCATCGGTCAGATTGCCCAAATCAAGAAGATGGGTAACATGAAGGATTTGATGGGAATGATCCCAGGAATGGGTAAGGCGCTTAAAAATGTAGATATCGATGACGATGCCTTCAAGCACATTGAAGCCATGATTCAATCCATGACTCCCGATGAGCGCTCACAACCTAAACTCATCAACGGAAGTCGCAGAAAGCGCATTGCTCAAGGATCCGGTACGACCATCCAAGACGTCAATAAACTCCTCAAGCAGTTTGATGATATGTCCAAGATGATGAAGATGATGCAGGGTGGAGGAAAGCGCAACCTCATGGGTATGATGCGCGGAATCAGATAGCAATCAATAGGAAGTAATACAAATAAGAATACAATGGCGGGTAAAATTCTAGACGGACTACAGACGAGCAAGGACATCAAAGCAGAAATCAAGGAATGGGCAGATTCTGTCAAAGCAGAAGGGAAGAAAGCTCCTCATTTGGCTGCCGTGCTTGTAGGAATGGATGGAGCCTCTAGAACGTACGTAAACGCCAAGGTAAAGGATTGTGCACAGGTAGGTTTTGAATCGACTCTTATTGAACTTCCTGAAACCATTTCGGAAGAAGAGCTCCTTCAAACCGTTGACAAACTCAACAACCAAGAAGACTTAGACGGATTTATTGTTCAATTGCCTCTTCCCAAGCACATTGACGAACAAAAAGTAATCGAAGCCATTGATCCTAATAAGGACGTTGATGGTTTTCACCCAGCTTCTGTTGGGAAAATGCTTTTGAACCTAGATACCTTTATTCCTGCCACTCCTTACGGAATCATTGAAATGTTGGGTAGATACGGAGTTGAAACTTCTGGAAAACACTGTGTGGTCATCGGAAGAAGCCATATTGTAGGATCTCCCGTTTCGGTTTTGATGGCTAGAAATGCCAATCCCGGAAACGCTACCGTTACCCTTACTCACAGTAGAACTCAAAACTTGGAAGAGATTACGCGCTCAGCGGATATTCTCATCGTTGCTTTGGGAAGAGCCGAATTTGTAACCGCCGATATGGTCAAGGAAGGTGCGGTCATCGTAGACGTAGGTATTACTCGTATTGACGACGCTTCCAGGAAATCAGGTTTTAGACTTTTGGGAGACGTCAAGTTTGATGAAGTAGCAGAAAAAGCTTCCTACATCACACCGGTTCCCGGTGGAGTAGGCCCAATGACAAGAGCCATGTTGCTCAAAAACACGCAGAGAGCGTATTCGCTGAGAAATCAGTAGATGATATAATTGCAATTCTGAAAACAAATAGCAAGGAAAAAGCCTAGGGTCATCCCTAGGCTTTTTTGTTTTTTATACGTTCGGACTGTTCTTCTCGCGATTACTGGGTTATCAGTCTTACGGGAACCACATAGGATTTTCCTGCGTAAGCAGAATCCAAGTAAATGTCATTTCGTTTGAATTTCCTTGCCACATACTCATTGAGACGTGGATTGCTAGATTCCAATTCCAAAACTTGAACCCTTCCGGCCTCATTGATAAAAAGGTGAATAGTAATGAAGTTGGAAATAAAGTCTTGCGTTATTTCTGGGCTACCCTCCTTTAATACTTCTTGTATGGTTTGAATCACAAGGGCTTTAGGAGATGAGTTCTCAGCGGTGGTTTCACCGTGAGGGTTCCCTTTGGCAAAAAGACCTAGGGAAAGTGTGATAGACAGGAGTAGGAACCATGCTCTTTTCATTAATTGTGTGTTTTGGTTTTACAGCACAAAGGAATGAATAAGAGGAGGTTACACAGTTACTCCTCGCTTACCAATAGATTAATGAATTGCGAGAAGATTGTAATCGTAATGTGAAAAGATTTATTTAAAAAGACGTGCTTCTTAACAATCGATTGAGGCTAGTTTCACCTTTTCTAAATTCTCTTTAGATAAAGGTTTAACGAAATATCCTTTGACAACAGTGTAAGTCTTACTCTGATTGATGTCTCTTTCCGAAATTGAACTCGTCATGATGTAAACGGAAATCTTACGGGTAAAGGATTCTGGAAGTTCCATAAACTCGTCCAAAAAGCCCCATCCATCCAAAACGGGCATGTTGAGATCTAATAAAATGGCTTTAGGTGCTGACTCTATCGTTTGTTCAGAAAAATAATTAAAAGCTTCCTGCCCGTTGGGAAAAGTAATGACTTCTTGGGCGACTTCGTATTTTTCAATAAATCGTTTGGCCGTAAACTGTGATATGTAATCGTCATCGATTACTGCGATTTTGGGTAACATAGTTAATAGTTGGTTTTCAATCGTTGGTTTTGCGTCGCCAAATTATTTACTCAAAGATAATCAATGCTATTTTATAGATAACTGGGCGTTATTTTTCGATTTTTGGACCATTTGTTGAGATTTGAGTAATTACCTTTGGGCCAATGGATAAGAGCTTATCAGAAAAAGTGGATAAGGGTTTAGTGCTCCCATTAATGGAAGCATTTTATACTCTTCAAGGAGAAGGAAAGCACACCGGAAAAGCGGCCTATTTTATTCGCATTGGCGGTTGTGATGTAGGTTGTCATTGGTGTGATGTCAAAGAAAGTTGGAATCCCAATTTGCATCCTCCCACAGCCATAGAAGAAATCGTTGCAGAAGCCAAGAAATGGTCAGACACCATTGTAATCACAGGCGGGGAGCCGTTGATGTGGAATATGGAACCGTTGACCAGCCTTTTGGTTTCTGAAGGTTTTACCATTCACCTAGAAACTTCAGGCGCGTATCCCATAACCGGTCATTTTGATTGGGTTTGTCTTTCTCCCAAAAAGAACAAGCCGCCATTGCCTTCGCTTTACACTTCAGCCGACGAGCTCAAAGTGA
>CBFHSF010000004.1:129716-139248 GCA_965658445.1 uncultured Schleiferiaceae bacterium | reverse complement strand
TTATTTACAATCACCACGATTTTACTTGGGCAGAAGAACACGCTGCATTGGTTAAAAACTCTTGTGATCTCTTCCTACAACCAGAGTGGTCTAAGAGAGAGGCCATGATTCCCAAAATGGTGGATTACGCCATGGAGCACCCCAAGTGGAGAATTGGTCTGCAAACGCATAAGTATTTGCATATTCCTTAAACTAGTAGGTTTTCCTACCTCACCGGATTCTTCTTTCTCTCCACAGAAGTCACACCTTCTATACTCTTGAGTTCGTCCATGATTTTAGTCAAGTGACGTCGGTCTTGAACCATTACGGTAATGTGACCTTCAAACACCCCTTGATCCCCACTGATGTTCAACGATCGTATGTTCACATTGAGGTCATTGGAGATAATCTGGGTTACCTGATTAACCAGTCCTACGGTGTCAATTCCCTTAATGGTAAGGTTTGCGGTAAAGTTGGAGCGCTCTGATTGTACCCACTTTGCCTTGATGGCCCGATTGGCAAATCGAGATTGTAGGGCAATTGCATTGGGACAGTCGTAACGGTGGACCTTTATTCCTTCATTGGACGTCACAAAACCAAATACATTGTCTCCGGGAACAGGATTACAACATTTGGATAGTCGGTAGTCCAAAGGCTCTTCATTGTTCCCAAATACCAAAATTGACCCATCTTCTGGTTTCTTGGCTTTTTGTGAGGATTGAGGAGCTTTTTTAAGTCGGTTTTTGAGGAAGTTTACAAACCCACCTGAGTTGAGCTTGGCAAACTCCTTAATATCACTGTTTTCTACCAATCCAGAACCTACCTTAAAGTACAGTTCTTGTGGCGTGCGAATTTTTAAATGAGCCATCAAACGCTGAACAATGGAATCAGACATTTTGAGTTTTACGGTATTGAGCTTGCGCTCCAACTCGTGCTTACCCTTGTCACTGATTCTCCTCATCTCATCCTTAAGGGATTGTTTGATTTTTGATTTTGCCTTGGCAGTAACTACATAATTGAGCCAATCCTCCTTGGGGAATTGCTTTTGTGAGGTAAGGATTTCCACTTGGTCACCACTTTTCAACTTAAAGTTGAGGGGAACCAGTTTTCCGTTGACCTTGGCACCCAAGGTATGTGTTCCAATTTCTGAGTGAATTTCGAAGGCAAAGTCTAGGGGAGAGGACCCCTTGGGCAAAATCTTCATGTCTCCGTCGGGAGTAAACAAGAAAATCTCGTCCGAAAACAAGTTGAGCTTAAAGGCGTCAATAAAGTCAACGGCATTGGGATCGGGATTCTCCAGCATTTCACGGATTCGCGTAATCCAATTTTCGAGTTTGGCGTCGCCGGAGGCATCTTCCTTGTATTTCCAATGGGCTGCGTATCCTTTTTCTGCCAATTCATCCATGCGCTCAGAACGGATCTGAACTTCTACCCAATGACCTTCAGGGCCCATTACCGTTGTGTGCAAGGACTCATACCCATTGGACTTGGGAGAAGAAATCCAATCTCGAAGTCTATCGGGATTGGGTCTGTAGAAATCGGTTACGATGGAATACACCTTCCAACAATCCGCTTTTTCGCTCTCTTCTGGAGAATCGATAATGATTCGGATGGCAAATTTGTCAAAGACTTCGTCAAACGAAACCCCTTGGTTAACCATTTTGCGTCGGATGGAGTAAATAGACTTGGTTCTCTCCTTGATAGAGAAGGAGAACCCTTCGCGCTTCATAACGTCGCGAATGCGACTGCTAAAGCGCTTTAAATATTTGATTTCCCCTGCCTTAGATGCCGAAATTTTTAGCGACAAATCTCTGTAGACTTCGGGTTCTGTGTATTTGAGGGAAAGGTCTTCTAATTCTGTCTTGATGTTGTACAACCCCAATCTGTGGGCCAGGGGAGCGTAAATGAAAAGCGTTTCTGAGGCAATTTTTAACTGCTTGTACGCGGGCATGGATTCCATGGTACGCATGTTGTGCAGTCGGTCAGAAATCTTGATCAAAATCACCCGGATGTCATCACTCAGGGTGAGCAACATCTTTCTAAAATTCTCTGCCTGAACGGAAACATTTTGATCAAAGACGCCAGAAATCTTGGTCAACCCATCAATGATACGAGCTACCTTTTCTCCAAAGAGGCGTTCAATGTCCTCTAGCGTATAGTCAGAATCTTCTACCACGTCGTGAAGAAGTGCTGCCGCAATAGAAGTGGGGCCCAAGCCAATTTCCTTGGCCACAATAATAGCCACCTCAATGGGGTGAAGAATATAGGGTTCACCGGACTTTCTTCTCACACCATTGTGAGCGTCCAATGCCAAATCAAAAGCCTTGCGAACCAAGGCCTTGTCCTTGGAATCCGCTTTGCCCTCCATGTATCGCAGCAAACTGCGGTAACGGTTAATGATTTCCTTCTTTTCTTTTTCTTCGTCTATTACAGCGTCCATTCAGGGAATTTGAGTACTTACTAATATAACAAATAGAAGTGTTTTTTTTCTTTTCTACAAAGCAAAAAAAAAGCCCCCCATAAATGGAGGGCCTTTCGGTTAGGTATTACGTCTTCTGTAAAATCTTAATTACCAGCGGGCAAGACCTTAGTTCTCACTTCGCCAAAGCCAATGCGAACGCCGTCTTTTTCTGAGTAGGCACGCATGGTTACCGTGTCTCCGTCCTCAATAAAGGTTCTCTCAGCGCCTGATTTTAGCGACAATGGCTTGCTGCCATTCCACGAGAGCTCCAACATGGATCCGTAAGAATCAGGAGTCGGACCCGAAATGGTTCCCGAGGCCATCAAATCACCACTGTGGATATTACATCCGTTTACGGTGTGGTGAGCCAACTGTTGAGCCATGCTCCAGTACATATGCTTGTAGTTGCTGTTACAAATGGTAGAATCCTCTCCATTTTCATCAGCAATCAATACTTCTAAGTTAATGTCGTAGTTCTGCTTGCCTTCTTGTTTTAGGTAAGGAAGAACTTCAGGTTCTTGGGTGGGGCCTTCCACCGCAAAGGGCTGAAGAGCGTCCATGGTCACTACCCAAGGAGACATGGAAGAGGCAAAGTTCTTTGCCAAGAACGGCCCTAGGGGCACGTATTCCCATTTTTGAATATCTCGGGCAGACCAGTCGTTAAAGACAACCATTCCAAAGATGTAGTCCTTGGTTTCTTCGATAGAAATCGATTCTCCCAAAGCCTTGCCGTCGGTTGTGATAAAACCCATTTCCAATTCAAAGTCCAAGCGCTTAGTCGGCCCAAATACGGGGCTTTCTGCATTGGGAGGCATGGTTTGACCCTTGGGCCTTCTGATGGGCTCTCCCGAAACAATGATGGAAGAAGAACGACCGTGGTACCCTACGGGAATGTGCAACCAGTTGGGCAACAAGGCGTTATTGGGATCTCTAAACATGGTTCCTACGTTGGTAGCGTGCTCACGTGAAGAGTAAAAGTCTGTGTAGTCCTGGATAAATACCGGAAGGAGCATTTGCACTTCTTCCACTGGGAATAATACGCGGTCTTTGTGCTTGGCATTGCCAGACAATTCGGTGTTGTTCGCATCAAACACTTCCGCAATGCGATCTCTAACGGCTCTCCAATGGGGTTTTCCCAAAGAGATGAAGTCATTGAGGTTGTCCTGAAGGAAGACGTCTAATGGCAATTCCAATTCCTCAAAATATCCCAATTGGTGTAGGGCAGAGAGGTCAATGGCCGTATCGCCAATACGAGTTCCTATGGTGATGATATCATCCGCAGGAATAAATACTCCAAAGGGGATGTTTTGTATGGGGAAATCAGAACCCTCAGGTACCGAAATCCAAGAAGATCTAGAAGGGTCGTTTGCGTATATCATGTCGTTGTGATTTCGAAATGTTTGGGTCAAAATTAGAATTAATTAGAACATGAAAAAGGGAAGGGCCCCAAAACTTCTTGGAGCCCCATCATATTGTCTTTATGGGTTCTGAATCGCCTCAATTGGTCTTCAACAAATTCGCTTTTACCCTTCAAAGGGTTCAAATTCTTCTACCAAGAATCCCATCTTTCCCATTTGGTAATCCCGCATGGCTTCTAGTACTTCGGTTTGTGTATTCATTACAAAGGGGCCGTGCTGCGTAACTTTCTCATCGGTGGGTTCGCCCATCATGATAAGGACTTTGTTTCCGGCCTTGCTCGAAAAGGAAAATTCGCCTTCTCTCAAAACGCCTGCGGCTTTCTTATCTACCAAGCCAAAACCAGAGAATTGCAAATCGCCGTATATGGGATAGATAAATCCGTTCCAGCCAGCTGGCAATTCCCCAGTAAACTCCCCATCTTCAGTAAACTCAACCATTAAAGCCGTTGTGGGGAAATCCGTTTTAATGGGGCCATTGCTTCCCTTGAATTGACCGGCAATGACTTGCGTCGAAACGCCACTTTCTAAAATCGTAGGGATTTCTTCCAAAGAAAATGCCTGATACTCGGGTTCATCCATTTTGTTAGCCGCACGGCTGTTGATCCAAAGTTGTATGATTTCTGATCGTCCGCCAAGGGCCGCCATCTCATTCGAAGGTCTTTCGGAATGTATCACTCCCAATCCCGATTTGAGCCATTGCACCCCACCTGCTTTTACGATTGAGCTATTTCCTCTGGAATCCCTGTGATGGGTTTCTCCTTGGAGAATAAAAGTTACTGGAGAAAATCCTCTATGCGGGTGAGGACCTACGCCTTGATCTCTGGGGTGAATTCCCTTTTTGGCCTTACCATTGTGATGATGCAAAAGTAAAAAAGGGTCTATTTGCTGAACTTTTTGGGTAGGGAAGGGTTGGTCTAGGTACATTCCACCCATGCCTACTTTTTCTGCGGGCAATAAATATTTTAAGCTACTCATAATACGTAGTGTATTGAATTATTTATGGTTTGGGAATAGTTTCCAAAACCCCATGTAAATGCCAATACAATGTTACAACATTAATTGCCCGCCACCAACCCATATTCTCCTCATCTATTGGTGAATAAATTTCGTCAATTTGATTGAATCCCATAACTATATTTCACACCTTTGTTTTTCTATTAAAATTTGACATCATGCAAAGAGATCAGGCCATATTTGACCTCATTCAACAAGAGACCGTAAGACAGACACACGGTATTGAATTAATTGCTTCAGAAAACTTTACCAGTCCTCAAGTGATGGAGGCCATGGGATCGGTTCTAACCAATAAATACGCCGAAGGGTATCCTGGAAAGCGATATTATGGAGGATGTCAGATTGTAGACCAAGTAGAGGACTTGGCTCGCGAAAGAGCAAAGGTTCTCTTTGGTGCAGAATACGTAAACGTACAGCCTCACTCAGGATCACAGGCCAACGCGGCTGTATTCTTGGCGTGTTTGAATCCTGGAGACAAGATCATGGGATTTGATTTGAGCCACGGAGGTCACTTGACTCATGGTTCTCCTGTAAACTTCTCGGGTAAGACCTACCAAACGAGTTTCTATGGAGTTTCTGAATCTACAGGATTAATTGACTACGATGCGGCAGAAGCGACCGCCCAAAAGGAAAAGCCACAGATGATTATTTGTGGAGCGTCTGCGTACTCTAGAGATATTGACTATGAAAGATTTAGAGCCATTGCCGATTCTGTCGGCGCCTTGTTGCTCGCAGATATATCTCACCCTGCTGGTTTGATTGCCAAGGGATTGTTGAAAGATCCCATGGATCACTGTCACATTGTGACTACAACTACACATAAGACCTTGAGAGGTCCACGTGGTGGAATGATAATGATGGGTTCAGATTTTGAAAATCCTTGGGGACACAAAACCCTAAAAGGTGAAATCAAGATGATGAGCCAGGTACTGGACGGAGCCGTATTCCCAGGAATCCAAGGCGGTCCATTAGAGCACGTAATTGCAGGTAAAGCGGTAGCTTTCGAAGAAGCGTTGAGCGATTCTTTCTTTGAGTACGCCATGTTGCTTCAGAAAAATGCCAAAGCCATGGGAGAGGCCTTTGTGAGCAGAGGATACCAAATCATCTCTGGAGGCACGGAAAATCACGTGATGCTCATCGATTTGAGAAACAAGGGGATTTCAGGTAAAAAAGCGGAAAACGCTTTGGTGAAGGCCGAAATCACCGTAAATAAAAACATGGTTCCCTTTGATGACAAGTCACCATTTGTGACTTCAGGAATCAGAGTGGGAACGCCTGCCATTACAACCAGAGGTCTGGTTACCACAGACATGGACAGAGTAGTGGGCTACATTGACGAAGTTCTTATGAATGCCGACGACGAGGCCAAGCTCAAAGGCATAGGAGAAGAAATTTCTCAGTGGATGAAAGACAAACCACTCTTTGCTTGGTAAAAGAATGAACAACCCCGCGTAGGCGGGGTTTGTTATTTTTTAACTTAGCAATCAACTCCCTTGAGATTTCTATCCATAGGATTCTCCACCAGGCAATAAATCAAGCACATGAAGGTAGTTCACATTCCCAATCTCAAATCAGGAGTCGTTTCTCCGTTGATGAAGGATTATATATCACAGGAGGAATACCTAGGTCCCTGTGTATGGGATTGGATGACCATTGAAGGCATTGAGAAGAGAATGGCTTCGCGCCGATTTTCTCAAGAGTCCAGAAACGTTTTAGTCAAAGCATTAAAGGAGCAGTACCAAACCGTTGCAAACCCTTCTGAGCTAACCTTAGGGCGCATAGAAGCGCTTTCTGAACCGAACACCTTTACCGTAGTAACAGGGCATCAATTGTCTCTGTTTACAGGTCCTCTGTACTTTTTGTACAAAATCGCCACCATTCTCAATTTGGCGGAGCAGTTAGAGCAGAGAAACCCTGGGAAACGCATTGTTCCCATTTTCTGGATGGCCACTGAGGATCACGATTTTGAAGAGATCGCCTCCGTAAAAATTCGAGGACAGAAGTTTACGTGGGAAAGAGAAGTGGAAGGAGCTACGGGCCGCATGACCACGGAAGGCCTCAATGAAGTTCTCGAAAAAATCAAAAAAGTCCTACCAGAAGGAAGTCGTTCAAAGGATTTAGAAATTTGGTTTGAAGAATACGCGAAAGCTCCTAATCTAACCATTGCCACTCGTCAATTGGTGAATCACCTGTTTGGCGAAAGGGGATTGGTCATAATAGATGGGGATGACGCCTCCTTAAAAAGGCTTTTTCTTCCGCAAATCCTCGACGAGTTAACCGAGTCCAAAACGCATGACTTCGTAGAAAAACAGTCTGTAATTCTCACCGAAAAGCACAAGGCTCAAGCCTATGCTCGCGAAGTCAATTTCTTCTACTTGGGAGACAAAACACGCGACAGAATTGAGAAGACTTCAGAGGGATATTCACTGGTGGATCAAGACATTTCTTTTTCCAAAGAGGATTTGTTAAATATTGCCAACGAGCATCCCGAACGATTCAGTCCTAATGTTTTGTTGCGTCCTGTTTATCAAGAAGTTATACTACCTAATCTCGCGTACGTTGGAGGTGGTGGTGAGTTGGCGTATTGGCTGCAGTTAAAATCCAATTTTGATCGTCTAGACGTTGATTTCCCCATTTTGTGGTTGCGCAATTCTGCAGGGGTTTTATCTGCTGCAGGAAGTCATCATTTGCGAAGAATGAAGATCTCCGCAGAGGAAGGTTTGTCTAATTACGATCAGGCCATCAGAAAGTGGATAGACGATCATTCAGATACCAGTTTGCAGCTATCGCATTTGGAAGAGGAATTACAAGGTGTTTTTAAAAAATTGAAATCGTCACTTTCGGATACTCATGATTCCATGCAAGATGCCATAGAAGCAGAGCAAACGAGACAATTAAAGTCCATCAAAAGATTGGAGAAAAAGCTGCTTCGCGCCGAAAAGCGCAAACACACGGAAGCCTTGTTACATTTAGATAAATTCAGGGAAGAGTTGATTCCAGGAGGAGCACCACAGGAAAGAGTGGATAATTTATCTCTGGCCTACACAACTTTTGGTCCTGCGTTTTTTGAATATCTGGCAAAACACCTCAATCCTACATCGCAGGAATATACTTTGTTTTTGGATGTAGATTCTGATTTTACACTCTCTGAATAATGGAATGGGCATGGGTAGTCATACCAGCCGTTGCCCTTGGTGCTAGTTTGCTCACCCTTATTTCTGGTTTTGGATTGGGAACGATTATGTTGCCCGTCTTCAGCTTGTTTTTTGACGTGACCACAGCCGTAGCTATGACGGCGGTTGTACATATTCTCAATAACATCTTTAAAACTGGAATTTTAGGTTCTTCTGTAGATTGGAAGGTTTTGGCCCGATTTGGAATTCCCGGAATCCTTGGAGCCTTTCTAGGGGCTTCTCTATTGACCTATGTAGCAGTTCAGGATTTTTCCTTTGAATTGGGAGGCAGAACGTTTTCTACCGTTTCAGTCCTCATTGGTTTTACCATGATACTCTTTGCGCTTACGGAACTCTTTCCCAACTGGAAAAAATTGCCGCCATCGCCCAAATGGTTGATGGTTGGAGGAGTTTTGAGTGGTTTCTTTGGAGGACTGTCGGGACATCAAGGCGCGCTGCGAAGTGTTTTTCTAGCAAAACTTCCATGGAGTCCCAAAGCCTATATTGCTACGGGTGTGGCCATAGCGCTGTTGGTAGACCTCACGCGCATTCCCGTTTATTTTTCAAGAATAGAATCTTCCGAAATTCTCAACCAATGGGGACTCTTGTTAACCAGTGTTTTTGCAGCGTTTGTTGGTGCCTATTGGGGAAAGCGGAATATTGAAAAAGTCACCATGAAGAGCATTCACTTGTTGGTGGGATATGGGATGATTATCATTGCCTTTATGGTGATGTTTACGCAATAGAAAAAGATAACCAACCAAAGAATTTAATCCATTAGAAATGCAAAGCATAGATTCCCATCCTAATCAACTCAAGGGTCAACTTAAGGACCAACTCAGGGATAAAATAATTGACATTCCGAATTTTCCAAAAGACGGCGTTGTCTTTAAGGACATCACACCGCTTTTAAAGGATTATTGGGAAGAGTCTCTAAAAGCTTTGGAATCTCTATTACGTCCTGAAGAGTGGGACAAAATCGATTATATCGCCGGGATTGAAGCCCGTGGATTTATCCTTGCCGCTGGATTGGCCTCACACATGGGGAAAGGGATGATTCCCATCCGCAAAGAAGGGAAACTGCCACCACCCGTTCAACGCTATGAGTACGATTTAGAATACGGTTCTGATGTTTTGGAAATGAAATCAGGAAGCGGCAACGTACTGCTATTGGATGACGTGTTGGCCACGGGAGGTACTCTGAAAGCGGGAATTCACCTATGTAATGAAAGTGGTTACAAAGTGATGTCATGTGCCGTTTTGATGGATCTTACCTTTTTAAATTCGCTTACTTTTGACGGCCAACCGATTCGTTCGGTAATTCAATATTAGTACGGTTCTAGCTCGATCTCCTTCAACTCGATTAACATATCTCAATCACAATATCACCACATGACTTTAAACGCATTAAGACCCGAAGATATCCTCATTGTAATGGCCCTAGAAAAGGAGGGAGGCGAGCGTCTGGAAGCTCTTGGGTTTCCCGT
>CBFHSF010000004.1:58973-129618 GCA_965658445.1 uncultured Schleiferiaceae bacterium | reverse complement strand
TTTTGTACTGCGGATTGGGAAAGGTAAACGCAACCTATGCGCTTTCCAAAGCACTCTCAGCAACTCAGCCCAAGCTGATTCTGAATTTGGGAACCGCAGGGAGCTCTGTTTTTGCCAAAGGACAATTGGTGGCCTGTCATCATTTTATTGAAAGAGATATGGACGTCCGTCCCTTGGGGTACGAGCTCTTTGAAACGCCCTTTGATTCGCTTCCCATACAATTGGATACAAAACCATTTTTTGAGGAATTGGAAAGTGGAATTTGTGGAACTGGAGACCACTTTGATGTAAAACACGATCCCAACAACGGGCAGTTGGTAGATATGGAAGCCTATGCATTGGCCAAAGTCGCATTGCAGGAAGGAATTGATTTTGCATGTGTTAAATACATTTCTGACGGTGCCGATGATTCAGCAGAGTCCGATTGGTATGACAGCCTTCATACAGCTCCCGAAAAGTTCGAAACCTTGGTAAAAGAACACTTCAACCTGTAGTTCTGAAAAGGGGAATTGAATAGGGGCAAGCCTTCTAATTTTTATCGACCATTCCCTGTGTAAAAATCAGTCTTTTGCATTATTAAATGGCGAGGAAAGTCCTTACCTTTGCGCCATGCAAGAAATGATTCTTATTCTAGATTTTGGCTCTCAATACACTCAGTTGATTGCCAGAAGAGTTCGCGAACTCAATGTGTACTGCGAAATTCACCCCTACAACAAGATTCCAGAAATTGATGAGCGCGTCAAAGGAGTAATCCTTTCAGGTTCTCCGCACTCTACCTTAGAGGAAGATGCACCGGCTCCCGACCTTTCTGAAATCAAGGGAAAACTTCCATTGCTCGGCGTGTGCTATGGCGCACAATACCTGGCTCTAAACAACGGGGGACAAGTGGCTCCTTCAAAAATTAGAGAATACGGCAGAGCCAATTTGGAATTTATCGATGAGAGATCACCTCTTTTCACTCATGTACCTCATGGTTCTCAAGTTTGGATGTCTCACGGAGATACCATTACTGATTTGCCAAAAGACTTTAGAATCATAGCTTCTACAAGTGATGTAAACGTGGCGGGTTACAAGATTGAAAGTGAAGACACCTGGGGTATTCAATTTCACCCAGAGGTATACCACTCCAAAGACGGAGCCACTCTTCTCAAGAACTACGTAATTGGTTTGTGTGGATGTGCTGGAGATTGGACACCTGCTTCCTTTATTGAGGACACGGTAAACGAACTGAAAAACACTCTTGGAAATGACAAAGTTGTTTTGGGTCTATCTGGAGGAGTGGATTCTACGGTAGCAGCAGTTCTTTTGTCTGAAGCCATCGGAGATAACCTCTACTGTATTTTTGTAAACAACGGCCTTTTGAGAAAGAATGAGTTTGATTCCGTTCTCGATCAATACAAAGGCATGGGGCTCAATGTTAAAGGAGTGAACTCTGAAGAGCAATTCTTGTCAGAATTGGCGGGAGTGAGCGATCCAGAACAAAAGAGAAAAATCATTGGACGCGTTTTCATCGAAGTATTTGATGAAGAGTCCATGGCATTAGAAGATGTTAAGTGGTTAGCTCAAGGAACCATTTACCCAGATATTATTGAGTCGGTTTCTGTAAAAGGACCTTCCGCAACCATTAAATCTCACCACAACGTGGGTGGATTGCCAGATTTCATGAAACTCAAAGTGGTAGAGCCTCTCAAATCTCTCTTCAAAGACGAAGTGAGAAGAGTAGGGCGTGCTTTGGGAATTGATGAGGAGCTTTTGGGAAGACATCCTTTCCCAGGTCCTGGTTTGGCCATCAGAATCCTTTCTGACATCACACCAGAAAAGGTAGCCATCCTTCAAGAGGTTGATCATATTTTCATCCAAGGTCTTAAGGACCACCAACTATACGACCAAGTTTGGCAAGCGGGCGCCATGTTGCTTCCCGTTCAGTCTGTGGGAGTTATGGGAGATGAGAGAACTTACGAAAATGTTGTAGCTTTAAGGGCCGTCGAATCTACCGATGGGATGACTGCAGATTGGGTTCACCTACCGTACGATTTCATGGCGAAAATTTCGAATCAAATCATAAACCGCGTCAAAGGTGTTAACCGAGTGGTTTACGATATTAGTTCAAAACCACCAGCAACAATTGAATGGGAGTAAGATTGAATAAAAAAATAGGGATAAGCTTGATTCTATCATGTTTATCCCTTTTTGTTTCGGCGCAAAGCCAACAGCACATAGTCGAACAAGGAGAAACTCTATACGGGATTTCCAAAACCTATAACCTTACGGTAGAGGAATTGGTAAAAGCCAATCCCTTTCTCAACAACAGAGGGCTTCAAAAGGATGATGTCCTGACCCTTCCAGAGTCCAACCTACAAGTGGAGCCCAAGGATTCCTCTCAAGTGTTACACGAAGTACTTGCAGGAGAAACGCTGTATGGAATTTCAAAGCGATACGGGGTTGCGGTTGAGGATTTAATCACACTCAATCCAGAAGTGGAGAGCGGCCTGCAAATTGGGCAAATTCTAGAAATCCCTAAGGGATCAAAATCTACCGAGGATACTACTGAAAAGCCACTCAATCCAGTGGAAGGATACACCTTCAGAAAGGTTCTTCCCGGTGAGACCATCTATGGCCTTTCCAAACAATACGGCCTTACCGAATCAGAATTTCTCTCTGCCAATCCTCAAATAGAAGGTCAAGTCCTTAGAGTAGGGGCATTGGTTCAAGTTCCCATGACTGAAGAAGAAATGGAAGCCATTGAGGACCATGTAGAAGTGGCCCAAGAACAATGGGATGTTGACAGAGAAGAGGAGATGGAAAGATTGGAAGACGAGCCCGACAGCAATGTGGTGGAAACTCTTCCCAAAAATCCAAAACTTCAAGTATATCAGATTCAAGATGGAGATTCCTTAGAAGGCATTGCTGAGAAGTTTGACGTTTCTTCCTATTGGATAGAAAAGTACAATCCCGATGTTATCGATGGATTGGAGCCTGGAAATTACATTGTGATTCCCATGAAAACATCTCGAAAAATCGTTCTTATCGATAAGGATGTGGATTCTACTAAAGCCCCAGTGGTTGCGTTGCCCATTAAAATGGCGTTGGTACTTCCCTTTGGCTTGGAGAGGTTGGATTCTTTGATTCTTTCGGGAGTTCCCCTTTCGGAAAGAGATCAAATGGCCTTTGAGTTCTTTGCAGGATTTAAAGTGGCGGTAGATTCTCTGGGCGCCTTGGGAAGAGAAATTGAAGTTTCTGTTTTTGATTCTAAGAAGGATGCGCAGTACGTAAGTGAAGTATTGGCAGATAAAATCAGGAGAAGAGGTATTGATTTAGTAGTAGGCCCCTTGTACTCCAAAAATGCCGAGGCCTTGGCGGAAGCTCTGAAAAGAGATTCAATCCCTGTGATTTCTCCGCTGTCAAAAAAGTTGAATCAGAACGGGAGAAGAAACCTCGTTAACTGTGTTCCGGATACAGATTTTGAATTGGATCAGATAGCAGAATACCTCAATGACAAAAGAGGAGATGTTCAGTTGATTTTCGTTCATATAAAAAATGAAGAGAACGTCACTAAGGTCAATAAACTCAAATCATTATTGATTCCACAAGTGTATCCAATGAAAGAAGTTTGGTTGAGTGAAGAACTTCCAAACAATGGATATTTCAACAAGTTCCCCACAGCGAATACGGACAACGTATTTATCACATTAGACGAGAGTCAGGCTTTGCTGGCAACCTTGATTTCACAATTGCACAATCTACCCAATGACACCGTTCAGTTGGTAGCAGGATCCACGTTGCGTTCAATGGAAACCGTAGACTATGGTTATTTAAACGGTTTGTCCTTTGTGTGTGCGGAGCCGTTCTGGGTTGATTACAAATCCCATGGAACAATTCAGTTTATTGCGAAGTACAGAGCCGAATGCAACTCGGAACCCACCAAGTTCTCATACTCAGGTTTTGATGCCGCATGGTTTTTTGGAAACGCATTCTCTCAATCTCCAAGGAATTTTGAGCCGTATACAGGAGTTGGTTTTGAATATACTTTTCCCAACCAACCGCCTTACGTGAACAGAGGAACGCATTTATTGTATTTAAAAGACTACGAATTTTTCAATGTGACCACTCCCTCTGAGGAACCTGTAGAAGAGGTGGAGTAGTCCTTTCAAACAAAAGCCAAATGCATACCACAGCAACGCTTGAATATTTAGGTGAATTGAGGCTTCGCGCCGAGCACACCAAATCCGGAACTCAAATAGAAACGGTAGCTCCCGTAGATAATCATGGCAAAGGGGATTCCTTTTCTCCCACCGATTTGTTATCGACATCGCTAGCTTCTTGTATCCTCACCATCATGGGGATAAAGGCGAATGCCATGGAAAAGCCTCTTTCTGATGCAAAGGCTTCTATAGTGAAAGTTATGGCCGCCAATCCAAGAAGGGTAGCAGAGGTAATCATTGAAATTTCACTGCCTTCTCAAGTCGCAGAAGAGGACAGGAAAGTATTGGAAGCCGCCGGTAGAGCATGTCCTGTGGCCAAAAGTCTGCATCCCGACTTAGTACAAAACATCACATTTAACTGGAACATATAAAACGAAAAAGTATGGAGGTTAGAAACCTAGAGCCCAATGCCATGTGGAACCACTTTGCGGATTTAAACGCCGTTCCACGTCCTTCGAAAAAAGAAGAAAGAGTTATCAAATTCATGGTGGATTTTGGAGAGTCCCTAGGACTTCCCGTCTCTGTTGACGCCACAGGAAATATTTTGATTACCAAGCCGGCTTCATCCGGAATGGAAGATCGTCAGACCGTAGTTCTACAGTCACACGTGGACATGGTTCACCAAAAGAACAATGACACCGATTTTGATTTCGATACGCAAGGAATTGAAATGTTTGTAGATGGAGACTGGGTAAAAGCAAAGGGAACAACTCTTGGTGCTGACAATGGTATTGGTGTTGCTTCAATTATGACTATACTGAGCAGCACAGACATTCCTCATCCACCCATTGAGGCCTTCTTTACTGTTGATGAAGAAACGGGAATGACCGGTGCTTTTGGTTTGGAGCCCAATGTATTGACGGGTTCAATCCTTTTAAACCTAGATACTGAGGATGACGATGAGCTTACCATAGGTTGTGCCGGTGGAGTGGACGTAACCGCCACAAGAACTTTGGATATTGAAGCGGCCACTGGCCTAGTAGGATATACAATAGAGGTAAAAGGTCTCTCAGGAGGTCACTCAGGGATGGACATCCACAAGGGATTGGGGAATGCCAATAAGATCATGAATCGCATTCTCATTGGAGCAGATAAGTATAGTGCCAGGGTATCATCCATTGATGGAGGGTCCTTGAGAAATGCAATTCCTAGAGAGTCCAAAGTAGTTTTGGGAATTCCTTCCGCTTCTGAATCAGATTTTAAATCCTTTGTTTCTGATTTTACTCAAGTTCTCACCAGTGAGTACAAGACAACGGATCCGGATTTAGAGGTCGTTTTGGAATCTATTGATGCGCCTGCATCTGTTTTAACTGCTGATTGTCAATCGCAAATGCTCAAGGCCGTAGCGGGAATTCCCAATGGAATCTACCGCATGAGTCCGGATATTGCCGATTTGGTTCAGACCTCTTCTAACTTGGCGAGAATCATCGTTGACGGGGATAAATTCCAAGCGCAGTGTTTAACGCGTTCTGCAGTGGATTCAGAGAAAATGGATATGGCACATTCTATTGGAATGGTATTCTCTCTTATGGGGTGTGAGTACACTTTAACGGGATCTTACCCGGGATGGTCGCCCAATCCACACGCCACCATCGTGAGCACCATGACCGAAAAGTACAAATCCCTATTTGGTGATGAGCCCAAAGTGCTTGCCTGTCATGCAGGATTGGAATGTGGAATTCTTGGTACACATTACCCAGAAATGGAAATGATCTCTTTTGGACCCAACATCCGCGGAGCGCATTCTCCCGATGAGAAAGTTCAAATCAGTTCTGTAAATAAATACTGGAAGCTCTTCTTGCAAACATTAGCAGATACTCCAGAGAAATAATTGAAATGAAAAATGCCGGTTCGTCCGGCATTTTTTTTTGACACCTTGAATAGAAACTATTCGAATGTAAACGTAAGTTTTCGAGTTGGGCTATTTGGTTTTCGTACCTTGAGCCTGGGGAGGAGGGTGGAGGCCCCCGGCGAGAAATCCGGACAAAAGAAAATCTACCTCCCCTAAACCAATTTTAAAAGAATGCGTTAAGCACTTTAGAATGAAAAACATTTTCACCCTTTTCGCTACATTAATAACAACGGCAATCATGGCGCAATCAATGCAGGTGGGAGATACTATCCCATCTTTTGAATTACTAGATCAAAATGGAAAGACCTTTTCTACTGAAGATGTGGTGGGCAAACAAAATTTGGTCATTTACTTTTACCCAAAGGACGACACTCCAGGTTGTACCAAAGAGGCGTGTTCTTTTAGAGATTCCTTTGAAGATTTTACAGAAGCTGGTGCCATGGTCATTGGTATTTCTACTGACGATGTAGCTAGCCACAAGGCCTTTGAAGAAAAGTACAATTTGCCGTTCACGTTATTGGCGGACACCGATAAAAAGGTGAGAGATCAATTCGGAGTTCCTACTTCACTGTTTGGATTACTACAAGGACGCGTTACCTACATTTTCGATAAAAACGGTGTATGTGTGCACGTTTACGATTCTCACCTGAAACCCACCAACCACATCAACGAAAGTCTTGAAGCTCTAAAAGCGATATCTGAATGATTTACGCCTTAATTATACTGGTTACCTTCTTCGTTATGGAATGGGTGGCTTGGGCCACTCACAAATACGTAATGCATGGATTTTTGTGGTATTTGCACGAAGATCACCACGTAAAAACGCCAGGTCCCTTGGAGAAGAACGACGCCTTCTTTTTAATCTTCGCAATTCCGAGTTGGTTGTGTATCATGCTGGGCATGATGTATGGGAATCCCTATTCTGTGAGTGTAGGAGTGGGAATAGCAGTCTATGGCCTCGCTTATTTCTTAGTCCATGAGATCTTTATTCACCAAAGACTTAAGTGGTTCCGAAACTCCAATAACAGTTATCTACGCGCTGTAAGACTGGCGCACAAAATGCACCATAAACACCTCACCAAAGAACACGGTGAGTCTTTTGGAATGCTCCTCTTTCCCATTAAATATTGGAAGAGAGAAAGAGAAAGAAAATCATGAGTTCAAAATACCTCTATTTGGCATTGGATCTTTTTACCCTTCTGGTGCCTCTCACTCGTTCCTTTGAATCGAAAATTGCCTATGCTCACAGCTTTAAAGGGCTGTTTTTAGGAATTGCCCTCGTAGGATTGCCATTTATTGTCTGGGACATTTGGTTTACAGATATTGGCGTCTGGGGATTCAACCCTGACTATTTAGTAGGTATAGAAATTGCCAACCTCCCCATCGAAGAAGTGCTCTTTTTTGTGGTGGTACCCTTTTCTTGTGTCTTTATTTACCGAGTTCTCAATTACTTTATTCCCGTTCCTAAGACCAGTAGAAACTGGGTGCATGTAGCCCCTTTTGTATTTTGGTTTTCATTGGTCATTGCGATAACTCAAACGCAACACATATACACGTTTGTTACCTTTTCATTGCTTTCGGCCTTGTTGGGATATCACTTGTACGTGGCCAAAACACCATGGTTGGGCTTGTTCTTTAGGGCCTATGCGGTGATTCTTATTCCCTTTTGCATTGTAAATGGGGTGCTAACCGGTTTTGGATTGGAAAGTCCCATTGTGCATTACAACGATGCAGAGAACCTAGGGGTTCGGTTGGTGACTATTCCCGTAGAGGATACTTTTTACGGAATGCTTTTGATATTGGGAGTCGTTACCGTTTACGAGAAATGGTTTCAAAGAAGTAAAGGACAATTTTCGTACGAATAAAGTTGGATAGGCTATCGAGTATAGCGTTAATTCAAACCCATAAAAAAGCCCCACAACCAATAGGAGTGGGGCTTTTGCATTATGTAAAATCAAACATGAAATGATTTCAGTGGTGCGGTTTGAAGTGTTTTGAATCCTACTCTTCCAATTTCTTTGCAGGATAGATGACCTTGGTTAGCCATTTAGTAGTATCGGGCTCTTCCATGGGATCCGTTACGTAAACCTCCATAGGAGATCCGTTGTACTGGTATCCATTGAGTTCAATAAATTCTGCGATATCTTCGTGTGCATTACCTGTTTGGTCATAGGGACCGTAGTGATCGATGAAAATAGCGGTTCCCTCATAAGACTGTCCCTTAACTACGGTTTCGTTTCCAGGAAGGTCTGTTATGGCAGGAATAGCAAGTTCCATGATGTAAAGGTCTTGCTCAGGCTCCCAAGTGTGGAAAATAGCAAATGGAGGTCCTGAAATAGAACCTACCGCTTTGTCAGGTCCACCGAGGTACTCCATAATTTGAGCATATCCATTGGCGTAAACATCTGAGTTCATTTCAGAAATTTTACCCTCTAAGGTTACTCCCATGTATTGGCGAGATTCAAAGGTCATAGCGTCCATTGTGAAGAACTCAGAGTCTCCAGCTTCTGCCATTTCTCTGATGTTTTCGAGACCGGCTTCAAAATCAGGTCCTAACGCAATATCCATTCCGGCAGCCATAGGTCTAAAGAAGAAGGGCATTTCGCCTTTGAATCCCCAAGTTAGGTATGTGCCACCGTCTTTTTCTTCAAAAGTCCAGTAACCATCTGAGGTTCCCATCCCTTCAAATTCAATTTTTGTGGTGATTGATTTTCCTGGATCCGCACTCATAATGGTGAGCGTTCCAGTACCAGAATTGTCGCTAGTCCACGAGTAGGAAGCTCCTTCTCCGGTGGTTTGCTCTCCATAGGTAGCGGTCATGGTGCTATCATTCAAATACCAAACAGACCACTCTGGCCACGTTTCCAAATCAGAAACAATACCATATACAGAGTTGGGGTCAGAAGAAATTTCAACGGAGCGAGAGACGTCGTATTTCCCATCAAGGGTAGCCATATAGCCACTGTAACCCAAGAGGAGTACTATGATAAGAATACCTAAGATTTTTAAAAATTTCATTCGTAATAAATTTTTACCGGGTGTAGATCCTAGATTGGGAGAGACCCAAATTAAAGGGAGCCCACTACCGCGCTGTTAGATTTAAGTTTCTCTAAAGGTAGGATTTTGAAATAATAAATTGATATTTTTAGACAAATGATAAATCAAAAACTATGTTGAAAAGCATAACCACCTCAGTGGTCATGGCCAGTTTACTCGTGGCTTGTAATCAAAAAGTAGTGGAAACTCCCAGTGCACCTATGGAAGAACACACCCCAGAAACCACAGCAAAAGAAGCTGATTTTAAATGGCAAACCGAGCAGTTTGCTGATATTAGAATTTTGAGATACCAGATTCCCGGTTGGGAAAAGTTGTCTGCTCAACAGAAGATGTATGTATACCATTTGTCTCAGGCCGGTCTAGCCGGTAGAGACATTATTTACGATCAGAACTACAGACACAACCTCGAAATTAGAAAGGCCTTAGAAAAAATCGTTGCGGCCCATCCAGATGGCGATGCTGATGCTCAGTGGGAGGAATTTATGATCTATACCAAGAGAATTTGGTTTTCTAACGGTATTCACCACCATTATTCCAACCTTAAGTTTACACCAGGATTTTCTCAGGAATACTTTAATGGTTTGGCTTCTAAAGCAGGTGTTTCCTTAAGTGAAGAAGCCACCAAGGCTGTTTTTGATCCCAGTTTTGATGCGAAAAAAGTAAACAAAGCAGGTGATGTAGATATTGTTGCCGCTTCTGCGGTTAACTTCTATTCCCCTGATATAACTCAAGCAGAGGTAGAGGCGTTCTATGCAAAAAAGAACTCACCAGATGCTACTAAACCTTTATCCATTGGTCTCAACTCCACAGTGGTAAGAAATGACGCCGGAGAATTGATTGAAGAGGTTTGGTATGCCGAGGGCAAGTACGGAACGGAAATCAAAGAAATCATCGGGCATTTAGAAGCAGCTATTGAAGAGGCAGAAAATGGAGCTCAAAAAGTAGCTTTGATGATTTTGGTAGAGTACTATCAAACTGGAGACCTCCAGAAATGGGATGACTACAACGTAGCTTGGGTTCAAGCCACAGGGGGCGATGTAGATTACATCAATGGATTTATTGAAGTATACAACGATCCCATGGGGAGAAAAGCATCCTTTGAAACCATTGTCCAAGTAAGAGATTTGGAGGCGTCAGAGCAGCTTTCTACCGTTTCACAAAACGTTCAGTGGTTCGAGGACAACTCTAGCATTATGGACGAGCACAAAAAGCCCAATGTAAAAGGGGTTACGTATAGGATTATCAATGCGGTAGGGGAGGCCGGGGACGCTTCTCCATCCACACCTATTGGAGTAAACCTGCCCAATGCCAATTGGATCAGAGAAGAGCATGGGTCAAAGTCTATTTCATTAGGAAACATTGAGCACGCCTACGAAAAGGCTGCGGGTAAAGGACTTCTCGCTGAATTTGCCTACAGCGCTAAGGAGAGAGAAATCGCTGAAAAATACGGTGATTTGGGGGGAAGACTTCACACTGCTTTGCACGAAGTAGTAGGTCACGCTTCTGGAAGACTCAATCCAGGAGTAGGTCAGCCAGCAGAAACCCTTAAGAATTATGCATCTACACTTGAAGAGGCTCGTGCCGATTTGGTGGCTCTTTACTTCTTACCTAATCAAAAAATGATCGATTTGGGGCTAATGGAAGATTTTGGACCCGCTCGTGCAGAATACGACAATTACATCCGCAATGGAATGATGCTTCAATTGAGAAGGCTCAATCCAGGAGAGGAAATTGAAGAAGACCACATGAGAAACCGTCAATTGGTTGCCAGCTGGGCCATGGAAAGAGGAGCGGCAGACAATGTGATTGAAAAGAAAGTGGTAGACGGAAAGACCTATTTCGTTATTAATGACTACGACAAGCTCCAGATAATCTTTGGGGAATTGCTCAAAGAGATTCAAAGAATTAAGTCGGAAGGTGATTTTGAAGCCGGTAAAGCGTTGGTTGAGGGGTACGGTGTAAAAGTGGATCCAGAACTTCACAGAGAAGTACTTGAGCGCAGTTCTAAGCTAAACATTGCTCCATATGCTGGATTTATCAATCCCGTTTTGGTTCCGGTAATGGAAAACGGAAAGATGGTGGACGTAAAAGTTGAGTATCCATCGGACTTCACACAACAACACATGATGTACGGTTCACAGTACAGCCATTAAGGACTCGGGATATCAGATTCCCAATAATTGAAAAGCCCCGCATCGACCAATCGAGCGGGGCTTTTAATATTGAACAATATATATTTTGCGGTGGTTGTTGTCGGGACCATTTCCTTAAGGGGAAATAAAAGCAGGTAGAATTAGGATTTACAAGAGATTAATCTTGCTCATCAATCCACTTCGGTTCGCTCTAGAGATGGGGATTACCTTGTCTCTAATCACCAAAGTTCCTTCTTCAATATCGACAATATGAGTCAAGTTCACAATGTACGATCTGTGGACTTTGTAGAATAGGTTCTCAGGAAGTTTTGCCGCCATGGCCTTAATGGTGCCATGAATTACGTGAGACTTACCTGGAGTTACGATTTTTACGTAATCACCTACGTTTTCAATGTAGAGTATTTCATCAAAAGAAAGTCTAACAAACTTACCAGAAACCTTAATAAATACTTCATTTATGGATTCGGGAGCAGCTACTGTGGTTTCTGCAGCTTTGGTAGGTGTGGCGTTTTTCAACGCTTTGGTTATGGCTACTTCAAAAGAACTGTACGAAATCGGCTTCTTTAAAAAATGCGTTACATCGTGTTGATAGGCCTCAAAGGCATATTCTTTCTTTGCAGTAGTAAAAATAACCTGAGGTAGGATAGGGGATTTTTCCAAAAATTCAAGACCCGTTAACTCGGGCATTTCAATATCCAAAAAGATGAGATCCACCTCATTGGATTTGAGAAATTCAATAGCGTCCAAACCATTGGAGAATACTTCGATCAATTCTACACTTTCGTGTTTCTTACAATGATTCTCAAGGTTTTTCTGAGCTATGATTTCATCTTCAATTATTATACACTTAAGATTCATTGCCTAGGGTAGAATTTAAACGAGAGTAATCGGCTTGAACTGTCTTCACGGAAAATTCCACCGCTTCTTCTAGTTTGGCCAAGATTTCTTTGAGTTCCTTTGGGTCGTTGGATCCTTTTGCGGTCAGTTCAAAGTCTTTTAAAAGAGTCTCATACTTTGGGAAGCCCACCATGATGAATGTAGGTTTAATTTTATGAGCAATCTTTCCCGCTTCCTCCCAATTCCCATTGGCAGTGAGCGAGCGTATATTTTCCATTTCTTTTGGAGTCTGCTCTAAGAACAGATTAAAAATGGTACGGATATAGTCCAAATCGTCACCCAGGTAGGTTGTGATGGTTTCGCTATCCAAATCTGGACTAAAAGTAAAATCTATATTCATTTAGTAAATGTAAATTTTTACGTTCATAAAAGTAATGATTGCACATTTTTTTTCAGTTTGCTAATGTAAGAAAAGTATGAACGGAATGTCAAAAAAAAGAAGAAAAACTACCAAAAAAAGAACAATACCTGCTATTCATCGAAACCCAGAAAGAGGGGGAAATAACTAAGTTACTTTAGCAAGCGAAATCTAAATGGCATCGCCAAATAGGTTTCATAGTTGGGTAACTTCAATTTAGGGTTGGTAAGGAGCCGGATTTCGTATCCGGCTCTTTTTTTTTGTAAAATTGTTTCAAATTACAAAATTCTGAACAACCCTTATGGACTATTTCACTACCGCCAATCTCGTTGCATTCGCTACACTTACCTTCTTGGAAATCGTCCTGGGAATAGACAATATTATCTTTATTTCACTTCTCACCAATAAGCTTCCCGAATCTATTCGTGCGAAAGCTAGGACAGCGGGTATCTCTCTTGCATTGGTTTTGAGGATTGCAATGCTTTTGGGAATTACTTGGATCATTGGTCTGTCAAAGCCACTGTTCACAGTAATGGAACATGCGGTTACGGGAAGGGATTTGATATTGCTATTGGGTGGGTTATTCCTCATCGCGAAGAGTACCAAGGAAATTCATCACAAGAGCTCAGGAGAAAGTCATGCCCCGGAAAGCACTGGAGATAAGGTGTCTAAGTCGTTTATGTCCATCATAATACAGATTGCCTTATTGGATATTGTCTTTTCATTTGACTCCATTCTTACCGCCATTGGAATGACCAATGAATTGCCCATTATGATTGCAGCCATTGTCGTTTCCTTGATTGTCATGTTAATTTTTTCGGGTAGAATTGCCTCGTTTATTGAAAAGCACGTATCGCTTCAAATCCTCGCCTTGTCATTCTTGATTCTCATCGGTTTTGTATTGGTTGCGGAATCAGCTCATGTAGAAATTCCAAAGGGATACATCTACGTTGCAGTTGCCTTCTCATTGACCGTGGAATTGATCAACACCAATATTCGAAAGAAGAGTTCAACTAAGAATTCCAACAACAAGGGGAAATAGGTTGATCAGACTGCATTCATAAGGGCGTTTCCCATCATTGAACCTTGTCAATTAAACGCAGATAGTCCACCAAAACCGTTTGCAATCTATCCATTTTTGAAGGGCTCAAGACTTCTGTGCCTATGGTAATACTGGATTCTTCTTGAATGGCTTCGTAAAGCAGGAAGGCCATTTTTTGATGATACCCCCTGGAATTCATAGGGTCAAAGGGATGTATTGAATCACCAATGCCAATGTCGATGGGTTTTTGCTCTTTTGAAGTAATAAACAAAACACTGGCCTCATCAGATCGCCACTGCAGATTAATCATGAGCATCAGTGGCATTTCTTCCCATTCCTTGGGATAAAAGAGAGTAGAACCCCAAAGAGACCTTTCTTCAAAGGTATAATGGGGAGTTCTCGTGTTTTTAAAGAATATTTCGTCCTGTTCCTTGACATTGAATGAGGTCTGATGTGGGAGTCGAATGGAATCCCCCTCTGGGATAAACAATGCCGCCAAAAGCAGAAGGGTGGGAATGCCGAGAAATCCCAGAATTAACTTATGTTTATTGAATAGTTTGTTCAAGGATTAAATAATCGCGGAAAAACCGTTAGATCTATCGTTTGAATTTTGCCCACCAAGTGCCATATTTTAAAAACAATTTGACCTTGTGGAATGTTCGAAAGGCATTACGGAATCAAACAAAACCCATCAATAATGAGTAAAGCCATAGTAGTCGGAGCCGGAATAGGAGGAATTGCCACCGCTTGCAGACTGGCTATTAGAGGCTATGGTGTCAAAGTTTTTGAGGCCTCCGGCAAGCTGGGAGGAAAGATGGATGAATTCTCCATGGGGGACTACCGATTTGATTGGGGCCCCAGCTTATTTACACTACCTCAGTTAGTTACCGAAATTTTTAAAGAAGCCGGAAAAAATCCAGAAGACTACTTTCAGTACCACCAAAAGGAGGTCACTTGCAATTACTTTTGGAAAGATGGTACGCGGCTTTCGGCCTACAGCCAGCCACTAAAATTTGCACGTGAAGTTGAGCAGGTATTGGACGTTCCCGCCGCAACAGTCCTCGATTATCTCAGCGAAAGCGAAAAGCTCTACAATGCTACAACCCCTTTGTTTCTCGAAAAATCGCTACACAAAGCTTCCACGTATTTTAATACCGATGTTTTGGAGTCAGTAAAGGTCTTAACAAAGCTCAAAATGTTTTCTTCGCTGCACGAAGTCAACGTTCAAAAATTGAAAAACCCCAAGCTCGTACAGCTCTTTGATAGATACGCAACCTACAATGGTTCCAGTCCGTATTTGACGCCAGCTACGATGCGGGTAATTCCGCATTTGGAATTTTCTTTGGGAACGTATTTACCCCAAAAAGGAATGTCCCAAATTCCACAAAGTTTGATTCAATTGGCTCGGGAGTTGGGAGTAGAATTCACTATGGATAGTCCGGTTCAATCCATTGAAATTCAAAACGGTAAAGCAGAGGGGGTTCGCGTAGGTAATCAAATACACAAAGCAGATCTTGTCGTCTCCAATTCTGACGTGGTACCCACCTATAGAAAGCTTCTTAAGGACCAGAAAGCACCAGAGAAAGTACTTTCTCAACCTAGATCCAGTTCGGCAATGATTTTCTACTGGGGTGTGGAAAAGAACTTTCCTGAATTGGATCTGCACAACATCTTTTTTTCAGAGGATTATCAGGGTGAATTTCATCAGATATTTGAAGAGAAAACGGTGGGGAATGATCCTACCATTTACGTGAACATTACCTCTAAGGAGATTGATTCGGATGCCCCGAAGAATGGGGAAAACTGGTTTGTAATGATTAACGTCCCTGGAAACACAGGGCAGGATTGGCAGAGCATTTCTCAACGAATCCGAACGCTCGTAATCAAAAGACTCTCTAAAGAGTTGAATTGTGATTTGGAATCTTTAGTTGTAGAAGAAAAAATAGTAACTCCTGTTGAGATAGAGTCAAAAACGGGTTCCTTCCAAGGCTCTCTGTACGGTGCCTCTTCCAACAATACCATGGCGGCCTTTTTGCGCCATCCCAATTTCAGTCAAAAAATTAAAAACCTCTATTTTGTGGGAGGATCCGTTCATCCAGGTGGGGGTGTTCCACTGTGTTTGCTTTCCGCAAAGATTACCTCTCAACTGATTCCCAATTTGGCATAATCTAGCAGAATCACCAACATGAAGAAGAAAATAGGAATCCTTATACTCGTTGTATTCCATTTGGTGGGAGTATTGGCCATGTATTCTCCCTACAGAGATTTAATTGTGGTCCTATCTCCTTACAATTTACTCCTGACTGCGTTTGTGTTGTTCTACAAGAGGCTTTTTCGTTGGGAATGGCTGCCCTTGGGAATTGTTTTTTCTTTGGGTCTAGGTGTAGAAATGCTTGGCGTGAATACGGGATTTCCCTTTGGAGAATATGAGTATTCCTCCATTTTTGGTCCTCGAATCATAAACACCCCCTTGTTGATTGGATTGCTATGGGCGCTTTTGATGTATTCCTTCTTTCAAGTTCTCAAGGGTAGGGTAAAGAATGGTTTTGTTTTGGCCTTACTGATAGGGCTGGGCATGACCGTTTTGGATTTCCTCATTGAACCCGTGGCAATTGCGCTCAACTTTTGGTCTTGGAAAGATGGACATCCTCCTGTGGTTAATTTCACCTCATGGTTCGTCATCAGTTTCTTGCTGACGTTTGTTTTGTCATACTTTCAAGGTAAGAATACGGATAGAGAAGAAAATCCCTTTGCCCTTTGGGTCCTCATTGTCCAATTCGGTTTTTTTACAACTCTTCAAGGATTGTAAAAAACAAAGGCAAGGAAATAATCCTTGCCCTTGCTCATTTTTGCGTAGTAGTAGGTTTATGGTTGTCTTATGACGATTTGGTTCATCGGTTAGGTTAGTGGTTTACTTATCCTCCCAATCGCGATCAAAGCTCTTTTCCATGGAGCGTTCAAAGGCTTCTGCAGAACGCTCTAATGCTTCTGCAGAACGCTCCAATTCTTCAGCAGCTTCTTCTAGTTCTTCTTCCATCTCATCTTGCCACTCGTACTCATCGTTAGGAGCTCTTTCCGATTCGGGACAGTCCTCACAGATCAAACCGCGGTCCGTCATAATCCAGAACATGTCTACCATATCACCATCATATACGTTGTGTACGTTTTTGATGTCGTAGATAATTTCAATCATGGACTCGTCTAGATACACTTCATAGCCGACAGGTAGATATAGACTCAAATTGATTTCCTGAGCTCTGTATTTCTGTTCAGATGGAATTTCAAAATATCCATCAAATAACAGTAAGGAGTCTTGGGCTTCTACGTAGTAGGAAAGGCCTTTGGCTCGCTCTCTTGCTTCTGTTCGGTTTTCTCCATTGGCTTTGTAAGTAACGGTGTAGTAGGGGAGTTCGCCATCGGTTTTAAAAATGTCAAAATCAACATCTCCTGAGTAGAGAACCCCTTCGTCCATTAAAAATGGATTGTTTTCTAAATCGTCAACTATATCGGAGGCTTTGAGTTGTGTATAGATTTGTTTGTCTTCCATTTTCAAGTATACCTTCTCTGTTACCGAGGAAGAGGATTGAAACTGCTTGGCGATGCGAATTCCATTGGCGGCTACAATTCCGGAGCCAATAATAAAGATGATAACACCTCCAATATAAATCCATCGCGATTGATTCTTCCAGTTAAAGAGAATTCTCGTCGCCAACATAAAGAAGACGATAACGGGGAAGAGGATGATCATAAACAGTCCCACAATGGTCCAATAGTGCATAGAGCTATCCAGCCAGAACATGTCTAAGAAACCTCCCATTTGTGAGGATGTGTAATCCAATCCGCCGATGTAAATAGAACCTCCAAACAAGGTGGTAACAAAGGCAAACAAGAATCCTATTCCCAAAATGAAAAGGATAATTCCCAATAGCTTTCCAATGAAGGAGAAGATAAATTTCACAATCTGAAGAATGACATCTATGATGTCTTCAATGCCTCTTTTGAGCTTTCCAGAAAGTGAAGGGTCCGTTACCTTTTCCTTCACATTGTTGATTTCATCTTTTACCGATTTCTCAATGTTAGAAAGATTGATAGGCTCTCCCTTCATCTGCAATTTTTCGGCCGTGGTGCTGGCCTCAGGAATTACTATCCAAAGGATGATATATGGGATTAAGCCAATTCCATTGAAAAGGAATAGGGCAACGATTATCAATCGAACCCACACGGGATCCATTCCAAAATAAGCGGCTAAACCAGAGGCTACTCCACCTAAAATTTTATCATCTGGATTTCTAAAGAGGCGCTTGGGCATCTTTTTGTCTTCTGTAGAGCTTGCCGTGTTTTTGTAAGCTTCTTCAGAATCTTCATCATCATCTACATAATCTTCGGGATTTCCCAAAGTAGCAATGACTTGTTTTACGTTTTCTTCAGAGATGACCTCTTTACTGTCCGAGAGCATTTCCTGGAAGAGTTCAGCCATACGGGACTCTACGTCCTGCACGATTTCATTCCCTCCTTCGCGAGGTTCAAAAATGCGTTTAAGGCGTTCAATGTAATCGTTGAGCAGGGCGAATGCGTTTTCATCTACGTGAAAAATCATTCCTGCTAAATTGATATTTATTGTCTGATTCATGAGGATTTGCTTGTGGTTACGGTTACGGCTTCTACGAGTTCATTCCAAGTGGTGTTCAATTCCTTTAGGAAATCCTGACCATCAGCGGTCAGAGAGTAGTATTTTCTTGGGGGGCCTGAAGTGCTTTCTTCCCAGTTATAGGTAAGAAGCCCTGCATTCTTAAGACGCGTTAGGAGAGGGTAGAGGGTCCCTTCTACAACGATTAGCTTTCCCTTTTTAAGGGTCTCAATAATGTCGGAGGCATAGGCGTCCTTATTACTGAGCACGGAGAGAATGCAGTACTCCAGTACGCCCTTTCTCATTTGTGCTTTTGTGTTTTCGATTTTCATGTGCTTGTCATCGGTTTATTGTCAATTTGCATGTGTCGCATCATCTTACATGTTATTGATTACCAATTCTCCTTTGGACGAGGCCAAAAACGCAGAATCTTTTCCGTACCCCAACCAGTGTATCTCGGTGAAGGTGTTACCGGATTTTTTGAAAAACATCCAAAGATTAGGTTTTCCAGAATCGGTTTCAATCCATTTTTTTTCATAACCCATTTGGGTTAAGAGCCCACCTATGTAGCTTACATGGGCGCGGACATCTTGGCTATCCATTAAAAAGATCACTTTAGAGTAATCGATATCACCTTTTACTCTGGTCATTTGATCTTCACAGTCTAAGGACAGATCCAAATTGTTGAGCCATCCTTCACCTAAGCTCAGTGCAAAGGTCAAGTTTTGATGGTCTAGGTAGCTGTAAAGTCTTTCTACATCATTAGAAAACTGAGCATTGAGGGAAATACTCAGGGTCAATGCGATACAGGTTAGTAGTTTCATAATGAGTTGAATTGTCAGTTTATGTTTTGGCGTTTTATGTCTTTTTCTTGGTCGTCTACCGAATGGTTTATTGGGTTGCAAACGGTTATCATTTTATACAGTACTGATACATAACCTATTATTTTGCATTACAAAGATATAAATAAAAACAAGTACTATGCAATACAAAGTACTATAAAAATTTTTTTAAGTCTAAAAAAAGAGAGGCTATAAGTACCTCTCTTTGATGACGTTAATGTGGTGCAAACTGTGTCCAGTCATGGAATAGGCGAGGGCTGAGACCGACATTTTGTGATCGCTGGCGGTGCCAAAAGCTTTCCAATCTTCTTCAGAAAAACTTCCAAAAAAGAGTATTGAAATCTGTCGAACTCGCAAAAATGTGGTCAATAAATGTCTGTAAGAGGAGTCTTGGGGATCGTTTAACGCGAACAAATCCTGATCAAACCCAGGAAGTGGAGTAGGGTCTTTTCTGATGAATCGCAGGCATCTGTATAAAAAGACCGCATCGGTATCCACTATGTGTTGAAGGATCTGTCGTATGTTCCACTTTCCATCCGCATAGGAATGAAGAGCCTTGTCTTCAAGTTGTTCAAAGAAGTTAAAGGTCTGTTGGGTTACAGATTCCATTTGTTCCAGTAGGTTTTCGTTCTCTACAAGATCAATATATCTACCGTAGTAATCGGGGTAGTCACCGGGCTGGGGTTTGGATATGGTTGTAATCATAGTTTCAAATTCATCGATTTGGGAGCCTAAACTTTGATATTTTAGAAGGATTGGCTTTTGGTCTCCTTCTATTCTTCGGGGACGTCTTGAAAAAAACCATCGAGTATGTACCATTGTTCTTCTATTCTAAGACATTCAAAAATTATTTTGTCGTTAATGGTTTCGTCTTCAATTTGTGAAGAATACCGAATCACCATATACCCAGTATTCTCTTCGTCTTCTTTGGGAAGGAATGTGGTGGTCAAATAGGTAAACGAGTACCCAATTTCTTGGCGTTGTTGGTAAAAATCACATATTCTATCAACTTCTGATGCGTAGTGCGAAGCCACCTTGGGATAATTCTCTATGGCTTGAGATTTGTAAAATTCCTTTTCTTCCCCAGTGTATTCCTGCTTATCTACAAAAATTAAATACTGACTGAGGGGTACCAACATGGCATTTAGCTTTTGGGAATCATTCAATAGATGATTAAAGACTTTTTCAGAAAAAGCAGCCTCACTGGGTTGTGCCTCTAACGAAAAGCAGCCAACGGCCATAGTTAAAATCAGCAAGATTCTTATTGCCTTCATCACCTTATGGATTTAACTCTTTAAGTGAGGACATCAATTTCCATTCTCCCTCAAAATTCATTGCTAAAAATTCAAAAACTACAGGGTATTTCCGGTTTTTGTGATCTACCCATTCTCCTTCTACAGTGAAGTAGAAAGTAAACCAGATATCGCCATTCTTTTCTTTGGTAAATCCAGGTTTCCAACGGAGCGCCATTTCTTCTTCATTCTGTGTCGCTTCAAAATCCTCCTGGATAAATCTCATTTCCGTTTGGTATTCACGTACCCATTGAGTGTACTTGTCATTGACCTCCATTAGAGATTGATCTCTGTGGTTTTTTGGCCAAGCCGTTTGCAGCGAAATCAAATCGTGAAACTCTCTTTTGCTAATGTACAGAGGCGTAAAGGAAACGTCTCTTTGCATGAGTCCGATTTTAATCTGCTCTACAAACGCGGTGTCATTCTGTGCGAATGCACTGCAGGAAAGGAACAGCGAAAGAACAATTAATGTGATTTGATTGGGTATTCTCTTCATGTTTCTAAAATAAAAAAACCTCCACAATTGGAGGTCTTTTAAATCTATTGTCTTACAACAAAATGGATGTTTGAATTCTAATTAATGGTGATTAAAAATCTAGATAATGAGAGTATTTATGACGCAAACGCCTGGAAAGTCTTCCTACAAGTACAGATTGATGGGGTTCCCTAAATCCAATATTTAGCGCATGAGTCTCACCTAAGGTTTCTCTTTTGCGATGTAAGTAGTCCCAAAGATTGCTAAAGAAAACTCGTTTTTCTTCTTTGCCATCCAGCAGTAAAATAGAGTCCGAAATTTTTTGAATTACTCGATCAACGGTTCCCTTTTCCTCTGGATTCATTTGGTGTTTGGCGAGCGCTTCATCTAAAAAAAGCAAGATGGAGCGATTTTCAGTGGTAAGCATAATCCATCATTTTAGTCCATTTAAAGTAGTAAAACTTTTCCTACAAAACAAAAAGGTTCGATAGATGGTAGGTTTACCAGCTTTGTTGGTCCAAAATATCCTCTGCACCGTTTTCTTGTAAAAACTGATTGTAACACGAGAGAATAGACATGAGTAGCTCGTAATCATTCATGGTACTAATTCGAGTTTTGGTATACTTGCAATAAAACGCCAACTCTTCAATTTCTTCGGCGCTAAGCCCCGTTACTTCCATGAGAATCTCTCTGTTCTTTCCCGTTTTGAGTTGCTGTCTGTAAGCATCCTCTCTCTGGAGTTTCATCAACTCTCTGATTTGCTTTGGTTTGGAGCCAAAGTAGTAATACAACATATCCACCGGAGAGGTATACGAAGGCATCGCCATAGGGCGAATGGTGGTTTCCGAGTTGGGAGGGACACTGGGTTTGCCAATGGGCATGGGTTTGGGTTTGTTGGTGGTCAACCCATGAGAAAACAAGCTGACTTCATCCAACAAGTAATTTCTCGGGTCCAATTTTATGACTTGACGTTCCTTGGGAATCTCATCCGTATCTGTCCAATAATATCCAAACATGTACTGAACATTGGAAATGACCAAGGTGTCTTCGGGACTCATGTAGATTTCAAAAAAACCAAATTCGTCTGTGGTCGTTCCCTTGTGACTTTTGGCGTTGATAACGTAACAATCAGTAATGGGTTTTGCCGAATCGGAAGAAAGCACTCTACCGCGCAGAATTTCTGGCTCCGTCTGACCCAAGGCAGAGAAACCCAGCAATACCAATGCTAGAGAGGTAATATGTTTTTCGATTAATTTACCCACTGATAAACGATGTAACCCAATATAATAAAGGAATATCCAATTTTTAATGTGGAACCTACTAAGAAACCTAAAAAGGCACCCCAACCACTTTTCAATGCCTCTGACGGATTTTTTCCCGCAAAGATTAATTCTCCAACAAAGGCTCCAAGAAAGGGTCCTACAAGGATTCCAATGGGAGGAAAAAAAATCATTCCTAAAATTAAACCCACAATGGATCCCGAGGTAGCGAATTTAGTTCCTCCCAACTTCTTAGCTCCCCAGGCCGGTACGTATAAATCCAGCACCGTAATGAGAATGGCTATGGCCCCTGCGATAAAGACGGCGGTCCAATTCCATTCCATATTAGGAGTAAAGGCGAAGAGGACAAAGCCAATAAAGCTCAAGGGAGGTCCCGGAACGGCCGGAACCACAGCGCCTACAAGCCCTACAGTCAAGATGAGAAGCGAAAGAATTAAGAGGAAGGTTTCCATGGTTCTAAAGTATGAATTCGATTCTAGCGTAAAGGTCTACAATAAATTTTAACAAAACATAAACAGAGCGCAACCTATCAAAAAATTACATTCGTAGAGTTCTCGACTGAGTTCTGCTGCAACAAAAACCATTTTACTATGAAGAATATTGCGTTTCAATGGGTGCCCGTTGCGGCCCTAAGTCTGCTTTCTATTACTGCTCTAGGCCAAATCGAAGAGAAGAAAGTGGAAAAAAAAGTAGAGAAAGAAGTAAAAATCAAAATCATTAAGAACGGTGAGGTTACCGAGATTCAGTCCGATGGAAATTCGGATGAATTGGAAAAGGTACTTCTCGAAGCAGGAATCGCTCCCGATCAAGTTGAAACCATCGAGGTAATTAAATCGGGTAATCACCATGGCGTCATGGATGAGGACGTCTTTGTTATGGCGGGATATCCTGCCAACATGGAATGGGTAGAGATGGGAGAGAAGAAGCCCATGCTCGGCATTACGTTTGATCGTACACTATCCAACGGCAAAGCTTCTCCGGTAGTCATTGCCAGTGTGGTGCCAGAAAGTGCTGCAGAGGTGATGGGCTTGTTAGAGGGGGATGAAATCACCGCTATCAACGGTCAAAAGATCAAATCCTCTCAAGATATCGTAGATGCCATTTCGGAAAATGGCTTGGAGAAAGAAATCGTGGTAGAAGTTCTCAGAGACGGAAAAACCAAGACTTTCCAAGGAAAGCTCAAAGAAGGGCACGCTCAAATGAGAAAGGAAATCATTATTGACAACCACATGGGAATGCCTTCTGCCATGGCAGTGGGTGGTAATTCCTTCTTCTTTGAAGAAAATTCATACACCCAAAGAGATGAGAAGGTCCTACAAGGTATTTTGGGAGATGACTATTCATCGTCTGAGAAAGGCGGTTTTGAAATTTCAGAACTCAATGGTGACAACTTCTTGTGTATGGCTCATGGCTTAGAATCCGAAGGGGAACTCTCCATTTTCAATGCGTCTGGCAAGAGATTGGAAAAAATGACTTTGGCAAAAGGAGAAGAGGTTGCAGAGACCTTTGTGCTCAAGGATGTAGTTCCCGGAGTTTACTTTGCCACCCTAACCGTTGGAGAGAAACTTTCTACTCAGAAGTTTACGGTAAAATAGATTATACGATACGGATTACACTGAAAAGGGCTGTGCGAAATGCACGGCCTTTTTTATTCTTTACTATTTTTACGATATGAATTTTGCGGTGGTGGATTTGGAGACGACGGGAGGAAATGCTTCTCTGCACAGGATTACAGAAATAGGAATTGTGATCTTTGATGGAGAGGTAGAAATAGAGCGCTATCACACCTTGGTCAACCCGCAAAGACCCATTCCAAAATCCATACAGCACTTGACAGGCATTACGCCTGAGATGGTAGAGGAGGCGCCTCTTTTTGAAGAAGTAGCGGGTAAAGTTTACGATTTGATTTCGGGGTGCATTTTTGTGGCGCACAACGTGCAATTCGACTATTCCTTCCTCAAGAGGCAACTGACAGAAACCGGCTATTCCAGCTGGAATCCAAGAAAGCTGTGTACTGTGCGATATACGAGAAAAATCGTCCCTGGCTTACGCAGCTACTCGCTCAAGAACTTGGTGTCTCATTTTGGATTGGAAAATGAAAATCCTCACCGGGCCCTATCGGATGCCATTGCCGCCAAGGGAGTTTTACAAAGTGTGTTGCCCTTAGACACTGAGGAGCATTGGAAGAAAACCGTAAAGCTCAAAAACAATTACAATTTCCTTCCTCAGCAAATAACTTCCGATCAGTTTGATTCCATTCCCAAAACTGCTGGTGTGTATTACATGAAGGGAAAAGGAGGTAAGAACCTTTACATAGGCAAGGCCAAAAACATTCAATCCAGGCTAAAAACCCATTTTACCACGAATTTAGAAGCGGCCAAAACACAAGAATTACTCAGAGAAATCACCCATTTACACTACGTAGAAACCGGTTCCGAATGGATGGCGTATCTGTTAGAAGATCAAGAAATTAGAAAGTATTGGCCCGCCTACAACAAAGCGCAAAAAGTACCTAAGAGAACCTATGGTTTGTTCAGGTATCAAGACGGCAAAGGCAATGAGCGTCTGGCCATCAATAAAACCCATGCCTTAACCAGTGCCCTGAGAAGTTATTACTCTCATCCCAGTGCTGTTCAGGATTTGTATTCTATACGAGAGCAATATCAACTCAATCCAGAACTCTGCGGAATAGGAGGGACCTATGAATATGAAAATCACAACCAAAACGTGGTTCGCTTTGTGGAAGAATCAAGGAACAAGAGCCAATTCTACGTTACATTGCCCGGGAGAACCGCTGCAGAAAAGGCCTTTGTGGTGTATTACGATGAATTGTTCTTTGGAGCCGGTTACCTAAAGCCGCAAAAGGTAATTGAAGATATTGAAGACGAGAGCATTGATTGGGTAGTCAGAGACAGTTCTCCAACCAATCAATGGAAGGCTCAGCAGCTGTTGGATTCCCTTCAATACTCAGAAAAAATTGAAATCCACGGTGGATAGATTAAAGCCACAAAAAAAAGGGGCCGAAGCCCCTTTTGTTGCACAGTATTTATTCAATACTTCTTATGCTACTTAGAAGATTCTTCCTCCTTAGAGGCTTTCTTCTTCTTCTTCTTTTTTCCAATGTTGATTTGTATTCCTTCCGAAGATTTCTCGTCGTAATCAATGTGGATTTCATCACCTTCTTTGATAGACTCTTTGATGATTTCTTCAGCCAAGGGATCTTCAACGTATTTCTGAATGGCACGGGCTAGGGGACGAGCACCAAATTGCTGGTCAAACCCTTTGTCTGCGATGTAATCCTTAGCCGCTTCAGTAAGTGAAAGAGTGTATCCCAATCCGTGAACTCTAGAGATGAGCTTGGCCAATTCAATATCAATGATTTCGTGAATGTTTTCACGGCTCAACGTATTGAAGAGTACTACATCGTCTACGCGATTCAAAAATTCTGGTGCGAATGCTTTTTTGAGAGCATTTTCAATAATGCTCTTGGTGTGGTCGTCTGCACCTTCTTCTCTTGATTTGGTTCCAAACCCAACGCCTTGACCAAAGTCCTTGATTTGACGCGATCCAATGTTGGACGTCATGATCACAATTGTATTCTTAAAGTCGACTTTGCGACCCAGTGAGTCCGTCATATGACCGTCGTCCAGCGCTTGCAACAGCAAGTTGAACACATCGGGGTGAGCCTTTTCAATTTCGTCCAAGAGAACCACTGAATAGGGCTTGCGTCTTACTTTTTCTGTAAGCTGACCACCTTCTTCGTATCCAACGTACCCCGGAGGTGCTCCTACCAAGCGAGAAACGGCAAATTTCTCCATGTACTCAGACATGTCAATTCGGATCAAGCTGTCTTCTGTGTCAAACAGTGACTTGGACAATTCCTTGGCCAATTGCGTTTTACCAACTCCCGTAGGTCCTAAAAAAATAAAGGAGCCAATGGGTTTGTTAGGGTCTTTTAGACCGGCGCGGTTTCTCTGAATGGCCTTAACCACTTTGGCAACGGCCTCGTCTTGGCCAACTACGCGACTCTTGAGGTCGTCACTCATGGCCGTTAAACGAGAGCTCTCTTGCTGAGCAACCCTTTGCACTGGAATCCCAGTAATCATTGCCACCACTTCGGCTACGTCTTCTTCAGTAACCGTTTCGCGGTTTTTCTTCACTTCCTCTTCCCAGGATTTTTGAGCGGCCTCCAAGTCGTTTTCAAGGTGCTTCTCATCATCTCGGAGTCTAGCAGCTTCTTCGTAACGTTGTTTCTTAACAACAGAAAGCTTTTGCTCGCGAATGGCTTCCAATTTCTTTTCGAGTTCTAGAACATGCTCTGGAACGTGAATGGAAGTGATGTGCACTCTAGATCCCGCTTCGTCTAAGGCGTCAATGGCTTTGTCTGGAAGGTGTCTGTCCGCTACGTAGCGTTGCGTAAGGTTTACACAGGCTTCTATGGCCTCTGGAGTGTAATTTACGTTGTGGTGCTCTTCGTAACGCTCCTTGATGTTGTTCAGGATTTGAACCGTTTCATCAATGGTAGTGGGTTCAACCATTACCTTCTGGAAGCGTCTTTCTAGCGCACCGTCTTTTTCTATGTACTGTCTGTATTCATCGAGGGTTGTGGCACCAATACATTGGATTTCTCCTCGCGCCAAGGCGGGTTTAAACATGTTGGAGGCATCCAAAGATCCCGTGGCTCCACCAGCACCTACAATGGTGTGAAGCTCATCGATAAATAAGATGATGTCATCGTTCTTTTCGAGTTCATTCATAAGCGCTTTCATACGCTCTTCAAACTGGCCTCTGTACTTAGTACCGGCCACAAGCGACGCAAGATCAAGAGTTACTACGCGCTTACCAAAGAGTACGCGACTCACTTGCTTTTTCACAATTCTCAACGCCAAACCCTCTGCAATGGCAGATTTACCTACACCGGGTTCACCGATGAGTAGGGGATTGTTTTTCTTTCTTCTCGATAGAATTTGAGAAACCCTTTCGATTTCCTTTTCACGTCCTACCACAGGGTCTAGCTTGTTTTCTTCGGCGAGAAGGGTCAAGTCACGACCAAAGTTGTCTAGGACGGGAGTCTTGGACTTTTCAGAAGACTTTCCTGAGCGCGCACCGGAAGAGGAACTTGAGCTTCCGCCAAAGTTGCCTCCGCCTTTTCCCTTTTCAAAACCTTCGTCTTCATCATCAGAGAAGGGGAGGTCCGACTTGGGTTGAATGGAAGTGTTGTCCGAGTGATTGGCCATAAATTCAGTCTTTACAGAATCGTAATCAACTCCCCTTTGTTTCAGCAATCGAGTGATTGGATCATCGTCATTGCGAAGAATACACAACAACAAATGCGGAGTCCTGATGACGTCACTTTGGAAGAGCTTTGCTTCAAGGAAAGTGGTCTTTAGAGCCTTTTCTGCCTGACGTGTCAAAGGCAGGTTTTTCTTTGAAGATACTTGTCTGTTGGTATTGGGAACACTGATGGATTCTACCTTCTGACGGAAAGTGGGCAACTCAACCCCTAATTGGGTTAGGATCTGAATTGCACTGCCTTCGCCTTCGCGAATCAATCCAAGCATTAAGTGCTCGGTACCTATGTAGTCATGACCCAGTCTCAGCGCTTCTTCCTTGCTGAAACTAATAACGTCACGCACACGGGGTGAAAAATTTTCGTCCATAGCTTTGGTATAAAGTTGGTTTTAACCGGGGTGGTTTAAACCGGATTATCATTTGGAGAAATAGAGTCTTCTCTGGAACTTTTTTGAGATATAAGTATAACGAAGAATGTGCCAAAGATGTTTCCCTATCAAAGTTAGGTTTCTAGCCTGTGAAAAGAAAATGAATCGCCGACTTAATTATTAACATAAATCTGTGTAAAAAACCCGTCTTTTAAAAGCTTGCAAGCGTTTTCTAGGTCAATAATAATAGTATTTTTGGTTTTTACACAAATTCTAACCAGCACTGACATTATGGCTGAAGGAGAGAGAATTATTCCAATAAACATTGAGGAGGAAATGAAGTCCTCCTATATCGACTATTCTATGTCGGTGATTGTATCCAGAGCGCTCCCCGATGTGCGCGATGGTTTAAAACCTGTGCACAGGCGCGTCCTTTACGGTATGTCCGAATTGGGCGTTTACTCAAATAAGGCTTATAAAAAGTCTGCGAGAATTGTTGGGGAAGTACTCGGTAAGTTTCACCCTCACGGTGACTCTTCTGTATACGATACCATGGTGAGGATGGCTCAACCTTGGTCGTTGAGATACACCCTCGTAGATGGCCAAGGTAACTTTGGATCCATTGATGGTGACAGTCCGGCAGCTATGCGATACACTGAGGTAAGACTCAAGAAGATTGCAGAAGAAATGCTTACGGACCTCGACAAGGAGACCGTTGACTTTCAGCTGAACTTTGACGACTCCCTCAGTGAGCCCACGGTATTGCCCACGCGAATTCCCAACCTCCTTGTAAACGGAGCGGCTGGTATCGCAGTAGGTATGGCTACCAACATGCCACCTCACAACCTTTCAGAATCCATTCACGCCATCAATGCGTACATTGATGACAATGAGATCACTGTAGATGGTTTGATGGAACACATCAAGGCTCCTGATTTCCCAACAGGAGGTGTGATTTATGGATACGAAGGGGTAAAGGATGCCTTCCATACCGGTCGTGGTCGCATTGTCATGAGAGGCCGTGCGGAATTTGAAGAAGTCAACGGTAGAGAGTGTATCGTAGTAACGGAGATTCCCTACCAGGTCAACAAAGCCGAAATGATTAAGAAGACGGCGGAGTTGGTAAACGACAAGAAAATTGAAGGGATCTCTGACATTCGAGACGAATCTGACAGAAATGGACTTCGCGTGGTTTACGTACTCAAAAGAGACTCAGTGCCTAATGTTGTATTGAACAAACTCTTCAAGTACACCCAACTTCAGACTTCATTCTCTGTAAACAACATTGCGTTGGTTAACGGTCGTCCCGAAACTCTGAACCTCAGGGATTTGATTCGCCACTTTGTGGATCACAGACATGAGGTTGTGGTGAGACGTACTAAGTACGAACTCAAGCAAGCTGAAAAGCGCGCACATATATTAGAAGGTCTCATCATCGCCATCGACAACTTGGATGCGGTAATTTCCTTAATTAGAGGAAGTGCCAACGCCGAGGAAGCCAAAAACGGTTTGATGGAGCAGTTTAAACTGACAGAAGTTCAAGCCAAAGCCGTTTTGGACTTGAGACTTCAGAAGTTGACCGGTCTAGAAAGAGATAAACTCAAAGCTGAATACAATGAGTTGATGGAACTCATCAAGCACTTGAACCAAATTCTAAACGATAAAGACATGAGAATGTCCATTATCAAGGAAGAGTTGGTTGAAATTGATGAGAAGTACGGAGACGAAAGAAGAACAGGAATTGAGTACGCAGGCGGTGAGGTATCTATTGAAGATATGATTCCCAACGAAGAAGTAGTAATTACCATTTCTCACGCGGGATACATCAAGAGAACCAGCCTCAACGAATACAAGAAGCAAAATAGAGGAGGAGTAGGGGCCAAAGCAGCTTCTATGAGAGGCGAAGACTTTATTGAATACGTCTTTGTTGCCACCAATCACCAATACATGTTGTTCTTTACGGAGTGGGGACGATGTTTCTGGATGCGAGTCTTTGAGATTCCAGAAGGAACGAGAACATCCAAAGGTCGAGCCATTCAGAACTTGATCAACATTCCAATGGAAGACAAGGTGAAGGCCTTTATCAATGTTAAGAACCTCAATGACGAAGACTACATCAACAATCACCACATTGTGATGTGTACTCAGAAAGGGGTGATTAAGAAAACTTCACTTGAGGCTTACAGCCGTCCACGTCAAAACGGTATCAACGCCATTTCTATTCGTGAAGGAGATATGCTTTTGGAAGCGAAACTCACCAACGGGAACAATGAAATCATCATGGCCGTTCGCTCAGGTAAAGCCATTCGTTTCCACGAAAGTCTTGTGAGATCTATGGGTAGAAATGCTTCGGGAGTTCGCGGAATTACCTTGGCATCTGAAGAAGATGAAGTAGTTGGAATGATTTGTGTAGAAGGAACAGGAGAAAACGTTCTTGTAGTTTCTGAAAACGGATACGGTAAGCGCTCTGAGCTCGATGATTACCGAGTTACCAATAGAGGAGGAAAAGGAGTGAAGACCATGTCGATCACGGATAAGACCGGTAACCTAATCTCTATCAAATCGGTAACGGATGACGATGATTTGATGATCATCAACCGTTCTGGGGTTATGATTCGCTTGGGAGTTAAGGATCTTCGCGTAATGGGAAGAGCCACTCAAGGGGTTCGATTGATCAACCTCAAAGCGAAAGATTCCATTGCCTCTGTGGCCAAAGTTCCTGCCTCTGACGAAGAGGATATGGAAGAATTGGAAGGTGTAGAAGGAGTTGAGGGAGCAGAAAACGCTTCTGAAGCCCCCGACGCTGCTGCAGAAGGTGGTGCCGATACCACTGAAGAATAGGATTGGAAACCATTCAATAAGTAAAAATTGGATAGCCGTGCAAAATTGCATGGCTATTTTTTTTTTTAAAAGTATATTTGCGGAAATGATTGGATAAACAACGTCTAATCAGCGCTTTTAAAATAGGTGAATTAGGACCCTTTTTTGAATAATTAAATTGTAATAAATGAAAAAGTTAACCACTTTATTTTTTGCCCTAGCCATTGGTGTTACTGCATTTGGCCAGGAGCGTACTAAAATCTCTAGTGCCAAGATTGCTATGGACAAGGGACGTATGGAAGAAGCTAAAAATTACATTGATGAGGCCGGGGCCATTATCGATGAAAAAGGAGGTACTGATGTAGACGACAAGCAGATGAGTAAATACCTCTACTTTAAAGCTGAGATCTACCGCCGTATGTACAACAGCAATGACGAGGCCATTAAGGCAATGGTTCCCAACGGAATCAAAACCGCAGCAGAAAGCTACTTGGCCCTCTTGAAGTTTGAACAAACGCACAAGCAGCGCTACACTGACGAGTCCAATGATCAGTTGCCTTACGCCATTTCACAATACACAAACACCGCTTTTGACTACATTGAGAAAGAGGATTACAACAACGCATACCTCGTGTTCATGGATGTGTACAAGATGAAGCAAGATCCTGCAAGAGGGGAGAACGCAGTTGTAGATACTGCTACTTATTCAAATGCAGCAGTCATGGCCTTGAACGGTAAAAACCTTTCTGAGGCAGTTGCCATTTATGAAGATTTGATTTCTATGAAATACAAGGGAATTACATACACTGCAGTATCTGTGGCCAATGACAATCCCATCCAATTCCCCAGCAAAGCAGCTATGGAAAACGGAATTGAGAAAGGTCTGTACAAAGACGGAGTAGTAGGTCCTGACCAATTGCCAAGTTTTTACGTTCAATTGTACTCTTTGTACACTCAATTGGAGCAGCCCGAAAAAGCAGAAGATGCCATCAACAGAGGTATCGCAATGTACCCAGACAATATGGATCTCTTGAATACAAAGATTCAAACGTACTTGGACAAAGAAGATTTCGAAGGTGCTTTGGGCGCATTAGAAGCTGCTGCGGAAAAGAATCCTGACAATCAATTGTACTTCTTCAACATCGGTTTGATTTACCAAAACACCATGAACGATTTGGACAAGGCAATGGAATCTTTTGACAAAGCCATTGCCATTGACAGTTCTTACTACGATGCCTTGTATTCTAAAGGGGTAATTTACTCAAACATGTCTAACGACTTGGTTGCTGAGATGAATGAATTGCCTTTGAATGCAAAATCTAAGTACAAGAAATTGAAAGCTCAAAAACTGGAATTGGATAAGCAATCTGTTTACTGGCTGGAAAAGGCATATGCTGTTCAGCCAGAAGCTGTAGAAGTAATTACGGCACTTTCTAAAATGTACCGCACGATAGGTGAGAATGAAAAAGCTTTGGAAATGATTCAGAAGCTTCAAAGCATGGAGTCAGCGGAGTAAGCTGATTTTCATGATAATATAATAAGGGAAGGGAGATTGATTTCTCCCTTTCTTTTTAAAACAGCTATTTAACATAATATTAATTATGATGAACTTTCTTTTAGCAAATGGAATCCAGCGAATACGAAACTCATAAGTATTAACAGTTATTACCAAGGGAAATAAAAAATACTTGATTGAAATTTTCCCGTATTCCGAATAATCTCCCAGAAATTTTCAAATACGCGATTCTCAGCCATTGAAAAATCCTAGTTACAGAATTCAAAAAATTACGATACGGGTGTTTTGATCTTTTTTAGCTGATCCTTGATCTCCTTCATAAAGAGGTGGAAATCTACCGTAATGGTATGCCTTGGTGTGTTGATCTGTTTGTAATGAGGATTCTTTATTTGATTTTCTATGGCAGCTTGTAAATTCTGAGGTCTCGAATAATCTCCTGCAATTTCTGCAGCCATCAACTTAGATTGTTGCTCAGCACCTGGCCAAATACATCCCAAAGGCTGAAACAATCCTATGAAGTACAAATCTTCGTACTCTGCATGCATCATCTTTAAATACAGATCCACAGGACCTTCTGTGTAATTCACAAAGGATTTCTCAAAAAACGGATGTGAGATTTTATATCCCGTACAGGCAATAATTACATCAAAATCCTCTGAGGTTCCGTCCTTGAAGAAAACGGTATTTCCCTCATAATGATCGATGTCGGGTTTGGGATGAACCTTTCCATGGCGAATTTTATAGAGCAATTCGTCGTTTACCGTTGGATGTGTAGCGCCAAAGGCATGATCGGGTTCTGGGAGTCCATAATCTGAGTTTTTTCCATTGAGGACCTTTAAAATGGTTTCCGAAATGGTATTTCTCACTTTTCTCGGCAAAAAGTGAAATTTCAGAGCACTTACATCCGTCGGCATTCCAAATAGAAATTTAGGTACAATGCGGTATCCTCTGCGCCAAGAAATACTGGTTTTATCGCTTACACGAGAAGTTTCTACAGCTACATCACAGGCGGAATTCCCACCACCAATTACTAGAACTCTTTGATTTGCAAAGGGTTCAGCGGTTTTAAAGCCGTGAGAATGCATGAGTTTTCCCTTGAATTCTCCTGGGTATTGCGGCATTCTAGGATCCCAGTGATGACCGTTGGCAACTACCAAGTATTCCGGATGGTACTCCACTTCTACTCCATTGTGCTCGGCTTTAATGACCCATTGCCTCTCTCCCAGCCTTTCGGCCGATGTAACTTTTGTATTAAACTGTATATGTTCGTTGAGTCCAAACTTCTGGGCATACGCCTGGAAATAATTCTTCAACTGCTCATGAGAAGGATAATCCGGAGTATTGGGGTCGTGTTCATCAAACGTATAGTCCTCGTACTGAGAAAGGGTTTTGGAACTAATAATATGTGTAGTTTCAAAAACACTGGAATGAGAATCCTTTTCGGAGAAAATCCAATTCCCTCCTACTTCGTGATTTGCATCCAAACAAAGAACATCTAATCCTTTGTCTTTTAGGTTTTTAAGAGCGGTTATACCAGAAGGTCCCGCTCCAATCAGAATTATTTTTGGACTCATAGACTAAATTTAATTCAATTGACGAAATTTGCAAAAGCATCTTCTACTTCTCGTGGTAAGATTCCACGTGTTTTTTTCTCCCTGGGGAGGGAAATACCCGGTATAGAACTGCGAGGCTTTATCAGGTGTGGATAACAATACACTTGCCATATGGACCAAATAAAATGCCCTAACTGCGGCATCTGGAATCCCGGAAAACCCGATCAGTGTTCTTCTTGTAACCACGAGTTTTACAAAGAAGAAAAGGAAGAACTTGCGGAGAGAAAGACTTGGAAAGACTTCTCAATTCCCCTTATCAACATTGATCCCGATGACCATTGGGCTTTGAAGATTGTGAAGCACTTCATCCGCATTAACCAATTGATTTTCTTGGGTATCGTATACGCCGTAGTGTATTTTGCCGTGGGCTTTTCAGGATAGAACAACAGATGTCTAGAGAATCAGATCCTATAGAACCCAACACAAAAGGCAGGCGGTCTCCCTCCTCTCTACCTACCCTCTCTAAACGATTTTTAGGAACTCAAGTTCTGCTGGCTCTCCTCTATTCCTTGGCATATATAAACAAACATGGGTTTCACGGTCAATACGGCGGCGATTTGGCCTTTTATTACGGCGATTTTTACGCTCCCATATTTGTTTTGTCACTCTTCCAAATCGCCCGAATCCTTCTCGAATCCAAACCTCGCAAAGCCGTTTACATATCATGGCGAAAGGCCCTTTTTACATTTTTGGTCCTGTCCATCGTATTTGAATACTATTTGCCTCGTCGTTCTGAACTTCAAGTGGGTGACGGTTGGGACATTGTTATGTACGCCGTGGGCACGGTCTTTTTTATGGTTTTTTTCAATGGAGAGCTCGTCCATACTTCTGAGGTCACAGAATCACAATCCAAAAATCCATAGTCTCCACTTTTTGTCAGGCTCTCACATAGGGATAGAAATACCTTCTTTTAGGTAATGGGGATAATGCTTTCGCTTTGCTATATTTATAACTGTAATTGCAATAAATCAAACTCATATGCGAATTATCAAATTTGTAGCCTATCTGGGAATCACCGCCCTCCTATTTTCTTGTTCAGGAGCCAGCGATATGTTTGGAACCAAAGTCAAAGAGCCCTTCTCTGATCTCAAGAGCACCAATAAATACTTTAGAGCTTCCGGAAAAGGACAATCTCCTAAGTCCAATGTTGCCAAAAAGAAAGCAGATATCGAAGCCAAAGGTCAATTGGCCGGTCAGGTAGACGTTTATATCAAGTCCATGGCTGATGATTACTTCAACCAAAGGGAAGATTTGTCAGGGGGAATTTCTTCCAGAGCCAAATTTGAAAACCTTACCCGTGAGGTGGTAAACACTCGCTTGTTAGGACTCAAGAAAATTGGTGAGGAGCAATACTTGACCGATGATGGCCAATACACGGTGTTCATCGCCTATGAAATGAAAAAGAAAGATTTTTATAAGGCCTTGGAAAAGCGAATTGAATTGGAATCCGAAATGTCCTCTGACGACAAGGAAGCGCTTATGGAATTCGTTGAATCCGAAATGGAAAAGGCCGAGGATTCCGACGAAGATTAATTCGAAAATTGATAGATAAAAGCACAGTAAAAGAAAAAGCCCCGCACATGCGAGGCTTTTTTTATGCTTTTAACCTTAGTCTTTTCTTTCGATGAATACACTTAAACCTTAGGACTGTTGGGAATAAACAAAGTGACTTGTGTACCCTCTCCTTCTTGGGATTCTAGGTTGATGTCACCACCCATTCTCGTAACGGCCTCCTTTACGATATACAATCCCATTCCAGAACCTGTGCTCTTTTGAGTCGCTCTGTAGAACATGTTAAACACATCTTGGATTTTATTCTCCTTGATGCCAATTCCGTTGTCCGATATTTTGATGGTAGCTCCCTCCTTCTGGCCTTTGATTTCTACATCCACTCGTGCATTGTCTGTTTCGCAAGAGTACTTAATGGCGTTGGATATTAGGTTAGAAAGGATGATTTCTAGTTTGATAGGATGACCGTAAAACTCGTTATCTGCATTGAGGTTTACGTGAATGATACTGTCAGCGATATCACAATTCCCTCCAGACATGGAAACGATTTTCTTGATAAACTTCTCCCATTCAATTTCCGTAGAATTGAGATCGTTGTGGGTGATTTTATAGTAGTTAACCAATTGACGAGAAAAACCTTCAAGCTTCTCCGTCATTTCACGAATCATTCGGAAGTACTCCTGGGAGGCATCGTCCTTTTCAATTTCCATTTCAACCAAGTTGAGAACAGACAGAATGGAAGTAATGGGCGCCCTTAAGTCGTGAGAAATACTGTAGATAAACAAATCGATCTCATCAAGGGCCTTTTCTAGGCTGGCGTTCTTTTCCTTGAGTTCATTGCGAGTAGAATACAATTCGGCACCTCTCATGACCGCTAAACGAAGGGTTTCAAAATCCCAAGGTTTCTCTACGTATCTATAAATCTGTCCCTTGTTAACCGCATTAATAACTGCAGTAATATCTGAATACCCTGTCAATAGAATTCTCACGGGATCCGGATTGGATTCTACCAGTCTCTCAAAAAATTCTACACCGGTTTCTTTGGGCATTCTTTGATCAGAGATAACCACGTAGATTTCGTTTTTATCCATAATCTCCAATGCCTCAACGGTATTGTGGGCCGTAAACACCTCAAATTCATGTCTAAAGTTGGCCTTAAAGGAATTTAAGTTGTTGAGCTCATCATCGATGTAGAGGATGGGTAATTTTTGGTCTTCGCTCACAGGTTGTTATTGTTTTCAATCGGCAGTGTAATGCGGAATTCTGCTCCTTGATCAGGCTCAGAAACCACGTCGAGTGTACCGCCATGACTTTCTATGATCTTGTATACGATGGACAATCCCAGTCCAGTCCCCTGCCCTACGGGCTTGGTAGTAAAGAAGGGTTCAAAGATTCTCTCCTTGACCTCTTTGGGGATTCCGGGTCCATTATCTTTCACCGAAATTAAGACAAAATCGCCTAATTGTTTAGTAGAAATAAACAAAGTTGGATCCACAATTTCGGGGTGTTCTGTAAGGGCTTGAATACCATTGGTTATGATATTCATGAAGACTTGATTCATTTTTCCTCCCAAACACTCCACCTCTGGAATTTGCTCGTAATTCTTCTCAATATGGATGGCGTCCTTGTATTTATTTCTGAGTAGAATCAAGGTGGATTCCAATCCTTCAATGAGATTTACCTTTTTCAGGTCACTTTCGTCCAATCTACTGAACGTCTTCAGACCTCGAACAATCTCTATGGTCCTGTCGGCTCCATCCTTAAGTCCTGTTACCAGCATGGAGAGCTCGTCTTGTAAGAATTTGTAATCGTAGGAATCCTTCTTGTCCTTAAGGAAGTCTAACCCTTCTGTATAACCCTTCTCCTCCATAAAGGCCTGAACGTCCTCCACGAGGCTAAAAATATCGGCAATATCTTGCTGTATAGGCTTCACATTGGAACTAACAAAGTTGATGGGGTTGTTAATCTCATGGGCAATACCCGCAGTGAGCTGACCCAATGAGGCCATTTTTTCTACTTCCACCAACTGGCTTTGAGCTTCTTTTAGCGAGCCTAAGGCAGAGGTAAGATTTTCATTGGCTTCTTCCAACTCTGAAGTGCGTTCTTTCACGCGAGCCTCCAATACGATATTTTGCTCCTTGATGAGTTTCTCGTTGAGCTGAGAGGCTTCCAGGGCTTTCTTCTGTGAAGTCTCCATCTGCTTGCGGAAGGTGTTGATCTTATCCGCCAAGGCAAAAGAAAGCAGTACTACTTCGGCCGCCGAGCCAATCAATACTACATTGATGGTGAATTGATTATACGGTACGAGGTTTACATCCTTGAGAATGAAAATAATGATACTGGTCAAGAAAAGCCCCCAACCCAAAAGGAAGAAACGTGCAGACTTAACCCCCTTCATATAAGCGAGAATGGCAATAACAATCCCTGAAACCGATCCTAGCAGTGCAATAAAGTTAATCACGTTGTATGCGATGGTTCCCATTCCTGCCACAGAGAGTACAAAGGCCACACAGTCTAAGGCAATAAACACCATAAGCATTTTATGAGCTTTGGGTAAAATAGTTTTGGTGTGAAGGAACTTTTGAATAAACACCATCGAGCTGATTCCTACCAAGGAACCCCAGATTTGAACGGAGAACTGTGATAAGTACACATTCCCCGGCCATAGGTATTTGTCAAAATACCCGTTGAGAGAGGCTTGTGTAAAGGCAAGGGTTACGATGTATATAGAGTAATACAAGTAACTGGAATCCTTGCTACTAAAGAAAATGAAGAGGTTATAGATAAACATCACCATAAGAATACCCAAATACAATCCACCAATAAGGTGTTGTGTTAGGGCCTGTTGGTTGATGTTATCTGTTGAGTTCAAAGAGATGGGTAGCAGTATTTGCTTGGTACTCTTTACTTTGAGGATATACGTTTCCGTTTGATCTGCTTTGACTTCTATGGGAAACACGAAGTTTACGGACTCCGACGTGCGTGCAGAAAAGGGATAGGCTTGTCCTTGTTCTCCGAGTATTTCAAGGCCATCGGCCGTCTTTCGGTAAAGAACCACATGGTCAATTATAGGGTATCCAATATTGATATTGGTGTGTTTGTCTTGGTTAAAGAGTACATCAAACTGAACGTAATGGTAGTTGTCAGAAGCACCTAAATTCAGGACTCCCCTATCCGTAGGTTCAAAGTCTTGCGATAAGATAGATTCCGTGGGAAGGTCTTCGGGGGTTGAGAATACAGAGGTTTTAATCCCTATGTACTCATCCTCTTTAGAAACGGTTTGGGCAAAACTGTTTAAGGAAAAAACCCAAACAAACAGTAATAGCAGTGTGGGTTTAATGGGCCTTAAATTCATTGGTATCACTTATGTTTAGTTCGTATTGAATTTCTACTTCGCGCTTTCCATCCGTCTCTATAAATAGTTGACTTCTGTCCTCGCGCAAGCTTACAATTCTATTTTTTTCGTAGTCGGTGGCTTTTCCTAGTCCCACATTGTCTTTGAGTATCATAACGGTGGCAATGAGGTCTAGTTTGGGATAGTAAAAGGTTCCATCGTTTCCTACGGAATGATCCTTTTCGTATCCAAATACTTCTGCTGTTTTTATGGTGTAGGGTGCGCAAAGCGCAAACAATGAATCCAGTCCTATGATTCCGGAAATGGCAACGGCTGCTCTTGTTAGGTGAAGGGAACCAAATCCCAATCCGGCAACGCGTCGAGAATTCCAAAGTCCACAGATTTCTCCTGTCCCTTTTTTGGCGTAATCTTTTACAAGTGTGTAAACGTTTTCATCGAGGTACCCCGTGGCTTCTTCGATGGGAAGGTCCTGCGTACCGCCATAAGCGTGAACGCGCGCTCCACCGAGAACCTCTCGGGTCTCTATGTCCTCTACGACTAATACATACGCCGCAGGATTAAACATCCAATCTTCTTTTGAAGATGAAATTTTCTTAATCCCAATACTTGACAAAACCCTTTCATGCCCGTCAATAAACTTGTGACAGGAGTCGGGGTCGTCAATGGCTCTAAATGCTCTAAGAATTACCATATTAGATGCTACTTGATTGAATAATCAAAGGGACTTTCCCTTCTTCCAATTGACCTTTTCGGCATCCAAAAAATTCGCCTATAAGGTAGAACCAATTCACAGAATAATCTGTAAGATTGTGAGCGCAAAAGGCTCCTAACGCGTAATATTTAGATAAATCTTCACCCAAAGAGTCAAAAGTTAATCTCTTTTGAGGGGTGCTATCAAATAGTTGAGATCCCAAAAAAGGATTGGGATTCTCATCGTAAAAATTTTCGGGCAGATTGGGGATGTGATTGAGAATGTTCAACATCCATTTCTGATTGGACTTTTCCAGTACGCTTCTCAAATAAGGTGAAAACAGTCTCCAAATCAATGGGGTATTTTCAAGGTTCATTGAAGTGAATAACGCAGAGGGTTCTTCCAGGTCTTGATTTTGGACTGTCATCTCCCCTGCTTCACCATTAAGGAATCCTTCTACAAAATGATGTAAAGAGCTTTCCTTTGGCAATTGAGGTAGAACTACAGTTCGCAACCAGCTTTCCTCGTGAAAAGGAGTTAAAAGTGAACTTCTCTCATAGTGGTCGCCACCGCGAATTTGATCAATGGCGCTAAGGTAATATCTGCCGCTAGGAACATCCTCCCCTAGCAACACTCGCCTTGAGATGTCTGCGGTAAATCCTCCGCCATAGGTAACACTAGAGGCCAATTGAGGCCATGTGGGAACCGTTTTTCCCAATTGGGTAATGGAGTACTTGAGACGTGTAGACCCCGTTTCAATTCCCGCAAGATTCAAGATCTTTCCCAATTTGTCAGTGGGTTCCATCTGGGAGATACCCTCAGAAGAAGTACCTTCTGTAATTCCGTGAAATATTGGGTATTTGGGATCTAGGTCGTATCTCTCAATGTCCAGCATTCCACGGTCAGATGTGTCCATGAGAACAGGGAGTGCTCTTTTCTGAGCCTCTTCTCTTACCAACATTTTGATTTCCAAAGAATCACATTCTTCAACCACCAAATCCAGAGGATGATCTCCGTCAAAGAAATCCTTGGCGTTTTCTTTGGTCAAACCCTCTTCGAAGAGTTCAACCTCTAAATAGGGATCGAGTTCCGCAATTTCTCTTGCTACAATATGTGATTTGGGCTCCGCCAATGAAAGGACACTGGCGCGTAGTCTATTGAGGTTGGAAAGATCTAACGTGTCGAAGTCCGCCAATTTTAACCTACCTACAGATCGCTCCATAGCCAGGGTAAGCGCAACGCTCTGCCCTACAGATAGGCCAACGACTCCAATGGTCTTCTGACCGAGGAGGTTCTGCTCTGCGGGACTTATCTTATAGTGATTTCTGGACGTTCGGACCGTAATAAAATCCTCTTTGGTAAGAAGTCTCACTGCGGTTTTTCTCCAGGGATATAAAATGTAGTTGGAAGGAATTTTCCTGTCGTTTACAGGATTTTTGGAAAAGTGGGCAATCTTCTTCAGTTCTTCACATTGTTGGTCGTACTGATCGATTATGCGCCAAGAGTTTTGCTCCAAAAAATGATTCCACTGCTCAGGCAATGGATGGGGTAAAACGATGGTCCTGAATTCTTTTTCCGGGTGGGTAATGTGTGGTGGAATAACATTAATTTGACCCATCTAAATCATTTTGTTGGTTATTTTATCAAATGGTTTGGTGTTGCCAATGTATAAATTTTTAATTTAGGCACGAAGAACCAACCTGAATAAATTAGCATGGATAACTATAAGATTAAGGTCCTTTACGTTGACGATGAGGAAAACAATCTCCTTTCTTTTAAGGCGAATTTTCGCCGAGATTTTGAGATTCACACAGCCATTTCTGGAAAAGAAGGTCTCGAGATTCTAAAGACAAAGGAAATTGAAGTTATCGTTACCGATCAAAGGATGCCTGAAATGTCGGGAATCGAGTTCTTGCTCCAAGTTTTACAAGACCATCCAGAACCCTTGAGAATCCTTCTTACGGGCTATTCTGATATCAACGCGGTAATTAACGCCATCAACCAAGGTAAGGTGTACTACTACCTCTCTAAGCCATGGAATGAGGACGAAGTGCGAATTGCCATTCGCAATGCCTATGAAGTCTTTAGTTTGAGAAAAGAAAACAAAGAGTTACTCTTTAAACTCGAACGCGCCAATGAGCAATTGGAATTCCTTTTGAGACAACGTTTGCTTTCGTAAAGAAGCGTCTTCTTTGCAGTCCTTTAATGGCTAAGCGCTATGGATGACGGATATTTCAATTCCTCAGTACGAGTTTGAAACCAACACTGCCACGACTTGCCCATTAATGTTTGATTTTGATGTGAAATGGTCTTGAAACCTAGTCTCGTTCAGAAAGACATTCTGCAATATGGAAGCCTGCGGTCCATGCGGCTTGGAAATTAAAGCCTCCCGTTACGGCGTCAATATTTAAAACTTCCCCTCCCAGAAATAGGTTGGGGATTTTTTTTGATTCAAAGGTCTTGAAGTCCATTTCTTTGAGGTCCACCCCTCCTGCTGTTACAAACTCTTCTTTAAATGTGTCCTTGCCTTTTACCACAATCTCACATTGGTGAAAGGCCACCGCTAATTTCTTTTGGGCTTGCGCCGAAAGGCTTTTTGCAAATTCATCAGGAGAAAAACCAGCGTATTCAATTACTTTGTGAATCAATCTTTTAGGGAGGTCTATCTCAAGTGATTTGAGTTTCTTTTGAGAGATCTGAATGCTCGCTAAGGTTTCCTCTTCATCGTACTTTGGAAGAAAATTAACCAGTATAGTAAAGTCGTAATTCAAGCCGGCCAACTCTATGGCCTTGTAGGCCGATGTCTTTAGGATGGCGGGACCGGATAATCCTCTATGCGTAAAGAGTAACGGACCTTTTTGCGTCCCGGGAATACCCACTATTTTCACTTCTACCTTCTCTAGAGTTACGCCCGACAATTCATTAAACGGAGACTCAGGAGTTCTGAACGTAAAGAGCGATGGGTAGGTCGGTCTTGTTTTTAACCCCATGGCTTTTGCCAATCCCAGTGATTTGGGAGAAGACCCCGGAGTGAACACTACGGCGTCTGCAGTGTATTTCTTTTGGAATTGATCCTTTAAAACAAATCCCTTCCCCGTCTTTTCAATTGAGGTAATGGTTACACCCGTGTTGAGTTTGACTCCTTGGGCCTTTGCACTTTCTGTAAAGAGATCTGCAATGGTTTGGCTGCGGTTTGATTCGGGAAAGATTCTATTGTCGTCCTCAATTTTTAAAGGGACACCTCTGTTTTCGAACCACTCCATGGTATCTCCCGTCATAAAACGCGAAAAGGGCCCCATTAATTCTCGTCCACCTCTGGGATAAAAACCCGATAATTCACGTGGGATGAAGCACGCATGGGTAACGTTACATCGTCCACCACCCGAAACCAAAACCTTCTGCAAGGGTTTCTTGCCCTTTTCAAAAATTTGAATCTGGTGCTTTGAAGTTTTCTCAGAAAGGTGAACGGCAGTAAAATAGCCGGCTGCACCTCCTCCAATAATCGCAATTTTCAAGGTTTTCCGTGGAGTTTAAAATTTGTGGTGTCTGCTGTGTTGCATATATTGGGGCATGCAAAATATTCCAGACAAAGTTATTGTATTTTCTGACGGCCAAATAGGAATCCTAGAATTTGCTCTTGGCTTCATTATGTTTTCGGTTTCTCTTGCTGTATCTACAGATGACTTTAAACAAATCTGGAAGACCCCAAAAAAACTATTGGTAGGCCTCAGTTCACAGTGGATACTCCTTCCCTTTTTGACTTTATTTACGGCTTTTATCATCAGCCCCAGCTGGTATTTGGGCTTGGGGATGTTACTGGTAGCCTCCTGTCCTGGTGGCAACATTAGCAATTTCTTTTCTTACCTGTCCAAGGGTAATGTGGAATTGAGCATTTCGCTTACGCTCCTAGTAACCTTGCTCAGTCCCTTTACCATGCCATTGATTTTTAATGGTTTGCAGAGCTTATACCTTCCGGATGACATTCAATCTTCCTCCGTACAGGCTGAGTTTCTGCCTGTTTTTTGGACGGTATTAAAAATCATGGTAGTTCCGCTGGTTCTGGGCGTTTTGGTAAGGCATTGGATTCCCCGTTTTACTGAGAAAATCATCAAGCCTGCCAAGTACCTGAGTATGCTCATTCTTCTGGGCTTTATTGTAGGCTCTTTTGTTCCTTATAAAGACTTGTTTTTACAGGTAATTGGCGACATTTTTGGCCTGGTCTTTATCATGAATTTAATCGCCTTGTTAGCGGGATTTGGTTATGCTAGGCTCTTCTTTCCTACTCGCGATGCAAAGACCATTTCCATAGAAACGGGAATTCAGAATTCAGGCCTTGGATTGGTGCTGGTTGTCAAATTCTTTGAAGGAAATGGAGAAATGGCTGTTATTGCCGCTTGGTGGGGGATTTGGCATATCATTTCGGGCTTTATTATTTCTTTCATTTATGCGAGAATCGGGAAATCAAAAGAAGCTACTCTTAAAAAGGAAGCGATCCAATGAAAAAGCCTTCCTTCGGACTGAGATTGCTCAATTCCTATGTAAAGTGGTCTTTAAAGAGATATACTCATTCTATAGAAATAGTAAACCCGCCGCCTTCTCATGAAGACCGTTCGGTAATCTATGCGAGTACTCACCAGAATACCTTATTGGATCCTCTTTTGATCATCCCCTACCTTCCCAATATTCCCTACAGTCTTACGCGAGGGGATGTCTTTAAAAGCGGTTGGATACAAAAGGCCTTTTTTTCTATGAGAATGCGCCCTGTTTTTAGAATTCGCGATGGATTTTCTGCAGTGAGAAACCTAGGTTTGAATGCGTTTTCTAATCTAACGCCTCATCTTTTAGAAAATGAAGATGTTCTCTTTTTTGCAGAAGCGAACAACGATATTCAACCCGAACTTCGTCCCATTAAAAAAGGGGTTGTTAGGATTGCAGAAAACTGCCCTCAGGAGAGACCTCCAATAGTTTATGCCCTTCGCATATCTTGGAGTCATCCGGTGTACAGCTTCCCAAAAGCCCGTTTGGAATTCTCTGCCCCCATAGTCTACCAGTCTTTTGAAGAACTTCCTGAGAATATATACAACAACTTAGACAAAATGTCCTTTTTGCCCTTTGATTCCCAAAGAGACTCCTCTCGTTCTTGGGTAGAGAACTTGACCTTGCGATTGGGAATGAAAAGGGAGTTTACAGGTCTAATACGCTGGTGTCTTTGGTTTGTGGCTCTTCCTTCTCTTTTGATTTTATCTCTCCTCATTTCTGGTTTTATCACCATTTTAACAGTGATATTTATTTAACGCAATGCACGGAATAGTTTACGGAACAATAAAAAAAGTTTTAAATCCGTCATCTTGTTAAATTTGTAACATGAAGCTCTGGTGAAATCCATCTGCACAAAATCACTTTGCTATGAAAAGTATTGGAGAGAGAATTAGAGACTATTTAATTGAAGAACCCTTTACCGATGAGTTCTTGCATGAAGGATTACTCAATACAAGTGCTTTGGCTCGTCAACTAAGGCCTAGACTAGAATCTGAAATGGGGAAACCCGTTAAGGAATCTGCCATTGTAATGGCTTTGAGAAGAGTCTCCCCTCCTCCCGTATCTAGAAATCCGCAAAGATTATCTGAGTATATGAAGAATATGGGGGATTTAATTGTTAGATCTGATTTGTCAGATCATACCTTTAAGAACTCCAAGTCCCTTATTCAGTGTCAAACTAAGTTTCTCACTAGAATAGAGAATTACTCCAATCCCTTTTACACTTTTTCTAGGGGTGTCGAAGAATCTAATCTCGTGGTTTCTAAAAACCTAAATGCAGAAGTATTTGAAGTCTTTAAGGGAGAACAACTCATCCAATCGAAATTGGAGTTGTCGTCCATCACCTTAAAGCTCCCTCAAACCAATGTGAATATCCTAGGACTTTACTTTGTTTTCTTTAAGCGTTTAGCTCAAGCGGGAATCAATGTTGTGGAAGTGATTTCTACAACCAATGAATTCACCGTAATTGTAGAGCCTAAGGATATTCAAAAGGCATTTGAGATTTTCAATCAAATGAAGCATCCTTCTTTATAAGCTTTTTGTTGGAAAACAAATCCAAATGGGTTTCCCTCAGCTCATTTTCTGAGAATCCTACATCGTAACACCAATATTCCACCTTGGCCTCATTTAGTGAGGTGTGAGTAGAGTACTTGAAGTCAAAGCCTTGGTCTATTAGATCTAAGGTAGATATGGATTCTTGTCCATCCCTCAATTGATTGAGTAATATTCTTCGGTTTCTCTTTAACCGAATGTCAATGGTTCTCATGTAGTTGTTACGAGCTCCGTTTACTTGATTGTTGTAGGCGCTTCTACAACCGGGATCACAGAATTTCTTGTCGGCTCTTCCTACAATTTCTGTCTTGCAATACAAACACTGCTTTTTCATGGGTATAAAGTATTAGGGTTAGTGAAAACGTAAACAAACGGCAAGAAGGGTTTACTTGACGCCTTGTTTTACAGAGGTTAACCAACTTTGGGTCCATTGTTTAACCTCTATTTAATTTACAAAAAAAATGAGTTCCATGAAAAATCGGGTACAGCTTATCGGAAATTTAGGCCGTGACCCAGAAGTCAAAACTTTTGAAAAAGGAGTGGTGAAAGCTTCCTTCACCGTGGCGACCAACGAGTCGTACAAAAATTCAGGAGGTGAGACGGTAGAAAATGTTGAATGGCATCAAGTCATCGCCTGGAAGCACACAGCTCAATTTGCTGAAAAGCACTTGAGCAAAGGCACGAAGGTGGTTATTGACGGAAAGATTTCCAATCGTTCTTTTGAATCCAAAAACGGAGAAAGAAAGTACGTAACCGAAATTATCGCCCAAGACATTGTGATACTTTCTCAGAAAAAGGAAACGGCTGAAGCAGCCTAATTTTCCTTTTTTAAAAGATAGAATTGTAAAGGTTTACAATCGCCTTTACAATTCTATTGTTTCTCCCTCTTTAAGATCATAAATGAGACTTAACTTTTGTATAAGGTCAAAATTCAAGTCGTATACATTTGTTAAGGATGGTTCTTTTGAAACTTCTCGTACCTGCAATACAGATGTTAAACCCTTTTTTGGATGAAAAGATCTGATGATATCCAATGCCGCATATTGATTATTCAATGGGCTTAAAGCATTGGTTTGTTGGTATAAATAGTCGCATTTAGTCACCTGGTTTACAGGTATACTATCGTAAATAGTTTGAAAATCTTTTACTTGCTCCCCGTCCTTATCTTTCCCAGAAAACCAGGTTATCAGCTTCCACATAGCTGTGGATTGCATTTCTCTTGCTAACTCTCTGTTCTCCGGAGTGATGTCATCGGCACCCGCCTCGAACAAGATATTTGAAATCCCCTTTGCCATAAGATTATCTCCGGTTGCTGTTGGATAGAATTCATCTGTGTACTTCCCTATTCCCGCAGAATATTCTTTCTTTAAGTGCTTATACATAAACGCAACACATTCCATACTCAGGAGTCTGTGGGATGTAACTTCTCTTTCTTCGTTAGGCGAAGGAGCTAAAAAGCTGAGTGTGGCAACCTTGTCACCGGCACTAAAACGTGACCGTTGGTCGTGTAGGTTCAATGCTAGATCCGGCTGTAACTCTACTATCCATTTCCAGAACAATTGAATTTCAGGTGTAGAAAGATCTACGGAATCACGGTTTAAATCAGTTCCGTTAGAAGATGCTCTGGTGTATGCCTCTGCACCGTCAGGATTGAGCATGGGGATGAAGTGTAGTGAAACAGAACTCTCTAGGGCTTTGTATTCCACCTTTGAAAGGCTTTTTAAGCTCTCTAGGACATCGTAAATACAAAACGTACCCGTAGACTCATTTCCGTGCATTTGACTCCATACAGCAATCTTTTTCTCGCCTTTTCCCCAATGATACTCATTTATAATTAGACCGTTTTGGCTTGATCCAAGTGGAGTGACTTCTAACGAAAGAGCTTTTACATACCCCTCCATATGGGAGGTCATTTCCTTATGATTGTGATAAAACGCAAAGTTTACAGGCGATTGAGTCATTCGAACTTCAGTGAATTGTTGATAGTGATTAACAGTTTCAAAGGTACAGTCTAATTCCCTAGAAAGCTAAACGATTGAAAGTCATTCGATTCGAGTATAGTAGGAATTCCTAACAAATCACCTCTAGTGGTAGTTAAAGTACTCAAAATCATATGATTAAAACATTTAATTTAAATAAATGTATCGCGGTGCTTAGTCCAAATCCTCATACTGTTAGTATCTATTTTCAAAATAGGTTTTTCGGTGCTCACAAACTTGCTACATTTGTTAAAGAAGAAGCCTAGCCAAACTGATACATTTGTAACAATCGTTATTTCGAAAACCCACAATGGATATACAAAAGTTAACTACTGCATTAAAAACTAGCACTTCTGTATTTGCTGAAGAAATTGGGGTTTCTCGCCCTATCATCAGTCATATTCAAAATGGAAGGAACAAACCCTCTTTAGCCGTTATTCAAAAAATATCTGAGAGATATCCGCAAGTATCTTTGGATTGGTTAGTTCATGGCAAGGGCGAAATTTTAGTTGAAAACAATACCATTTTAAATGCTTCAAAAGAGGATCACACTTCCTCCCCTACTCTAGAGGACACAATGGTTTCGGCCTCCGAGTCGCCAAAAAAGTCCATAAAATCTCTTTTTGAGGAAAATTTGGAATCGCACAACCCCTCTGAACAACAGGAGCATAAAAGAAAAGCTACCGATCCTATAATAAGAATCGTTCATTACTATGCCTCAGGCACTTTTGAAGAATTCCATCCTAAAACTCCAGGAACACAGGAGGGGTAAACGCATCCTTTTCAAAGAGCTCTTCGTCTTTTTTGTAAAACTCATAAAGGACTCCAAAGGAATTTGACGTTTCTACAGGTTTGTAATTGGGATCCTTTTCAACCATCTCCTCCACTCTGTCCTCGTAGATATAGTCGCTAAACCACTCTTTTTGCTGGTAGTAGGAATCAAAAAAATTCCAACGATAAAAACTCCCGGGAGCCTCTGGATGCAATACATTCAATAGATATCTATAATTGGTTGAATTCACGTCAATCTTTACTACAGGCAAGTAATAGCCCTGATTCCAAACCGTATAGTCATAGGTCAATTCAGATTTAATATGCCCTTCATAGGCTCGGTTAGAAAAGGTAACCGATTTTACGTGAGCTACCATCAATTCCTTTTTGGGCAATTCCACGGTGTCTCCCGTGATTCCTTGAGCATACAGCCTGTCTAGAACTTCTGACTGTGCTTGGGAAATGTAAATAACCTTTGGAATTTGGGCTAATCTTATGGGCTTTAGCTTGTGATAGTATGGAATTTCTTTGGAGTAAGGCTTTTCAGAATCAAATGACCTCCTCTCTCCCCTGTAGACCTTGCTAGGAGATTTCACCTCGGTATACCCTTGAAAAGACAGGGGTGAAGTTTGATTGCTATCAATTTCAAAAACCAGCGGTAACTCCCCTTTAACGAAGGTAGTTTGGTTGTCCCTTTCCCAAGCTTTTTCCAATTCATGTCCATTGTGATAAAGGATTTCCGAAAGCACGTCCAAAGTATTTATGGTGGATTCAACGCGATTTGGATAGGGCTTTAGCATGTGCGTCTCAGAAACAATGCTCCAGCAAGGCCACAATCCGGTGTATCCAGAACTGTAAATGGGTGTTTCTTCAAAAACAGAAAACCCTTCTTCAGGGCCATGGCCGTGTACATTTACATAATGTGTAGCAAGGGTTCCCTTCTTCCCCAGTTCTGCATATACGTTTGGCAGGAGCTCGTTCTTTATAAGAGACTCCCACTGGGGACCAATCTTTTCCGGTGGCGAAACAATCAAAGTGGTTTCGTAAGCGTAATCAGCACCATTGCTGGAGTGATTGTCAATAAATGCAATGGGCTTCAGGGTTTGAAAAATCTTATAGAAAACAAAAGTGTTTTTGGAATCGGCCTTTAAAAAGTCACGGTTTAAGTCGAGGTGTTTAGCATTTCCGCGGAAACCTTGTCCTTCGGGACCGTTTTGGTTGGCACGGGTATGGGGTCTTCTGTTGAGGCTTCCACCTACGTTATACATGGGTATGATTGCAATAGAGAGAGAATCCAAGATTTTAGAATCTGATTCCAAAACCTCTGCAATCCAAGAAATGGAGGCATCTACACCACAACTCTCTCCAGGGTGAATTCCGTTGTTAATCAAAAAAACTCTTTTGTCTGTAGTGATGTTTTCGAGTGTTGATATTGATTTTTTTGAAACGGCAAAACAATATATGGGCAAGCCGGCATCAGACAATCCCATGGTAAATAGCCTTGCGTTGGGGTATTTCTCGTCCAATTGAGAATAGGCGTCGATGGTTTGGTAATAATTCAAGGTGTGATTGTCCTGATAAACATCTCCATTGTATTTTCTGTCCATTTCTTGACAGAATAGAAAAGGTGAAATCAGGGTGAAAATAAGCGTGTATATGTGTCTCATGCTTGAATTAATTTCTGGTATAAAAAGGGACTATCGTAAAATCTTCAACCAATCCGCGTAAACTTTACGGTTTCTAGGTGGTTATCTTGAAAATTACTTATTCAAAGAAAACAAAGATGTACGAATTTCTGGTAAAGCAAAACATAAAAGGCGATATGGATGAGATCTGGGATTTTTTCTCGTCTCCCAAAAATTTATCAGTCATCACCCCTCCTCATCTCAATTTTAAGATTCTGTCCAATCTACCGGACAAGATGTTTACTGGTCAAATGATTTCTTACAAAGTCAGCCCTCTAATGGGAATCCCGATGAATTGGGTTACTGAAATAACCCATGTAGATGACCATAAATTCTTTGTAGATGAACAGAGAATTGGGCCTTACAAAATTTGGCATCACGAACATCACTTCAAGGCACTACCTAACGGGGAGGTGGAAATGACCGACAGAGTATCTTATGTCCTGCCTTTCGGCTTTTTGGGAAAGATTGCTCACGGCCTCTTTGTAAAAAACCAACTCAAGCAAATATTTGACTTCAGGAAAAAGATTGTTGAGGAGCGCTTTTCTGTCTAGAGGACTTATCTTTGATTCTAAATTTTACGTTATCATAGATACCTTAGAACAAAATCCAAGGTTCAATTGAAGTTAGAATGAAGAAAATCACAATCCTCCTCGCTTTCCTATTTACAGGATTTCTAGCCAATTCTCAAAACATTGCTCCCAATGCCATAGGCATTCGATTTGGTAGTGGGTCTACCGTTTCTACCGGTGCCGAGGTTTCTTATCAAAGAGCCATGTCCGCAAACAATCGATTAGAGATCAATGCTGGGTTCTATGACGACGATTGGTACAACGGATTTAATTTGGCAGCGACCTATCAATGGGTTTGGGTTCTTGAAGATAGATTCAATTGGTATGCCGGTGCAGGTGCCGATTTAGGGTCTTGGGCCTACAAACCAGAGTATCTGGGGTTTTTACATGAAACGGGTTTCTTTTTGGGAGCCGCTGGACAGATCGGAATAGAATACGCCTTCGAGTTTCCCCTTCAGCTTTCTTTAGATTATCGCCCCACCATTTACGTTATAAATGGTTGGAACGGGCAATCCGTTGGAGGATCTGTAGCGCTTTCTGTTAGATATCAATTCAATTAATACCTAGATATTTCTCTCCAATGGAATTACTAGATCATTTATACCAGCCATCCAAAACTGAAAATTCAAAGCAACTCATTGTTTTGCTTCACGGTTATGGAAGTAACAAAGAGGATTTGTATTCTTTCTCACCCTATATTCACGACAAATCCCATGTGGTTTCTTTAGAGGCACCTATGGCACTCCCCTTTGGCGGGAACGCTTGGTACTCAATTAATTTTGATGCTGAGAGGGGAAAGTGGTCTGATGTTGAAGAGGCCAAGAAAAATTCGGTCCTGCTATTGGATAACATTGCACATTGGAAAGAAACAACCAGTGCGGATAAAGTTCTATTGATGGGTTTTAGTCAAGGAGCTATAATGAGTTACGCCACCGCCTTTGGCAATCCCGACTTAGTCCAAGGGGTTGTAGCAATGAGCGGTTATTTGATGGAGGGTTGGCAGAATCCGATTGCTATGCCAACTTCCTTTTCCATATTTGCGTCTCACGGCTTGGCTGACAATGTAATTCCCATTGAATGGGCGAAAGATTCGGTCGTTGCCATTGATCAACAAAATGTAGACATCACCTTCCATGAATACCCCGAAGGTCATGGGGTTTCTCAAGACAACTTTAAGGATCTTATGACTTGGTTACAGGGTAAAAATTGGGCATAAAAAAACCCCCAGGACCTCTCCCGGGGGTAAACCAAACTAACCTAACCAATTAACCTATTAAAAAACGACCCGAGTGGGTCATAGTTTCATGTACAAAGATGCGACGAAAACCCTTCCCCCACTTTCACTTGTGTTGCAATGATTTTACTTTTATGTATGCATAGTAAGGCATCTGTAAGAATACTCCGTAAGTAGACTGACTTTCACAGACTTTAAAGGAAAAATCAACACGCGTTTTTAGTCGAAAACAATTGTCACCCATTCAGTAATTGCCCCTTTTTTGGTTTCCCGAGCTATACATTTTGAGAATGTGCTCAGCTTTGAATTCTGCTTTTAGATGCTCAATCAAAAAAATGAAATCTAAATAGTGGTTAGGGGTAAAAAAGAAGCCCCCGAAAAACGGGGGCTTACCAACCAAACTAACCTAACCAATCAAGAGCATCTAGAAGCGATGCTCACATATATAACGACACAAACCCCCTATTGGTTTGTCCATATCCAAAAAAGTAGCTTAAAAAAACGTTAAAAGGTTTTTAGGGAATGTCAACGAATACACTCACCTATTACAAGAAAAGCCCCTGAATGTGGATTCCATCCAAATCAGGGGCTTTATTTATGTTTAAAATACGTGGCTGGGTTTAGAAAAACCGCTTCACACGTTGATTATACCAACTCGTGAACTAGGTCAGCAGCGTCTTTCAATTGAATCGCGCTGTAAACTTTAAGACCAGACTCGTCGATAATAACCTTTGCTTCTTCTGCATTGGTTCCTTGAAGACGAACGATGATGGGAACGTCAATCTCACCGATGTTGTTGTACGCATCAACAATACCCTGTGCAACGCGATCACATCTTACGATTCCTCCAAAGATGTTTACTAAGATGGCTTTTACATTCTTATCTCTTAGGATAATACGGAAAGCCGTCTCAACACGGGCAGCATCTGCTGTACCACCTACGTCCAGGAAGTTTGCGGGGTTACCACCAGCCATTTTAATAATATCCATGGTAGCCATTGCCAATCCGGCTCCGTTTACCATACATCCAACGTTTCCGTCTAACTTCACAAAGTTTAGACCTACTTCGCCAGCTTCTACTTCTGTTGCATCTTCTTCGCGAGTATCTCTCATCTCAGCGATGTCTGCGTGACGGAAAAGACCGTTGTCATCAAGAGCTACTTTGGCATCTACTGCCATGATCTTGTCGTCAGAAGTTTTAAGTACAGGGTTGATTTCAAAAAGAGAAGCATCAATACCATCGTATGCAGTGTAAAGAGAGGTAACAAATTTTACCATGTCTTTAAACGCTGCTCCCGAAAGACCTAGGTTAAAGGCAACTTTGCGAGCTTGGAATGGCATCAATCCAACTTTTGGATCAATTTCTTCAGTAAAAATAAGGTGTGGAGTCTTTTCTGCTACTTCTTCGATATCCATTCCACCTTCTGTAGAATACATAATCATGTTTCTTCCCGTAGTACGGTTTAGAAGTACAGACATATAGAATTCAGAAGTTTCTGACTCTCCTGGGTAGTATACGTCCTCTGCAATCAATACTTGGTGAACTTTTTTTCCTTCCGCAGAGGTCTGTGGAGTTACTAGGTTCATTCCAATGATATCATCAGAAATGCTTTTAACCTCGTCAAGAGACTTGGCAAGCTTAACACCACCACCCTTTCCACGACCACCGGCGTGAACTTGAGCTTTAACTACCCACCATCCGGTACCGGTCTCTTCTGCCAATTTCTCAGCTGCAGTAACCGCTTCTTCAGGAGTCGTGGCTACAAGACCACGCTGTATGCGAACGCCGTATCCGGCTAGTATTTCCTTTCCTTGGAACTCGTGTAAATTCATATCGTTGTCGTGTTTTGAGCAACAAAAATAGGAACCTGAGAACAATTGAGGAAATAAATAGTAATTAATTCTTAAAGCTTTTAATAAACCTTTTTTTTCGGTCAAAATCCGCGTACATTTGAACCCCATGAAAAAACGACTTACGACACTATTACTCGTTTCGTTTACAGCTCTTTACGGTCCTCTCCTCGCCCAGAACACAGAATCTGGACCCCTCGCCAAAAAGAGTTACCAAATCGTCAAAACCACGACTCCTCCCGTTATCGACGGCGTGTTTGATGACGAAGTTTGGCAAAACGCAAACATCGCCTCTCAGTTTATCATGTTTCAACCCGGCAGTGGGGAACCCATTCCCGAAGGGTATGAGACTGAGGTCAAAATCGCCTATGATGACGATGCCATTTACGTGGCCGTAAATCTTAAGGATCCTTCTCCCGATTCTATACTTAAGCAGGTTACGCAAAGAGATAACTTTTCGGAGAACAACGATTGGTTTGGAATTTTTATCAATCCCTTTTACGACGGACTAAACGACTTTAACTTCTACATTACTTCCGCCGGTGTGCAAGCCGATTCTAAAAACACCGCAAATGGTGAGGATATGGATTGGAATACCGTTTGGGACAGCAAGGTGGTCATAGACGAAGAGGGATGGAAAATTGAATTGGAAATCCCCTACCGATGCCTTCGACTCCCTGAAAAAGACGGTGATTGGGGATTGAATATGATACGATCTATTAGAAGGTATAGACAAGACTACTCTTGGAGCTTCTTGGACAGACGATTGGATAATTTTGAAATACAAACCGGGAAAATGTCTGGCATCAAGGACGTTAAAAGCCCCGTGAGACTCTCTTTTATGCCTTATGCTCAAACGAGTTTAGATGTATATGAAGGAGAAAATTCCTTCGGCTACAGCTTGGGAGCAGATGCCAAATATGGAATCAACAAGAGTTACACTTTAGATATTACTCTTATTCCAGATTTTGGTCAGGTACCCTTTGACAGACAATTTGTAAACCTCTCTCCTTTCGAGAATCAATTTGACGAGAATCGACAGTTCTTTGTTGAGGGGGTAGAACTATTCAACCGCTCTAACCTCTTCTATTCCAGAAGAATTGGAGGGTCACCCAAGAACATTTCTGGGGTAAATCTCAATGATTCTAATTTGACAGGAGGAACGCAAGAATACACCCAATTGCTCAACGCCACCAAAGTTACTGGTAGAGGATCTACGGGCTGGGGGCTGGGATTCTTAAATGCCATTACAGATAACAATTACTACACGGCTACAGACACCTTGGGCAACGAGGTAAAGAAATTGGTAGAACCTCTCACCAACTACAACGCCTTGGTGGTTGACAAGCGATTCAATCAAAATTCGTCTGTAGGTATTATGAATACCAACGTTTTAAGAGACGGTACAGCGCGTGATGCCAATGTGACTTCCGCTTACGCCGATATCATGTTTGCCGACAACTCGTACAGAGCCAATGCAAACTTTAATACTTCTGTGATTTCTGAAAATGGCTCTTCTGAAGTGGGTTTTAACACGCTCTGGAGCTTGGCAAAACAAAGGGGAAAGTTTCGCTACTCCTTTGGTCAAGAGATTATTGATACAGCCTACGATCCCAACGATATGGGATTTTTGAGAAGGGGAAACTTTATCTATCACTACGGACAAATTTCGTACGAAATCTTTGAGCCTTGGTGGGAGCTAAACCGATATAGACTCAACCTAACAGCTGAGCATCAGATGCTCTACTCTACCGGTGCGTTTGAGTCCTTCTCCCTTCAGCCCAGTGCATTTTTTGTGACGACTGACTTCTTTGCGGGAGGTTGGAATGCCAATTACAGCCCCGTTGAAGAATACGATTATTTCGAACCCAGAACCCCAGGAAGGTACGTGAAGTACCCATCCAACTACGGACAGGAGTTTTGGATTTCTACAGATTACCGTCATCCCTTTGCCTTGGATGTAAGGATTTTTCACTTCAGTTGGATAGGTGGTCCCTACAATGGGTGGAATTTAGAGGTAAGCCCGCGTTTCCGCTTTTCTGATCAAATCTTTGCGGTATATGAATTCAATACCGGAAGAGAATACAACAACTTGGGATATGCAGGATCCATTGGAGATACGGTTTACATGGGATTCCGAAACATACACTCGGTTACCAATAGCTTGGCAACCTCTTATAATATCAATCCCGATTTGTCTATCACCCTGGATTTCAGGCATTACTACACCACCCTTGCTTATACCAGCTACCAAAACTTAAATCAGGACGGTACGGTTTCCGAAATTGACAAGGATTTACAGAGAGATTTGACCTTTAATTCGGTAAATTTAGACCTCAAGCTGAATTGGTGGTTCGTCCCTGGCTCTACCCTTTCCGTCTTGTACAGAAACAGTTTATTAAACACCAGTCCAAATGTAGAAGACTCGTATTTTGAGTCCGTTGAGGATCTTGCTGCCCTGCCCTTCTTGCATCAGCTATCCTTTAGATTGACCTACTTCTTGGATTATAACGACGTAGTTAAGTGGAGTCGAAAAAAGTAATTGAAGCCCGAGGTATCGTTAAATCATATGGAGATTTAAACGTTTTAAAGTCTGTAGACTTCTCGTTGCCTCAAGATAAAATTGTATCCATTGTTGGAGCTTCCGGTGCTGGAAAGACGACCCTTCTTCAAATATTGGGAACCTTAGAAAAGCCAGATTCTGGAGATTTATCCATTGACGGCCAGTCCATTTCAGGCCTTTCTGACCAGGACCTCTCCGCCTTGAGAAATCAAAAAATTGGGTTTGTATTTCAATTTCACCATTTATTGCCGGAGTTCAATGCCCTAGAAAATATTTGCATTCCTGGCTATTTGGCCAAGCGCAACCCCGCAGAAGTGGAAGAAAAGGCCAAGTCCCTACTCCAATCTATGGGGGTTTATGAAAGGAGAAACAACAAGCCTTCTGAGCTCTCCGGTGGAGAGCAACAAAGAGTAGCCATAGCCCGTGCCATGATCAATGAGCCCGCGGTTGTTTTGGCCGATGAACCCACAGGAAATTTGGATTCCTCCAATGCTCAAATCATACACGAACTCTTTACCCAGATGAAGTCTGAATACAATCAAGCCTTTGTGTTGGTAACTCACAACCAAGAGTTGACACAATTAGCCGATATTCAACTAGAAATGAAGGATGGTAACTTTTTGTAAACAAAGGTTTTGGGCTCAATAAAACTTTCCTCCGAGGAGCTGTTGAATTTTCTGAATGAAAAGGCCAAACAATATGAGAATTCTGCCTTTTTTGACGATGATCCCATTCAAATTCCCGCCCGATTTTCGGATCCATTGGACATTGAAATCTCTGGGTTTCTTACGGCTACTATTGCCTGGGGAAATCGCAAATCCATTATCAACAATGCCAATGGAATGATGGAGCGAATGGATGACAGCCCTGCCGATTTTATCCAAAACGCTTCTCCTGAGGATTTAAAGAGCCTTTCCTCATTTGTACACCGAACGTTTAACGGTGAGGACTTTCAGTTTTTTGTTTTGGCTTTACGCCGAATATATGCTTCTCATAAATCGCTGGAAGCCTATTTTTCCCAAATAAAAGAAGATAATCTCCACTCCTCTATAGATGTCTTTAGAAAGGACTTTTTAAATGGGTACAGCGGTAGAACTACTAAGCATATCGCCAGTCCTAGCAATGGATCCACTGCAAAGCGTATTCACATGTATTTGCGTTGGATGGTGAGAAAGGGGCCTGTTGATTTTGGACTTTGGAAAGGAGTTTCTCCTTCCCTACTTTCCTGCCCTGTAGACGTTCACTCGGGAAGAGTGGCGAGAAAGCTCGGTTTATTGAAACGAACCCAAAACGATGTAAAAACGGTTTTGGAATTGGATAATTCACTTAGAAAACTCGACCCTAAGGACCCGGTAAAATTTGATTTTGCCCTTTTTGGTTTGGGCGTTTTCGAAAAGTTCTAAGCTTTTATTCGGGTAACACTACCTCCGAACCTTTTCTGCCAAAGCGGCTAAAGCTTGGGATTCTATGGTCTGTTCAGTATTTCCACTCTGAGCAAGGCTCATCATGGCTAGGGCTACGGTTTCGTACGTTACTCCTTTGTATTTTTTGGGAATAAGCATTCCAAGTTTTTTGTAAAAGGCAATGGCCAACTCCTCTCCCACGCGCTTTTCCTTTCGGTCACCCATCAAAAGAGAAGGTCTTACAATGTAAGTTTGTGAAGGTCCGTTTTGGATTACTGCGAGTTCCATTTCTCCCTTGAGCTTGTTGTAGAAAACAGATGACTTGGGATTGGCCCCCAATGCAGATATTACAACCATTTCTCCCACCTGTTTTTCCTTTGCCCATTGTGCCCATGCTAAGGGTATGCCATAGTCAATGGCTTTGTAAACCTCCTTGTTGGGCGTTTTTTTCTGAGTGGAGCCCACGCACATAAACAGTGCATCAATTTCTGAAAAATCAAATAGAGCCGGATCAGAAACATCTCCTTGAACTCTATGCACTCCTTCCTCTTTCGCAAAAGAATCCACCGATTGACGAACGGGAGTATAAATTGAAGTGTCTGGCCAGTATTGGCGAATATTTTCGAGCAATTCACTACCTACAGCACCGGTACTGCCAACAATGACTACTTTTTTGGGAAAGGAATTCTTCATTCTAATGTTTTTTATCGGAGGGTTTGGAATCTTGGTTTGGTGGTGTTGACGGTCGGAGGATATATTGAACTACCCTGGGCTGGCCCTTTGTCGCTAGATTTAGACCGTCACTGGAAGCGTCTCCAACTGGTTTCGGGGGCAATGGGTTTCCATTCTCGTCTAACTTCCATGCGTCTCCAATAATTTCAGAATCGACCTCTCCTTCAAAGGGATCTTCTTCTACTAGTCTATTGGGAAGTGGGATTCTGCTAAACACCAAGGCCAAAAGGAAGCCCGTAATCGCCCCGCCTACGTGGCCTTCCCAACTGATGCCCTCTTCTATTGGGAACAAGCCCCAGAAGAGCCCTCCGTAGAGAAAACCAATGAGTAAACTCAGACTCAGTAGGTATTTATTGATCCGTATGATTCCGGAGAAAAACGTAAAAAATGCCAGGGAATACACCATTCCAGAGGCTCCAATGTGGTAACCCGCTTCGGCAATAAACCATGTGATAACGCCGGGCAATATCCAAGAGACTATGGTTACTGTAAAAAACACTCTGGGAAAGAAGTATCTGACGGCGGCCAATAAGACTAACAATGAGGATAGGTTTCCCAATAAATGCGCCCAACTGCCGTGAATGGCGGGCATAAATAATATTCCTTTCAGTCCTTCTGATTTTCCAGGGAAAAGACCCCATTGATACGCCTCGGGAAAAAAGAGTTCCTGCAGAACAAAAGCCAAGAACAAGCCGGCCACAATTGTTGAGGGAAATATAAAATATCGGGTTAGATTTGCTAGTGGAGTAGACATATTTTTCAAAGTAACGCTAATTTTCCGAAAACGTTTTGACCATGAATGCCATGACCACGGGTTCCCTCCCACCTCTTGCCGAGAGAATGCGCCCCACCACATTAGACAACTATGTGGGTCAGAGTACATTAATAGGTCCTGATGGCTATTTGCGAAAGATTATGCAAGGAGGGTTGCTACCTAGTTTAATTCTTTGGGGACCTCCCGGAGTGGGAAAAACGACCTTGGCGCATATACTTGCTAATTCTGTAAAAGCACAGGTCTTTGTGCTGAGCGCCATCAATTCTGGGGTAAAGGATATCCGAGAGGTTTTAGAGAAGGCACAGAGTAAAACGCTATTTACCGGTGCAAAACCGGTTTTATTCATAGATGAAATCCACAGATTCAGTAAATCTCAACAAGACAGCCTCTTAGGCGCTGTAGAAAAGGGAATCATTACTTTGATTGGTGCTACCACGGAAAACCCAAGTTTTGAAGTGATACCCGCTCTATTGAGCCGAGCACAGGTTTACACCCTTACTCCCCTTTCTGTAGATGAACTCAAGGAAATTGTAAATCAGGCCTTGAGAGACGATACGGAACTTCAAAAACTGGAGGTTACAATAGAAGAATGGGACTCTCTTTTGGCTTTTTCTTCTGGAGATGCCAGAAAGCTTCTTAATGTCTTGGAAATGGTTATTTCCAGTCAAGACCCCTCCGGGCCTATTGTGGTGAAAAACGACATGGTAACCTCTAGTCTTCAGAATCGCCCCATCACATATGACAAGGACGGCGAAATGCACTACGACATCATTTCTGCTTTTATCAAATCCATAAGGGGTTCGGATCCCAACGCAGCCCTGTATTACATGGCCCGAATGATAGAAGGTGGAGAGGATCCCACTTTTATTGCCAGAAGACTTTTGATCTTGGCTTCAGAAGATATTGGCAACGCAAATCCAACCGCTTTAATTCTCGCCAACAACACCTTTGACGCCGTCAAGAAAATAGGAATGCCAGAAAGCCGAATTATTTTGTCTCAATGTGCTATCTACTTGGCCAGCTCTCCTAAGAGCAACGCGAGTTACACGGCTATTGATGCCGCTTTAGCCGAGGTAAAAAGCTCAGGGGACCTTCCCATTCCCATGCATTTGAGAAATGCCCCGACACAACTCATGAAGGATTTAAATTATGGCTCAGGCTATAAATACGCTCACGATCATCCGGGAAACTTTGTGAATCAAGAGTTTATGCCCGATGCATTACAGGGTAAATCCTTTATTCAAATGGGCGATAATGACAGAGAAAAAGGACTTAAAGCAAGACTTCTTCATTGGTGGAAGAACAAATACTCTTGGTAGATTCAGGAAACATTCGAAATAAAAAAACGGCTCCCATTATTCATGAAAGCCGCTTTCCACTAATTAGATGATTGATTAGATCAGTGGTTTGGTATGTTGAATGGTTTAGAATCCATCAAAAGACCTTGTAACCGAAACATTGTTCCCGTCACAGTCCGCCGTAATCTTAAACAAGTTGTTACATGCATCATTGGACAAAAAGTCTACTCCTAGGTTTGCTGTAGAAATAGAATCTCCTGTTAATGTCAAAGCGGCAACACCTTCCGTAACCCCGTACTGACACGTTCTGTCATAAGAAAGGGCAGGATTAATAGTCGCGTTAAATGCATTGTTGCTCATTGTAGAAGTACCCGAAGACATTCCAGAAAGCGTGTAGCTATCGTCGTCTAGGTCATACATAGTGGCAAAACCTGCAGTCCAAGACAAAGTCAAAGTGGTAGTGAAATCAATTTCAGTACCTACTCCCATATTGATACAAGCCAATTCGTAAGCGCTACCTGTTGTATTGGTGATACTAACATCTCCGGCCAATTGAACGTCGTTGTAGTAGAAATCTTCTGTCATAATTCCAACAGACGATCCCGCTGTAAAGTAATCTCCAGAAATTCCTGCTTTAATTCTTCCTCTGCGATTTCCGTTTGAAGTATTTACGTTGGTTGAACCAAAGTCAATAAACAACGAATCTGAAGTCAAAGTACAGTTCGCTCCATCGATATTGTTCATTCCTGTTGTTTGGAGGGTGGAGTCTCTCAAAGCAACGTCTACTCGGTTTACAATGTCAATAAAACCGCCGGTAGCTTCTACGTAACTTTCACCGATAGCAAAGTCATCATCATCAATACCACATACGTTTTCCAACTCTTCACAAGAGGTAAACACGAGAGCGGCAGCAGCTAGTGGCATCCAAATTTTTCTTGTTGTTTTCATTTTGATTTATTTTGCGTTAATAGGAAAGGGCTATTTGGGATTTTTGATTCCGTTTTCAGTTTCGGGAGTTTCTTCAGTTTCTACCCCCTCTTTTTCTCCTTCTTCTTTTTCGGTTTCAGGAGATTCCGTGTTTTCTGTTTCTGTCTCTGTTCCTTCTACTTCTTCGTTCAAGCCTCCTTCAGGATTTTCCTCTGCAGGAGCAGCCTCAGGAATGGCTTGAGGTATGGTCGTATTTGGCGTCTCTTCTCCTCTGGCGTAATGTCCTTTTGAGAAATCCCAGAAACTGAGGTTCAATCCAAATAGAATACTAGATGAACGAGCCTCGTAAGGATTGGTCAATCCAAAGACATTATCTGTCATAACCGTGAACTGAACCGCTCCAGCACGCAAAGATACACCGGCTCCAAGATTTCCTTGCGTATCATTCAACATATTGTAAGAAACGTTGAAGTTGATCCAACGCGCCCACTTACCCATGTAAACAATACTGTAGTCATTGTACATTTCTCCGTTGGGAATGGCCGTTCCGCGGTATACCAACCCAAATCCGTGTTTTGGGTGAAGCATATATTCCGTAGAGGCCGCAAAGGTCATGGGCATTGTTGTCTTATAGGGAGTTCCTTCTGATTCTTCAAAATTGAAGGCCTCAGCCAACGAGTCTCCTACGTAGTCAAAACCGCTTGAAGAGCCATCGGTGGCGTCAAACTCAAAACCATCCCACGTAAACTCACCTTTAGAGGTGTAATTGAGAAGATTTTCGTTCCAAGAAATAGAACCTATATCCGTAACCGAAGCCGATACACTCCAGTTGTCTTGAATCATGTAGTTCGCTCCAATGTCAAAGCCAATTCCATTGTTAGGTCCAAAGGCATAATCCAATAGGAGTTCTTCTGTATTGATGGTGTTTCCTTGGATAAAATCCGTTGCACCTGCGGTTTGTATAAGTATGTCGTTGGTAAAACGGATTTCGTCAATACCGCTGTAGATAGACATATCAAAACGAGTGGTTTGTAGATTGTAAATACCAACGTAGTACTTTCCTCTAATTCCCACAGTCAATCGGTCGTCCAAGAAGTTCTTCTGAACTCCTAGGTGGTAGGTGTTGTATCCCAGCATAAACTGATTCATGTCTTCTACCTGAACTTCTTTTTCAAAAAACTCATCAGAACCGTTGCCGTAATACGCCAATCGGAACAAAGTAGAAGGGATTTGATAGTTGTTCATGGAAGACTGGTAAGCTCCCATTGACCAGTAGAAGGATCCCGTTTTAAATCCTAGGTTTAGGATTTCAACGGTTTGAGCTACATACACTCTATCGTTTTGGTCCAGATTGTTGATGATCTTGGGCAATTCCTCATCCAAGTTTACATCGGTTCCGAATATATCATAGAGAGAAAAGGCAGTGGATTGAGCCGTAACATCAATAGATGAAAGCCCTGGTAATCCAAGGTACCAGCGGTATGGTGTAGGTTTTCCTGGATTGAGGATTTGAGATTGTGGAAGGTGGTCAAAGGTATATACACCTAATGACCTCTGAGCCGTAGCTTCAGGAGCAACCCAACCCAAAAACAGGAGAATGATGGCGGTTAGTTTGAGTTTTGTCATGGCGTTACGTCGAGGTTAAGTTTGGTTCTAACGGCAAGCGCCACTTCAATGCTGTAATCGTTGTAAATTTTTACTACGGTTTGGCCTGCGTTGGTCGTGTTAAAAGTCGATCTCAGAGTAATTGAAGTGGTGGAAAGTAGTTTTTCCAAATCGTCTTCAATTAACAATAGAGAAGCTCTGGTATCCATAGTCCCAATGGCTCTTCCATTTCCATCAACCGGTGCGGCTTGCATAAGATTGGCAAGAGTCAACGTATCGATTACATTTCCTGAGGCATTGATCAAAATCATTTCCAAATCCGTTTCCAATGGGAAACCATTTTTCACACTGAAGAACAATTCCAATTTTTCCAAGGGATTGTCTTGATCTTGAAGACCTCCCCAATCGATGTCGGGAATTTCTTGTTCAATGACCATGTCTTGAGCTCTGATTTCAAGGGGAAGCTCTACTTCCAAATCAACTCTAACCTCTCCGTTGCTTCCCACAAAATTGTCTACCCCTGTGTTTCCAGCAGGATTGGTAGCAATGTTTCCACCAAATACTAAATCGTTCGGAAGGTTGGAAATAAAGTCAACGATGTTACTAGTGGTTTTGTCAATCAAAATGGTGGTCGTGTCCCAATCTCCGATAACTGTCGGTCCCTGAACCAATTGGTTTTGAAGGCTTAGAGGCACGACGTTTCCGTCTTTACTCACACCGTCAACATCTACTTCCAACTCCAAGGGAAGTCCTATGTTGGAAGCGACTTTGAGTTTGAGAATGGGGTTTTCCAGATAAAGGCCCGAAACAAAATCTTCAACTCCACCAAGGTCAAGCTGAAAACTGTTTGATGGAATGGCCTGCTCCCTTTCTCCAAAGTATCCTCTCAATCCATCGGGAACGAGATCTACATACTGAATAGAAATATCTACGTCCGTTCCAGCAGGAGCTGTTGTAGAATTCAATACTTCAAAATTAAAATCGAGATTGTTGTAAGGATTGGCACCTACCGAAAAATCGAAGTTGGAGCCTGCCAAATCAATTTCTCCAGAAGACTCAGCACCTACACCATTTAACGTGAATACCAAGGGATTCCCATTCCCTAGAGAACCATTGCCCAAATCGATTTCTACATCCACATTACTAACTGAATCCGGATTGTAAATGGTCCAGATCAATTTTCCCGTAAGGAAGGAAGCCTCTTTGAGCTCCGCTCCAGCAATGGTTGCCAAGGAGGTGGTAAATGAAATACCAGGGTCTCCCACCTTCACGGTTTGTGTAAAAGGATCTTGATTGGGAATCTGCGCAAAATCGCGCACACCGTAACCGAAAATGGAATCTTGATGATAGATGATTCTCACCAAGTTGTCGGGATCTACGGTTACCACACTGTCTTCTTGGACGATGTCCGCAAGACTTAATTTTGTTTTTGCTAAGGGTACTACCCACTCAGACTTTAAGTTGAGATTCAGGTTATCGAGGTCAATGTCAGGAAGACACGAGACCACAATAGCACTGGTAGCAAGCAACGAAAGTATTCGTTTTGTCATAAGACTATTTTTTTAAACTTTGCGTTCGGGGTCAAAAGTAAGAAAAGTCCTATAGCAAACCGATACAAGATTCTTGGGATTTATAGATTAGTTATCCTAATCTGAGTACGCCTGTTTAAACGACGACCTGCGTTGGTTTCATTAGATGCAACAGGTTGTTCTTCACCCAATCCAATGGTTTTGATCCTGTTCTCCTCTATACCTTTTTTTATCAAAAATTCTGCAACACTGGTCGCCCTTTGGCTGCTCAAAATAAGGTTGGATTCAGGCGTACCTACATTGTCGGTATGTCCTTGGATTTCAATTTCTACGGTTGGGTTTAGCTCTAAAAACTCAATCAAAGTACCGAGTTCGTGTTGAGAAATTTCTAGCAAATTATAAGAGTTACTTTCAAAAAGTATATTATTCAATGCAAATTCTGCATCAATTTTTAATGGAGACAGTGGGGATTCTATCTTCTGAGGGACTATTTCGTCCGATTTTGCCAAGGAAAAATTCTGACTGTACAAGGTATAGCCGGCTTTCTTAACCTCCATACTGTAATCACTTCCGGCAGGAAGCGCCGCACTAAAGGTTCCGTTTTTAAACGATTGAATTTGAACCGTGACCTGTCCAGTACTCAAATTAAATATCTCTATGCCGGCAGAAAGCGGTTTTTCTGTTTCGATATCGTAAACATACCCTTCAATCCAAGCAATAGGCGTGGCTCTTACCGCAATGGGCAATTCAAAACTAAAGAGGTCGTAATAATTATTGTTTCCTCCTTCTGCAGCCAATCGGTCGGACGCAAAGTATGCTTGATAGCCATTGGGACCCACGATTAGAGAAAACTCATCTCTATAGGTATTGATGGGATAACCCAAATTCACTGGTTCGCCCCAAGTGCCGTCTTCTTGCTTTCTAGACAAATAAATGTCCTTTCCACCCATTCCTGGGTGACCATCAGAGATAAAATATAGGGTCTGATTGTCAAAGTGAATGAATGGAGACTCCTGTTTGTACTTGTTGTTAATGGGGCCATCCAACAATTTGGCCTTCGTCCATGTGCCGTTTTGTTTTAAATGGGAAATCATAATGTTTACATTCTGCGAACGACCACTCTGACCTCTGGCAAAGTAAAGGGTCTTCCCATCCGCAGAAATGGAGGGCTGAGATTCCCAAGCTCGAGAATTGATGCTGTCCCCAAGGTTTTTGGGGGCAGACCAGCTTCCGTCTCTTTTTCGGTAACTCATATAGATGTCACAGGATCCTTTGCCGTCGTAACGTTCGCAACCGGCGAAAAACAAAAACCGACCGTCCGCAGAAAGGCTTTGGGCTCCTTCATTGGCGGGGCTGTTCAATTGTCCAATCAATCGGGCTCCCTCTGTCCACCCGGTATCGGTAAGCTCTGCAGAGAAAAAGTCCTCATCTCTCTTTCTGCCATCCGGATCTCTTCGCGTATACACCATTTTACTTCCATCGCCACTAATGCTGGGAAAGTACTCCATGGCATCTGTGTTAAACGGCAAGGGTTCTGGTGAAAAGGGAACGGGGTTGGCGATGGCGTTTTGAGCAAATTCGCAGTTGGTCAACAGTCTATTGATTTCCGCCTTGTTGGCATCCCGTGCTCTCGGGTAAGCCAAGTATTTATTTCCCGCAACAGCGGCCGCCTGATACTTGCCCGAATTAAATTTAGAAAGAGCAAGCTTAAAATAGATGTAATCACTCCCCTTGTTGTCTAAAGCCAACTGATAGTTGGCGCTGGCTTTTGCATATTCCTCTTGTGCATGAAAAACATCCCCGAGAAAGATGTAGGCATCTACGTATTCTGGGGAATCTTTAATGGCCTTTTTGAGCTTGACAATTACCTCCGGAAAATTTCTCTGTCTGGACAACTCCTGCGCATCTCTGTACAAGCGTCTGGCTTTGTTAGACTGGCTCCACCCCATTGTAGAAAGGAGTAGGAATCCAATGAGAAAAAAAGTGGATCTGGAGGGTTTGAGTATCATTGAGGAGGAGTGTTAATTGATTTGTTGAAATATCTGTTGACTAAATAACGTAAAACCTTTTAAATGCGGTCAATATAATCATTGAATTTATTAATTTTGACCCTTTGGTGTAAATCACAATGAAAGTACAAGACGCTTACGAGCAGGTCAAAGAAGTATTTACGGAGTTCTTAGAGAAAAATGGGCAGAGAAAAACGCCCGAGCGCTACGCTATACTCAAAGAAATTTACCAAGTTCAAGATCACTTTGACATCGAGTCCCTTTACATCTCCATGAAGAACAAGAAATATCGAGTTTCCAGAGCGACTCTCTACAATACGATAGACCTTCTTCTACAGTGTAAGCTGGTTAGAAAACACCAGTTTGGACAAAATCAATCTCACTACGAAAAATCATATTTCAATAAACAACACGACCACATCATTTTGACCGATACGGACGAAGTGATTGAGTTTTGTGATCCGCGCATTCAAACCATTAAAAACACCATTGAAGAGGTGTTTGGGGTTTCAGTTACCGGACATTCTCTCTATTTCTATGCCAATCGAAACGAATCCGAAGAAAAAACGGATGCGGAGGGCTCAGAAGAGAAAACAACAGATAGCCAAGAAGAAAAAAATTAATCATACTTACCACTGTCATTTATGGCTGTAGATGTGCTACTAGGTCTCCAATGGGGAGACGAAGGAAAGGGAAAAATCGTTGATGTATTTACAAAGCAATACGACATTATTGCAAGATTCCAGGGAGGTCCTAACGCAGGGCACACTCTTGAGTTTGACGGACTCAAACACGTATTACACACCATTCCTTCTGGAATATTCCACAAGGGGGTAATGAACATCGTTGGAAACGGTGTAGTAATTGACCCCATTATCTTTAAAAAAGAGATCGATTCTTTGGTAGAAATTGATCCTACCATTGTAGAGCGCTTGATGATTTCAAGAAAGGCGCATTTGATTCTTCCCTCACACAGGATTCTAGACGCAGCGTCTGAAAACTCAAAGGGTAAGAAGAAAATTGGATCGACACTTAAGGGAATTGGTCCCACGTACATGGACAAAACCGGCAGAAACGGTTTGAGAGTTGGAGACACGGAAATGAGCGACTTTAAAGCTAAATACGACAACTTGGTCCAAAAGCATACAGACCTAATCAATCTCCACAACTACGAGTTTGACTTGTCAGAAATGGAAGGAGAATGGTTTGCTGCCATTGACTTCCTAAAGACCCTTCCCTTTATTGATTCTGAAGAATACATTGCTCAGAACCTAAAAGCTGGCAAGACCATCTTGGCGGAAGGTGCTCAGGGAACCCTTTTGGACATAGACTTTGGAACCTACCCCTTTGTAACCAGCTCCAACACAACGTGTGCAGGTGCATGTACGGGATTGGGTGTAGCTCCCAACCGCATCAAAGACGTATTTGGAATCTTTAAGGCCTATACTACTCGTGTAGGATCAGGCCCCTTCCCTACCGAGTTGTTTGACACCGTGGGTGAAACGCTTCAAAAGCAAGGAAACGAGTTTGGAGCCACTACGGGACGTCCCAGAAGATGTGGTTGGATTGACATTCCCGCGCTTAAATACGCCATTCAGGTAAACGGTGTAACTCAATTGATGATGATGAAGGCTGATGTTCTTTCAGGTTTGGAAGAAATCAAGGCCTGTGTTGCCTACAATTACAAAGGCGAACGCATTGAGCACTTGCCTTACGACATCAAGGAAGAAAACATCGAGCCCATTTACGAAAGCCTTCCGGGTTGGACAGAGGACTTGACAGAAATGACTTCTGAAGACCAATTCCCAGAAGCTTTTGCCCAATACATCCAATATTTGGAACAAAAATTGGAAGTGCCTATCAAGTTGGTTTCTATTGGACCCGACCGCAGGCAAACCATTTTACGTTGATAAAAAGACCTCATATACATCTTTTAAGGCGCAGGAGTATTCACGTACTCCTGGGCCTTTTTTTTGTGCTCATGGGCACCGTGGCCACAGGACAACCCACTGAGGAGGACGATCAACTGGTCAATTTCTCTGCGGAGTCTACCAAATTCAATAAGGACAAGGGGTATTACCGCATGTTCCGCAACGTTAAGCTGACCCAAAAAGGTGCTGTATTAACCAGTGATAGCGCACATTACTACCCAGACAACAACTCCTATATCGCCTACGAGAACGTTCGCGTAAATCAAGGGGATTCCCTGTTTTTGTACGGAGACAAGTTGTACTACGACGGCAATGCCAAAACCATTGATATTACCGGAGAAGTTTCCTTTACCGATGGCAAAATGACCTTGGTAACTCGAGAGTTGATTTTTGATAGAGCCAACAACAATATCTTCTTCCCAACCAAGGGAACGCTTACTTCTGACCAAACCACTTTGGTTTCTAAAAGAGGAACGTATCTCACACAACAAAAGCTCTTTCTCTTCAAGGATAGCGTTAGAATTAACCATCCCGAATACCAAATTGAAGCGGACACACTTCTTTATGGATCCGCTTCCAAAACGGCCTATTTTAGAGGCCCCACTACCCTTTTAGGCGATTCTAGTTTTATCTACTGTGAACACGGAAAGTTCAACTTGACCACCAATATTGCTGACTTTACCCAAAACGCCTACATCCGTGATGGCAGAAGCTTTTTGCGTGGGGACAGCATTTACTACGAAAAGGAAACCAGTTTGGGTGAACTCTTTGGCAATGTATTTATTGAAGACACGGTTCAAAAGTTCTTTATTACAGGACAATTGGGAATCTACACTCAGAAACCGGAATACGCTTTTATTACCGGTGATCCCATTTACTCTCAAGTCTTGAAATTAGATACGCTTCACATTTACGGAGATACCATTGTAATCGATGAGATTGAAGAGGGTCGTCAGTTAAAAGTCTCCCATCACGTCCGCATGTTTAAGTCAGATTTCCAGGGAAAATGTGATTCTCTGTACTACTCAGATGTGGACTCTAGTTTTACCTTTTACAGGGATCCTGTACTGTGGAATAATAAGACGCAATTGACTTCCGATGAGATGTTCATAACTACTAAAAATCAAGCACTTGACTCATTACACATGATTGGCAATGCCTTTATGATGAATGAGGTTGATACCGTGCATTTTGATCAAGTTAAGGGCAAGAATATGTACGGAACCTTTGCAGAAAATGAGTTGAGGACACTTTACGTGTCCGGCAATGGACAAACGGTTTACTACGTATACGATGCCAATGCGGATTCGTATATTGGTGTCTACAGAGCGGATTGTTCCAACATGGTCATTCAACTTCGCGAGAGAAGAGTTCACACCATTAATTTTATGGTTAAACCCAATACCATTCTCTATCCCCTGGGGAAAATTCCCGAAGGAGAAAAGAGGTTGAAGGGCTTTAACCCGCGCTTTGATGAGAGGCCAACCTCTCGAGAAGGCATGCTGGAAAATTAATTCGACCCAAAGACCCTCAGCCAAATCGGGTGTGTTTAACAAACAATTTGCATTGGACGTCGGTTGACAAGTTGGATAAGTGGTTGGTTGTTCGTCTATTCATGAATCAATAAGCAAATGCGAAAGAAGTTCATTTTTGGAGTCCTGTTTTTGGTTCTTGCCCTTTCGGCGCAAAGCCAATCCTACTTTATTTCCTATTCGGATTCCTTGCAGTGGCCTGCTTTTGCAAAAATTGCTACCACGCACGATTCTTGGATTCTCATTTGGTTTCACGACGATTCTCACCCCGAATCCATTGAGTTAAACAACAGCACCTATTTTGATGATTTTGAAAAGGTATTTGATCAAAGGGGCCTTCCCCTACTCGCAGATTTGGAACAGAAGTCCATTGCGACGTGGAGCCAACACTTTGGTATATCGGATGCACCCGTTATTCTCTTTTATCGCGGCGGTAGAGTTTATCACAAAATAGAAGGCATTCCTCAACACACTTTTGTGGAAGACTACAAAAAAGCTCAGTATAATTACACCAAATACCCCGTTTGGCAAAGTGAATTTTCTAAGGACAGCATTCCTACTGACCACTTGATGCAATTGGTTTATTTGGAGTACTACAATCAAAACTACAGTGCGCTTAGAAGGCTTTTGCCTCAAATGCAACTGCAGATAAAAGACGAGGATCTAAAGGCCCCTAAATACTGGCCTTATTTTTTGGATTTTGGGTTGGACATGCAATCCGCTCTCTTTTTGACCATTAGAGATCATGAGGAATTAATGGAAAATCCCACGGATACCTTTCCCAGGCTGGACTTCGCAGAGCGTGCTCTAAACTTTAATATCATGACGCGTAGAGTCACGATGGATTCTACAACGGTCAAGTGGTTGTCCGAAGAAATCATTTACCCTCTGGTATCTGATTCATCAGAATCAATGGGT
>CBFHSF010000004.1:0-58876 GCA_965658445.1 uncultured Schleiferiaceae bacterium | reverse complement strand
GCATGGAACTTTCTCTGTGGCAGGAGATGTTGATTTCTAAAAAGCGCTGGAAGACCTACCGCAGAGTAACTTCACGATACATCGAACAATATCCATCCGAGGAAACCGTAGCCAGAGAAGTTGACAAGGCTTTGTCTCTCAACTACACAGTGTTTAAGGAAGCTTGTTACGAATGGTTACGAATCGGCCTGCGAGCCGAAAAAGCCACTTCGCTATACATTCGTCAGGCGTACTTAGAAATAAATGAAGGGGATTACACCTCTGCCTCCGTGAGCGCACAAAAGGCCTATCAATACGCCTCTACAGAGAACGAGAAACGACAAGTAGACCAACTCATGGGTGCGCTCTTTGGCACCAACAACTAGCGACACTACACAACTCTATTCCAAATGTCCGTGCTTTTTAAGGATGCCCGCAATGTTGGGCTTGAAGTAATTGGGCCCTTTTAAAACCTTTCCGTCTTCTCGATAAATGGGTTTTCCATCAGCACCCAATTTGGACATATTGGATCGTTGAATTTCTTCAAAGATTTCTTCTATTACATCCTGCAAACCATGCTTTAGAATGGTTCCGGACAAAATGTACATCATGTCTCCCAATGCGTCTGCAATCTCCACCAAATCACCGTTTTCAGCGGCTTCTAGGTACTCTTCGTTTTCTTCGCGCATCAGTTTATATCTGAGCATGTAGTCTTCGTGAGAGAGTTGAGCTTCCACTTTTTCTGCATTTCCAATGTTGAAGGTATCGTGAAACGTAGCGACGTGGTCCATTTGCTTTTTCATAATAGAAGATTGTTTGATGTATTTACTTTCCGAGTATTAATTTTACTTGGCCTTGAACTTTTAGGCCCAGAGAATGTGTTGTACTTTTGAAGTCAAACACGAATATAATGGAAAACATCACCACGGGCCATTGGATTTTCGCAGGAATTTTTGCTGTGGTCTTTTTGGGTTTTTTGGTTTGGTCTTACCGCAAAGATTTGGCCATTCACAAGATACATTACAAGGGAAGCCTGACTTTTGTCCTTGTATTTATCATGCTCTTCTTCTTAATTTTTATTTTCAAAAGGATACTGTAGAGTTTGCCCCTTTAGTTAGACAGAATTCAAAACAGACTAAAATTATAGGCTATCTTTATTGTCCCTTGAAAAATTCAACCAGACCACTTGAATAAACAATAGAGAAATGAAGAGCGCTAACTATTCTCCCCTATCTGCTGATGAGGCAGTTAAAATCATTAAAAGCCATCACAGTGTTTTTATTCACACTGCCGCTGCCGCACCTGGAAAATTGATCGAAGCCATGGTAAGGCGTTCCGACGAGCTTACTGGAGTAAAAATCTTTCAACTTCACACAGAGAACAAGGCGGAATACGCAGAGCCTCAATACAAGGGGATTTTTGAAATCTACTCTCTCTTTATTGGTGGAAACGTAAGGAAGGCCACTCAGGAAGGTCGTGCTCACTTTATTCCCGTTTTCTTATCAGAAATCCCAGGACTCTTTAGAAGCCGTCGCATCGCCTTAGACGTTGCGTTGATTCAAGTGAGCCCTCCAGACCAGCACGGATTTTGTTCCTTGGGTATTAGCGTAGACGCCACCTTGGCCGCCCAAGAAAGTGCTCAATATGTAATTGCTCAGGTCAACCCAAATATGCCCCGCAGTCATGGTGATGGTTTGATTCACATTTCTGAATTTGACGCTATAGTAGAAAGCAACGATCCCATTTACGAACATCCCTTGCCCGATCCCACACCCATCGAAGACAAGATCGGTGGGTACATTGCAGAAATGATTGACGACGGTTCCTGTTTGCAAATGGGAATTGGAACGATTCCTAACGCTGTACTCGCAAAACTCACCAATCACAAGAACCTAGGAGTTCACACAGAGATGTTCTCCGATGGCGTCGTTCCTCTTGTAGAATCTGGGGTTATCAATAACAGCCTTAAAAAGCGCCATCACGGAAAAGTAGTTTCTGGCTTCGCCTTTGGAACCAAAAAACTATACGACTTTATCCATGACAATCCAGCAGTGGCAATGCTTGATATTGCCTACGTAAACGATGTTTCCGTCATCAAAAAGAATCCCAATATGGTCAGTATCAACTCTGCCATTGAGGTAGATATTACAGGTCAAGTATGTGCGGATTCTATAGGAACTAAGTTCTACTCTGGCGTAGGAGGTCAAATGGACTTTATTCGTGGAGCCTCTCTTTCTGAAGGAGGAAAACCCATTATTGCACTACCTTCTTCCACTCGCAGAGGGGAGACTAAGATTGTGCCTGTATTAAAGCCCGGGGCTGGCGTAGTAACCACAAGAGCTCACGTTCACTATGTAGCTACAGAATATGGAGTTGCTGATTTATACGGCAAATCCGTAGTAGAAAGAATTCGAGCGATGATAGACATTGCGCATCCCGATCACCGTGAAGAGATTGAGCGTCAAGCCCATAAGTGGTATAAGCTCTAATCGTCGCATTGTATTGCGCACAAAGGATTTTAAAAGTATTTTTGTACAAAATCTCAACTATGGACCAAAACAAGAAGTCACTTGCCATCATATCAGGAGTTATTTTACTCGCTGCATTAACTCGTTTGATTCCTCACTACCCTAACTTTACTGCCATTGGTGCAGTAGCCGTTTTGGGAGGAGCTACACTTAAAGACAAGTGGTTGGCCGTATTGGTACCATTGGCAGCCCTTTGGGTTTCTGATTTGATTTTAATGAACACCCTTTACGCTTCGTATACTGAAGGATTCTCTTTTATGTACACTGGATTTTTGTGGGTATACGGTGCCTTTGTTGTCAACGCACTTATGGGGCGTTACATGATGAAGCTCAAGTCTTGGAAATCCATGGCCTTTACAGGAGTTTCTGCCGCAATCGTTTTCTTCTTGATCACCAACTTGGGAACATGGATTACTGACCCAATGTATACTAAGGACTTTTCTGGATTGATGACTAGCTACGCAATGGGTCTTCCCTTCTTAGGAGCTCAGATTGCTGGGAACTTGTTCTACGGTTCTATTATGGCTGGAGTTCTTTCTGTAAGCCTACTCAAAGAGCAGAGGGCATAGTCGTCTTTCAGGAAATTCTTCGGAGATTCGTCTGAACTCAATTACAATGTCTTCCCAGTTTTAATATACGCTGAGGGAAACTTTAGTTTTCTTTTGCCCCTATTCCCTGTTTAGCATTTTCTGCTTACTAATTATCTTCTGACTACTTGGTGTTGAGCAATCTAAGCACAGAAAGTAGTTGAGACCACACCGAAGGTGCCGTCAGTCCTGGAAAACCGGGGACCAAACTTTGCGCAATAGAAGGTGTTTGTGTCTTTTCCAAAATGGAGGTTTGAATGGGGTCTTTGTGGTCAGTAACCAAACCCACAAAACGGTGAATCTGAGGATACCAATTTCTCGCCAGGAAATACGCCAAATGTCCTACTCTCCCCTCCACCACAGCATACATTCCAAAATCGGCAGCTTGCAAGAGGGCTCCCATCAATCCCACCAATTCAAAACCCGCGTAGTAATTGATAAGCGTAAAAGCATCATTGGTTTTAGGGTGTTTGCGCAACGCTCTGTTGAGTTTTTTCAAGGATTCTCCAACACTGTGCTTCTCTCCCGTTAACGCAGCGTACAGAACTTCTGAGGACCAATCTGACCCCATCCCCATAGCCGACAAGAAAACAACAGAACTCTTTTTGGACTGCAGCGTAGAAATTACATCGCTTCCATAATCCAATCCCGTTAAGAAATCCTGGGCCGTTAAACTTGGTTCAAAAAAGAAATTTTTGGTCTTGCGGTGTACCGAGCGGTCTAGCACCCTTCTTTCTTGATGAATCCAGAAGTCTACTTGCTGGTGCAAATCGGCTTCAATTCCAGTATCTACCCATTGTATAGAACCGGGGAAATCTCGAAACACATCTGAAAAGGGGTCTCTAAAATTTAAAAAATCGAGTACGCGTTGTTGCGTAGTGTATCCTTGATCTTCTGTTTGATAGGTATCTAAAAAACCGTGATCACCTGTAAAAACCAAAGTGTGTGGACGATGTAACTTAGGATGTCTCGTGTTTTGAGAAGAGCATAGCTGAATTGCGATATCTCTTACCACTCCCCATTGTCCGTGCGACTTGCCCCGAGAGAACAAGGCATAGTCCACTTCCTTGGCCCAATTGCCTTCTTCAGGACGAATGTTAAAGAGTGGTTTCACTATAAAAAATTGAATTCTACTGAATATCTAATAAATTAAAAACGCCTCAGCCATAGAGAAAGTATAGTCTTTAGAATGGAGAGCTTCTCCAAAAGGGTTGGGTAAAAAAGGTATCTCCCTTAACCTCTTGCTTATTACTTCCTTTACAGCGGAAAGGTTTTCAGCGCTTCGTTGTAGGCTGATTCAAAGGCCAAGGTGTTGAGACCCGATTCAATTTTGTGCTCAGCGCAGTAGGTTAATAGGTTTTCCGTAGGCATGTTTCCTACCAGTACATCTTCCGCCATAGGACAGCCGCCAAATCCTTTTACGGCTGTGTCTATACGTCTACAACCGTTTTTCCACGCGGCATCTATCTTCTCCTTCCAATTGTGAGGATGAGTGTGCAAATGCGCTCCCATTTCTATATGAGGATAGGCGGGAATTAAATGAGAAAACAACTCTGTAATGGTCTCTGGAGTAGACGTTCCAATGGTGTCTGAAAGGGATAAAATTTTGATGCCTATTTTATCCATCTGTTCTACCCAATGGGCTACAATCTCTGTGTTCCACTCTTCTCCATAAGGATTTCCAAATCCCATAGAGAGGTATACCACCAATTCCTTGTTGCTTCGCAGACAGATGTCATTCATTCTCTTGACCTCGTCATAGCTCTCCTCCATAGTCTTGTTGGTGTTTCTCAACTGGAAAGTCGGGGAAATAGAAAAGGGAAAGCCCATGTAATCCACTTGCTCAAAGGTCTCTGCTTGCAAAGCTCCTCGAGTGTTGGCTACAATGGTGAGCAGCTTGGTATCGGTTTGGGATAAATCGATTTTATCTAGGTATTCTGCAGTATCTCTCAATTGAGGAATGACCTTGGGAGAAACGAAAGACCCTACGTCTATGGTATCAAAACCCACCTTGAGCAATGAATTGATAAAGGCAATTTTCTGCTCCGTAGGAATGAAGGAATGAATGCCTTGCATGGCATCTCTGGGACATTCTACTATCTTGAGATCTCTGGCTACCATGACTTGACCAATTGCTTGTTGATTCTCTTGATCATTCCAGGCCCTTCGTATACAAAGCCTGTATAAACCTGAACCAATTTGGCTCCGGCATCAAGTTTTCTCTTGGCATCGTCTGCAGTAAAGATACCTCCTACTCCAATAATGGGTAGTTGATCATTGCTTTCTTTAACCAAGTATTCAATGACCTCTGTGGATCGATTTTCTACGGGACGTCCGCTGAGTCCTCCCATTCCAATAGACTCAATTCTCGATTGTGGAGTGGCCAAGCCCTCTCTTGAAATCGTTGTATTCGTTGCAATCAAACCCGAAAGGTTGGTGTCTGATGCAATCTGTAGTATATCGTCAAGTTGACTTTGCGTCAAGTCGGGAGCAATCTTCAACAAAAGCGGCTTCCCTCCTCTTTCTGCATTCTTCTTTTGAAGTCCGCTGAGGAGTTTGGTCAAGGGCTCTTTGTCTTGCAAAGCTCTTAGGTTGGGCGTATTGGGAGAAGACACATTGACTACAAAATAATCTACGTGGTCGTACAAAGCGTCAAAGGCAATAGCATAATCTTCAAAGGCCTCCTCGTTGGGAGTTACTTTGTTCTTTCCAATATTTCCTCCAATGATCAAATCGGGATTGCGCCCCTTGAGTCTCTTTACAGCACCTTCAACGCCTTCGTTGTTAAATCCCATGCGGTTGATCAATCCACTATCTGCAGGCAGTCTAAAGAGCCTTGGGCGTTCGTTTCCGGGCTGCCCTTTGGGAGTAAGGGTTCCGATTTCAATAAATCCAAACCCCAAGTAACCAAGCTCCTTGTACAAACGAGCATCCTTGTCAAAACCTGCGGCAAGGCCAATGGGGTTTTTAAACTTGAGCCCAAAGACTTCTCTCTCCAATTTGGCATCCTGAAAATCGTACATAGACTTTAACACTGCAGACATTCCTGGAATTTTACAGGCGTTCTTAAGTGTAGAAAATGTAGCGTGGTGAATGCTCTCGGGATCAACCTGAAAGAGAAGAGGTCTGATGAGTGATTTGTACATGAGCGGAGATTTGCGGGCAAAAATACAAAATCCTAAGCGGTTTTTTGAGGTCTATGGGTAAAGAGAAAGGGCATTTTCTATCTTTGGCGGCCAGAACCTCACAATGTCATATTTTTAAACGAGTGAAATCCGTAGAAATCAAAAATAAGCGTGCTAGCTTCGATTACGAATGGCTAGAAACCTTTACCGCTGGTCTTCAATTGGTAGGGACAGAAATCAAGTCCATACGCCAAAGTAAAGTCAGTCTGGCAGAGGCTTATGCCTATATGCAAGACGGTGAGGTTTTTATCAGAAACATGCACATTGCCGAATACGATCACGGTAACATCAACAACCACGACCCCATTCGGGAACGCAAGCTTCTACTTCACAAAAGGGAAATTCAAAAAATTGAAAAGATGCTCAAGGTGCAGGGAAACACTATAGTTCCCACCAAGCTCTTTATCAGTGACAACGGATATGCCAAGCTCAACATCGCGATAGCCAAGGGTAAGAAAACGCATGACAAGAGGGATTCCCTCAAGGAAAAAGACGCCAAGCGAGAAATGAATCGCGCCAAGTCAGGCAGGTACTAGGATTGAATATCGGAATGATAAACCTACTTCGAGTTCTTGTTCTCCAACATGGGAACAAAGCGGAAAGCCCCCATTTTCTTTTGAGTAAACTGTGTTTCTGACTTCCTGACAATCTTTATCATCTCCTGGTCTTCGTCTTCATTTCCGACGGGAATGATCATAACCCCTCCTACTTTGAGCTGAGCCAAAAGCGCTTTGGGAATATTGGGCGCTCCCGCCGTCACGACGATTTTGTCAAAGGGAGCAAACGTGGGAAGCCCCTTGTAACCGTCACCAAACTTCTGGGTAAGTGAATATCCCAGCTTCTTTAACAACGTATTGGAAAAGCTGAAGAGCTCTTTTTGCCTTTCTATGGAATACACCTTGGCGCCCATCTCACAGAGCACAGAGGCTTGATAACCGGATCCAGTTCCAATTTCCAATACTTTGTCCTTGGGAGATATTTCCAAAACTTGAGTCTGGAAGGCTACAGTATAAGGCTGGGAAATGGTCTGTCCCGCTGCAATTGGAAAGGCTTTGTCTTGATAAGCGTGCTGCTCAAAACTAGAATCTAGAAACAAATGCCTAGGTACTCTTGCGATGGCAGCAAGCACTTTTTCATCCTCGATTCCCTTGTCTTTGAGGAGGTTGGCCAATTGATTTCTAAGTCCTTGATGTCTGAGCGTATCCTTCATAGAATGCCCCATAATTAGTGGCGGGTTTGGAGGCTGTGAAATTAACATTTATCCCTTCAAAACTCACAAAAAATTTAAGGCTCTCCCGTCCAAAATCTATTACATTTGTCAAAAAATAGAACTATGCCTCTAAAAATAGGTGTCTTAGGCGCTGGCCATTTGGGAAAAATTCACATCAAGTGTATCAAACAACTCCCAGAATGCTATGAGTTGGTAGGATTTTACGATCCCATTCCAGAAAATGCTCAGAAAGTTGCCGAAGAATTTGGACTCACCTCATTTGAATCGGTAGACGCCTTGGTAGAGGCTGTGGATGTTGTAGATATCGTAACCCCTACTCTTTCGCATTACGACTGTGCCGTTTCTGCCCTCAAGAAGTCCCGACATATTTTTATAGAGAAACCCATTACACATACGGTAGAAGAAGCGAGACAGCTCATTAAATTGGCTGAAGAGGCCGGAGTTAAAGCTCAGGTGGGACACGTAGAAAGATTCAACCCAGCGTTTACAGCCGTTGCCCATGCCATCAACAATCCCATGTTTATTGAAACCCACCGCTTAGCGGAGTTCAACCCAAGAGGAACAGACGTTTCTGTGGTAATGGATTTAATGATTCACGACATTGACATTGTGCTGAGCCTTGTCCCATCTAACGTAAAGAAGATCAATGCCAGTGGTGTGGCCGTGGTTTCAGAAACTGCAGATATCGCTAACGCACGATTGGAATTTGCCAATGGATGTGTAGCCAATTTGACGGCTTCTCGAATCTCCATGAAAAACATGAGAAAGACTCGCCTATTCCAGCGCGATGCTTATATTACCGTTGATTTCCTAGAGAAGAAGTCAGAATTGGTAAAGATGAAAACAGTAGTAGAACCCGAAAGCGACTATGCTATGGTATTGGATTTACCAGATGGTGGCAAAAAGCAAATCTACTTTGAGCAACCCGAAGTTTCTCCAAACAACGCCATTGCGGACGAGTTGGCAGCACTTTATTCTTCTATTCAAAACAATGAAAAAACAAGAGTTACGTTAGAAGACGGAGAGAACGCCCTATCCATTGCTCAACAAGTTCAAGAGAAGTTGAACACTAGTATCAACCGCATTAGCTAATTCGCAATGAAGAGATGGCTACTTGGGGTCTTTATGACCTCCATTATTTTGTCTTGTATTTCTTGTGATGAGGAAGCTCAAGTTCCCGTATACATTGAGATACCTGAGTTTGAAAATCCTACCAATTACAGCACTGAAGGTACAGGTGCCCAAGACTTCACTACCGCTTGGTTACAAGTCAACGGTGAATTTATTGGAGCCTATGAAGTTCCTGCTACCGTTCCGATAATCGCTTCTGGAAATTCTCAAATCAACGTACATCCCGGAGTTAATCTCAACGGACAATCGAGCTTCCGATTTTGGTATTCAGAACTCAACCCGTACACCGAAACTATTGACTTAGTAGCGGGTGAAACCTACTCTCTCAACAAGGGAGGATCTGGCTTAAGCGCCGTTACTTATAAAACCAATGCGGTGATTGAATTGGTTGAGGATTTTGAGGGAACGGGAATCAACCTTGAGCCTTCGGGATTGAGTGATACCGTTATGTTTAGAACCAATAACCCTGCGGATCTCTTTCAATCGGGGATTTCTGGTGAACCCCAATCATTTTCTGGAAAAATGGTGGTTAGACCTGGGGGGTTAGGAGAAGTTTCTACTATTGAGCAGTTTGATCTGCCCAAGTTTGGAGCCAATGTGATCTTGGAAATCCACTACAAGACAGATGTTAGTTTTACTGTAGGGCTGTATGTGGATGAACCCACTCAAATCACACAAACTCCTGTAGTATCTGTTTTTCCAACCGACCAGTGGAAAAAGATGTACATCAACTTGGTAACAGAGGTCAGCGCCTACCCCAATGCAAACGGCTTCAAGATTTTCTTTGGTGCACTTAACCCCTATGATTCGGATCGCACCGTTCTCATAGACAATGTGAAAATAGTGTACTAGATGAAGTCAACCGCTACTCAGATTTCTAAATACATTTTTGCAGATGCCTTGGCAGCTGGGCTTTCCTACATGGTGCTTTTCAGTTACCGGAAAATCAGCATCCAACAACAAGAATACCTCTCTATTTGGGATTTATTTACGGAGGATTCTTTTTCTCAAGGATTATTTATTACCTGTTTGTTTTGGATTGCACTTTACGCCATAACAGGCTTTTATAAGGATATTTTCAGACGTTCTCGACTCAAAGAGATTTTCCAATCCTTTAATACCTCTCTATTTGGTTCTGTAGTCATCTTCTTTGTTCTAATACTGGATGATTGGGTGGTTTCCTACGTAGATTACTACCCTTCCTACGGAGTGTATTTAGCGTCTATCTTTTTATTTACAAGCACCTTCCGCTTTATTCTATCTACGCAAACCATGCGTAAGATCCAAAGCAAAAGACTGGTTTTTAACACGTTGCTTATTGGCTCTAACGAAAACGCCGTGGATCTCTTCAGAGAGCTTTCTTCCCAAAAACGATCTACGGGAAATGAAATCGTGGGCTTTGTCAGCGTTTATCAAAAAATTGAGTTTCTCGTAGAAAAAGACTTGCCCCTCTTGGGATCTTATGACGATTTGGAAAAAATCATTGAAGACCACAACATTGAGGAGGTCATCATCGCCATAGAAACACAAGAGCACAAAAAGCTAGAAGGGATCATCAACCGGCTGGAAAATACAGGCGTTCGAGTAAAGATGATTCCCGATATCTATGATATTATTTCTGGTCAAGTGCGATTGGAATCTCTGGGAGCTCCTCTTATTGAAATAAAACACGAACTCATGCCCGCCCATCAATGGGTTGCCAAAAGAGTTTTTGACGTCCTGTTGAGCTTTATTTTGCTCATCATTACCTCCCCTCTCCTATTGTTTACCGGTTTGATGGTAAAATATGGATCCAAGGGGCCCGTCTTTTTTAGTCAGGAGCGTATTGGCCTGCATGGTAAATCGTTTAAAATCTACAAGTTCCGCTCCATGTACAACGATGCGGAAAAATACGGCCCTCAACTTTCCAAAGAAGACGACGACAGAATTACCCCTTGGGGTAAGGTCATGAGAAAGTACAGGCTGGATGAATTACCCCAATTCTACAATGTTCTCATTGGGGATATGGCCATTGTAGGACCCAGACCCGAAAGACAATTCTACATCAATCAAATCGTAGAAAAAGCTCCCTACTACAAGCACGTCCACAAAGTAAAGCCAGGAATCACTTCTTGGGGAATGGTTAAATTTGGCTATGCAGAAAATGTAGATGAAATGGTAGCGAGGCTTAAATACGACATCATTTACATCGAAAACATGAGCATACTCAACGATGTAAAAATCTTGTTCTACACCGTACTTATAGTACTTCAGGGACGAGGACAATAATGAGAATCAAAGCGTTTGATGCATCCATACATCGAAATAACTGAGAAAAGATTAGACAAAACAGTACACGAAATAACACACAGAATACGACATGAAAAACATTACAGTTATTGGAGCAGGAACCATGGGAAATGGAATTGCTCACGTATTTGCTCAAAAGGGGTTTAATGTTGCTCTTTTTGATATTGCCGAAGCCTCACTAGAAAGAGGTTTGGCTACCATCGCTAAAAACCTTGACCGTCAGGTTGCCAAGGAAATTATCTCAGCTCACGACAAGGAAGGTACTTTGGGTAGAATTACTACCGGAACGTCTTTGGAAGCAGCGGTTAAAAACGCTGATTTGGTCGTAGAAGCGGCTACAGAAAACTGGACTATCAAGGCAAAACTATTTGCTGACCTTGATTCATTGGCTCCTGAACACTGTATTTTGGCAAGTAACACCTCGTCCATCAGCATTACGCAAATCGCTGCTGAGACCAATCGCCCAGACAAGGTGATCGGTATGCACTTTATGAACCCCGTACCCGTGATGAAACTCATCGAGATCATCAGAGGATACAGTACATCAGACGAGGTAACCAACACCATCGTGGAGATGTCTAAGACTTTGGGTAAGGTTCCTGTGGAGTGTAACGACTATCCAGGATTTGTTGCCAACCGCATTCTAATGCCAATGATCAATGAGGCCATCATTTCTCTTCACGAAGGAGTGGCTGGCGTTGAAGAAATCGATACCATTATGAAGTTGGGAATGGCCCACCCTATGGGACCTCTACAATTGGCTGACTTTATTGGGCTGGATGTATGTTTGAGCATTTTGAACGTATTGCACGAAGGTTTTGGAAATCCTAAATACGCTCCCTGTCCCCTATTGGTTAACATGGTTATGGCCGGCAAAAAGGGAATCAAAACAGGAGAAGGTTTTTACGATTATTCTGCGGGCCCCAAGAACGCAGTGGTATCTAAATCATTCTCTTAGTAGACTACAAAATCAAAGAAGACCCACGGCAAGGTCTATCTATTTGAATCAATCGAGAAAATCCGCTCCTTTGGGGCGGATTTTTTTGTGTTATCCCCATCTGTTGTCTCTGTTTTATTAGATTTGGCGTCAAATCAAAAAAACACATTATGAACCGTAAGATATTTTCTGCTCTCGCAGGGATAATGATTGCCACGGGTCTTTCTGCCCAGGACGATCTCATCAAGAAAATTGAAAACAACGGAACAGACAAAGGTTCTGAAGGCTACCAATTCGAAGTAAAAATCGATTTGGAGGCAACACCCGTTAAAAACCAAGGAAGATCAGGTACTTGTTGGTCTTATGCCTCAACGGGATTTGTTGAGTCAGAAATGATCAGAATGGGATTGGACCCCATTGATATCTCTGAAATGTTTACCGTACGTCAGGTATACTTGGACAAAGGAGAAAAGTACGTTCGCTTGCACGGAAACCTAAACTTTGCACAAGGTGGTGCCCTACCTGACGTATTCTACGTAATCAAGAAGTACGGAGCCGTTCCTCAAGAAGTTTACGCCGGATTGGATTACGGAACCGAGGGAAACAACCACGGTGAATTGGAAGCCATCCTCAAAGGTATGTTGGACGCTGTGATCAAAAACAAAAACGGAAAAATCACTCCTGTGTGGAAGGAAGCATTTAACGCAACCTTGGACGCATACCTAGGTGAATACCCTGCTACTTTTGATTGGGACGGAAAGGATTACACTCCACGCTCTTTTGCAGATGACGTTCTAAAGATCAACGCTGACGACTACATTCAAATTACTTCCTTCACACACCACCCCATGAATGAAATGTGTGAAATTCAAGTTCCTGACAACTGGGCTTGGGGTAAGTCTTTCAACGTTTCTTTGGACGATATGGTTGACGTTGTAGATCACGCCTTGGAAGAAGGATACACTTTGAGCTGGGCTACTGATGTATCAGAAAAAGGATTTTCTGTGAGAAACGGTTTGGCCATTGTTCCAGAAATGGAGTGGAAAGACATGTCAGAAGACTTGAGAAAAGCCGCTTTTGAATCTCCGGTTACACAGAGAGAAATCACTCAAGAGATGCGTCAAGAAGCTTATGACAATTACTTGACTCAAGATGATCACGGAATGATGATCACAGGATCTGTTGTAGACCAAAATGGCACTAAGTACTACATTGTAAAGAACTCATGGGGAGAAATTGAAAACCCCTTCAGACCTGGTTACATCTACGTTTCTGAATCGTACTTAAGATACAAGACCATTTCTGTGATGCTTCACAAAGACGGTTTGACCAAGAAGGTTTCTAAGGCTATGAAAAAGTAATGTTCCCGGTTTTTAAACCACATTACCACTAAAAGCATAAAAAAACCCCTTGCCATTGGCAGGGGGTTTTGTTTTTTAAGTATTTCGTTTGTGCTCCAGAATGGGTGTGCTCTGTACTTTACAGCGAAATCAATCCTTCGATTCCTCCCGCTTCTTTGTAGCGTTCAATGACCTTTTCTGGACTGATCATCAATTCTTGCGCAGTAATGGACACAAAGTTTCCATTTTTAGAAGTACGCATGGTTACTTCTGCCGTTTGCGTGTTGAAGAGATTCTCTACCTGAGCAATTTTTTCGTTATCAGCAGGCACAATGAACTTGAACATGTATACGGAAGGCCAAGAATTACCATTCTGTAGCTGCTCCCTTAGTTTTTCCCATTTTTCTTCCATACTTGCTTTGCTTGCAATTTTTCGTGAAATTGACGCTTCCTGTTGAGGAATACATCTGAGCTTACAAAAGTACCACTATTTATTGGTATTCCCGTTGGTTTTAAATCTCGGCAATCCACCATTAATAACCTCTGAAGGCAATGTTTTGTCTTCAACAATAAACAAAGCACTATGAAACCCATACAACAATGGTTTGACGAATACGGAGAAAGTCATCAAAACGCAACCAATAAGCTAATCCACTGGATTTGTGTCCCCACCATCTTCTTTAGCATTGTGGCCTTGTTGTCGGAGGTGTCACTGCCCTTTTTAATGGGATTCCTACCGGAGTCATTGTCTCCGTTCGCCAATCTCGCCAGCGTAGTTCTTTTGGTGGTCATTGTGTTTTACATACGCCTTTCACCTACTATGGCTATTGGCATTGCACTCTTTGCAATCCTTTGCATGGCCTTGGTTATTCCCATGAGAAGTCTTTCCATTCCCGTTTGGGGTTCTGCTTTGATTCTCTTTACAGCGGCTTGGATTGGCCAATTCTACGGACACAAAGTAGAAGGTAAAAAGCCAAGCTTCCTGCAAGATCTTTCCTTCCTACTCATTGGCCCCGCCTGGTTGATGGGATTTATTTATAAGAAGGTGGGTATTAGGTATTAATTTGTGACTAGTGACTAGTGACTAGTGACTAGTGACTTGTTTGTGAGTACCTGTCCCGACAGTTGTTGGGAGTGAGTAGAAAGGTGGAGTTAAGTCCCTAATTCCTCATTCCTTCTTTTTTCTTCAAAAAACCTATCGTGTTAACACCACATAATCCTTGATTACCCTTTTGAGGAATTCTGATGGGGTTCTCGGTTTTTCGGGACCGCCAATAATTCCGCTTACTTTTCTGGCGAGGTCATCCATGGCTTGAGTGTGTGCCACATTATTGTATCGCGCAGAACGCGCAACCGTCTTCTTAATCCACACTACATCCTCTTCTTCCAATCGAATGGCATTGGGATACTTTACTTCGTATTGTTGAAGCTTTTTGTTGTTGATGAGTTTGTCAATACCCGTGACGGGTTTTCTGTCTTCAACCACCATGGTTCCAGCAATTTTGTCACCCATGCGCTGTCTCTTTTCGGATCCTCCAATAAGAATAATGGCAAGGGTTCCTGCCGTGAGGAACAAGTCTGGAATTCTAAATATCCATCGGCCTGCCGCTTCGTAAAACCCCACTTCAGAACCGTCGGTAGAACGCACGCGAATACCCAACATTTGCTTTCCTAGGGTCCTTCCTTTGTTCAAGGTTTCGAAGGCTAGGCTGTAAAAGAAGTACACGGGAACAATGACCAGGTACACAAACAGCAATTCAGAATCACTAGAGGGTTCAAAAGCCGTTAGCGCCAAAAAGCAAATCAAAAAGAACACAATCATGACCAATTGGTCTACAAAGAAAGCCATGATGCGAGAGGGTAAGCCCGCCAGTTTCATCTCAATCATTACATTTTGAGACGTTAGGATATTCACTGTATTCATTCGTCTAAAATACAAATCCATTTGTCTACTCAAAATAGTATATTCGTTTTCGTGAAAAAGCTACACCCCACCCTACTCTTTGGTCTTTTTTGTGCATTTTGTTCCCCTTTGTGGTCACAAGATGCCTTGGACCCTACTCATGATACTCTTGCAGACTCCACTGTTCAAGAAAGATTCTACGGATTCTTGGGTTCAGAATACTCAGACTCGGCCCTCTACTTCCTAAATCTTTGGAAGCTGGAAGACTCCACAGATGCAGAGTTTTACATCGCCTCCTTTAATTATTACTTCTCCATCGCAGAACGCGAAGTCATGGTCCTTGACAAGAATGTACCCAATGCAGAAGATGCGTTGATCCTAACAGACGATTCGGGCAACGTAGCAGGCAGTATGTACAGCATCATTCAATACGATGATGAGTTGGTGGACAAAGGTATTGAGGCAGTAAGCCAAGGAATTGAAAAATATCCCAGCCGATTGGACATGTATCTGGGTAGAATCTACGTTTTGGGAAAAGCGGAGAGAAAGGATCAGCAAGTTCAAAAAATCCTCGAACTCATTGAACTCAATTACCAAAATCCCAACAGTTGGATGTGGTCAGAAGGCGAAGTAATTGAAGATACCACCCTAGTTTTTTCTGCCATTCAGGATTACCTGTATGACTATTTCACCTCTGATCCACCGGATTTAGAAACCATAGAGACCATCAATACAAAATTGGTTGAACGCTACCCCACCCATCCTGAGTTCGCCTCTAACGAAGGGGTGATTGAAATTTACCGTGGAAACATAGAAGCGGCTATCGTCAAATTTAAAAGAGCCGAAAGTCTAGCTCCCAACGATGGAATTATTTTGGGAAATCTCGGGTATTGTTATTTGGAGGTGGGCGAAAATGAGAAGGCAAAAGAGGTTTACACCAAACTCTTAGAAGTTGGTAATGAAGAAGAAAGAGAAATTGCTCAAGATTATTTAAAAACACTAGAGGAGACGCCTTAACAGATGTCATTTCTTTTTGTACATTCCAATCCCCAAAACTAAAAAGCATTCACAGACTTGCGCCCATTTAACGCCGTCATTAATCACTTACGCCACGGATGAAAGAATCTGATTTTATTTCCCAGAATTCCGGGCAGTGGAAAAAGATAGAAGGACGTCTCTCTGGTAAGAAGCGATCTACCAAGGGACTCTCCAAGGATTTCGTCAAAGTAGTAGACGATTTATCCTATGCCCAGACTTTCTATAAGAGGCGATTTGTAAAGGTCTATCTCAATGGACTCGGCGTACAGCTTTACAAGGGTATTTTTTCTAAACACAAAAAGAGAACCGGTCAGTTCAAGAGCTTTTGGACTGAAGAACTCCCCCTACTCATTTATTCCGCTCGCAAAGAAATGGGGTTGGCCTTGGCCATCTTTATCTTGGCGATGATTGTAGGCGTTGTATCCACCCATATGGAACCTCGATTTGCCACTTCAATTCTTGGTGAGGGCTATGTGACCATGACGGAAGAAAACATTGCCAAAGGCGATCCCATGGAGGTTTACAAAGACAGCGATGCCTTGGAAATGTTCTTTATGATTTTTGCCAACAACCTAAGAGTAGCAGTATTCACCTTTGCCTTGGGCTCCTTGGCCGGATTGGGAACGGCCGGAATTCTCCTGAGCAACGGAGTTATGGTGGGAACCTTTCAGTATTTCTTTGCCAAAAAAGGCCTGTTTTGGATTTCCTTTTTAACCATTTGGCAGCACGGTTCCATTGAAATTCCATCCATTGTCTTTGCAGGAGGTGCCGGTTTTGTCTTGGCCCGAAGCATGCTATTCCCTGACACTTTTACCCGTGGATTGAGCATTCGACTGGGATTTAGAAAAGCCATGCGATTGATGATGGGAATTTCTCCAGCCATTCTTTTAGCTGCCATTATAGAAAGTTTCTACACCCGTTTTGACGATTTACCCATTCCCTTGCGAGCCACAACAGTCATTCTAGGTTTTGCGGTGTTTGGTCTGTACTACGTTTACCTTCCATGGAAGGTATACAAGTCCAAAGGAGAAGGACAGTTGGAAAAGGAGAGTGAAGAGTACCAGCAGTTCTTTGCGGAAAAATCTATTCCAGACGGGCCCCTTCAAAACCCGAGTAATATTATTTTCTATACCATACAATTCTTTGAGACTAAGGCCATGAGGCATATTCTCTTTGCCTTGGGCTGTGCGATTCTATCTTCGGTCGCCATTCTCATTTTTAGCCCAGAATTTGATCGAGTGTTTTTGCTCAGCAGCTATTTTTCTGGAAACCTATTCCAAGATTTCACGGGCTCAATTGCCTTGAGCTTTGAACGATTTGAAGATTTGGCTCATTTGTTTGACTTTACAAAGTACCCCGTTCACTTCTTTGTCTTTGTGCCCTTAATCGGGTGGGTAGTATTTGATTCACTCAAGCGATTTTCTGAGCAATACCCTTACTTTAAAGGAGAGAGAAAACTCAAATACGCCACCACCTTATTCCCCATTGGATTGGTTATGGCCGTTGGGTTTTTGTGGCCCAATCACTTTTACCTGACTCTCTTTTTGATTCCATCCATTCTCATTGGCCTTTGGTTCCAGTTTTCTGTAAAAAATGGATTTAGTAAGATGTTGAGTGTTTGGGTAATGCGCATGGGAATGGTTCTCGGGGGTATGTTGATTTCTACCTTGTTTGTCTTCGTGTTCTTTATGTTGATTGAGAGTCCCCTACTCTACATAGTGCTCAATTTGGCCAATGACTTTATTGGCTTTCAAGGAACGGGGTCTCGATACATCCTCAATGGGTTCTTGTTAACCACACTATTGACCTTACTGTATCTCAGCCTGTCCTTTTGGTCTTATTACTTTGCTCAAATCGCGGAAAGCGCAAGAGAAATCATGGAGGCCAATGACCTCAATCACAAAATTGAAAACCTAAAAGCCAAAAATTCATAATCGGAAAATGAGTAAAGCGCTATTCTCATATTTTTTGGTTGCGATCCTATTGATGGGATCAAAAATGGTTTGGGCTCAGAGTTCCGAGTGGTCCACCACTGAGCAGTACAATGAAGCAGTAGACCAGGAAGATTACCAAGAGGAGACTCCTGAGGAACAGGTCAACAAAGAATTGTCTCCCGGTAAAATCCCCGCAATTTCTTCGGAAATCTTTAGCTTTTTAGCCATAGCCTTCCTTGTGGCTTTTGGGATTTTCTTGTTGTACAAGATTTTTGAGAACAGCCGATTGGCAAAAGTACCTGGATCCAAATCTAGAATACGAGCCCTCTCCTTGTCGGATGCTGAAGAAAACTTGAGTTCGCGAGACTTGACAGACTTGATCAAACAAGCTTATGAAGCCAATGATTATCGAGCCATCGTCCGGCTGGAATACCTTCAATTGCTTCAAAACCTTGATGACAACAAACACATAGTTTGGAAGCGTCAAAAAACGGATTACATGTACTTCTATGAGCTTTCCAAGCCCGAGATGAGAAAACCCTTTGGTCAGTTGATTGAAGTGTTTCAATGCATCTGGTATGGCCATATGGAAGCCACAGAAACTCACGTTAAGCAGACCGTAGCTTATATTTCACAAATCAATCCAACAAGTCATGAAGAATAGAGGCGTACTCGTTGGAATCATTGTCGGAGTTCTGGGCATTATTGCCCTTATCTACTATTTGCTGGTACCCGATACCTATAATTGGTCCATATCATACCTTCACAGTTCGGATCAGCCGTATGGCTTATCCATTCTCAATGAAATTATGGAGTCCAATGAATCCGTTGAAATGGTAGATGATGACATCGTTCCCATATTAGACTCTGGAGCCGTAGGACAGAAATACATCTACATCAACGAGGATTTGTTCTCAGATTCTCTGGAATTGGCCCACCTACTCTCTTGGGTAGAAAGGGGTAATGAAGCGATTATCTCTACGGAAGAGGTTCCCCATAGGTATTTGCTTCGCTTGGCCTTAGGGCGTGATTCTGTAAATAAAATCAATCGAAAGATTGAATACTTAGATTCCATATACGATTTACAGGTTACGGCTTACAACGCCGTGAACGAGGATTACGAGTACTATATTGAGGATTACGAAGAGACCACCTATTACTCCGATTCGGCAATGGATCTCTACACAGAGATTGCTCCCGATTCTTTCCCAAAATACTATTACTCGGAGGTTGCTGAATTCAACCGATGGATGGACCAGAAATACGACTGGCAAAATACAGACACCAATAAGTACATTGAAATTACTTCGGTAGGATACGATAAGGTAGTTCGCGTAGCACACCAAGTGCGGTCCGACACTTTGCGTATCACCTATGGCGGCTTTACCTATATCAACCACGAAATGTTGGATTCCAACCTTACTGGCTACAAACCGTTGGGATTTATTGACGAGGGTAAAGTGGTTGATTTTGAGGTGCCTTATGGAGAAGGAACTTTCCGCTTCCACCTTACTCCCATGGCATTTACCAATGTACACATCATCCACCCTGAAAACTGGGAGTACAACCAATACGTTTTGGGAGAAGTAACGGATACGGTGTTCTTTGACCCGACGTATCACTACTCCAAGGAACGTGGAGACTACAATTTTTCCGGTGGTCTGGATAGAAGTCCCCTCTACTTTATCCTTTCCAAACCCGCACTCAAATGGGCTTGGTATATATTGCTGGGAACGGTGCTCATTTACTTTGCATTTAAATTGAAAAGAGAACGCACAGAAATCCCTGTCCTCAGACCCAATCCCAATACCAGCCTAGAATTCGCCAAAGCCATTGGGTATTTGAGGAGAACCGAAAACGATCTCTTTGCCATTGCAGATGAGATGTATGTAACTTGGGAAGCTACGTTGAGAAAGTCTTTCCGAACTACAGATATTGAAAAAACACTCTTAGGGGCTGGGTACATTTCTAAATTCCCAGAAGCCAAAAAAGAGGTGGAAACCATAAATAATTACAAGCGCAAACTCGTACAGGAACAAAGTCTTGAGGCTTATGAAGTGAAGATTATTCACAACTTATTTGTTTCCTTACACAAAAGAATATCGCAATGAGTGAACTAGAAAATCAACCTATGGAAGAGAATACGCCAAACCAACCGGAGGCTGCAACTAATCATTCTACTGAAGAAAATCAAGAGGCGACTCCTTCGCAAGAATCGCCGGTTGCCGAGACGGTTGATCCGCGTTGGAAGAAAATTGCAGATTCTGCGGATGCCATAAAAGCAGAAATAGGAAAGATTGTAGTTGGCCAAGAAGGTTTGCTAGACGCCCTTTTGGTTGGACTTTTGGCCGGTGGACATACCTTGATTGAAGGGGTTCCTGGAATTGCTAAGACATTGACCGCTAAAATGATGGCCAAGTCGCTGGAATTGGATTTTAGCCGTGTTCAATTTACTCCAGACCTTATGCCCTCTGATGTTGTGGGAACCAATATCTTCAACGTTTCCAACTCAAAATTTGAGTTTGTGGAAGGCCCTGTTTTCTCACAAGTGGTTTTGATTGACGAAATCAACCGTGCACCCGCAAAAACGCAAAGTGCCCTTTTTGAATTGATGGAAGAATACCAAGTTTCTATAGACGGGGTAACCTACCCCATGGCAAAGCCCTTCTTTGTTTTGGCCACCCAAAACCCATTGGAACAAGAGGGAACCTACAGACTACCCGAAGCTCAAATGGACCGCTTCCTCTTCCGCATTGTTTTGGATTACCCCAATTACGATTCAGAAGTAGAGATCCTTCATCGATTTAAATCCGACTTTACACAGACGGTTTCTCAAGAGGTGAAGTCCATTCTCAAGGGAGAAGACATTATCAAGATGCAAAAGGATATTATGGAGGTAGCCATTGAGGATAGTCTGGTGGCGTTTATTGCACAAATTGTAACCAAGACTCGCAATCACCCTGATTTGTTCTTAGGAGCTTCCCCACGCGCCTCTTTGGCCATTTTAAAAGCCTCTAAGGCGCATGCTGCCCTGAGAGGAAGAGGTTTTGTAACACCGGATGACATTGTTGCCATGGCCCTGCCAGCACTCAACCACAGAGTGGTGCTTTCTCCCGAAAAGGAAATGGAAGGTTATTCACCCAACGAAGTACTGCAGGCCATTATTGATACCGTAGACATACCTAGATAATTCAAGAATAGAAACAAAGGACAGAGGAACCGATAAAACAAACCTCCCACCATGAGAGATTTATTCATAGGAAAGCGATTTATGATTTTGGGACTAGCCTTAGTCACACTCTTTGTCGTGTCCTTTGTTTGGGAGTTTTTGTTTTTCCTAAGTCTTTGGGTCTTCTTGGGAGCCTTGGGGCTGTTGGCCTTTGAAATCTTTTCTCTCTACGGATATCCACACTTTGTAAAAATCGTTCGCAAAACCGCTGAGCGTTGGGACTTGGGTGATGAAAATTCAGTGACCTATGAATTTTATCACTCCTTTTCAAAGAATACAGAAGTCGAATTCTCTGATGACATCCCTTATCAACTACAGTTGAGAAAGGAAGAAATCACCTGTACCCTAGTTAAAGACGAGAAGGTTATTGTTGTAAATGCCTTTACTCCCACCCTTCGTGGTGAATATCGCTTTGGAAATGCACGTGTATTTATGCACGGCCCCTTAGGGCTGTTCAAAAGGCGATTTATGTCGGAAATCCCCGAAACCATTGCCGTCTACCCTTCTGTTTTACAAATGAGAAAATTCGAATTGGCCGCTCAGGCCATGAATCACCAAAGTCTGGGGATTAAGAAAATGCGACGCATTGGGCATAGCTACGAATTCGAGCAAATCAGAAACTACCAAAGTGGTGACGAATTCCGCAGCATCAACTGGAAGGCCACCGGTCGCGCCGGAAAACTTCAGGTCAATCAGTATCAGGACGAGCGCTCACAGCCCATCTACACATTGATAGACAAAAGTCGCAATATGCGTTTGCCCTTTAACGGACTTACCCTGCTAGACTACGCCATAAATACCGGATTGGTTTTGGCCAACCTAAATTTGGTAAAAGGTGACAAAGCGGGACTGATTACGTTTGCTCAAAAGGTAGAGACCACATTGGTCGCCGACAAGAAGAGCACCCAACTCAAGAGAATCTTAGAGGCGCTTTACAAAGAAGAAGAGCGGTTGGAGGAAGCCAACTACGAAGGGCTTTACACCTACCTCAATAGACGACTCACACAGCGATCCATTTTGTTTTTATTTACCAATATAGAGACGGAATTTGCCCTGGACAGAGTCCTACCTTTATGGCGTTCTATCAACAAACGACACGTTCTCATTGTCATTTTCTTCCAGAACACGGAACTTACGCAATACGGAAAGTCCACAGTAGAGGAAACCCCTGATGTCTTTCTTCACCACAGTGCCAACCAATTGGTTGCCGAGAAGGAATATCTCATCAATCAAGTTCAGGCCGCTGGAATCATGACTCTCCACACCAAACCCGAAGACCTCATTGTAAACACCGTAAACAAATATCTAGAGCTCAAAGCCCGTGGTCTTGCATAAGTTAAACTCCTTTGTCATTACCGGTGCTCCCGGAACCGGAAAGTCCTCCCTCTTGGAAGCCCTTTCTAAAAAAGGTTACAACGTATATACAGAAATTGCCAGACAAGTCATTGCAGAATCTCAATTGGCGGGTATTCCATTGACTCCTTGGCAGGATTTACCGGGGTTTACGGAAGAGGTCATGTCTCGACGCGTCTTTCAATTTCCTGACATTCCCAATGATGTAGTGACCTTCTTGGACAGAAGTCTACCAGACAGCCTTGCCTATTTGGATTGGGGAGGAGAAAAAACCAAACCCCATTGGTTCGAATGGGCACAAAAATACCGACACGCCACTACGGTTTTTATTTGTCCCCCATGGGAAGTAATCTACGATGTGGATGAACAGAGAAAGGAGAGTTTTGAAGAGTCCAAAGAAATCCATGAACACATGGTAAACGCTTATAATCGACTCAATTATTCATTAGTGGAAATCCCATTGATTCCCGTGGAAGAAAGAGCTACCTTTATTGAGGAAGTACTCTTTTCATAAATCATTTGTGAAGTCACCAGAAGAAATTTTAGAACAGTTTTGGGGGTATCCAAGCTTTAGACCCCTTCAGGGTCAAATTGTTGAGGATGCCATTGCCGGAAAAGACACCGTTGCCCTACTCCCCACAGGTGGAGGAAAGAGCTTGTGTTTTCAAGTTCCCGCGCTTTCTAAAGACGGAATCTGTGTGGTCATCTCTCCCCTGATCTCTCTGATGAATGACCAAGTAGAACAGCTCAATCACAAAGGAATAAAGGCCGTAGCCATAACCAGCAGTCTCTCCAAAAGAGAAATTGATATTGCATTGGAGAACTCGGTGGTCGGGGCCTACAAGTTTTTGTACGTATCCCCCGAGCGTCTTTCTTCAGAAATGTTCTTCCACAGATTGCAACAGATGAATGTAAATATGGTGGCCATTGACGAGGCGCACTGTGTTTCTCAATGGGGATATGACTTTAGACCGGCCTATTTAAAAATTGCCGAGGTAAAAAAGGCACTTCCCGAGGTTCCCTTTATGGCCTTGACCGCTACTGCCAAACCCGACGTCATTAAGGATGTTATTTCCAAATTGGGATTGGACGAACCCGCAGTTCACAAAGGATCTTTTACAAGAGAAAACCTGGTTTTTGGCGTGGTAAAAACAGAGAACAAACACGAAAAAATGCTCCAGTGGCTGCACGCGGTAAAAGGAACGGCCATCGTGTACTCCCGATCTCGAAAGAAAACCGTTCAGTGGTCGGAGTTTTTAAATACCCAAGGGATTCCCGCAGACTTTTATCACGCAGGGCTTCCCGCCGAAGTAAGAGCGCGAAAACAATTGCAATGGACCAAGGGAACCCTCAGGGTTATGGTGGCTACCACAGCCTTTGGGATGGGTATTGACAAAGGAGATGTTCGATTGGTACTTCATCCTGAATTGCCTGAAAACCCAGAGAGTTACATTCAAGAATCTGGAAGAGCTGGCCGTGACCGAGAACGTGCCTATGGAATCATTTTACTCGGCCCTGATGATACGCGTTACCTCAGGACTAAAATTCACGGGGAAATGCCCGACATGGATTTTGTTATCAACATATACAAGAACCTGTGCAACCACTTCCAGGTAGCCTACGGTACAGGGCAGTTTATGCATTACTCTTTTGATGAAGGCTTCTTTATCAAGAAGTGGAACCTCCCTCCTGCGAAGACCTATAGAGCCTTACGATTTTTGGATCAACAGGGAATTATTTCCTACAATCAATCCGGTAGACCTTTTGGAGCCGTGAGAATTGTTGCCGAATTGGAAAGACTTCAAGAATTGGAAGATCGCCAAGATCCCTTGGATGCCATGGTCAAAGCGCTTCTCAGGAATTACGGAGGAATTACCTCTGACTTCGTAAAGATCAACGAACGCTCTTTGGGGAAGAAATTGGGAATTACTCGAGACCAAGTCTACCAGCAACTGCTTCAATTGGGAAAGGCCCGCATATTGGATTACATACCCAAAGAAGATGGAACCATTGTGGAATTCTTGATGGACCGTCCCAAGGAAAAACACCTGCCTCTCAACCCCAAAGAATTCAACATTCAAATGGAAAAGAAAGAAGCAGGTCTCCAAGGCATGATTCAATATGTTGAAAACACTCTTCGTTGTCGCCAGATTGAAATGAATACGTATTTGGAAAATGAAGACGTGGGGAAACCCTGTGGTCAATGTGATGTATGCCGAGGAAGTTTTACGCCCATAGAATCCAAAGACGAAGAAGTGGCCTTTGACGCTTTGTCCTCTCCCCTTACGCCCTATCAGCTTTCTAGACTACTCAATAAGTCGGAAAGTACCACCGCAGAATGGTTGAGAGAAAGATGGGCTCAAGAGGAGGTTATACGCAATGAGGATGGTACCTTTGTCCTTAAAAGGTGATCTCAGAATCATCTCCATGTTTTTCGTTTTGTAAATCCCAATTGCTATGCGCATTGTATTTATGGGAACTCCGGATTTTTCCGTTCCTACATTAGAAGCCTTAATTGCCTCAGAACACGAGGTTGTTGCTGTCGTGACCCAACCCGATAAAAAATCAGGAAGAGGACAAAAGCTGACACCTCCGCCCGTTAAGCGATCTGCAGAAGCTCACAACATTCCGGTTTTGCAACCAGAAAAAATGAAGGACCCTGAGTTTATTGAAGCCTTGAGAAATTACAAGGCCGATATTCAGGTAGTGGTTGCGTTTAGAATGCTTCCGGAGATTGTATGGGATATGCCTCCCATGGGAACTTTCAATGTGCATACCAGCTTACTTCCAGAATACAGAGGCGCTGCGCCCATCAATTGGGCGGTGATGAACGGTGAGACAGAATCGGGGTTGACCACCTTTTTATTAGATCATCAAATCGACACCGGTAAAATTCTGTTTCAAGAAAAAGTAAATATTTCCCCTACCATGACGGCGGGTGAACTCCACGATGAACTGATGACCCTATCAGGTCCATTGGCGTTAAAAACACTTGAGGCCATAGAGTCCAATAATTATAAAGCCCTTCCACAAGATCTGTCTAAGGAGTACAAGCATGCTCCCAAGATATTTAAAGAAGACATGTTGGTTCCACTGAAGCAGTCACTTCAAACAGCCTACAATCACATCCGTGGTCTGTCTCCCTATCCTGGTGCACATATAGAAGTAATTCTAGACGGTGAGACCATAGCTGTAAAGATTCTTTCGTGCCACATTGAGCCGAATGCTCAAATGGGAAAATCGTTTACATTGGGTGTCTATGGAAAGAAATTAGGCCTCCAACACCCCGATGGCATGCTTTGGATTGAGACCCTAAAATGGCCTGGAAAAAGACTGCTAAAAACCTCCGAATTCTTAAACGGATTTAAATTCTCTGAGTTTTTGGATGTGAAGGCCTGATATCATTGGGCTGTAGCGTTTTGAAGTAAAATTCGTACAGCTTATTAACAATTCCCCATCTTTATCAACAATTCATCGCTTTTTTCGCCGGAATCCTTGCGTGAGTCGGCTTTACGACTATATTTGTAGGGCAATGTGAGAAAATATATTTGTTTAACTAAAAAAAACATCGCAATGAACAAAGCTGAACTTATTGATGCAATGGCAGCAGATGCTGGTATTTCTAAAGCCCAAGCCAAAAAAGCCCTAGATTCTTTCACTGATAACGTTTCAGGTGCTTTGAAAAAAGGAGGACGTGTTTCTCTAGTAGGATTTGGATCTTTCTCTGTATCTAAAAGAGCTGCAAGAGAAGGTAGAAACCCACAAACGGGAGCTACTATCAAAATCGCTGCTAAAAACGTGGCTAAATTTAAAGCTGGTGCAGAATTGACTGGAAAGTTGAACTAAGCCATCCACCCAGAAAGTATAAACCCCGCCAGTGGCGGGGTTTTTTTATGCATATATTTTGGATTCATTATTCAAAAAACGCGTGCAAGCTTTCCGAATGGGTTTACGGAGCCAGTCTTTCTATTCGAAAACTAGAATCCTGATCTCTGCGGTATCTCAACCTGTCGTGGAGGCGACTTCTTCTCCCCTGCCAGAATTCAAACTCTACAGGTGTTATTTGATATCCGCCCCAATGTTCAGGGCGTTTAGGATTTCCTGTGGCTACAGTATCTTCGTATAGCTTTTCCAGCTCATCCCTATCTATAATCACTTCACTTTGTGGAGAGGCCATGGCACCGTATTGAGATTCTAAGGGACGAGAATTAAAATACGAGTCGCTCTCTTTTCCACTTATCTTTTCTACAATACCCTTGATTCTAACCTGTCTTTCTAAGTCGGGCCAGAAAAAATTCATACTCACCTTGGGCTGTGCTTCCATTTCGCGTCCCTTTGAGGAGGCGTAATTAGTAAAAAACACAAACTGTCGATTTCTAATTTCCTTGAGTAGCACAATACGGCTTTGTGGAAAACCGTCTAGCCCTTGTGTTACCAACTGAAAAGCAGTGGCATCGGGCTTGCTCAACTCCGAATATTGATCATACCAACGGGTAAACATTTCCATGGGATCGCGAGGCATATCCTCTAGATTTAACTCCCCAAAGGCATATTCTCTGCGATCATCTTTGAAGTCTCTATTCACGGTACATAAACTTTTTGATAAAGATACGTAACAATCTAGGCGTTTACGGGTTATAGAAATAGAATTCCTCCATCATTTTTTGAATTAGATAAGAATTCTACTACATTAGATAAGACACACGGTAAGCATGAGCGAAAAGATTCAAATAGAGACTGGAAAGACCTTAATTGCGGAGCCTGTATTGGGTGATTCCTCTTTTGAGAGAACGGTCATTCTTTTGACTTCTCACGACGATGAAGAAGGAACCGTAGGCTTTATACTCAACAAGCCTCTTGATCATCAGTTATCTGACCTACTCTTAGAGTTCCCAGAGTTTGATTCTCCTGTTTTTTATGGTGGACCTGTGGAGTCTAATTCCGTGTACTACCTGCACAATCAACCCGAAAAGCTTCCTGGGTCCTTCCACATATCTGATGATTTATACTGGGGAGGTGATATAGAACGAGTAATGGAATTGGTTCGCAAGGGCGAACTGGACTCCAATCAAATTCGCTTCTACCTAGGGTATTCAGGTTGGAGCAAAGATCAATTGGCATGTGAAGTTGACGAAAAGTCATGGATTGTCAAAGACTTTGGAGCGGTTTCCCCCTTTGGAGATCCTTCTAATATGTGGAAGGACTGCATTCAAAGTTTAGGTGGAGATTACAGATTGTGGGCCAATTCACCATCGGATCCCATTCTAAACTAATTGAAACGAGACGTTACGCCCCCAATACTCCTCTTCTGTTTTCCTTTTATTTCTGCGCTAGCCTAAGGTTACAAACAAATTCAATTTGTCAGCCAGTTCTACAGACACCTTTTTCTCATAGGATTTCTTACGATATCCAGACACCCATTGAATTCCCTTTACGGCATTGGTGATAAAAACCTCGTCAGCTCGCTGCAATTCAAAGGGAGAAAAGGTGGTCTCTTCCAACTCTTTTTGCATGCGTTGGGCAATGTCGATGACTTGCTTTCTCATAATGCCCTTAATACACCCTGTAGACAAGGCAGGCGTTAGAATTTTATCACCCTTAACCATAAACAGGTTTCCGTAAAGAGTCTCTACAACGTGTTTGTCATCGTTGATGATTACGGCTTCTTCCCATCCGTTTTCTTTGAGGTACACTCCCGCCACGTTGTAAAACTGGCTGCTGGTACTCTTGATATTTTGCAGCAATCCCTTGGCTTTGTAATGCTCCTTGTACAACTCGATCTGGAGGCCATTTTCATTAATGGGATAGAGATCTTCCTCCATTTCTACCCCTTCTAACAACCATTGTATGTCGTTGTTTTCTGGGACGTATAGGCCGCCATCGGCACGCCAAACAGTAAGTCGCAAGCGAAGGGCTCGCTTCTCCCAATGATTGGCCTTTACCAATTCGTTTACTTGATCCAAAAAGTACTCGGGAGAGAAGTTCATTGGAATTTCCATGCGCAATATTCGGGCACTACTCATTAAGCGGAAGTAGTGATCTTCCCAAAAGTGTAGCTTTCCACGGCTGTACTTCATGGTTTCGAACAAACCATCTCCATATCTAAAGGATCTATTTTGTGAAGAAACCGAAAAATCTTCTGCTTCTAAAAGCTCTCCGTTGTAGTTGTGAACCATCGTTGCGTTGGTGTTTTGTCAATTGCGAACGCAAAGGTAAGGGCAATTGTTCGGCAAAAAAAAAGAGGCCACACAAAATGGTGACCTCTTTCCAAAGTATTATTGAGAATGGGTAGTGACCCTAGACCTATCGTACGATAACTCTGTCGGTAAACACTCCCTCTTGACCTGAAAGTCTTACAAGGTAAGCGCCAGGAGTCAATGCAGATACATTGAGAACTCTTTCGCCACCTCTAAAGCCATCTTCAGCCATTACTACGCGTCCTGTAAGATCAATTACCTCAATGGTAAGACCTTCTCTAGAAGTTGCTTCTGTCCAAGAAATTGTCAACGTGTTAGACGTTGGATTTGGGAACATAGAAACCACTCCGTTCAACACACCGTACTCTTCTACAGAGATTTGGTCGTAACCAGGTAGTTGCAATGAAACCATGATTCTTGGTATGGCGTACCCATTGATAGTATCCAAGTAAGTTCTTCCTTGCATTGGAGACATGTCTGGATTCGAAAGCAATCCAGCTTGGTGAGCAGTGATTGGCGGGGGACCTGGATCAATAACAGCAGAAGCCGTTGGAGAGTTTGGATCCCACCACTCCCATGGAGAGCTTTGGTTCTGGAACAATGAAGCTCCCAAAGGCTTGATTACAGGGAACAAACCATCGAGATTTGGACGGATGGTAATCATATCGTTGGGTGCTGGGTAAATGTAGTCAATAGTCTGACCGTATCTTCCCTGAGCCTTCATAGTAATGGGGTCAGTGTACGTTCTTGAGTTGTACGTGTTGTTACCCAAAGTATTGGCTTTGTCGATAAATACGTTGGCACCTTGCACGTCTACTACGTCTTCGTTAGTAGTAGGAACAATAACAGTACCCTCGTCAAATGGAGCAAAGGCATCGCGAACACATTGGAAAGAAACTACAGGAGCATCTCCAGCTTCCAACCAAGAAGTATCTGCCAAAGCACCTCCAGTATTGACTGTAAAGGCAATGTCAGAGGACTCTCCGTTAGGAGCGTAAAGGTTAAACAATCCGCCAAATCCTTCTAGGTTACCCACCAAGTTAGAATCAACATAAGATTGTTGAGTCAATGGGTTGATGAATTTAGGAATTTCCAGCTCTTCCCAACGATCCATAGAAGCGTATGCCAAACTCACATAACCACCTGATCCTTGTCCGTAAAGAACAATTTGTGAAGGATCGATTTTGTAGGTGGCAGCGTTTGCCTTCATTACGCGAACCAATTGCTTCACGTCATGGATGGCGCGGTATACCGCGTTGAGAAGCTGACCTCTTCTTTCCAATGCCGTTGGAGCCAAGGGGTTCCAACCTAAACGGTAAGAAACAGAAGCGGCAGCAAAACCTCTCTTGGCCCAGTTTGTACACTGAACAATACCTACTGAATCCTGACGAGTTCCGGTAGGACCTCCATTAATGGGAGGGGGCAAGAAGTTTCCTGTGTGAATGTAAATGATAAGAGGACGTGCCGTAGCGGTGTCTCCAGTAGGCTCGTAAAAGTCAACCTTAAGGCTAGTAACCTTTACATCGGAAGCCGTGTCTGTAGGGTCATAGAACTTAGCTGGGATAGGGTTTCCCAGGGCTAGTGCGGTCTTAATCTCTGTAATGTCAGCCGCTACTTGTGCTTGATCTGTAAGATCAGAAGTTAAAAAATCAATATTGACACCATATTCGATATCGGGCATCACGGAAACATTAGAATATACCTCGTCGAGGTATCTCAATTGTTGACCAGAAGCTACCATACCGAGCATAACGCCAATAGACAGTAATACTCTTTTCATCTGATAAATTTTGTTGTTAAATCTCACCAGCGCAATCTGCATCCCAAAAAACCTAAGTTCCTCAGCACCAATATTGTCGGCAAGACATGATGGTTTATTCCAATGTAAAATACGCAAAAATGTTGAATTGACACTATCTATAGCCTTAATTTAACTCAAACAAAAGGGAAACGTAGGTCAATCTACCCACAGTAGGCCCCCCGTAAACCTGGAATACTTGATTGTTCAATAGGTTGGATGCACCTACTTTCAGGGTAGTATGATAATCCACCCAAGAATAACTTACTTGAGCGTCTAACAATCCGTAATCATCAATAAATCCAGTAAACTGAGGGGAACCTTCGAACAAGAATCCTTGAACCCATTTGTAGGTTACGTTAAATCCAAGGGACTGATTCTCTCCCTTGAAAGGGTTGTATCCCCTACCCGTCAAACCAATGTTGAATTTGTGTTCTGGGGTGTTGAAGGCAGGTACAATTGGATCTCTTTCTCCATCGATAAAGAGTTTGTTCCAAGAATAGTTACCGTTTAATGTCAACTCGTTGTTGAGATAGTAGTTAAGCCCAATATTAAACCCTTGAGAAGTCACAAGGGTTTTAGAGTTTGCGGATACCCTATAGGCTCTAACAAACTGTGGAACGTTGCTTCCGTTGAGGAATTGAACGTCCAAACCAAATTGGAATCCAATAAAGTTGGTGTACCAGTTGTGGTAGTAACTCGCATCTACATAGAGCTTCTTAAACATGGTACCACGATATCCCAACTCAATGGTCTGTACTCTTTCCGGTTGTATGGGATCTACGTCAAAATACTCCAAATCATCTCGGTTAAGACTGCTTCTAAAGTCATCAAAAGACTCAAGAGTCACCAAAGAATCATACCCATTGAGGTTACCTAATAGAATGGCTCTACCCACATCATATCTCAAGTATTGGTCAGAAAGTGTTGGATTTCTAATGGCCGAACTAAATGACAATCTCAAGGTATTGGTTTCATCTACGTTGTAGATCACCGATACCGCTGGAGAAATATTGAGGTCAAAATTTTGATTTTTATCCCCTCTGATGGTCGCAGCTACCTTGAATTGCTCTCCATTGAATTTCTTCTCTATACCCGCATACATTCCGTATTCCGAGTTGATAATGGTTCGGAAGGAGGTGTCCGTTACCACGACTCCGTTTTCAATTCGAGAGGTCAAAACCATTTCATCAAAAATATTTCCTCTAGAATCGGGTCTGTATTGTCTAAAGTTACCTCCCACTCTAATGTCTCCCCAACTCGGGTGAAATTGATACTCACCCATTACGTGGTAAAGTGCAGACTTGTCATAGAACTTAGAGCCTCCTTCTGTAAAGGTTCTGTTGGTTACCTTTTCGAAGAGTTGGTTAAACTCATCGGTACCCACTTCAGGGCGAGGGTAACTAAAGGTATTTACGTAATCCAATACGTTCTCATGCCATCCCACCAATTTGTCATTGTACTTGGCCAATGAGTCTTGATACGGACCATCGTACCACTCCTGCGGGGTTAGATTGGGGTGATCCGCTGGAGTACCGGTTAATGCCAATGTAGAATCTCCGTATTTAAAACCGGCAGAGGTACTGTTCCAAACCGTTTTGTAGGCGGTATTCCAGTTCTCATTGCTGGCAATTTCTTCGTTCATTTTAAAGGCCGTTAAAACCGCGTCGTAAGAATCTCCCGCATCTTCATGCGTTGCATAAGCTCTTATAAAAAAGGTGTTTTCTTTTTTCAGTTCTACGATGTTTTGAAAAAACTGAATGCCCTTAAGGCTGAAACGGTTTTCTCCTTGGTATACGGTCGTTCCCGTTCCGTAATTGAAAGTGTAGCTCAATTGAAGTTCTGGTGAGAATCTGTAGTACAATCCCAAGTTGGTCTTGAGGTTTTGGGTGTTGTAATCTACCAAGTCGGGCTCTTCGTATCCCGAGCGGTAAAACTTACCCAAACCGGCATTCCCGTCCAATACGTCTACCAAACTGCGGTAATCGTTTCCTCCCGCTAAATCTTCATCTCCATAGATGTTGATGGCGTCAAAGCGACCGGGGTTGTTGGCAGGTACATCTGAATTGTAAATGGGTGTGAAATTATTGGCTACCCAATCATCAGCACGCAAGTAGTACAAATTGATTTTATAGGCAAAGTTGTCGTAATCTACGTCTCCAATTTTAAAGCCATCTGCCCAACGCACAGCACCTTCAAACAGGTTTCTCTCCCCTCCTTTTACTGAGGCGGACAATCCCTGGAAGTCAAAGGGATTCTTGGTTTGCATGGAAATAACTCCGTTGAAAGCTCCTGGTCCGTAGTAGGCAGAACTCGCACCGGCAATAATATCAACGTTGATTACGTCTAGTTCGGAAGCTCCCAAAAAGTTACCCAAACTAAAGTTGAGTCCAGGTGCTTGGTTGTCCACTCCATCAATAATTTGAAGGGAGCGCACAGGGGAAGTCGAGTTAAAACCTCTGGTGTTAATGACTTTAAAACCAATGGATGCAGACGTTAAGTCTACCCCTTTTAGATTTCCCAATCCTTCGTAAAAACTGGGGGCAGCGGTTTCTTTAATGGCCAAGGCATCCAATGCCTCTACGGTGAGTGCAGAAGACCTCTGCTTTTCACTCAATCTCTTTTCTATGACATCCACTTCTGCTAGAACCTCTGTGTCTGGAGAAAGATTGATCTTTAATCCGGTTGTGGGTTTGTTTACGACCACTTCCTTTTTTTGAAGTCCGATAAAGGTAATTTCTAGCGTAACGGGATACTTACCAACAGGTGTAATGGTGAAATTTCCATCAAAATCCGTAGCGGCACCATTGGTTGTCCCCTTCTCCACGATGTTTGCACCAATTATGGTGGAACCATCTCTCTCGTCGTAAATAGTTCCGGAAATTGCTTGTGCCCAGGTGTTTACCGAAAGAAAACAAGCCACTCCCAGAAAGAGTAAATGTCTAATCATAAGTCGTTTTTATGTACTTTCTAAATCTATTAAAAAAAAGGTCATGATGTTAGACGCAATTTTGGTTATTTTCGCACCAAAATCAATGTATTCATGATCAAGGGCAAAAAAGTGGTTGTGGTTCTTCCCGCCTACAACGCGGCAAAGACATTAGAGAGAACCTACGCAGAAATACCATTTGACATCGTCGACGAAGTGATTCTCACGGATGACAAGAGTTCTGACAACACCGTAGAGGTGGCAAAAAAACTCGGAGTCAACCACATCATTCAGCACGAGGTAAACAAGGGGTATGGCGGAAACCAAAAGAGTTGTTACAACAAAGCCCTTGAAATTGGAGGAGACATCGTGGTAATGCTTCACCCCGATTATCAGTACACTCCCAAACTCCTCGAAAGCATGGCCTACCTTATAGCAAACGATTTATATCCTTCTGTATTGGGTTCGCGCATTTTGGGAATGGGCGCTTTGCGCGGAGGAATGCCTTGGTACAAATACGTAGCCAACCGTTTGTTGACCCTGACTCAAAACATTCTTCTCAAACAAAAACTCTCGGAATATCACTCAGGATACAGAGCTTTTTCTAGAGAAGTGCTTGAAGCCATCGACTACAACATCAACTCTGATGACTTTGTTTTTGACAATCAAATGTTGGGACAGATCTTTTACAAGGGATTTGAAATTGCAGAAATCACCTGCCCTACCAAATACTTTGAAGAAGCTTCTTCTATCAACTTCAAGAGAAGTTCTATTTATGGATTAGGCGTTCTTAAAGTTTCTCTTCAGTATCGATTGGCAAAATGGGGATTGATTGCACCGGCTTACCTTAAATCAGATCCCAAGAAATCATAGGACTCCAAGACATCGTAGTCTTGGAAAGACTTGCTTACTGCGGCTTTCGAATAAAGAAGTAAAAACCATTCTTGTTGTAAAGCTCTTCAAATTCAGGGTATTTTTCCCTGAACTCCTCCACCTGGTTGATTTTACAAGAAAGTAAAACGGGCTTGTCGATGTCGCCTTCGTACATCCAATCCTTGTCGGGGTAATTTTCATTGTCATGGGGCATGACACGAGCGTACCAAAGAGGAGCATAGCTCTTAAATCCATACGTGGTCACATAGACATCCTTCCCTACTTGATCTTCCCAAAACTCAATATGAGCGCGTTGGCTGTATCCTTCAATCTTGGCAATAAAGAAGACTAAAGTCAATTGAACCCACAGTGCGTTGGAGAAGGCCAACCACTTTACGGCCCGATTGGGAGCGTTTTTCTTGAGCTTAAAGAACATGATAAACCCAACGACAAGAGTTAGGGCCACGAGGGATTCCCAGCCCGTCCAAACGACTTCAGCATCCAAGTTGGCGGCCGCAAAAGGATCGTTCTTCATCAGGGGGCGCAAGGATTCTATATCTCTTCCTAATTGAGGAAGTAAGGCCGTTACCAAAATCCCCAAACTACCGATTACACCCAAGGTAATGGACATCCAGCGCTTCCACTCTATCCTACCCTCAATCCAAGACATCACGGTACTTGCCGCCAAATAAGTTAACGGAAAGTACGCCATGGAAGAATAGTGTACTATCTTTGATTTCACGATGGTGAATAGAATCAGAACCACCCAGAACAAGGACTTCATCCAGAGCGTCATATCCTTCTTCTCAGGGTCTCTTTCTCGAGAGAATAAAGATTTTAAAGCAAATACTGAGGCGGGAAAACACCCTACGAGTAACACCACAAAATGATATCCGGGAAATCCTCCATGACCTGCATCAGGCGTGCTAAAAAGAGCCCATTGTCTCAGTGTAAACTCAATAAAGAAGGTAGGACCGTTTACGATAAAATCAATTCCGTACCACACTCCTGTTACGCCTAGAGTAATGGCGCAGTATACTATAAAGTTTAAGGGCGAAATAAAGAAGGTAAAGCGCTTTGATACAAACACTACTCCCAGCACTAGAGCTGTAATAATAAAGGCTGCAGGCCCTTTGGTAAGTATGGCCAATCCGGTTCCCAGCCCAGCCATCAACAAGTAATACGTCGAAGTCTTAGAAAGAGAAACGGAGTTGACAGGGGTCTTTTTCCAGCTGTGAAGAATCAGACCGTAGATTCCCAAGAAAATGAAAAAGTTGAAAACGGGATCAATAATTCCGGACTTGAAGTATAGGTGAGGTAATGTGCTTCCTATGTAGAACAAGGCCCAGAAAAACCCAAATCTAGGGGTGTGAATTCTGGCTCCAATCAAGTAAATCAGCAGCAAGGAGAAGATTCCAAAAAGGGCATTTGGAAATCTCGCAGCGTACTCCCCCACTCCAAAGAGGTTCATGGCACCAGATTGCAACCAAAAGAAAAGCGGTGGTTTCTCTGTAAAGACTTCATAGTCGATGTGAGGCTCCAGGTAATTTCCCGTAACAATCATCTCACGAGCTATCTCAGCAAAATTGATTTCATCCCAATCAAATAGATGAACGCCTCCTAAAAAGGGAAGAAAGAAAATGGCTGATAGCAAGGCAAAATACCAAGCACTGGTAGAAAAAAACTTACCCATGAATACTTATTTCTGTCCCAGAGAAATCTTGCCATCTGCCCATGGAGCAGAAATGCGATTGCCTAGGAACGAACTCATATAGGCGATGGTCAGACCCAAAGCCATTCCCGCCCATACATCAATTAAGAAATGCTGATGTAAATAAACGCGGCTAATACCTACTAAAATAGCAATAATAAAGAAGAAAATCTTCCAGAGAAGCTTGTCATTGGGGACAATTAATGCCAAAATACCCCAAAAGGCAAATGCGGCCATCGTGTGTCCACTCGGAAAACTATTGACCATATGCATGTCCACACCTTCTACAAAGTGCAGCATTCCCTCTGGAAAGTACTTTGCCGGTCTTGGAGTCCCCCCAAATACAAAATTCTTTAGCGTACCTGCAATGATTAACGTAAGCAAGGCACTGAACAACACCGCAAAGAATGAACGGTATCTAACAAAAAGAAAGATCAATCCCAAAGTGAAAATGGCGCCATCCCCCAAGTGCGTAACCCATGGAAATAAAGAATCGCCCCATGAACTGTGTTGGGCGTCAAAAGCCATTTGGATTTCCGTTCTATCAAAAGTCATGAGTAACACACCTATGATGGACCACGCAATGGCGGTTAGAACGAAAAAGGGATTTGGGGTTTTCATGGTTTACGAACCGATGGTGTGGAGTAAATCGTGTACTTGACTATTCCAAAGGAGCTTAGATTCTTCAATCTCGTCCTCTTCAGCGTGATCGGTTACAATAAGGGAAACATCGTTTGTTAAGTCGTCAACAACGATCTTGAACTCAAAATACGCCTTGTTGCCTTCTTCTTCATCATCTTCCCAGCGAAAGCGAATGTGCTTCTCTGCTTTTTTGGAAACGAGCTTAGCCGTCTCTTCTGAGTCACCCCAAAAGAAAGTGAATCGCTCACCTCTACTGTTTACATCATCACAAAACCAGTCACTTAATCCACTGGGCGTTGACAAGAAGGGAAAAAGCATCTTAGGAGAAGCTTTTACAGGAAATTCGAGTTCGTATTTGATTTTATCTGACATGCTGTATTATTACTTGAATGCTCGCAATATATATAAAAATCTAAACCGTACAACCCCAAAAAATAAAGGATATACTACATTTTTCAACCTTTTAAACCCCTCAAAAGAGGCAAATTTTACATTCCTGAAATATTTATTTGAAATGAGTTGACAAAAAAGGATTTTGATTTATATTTGCCACCCCAATCGAGGACGTGGTTACTCAAAACACACTGGTTGTATGCGAGAAATCACCGCAAATGGCGAGGTAGCTCAGTTGGTTAGAGCGCAGGATTCATAACCCTGAGGTCACGGGTTCAACTCCCGTCTTCGCTACAGGCAAAAAGCCCTTCTGAAAAGAGGGGCTTTTTTTATTGGATTAGGGATTGGGAACTTGGAACTAGGTACTAGGAGCAGGAAATAGGAAACCCAGTCCCCAGTCCCTAGTGCCAAGTTCCTGGATTCCACCACTCCTCTCTAACCTCTACATCAAAACTGTGAATGGCGCCAATTCTAGGAGTGGCTATGTGGAGATTGTCTTTTTCGGCTTGAGCTACAAAACGAGTTACTGGGTCTGTCCAAGAGTGAAGCGCGAGAACAAAACCACCCCAATGCACGGGAACGGCCTTTTTACATCCCGTATCCAATGCGGCTTGAACCGATTCTTCGGGGTACATGTGAATGGCGTGCCAATTGGGATTGTACTGGCCACATTCAATAAATCCAAAATCAAAGGGACCTAGCTTCTCGCCTATTTCTTTAAAATGAGGTCCATAGCCGCCATCACCGCTCCAATAAAGTTTGAAATCTTCGGTTTCCAAAACCCAACCACACCAAAGGCTCTTGGTTCTATCTAACAAACCACGACCGGAAAAATGTTGATTGGGCGTTGCCGTAATTCGAATTCCTTCCCACTCAGTAGAATTCCACCAATCCAATTCCACAATGCTTTCTTCTGGAATACCCCATGCAATTAGGTGACGGGCTACTCCTAGGGAAACAAACCAATTAGAAACTTTGGGGGCAATGGTATCTATAGAATCCATATCCAGGTGATCGTAGTGATCATGGGTGATAAAAACCGCATCAATCTGAGGAAGCTTACTGGCGTACTCCAATGAATTCTCCCAAAATCTCGGGTTCTTTGTCGGCGAAATGGGCGCGGTATCTGGCCCTAACATAGGGTCAACACAAAGGGTCTTCCCTCCCATTTTTAAAAGTGCAGCAGAATGCCCCATCCAACAATACCCTTGGTCTAAAGCGCTCCAACGTTCTTGATCAAAAGCAGGAACTTCAATGGGATTATGAGGTGAGCGATTGGGATCTTTTTTAATCTGATCTACAATGAGCCCTGGCAAGGTCTTCCAGTTGATTTCGAGTTTGGTCTCTAATGTGTTGACAAACTTCTTACGGTCCCACTGTGGTGATTTGGTATATTTTTCTTCCCAACGAGGGGTCATCTTTCCTCCAAACTGTCTCTTAAATCTCTTGCTCATATTGATAGGGTTTGATGGTTTTATTCTGAGGCTATTCTACCACATAATGCGTAAGAACAAAGTGGGAAATCGTATTTTGAATTTCATTTCTCTGGTTAGAGGTCGCTCCAATAAAGGCGTGATTAACTCCCGGCAGATACAACGTTTTGTAGTTCACGCGGTTTTGATTGAGCGCGGAATCCAACTGATAACTCTGCGCAGGAGGAACCACGATATCGGCTTCACCCTGTACTATCAACGTAGGTGGAGATTGGGCATCCACGTATCGAATGGGTGAATAGAAGTCCATAATTCTGTAGGCCTTCGCGGTGTCTTCCTTGGGATTAAACCCAATGATTTGTTGGGCTAAATCCGCCCTACCCCTTAGGGATTCTGGCAATTTGGAGGCCCATACCTCCAGTGAATCCACCAATGGTGTTCTGTAGATTTCATGAAGATTGGTAGGACCGTAAACATCCACAACGTAATCCATTTTTGGGATTTTTGGAAAAGAGTCGACGCCCCCTCCAAATCCGACCATCATGGCGATGTGAGCCCCTGCAGATTCACCAAAAATGCCCATTCGGGTGGTGTCCAATCTAAATTCTTCCGATCGCATGACCGAATAGTCAATAGCGTCTATAACGTCTTGAATACAGTCGGGAAACGCTCCCCTCTCGGGAGTGGCCAATGTGTAGGCCGGACTGATAACGGTAAATCCTTCGGAGCGCAACGTGCTGATGGCTCCATTGAATCGATTCATATTGATGGACTCCTTCCTGCCGGCAATCCAACCGCCTCCATGGATGAAGAATACCACAGGGCTGGTTTCCCCTATTCTTTTTGTGGGATAGTAAATATCCATGGACTTCCCTTCCTTATAGGTTATGTTGTATTCATGTTTACCTTGAACAATAGGAGGCTGAGTCCAGGCTACATAGACCATCCATCCCAAAACAGAAATCACAAATAACACGGCAATGCGCTTTCCCCATTTCTTCATGGTCATTGTCTATTTTTCTACCCACCAAGGGTTGTAGGTTAACCATTCTGCAGAGCGTACAGAATCCAATCGATTGATATGCCCCATAATGGGAACACCAATGGGCATCCCCTTTTCTTTTGCGGCGGTTGTTACCCTCAGGACAGGATCGTCCCAAGCATGTGGTGCAAGAGAAAACGCACCCCAATGAATGGGCATCATTCGTTTTGCTTTTACGTCTTGGGCTGCTAGGACGGACTGTTCAGGCATCATGTGAATTTGAGCCCACAGCGGATTGTACTGACCACATTCTATCCAAGCAATATCAAAGGGTCCGAGGGAATCACCAATGGACTTAAAGTGATCTCCATAACCACCATCCCCAGTAAAGAAGAGATTGTATTCCTCGTTACGAAGGGTCCAACCGCCCCAAAGCGTTGTATTTCTATCGGCAAGGCCACGCCCCGAGAAATGCCGGCTAGGCACAAAGTCAAAGCGAAGGTCATCAGACAGAAAGGTATCCCACCAGTTCAATTCAAGAATCTTCTCATCGGGAATCCCCCAGCTTATAAAATGCATCCCTACTCCTAGAGGAACCAGAAACAAATCGGTCTTTTCCGCGATTTGAACGATGGTTTTATAATCCAAATGATCGTAGTGATCGTGAGAAATCAAAACGTAATCTAAATGAGGAAGATCCTCAATTTCTATGGGAACTTTGGGATTGAATCGAGAGGGGCCCAACATTGAATGGGGCGCTGGAACCTCTGTAAGCATGGGGTCTATCAAAATAGACTTTCCTCCTAATGACATCCAAAGGGCAGAATGGCCAAACCAAATAAAGTGAAAACTGGAATCCCCCAAGTTTTCAGGACCTGGAAACTCCATGGGCAACTCAAAGGGAGGCTCTGCTTGACTGTCGCCCCTAAACCACTCAGACAGCATTTGAGGCATATCAGAAAGCGAGATATCCATGGAGGTATTCTCTAGATTCTCAAAAATCTCTTTCTCCTTGTTGTAGTGACCAGAACTTTCATAGCGAACGATGTCCTCGTCCGAAGGAACACCTCCAAACTGAGGACTGGTCCACATAAATACCGCACCCAGGAGCAAGGGAATACTAATGACGATAAAAGTCCATTTTAGGAAGGTCAAAATCCGGCGTTGCCACATTTTCAAGACGTTGTAGATTATAGTTGCTGAAGTGAATATATCGAATCGAATTCCCTAAGGTATTCAATTTAGGTCGGATATCTAAGCTATTCAAGCAGCCTCCAACCTCACCAAACTACTTTAGCTCCACAACGGCACAATGTTGGTATTGCGTGTGAGAATAAGTTCCCACCCCTACTTTCGTAAACTGATTCATGTAGATCATCTCACGATGACCTTCACCGGGTACGTTGTGGTCAATGAGGAATTGCATGGCAATGTCCTTCCCCGTACTCATGCCATAGGAGCAGCACTCACCATTCCCGGCCCTTGGACACCCTTGACGCGTATGTCCAACATAGCCCGTCTTCCCTTGTTCTGTAGCAAAACACTGGGCAGACTTGGACAGTTTTTGATCGGGTTGCAAGGCCTTTAGTGGCTTTTGCTTTTTAAGCAGTTTAAGAAGTGATTTTTTGTAGGGCGACTTGGCCACGTAATCACCGTATTTGGGAGTACCGGTATAGGGCTTCACTTCAAAGTCAGAAAAATTTTGAGGATACAACCGGGCCAAGTTCAAATAAAGTACCGTTTCCTTTTCTACGGCATTTAAATAATTGGCATTAACCGCTGTGTTGGCAGCCTTCATTTGCTTGGGCGACCACTTAGACTTCACAAAGGAATTCGAAGAAACCCAGAAAAATAGCGCGAAAAGGATATGTAGGTTGAACTTGTTCATAAAATAGAAACGCCCGAAGTGGCTCGGGCGTTTACATGAGGTCTAAATTATTTTTTGGGCGATTATTCTTCGCTCATAAACTTGTCCATAACCATATCGCTAACCCCTACATTGCTAAATCCACCGTCGTGGTATAGGTTCTGCATGGTAACGCGCTTGGTCAAATCAGAGAACATGGTGATCACATAATGAGCACAATCCAATGCGGTTGCGTTCCCAAGAGGAGACATCTTCTCAGCGTACTCAATAAATCCATCAAAACCTTTTACTCCAGATCCCGCTGTAGTTGGCGTTGGACTTTGAGAAATCGTATTGACTCTAACGTTTTTCTTCACACCGTAGTGGTATCCAAAAGAACGAGCGATTGACTCCAGGTAGGCCTTGTTGTCAGCCATATCATTGTAATCAGGGAAGGTTCTTTGTGCCGCCATGTAGGTCAAGGCAACTACGGAACCCCACTCTGCCATGGCGTCTAATTTATACGCAGTTTGCAGCACTTTGTGGAAAGAAACAGCAGAAACGTCCCATCCTTTTTCCAACCAATCGTAGTTGAGTTCTGTATAGTGTTTTCCCTTTCTTACGTTTACGGACATACCGATGGAGTGAAGAACAAAATCAAGAGGGCCTCCTAAGATTTCCATTGACTCTGTGAAGAGCTTTTCTAAATCCTCCATGCTGGTAGCATCTGCAGGAATTACTTGACTTCCCGTTTTCTCTGCCAAAGCATTGATCTCGCCCATTCTCATGGCGATGGGTGCATTGGTCAAAACAAATTTTGCCCCTTGAGCATGTGCTTCTTCGGCAACTTTCCAAGCAATTGAACTTTCATTGAGGGCACCAAAGATAATTCCTCTTTTTCCCTCTAATAGATTATTAGGCATCTGTAATTATTTACGTGTTTTGGAGCGGTAAATATACTCCATTTTTATTGGTAGCTCCTGTTGTGGCTCCGTGTTTTGCGTTAAAGTGAGCGTTTGTGCTATTTGGCACTTTCCAAAAGCTGTTCGGCGTTTTTGAGTGCGGCTTCTGTCATTTCTACCCCCGAAAGCATTCTGGCGATTTCTTCCACGCGCTTTTCAGCCACCAAGGGAAATATTGTAGACGTCGTATCTCTTTCATAGGTGGTCTTTTCTACCTTGAGGTGTTGGAATCCAGAGGAGGCAATCTGAGGTAGGTGTGTAATGGCCAAGACCTGCATTTCACGCCCCATCCTCTTTAGGATTCTCGCCATTTTTTCTGCGGTTTCTCCAGATATACCCGTATCTATCTCATCAAAGATGATAGAGGGCAAAGTTTTGGCTTGCGCCGAAATGGCCTTGAGCGCCAACATTACGCGGGACATCTCACCACCAGAAGCCACCTTAGAAAGGGGTTTTAAAGCACTTCCAGGGTTGGCGGAGAACATAAATGTAAGTTCATCCCCTCCCGATGGCCTAAGCTCTTCAGAGCGCTTTAAATCCACCACAAATTCAGAATGCCCCATATTGAGGTCCGTGAGATATTGCGAAACCGGTCCTTCAATTTGAGGAATGGCCTTTTTACGCGCTTGGTGCAGAGCAACGGCAGATTTCTCTGCCGATTGATGGGCCCTGGCTTTTTCCAATTCCGCCTCTTGCAATTTCTCTTGATAATGCGACAGCGTGTGCACTCTTTCTGCTATTTGTTCCTCTACTTGCTGGAGTTCCGATCGAGTCTCCACTTTGTGTTTTCTCAAAAGAGTCTGAAACAAGTCCCATTTTTCGGTCAGTTGCTGAAGCGTCTGAGGATCCGTGTCTAAGGAGAAAGACAACTCTTGAATTTCGGAGGAGATATCCTCCAATTCTATGCGAGAAGATTCCAATCGCTTGGCGAGTTCTCCCGCTGCGGTGGAATAGCGTTCTATGCTCTGAATCTGATATAAGGCATCCCGCAAGGCGGTCATTGCTCCCCTGCTTTCATCGTCCAAAAGGGAATGTGCAGCAGAAAGAGATTCTTGGATGGACTCAGCATTTTGCAACTGTTCCAGAGTACTTTCCATTTCTTCTGCCTCCGTCTCTGAAATCTGGAGAGCACTCAATTCGTTGAGTTGAAACGTCAGGTAATCTATATCGTCGTCTTGTTGAGAATCCTTGATGTCTTGAACCTTGCGCTCTGCCTCCTTTAAATGATGGAAGGCCTTTTGGTATTGCTGAACTTCAGCCTCCAACTCCCCCATCGAATCCAGAAGATCCAAGGCGTATTGGTTTTTATTCAGCAAAAGTGTGTCTCCCTGAGAATGAATATCCACCAAATACTTAGAAAGCTGAACCACGACGTCCAATCGCGTGGGAACGTCATTGACAAAGGCTCTTGATTTTCCAGAGGGTAGAATCTCCCTGCGAATGATAGTTTCTACCTCATAGTCCAAATCGTTTTCTTCAAAAAAGGACTGCAAAGACAATTTTGATAAATCACAAAATAGTTCTACCACGCATTTCACGTCAGGATTCTTCAAGGTCTTTACATCGGCACGTTGTCCTGTACACAAACCCAAAGCACCCAAGAGAATGGACTTTCCCGCTCCGGTTTCCCCCGTAAGTGTGGTGAAACCCGGTTTTAGATTGAGCTCCAATCGCTCGATCAATGCGTAATTAGAAACGGATAATTTCGTAATCATTCAGTATTACTCTTGTTTTCTCTTGTATTCCAATGGAAATGATTGGAAAATCTAAGATATCTAACGAGTGCAATATAAAAAAGACGTCGCTAAAAATGCAGGGCGTAGAGGTCCGGTTTTCACCTATTTATCAACGGTAACTAATGGGAAATTCCTGGACTACTTTCCGATGTTTTCGTACTTGTTGGCGTTCCCAGAATCCATGATTTCTAGGGTAGAAACCAATTCCTGAGTTTCAACCTGAGGGCCATCTGAGAAAATACTCACGATTTCGTCCGATTTGGTATCAAAGAAAATCTCCATAAGGAAGGAGTTGGGACGCTTCTGATGAACGGCCTTTAAACTGATTAACGCAGTGCGAATGTTGTCTTTGGCCGTCTTTTGGGTATTGGTATCGTACATCAAGTCCAAGCCTTGTCTGTGGTACATGTACAAACAATTGAGAATGGGCTCAAACGTAGGGTTGGTCAGGTTGTCTACCAACCAAAAGCGCGTCTTGTTTCCATCAAAACTTCTCCATCCCGTAGAAGTTCCATCACTCTGGGCATTGGAAACAATGGTTTGACATTTTTGGAAATAGGTTTTTCCCGCCCCCTTCTGAAAGGTCTCGTGCTCTATTCCCAGCATGATATAGGTGTAGAAAGCAACAATGGATGTCAAATTGCTCAAATGCTGCGTTTCCACAAACTCTAGACGGGTATTTTCTATGTAGGTGAAAGAAACTTGTTTATCTAAGTGATTGAATGTAACGGATTGGTAGTCACTGTTGTAGACCGGTCTACTTGATTGGATTTGCAAGGTGCCTGAAAAGGTCTTATTGGAGTACGAAGTAATGTTAAAAACAAAAGAAGCACGCATTCTCTCCTCTGTTTCATAGCGCTCATCCGTCCAAATATTGTTATTGATAAACTCGGTAAGATCGGCTTCTAACGTCTGAAAGATCTGAGTATTGGTTGTCTGAATGGCATCGTACAAAACCTGTACTTGAGCATTCATTTCTTGGGCCGTAGCCACCTTTCCAAAACTGAAAATCGAAAGAGCAAGGAGAAGAAGAGTTCTTTTAGAGTATGCGATCATTGCGTGTATTGAGCTTTTGAGCTTAAGAGCTCTTATCAAAGGGTAAATAGAGTTGTAAAATGTTTCCAAAGCAAACGAGCCACTTCCGATTTTGAAGCTATTTCTAGATCCTTCCACTGCCCGTCCGAAGAGTAAACGTAAACTTTATTGGTATCGTGTCCAAATCCTGCCCCCGCATCGTTTAAAGTATTCATGACCACGGCGTCGAGATTCTTCTTCTGGAGCTTTCCCACAGCGTATTCTCTTTCGTTCTGAGTTTCCAGAGCAAATCCAATCAAGCGTTGGTCTCCCCTTTTCGATTGACCTAGCGAACTAAGGATATCCACCGTGGGTTCTAATTCTATTTTGGGAACACCTCCGTCTTTCTTGATCTTGTGATCCGCAGCATTGGTGGGTTTAAAATCCGCTACAGCTGCAGAACAAATGGTAATGTGAGCATTGTCAAAGCGATCCGCCATGGCTCTGTGCATTTCCGCTGCGGTTTGCACCTTAACCACTTCCATCCCCGTAAAATCAAGGGGGACAGATGTTGGTCCCAAAACCAAAGTTACATTACCTCCGAGTGCCACCGCTTCCGCCGCTAAGGCGTGCCCCATCTTACCCGTACTGTGATTTCCAATAAATCGAACGGCATCAATGGGTTCATGGGTGGGTCCTGCGTTGATCAAAACGTTTTGACCCTTTAATGGGGCTTTATCCTCCAGGTATTTTTCGAGGAATTCAACAATCTCTTCAGGCTCCGCCATGCGTCCTTCGCCAGAAAGGCCACTGGCCAACTCTCCTGTACCAGACGGGATAACGAGGTTTCCGTAAGATTCTAAGGCTTTGAGATTGCTTTGGGTTGAAGGGTGAGCGTACATGTCCAAATCCATAGCGGGTGCTACAAACACAGGACATTTAGCCGAGAGGTATACTCCCATCAACAGGTTGTCACAGGTTCCGCTTACCATTTTGGCCAAGGTATTTGAAGTGGCTGGAGCTATGATCATAAGATCCGCCCACAAACCCAAATCCACGTGGTTGGTCCAAAGCCCACCGTCTTCCTCATGCGTAAAGTGTATGTGCACGGGGTTCTTGGAGAGCGTACTTAACGTAAGGGGTGTAACAAAATCACGGGCTGCAGGAGTCAAAACAACTTTGACCTCTGCGCCCGCTTTAATGAGAAGGCGCGTCAAGAAAGAAGCCTTATAGGCCGCTATACTTGCCGTTACGCCAAGAATGATTTTTTTACCGCGCAACATGCGGCTTATTTTTGGTCTCCTTCGCTTGGATTCCTGTGGTAAACGTTTTCTTCCAACCACTCTTGAAGAGCGATGGCTGTAGGCTTGGGAAGACTCTCGTAGAATCTCGAAACCTCGATTTGCTCCTTGTTTTCAAAGATCTCTTCTAGAGATTCTTGGTTAGAGGCAAACTCTTGCAATTTTTCGTGCAGCTCTTCTCTCATCTCGTCGTTGATCTGCTCCGCTCTCTTAGCTACAATGGCCAAGGCTTCGTAGATGTTGCTCGTTTGAGAATCGATCTCATTCAAACTGCGAGTCTCTGTGTTGCGTGCTGCGTTGATTTTCTTAAAATCCGTCATTATTAGATACTTTTTAGCTCCTTAATATGGTCGTTGGTGCGAACAAAAATTCGCTCCGCTTCAATATTCCACTTACTCTGTGGATAGTTTTGCTTAAACTCGTAATACGCCGTAAGCGTTTCTTTATACCTCTGGAGTTGCTTGGTGGTGATACTGTTTCTCGCCAACTCGTAAGCAGATTCCAACTTTAGGTACATAGACTCTTCGCGGTATGGCGTATCGGGAAACTCATTGAGAGAATTCGTAAATGCCGTTACCGCTGCCTGATAGTACTGCGTTCTGTGGTATCCCTTTGCAATGTAAAAGGACTTTTCTTCCAACTTAGAACGCATATCGTCCATCAAATCATTGCTCTCCTGCAACCACTTACTCGTGGGGTAACGGTTTACAAACAGTTGAAGTTCATTGATGGCCTTGTACGTAAAGGTCTGATCCAAACTAGACTTTGGAGATTCCAAGTAATAGCAGTACGCCGTCATAAAAGCGGCCTCCTCTGCTTTTTCATTACTGGGAAACGTCTCCGTAAAGTTCTTGAAGTGATATCCTGCCAAGATATAATCTCCCATTCCGTATAGCGTGGAGGCGTAGTAGAAATACACATCCTTAGCTTTCTGAGTTCCTCTAAACAACGTGTTGAGTTCGTCAAAAAGCGGATAGGCCTTGTCGTATTTACCGGCTTCGTAGTACTCAACGGCTTTCTCAAATTTGTACTCAATGTCAGTACTCTTGAGAACGCGCTGGTACTCACCACAGGCGGACAATAGTAAAACCAGTCCGAAGACCGCTAACGTCTTGTTCAATACACTATAGAAAGTTTTCAACTTCATGCGGCAAAAGTAAGGTATTTATAGGGATTTGTAAAGGGGTAAAACGAGCAGCACTAAACTATGTTGTTTCCCCCGGTAATCAAAGCAAAAGTTTTGCGATGATTTCTTCGGTGGTATCTGGGAAATCCATTTGCCTCCCCCCTTCCGATTCTAACCACTTTTTTAGGTGATGGTCTGCCTGAAGTTTATTGAACACTGGCACGCCAAGCATCTTTAGTGAAGCCGCATTACACTTTTGCTCATACTGACCACCAATGGGAATAACCGCCAGCTTTTTACCGGCAAAAAGCGCTTCACTAGGCGCTTCAAAGCCAGCCCCGGTGAGCAATCCCGAACAGGTCCGGAAACTTTCAACATAGGTTTCTGAACTCGCAGGAAAGAAGGTGCAATTTCCTATCGTTTTAATTTCTTTGGCCGTTTTGGAAAAGATTTGAAAGGTATGATTGGGGTAGTTTCCAAATACCTCACCCAATGTAGTATCGGAATATGCCGGCAGGTAGACCGTGATGTGCCCCAGATCCACAAACTCCAATTCACGGATTTCTTTTCGGATTACCGGTGGATGAACAAAATCGTCGTAAGAAAAGAAGTTAAACCCAATTTTTTGATCCGTGGGAGCGTAGTATTTGAGAATCCATTCCCCTATCATCGACCTCTTCTTGGGTCTTGGCGCCAATGGTGTGAGAAGACTGCATTGATGACTCAGTGAAACCGTAGGCACTCCCCTTTTCCTCGCGGCATAGGCAGAAACGCCTTCAAAGTCATTGATCACCAAATCGTAATCTTCTACCGGTAGGGTGTGCACCTCTTTCAACCATCGAAAGGGATTGTTGGTAAATAGCGTTTTTACATAATCAATTCCTCCATTATTGGAGTATTCGAAGGTCAGTCCCCTCAATTGAAATTTGGGCTTTACAGGAAGAGAAACTTCACTTTGATTCCCCGCTAAGAGCACATCCAAATCACAGTATTTCTGCAATATAGGTATGACTTCACGGGCTCGAGCAACATGGCCATTCCCCGTTCCTTGAATGGCGTATAGGACTTTCTTCACGACGGTTATGAATAACTAGACAACAGGATTACAAAGAGCCTGTTAATTGGTTTTTTCGGTTACTTTTTCTATCAATGCTTGGATGTCGAGGTTTGGCCACTCTACATCATCGCCTTCCACTTCTTGTACCGTTCCAGCAACGGGGTGTTGATAGATGCTCCACTCTCCTTGGTTGTATTCCAGGGCGGTTAGATTCTCTATCCAGTCTCCGCTGTTTAGGTACATGACTTCAGCATTACCTTTTTTAACAACTCTTTTTTCAGGTTGATGAATATGACCACAAATTACGTAATCATATCCTTGTGACAATGCGAGGGAAATGGCAGTCTCCTCAAAATCCGTGATAAAAGAAACCGCCTTCTTTACAGAACTTTTGATTTTTTTCGACAAGCTGTAGCGTTCCTTCCCCATTTTGTCCAAAAACCAATTGGTAGCGCGATTGAGCAAAATCAAAAAGTCATATCCCCAACCTCCCAGCTTGGCAATCCACTTGGCGTGATGAATGCTGGCATCAAAAATATCTCCGTGGAAGATCCAGGCTTTTTTGTCTTCTTCTAAAGGCAAAACCATTTTGTCCAATAGGTGAATATTGCCAAGGTTTAGATCTGTGAAACGCCTTAAAAACTCATCGTGGTTTCCCGTGAGATAATAGACTTCGGTTCCCTTAGAAGCCATGCTAATAAAGCGCTTGAGAACTTTTAAATGGGATTTTGGGAAGTATCGCTTTCGGAATTGCCAGATATCAATAATATCCCCATTGAGGATGAGCTTTTTTGGCTGTATGGACTTAAGATATTGATTGAGTTCTTTGGCGTGACATCCGTAGGTTCCTAGGTGGATATCAGAAATTACAACGGTCTCGACTACTCTTTTTGTCATGTGAGTTTGTTTTAACAAAAATCAGAACCCCAAGTAACCCGAGTATTATAGGAGATTTATCAAATCTTGAATTCCATCATCGATTATCAAAAAGAAAAACCGCACCCAGACACTATATCTGAATGCGGCGTGTGTGTTTATTTTTTACGCTTACTATTTAATCGTTTACAATCGATTCCAATTAAATTGAAAAACCAACAGCAAACGTCAGCGTAGCGTTTTACTGCTGAGTGTCAGGAGCTGTACCTTCAAAAGTTGAAATATCTCTATCAAAAAGGTATAATCCACCTTTGTCATTTCCGATTAGGTTGAGTCTATCCATGATTTCTCTGGCCAAGGCTTCTTCTTCCAACTGCTCGGCTACATACCACTGCATAAAATTGTGCGTAGAGTAATCTTTGGCTTGAAGCGTTTGGTCAACTACCTCGTTGATACTTTGCGTTACGGCCACTTCGTGGTCCAATAATTTTTGAAATAACGCGGTTAAACCATCAATTTTAATGGGAGGCAAATCGATGTTGGGAATGGAAGCCACTCCTCCTCTCTCGTTGATGTATCTCACCAACTTGAGCATGTGTTGTCTCTCCTCGTCAGAATGACGGTATAGAAATTCAGCTGTACCTGGGTACCCTTGATTTTCTGCCCAAGAGGCCATTGCCAAGTAAGTGTGCGAAGATTCCAACTCGATCTTGAGTTGAGTATTTAACGCGTTTTGAATCGTTTCTAATAACATAGTTATAGGTTTTGTATGCGTTTAGTATGTTTAACAATCTCAAGGGCCAAGTGTTCAGAAATGGGCCATAAAGGCAATCTAACCGCTGCACCACAGATTCCTTGAGCTTCCAAAGCCACTTTAATTCCTCCGGGATTTCCCTCTGCAAACAAGAGCTGAGTCACCTCAAACAACTCGTTGTGCTTGGGCAAAGCTGTTGCGAAGTTTCCTTCCAAAGCTTCTGTTACCATGGCCGAGAAAATTTGAGGATATCCCTGTCCAGAAACAGAAATCACCCCATCTCCACCTACAGCAATCATAGGATAAGTCAAGTTGTCGTCACCAGAAATCAAAAGGAATCCTTCCGGTCTGTCCTTAGAAATCTTCATGATTTGCTCCATATCTCCAGAAGCCTCTTTGACTGCTATTACATTGTCAAAGTCATTGGCAAGTCGCAATGTGGTATCTGCAGAAATGTTAGAAGAAGTTCTTCCCGGCACGTTGTACAAGATGATGGGCATCTCAGTAGATGTCGCAATGGCTTTGTAGTGCTGGTAAATTCCTTCTTGAGTGGGCTTATTGTAGTATGGAGATACCGATAGAATGGCGTCAATCCCAGTAAAGTCTTGTGCTTTGATGGCATCGATTACGGCGGCTGTGTTGTTGCCTCCAATTCCCAAAACAACGGGCAACTTCCCAGCATTTTGGTCAATTACGGTTTGGATTACCTGCTTCTTTTCATCGGCGGTAAGCGTTGCCGATTCTCCGGTGGTTCCCAAAACCACTAGGTAATTAATACCCCCTTCGGTTACGTGGGTAACCAATTTTCTCAATCCGTTGTAATCAACTTCTCCAGATTCTGTAAACGGGGTTACTAGTGCTACTCCCGATCCTCTAAACTGTTTCCCTCTAATCTGATTCATTCTACTTATTTATAAGACGTAATAATTGATCCATTTCATCAACTGTAGCCTTGTAGTCGCCATCGTTTACAGAAACAGTGAGGTCATAGGGGCCATGAGCAACGCCTACTGTAAAATTGGCTTTTACGCCTGCAAAGATAAACTCATTTGCGGATTTTTCTCCATGGGTAAAGTCAATTATTACATCGACTTGTATGGGGAGCTTTTGGGCCATCTCCCCCAGCTTGGGTTTGCCAAACCAATTGGTCTGATCTTTAAAGTATGTGTTTTTGGGAAGGGGCTTCTCTCCTTTGGACTCTTCCTTGGTTCGCTTTCTATCCCAATGCTGAAAGGTGTAAACCTCTTTGCCTTCGGAGAGTAGTTTGAGCGTCCACTGAAAAATCGGTTCGGGCCAGTCGCCGTTTTTCGTTTCTCCCAAGATTAGAATGCTCTTAATCTTGGCGAATCCAGGGTATTTTGAGTTTTTGGGGTTGGCTTGGTGGAGCTTTTTGAGCTGCCAATTTCTCACGCCTTGTGAAAAGGAACTCATTGGGTAATCATATTTTCAAATTCGTCTTCGGTTAGTAGGGGAATGCCGAGGTCTTCTGCCTTTTTCTTTTTGGAGGGGCCCAAGCCTTCGCCTGCTAATATATAACTCGTTTTTTTACTGATGGAACCCACGTTCTTTCCTCCGTGCAATTCAATGAGCTTTTTCAACTCGTCACGGCTATGCCTTTCAAACACCCCAGATATCACAATAGATAGGCCTTGCAGCGTTTCACTACCGCCTTCTGCCGCAGCAAATTCCAATTGCAAGCCAGCAGCTTTTAATCGCTCCACCACTTGGCGATTTTCTTCATTGGCAAAGAAATCCACCACAGAGCGAGCGATGACTTCTCCAATTTCATCCACACCGACCAATTCGTCAAAACTTGCCATGGCCAATGCATCGACATTTTTAAAATGCGCAGCCAGTTTCTTGGCTACGGTCTCACCAACATAGCGAATCCCCAATGCAAAAAGTACCCTCTCAAAGGGAATCTCAATAGACTTGGCAATGCCGTCTACAGCATTCTGGGCAGACTTGTCAGCGAATCTTTCCAGGTTGGCAAAGTCATCGTATTGTAGATCATACAAATCCGCATAACCAGAAATCAATCCTTCCGAAAACAAGAGATCAATGGTTTCGGCTCCCAAGCCTTCAATATCCATGGCCTTTCTGGAGATAAAATGCTCCACTTTTCCTCTTTGTTGCGGAGGACAAGAAATCATGTTAGGACAGCGATGAAGGGCTTCTCCTTCCTTCTTTTCCAGTTCCGTTCCACATTCAGGACAATGGGTTGCATATTGGATGGGACGGGCCTCTGCTGATCGTTGAGAGAGGTCTACCCCCACTACTTTGGGAATGATTTCTCCACCCTTTTCTACGTATACGGTATCTCCTTCGTGGAGATCTAGTTTTTCTATTTGATCTTGATTGTACAAGCTGGCTCGCTTTACAGTCGTTCCTGCGAGCAAAACAGGCTTTAGGTTGGCAACGGGCGTAATGGCTCCAGTTCTTCCTACTTGGTAGGTCACTTCTTCCAAGAGCGTAGATTCTCTTTCGGCCTTGAACTTATAGGCAATGGCCCATTTGGGAAATTTGGAAGTAAAGCCCAGCTCTTCCTGTTGACGGTAAGAGTTGACTTTGATTACAATGCCATCAATTTCAAAAGGCAAATTTGCACGGTGCTCATCCCAGTAATTGATAAAATCAAAAATACCCTCTATGTCCTTTGCTTTGGATACGTAATTATTGGATTCTCCAGGAACCTTAAAGCCCCAATCTCTTGCAGCTTGTAGACTTTCCCAATGGCTAGCAAATCCAGAATTGGGCGCCAATACGTAGTATAAGAAAGTGTCCAATGGGCGCGTAGCCACTACTCCACTGTCTTGCATTTTGAGGCTGCCTGAAGCGCTGTTTCTTGGATTGGCAAAGGTCTCCAATCCTTCGGCTTCCCTTTCTGCGTTGAGTTTTGCAAAACCCTCTAGCGTCATAAAGATCTCTCCGCGGATTTCAAACTCTTCGGGGTAACCCGATCCACGCAATTTGAGGGGGACCGTACGAATGGTTCTTACGTTGACAGAAATATCATCCCCCTTGGTACCGTCGCCACGCGTTACGGCCTTGTCAAAAACACCACCTTTATAGGTAATGCCGATGGCAGCACCGTCATACTTGAGTTCACAGGTAAATTCTACGGGTTCATCAATGTTCTTTTGGACGCGCTCAATAAAATCAGAAACCTCCTCACGGCTGTAGGTATTGGAAAGGGACAACATGGGGGTCTTGTGTACAACAGTTTCAAAACCCTTGGTAATGCCTCCACCCACTCTTTGTGAAGGAGAATTGGCGTCGTAAAACTCAGGGTGTTGAGCTTCCAAAGCTTCCAGCTTTTTAAGCAACTGATCAAACTCCAAATCACTGATAGTGGGTGCATCCAACTGATAATAGTTATAGTTGTGCTGCTCCAGTTCTTCTCTGAGTTTTTCTATTTCTTGCTTGACGTCCATAGGTAGATTGTTGGTCAGGTTATTGGTTGATCAAATGATTTATTGGTCAAATCAAGGTACGCTTTTTTGAGCGTAGATCATTCTATTTTTTCCGCTTAGGTCCTTGCGTAATTCGGAGTGTTTCCAATGCGAATTTTGAAGTAGCGCCAATGTTTCCGGACCGTAGTTTTCGTGTATTTCAAAATACAAGGCCCCTCCCGGCACCAATGCTACACGTGCGTATATTTCAATTTCTCGATAGAACCGCAAAGGGTCATTATCGGGTACTTCCAGGGCCATTCTGGGATCGTAATCCAAAACGTTTTTATCCAATACATCCACTTCCGATGTGGGAATGTACGGTGGATTGGAAACGATAAAGTCGAAACTCTCGAGTTCGGGCTTCGCCGTGAGAATATCAGCGCGTTGCCAGTGAACTTTTTGGTTTAAATTATCAGCATTTTTACGCGCCACTTCTAAGGCTTTCGCCGAAAGGTCCATTCCCGTCAATTTCCATTTCGGCCTACGAGCCGCCAAAGAAATGGGAATGCAACCACTGCCGGTTCCTATGTCCAATCCTCTAATGGCTTCTAAACCGTGGTTCTCTAAAATCCAAGCTACCAATTCTTCGGTTTCGGGCCGAGGAACCAAGGTGTCTTTGGTTATGGCAAAAAGAGATTCAAAAAAGAAAGCTTTGCCGGTGATGTGCTGAACGGGAGTTCCGTGCTTCAATTGGTCTACAGCTTCTAACAATCGAGAATGTTGCTGCTCGGAAAGCGAAACCAATCCTTCTGTGTATTCTGATTTTGAATAATTCCAGAGGTCTTCTAGCAAAATGAAAAACGTTTGAGAAGCTTCTCTTTCACTCATAAAATCACGAGTGTTTTCAATGAATTCCTGATGGAGGTTAATCGCTTTCACCCAACAAATATACCCAACGCCCCAAGCAGGACAAGACCCAATTGAAAATTTTGTTTGTACAATGCAATTGTCCATTACCTTTGTCTACAATGGGTTCAGAAATCAACACCGATTAAATCAAATAACCATCAAAGAACAAACCACAGAACAATATATGCGTCGCGCCTTAGAACTGGCGTATTTGGGCAAGGGACGCGTATCTCCTAACCCTTTGGTGGGGTGTGTTATCGTAAAAGATGGAGTTATCATTGGGGAGGGTTGGCATCAAAAAGCCGGAGAACCCCACGCCGAAGTCAATGCGGTAAATTCTGTAAAAAACCCCGAAGATCTCAAGAGCGCCAAAATGTTTGTGACTCTGGAACCCTGCGCTCATCACGGCCGCACTCCGCCCTGTTCCGACCTTATCGTAAAAATGGGAATTCCTGAAGTCTACATTGGCTGCGTGGACCCCTTTGCTCAGGTTGCGGGGAAGGGCATTCAAAAATTGAAAAACGCTGGAGTCAAAACGCACGTTGGGATTTTAGAGGAGGAATGCCTTCACATCAATAGAAGATTCTTCACCTTCCACGAGAAAAAGCGTCCCTACATACTGCTAAAATGGGCAGAAAGCGTAGACGGCTATATGGATATAGAAAGGCCCAATGGTGAAACGGGTTCTCATCCCATCAGTCACCCTGCGGCCAGTCGATTGACACATACATGGCGTGCGGAAGAAGATGCCATCCTCATTGGGGCCAAAACTTTAAGGACGGACAATCCGAGTTTGACTACGCGAAAAGTAGACGGTTCCTCTCCCATTCCCGTTGTGGTGACGAGATCGGGAAACATCGACCCCTCCTCGACCTTGCTTCAAAACCCAAAAACGATAGTGATTTCTAAAAACACAAGTGAAACAAAGGAAAGTGATAAACCCAACTATACGGAAATTCAATTTTCGGATTGGGAAGACTTGTATTCTAAACTCTACGAAAGAGACATACAAAGCGTCTTGGTAGAAGGCGGCAGAGAAATCCTCCAAAGTCACATCGATGCCGGCATGTACGACGAAATCCGAATTTGGACTTCTCCCAACACTCTAGAAAAAGGATTGCCGTCACCTACTACGCCACCTCTAGAATATTCGCAATCAGCAATGGGCCCCGACATTTTACGAACTCATCTATCCAATGGATAATCTCTCCTTTAATGGCTGAAAAAGACAATTACCTCACCTTGGCTTCAGATTCTGAGGCGCTGTTCAAAGACAAAGGCAGCAAGTTTTTTGGTTACGCCTTTCCGATGAAAACCGAAGAAGAGCTCAAGAAAAAGATGGAGGCCATTAAGGTAACCCACCACTCCGCAAGGCATTATTGCTATGCCTACCGCATCAATCCCACCAAAGAATACACCCGAGCCAACGACGATGGCGAACCTTCCAATTCTGCGGGAATGCCCATTCTCAACGCCATTATGAGCGAGAACCTCTATGACGTAGGCGTTATTGTTGTGAGATACTTTGGAGGCACCAAACTAGGAATCCCTGGAATGATCAACGCTTACAAATCAGGAGCGGCCTGGGCCATTGAAGAAGGTGAAATCGTAGAAAAAACGTTGACAGTCCCCATAACTTTACAATGTGCCTACCAACATTTAAACGAAGTTATGCGTATTATAAAGAGAGAGGGATTGATTATTCAATCTCAAAAAATGGAATTGGACGTGCGGATAATCATTGATGTTCCCATAAGTGAAAAGGATTCCGTAATTTCCATCTTTAACCCATTGCACAATATTACTATTCATGAATAGACTGTTTAAATCCCCCCTATTGACAGCCCTTTGCATGAGTCTTTTGGTTTCTTCGGCCTGGGCTCAAAAAGGAAGCGTACCGTATGAAGCTCCTTCGCCATACGCAGATTACAAAACCCAAAAAATTCAGATTACTCGAGAATTTGCTGAGGTAAACTCAAGGTCTGTCAAAGACTGGGTAGCAACAGAATTTAATATTGACGCCAATGATTTGGAGTTGTTAGATGAGAGAACCAGTCCCATGGGATATCACTTTCACTATCAACAGATGCTCAACGGCACTCCTCTTTATCACAAGAAAATCAAGGTAAACATAGGACTAGACAAGTCTTCTATCCTTGCGTTTTACGACTTAGCACCGGGTGTTGTGGCTTCAGGTAATTCTTTCCCACAGTTTTCTCAATTGCCCAATGGCCTACCCGCCGCTCAGGTGGAAGAAGTAGAACCCATCTATTGGGTGGAAGGAGACCGTGCTTTTCCCGCGGCCAAGCTCTTAGTAGAATTGCAATATCAAGAACACAGATTGTGGATTGTGGACTCCGAAGGCCTATGGCTGGATGAGGAATGGCTTTCTGCTCACTACTGCGAACGACATGCCCATGAATCGGCTCCGAATGAAACCATCCTGAATGAATCAATCCTTGAAACCGACACCAATATCTCTGTAATGGTATTCAACCCGGATCCGTTGACCACTGCCGGTGTGACCTACGGTGGAAATTACACGGATATGAATGACCAAAACCAAGCCTTTTTAGATCCTGAAAGAGTAATGAGAACGGTTTTGGCGGATTATTCTAACGGTACTTTTAACTTGACCAATTACGCGGTAACCATTGTAGATGTGGAAAGCCCCACGGATTCAGTAGCCGCAAGAATGGATGATATGTTCCACTATTCTCGCTCAGAGCAGGAATTCAATCAGGTAAACTGTTTCTACCACATCACGGTGATGAAGATGCACTTGGAAGCTCTCGGGCTTACCAATTTGATGAACTACTCCATCTCGGTAGATGCCAACGCCTTCTTTGGACAGGACAATTCTCGCTTTGAATATGGCAATCAAACGCTGTTTTTTGGAAACGGTGGTGTAGACGATGCCGAAGATGCCGACGTGATCATTCACGAATACCAGCACGCCATGTCTTACGACGCGGCTCCCAATACGAACTCTGGAACGGAAAGAAGGTGTTTGGACGAGGCCAATGGCGATTACTACGCGGCTTCTTACTCAAAACACATCAATCCCTTCAGCTACGAGAAAGTATTCACCTGGGACGGTCACAATGAGTTTTGGCCTGGCCGTGATGCGGACAACCCCAGTAACAAATACTACCCCAATATTTCCTTTACCGGAGGCATTTACCAGCACACAGACTTGTGGTCTGCTGCCCTAATGGACATCTGGGATCAATTGGGAAGGGATACCGCTGACTTCCTCGTGGGATGTTCTCTCTATGGATATTCCTCCAACATGACCTTCCCCGACGCGGCTGCACTCATCATTATGTGTGACGATCAACACTTTCAAGGAGGCCACAGAGCTGACCTCTGTGCCATTTTTGGTGCCTATGGCATACTTGACCCTTGTGATGTAAGTATTGACGAATTGGATGGCAAGCCTTTCGGATTGAGAGGGACTCTTGGTTTCTCCAATGGAGGCGCAGCCTATTTGGATTGGGAAGGCAATCGTCCCGCCCAACTGGAAATGTACAATGCCGCCGGGCAATTGCTTTCTACCGCCACCGTAGAAAAGGAATCGACTTTTGAAATCTCTTCGGAAGGTCTTTCTCCTGGGGTGTACGTGGTTAGAATTCTAGATGCCGATGGGAAGTCGCATTCGTTTAAGTTAATTAGGAACTAGGGACTGGGAACTTGGGACTCGGTTAGGGATTAGGGATAGAAAAGGAATGAGGAAGAATGAAGGAGTGAGGTTTCTCATTCTTTCCTGCATTTGTGAACTGGGTAAATTGAAATTCACTTTTTCCTTGCTTCTAGTACCCTCTTTGGTTTGGGTTTTGAAAACACCGAGATAATACTATTTACAACTAACAACTCACTACTTACTTTCCTCCGATACCGCGCGATTGTATCGCGTGGGATTTAGTATTCAATTATTCCTAGTCCACAGTACCAAGTTCCCAGTCCCTCCCGACAGGTGTCGGGAAACTACCCCGTCTTCGTCAGCCTGAGGCTGACGAATCCACCCCTTCGCCAGCGAAATGGAACGTTTCTGAATGTGAATAGTGAGTGGTGAGCAGTGAGCAATGAATAGTTTTTGATCAAATCCAATTTGGGAGTTCACAGATTAAAGGATCCCTCTTTCCTTCTTCTTTCCTCATTCCTCCCAAGTCCCCATCCCAACAATTGTCGGGAAGTCACCAGTCACCAGTTACCAGTCACTAGTCACTAGTCACTAGTCACTAGTTACTAGTTACTAGTTACTAGTTTCTAGTCCCT
>CBFHSF010000003.1:215296-218222 GCA_965658445.1 uncultured Schleiferiaceae bacterium | reverse complement strand
TAACAAGAGAAGGCCTGACCTCCGAGGAGATCAGGCCTTTTATATTCGAATTGTTATACCAGTGTTTCTGCTAGTGTTTGACTAGTAGTAGGTAGGGTCTAGTGTCCTAGGTTTTATTTCTCGCCAGCCGCCTTGTGCTTGAACATCTGGCTCATCCAGTAGAAGAAGTAAATAACCCCAACTAACATGAAAAAGTAATTGGCTCCATTGCCCAATACAGGTAGCAATTCAAATGTCCATTCAAAAAAATCGCCTAAGGCAGTAAAGAATTCTCTTAGTGGCATAATTAATTTATTTAGGTTTACAAAAATAAGACAAAAGCCTTAATGCTCGCCAATATTTTTAACAATAATAAGCCCCTAACATGGGCTCTTTTGTTTCTCCTTTCCATAGGCAGTGGATTTTGGACGCTCAGTCAGCATCCCTCCTCGGATTCTGTGTTCTATTTTGCCGGTTTTACCACGCCTATTTCTGAGGCCTATCACTGGATTCTTTGGCCCATAGGACTAGGCGCCACCACTTTGATTTTCAATATTTTAATTACGGAAAGACTGGAACTCATCAAGAGGTCTTCCTATTTGGGATTGGCCTTTGCGCTGTTGATGGGCTTCTCAGGAGACATTTCTCTTAGCACGTTGGCGGCGGCCTTTACCTTTATGTTCGCAGCCTATCAGCTGGTGTATTCCGGGCCCTTCGAAAAAATCAGTGGACAACTCTTCAACATTGGATTCTTTATGGGATTGGCCGCTTCTTTTGAGCCTTTGCTCAGTTGGATGATCATCCCCAGCATCGTAGTACTCATCATTTTTGGTCGCGCCCAATTCCGATACATTACCCTTTTAATTTTGGGGATCGTCACCCCCTGGATTGCACTGGCCGAGATTTACTACTTAACCGATAACTGGGAGGCGTACACCTTCTTCGTCAATGAGCTCTTTCCCATTTCTCATCTGGGCTTCTATTGGTCAGATGACATCACTTTGGTGGGGGCTGCTCTTTACGGACTTTGCATTTTATTTGCCGCCAAGGAATATACCGTTGCCATCGCCAAGGCTAAGATTTATAAAAAACAAGGGTACAATACGTTTTGGATTTTCCTCATCGCCTTGGTTACCCTGTGCTTGCTCAATCCCGACAAAGCATCTACGGCGCTTTTTATTGCTCAAATTCCGCTGAGTATTCTCTTTACCAATTTCCTTCAATATCTTCGCAAAAAGTGGATGTTGGAGTTGGCCCTGTGGGCCCTTATTGCGTTAAACCTCCTGACTCCGTATTTAGTTGAATTATGAAGCATTTCCTCGTCATACGATTTAGTTCCATTGGTGATATCGTTTTGACCACTCCGGTCATTCGCAGGCTCAAAGAACAAACGGGAGGCCAAGTTCACGTTTTGACCAAGCGATCTTTTGCCAAAATGCTAGAATCTAATCCCTACGTAGACAAGGTTATTACCATAGATTCTAAAGTTAGCGAGGCGTACGCCGAATTGGATAAAACCGATTACGACGAAGTCATCGATCTACACAACAACTTGAGAAGTGCCAGCGTAAAGAGTTACGTAAAAGCGCCCTCTCACTCCTTTCCCAAACTCAATATCCAGAAGTTTATTCTGGTAAATTTTAAAATCAACAACCTTCCGGATATCCACATTGTGGATCGCTATATGGAGGCGGTTAAACACCTTGGCGTTCACGATGACGGCAAGGGTTTGGACTACTTTATTCCCTCCAATGTGCACGTGGACATTGCCGGTGTTTTTTCAGAGGCTTACGCCGAAGGATTTGTGGCCTTTGTCATTGGAGGACAGCACGACGGCAAGATGTGCAGCCGAGAAAAAATAGCAGAGATTTGCTCAGAGATCAACGATCCCGTCATACTTTTAGGAGGCCCCGAAGATGCAGAAAAAGGACGTTGGATTGCCCAGCACGCAAAGGGTGAGGTAGCCAATGCTGCCGGAAACTATAGCTTGGATGAAAGTGCCTTCTTGCTCAAAGAATCAAATGCCGTGATTACTCATGACACCGGTCTAATGCACATTGCTTCTGCCTTGGGTAAACGCGTTTTATCCCTTTGGGGTGGCACCGTTCCCGAACTGGGAATGTATCCATACCGTCCAGGGGAAGGTTCGGAAATATTGGAAGTAAAACACCCCATGAGACCCTCCTCTAAATTGGGGTCGCGCAAAGGAATTTACAAGCTGTGGAATTTCATGGATATGATTCCTACGGAAAAGATTATTTCGTCTCTTCAGGGAAAAACAACTGTCTGAGTTCTGAGGCCTCTTCTGGCTTCATTTTGCCCGCTAGAATAAGTGCCAACTGGCGTCTTCTCAAAGCGCCTTCAAAACGAATGTTTTCGATTTCTGTTTCGGGGAGAATGGGTGGAACCTGAATGGGATTTCCAATTTGATCCACAGCTACAAATGTGTAAATGGCTTCATTGGCCTTGGGGCGTTTTCCTTGACCAGTTTGATCCTCGATATACACATCCACAAACACTTCCATAGAAGAACTAAAGGCTCTAGACACCTTGGCTTCTAGTGTAACAATACTGGCTTGGGGAATGGCTTTTTGAAAACTCACGTTGTTCACACTGGCTGTAACCACTTGACGACGGCTATGCCTGTGAGCGGCAATCGCGGCACAGCGATCCATCCAAGACAATAGCTGACCTCCAAATAGATTGTCCAAGTTATTAGTATCGTTCGGAAGAACGATTTCTGTCATTACCGTAAGTGATTCTGAGGGAGATTTACCTTTCATGCCGAGTGAATTAGCGCGTTATTCACTGCAAAAGTAGGCTATTTATGATAAATCCAAGCGGCGGAAGTCACCTTTAATTTGTAGGCTCTCAAGGCCATGGTGGCTTCTTCGTGAGAGGCAAAGCCCTCAATAGAAACTTTCTGAAGTTTGGTGTTCTCTTGAAG
>CBFHSF010000003.1:70668-215198 GCA_965658445.1 uncultured Schleiferiaceae bacterium | reverse complement strand
GTATGGAAGCGTGGAATCCAATTCCGCGAAGGCTTTCTACAAAATCTACTGCGTTTTGAGGTTCGCCAAAACTTCCCACAATGATTTGGTAGGGAGCGTCCACATCTACATTGACGTTGTCAAAGCCATCGTCTACGGGAGAATCCAGAACTTCAACGGGACCGGAAGACACTTCATCCGATGTATTTGCTGTTTCTTCTAAAGAGCTTTCCACAGAGGCATCAAGAGAAGGTTCTTCACTTTTGGTTTCGCCACCAACCGCTTCTTCCCACTCTACAGTATCTGCCCCTTTGGGCGTTTCTACCACTTCAATGCTTCGAGAGTATCTCAAAGAATCAAATGAGAACAAGTTGGCGGTATCCAAATCCCAATCGGGTTTCTCAGAACCCAAGTAAATCAAGGCGACTACGGGGATGGCCACAGCGGCTACTCGCATCCATTCTTTTGAAGATTTCTTCGTCTTCTTTTCCATGTGGGTCACTACCGCTTTGTTGACAGTGTGAGCCACTTGAAGCTCGCGTACAGACGCAGGCGTTCTAAAAATGGGAAGACCAAAGGAATCTCTGGAGAAATTGATTTCTATGCTTGCGGAAAAGTGAAGAGACTTGTCATCACCTTGGTAAAAACGACCTAGATAGGGCAAAAACAATTTTTCGCCTTGAGCGATCTTGCGCTTCCACTCACGAACGGTCTCGCGAATAATGGAAATGGCCTCTGACCTCAAAACACCGTACTGTTTACAGCAAGCAGTAATGAGAGTCTCGTCGCCTTCTTTAATCTCTCTCCTAAAGGTAATTCTCTTGGAAGGTGGACGGTAAAGCTGAGTGGCTTTATTGATTTCTGACGAAAATTCATGCGAAACAAAAGCACCAAATTCAGGCACAATTACACACTCTTTTTCGTAGAGTAACTCAGCGATTATTTTTTCCAGTCCTATCACATATCAAAGTTAAAAAATCCGAAATCGCCTACAAGAGTGTGTTACGTAATTAACAAGGTTTTCTCAACATTTTATCAACACCCTGAAAGCGTGATAGTTACGGCTCTAAAAAAACGGGTGAAAATGTTGATAAAATGCTGTTAATCAGAAGGTTATCCGGTTTATTGGATAGCACCCATTGGGAAGATTTCTCCCTCAGCTATGGCATAGATGGCGTCTTTTTTCGTCATTTTTTGCGGGACACAGCCCGTAAAAAAACCAAAGGAGGGCATCATCAATAATTTGGGGGTAAGGTGAAAACAAGGCAAGGTAACGCTCTGTCTTCCGCGACCTCTTAGCGTGTATCCTGGGTGCAAATGACCCACCACGGCAAAGTCTAGTTTTGAGTCGGGCTCATGGCAAAAGGTCAAATCGCCATAATGCGCTATTTTACACGTTTCCCAATGAAGTTCCTCATACTTCTCAATGGGCAAAATATCGTGGTTTCCAACGGTTAGCTTCCAGTGAATCGATTTGTTTCGGTTACAGAACGCACGCAACCATTCCCACTCCCCATTGGAATAACTGTGAAAGACATCGCCCAAAAACAAAACCTCTTGGGGTTTCCACTCGTCAATAAGGCCTTGAAGATTTTTGAGGTCTTCTTTTCCCACGGCGTTGGGAATGGACATTCCCGCCTTTTGAAAATGGGTGGCTTTACCCAAATGGAGATCGGCAACCACCAATACGGATCGTTGGGGAAGGAGCAAGGCTTTTTCGGGAAGCAAGACCACTTCCTCGCCTCTAATCTCTATGGTTATGGCGGCTGATTTCACATGACAAAGATGGCATTCAGCGCGGTAAAATTCAATAGGTTGGACTAAATACTCACATGGTATCTGAATGCTTCTTATCTTCGCTGCTTTGTAAAAAGCTCCAATACCCGCTACTCAATGAATTGGATAGGAAAAGGATTCGGTATACTGTACCACATTTGGTTTTTTGTGGTGGTATTTATCAGCATCCTTCTGATTTTGCCTTTCATTCTCATCACCTCCATTGCCGAGAAGCAGTACAAGTACTTCTTTAAGTGGATGAGGAGATGGGCGTACATTATCTTAGGGGGTATGGGATTTATTCCCAAGGTGGATTGGCGCTTTCGTCCTAAAAAAGATGAGCAATACATCATCATTGCCAATCACAGTTCCGAAATCGATATCATGATGACGCTGGCTTTGGTGCCTGGGTGTTTTGTGTTTATCGGCAAGAAGGAACTCGCCAAAATTCCAGTTTTCGGATACTTCTACAAGCGAACCAATATTCTAGTAGATCGCAAAAGCATTTCTTCCAAAAAGAACGTTCTCAAAAGAGCAGCCGAGAAAATTGAAGAAGGCACAGGAGTGTGTATTTATCCAGAAGGTGGTATTCCCAATGATCCCGTGCGATTGGCCCCTTTTAAGATGGGAGCTTTTAAGCTGGCGGTAGAATTTGGAATTCCGATTTTGCCCATTGCCTTTCCAAACAATCGCAGGCATTTCCCAGACTTTACTGAGGGCGGGTACCCTGGAGTGCTCAAGGCAAGAGTATTGCCTCCCATACCAACAAAAGACCTATCTTTGCAGGACTTAGACGAACTAAAAGAAAAGTGTTTTGACCTCTTGGATTCCCATTTGGAAGAAATGCAATCGTAGAGAAATCATATCCCAAAGAATTCATCGAAAGGCCATCATGAAAATCTCAAAAGAAGAAATCGACAAATTAGCACATCTTTCACGCCTCGAACTCAGCGGTGAAGAAACTGATAAAATGGTGGAAGACATGACCAAGGTTTTGGGCTTTGTGGAAAAGATCAATGAATTGGACTTAGCAGATACTAAGCCTCTCACCCATGTTACCGAAGAGGTAAACATCTTGAGAAAGGATGAAGTGATTCAGGAAATTTCTCACGAAGAGGCTTTAAAAAATGCCCCTGACGCCAACTCGGACTACTTTAAAGTTCCGAAGGTAATGCGCAAGAATTAATCGTTTTTCCGGAATTTCCAAGACCTTCTTTTCCTATCGCTTTCTCTCAAACGGAAGCCCGAACTTAATAGCCGCCGTTCCCAACACATCCCCAGGCATACTTTCTTGACCCACATTGGTGTTGATCTCATCTAAGAAATCATCTTGCGTGTAGTATTTGAGTCTAAACTCGATTCCAACCCACGCTGACTTATTGCCTTTTAAATCAAGTTTTCGAACATATCCCGTCCGCAAACCTGTAACGATATTTCCTTCAAAAGTAGATTGGAGCATTCCTCCAATGTAAAGTTGATTGTTTGGGTTCTTTACAGGGGAAAAATCAACCGCCATTCCCAAGTGAAAAACTTCGTTTTGAACCTCTCCATAAGCATTCGGGGATAAATCCAAATAATCAAAGAGTCCAGAAATGGAAATTTTATCCGGAGTGTAGAATTGATACTCTGCACCCATGTAACAGCCCAAATCACTAAAGGATTCTTTGGAATTAACATCAGCGCGATAGGCGTTAAACCCCGTGTTGAAAAACAGGATTCCTATCAAATAGGAAGGGAGCGAAGACATGACTTTTAGGATGGTGCGGGGCAAAGATATCAAAAAAGGAGGGCTATTGCCCTCCTTTTCAGTTATTTAAAGATTTTGGCGTTATACCAAACCTTGGTCAATCATAGCGTCAGCTACTTTAACAAAACCAGCAATGTTGGCTCCTTTTACGTAGTCTACGTGACCGTCTGCTTCTTTTCCGTAAGACATACAAGCGTCGTGAATGTCCACCATAATGGCTTTTAGCTTGTTGTCAACTTCTTCGCGTGTCCAGTTGTAACGCAATGAGTTTTGGCTCATTTCCAATCCAGAAACGGCAACACCACCCGCGTTAGACGCTTTTCCTGGAGCGAAGAAAATTTTGGCTTCGGCCAAAGCCTCAACCGCTTCTGGAGTAGAAGGCATGTTGGCACCTTCAACGACCATCTTCACGCCATTGGCGATCAAATTCTTGGCATTGTCTCCGTCCAACTCGTTTTGAGTGGCACATGGAAGCGCGATATCTACAGAAGTAGAAAGATCCCAAGGACGTCCGCCCGCGTGGAACTCACATCCAAACTTATCAGCGTACTCCACAATTCTTCCTCTCTTAACGTTCTTGAGTTCTTTCAAGAATTCAAGTTTTTCTGAGTCAATGCCTGCTGGATCGTAGATGAAACCAGAAGAGTCAGAAGCCGTAACTACTTTTCCTCCCAACTCGTTTACTTTCTCGATGGCGAATTGAGCAACGTTTCCAGAACCTGAAACAAATACTGTTTTTCCGTTCATGTCATCGTTGTTGGCCTTGAGCATGTTGTGTGCAAAGTATACAACACCGTAACCCGTAGCTTCTGGACGGATCAAAGAACCACCCCAGTTAAGGCCTTTTCCGGTAAGAACACCTGTGAACTCGTTTCTCAACCTCTTGTATTGGCCAAACATGTAACCAATCTCGCGGCCTCCTACACCAATGTCACCCGCGGGCACATCTGTGTTGGGTCCAATATGTCTAGACAATTCTGTCATAAAGGATTGACAGAACTTCATTACTTCATTGTCTGATTTTCCTTTGGGATCAAAGTCAGAACCTCCTTTACCACCGCCCATTGGAAGCGTAGTTAAGGCGTTTTTGAAAATTTGCTCAAATCCCAAAAACTTAAGTACTGATAGGTTTACCGTTGGGTGAAATCTCAAACCACCTTTGTAAGGTCCAATGGCAGAGTTAAATTCAACGCGGTAACCTCTGTTCACTTGTGTGTTGCCATTGTCATCCAACCATGGCACGCGGAACATAATTACTCTTTCTGGCTCAACGATGCGCTCCAGAATGTTTGCATTCTTGTATTTTGGGTTTTCCTCTACGAAGGGAATCACCGATTCAATAACTTCTCTAGCGGCTTGTAGAAATTCAGTTTCGTGACCATTCTTTTCAGCCACCTTGTCCATAAAGGCATCTACCTGAGCGTGAAAGTTTTGTCCCATTTTTTCAATTTTTGCCGAGGGGGGATCTCGTTGGTTTATACATCGCAAATGTAATTCAAATATTAAATCCTAAAATCAAAGGGGGTGTTTTTTTAAATCCCTCAATAAAACACAGTGATTCACTCAAAACCTTAACACATTCTCAAGACCACTGCCTCAATCACAAAAGAGTCGCAAAAAAAGTCTTGCAATGTTTAAGCTTACGCCGAAGGCAACCTTTCAAAAAGGTACAAACATGGCCCCTCAGGTGATACAATCTTAATATCTTTGCAGCATGTTAGAAGACAAGAACCCCTCGAGAACACCTCTTTCTTCCCTGGGAGAATTTGGTTTGATTGACCACCTTACGGAAAAACTTCCCATTCAAAGGGAATCTACACTAGTAGGAATTGGTGATGATGCAGCCGTTTTATCCTTTTCTAAGGACGAGCGCGTTTTGACCTCCACGGACATGTTGGTGGAAGGGGTTCACTTTGATTTGGCCTATATGCCGTTAAAGCACTTGGGCTACAAAGCAGCCATTGTCAATTTCTCTGACATCTATGCCATGAATGGAAAGCCGAGCCAACTCTTGGTTTCCATGGCAGTGTCTAACCGTTTTACTACGGAAGCATTGGAAGAAATTTACAGCGGTTTGGCGCTGGCCTGTTCCATGTACAATGTAGACTTGGTGGGAGGTGACACGACTTCCTCCACAAGCGGACTCATTCTATCATTAACCGCCATTGGTTCCGCACCTCCAGACAAAGTCACCCTGCGCTCTGGGATGAAGCCCAATGACCTGGTTGTGGTTTCAGGAGATTTAGGAGGCGCCTACATGGGTCTTCAAATTTTGGAAAGAGAGAAGTCTGTATTCCTTGACAATCCAAACATCCAACCGGATCTTACGGGCAATGAATACGTCTTGGAGAGACAACTCAAACCGGAAGCTCGCAAGGACGTGATTGAAACCCTTGATAAGCTGGGTGTGAAACCCACTTCCATGATTGACATTTCGGACGGGCTTTCTTCGGAAGTTCTTCACTTGGCCAATAAATCGGGATTTGGCATACGATTGTATGAAGACAAAATTCCAGTAGACCCTTCTATTTACACTTTGTGTGAGGAGTTTAGAATGAATTACACGACTGTGGCATTAAACGGAGGTGAGGATTACGAATTGTTGTTTACGATTTCTCTAGACGACCACGACAAGATCAAAGGAAACCCCCACATGACGGTAATCGGTCATGTTTCTGAGGATGGCACATCGTATTTGATGACTCGTGATGACAGAGCCATTGAGCTCACAGCACAAGGTTGGAATCCCTTGGCGGAAGAAGAGTAATTACTCTCGAATTAGTACAACATCTTCACATCCATAATGACCTCTGGCTGGTCAATTTTGAAGGCCACCTTTTCCCATTTGGGCATAAAGAAAGGTATGGAATACAAATTTGAAAATCCGAAAGGCTGCTTGGGAACCTCTGTCCTCTGAATGGGGGGCATTCCATATCTGCGCTCGTCGTGAATGACCAATACCACGTACTCTCCGTAATCCACCCCATCTAAGTCCAAAGTCGTTACAGGAGCTTCTACAGCCGTAATGGAAAAGAAGCCACGAGCCTTGTCGGTTTCATTGGGAAATCCGATGGGAGTGTTGTACAGAACCACATAGATGACTCCATTATTCGTCCTTACGTCTTGAATTTGAATTCGCAAATCCGCAACAGAATCTGAACTTTGAGCTTTGACGCCTATGGCAAGGAAGGCAAGTAAACCAAGGGTAACAAATCTTTTCATGAGATAGAATTTCCATAAAAGATACTAAAACAATCGATTACAGTCGGATGTTTTTAGTTACAAATCCGTCAACCACTTACCTTTATCACATGAAGTCGACAACTCTCAGTTCGGGAATGTGGTTCTCCTCGTTGGGATGGAAGGCGTTTCCCTTCCAAACCGAAACGTGGGAGGCCTATGCTTCAGGGAAATCTGGATTGATCAATGCACCCACGGGTTCGGGAAAGACGTACTCAATACTTCTGCCCATAATTGAAAATGGCCCCGAAAAACCGAAGGGATTGCAGGCTATCTGGATTACCCCTATCCGAGCTTTGGCGTTGGAGATTGAAAAGAGTTCTAAGAGAGCGGTGGCGGGAATGAACCCCAATTGGACCATTGAAATCCGAACCGGAGACACTTCCGCTGCCGTTAAGAACCGCCAACGCCGCTCTCTTCCAAATCTATTGATCACGACGCCAGAGAGCCTGCATCTCCTAATGGCTCAAAAGGGGTATGCCGATAGAATGAAGAACCTCCAAACAGTAGTTGTCGATGAGTGGCACGAACTGTTGGGCAGCAAGCGCGCAGTTCAAATGGAACTGGGACTTTCTCGACTACGAGGCATCAACCCCAATCTACAACTCTGGGGAATCTCAGCGACCATCGGAAATATGGAAGACGCCGTTTCGGTTTTGTTTGGTTCCAGAACTCCGGAGGCCAAAATTATCGTCGCAGATATTGAAAAAGCTATTGTCGTAGAAAGTGTCCTCCCTGATGAAGTGGAAACACTACCGTGGGCTGGCCACTTGGGAATCAAGCTCCTAGACAAGGTGCTACCCATAGTAGCGGAGAGCACCTCAACACTCATATTCACCAACACGCGAGCTCAGGCGGAAATTTGGTATCAAAAAATCCTGGAAACACAACCGGATTTCGCAGGTCAAATCGCGATGCATCACTCCAGTTTGAGCAAGGACATTAGAACTTGGGTTGAAGATGCTCTCCACGAAGGAAAGCTAAAGGCCGTAGTTTGCACCTCATCCCTAGATCTTGGTGTAGATTTCAGACCCGTTGAAACCATTATTCAGGTGGGAAGTCCTAAAGGTGTTGCTCGATTTATTCAACGCGCTGGACGATCAGGACACAGTCCAGGTCAGGTGTCTACCATATACTTCGTGCCCACCCACAGTTTGGAATTGATAGAAGCTAGCGCTCTGAGGAGAGCCATTGAGGAGGGAATCATAGAAGATCGGTCTCCCTATTATCTCTCCATAGATGTACTCATTCAATATCTGGTCACCTTAGCGGTTTCCGATGGGTTTATTCCTGAAGCACTATACCCCGAAATTCGTTCTACGTTTAGCTTTCAGCATCTCACGGAAGAACAATGGCAATTCTGCCTGCGGTTCATAACGGTGGGCGGGGCCAGTTTTTCCCAATACGACGAATTCCAGAAAGTGGATGTAGTTGAAGGTGTTTACAAAGTGACTTCGAGAAAAGTCGCCATGAGACATCGGTTTTCCATGGGGACGATTGTGAGTGATGTAAACTTGGCTGTAAAATTTAGCCGTCGCGGAGGGTACTTAGGAACCATTGAAGAATCTTTTATCTCCAAACTCAAACCAGGCCAGGCGTTCTGGTTCGCAGGACAAACGGTGGAATTTGATAAGGTTACAGACATGACCGCACTTGTCCGAAAGTCAAAGCAGAAAACGGCTTTGGTACCTTCTTGGTCCGGTGGAAGAATGCCTCTTTCAGCTCAACTGGGAGAGCTTTTGCGCCTCCAATTAGAAAAGGCGAACAACCAACCGGAGTCGGACGTGGAATTAAACTTTATCCAACCCATAATAACACGTCAAAAACGGTTAAGTATCTGTCCTAACCCCAATCAATTTCTCATAGAAAAAATGGAGTCTAAAGAGGGCCACCACGTGTTCTTCTTTCCATTTGAGGGCAGGCTCGTTCACGAAGGGTTGGCACAAATCATAGGATTTAGGTTAGGATTGATTACTCCCATCAGCTTTTCAATTGCCATGAATGATTATGGATTTGAGCTGTTGAGTGATTCTGAAATCCCCATTGAGGAAGGATTGGATTCCGATATTTTCACTGATTTTGGATTGGAAGAAGACATCTATCGAAGCATCAATGAAAATGAGTTGGCCTCGCGGAAGTTCCGAGACATTGCGACCATTTCTGGAACCGTGTTCAAGGGCTTTCCACACAAGCCACTTAAGGATAAACACATCCAATCAACTTCCTCTTTGATTTATAAGGTATTTTCAGAATACGAACCCGACAACCTGCTCCTGCAACAGGCGCATGAAGAGGTAAGGTGGTTTCAGTTAGAAGAACAAAGACTTCGGAACGCCCTCAAAAGAATAGAACATCAGGAAATTGTAGTCACCTATCCGGAGACGCCCACACCGATGGCTTTCCCGATTATGGTAGACAGACTTCGCGAAAAAATGTCCTCAGAAAATTTGGCCGATAGAATCCGAAAAATGCAGGCAGAACTCCTACGCCGATAAGGCCTTGAAGGAATATCCCTTTTCTGAGAAATGTTTTAAAACCATAGGTAACGCAATTTTGAGTCTATCCCAAGCCTTTTCGCTGTCGTGAAAAACAACGACGGATCCTCCCTTAGCATTTTGAATAACGGCACGCGCACACTCTTCACCAGAGGCGTTCAAATCAAAATCACCACTGAGGACATCCCATAAAACGACTTGATACTTTTGAGCCAATTTTCGGTATTGACTGCGACGAATGCGGCCGTATGGGGGTCGGAAAAGTTTGGTTTTCATCTCCAACGGAACCGCCTCCACCTCCCTAAAATATTCCGAATCGGGTGTTTTAAAACCATTGACATGATGCTGGGTGTGATGGCCAATCTGATGGCCCGATTGTAGTGCTTGTCGAAAGGCCTCGGGATATCTTTCGGCCTTATCACCAATCAAAAAGAAGGTCCCCTTGCCTTGGTACTTGTCGAGCTCCTTCATCACCCATTGGGTAATTTCGGGGGTTGGGCCGTCGTCAAAGGTCAAGTATAACGACTTGGGGTCAGGACCTTGGTAAATGGCTTTAGGATAAAACCATCGGCCTAGTTTTGGAAATACATAGGGGTATAAACGCTTCTTTTTCACAAATGCAATTTACGGCTCTTTAACGAGTCGAACGGCCATCCCCATTTCTTTGAAGTACTCCTCTCTAGAGAGAACCATTCCGTTGAGCAACAATTTATAACTCGCAGGAGCTGCATCAATCCCAGCTTGTGTCCACCACATTGAGGTGGTACTGAAAAATCGGAACTGACCTTTGTAAACGCGACAACCCGTTGCTTTAACTCCAAAGTAATCTACGAGAGCACTTTGGGATTTTCCTGTACCTTTTTCTGAGGTAAGCTGAAGAGAAAGTTTTTCAAAATCTTCAGGAGAGGCGACTCTATATCCCTCCGGCGAAAGTCCTCTGGAATCATGAACTGCGTACCAGTTGTAGAGAAGCCCATAAGTTTCGGCGGTCGATGGATCTCCATTTACATAGCAATATGCGGGCTCTCCTTTTTGACCTGCCTGAAACCATTCTTCGGGAGTTCCTTTAAATGGAATGGGGTCTCCGTTCGAAAACTCAACCACTGAGAGGTTGGTCAAAGCCATGGCTCCGCCGTCAGAAAACTCAATATATTCTCTCACCTCTATGGGTTCTGTGACAATTTTGTCATTGACTACCAAGGTATTTACGTTGCCTGTGCCTGGCTCAAAACAAACAGATACCAAATCGTAATCAGTTTCCCAGCGGCTTTTAATATCCTTTTTTATTACGGATTCTTCCGTTTTGTAATTGTACGCACTGTTCTCTACATATTGGTTCTGATAAACAACGGCAATGTACTCGCCTCCCACATAGGTAACGAAAAACAAATCCCAACTTCCCGTCCAGTTCTCCTTAATCGCAGTGGCGATATCTGACTTTGATCCTCTGCGAAGCACTTTAGAATCGGTAACACCTTTGATTTTTTGGAATGTGGCCATGTATTCCCCATTTCCGCCAGCTATAGAAGCGAGGTGGTAACCCTCAGCCTCTCGTTCGTGAACGGAAGCCATCAATTGATCCATGCTCGTTCGAGTATTGTATGCACTTGTGTACTTATAAGGTGATTTGTAGAAGATGGCCATCCAAACACCACTTCCATATGAGACCGACCCGAGAGCATATCCTTGATCCCAGTTTTCTCGAATTTTGGTTTTAAGTCCCGATAAGGTATAGTCTGTGACGTAGTTTCCGCTGGAATACTCTTCTCCCTTTTGGTAGGTGGAAAACCATCCATTATCAGTGAATGAACTAGAAACCAACACGTATCCATTGTTGGTTTTGTTGTCGTAATGCCTTCTAAACTCAGTTAAGTCGGAAGAAACAGAATAACCAGAATACTCCACATTGGAGTTTTGATTAAACGTAGCAAACCAGGTTTGAGCGGTAACCATCCCGGAGAGAAAAAAGGCAATTAGGGTGATTCCTATTTTCATCATAAGTCAATTAATCTAGGTCGTAGTCATTTTTCAAATGACCGGAAAGTTTGTTTTAGTAAGTCGGTCCAAATCGGTAGGTGAGTCCAAAAATAATACCAACCGCATCATAAGCATAATTTGCAGAATTGTCTTGGATTCCAAACAGACCGTTTTCCAATGTCGGATCCGTCATATTTATTTGTTGAGGCTGTCCATAATCCCTTGCAAAAGAATACTTCAACCCTACGTTAATGTTATAAAACTCATCGTGCCAAACAGGCCCAAATGAAAAGTTATACTGATTGAGGCCATACTTGGCCGCGGTAAAATTGCCATTACTATAGCCCAAGGCTTCAGCATCAAAAAAGGTGTAGTCTGTACTAAATCCACCCAGCCATCCAATGCCTTTGTCAACACTAAAGACTACGCCAATGGCGGCGTTTGTAACGGATCGGTTTCCAGCTACAACGTTGGTAAAAGGGTCGTTTAGGCTTACGCCGAGAATCTTTTCTGTCTGATTTTCTGTGCTGCGAATCATGTCGTAATTACTAACATTGGCAAAATATCCAATACGAGTGCTAAGGGCCCAAGACCCCCTTTTCAATTCCGCGGACAAATCCACGTTCCAAGGACTTTTAGAAACGGTATTAACACCTTCTCTCTGAACGGTTTTCGCTTCGTTAATGTTCTCAGAGTTAACTACATAGACAAATCTTCTATTCAAAGAACCCGTTAAAATACCCAAGTTAACCTTTGGAGTGGTTACTGTCAATCCCAAATTATAGTGAGGTCGTTGGATGGAAGCTCCAAACTTCCAAAACACTCCAAGGTTGAGAAGAGAATATTGCTGAAAGTAATTGGAGGTGCCTTGAATGTCCCCATTGGTTAAATCGGTAAGCCTATCATATACAGTTGCTATCCTCGTCTCATTAATATCCATACTAGCTACAGAAAAAAACATGGAAACTCCAATACCAATATTGCTGGTAAACTTTTGACCATATCCAATTCCCAGTAAGTCCTCCTTTTGTTTGTTGTAGTATTGATAATGCGCATCGTAAAACTCACTTCCCGATTGGTTAGGAAGTATGTCAGAAACGGTACTGTAAGACTGTCTAAAGGAAGTAGTGTGCTGTTGAAGATTCACATAGGCATATGTAAAACTTATCATTGGGTACTTTTTGGATTTAAAAATTCCCGAAATAATTGAGGGAGCTCCTTCAAAAATTAATGAAGAGAGCGGGAGGTCACCCCCCGCTCCGTTATTTACTCGTGTGCTCCTCAAGTGATATGCATCTGCGGACAAGGAGAGTCCCGATCGCTCGGAAAAGGAAAGTGCACCAGGGTTGTAATAAATGGACGAGTTGTCCAAAAACCCTGAACTTACGGCACCTCCAACAACAGAACTCAGGTTACCCGGAGGTTGACTCCAATAGTTCTGAGCCTGAGAAAACCCCAAAAATCCGCTGACTAAAAAAAGGAAAAGTAGGCCTCTTCGAATCATAGAGCAAAAATGCAAAATCACTAATAAAGATACAGCGAATAAACGACCGTTCATTTATTTTCAAAAAATTTAGGAAAAGCCTTGACACACTCTCATTTTTACTTATTTTTGCCGTCCCAATCACACGATTGATGCCCTATCGTCTAATTGGCAGGACAGCGGTTTTTGGTACCGTCAGTCTAGGTTCGAGTCCTAGTGGGGCAACAAGAATTAAAAACCACGTCGAAAGGCGTGGTTTTTTTTGCTCAAATTCGAGCCAAACTAAGTTTGAGTGAGAATTTGGGCGAAAAAAACTAGCAAGCGTCAGCTTGTGTGGTTTTTAATTCTTGGCTGAGTGTCTACTTTTTTTGGTCCATTGCATGGGGACCATTTTCGCTACTTGCCTCCACGCCTTCGCAATCTCCGAATTCCCCTAAAAACAAACACTCTTTTAAACGGCTTCAAACGTTTACAATGATTTAGGCCTTCTTCTTTCGATTTCAATCGATTACAGTCGATTAAATGACAAGGTGTTGTTCAGGGTTTTGTAATTTGAACTGGGGCGGGGCCGCCAGCCCCCACCACTCACTGACTAAAGAAGGAAATAGGAATTAGGAAAAAAGGAATTCATAATTACTGCCTTTTCCTGAGAATAGAATTTAAGTAGATTTCCTCATTCCTTCATCCTTCCTTATTCCTTCTCACAACCCAACATCAACCACTACCTAAACTTTAGGTATACAAGACATTCCATTGACAACCCAGCCGCATTTCCAAGGCATTTTCCCAAAAGGATGCTAAATAAAATTACATTTAACTTTTCGTTTTATTGCCCTCCCAAAAAAAGGGTTAAATTCGCCTGCATTGAAACTAACAACTATGGTACAACAGTACAAGAAACTGAACAATATCATCGGATGGGCCGTATTTGCGATCGCCGCCTTTACATACCTATCCACAATTGAACCCACGTCCTCTTTTTGGGATTGTGGTGAGTACATTTCTACTTCGGTAAAACTGCAGGTTGGTCACCCTCCGGGTGCACCCTTATTCCAGTTGATAGGTAACTTCTTCAGTCACTTTGCCTTTGGAGATGTAACCATGCAAGCTCTTATGGTTAACATCGTATCGGCATTGTCTTCTGCCTTTACCATTTTATTCCTATTCTGGACCATTACCGCATTGGCCAAGAAAATGGCAACACGCAACGGCGGTGAACTTTCTGACCACTTGATGTACGCCATTTTTGGATCAGGTGTAGTAGGCGCCTTGGCCTATACATTCTCTGACTCTTTCTGGTTTTCGGCCGTTGAGGGTGAGGTGTATGCTATGTCTTCCTTCTTTACGGCAGTAGCGTACTGGGCTGTTCTCAAATGGGAAGCCGCCGCGGATTCCAATCCGCTTGCTAACAAATGGTTGTTGTTCATTGCCTTCTTGGTTGGTCTTTCAGTGGGAGTTCACATTTTGGTGTTCCTTACCATTCCGGCCATCGCCATGATTTACTACTTCAAAAAATTCCCAAAGGTTACTACCGGAGGGTTTATCATAGCCAATGTGATTGCGGTTCTCGTATTGGGGGTTATTTTCAAGGGAATCATTCCTTTGGTATTGAACTTCTTTGGAAAGATGGAAATCCTCTTTGTGAATTCCTTTGGCATGCCATTTAACTCAGGTACCGTTGTTGCCTTCTTAATTTTGGTGGGAGCGGTTGTTTTCGGTCTTCAGTACACTCGCAAGAAGAACTTGCCTTTGGTAAACCAAGCCATCTTGGGCTTCGTTTTCTTGATGATTGGTTACTCTTCTTTTGTGGTTTTAGCCATTCGTTCTAACGCCAACACACCCATTGACGAGAACAATCCAGAAGATGCCTTGAGTTTGTTAGATTACTACAACCGTGTTCAGTACGGTGATTGGCCCATCCTATATGGAAAGTCTTTCAACGCGGAATACAATCCAAGAGAGCCCTTCAAAGACGGAAAGCCCATTTATGCTAAGGACGAAGAGAAAGGCAAATACGTGATTTCTGATGACAAGAAATTATCGGTGCCCAACTTTGACAGTAAGTACAACGGGGTATTCCCAAGAATGTGGTCAGAGGATCCCAACCACGTCAAAAACTACATTGCCATTGCAGGCATCAAAGACAAAAAGGCGAAGCCCACACTTGCGCAAAACATCAAGTTCTTCATGGACTACCAAATTGGCAACATGTGGTTCCGCTACTTTATGTGGAACTTTGCGGGTCGCCAAAACGACGAACAAAACCGTTACGAATTGACCAAGGGAAACTGGGTTTCTGGAATCAAGCCACTTGATGCGGCGCGATTGGGACCCCAAAGCAATCTGCCACCTTCATTGGCAAACAACAAAGCCCGAAACCACTACTACCTCTTCCCTCTTCTCTTGGGATTGTGGGGCTTGATTTACCAATACAAAAAGGACAAAAAAGACTTCTGGAGTGTACTTCTCTTCTTCCTCTTTACGGGAATTGCGGTTGTACTCTACACAAACCACAAACCCTTTGAGCCACGTGAAAGAGATTACGCCTTTGTAGGTTCGTTCTACGTGTTTGCCATCTGGATTGGGTTGGGAGTCTTGGGACTGTATGATGTCCTTAAAAAACACGTGGCCACGGCGCCAAAAACCATCGCTCTTTCAGCCTTCTTGGTTCTTCTTGTTCCCGGAATTATGGCCAAGGAAAACTGGGATGATCACGATAGATCAAATCGTTACACAGCAAGAGATATGGCCAAGGCCTACCTCGACTCCTGTGAACCCAATGCCATCCTGTTTACCAATGGAGACAACGACACTTTCCCATTGTGGTACATTCAAGAAATTGAAGGCTACCGAACCGATGTTCGCGTTGTAAACCTATCACTTCTCAATACCGATTGGTACATTGACCAAATGAAGAGAAAGGCGTACGAGGGGGATCCTGTTCCCTTCTCCTTTACTCACGATCAGTACAAGCAAGGAACCAATGACGTTCTCTACTTTAGAGAATCCGGTGTGAAGAATGCCGTGAGAGCCGATCGCTTTATCGATTGGATCAAAAAAGACGACCCTAAGTCTTACTTTGATGCATTCCCTGGAACCAAATCTTCTAAGAAATTGAAATTGTTCCCCACCAAAAAACTAAGAGTGCCCATCGACAAGGAAGCCGCTCTTGCAAGTGGTGTAGTGGCTCAGGCCGACTCGGCATTGATTCCCGATTACTTTGACTGGACATTGAGCACCAACGTTCTCTCTAAAAGAGATTTGATGGTAATTGATTTGGTTTCTCAAAATGCATGGGACCGCCCCATTTACTTTGCCGTTACCGTAGGAAACAGCTCCAAGTCTTTCTTCTGGTTGGATCAATACTTCTCTCTAGAGGGATTGGCTTACCGCTTTACGCCTATTGCCAAGGCCACCAAAGGCCGTGGAATTGAGTTCGGTGTGGTTAACACAGAGGTTATGTACAACAACCTAACCACCAAATTCAACTGGGGGAACATGGAAGACCCCGATGTTTACCTAGACGAAACCAACCGTCGTCTTTCTTTCAACTTGCGTTCCATCATGGGGCGTTTGGCGGGAGAGCTTGCCAAAGAAGGCAAGAAAGACAAGGCCGTTGAAATCTGTGACTTGGCCATGGAAAAAATGCCCATCGAGCAATTTGGATACAGCTACTTCCTATTGTCAGTAATTGATTCTTACTACAAAGCAGGTGCACCTGAAAAAGGAGACGCATTAGTTGCTGGATACATCGATGAAATTGAAGCCGAATTGATCTACTACAGCCAATTCAAAGGAAAGAGACGCAAGCAAATTGCGGACGAAACTGGAGCGGCGGATCAGTACTTTAGAATGCTCCTTGGAATCTACCAAGAGAACCGCGGAGCCAATGAAACGTTTAACGGATATCTTCAGCGTTACAATACAGTGGCTACCAACATGCGTTAGGAGCCCAAGACATAAAATGATTCAAAGCCCTCACCATTGGTGGGGGCTTTGTGTTTTTGGTCAAATTAGTATAGCTTTTCAGTACTTTTTGACAATAGGTGAAAATACAGACCAAATACCAATCATTAGAACATCATTTCCAGACCTTCGACTTTTTGGACGATGGGTATTTGATTTTTGACAACGAGGAAAGAGAAATCATCTATCAAAACAAAATCCTTCTCGACGCCATTGGTGATTGGTCCCAGAAGACTCTATTGGATTTAGATAAGGAAATTAAAGATTCCAATACGGGAAAGAAACTTTGTGACTACACTCTCAATGAGAAAATCCCAAGAAAAAATTCAGACTTAGACTAAAGGAAAAGGTTTTCTCGGTTACCAAACTTCCACAGTGGAAGGGATACAACCTATCCTTACTCAAGTGGAGTGATATTATTGCGGAGGAAGCCGTTACCAAAGAACTGATGGACCAGAGACTTCAACTCTCTGCTTTGGTGAAGTCTTCAGATGACATCATTTTTGAAATTGATGAGAAGGGATATTTCGCCCACTATTGGGCTCGAGATCCAGAGGTTCTTTTTGTTCCTGCAGATCGCATTGAAGGGATGCGTGTAACCGAAGCTTTCCCCGGGGAGTTTGGCAAGAATGTAGAAGCCGTCATTACACGGGCTTACGCCGAAAAAACCAATAGCTCCATAACTTATAAAGACCCCTCTGGCAAAACGTCTATCAATTATCAAGCGGACTTAAAATACGTGGTTCATCCCAATGACAAGCCGTCTTTGATTGTACACATTCGAGAAACTGAGGTCAACATCGACCTACGCAATAAACTTCAAGAGACAAGCAGACTACTAAACAACCTGTTCAAAATCCCGGGTTGACCTGTAGTATTTGTGCAGGAGTTAAGTGGAGAAAAACCCATCTTCTGTTCTCCCAATGCCATGGTGCTAACGGGTTATCCCGTGAACGACGGCGATTTGTCCGAAGTGACGGATCCATAGTCTTGGGGCATCAATTTGTGTCTTGTGTTCGAAATTCCAAGGGAAAAATTATCTACAACATCTATCAGATTCAGGATATTTCTGAACTGAGAAAAAAGGAAGAGGCCCTAATACAAGCCCGTGAGGTGGCAGAAAAAGCCTCCAAGGCCAAAACAGATTTCCTCTCCCAGATGAGTCATGAAATCCGTACCCCTCTCAACTCAGTAGTGGGTATTTCCAATATTTTAATGGAAGACTTCAGCGAAGACGAGAGGTTGGTAGAACCACTGTCTATTCTCAAGTCTGGCTCTGCAAGTTTACTGTCCATTGTAAACAACATTCTTGACCTCAACAAAATTGAAGAGGGCAAGCTCAAATTAGAGCACATTAAATTCGATTTAAAGGAGAATGCTGAGACCACATTAAACACCTACCTACAACGCATAGAAGAAAAGGAATTGACGGTCCGATTAAAATATCCCAAAAGCCTTCCTACGAGGTTTATGGGTGATCCTTTCCGCATCAACCAAATCCTTCACAACCTCATCTCCAACCCCATTAAATACACGAAGGAGGGAGGCATTGAAATTGAGTTTTCCGGAGAACAACTCTCGCCTGAGAAATGGATGATCAAATTGTCCGTATCGGATACGGGAGTGGGAATTTCCAACAAAGTCCAACCCAGAATATTTAACCCCTTTGAGCAAGGTTCAAAAAACCGAGCAAGAAAATACGGTGGTTCCGGATTGGGATTGAGTATTGTAAAAACGCTTTCGCTTCTTATGGGCGATGAGGTGGACCTCGTCTCCAAAGTAGGAGTCGGTTCTACCTTCAGCACCACCATTCCCCTCACGGCCCACAAGAGTGAAGTAGAAAAGGACAAAGCCGTTAAGAACGTCAAGAAAAATACCCTCGAAGGCAAAAACATTCTCTTGGTGGAAGACAACCCCCATGAACATTCATATCTCTAGGAGATATTTAGAAAAGTGGAAAACCGTATTCCAAATCGCCGAGACGGGTTAGTCCGCTATTAAAATGGCGAAGGCCACAGAGTTTGACTTGATTTTAATGGACATTCAACTTCCAGGTGTGAATGGTCTAGGCGCCATGAAGAGAATTCGAGAAAACGGAAGCAAGAGTCCTTGTCTGTTGCTAACCGCAACCACAAATTTTGAAAAGCCTTCTTACTGCGATGAGATTCATGTTCACTATGTGGTTTTCAAACCCTTCTTGCCAGATGATTTATTCGATAAGATGACGGCTGCTATTTCGGCACATATTGATCAATAAACTCAATCGTCGAGATTCAGAGGGAGGTAGTAGTGAATGCGAAACCTAAAGATTCCACGGTCATAGGCGATGTCAGAATCCAAGGCCTCACGACCAAATTCTGCAATAAAGTAAAATTCGTATCGAAAGGAATTTTTGACATAACCTACACCGGGATAGGTACGGAAATTGTTGACGGCCTGACTGGTTACATCCCAAAAGACCTCTGCACCCACTGGCAAATACCAATTGTTGTTAATGGGATACCTATACCCTAGGTAATATCGAAATCTAAAAAAACCAGGGTTGTCATTCCCGTCAATAATAAAGCGCTGCTCCAAACGCAAAAGATTAATCCAACGCTTGTAGGTGTACTTTGCGCCTACAAAGGGTCGTATTTCTTGAAAACTGGTTTCGGGATAGTCCGTGTAGGAATAGAAAAGGCCCCCCATAAAACCCCATCGATTGTGACGAAAGCGCAGTTGAGGTCGCAAAACCAATATTCTGCGTTCGTCTTGATAGGCATATCGAAGAGATCCTTCGAGAGTATACTGCCAAGGCATGGCCGGAGAATTGGAAAACAAAAAGTCATTCCAAACCTGTGCCTCAGATTTAAAACTGCTGAGGAAAATCAGAATCAGAATGACTTTTTGAAGAGGCTTCACTTATTTCCTTACCAATCGAATAACTTGCTTGTCTGCACCGTGCAGAACTTCGAAGATATAAACTCCGGGGGCTAAAAATTCGGTGGAAAGTGTGATTTGTTGATTTGCAGATCCTTCATGAGACTCACTCATGATAACTCTTCCTGTTAAATCGGTCCAGCGATAGGTGAAATCCGTCTTGGGAACACCGTCAATAGTCACTTGATTTGTAGTTGGGTTTGGATAAGCTGACAAGATGGGCTCGTTTACAAACTCTTTCTCTGTTAGCGCAGAACTCGTAGTAAAATAAAAGCGGTAGTCGGTTCCAAAATCCGGTTGGAGAGTTACATTATAAAATCCTCCCCACTTGAATCTAACATAACCTGAACCATCATTATTTGCCCACCAAGACAGGCCGTTTTCACCTCTGTCCTCTACGTGAATCATGTACGATCCCGCGGGAAGTGTAACCGTATCTTCATAAAGGGTCGTAGAGGCCAAGCCGTCTCTACTCAACAATACATCACCATTGGAGTTATACAACTTCCAGTGGGTTTCATTGCCCGCTTGATTGGTCAACGTTTGAATTACGAAAAGCTCAGGGGCAACGTGTGGAGCCCCAACTTCACTGGACTTGGAGTTGTTGTAAGCAACCTCATCTTGGGAAGTGTTGGGGTTGCTAACCGTAACATCAAAATACTTGGGCTGGCCTGCGACACCAAAGTCATCAAACTGATCCAGTGGAAGGTTTACACGCGTCTTTTCTCCGTATTCTAAATTTCCGTTCCAGTGGTAGTGTTTCTTTTTTCCTCCGCGAATACTGTATTCAATAAACACGTATGTGAGTGGATTTTCCCCTTGGTTACTGATTTCAATAATCCCTTCCAGGCCATTGGGGTTGTATCGGTTAAAACGATAGTCCGTTGATGGCGCCACAATTTCTTCAAGGGCGACATCATTCTTAATATTGAAATCGCCATATTGAACAAAAGCTGCATCTACAGAATAGTTGGCTGGCGTCTCTCCGGGAGGTACTGTGTAGTTGTATACTTCCACATCGATATCGATGTCAATTTCCGAACCGGTAAGATTGGGAATGTCCGTCTCAAAAATTACGGCATCCAATCCTGGACACCAGTTGGCTCTGTCGTACAACCAGGTTCCTCCTTGCGGGAAAATGGGGTTTTCACCACAGTCATCTCTCCACATGCTCTCTTGCTTGGCAAGGGTTTGATCGAGGTACAACATATAGTCCTTCTCACAGAACTCAGCACAATTTAAAGAGTTTACAAACCCGTGTCCCGTTGGAGTAAAACGCACTTTACCAGACACTGAAGTAGGATCAATGGCAAAGGTTTTTTCTGGCAATCTTTGATTATTGAAAACCGAAGGATCGATGTAATTGTAAGAACCGTGATATACACTTTCTGTTGAAATCACATCTCTAGCAGGAGTACCTTCGATAAATGCAAAGGAAACCGTTGCGCTAAACCCGCTTGACCATCCGCTATATCTTGCTTCCATAGCAATGGTGTCCTTGAGAAGATGAACGAAATCAGTGACGTCAAATACGTGAAGCATTTCCCAGTTGTTATCAAAACCATTGGAACCGTTGTCCATGTAACCACCATAAGGAGTAATTACACGCCCCAATTCAAATCTGTCATTGACTTCAAATACATTCCAAGTAGTGTCAATTACTAATGGATTGGTAGAAATTGTATCTACGGATTGAACCGTAGAGTCCATTACCCCTGTGGGATTTAAAAATTTAATGGCCGTGGTGTAGTCCCAGTCAGAACATCCTCCAGATGCGCAGCCCATGGTGTAGTACATAAATACTCTATGGTAGGACGTGCTTCCGTCGGGAAAGACCGCGGTGTCTCTGTAGGTGCCGTACCAAGTCATATCTGTTTTATCAAAAGAATGAACCCAAGTGGTATCACCCGGTGCTCCTTGCATTACCAATCCCGCAGTGGTAAATACGAGCAGTAGTAGTTTTTTAATCATGTTGTCAGAGTCTTTGTATAGGTTTATGATTCGCAATTCTTTTCAATTTGCCTTACCTTTAGTGAAGTTGACACTTACAAAAAGTAGTTGAATGCGTAAAATACTACAATTTTTCCTTGTAATTGGCTTTTTACAGGTTCCGATTCAATCCAATGGACAGGCCGCTCTTTTGGTTTTAATATTTGGAGAACAGGCAGCCACAGAAAACTTTCACTTTAGTTTGGATTTCGGAGGCAACTTTACCACCGTTGGAACCCTTGGAGGAAACCCTAGATTTGGTTGGCTTTTTGGTTTGGGAAACCACATTAAAATTAATGATCGATCCAAACTCATCGTCGAATTCAAACCGCTAAATCACAGAGGTGAGAGGAAAATCAATGCCTTTGAACCCCTACCTCCGGAAATCGATTCTGTCTACAGCAACTCTGAGTATCAACTCAACTACAACAGCCTGGACATCCCCGTGATCTACACATACTACCTATCCGATCGTTGGCAGCTTTCCGCAGGAGCGACCTTTTCGTATTTAACCTCAGCCAATCAAACCGTCAAGGGAAAACTCACTCGTGGTGGGGAATTTGATATTGACGTCAACATACTTCCGTACATGCAACGTTTTCAAGGTGCGGTTTTGCTTGATTTATGCTACCATATTGAAGAAATCATACCCAACAAGCAACTCGACATACGCTTCAGAGTCAACCAAGGGATTACCCCCGTTTCAATGATCAGACGAGTTTGACGGGCAGAGAGACCTACTTTCAATTAATACTAAGCTTACCATTTTTGAAAAATGAAAAATAAACTAACCGCCATTTTTCTATTGTGTGCCCTGTTCTCTTTGGGGCAACAACTACAAACAGAAAATGATACCACATTACCTGAGTACAAAAACATTATTAAATGGAACCTTACGCCTGCACTAGTCGGAGGTTTTTCTAACATTGTCCTGAGTTACGAAAGAATGGTTTCTCCGAGCCAGAGCTTTTCTATTAATGCGGGCTATTTGTCCTTTCCAAAAATCGTGAGCGATACTGCAGACTTGCTTCAAAACATTCAAAGGGATAGAGCGACGGGATTTACCATTTCTGGTGATTACCGATTTTACCTCACCAGCAGAAATAAGTTCAAAGCCCCAGATGGTTTGTATTGGGGTCCCTTTATGAACTACTACAGGTACGATACTGATTTTACAGCGGACTACTATGAAGGTGGAATTTATCAGGCCACAGGCGGATTAAAAACCGACATCAACGTCCTGTACGTTGGAGCACAGCTGGGATATCAATTTGTCTTTTACGACCGATGGACTGTAGACATGATTTTGTTTGGTCCCGCGCTTGGATTCTACAACGCCTCCTTTGAAGCTACTGGAGACATTGAGCCTCAGGGCGACCTCAAAGAAATCATTGACTTTTTGAGAAAGCAATACCCCGTAATAGGCGATATCGCTGACTTTGGACAAGGTGAAGCCGAAGGCGCTGGAACCACTTGGGGCGCTGGGTTTAGGTACGCCATTAAAATTGGATATAGATTTTAACCAAAACCTCTAGAGATCAGATAATTATTACGAAATTGAAAGAAAAATGCGGGTAAATGAAAAAATGGTTACTATGGATGGCCCTTCTACCGTTGGGGGCCTACGGACAGTACACGTCAGATATTTCGTGTACAAGTGATGACGGAGAACTTCAATTATCTTCTGGGCAAAGCATTGCCTTTACCTTTACATCACCTTCTTCAGGTGATTTCTTTTCAGGTTTTGACTTAAAATTTGCCGCCTCAGGTTTTACTGCTGGTGATATCTCGGTACAAATCTGGAATGACACCGATCCTACGGATGGGCTCACAAATTCTGTGCATTCTCAAGCCTTTACAATTTCAAGCTCAGGAGTAAGCCAATTGCTATTTGGGAATCCTCCAACTTTAGGGTCCAGTAAAGACATGGAATATTCTACTGTTTACACCATTGAACTTACCGTTTCCGGTAGTTTTAATGAACAAATACGCCTCGGATCTGGGTGTACCTATTCCAATGCATATTTTGATCCGACGGGGACGGGTAGTAGTTACAACGGAAACACCATGAACGACCCCTATTTTGTATCCTACCATCACGCCGATGGAACCTATGCCAACAGTGGTGGAAATTGGTCCACAGCCTCCAATTGGTCAGGGCCCACTAATAATGTAGTTCCTCCTGCGGGAGTAGATATAGAAATTGGCGGAACCGTGACCTATGATGAATCCAATGAATACACATCTCGTCCCAAGAGATACAATGACATCACTTTTAAAAATGGAAACAGTAGAGCTCTCAATGTAACGGGTGGCGACTTGGTTTTTACCGGCAACTTGGACGGGTCAGGAAATGGCTATAAGGCCTCTATTTCTTTGACTTCCGGAAATAGCTTGGTAGCCTTTGGATCCAATACAGTAAACATTGTGGATGGCGAATTTGAAATAGAAAACGGGTCTTTTATCGTATTTACCCAAAATTTTGACATGACTTTACAATCAGGAAACTCAATTACCATTAAAGACAATGGTCTTTTCTTGTTGTACGAAAACAATGCAAACTTTATCATCGATGGATCCTTTATCGTACAACGAGGGGGAATCTTTTACGTTGTAGACAACGGAGGATCATTAACCATTGACATAAACAACGAATTTAAAGTTGAAGCTGGTGGTGTCTTTGGAGACTTAGGTGACGGCGATGCAACAATTGATCTAACAAACCCTGGTCAATTACTTTTTGAACCTGGAGCCACCTACTATGAAGGCACAGCGAGTTCTAGCTACACATTTACGAATGGAACACCAAGATATCAATACGAATTTGAGAATACCTCATCAGGAAACTGGCACCACATTGCCTTTCCTTTTAATGGGTTGACCTGGGCAACGAGTGGGATTAGCGGCGATCCCATAAACCCCAATTTTAACTCGGGGCAGTACAATGTATTTACTTGGGATGCTTCTGAAGGTGGTACCTCTGGAGTGAGTACTGGATGGACTTCTGTTACGAGTTCCTCCTCTCCCATTAACTCTGCAGCCACCTCCAATGGAGAGGCCTATGCCGTGTATTCAGGTGGGTCTAATTACCCCATTTCATCTTCCATTGCGACCATCCGTCCTGACGGGGCAACCGTGACTTTACAGGACGCGGGAACGCATACCTACGATTTGGAGTTCTTATATGATGCGGCTGGAAGATCGGATGACAAGGACAGAGGCTGGAACTTTATCCCCAATCCTTTCCCCGCCTTTTTGAATATTGATAGGTTGGTTACGGATGCTGATTTTCAGCCCACATATGACGCCATCCACTATTGGGATGCCTCACAAGGCAAATACATTGCCTACGTTGACGGCGGAGGAAGTATAATAGAATCTTCCGCTCAATCGGGAAATACACCTACGGCCATTTCTGGAACCTACGAAACTTACATCTCTCCCTTTAGAGGGTTTTGGGTAAAGGCTACCGCTACTTCGCAATCCATTAAAATCAAGCCTTCCATGAGGGTAATTACAGAGATTCAAGGAAATGCAAACGATTTACACCACGAATTAAAGACCTCGCAATCCACTCCGGAACTCATGAGAATAATGACGGAGAATGCGGATGGATATGTTTATGAAGTCGTATGGAACCACATCATGGGTGAAGATGCCGAATTTGGCCCTCACGATGCTTATGCGCGTGCCCCAGACAACCCCAACTCTCCTATGTTAGGAGACATTACATCAGATGGTTCATGGGCCGTTATCAACTCTTTGGACATGACATCCTTTGGAACGAGAACGGTAGGATTTAAAGCGGCGGGAAATCAATTGTTTACTTGGAAGTTAGACACTGTATCTATTGCCGGTGTTCAGAATATTTTCCTTTTGGACAAGAAAACAGGAGTTGTGACAGACCTATTGGTTTCGGACTACAGCTTTGCGAACGATCCAAACTACGCAGAAGATCGGTTTGAAGTATCTATTTCAGGAAATGTATCCATTACAGAAAACCCCTTGAGTGCCACGGAAGTAATGGTCATCGAAAACGGCTTGAAATTCGCTATTCAAAATGGGGAAACCCTTCAAATAAAGGGTTCTATTATGGACCTTCAAGGAAGACTTGTCTTTGATTTTGATCGTGAAATCTCCAATGGAAAGACGGTTGAATTGCCAAGACTTTCGGCGGGGGTTTACGTAGTGACTTGGGCAGATAACCAAGGACACACCAAATCCCAAAAAGTGATTATTCACTAAAATGTGGTTCCCCATCAAATAAGAAACTTTTTACCAATGAAAAAGCCCCGCAGTTGCGGGGCTTTTTCATTTTCTATCTATAACCTTTCGGTTGTGAAAGTCTATCTGAAAATTAATCCAATGTCTTTTTCACTTCAATCTCTTCGAATCCTTCAATCACATCTCCAATTTTAATGTCGTTAAAGTTGGTGATGTTCAATCCACAATCGTAGCCCTTAGAAACTTCTTTTACGTCGTCTTTAAAGCGCTTAAGAGATCCCAATCCACCGGTGTAAATAACTACACCGTCGCGGATCAATCGAACCGAAGTATTCCTCTTAATGGTTCCATCCATTACCATACAACCGGCGATGGTTCCCACCTTAGAAATCTTAAAGGTCTCTCTAACCTCAAGGTTACAAGTAACCACCTCTTTAACGTCTGGCGAGAGCATTCCCTCCATGGCGTCTTTGATTTCGTTGATGGCATCGTAGATAATGCTGTATAGACGGATGTCTACTTCTTCCTTCTCTGCGAGCTTTCTTGCCGATCCAGAAGGTCTTACCTGGAATCCAACAATTATAGCGTCAGAAGCAGCCGCCAAAAGGATATCCCCTTCAGAAATCTGTCCTACAGCCTTGTGGATAATATTTACTTGAATCTGATCGGTAGACAGTTTCTGAAGTGAGTCCGAAAGAGCCTCTACCGAACCGTCCACGTCCCCTTTGAGAACTACGTTGAGCTCTTGGAAATCTCCTATGGCCAAACGTCTTCCAATCTCTTCTAGGGTCAAGTTTTTCTGAGTTCTTACACTTTGCTCACGCTGCAACTGCATTCTTCTCTGAGCAATCTGCTTGGCTTCTCTTTCGTCATCCATGATCAAGAAGGTATCACCTGCCTGAGGTGCTCCGTCAAGACCCAAAAGGATAACAGGAGTAGAAGGGCCTGCCTCGTCAATTCGGTGACCGCGCTCATCGAGCATGGCTCTCACCTTACCAGAGTATTGACCTGCCAATACGTAATCTCCAATCTTAAGGGTTCCGTTCTGAACCAAGATGGTAGACAAGTATCCGCGACCTTTGTCAAGAGAGGCTTCAATTACAGTACCGCTGGCGTTTCTGTCTGGGTTGGCCTTTAAGTCAAGCATTTCTGCTTCAAGGAGTACTTTCTCCAACAACTCATTAACACCCAATCCCGTCTTGGCCGAAACCTCTTGAGATTGAACTTTTCCACCCCAGTCTTCCAACAAGATGTTCATCGTAGAGAGTTGCTCTCTAATCTTATCTGAGTTGGCGCCTGGCTTATCAATTTTGTTCAACGCAAATACGATGGGTACACCCGCCGCCTGTGCGTGAGAAATCGCTTCTTTGGTTTGAGGCATTACCGCGTCATCCGCAGCCACCACAATAATGGCAACATCCGTCACCTGAGCACCACGAGCACGCATCGCTGTAAAGGCCTCGTGACCCGGTGTATCTAGGAATGTGATCTTAGATCCGTTTTCTATAGTCACAGAGTATGCTCCAATGTGCTGGGTGATTCCTCCGGCCTCACCGGCAATTACATTCGCTTTACGGATGTAGTCCAAAAGTGAGGTTTTACCGTGGTCAACGTGACCCATAACCGTAATGATCGGAGCTCTTGGCTTGAGGTCTTCTGGAGCGTCTTCCTCCTCCTCAATGGCCTCGGTAACATCCGATCCCACAAATTCTACAGTGTATCCAAATTCCTCAGCAACAATAGTAAGGGTTTCTCCGTCCAAACGCTGGTTCATGGTTACCATGATTCCCAACATCATCAGTGAACCAATTACCTTGTTTACGGGCACGTCCATCATGTGGGCTAAATCCGTAACGGTTACAAACTCTGCAACCTTTAGTACCATTGATTCTTCCTCGCGGCGCATTTCGTCCATGGCATCTTGCTCACGACGCTCTTCACGCTTGGCGCGACGAAGTTTTGATCCTTTCGATTTTTTATTTCCTCCCGTGAGTTTCTCAAGGGTTTCTTTAATCTGCTTTTGTACTTCTTCTTCCGTTAACTCGCGTTTTGGAGAAGGAGCCGGACGTCCTTTTCTTCTGCCACCACGGTTGTCAGGTCTTTGATTTCCTCCTTGGTTATTTGATCCCGGAGTAGAAATTCTCTTGCGCTTTCTCTTGCGCTTATCGGCATCAGAAGGCTCGTTAGAAGACGCTACCTTTTTCTTGGGCTTGTTAAACTGGCTCAAGTCGATTTTCTCTCCCGTCAACTTAGGACCAGAAAGCTTTTCGTATTTGGTAGTGATTTTAGAATCCTCTGTAGGCTTCTCTTCTGTTTTTGCTTCTTGAGCCGCTTCGGCTTTTGGAGCAGTGGTCTCTGCAGCTGGCTTTTCAGTTGCCGGAGCCTTATCTTCTTTGGCGGGAGCAGGCTTCTCAGCAGGTGCTTTTGCTGCGGGTTTTGCTTCTTTCTTAGCTGCAGGCTTAGGTTTTTCCAATTCAATTTTACCTTGAATCTTCAATCTAGAAAGTCCCTTCGACTTCGCCTTAATCACGCCTTTTCCTTCGGCCGTATCCGTTTCACTTCCGGAATCTTTCTCTTCAGCGGGAGCTTCTGCCTTTGGAGTCTCTTCGGCAGCAGGCTTCTCTGTACTTGGCTCTTCTGCTTTTGCCGTTGCCTTTTTAGCCTCTTTTTTCTCTGCGGGCGCTTCTTCTGCAACGGGCGCTTCTTCTGCAGCAGGAGCTGGTTCCGCAGGAGCAGCGGCTTCCTCTACTGCAGGTTTCGCAGGAGCGGGAGCTTTCTCTGCCACGGGCTCTTCCACCTTAGGTGCTTCAACCTTGGCTTCTTCCTCTTGGGCAGGTGCTTCTTCAGCAGCTGATGGAGCTTCGGCAACTGCTGCCTCATCTTCCGGTGTTTGCATGGCCTCCTTTTCAGCCCTCATTTGCTCCTTCTCTTCGCGAACCTTCTGGTTCACTTGTTCCGAAGCCTCTTTCTTCGATTTATCTGCCTGGAATTCCCCCACGAGAATATCGTACTGAGCTTGGTTAAGCTTAGTATTGGGGCTTTTCTCAATGTCCTCGCCGTGAGACGAAAGTGTCTCAACCGCACGGTCAAGTGAGATGTTTAATTCCTTTAGGACTTTGTTTATTCGGATGGCGGTACTCATGCGCAGTTTTTCCGGTGAATTTTCAAATATACTTCAAAGTTAGTCTTCAAACTCTGATTTCAAAATGGATTGTACATCCCTGATGGTTTCTTCTTCCAAGTCCGTTCTGTTGACCAACTCCTCTACAGACAACTCCAAAACCGAACGAGCCGTATCACAACCGATGGCTTTGAGCTCACCGATGATCCACTCTTCGATTTCATCTGCAAATTCTGTCAATTCAACATCTTCGTCTACCTCTTCATCGCGGTATACGTCGATTTCATAACCTGTAAGCTTACCTGCCAAACGGATGTTGTGTCCTCCTTTACCAATGGCCAAAGAAACTTGGTCTGGCTTCAGGAAAACGTCAACGCGACCCTCTTCTTCGTTGATGGTCATGCTGGTAATACGAGCTGGGCTCAAAGCTCTAGAGATAAACAACTGCATGTTGGCAGTGTAGTTAATCACGTCAATGTTCTCGTTTCTCAACTCGCGAACGATTCCGTGAATTCTAGATCCCTTCATACCCACACAAGCTCCTACGGGGTCAATGCGGTCATCGTAAGACTCAACAGCCACTTTGGCCTTCTCTCCAGGAACGCGAACGCTCTTTTTGATTACGATGATTCCATCAAATACCTCAGGAATTTCTTGCTCAAATAATTTCTCAAGGAAGCGCTCGTCAGTTCTCGAAAGAACTACGATGGGTTTGTTTCCTTTAAAATCTACACGCTTTACCACGGCCCTAACGGTATCTCCTTTTCTAAAGAAGTCCTTCTCGGGAATCATTTGATCCTTGGGAAGGATGAGTTCGTTAGACTCGTCGTCGTAGATAATGATTTCTCTGTGGCGAATGTGGTGAACCTCACCAGCAATCAATTCGCCTTCCATGTCTTTATATTGCTTGAACAACTCTGCGTTGTCGTGCTCTTGGATGCGGCTCACTAAGTTCTGGCGGAAAGCCAAAACAAAGCGACGACCCAAGTCGATAATCTTTACTTCCTCAGAAACCTCTTCACCGATTTCAAAATCGGGCTCGATCTTCAAGGCCTCAGACAACTCAATTTCCATGTTGTCATCTTCCACCTCACCGTCAGCCACGATGATTCGGTTTCTCCAGATTTCCATATCCCCTTTGTCGGGGTTAACGATGATGTCAAAGTTCTCATCATCACCGTACTTCTTGCGAAGTTGGTTTCTGAAGGCTTCTTCAATAAAAGCCATAAGGCTTACCCTATCAATATTCTTTTCGTCCTTAAACTCAGAAAAAGACTCAATAATGGCTTGATTCTCCATGGGTTTTTACTTAAAATACAATTTGTACAAAGGTTTCATTTATGTCATTCATGGGGATAGAGAGGGTTTCCTCAATGGTCATCTTTCCCTTTCCCACTTCTTTGGGTACTCTTACTTTTCTCCAAAGTTCTATGTGATCTTCTGTTGCAACGGTCATCTTGCCGCGCTCCTCAGATCCATCGTGTTTCTTTACTATCACAGGACGCCCAACGTTTTTTAGATATTGTCTAAAAACCATAAAGGGCTTGTCCAGTCCTGGCGAGGAAACTTCTATGGAATACTCGTGCTCTTCTCCCAATTCTGTCTCAATCGCTCGGTTGATCATCTTCAAAGCCTGAATGTTTACGCCTTCATCTCCATCGGCCAAAACCACAATGTGTTTTTCAGGGCTAATGGAAAAATCAATCAAGTAGGCTTGGTTTTCTTCCAAGGCCTGGCTTACGATTTCTTTGATTCTTTCTGTATCCATTCAGCTTGTCGTGTTAAAAAAATTCCTCTCCATTATACGAGTCATATAGAGGGAAACGTTCAAACAAATCCATCAAACATACTATCAATAAAAGAGGGGACCCTAGTCCCCTCTCTTACTCGCTGCTTAATTTTCAGTGCAAATATACATCAAATTTATTGTAAGTCAAGCCTGTAGTACAGTCATTAATACTCACCAAGGCAAATCTAATACCCCTTTTGTGGCGGATTTTTTAATGTGATGGATGTCAGGGTGCAAACTCAAATCTCCTGGATCGATGACGGTAACCTTCACTCCCGGCGAACGATAGTCCATGAGTTGAGCGGCAGGATACACTTGCAGAGAAGTCCCAATAATTAATACGTGGTCTGCTTGAGACATTAACTCAATGGCGGGAACCATCATGGGGACATCCTCTCCAAACCAGACTACATGCGGCCTCATTGGAGAACCATCTGGCGCCTTGTCATTTGAGGTAAGATCCGTGCCCTCCACCTCAACAATGTAGGAAGGGTCGTTGACGGAACGCGCTTTTCTCAACTCACCGTGCAAGTGCAATATTTTTGAAGACCCCGCTCTCTCGTGCAAATCGTCAACGTTCTGAGTGATGATTTGAACCTCCATTTCACCTTCCAAATTAGCTAAGAAGGAATGAGCCGAATTGGGTTCCACCTCTTCCAATTGTCGTCGACGTAAATTGTAAAAGTGAAGGACTTTTTCGGAGTCAGCACGCCAGGCTTCAGGTGTGGCTACTTCGTATACATTGTAGTTTTCCCAAAGTCCACCGCTATCTCTAAAGGTGGCCAATCCGCTTTCTGCGGACATTCCTGCGCCTGTCAAAACGACGAGCTTCTTGGGTTTGTCTGAGTAAATGTTTTCCATGAACCCAAGATACCACAGAGGGTTTGGACATCAAAAAAGGCTTCCTAAAAAATGATGAAGGCTAAAATGTATGGCAGTCCTTGCAGAGTTCTATTTGATCTTTCTGACCTATCACCATCTTGCGCATCCAATCGCGTCGCATTGGAGAAGAATACACAGAATAAAGATCTTCTTCTAGTACATTCCCAATCACTCCTTCACCGGCCAAGTCATTGCAACAAACGGTAACATTTCCCGTGGGAAAAACCACCAACTGATCCATGAGCAAATCACAACCCACTTTACTGGGCGCCTTGGTTTCTTCGCCGGTTTCAACTTTTCCTCCCCAGTCGTGTAGCCTTCTAAACTCTACCTCGTCCATAATTTCAACCACCTCTTGGAACTCGGGGTGCATCCATGAAGAATTGAGGGGATGGGGTTTGGGGATTATGGTAATACCTGACATTTGAACACGAGACTCTTTTTCTTTCCTGAGCCTATCGAAATCACGAACGTTTTTGAAAAATTTCTCCCATTTGGCATTGACCCTCAAATCTTCAAAGGCCTCTGGGCTACCTCCATCAAAACTGAACCCTACAGAGTCCAAAACTTCCAATTCCAACAGTTCAGAAATCAAGGCTTCTCTCATGAGCATTCCATTGGTGAGTAAGTGAACTTTTGGAAAGGATTTGCCCTCGACGTGTAGACTCCACTTGACCTCAGCAATTCGCTTAAAGAGGTCCATTCTCTTGGGATGCATCAAGGTTTCTCCTCCGTGGAATAGATTGATTCTTTGAATATTGGAAAATCGCTTGTCCGTGGTAATGTCGTGAAGTACACGGTCCAAAACCTCAACGGACATATATTGTTTGGGGGCTTCATGGTCTAGGGCACAGAAAGAACATCGAAGATTGCAGGCAGAAGAAAACTCTAGGTTTACCTCTTGCGTAGTGGCCTTTTCATATCCTGGAATTCCGTAGTACTTGCCATATCTCATGGCAAATCGAAGACCTTGAAGCTTCTTGGCGGATTGCAACAAGACGGGCGAATCGCCCAAAGCGTTCTTGAGAGCGGTGCGAAGTGTGGTGTTCATAAGACAAAAATGCCCAATGAACTCCTAATGAGAAATGAGATTTATCAGGTTACTTCCCTAAAGTACAGATGAATCAGGACCAAAACCGAGTTGATCTCTCAATCTTTGCAAGACAGAACTGGCTACCGGTCTGGCTTTCTCAGCCCCTATCTGTAGGGCCTTTTCAATTTCTTCTGGCTTCTCCATGAGAGCATCAAAGCGTTCGCGCTCTTCGGCAAACTTCTCCAAAAGTGTATTGAGTAATTCGGTTTTGGCGTGACCGTATCCGTATCCACCGGCGCGGTAGTTGGCTTCCATCTCCCCTACCTTTTCTTCTGAGGCAACGAGTTTGTATAGAGCCACTACGTTACAAGTGTCAGGGTCCTTGGGGTCTTCCAAGGCCACAGAGTCTGTCACAATAGACATAACCTGCTTCTTAAGCTTGTTCTTGGGAAGGAATATATCTATGACATTGCCATAAGACTTCGACATTTTCTGTCCGTCTGTCCCCGGGATGACCATTACCTTCTCAGAAATACTGGCTTCTGGAGCTACCAAAACATCTGATTTAAAGTGGTGATTTACCGCACCACAGATGTCACGCGTCATCTCCAAATGCTGTCGTTGATCTTTCCCTACGGGAACGACATCGGCGTCATACATTAGGATATCCGCGGCCATGAGAACAGGGTAATCAAACAATCCCGCATTAACGTCTGCCAGCTTCTCAGATTTATCTTTAAAACTGTGGGCGTTTGCCAACATTGGGAAGGGTGTAAAACAGTTGAGATACCAAGTAAACTCAGCCACTTCGGGAATATCCGATTGGCGGTAAAAAACGGTTTTCTCTGGATCCAAGCCACAAGCCAACCAAGCTGCGGCAGTAGCTCTTACGTTTTCTCGACGAACCTCTTTATCCTTAACCGTAGTCAATGAGTGTAAGTCCGCAATAAATAAAAACGAATCGTTACCGGGTTTTTTGCTGAGCTCGATAGCTGGCAAAATAGCTCCCAAAATATTTCCTAGGTGTTGTCTACCTGATGACTGAATTCCCGTAAGTATTCTCATAGCACTATTACTTGAAGCCAAAGGTAAGGGCTTCAATCAATCCACAAATAAAAAATGAAGGATAAATAAAATTCTTTACGCCAAAGTAAGTCTAGCCTACTTTATCATTTTAATGCGCATGTCCACTTCAATCCAATGAGGGGTCCCGTCAGGCTTGAGACGGTATCTAGACACCCATTCTTGCTCACTAGGAGTATTGGTTATCACATACCAATCGTGCATTTCGCCATCCGTTCTCTCCACGTGAAGGGTGTCTGGATGCGGCACTGTGTATACTCCCTTGCCGTTCTCATCAACATCACCCGACAAAGTCAACCCGGAACCAAAGTCAATATTGGCCAAGAATCCGATTTGATAGTCCACGGAATCTTCCATAAAAAAATCAAAACCTCCGGTTACTAAGTCGCCTTCTCCTGAGAGTGGTAATACAATGGTGCTGTCCCATGGCGAAGGGGATTCTCCGGAGTACCTAACCGAAACCAAGTTCCATTCTCCGGGAACATTGTCTTCTAGTTTTCCGTCCGTTGTTTGGGTTAACTGATCGTCTTCACAGGCAACAAAGGCCATAGACAGGGCTAGGAAAAAGCCCCAGCTGAGTAGATTCCATCTTTTTTCCATAGGACCAAATATACTATTTAGAAAGGAATTGAAATTATAAATCTCTGACACTAAACAAAGTGCCTGGTGCCACCTCGGGGTGATCGAGGATGTAAAAGATTTTTGAGGCCACCTCAGAAGGGGTCGCTAAATCTCCATACTCCTTATAGTCTTTAAACTGTTGTACTCCGGGGAAATCATCTGCTGAAGACCCTCGAATTTCTGCTTGCATGGGCGTGTCAATAATACCTGGTGAAACCGCACGGATGTAAGCTTCTGGGTTTTCTGCCGCCGCAATTTCGGAGGCTAAATCCAATGCCGCCTTGGAAGAACCGTAAGCAGCCCAACCCATGATGGGATACTTCCCTGCACCTGAACTGATGTTGATGACTCTCCCCTTGCCTTGGGTTGCCGTCAAACACTTTCCCATGAGAAGCGTAGGACTTACTACGTTGAGCTGAAGGAGTCTTGCATAGTCCTCACCCTTTATTTGAGCAAGAGGCATAACAGGTCCCAACGAACCTGCATTGTTGATGAGCACCCAATTGGACACACCCTCCACCGCGGGCCAATCAAAAGATTGAACCGCTTCGTTGTCTGTAAGATCAATAGAAAGATGCGTGTACCTATCGTGCTCTATGGTGCATTTTCGGGATATGCCAATTACGGGTGCATTGGTGTTGTCCAAAGCGTATTCTGCAAGGGCTTTACCCAATCCAGAGGAGCTTCCGGTTATGACAAATCCTTCCATGACTATCGCTTTTTACGAGTTGATTTCAATAAATCTATCGATGTCTGTCTTCATTCCAAATACGACAATTACATCTTCTTCCATCACAATGGAATCCACGCTGGGAACCCCTGCGATGTGATAGTTGTCACCCGTTTTTCTCAAAAGCGTAACCAGGTTGAGATTGTATTTTTCTCGCAATCCTATGTCTCCAAGAGTCCTGTCCTTCAGCGATTTGGGAGCGAGAATCTCAATGATTTCATACTCATCCGGAAGACTCATACACATGAGAACTCCTGGGTTGAGTAACTGCTCGGCCATGTTGGTAGATACCTCATACTCTGGAGAGAGCACCTCGCTTATCCCCATTTTTTCGAGAATACGCCTTTGGGTCTTTCCTTGGGCGCGTCCAATGATGCGCTCCACGCCCAACTCTTGAAGTTGGAAACACGTGAGCAGCAAATCTTGGAAATTGGCCCCAATAGAAACCACCACGGCATTCATCTTGTGAATGTTTTGAGCTTCCAAGGCCTTTTTGTCTGTAGAGTCCAAGGTTACAGCATAGGCCACGTCCTCTTTGATGGATTCTACTTTTTCTTCATCGACGTCAATGGCAATTACCTCAGCGCCTTTTTCTGAAAGACGACGGGCAATGGCTGAACCAAATTGGCCCAAACCGATAACTGCATACTTACTAGATGCCATAATTTAAATCTTTGCTAATGCCTGTTCTAGATCGGCAATCAAATCTTCTGAATCTTCAATACCAACGCTTAAGCGAATAAGCGAATCAACCACACCTGTTTTTCTTCTCTCCTCAGCCGGTATGGCTGCGTGGGTCATAGAAGCAGGGTGTCCACTTAGAGATTCTACACCTCCAAGAGACTCCGCAAGGGTAAAGACTTCCATAGAAGAAACCACCGTAAAGGCGTCCTCCATTTTATCTCCCTTAACGGTAAACGATACCATGCCGCCAAAGTTTCTCATTTGTTTGGCTGCAATGTCATGATTGGGGTGGTCAGTAAATCCAGGCCAGTATACTTTGTCAATCTTGGGATGCTTTCTCAGGTAGTGAGCTACAGCCTCTCCATTCTGACAATGTCTATCGACTCTGACGTGTAAGGTTTTGATTCCTCGCAATACCAAGAAGCTATCCATAGGACCACAAACCGCTCCCGATGAATTCTGAATAAAGTAAAGCTTCTCCGCTAGGTCCGCGTCTTTTACAACAAGAGCTCCCAAAACTACGTCGGAGTGCCCTCCCAAGTACTTCGTGGCAGAGTGTAAAACGATGTCTGCGCCCAAGTCCAATGGGTTTTGCAAGTAAGGCGTTGCGAAAGTATTGTCTACGGTTACCAAAATCTCATTCTTCTGAGCAATGGCAGCAACCGCTTGAATATCAATAATACTCAACATGGGGTTGGTTGGCGTTTCTATCCAAATCAACTTGGTGTTCGCATTGATTTTTTGCGCCACTTGATCCACGTCTTGCATGTCTACAAAGTGAAATACGATGCCAAAATCTTCAAAAATTTTGGTAAAGAGCCTATAGGTACCTCCGTACAAGTCGTTGGTAGAAATTACCTCATCGCCAGGCTTCAACAACTTAACAACAGCATCTACAGCTGCCAATCCTGATCCGAAAGCCAACCCATGGGTTCCGTTTTCGATGGAAGCCAAGGCTTTTTCTAGCGCGTGACGCGTAGGGTTCTGAGTTCTTGAGTACTCGTAACCGCTGTGTTCACCAGGACGTGCTTGAGCGTATGTAGAGGTTTGATATATAGGAGGCATAACCGCCCCAGTAGAAGGATCCGGAGATTGACCTCCGTGAATGGCTTTGGTGCCAAACTTCATCTCTTTGTTCATAGTCTAAAATAAAAGACAAAGGTAAGAAAGACCATTGAAACAATGTACCTTTGTTCAAAGCCCTTGCCTTACTCGAAACAATAGAGGTTTGCATTGTGTTTTTGGGTCAACCAAATTTGAAATATCGTGAAGAAAATATACCACCTAGCCACCTGTACCACTTGCCAAAGAATACTCAAAGAATGGCCTACTGAAGGCGCCGTTTTGCGAGAGATAAAATCAGAACCCATCACGGAGGCAGAATTGGAAGAGATGAAGGCACTTTCGGGATCGTATGAATCTCTTTTTAGCAAGCGCGCCATGAAGTACCGTGGCCTTGGACTTCACGAAATGAACCTCACCGAGGAAGACTTTAAAAAGTACATCCTTCAGGAATACACCTTCCTCAAGCGCCCAGTACTTGTTATGGATAATGACATTTTTATAGGGAATAGTAAGAAGGTAGTAGAAGCTGCAAAAGCCGCCTTGTCGTGAAGCGCGAATTGCTAAAGGCTCACGGAGCTCTTTTGGCAGTAGCCCTGATTTACGGGCTCAATTACTTATTGGCCAAAGATGTCATGAAGGGCTTTCTAGACCCAAGGGAATTTATTCTCATTCGGGCCATTGGAGCTACGGGACTCTTTTGGCTTTTTGCCTCTTTCACCTCAAATGGAGAAACCAAAATTGAAAGAAAGGACTTGGGCCGAATGGCGTTGGCAGGACTCTTTGGGGTGGCTGCCAATCAAATGTTCTTTTTTGAAGGCCTCAATTTGACCACACCCATCAATGCCTCCATCATCATGACCATCAATCCAGTATTGGTATTATTGTTGTCCGCCATCATTCTAAAAGACCCACTCTCCCCATTAAAGATCATTGGAATTGCCGTGGGAGCAACGGGCGCAATCCTCCTAATTTCTCAAGGTGGAAGTGCCAATTTATTTGCCGCAGGAGAGGGTTTAGGGAACCTTTTGGTTTTGCTCAATGCCTTGAGTTATGGACTTTATCTGGTGGTGGTAAAACCCTTGATGGCCAAGTACAGTCCACTACAAGTGATTAAATACGTTTTCCTCTTTGGTTTGCTCTATGTCATTCCCTTTTCCATTCACCAAGTGGCAGACACCCCTTGGGAAGCCTTTGATCAAGGTGTATGGCTGAAAATTGCATTTGTCGTGGTCTTTACCACCTTCTTTGCGTATTTGTTAAACATTTATGCGATGAAGACCGTGGCCAGCACCACAGTGAGTATCTATATTTACTTGCAACCTTTCTTTGCCACCACCTTTTCTCTATGGGCGGGAGTAGACACTTTGGACTGGACAAAAGTCATCTCTGCAGTGTTCATTTTTGCGGGGGTGGGAATGGTCAGTTATCGAAAGTCAACTAAAAAATTGGATTCCGCCTGATTAAATACCTTTGCACAAAATAGCACCGTCTATGATTTTATCCATGACCGGCTTCGGAAAAGCCGTTACTCAACTTTCTGGAAAGAAAATTACCGTAGAGATCAAATCTCTCAACTCTAAATCCCTTGACCTCAACGTAAGGGTCCCCTCTCTATACCGAGAGGTAGAATTAGACATAAGAAATATGATCGCCGCTTCTGTAGTTCGAGGCAAAGTGGACTTTAACCTCTATGTGGAAAACACAGGGGTGGAGAGCCAAACTTCCATCAACACAGAATTGGTTAAGGAATACGCCAAACAACTGGAAGGCATCAAATCCGAATTGAGCATTGAGAGCGATACACTTTCCATTGCCATGAGAATGCCCGATGCCTTAAAGACCGAAAGAGGTGAATTGGACAAGGACGAATGGGCTTCCGTAAAGGAATGTATTTCAAGCGCTTTGGAACGACTCAATGAGTTTAGATCTACAGAAGGCAAGAGTCTAGAAGCTGATTTAACTGGTCGCATTGCCGCTATCCGCGACTACTCTCAAAAAGTACTGCCCTTTGAAGAGGAACGCATCGGAAGAGTCAAAGAACGCTTGGCCAAGGGATTGGAAAGCTTGGGAGAAAATGCAGACCCCAACCGCTTTGAACAGGAATTGATTTTCTACATAGAAAAACTAGATATCAACGAAGAAAAAGTGCGATTAGCTCAGCACTTAGAATATTTCGAAAACACCATGAAGACCTCAGCTCCCGGAAAGAAGCTCGGTTTTATTTCTCAAGAAATTGGTCGCGAAATCAACACCATGGGCTCAAAAGCCAATCACGCAGAAATTCAAAAATTTGTGGTGGGCATGAAGGACGAATTGGAAAAAATTAAAGAGCAAGTGCTCAATACATTGTAATGGGAAAATTGGTCATTTTTTCTGCGCCTTCAGGTTCGGGTAAAACCACCATAGTAAAACAACTGTTGCCGGAATTCCCGGAATTGCAGTTTTCCATTTCTGCCACCAGTAGAGATCCTCGCGGAAGTGAAAAACACGGAGAAGATTACTACTTCTATACTTCTGAAGAATTCGTAAAAAAAATTGATGCAGAGGAGTTTTTAGAGTGGGAAGAAGTCTACGCCGGAACGCATTACGGAACACTTAAATCCGAAGTGGAACGAATCTGGAACGAAGGACACTCGGTTATTTTTGACATCGATGTCGTAGGAGGCGTTAACCTCAAAAAACAATTTGGAGACAGAGCGTTGAGCATTTTTGTCCAAGCACCCTCTCTTGAATTATTGGAAAAACGTCTCCGCGGGCGCGGCACCGATTCTGAGGAAAAGATCATTCAACGCATGGACAAGGCCTCTCACGAATTGACTTACGCTCCCCAATTTGATATCACCATTGTTAATGATGACTTGGACACTGCAGTAGAACAGGCCAGAAGAGCTTTAAATGACTTCCTAAACGACAGACCCAATGACTAAAACGGGATTGTTTTTTGGAAGCTATAACCCCATTCACATTGGGCATGTGATCATTGCTCAGCACATGCTGGCCAATTCGGATTTGGACGACCTTTGGTTTGTGGTAACCCCCCATAATCCTCTCAAAAAGAAACAAACCCTACTCAATGATAGACAGCGTCTTCACATGGTAAATTTGGCGCTGCCAGACCCCTACCACATGCGGGCCTGTGACGATGAGTTTTCACTCCCCCAGCCTTCGTACACCATCACCACACTGACTCATCTTGCAGAAAAATACCCTGATAGAGAATTTTCCTTGATTATGGGTCAAGACAACTTGGCGTCATTCCACAAGTGGAAAAACCACGATTTGATTCTCGAAAAGCACCATCTTTACGTCTATCCAAGACATGGAGACCACGAGTCACGCTTTGACGAGCACCCCAATGTGCACCATGTCAATGCCCCCAAAATTGAGTTGAGCGCCACGGAAATTAGACGTGCCATTGCAGACAAGAAAAACATCAGCGCCATGCTTCCACCAAAGGTTTGGGAGTACATACAAGACAATTCATTTTACCAAATCTAGGGTATAGCCATACTGGTTTTTTATCTGGAATTTAGAGAATTAGAATCGCGAGGTTTCATGAGCTTTACTTTTTGTAACTCGTTGGAATCTTTATTTTTGTTCAGCAGAAAACAAATCACCATGAAGAAAATTACCGCCGTTCTTATTTTTTCAATGATCTCTACCCTCTCATGGGGACAGATTTCTTTTGAGGAAATTAAGATGCAAAAGGATGTGTATCTATATGGATTGGGAGAGGGAATCAACCAAAGGAAGGCCGACAAGGCCGCTTTGGACGATTTGATTTCTCAAATTCAAGTCCGCGTCGTCTCTGAGTACTCTTCTCAATTGGAAGAAACCATAGAAGGCGACAACATTACCGTTGAGGAATACACCGAGGCCATGATTAAGACCTACTCCAGTAGTGACTTGACCCAGGCCGAAAGACTCATTATTTCTGAGGATCCTTATCAGGTGGTACGCTACATCAAAAGAGAGAAAATTGCGGAGATTTTTGAGGCGAGAAAAAACAAAGTGTTTGATTATGTAGAATCTGCGGATAAGGCTGAGGCCGAAGGAAAAATCGCCGATGCCATTAAGTATAATTACTGGGCCTTGGTAATGCTTAAATCGCTTCCAGATTCTCGTTCCGTAACCGTTATGGATAGCAATGGTGACGAAGACATTCTCTCCGTAGAACTGCCTCGTAAGATCAACGATATTTTCGATAATATTAGAATCCGAACCCTTTCCAAGGAAGTGAAAAACAAAAACCTCGGAATGGAAGTCGAAGCTACCTACAAAGGCGTACCCGTTACCAATTTGGATTTTACCTATTGGGATGGGGTCGGCAAATCCCCCATACAAAGTCTCAAAGACGGCATTGGAAAGATTTATCTCTACAACCAAACAACGGCACCTGACGAGCTTCAGTTGCAAATAGAATACGTACAGGCGGACCAATGGGGGATTGACAAAGACCTCTTAGTGGTTATGGAAGAATCCAGAAGGATTAAATTCAAAAAGTCTGGTTACAACCTTAAAACGTCTGAAAAACCATCTGCGGCGGTTGGAACCAACACTTCCAGAAATCGCAACTCATCCTACATTACAGCGGCCGAAGTTACCTCAAAGAAAAACGCAAAAAAGGTGTCTGCCGCGAGAATCAATGTGGAAGATTACAAGGAGCCTATGTCAAAGATTGTTGCTGCCATTTCCTCAAAGAATTACCAAGCAGCGGCGTCTGAGTTTACCCCAGAAGGTCTCAAAATGTACAATGACTTATTGACCTATGGCAAGGCAGAAATCATAAGTTCCAATTCAGAACCCGTAGCGATTAAGATCAACGATCAAATTGTTGTGAGAAGCATTCCGATGAAGTTCAGCTTCCCAAGAAACAACCGCAGCTTTACTGAGGATGTAAACTTTGTCTTTAACAAAGACCAAAAGGTAGAAGCCATCTCATTTGCCCTTTCTCAAATCGCCATCAACGACATTATGAAAAAGTCAAAATGGCCTGAGACCGACAAGTACCAGATTATCCATTTTATGGAAAACTATAAAACGGCCTACTGTCTCAAGAGGTTGGATTACTTGACTTCCATTTTTGACGATGACGCCTTGATCATTGTAGGACACGTGGTAAAGCAAAATAAGGATGCAGCCACGGGCTTGTATAACAATGAGAAGGTGGAGTACAACAAGTACACCAAGCAAGAGTATATGGAAAAGCTCAAGGTTTTGTTTAGAACCAAGGAATACGTCAATATTCAGTTTGAAGACAACGAAGTTCTCGCTGGGAAATACCCCCACACTTACGGGATTCAGATCAAGCAGAACTACTATTCTTCTAACTACGGTGATAAGGGCTATTTGTTTTTGCTTATCGATCTACAAGATCCTGACAAGCCTAGCATTTACGTGAGAACATGGCAACCCAACAAGGATGCCAACGGACAAATCTTTGGTATCCAAGACTTTTAAAATCGTGGTTCTAACCACATAAAAAAACCCGCCTCTCGGCGGGTTTTTGTTTTTCTTATATTATGTATTCGATTTCCCTTTCTCTTAGAACGGGAAGCCCATTCCGACCGTGATAAAGGGAACGAACGTGATATCAGGATCGGTCACATACGTTGTTCTAGAGTTGGTCCCGTTGTCTGTCATGTAGTACAACTGGCTGCTTAAATGATTGTCGTATTCGTAAATAGTTGACTCTGCATAAATAGTGATTACCTCATCCACAGAGTACACAATACGTGGTCTAAATCCTAAGAAGTATTTAAATCCAAGACCGTAAAGATCTTCTCCACTGTCTAGCTCTCCCACACCATCTTGGAGGAATGAGAATCCAAATCCAGCGTACATGTTGAGTTCAAGCATGAGAGACGAATATCCAGACTCATAGAATCCAAACGAATAGCCTAATTCGTAATCAATTAGCGACAACGTGCTGTAGTCAATGGTTGAATTCGCGGCGATTCCATTTGCCTTTCTCTCCGCAATGGCGGCATTGTATGTAGAAGCAGACCCAACAGGGTCAGAAGCGGAACCGGATTCATTAAATGAATACGCTGGGATGGAAGAGTAATCGTAGTTGAAGTTCATAGAGCCGTACCATCCTCCGCCAAAGTAACTCTTGAAGAACATACCCAAACGCGACCCGTCATAGGAGTTCGTACCAAATACAAACCCCCAGTACCCCGAGTAAGAACCATTGGATCCAAAGGTCTCATACATGGAGTTGTCATAAGAGTCAGTGAGGTTGAATCCAAGTCCTAATGTAAAAGCGGAAAGACTCAAATCCTGAAGTGGATCCGAAGCTGCCGTCAAATTCCCTTCATTGGTAAAGAACAACTGTTCTTGAAGTAGGTTGTCGTAACCATACAAAGTAGTCTTGGCTCTTACGTAGAAGTTTCCAAAATTAACCCGAACTGAACCGTCCAATCCGTAACCGTAATGGGTGGTTCCCTGAGTAACCGGCTCAACGGTTGTCATGTCACCTCCTGTAAAGTAAACTCCTCCATATAGGTAGGCATCCAAATCAAAGGAAACCAAGAAATCAGAGGTTCCGAACCCGTAATTAAACCCTAGCATACCCATTGTTGTCAGGGTATTTAAAGGCTGGTCTTTGGTTTCTAATAGCCCTGTGCTTGCATCAAACGTAGTGGTTTCTATAGGAATGGAACGATACGCCACATTGGTCAATGGCAAAGCAAAGTGGAAGTACCTGTTGTAACGTGTACTTCGCATTTCAAAACCATAATTGTCTGTAACGTAATAGTTGAATTCCATGTCCGTACGGCCATCAAAGAAATCTACATAATCATTGGCTGCAATGATTTTATTTACTTTTTGGGAGACCGTTACCTTTTCCATTTGGAAGGTATAGGCTTGCCCCGCTCTAAACACCTGTTGTGTGTAGTAGGTGTTGTAACCGTCCTGCTCCAATCGAATTTTCAAATTTTCTGAAGAGCCCAGCGGACTGTAAGTGAAAGGTGTACTTCCTTTGTAAGTGTAGCCATTTCCTTCGTCCATGTAAACAGAGGACCCCGTCGGATCTGAGTTTATCACAATATCCATAGACTCCGAAAGCTCTGGGAAGAGGGTTACCTCTTGATTCTCTGTAATGGTAACCGATCGATATTCCGGTGCGTATCCCGTCGACTTAACCTCTACATTGTGAGGTCCAATCATCAGGTCTAGCACCAATGGGGTTTTTCCCATCATTCGACCATCGATGTAAACATCCGCCTTGTTGGGAACGGATTCTACTAGAAGGGTTCCCTGAATGGGCTTTAGCTTTTTATCCAAGTTAAAGGGCACTCCCGCTTGGATAACCACGGTAGTATCAAACTCGTAATACTTACTTCTCTTGATGGTAATGTGGTGTTCCCCATCCACGAGTTTTCCAAAATATCCACCCGTCGCAATTTTATTTCCGTCCAAGTAGATATCGGCAACGTCGTCAGTTACAATGGACGATTTAGATACCGTAGATCGCATGGGAATATCAAAAACATACTCCCTTTGTTTTTCAATTAATGTGTCTATTTCCACCGTAGCAAAATCTTCCAACTCAAGTTGAATATTTCGCATACCGGGATCAATTTTAATCGTTGCAGGGGTTGTTGTTGCCTCCTGTCTACCGTCAATGTAAATGATCGCGCCAGACTCCGGCTTCGTATTAAACGTTACCTCCGCAAAATTAGGAACCAATGAATAGTTGTAGGTGCTGTCTCCATCGGGAATGATGGTAAACTCTGCCTCAAAATCATCGTATCTCCTTGCCTTGAGAACAATGCGGTATTGTCCCGGTCTAAGAAGTTTTCCAAATTGGCCGTTCTTAATCTGACGTTCTCTCAATACAACATCCCCATTTTCACCGGCGCGATAAATGGCAATTTTCGCATTGGGGGGATCGATATAAAAATTGATCTCCTCAGGTTTAACCTGTTTGTATGTAGTCTCCTTGACCACATTGGACAGAAGGTACATTCGGTAGGTTTTTCCCTGCTTGATAATGGTTGGGATGGTCACTTCTAGGTTTCCGCGGTCTGGGTGTTTCAGGTAAATGACACGCGTGTTGGCTGGTATCCATAGGTAGTACTCAGTTTCTCTTTCTTCAACCCCACAAGGAGAAAACCCCTTGAGATCAAACTTAAGTCCATGAACTCCTCCCTTGGAAATAATGACCAAGGCACAAGGGTTATCATTAAAGTCAAGCTTCTTATTTTTCTTGGCTTCAATGCTACTCTCGTCAATTTGGATGGTTCCCTTTACCTGGTAGGTCGCCGTCTGTGAGAGCAAGACATGTGAAAACAGAGTACAAAAGAATAGAAGTAAAATTCTTTTCATACGATGATGTTGGTTAATTGGTACTTGTCAAATTTAATGAATAAAGGGGACCCAGTGGGTCCCCGTTTATCTGTATTATTGGATAATCATCTATCTAATCCAGATGATGTCCGCAGCCTCATCCCGATAATTCGGTTGCGTAAGGCCCGGTCCGGCATTGATATACGTAGGATCGCAAGCAACGTATTTCTTGCCATTAATTATAAAGTAGTCTCCTTGTAAATCTATATTTACTGCGGTAGAAATATGACCGGGATAATCCAAACCCACCACATCCAACTGTAAATACCGCCTAACCATCCAACTGTAAAAGATGGATCGATCTTCACAATCCGCATAGGGATACGCCAAAATTTCTACGGGATAAAAGTATTTCTCTCTGCCAAATTGATCTTGGTCGGTTTCATACTCAAAGCTCAATTGCGTCATGTGCAGAAGGAAGGCAACGCCCTCTTCTTTGCTCATGTTTGACAAGATTGGAACCAAGGCCATATCCAAGGCCGATGCTGATTCTTCCGGAATACTTTGCCCAAAGTAATTGACAATGTCTACAGGAGGAATCTCATCCAAGAACGCTGTAAGCGATGGACTGTACGGAACTTCGAAAGAGTAAGGCGTTCCCTTGTATACAAAGGACAACTTTCTAAGATTGAGGTCTCCTCCTAAATTGGGATTCTCATCCATTGCCAATGACATGGCACGTGCTGATTCTGAGTATGCATTTGGGTAGGAGTAAATCTCATTGGAATAACGAGTTTTAGGCTCCATGATGTAAAAGCTCATCCCTTCGAACTTGAGAAAGGAGTAGTCGTAAACTTTCTCGGAGAAGTTTACCAAAACCAATAGTTGATTTTGAGAACGAGCCAACTTACAGTCGTATCCCATTTTGCTGGCCAAAAAGACCGTTACCACTCGTTGGCCATTGCCATCCGATGTGAGTTGCTCAGACATCTTTCTGATCATCTGGAAGGCTCCCCAGTCATTGAGATTCTTGGCAGCCACCTCAACTTCAATTAAGTCAAGGGGTTCTGCAACTTCATACCAGGCGGCCAATTTCATCCAAGCTTCAGAAACCTCTGCCTCTGAAGAACCCCACTTCATCTCTGGAAGAGGAAGTGTTGACCAACTTACGATTTGTCCATAAAAGGAGAAATCCGAATTGACCATTGACTTGGGGTCTGGATCAGGCGTTTTCTTAGGCTTTTCTTCAGGAACCGTAGGAACCATAACCGGTGGTTTTACCCTAGGAACCCCAATGGGCTTGGTAGACAGGTTAACGGGATCGTCAACCGCACCAGGTACATCCCGAAAGGTGGGCACAACTTCTGGCTTGGGCATGAGCATTCTCTTCTCTGCCTCCATCAGCTGCATCTCCTCCCAGCGGTTCTTTACAAACTTTGCAAAGTCGCGATCTCTCGCTTCCACAAAATTTTTGAAATCCTGACGTCTTTGCTTTTTAAAAGCCTCAAAATCAGTCTGAGAAAATCCAGTAAATGAAGCCAGGAGTAGAGAGGCCACTAGTAAGTGACGCATCTTTAACATGGCAAATCCCTTTTTTAGTTTCTACGCTCCTGAAGTTTCTCCATTTCTTTGTTGAAATCGTCCTTGTACTTTTCGTAGTCATAGTCGATTCTCAACTCAGCGTCTTCAGAAAGACCTTTGTAGTACTTGTCGGCCACTGATCCTGCAGATAACTCATACGCAGTATAACAGATGTAAAGAGTCTGACCTTGGCTGTTGGTTCTCATTCCGTACTTAGTACAAATAGAATTCGCACCTCTTAGCTCTTGATCGATGATAGTCTTTTGCATGTCTTCCATCTTTCCTCTAACTGTAAAGTTGTCGTTCTCAGAACGCTCGTTCAAATAGTTAGTGGTCAAACTTTGGAAAACTTGGCTCAAAGTAGCGGCAATCTCATTGATAGCTTGAGACTTTGCTTTTTTCTGAGCGGCATTTTTGTTGGGGCTCTCACTGGAACCAATTCCTCTAATGACTTCACCGTCGGTTTGGAACTCAGGACCTGTACATGGATCGTCCTCCAACATAGTGATTCCTTGATCTTTCTTGGCAACGGTATCTTCCCCTCCACCACAAGCGGTGAAAAACAATGAACTCGCGATTACCATACTAAAATAAACTACTTTTTTCATCGGTTGATTTTTATTGTTTTGATTGGACTAAATTATAAAAAGTGTTTTCTGATAAAGCTCCCTAATTTAGGGTATTTATTGATTTCGGGTGTTTTGTGAATCTTAAATATCACCATTCTAAGATAGAATCTTTACCTTTCAATACACAAAAAACCACATGAAATTTCTCCACCAAGTAGCTGATAAAATACGCAACGACCACCCTGATCAACTATCTGACGTTCTGGTAGTCACACCCAGTAAACGTGCGGAGTTGTTTCTAAAGACAGAACTTACCAACGTCTTAGACAAACCCACGATTTCTCCGCGCTTTATGACCATTGAAGAGTGGGCGGAAGAGTTAACGGGCTTCTCATTATTATCTGGTTTGCCCCTCCTCGCTAAGCTCTACGAAGCCCATCAAAATCTATTGGGAGAAGAAGCCAATTCCTTTGAGGAATTCACCAAATGGGGACAATCTCTTTTGGGGGATTTTAATGAAGTAGACAGATATCGTTTGATCCCAGAACAAATCTTTTACAACCTCCGAGATGCTAAAGTTCTGGAGCGGTGGGGACTACAACCAGACGAGGAACCGACGGAACTCATGGAGACCTACCTAGAGTTTTGGGATCACATTCTACCGCTCTACTACGCCTTTACAGGTTTACTAAAAAAGAACAATACCGCTTATCAGGGAATGGCCTTTCGAGAAATGTCTGATCAGCTGGACAGTTTGGACGAATGGCTGCGATACAACAACATTCAAGAAACCTATCTGGTGGGCTTTAACGCATTGAACGCCTCAGAAGAAATGGTGTTCAGGCATTTATTAAAAACCAAAAAAGCCACCATATTATGGGATATGGACAGCTATTTTTCTGACCCACCACACCAAGAAGCAGGACTGTTCTTTAGACGATACCTGGAAGAATGGTCGGAGCTAGATTCTCAGAAGCTTTCTTGGATTTACAATGATTGGGACCACAAACCCAAGACCATCGATGCCTTTGGCGTTTCGGGTTCCTTCGCGCAAGCCCAAAAAGTGTCGGAAATTCTGTCGGAGTTACCCGCTGAGGCCATTGAAGAAAAACGGGTGGCCGTCGTGCTTGCCGACGAAGGCCTTTTGGTTCCCGTGGTAGACGCGCTCCCTTCCAATATCGAATCCTTTAACATCACCATGGGGTTGCCTCTCAAGGAAACTCCGTTGGCAAGCTTTGTTGTTTTGTTGGTTTCGCTTTTGGAAAAACGAGAAAAAGCACAGAGCAATGCCTTTTACTATACGGATCTCATTCGATTATTTGAGCAGCCTGCCATCAACGAATACACAAGCGCTAAAAAGGCTTCCGCCGAAGCGTTTATTCAAAAAATCCACTCAAAGAACTGGGTGTACACCACTTGGGAGGAGATTTTCAAAAACCTTCCTGAACTCAAAGGAGAGGCTTTGGGAACCCTTCTCAAACCCAATGTCTCCATGTCAGAATGGTTGGTTGCCGCACAAGAGTTTTTTCAATTCTACGCAGAATGCGTTCGCGACCAAAAGCTGGAAAGAGAAATCGCATACAAGATGTTCAAGGTCTTCGGCCAATTGGCATCTCTTATAGAAGACCATGAATTCTTGGGTAGCTTTATTCATCTAAAGCCCTTTATCATACAATCCATTGGTGAGGAATCCTTAGACTTTGTAGGGGAACCTTTGGAGGGTCTTCAAATTCTGGGGATTCTAGAGACTCGTCTTTTGGACTTTGATCACATCATTATGACGTCTGTAAATGAAGGCGTTCTTCCCAAGGGAAAAACTCCCGGATCTCTTATCCCCTTTGATTTAAAAGTTGGATTTGGCCTACCTACCCATACTGAGAAAGATGCAGTATATGCCTATCACTTTTATCGACTTTTAAAGGGTGCAGAAAAGGTGACTTTGATTTACAACGTTGCACCCGCAGAAATTGGAACCACAGAACCATCGAGGTTTGTTCTTCAGCTGGCAAGAGAATGGGGAAGGCTTCCGCATCAGTCTTTTGTCCAGAGAACCGAAAACACCTACTTGCCTCCCAACACTAGTGAAGAAGACTATGCCGTGGCTAAGACGCCGCCCCTTCGAGAGGCCATTGACATCATCGCTCACGAAAAGGGGTTTAGTCCCTCCTCCTTGACGACCTTCATTAAAAACCCTTTGACCTTTTACAAACAGAGAATACTAAGAGTCTCTGAGGCCGACGACGTAGAGGAAACCATAGGCGACAACACCATGGGAAGCTATTTGCACGAGGTTTTAGAAACGTTGTATACTCCGTTTGTAGAATCGCAAAAACCACTTACCACCGAGGATATTGCCTCCATGAAATCTCAAGGCAAAGACCTATTGTACAAAGCGTTTAGAGAGGACTTTTCTGAGCGTTCCTTGGCCTCAGGAAAGAACCACCTCATTTTCAATGTCGCCTTGGAAATGCTCAATACCTTTTTTGCAGAAGAAAAAAAGAGAATCGCCAAAAACGAAAGCGAGGGCCTGCCCACACGCGTACTCAGTCTGGAAAATGAATACACGAGTTCTCTGGGAAATCCGGAACGCCCCATACTACTCAAAGGGCTCATTGACCGAGTAGATTTAGTCGGTGATACCATCCACATTTTAGACTATAAGACAGGATATGTAAAGACCACTGCATTATCCCTCAAGGGAACGGAAGAAATCGCCATGGCAGAAAACACCAAAGACAAAGCCATTCAGCTCCTCTGTTACGGTTGGTTGTTTACGGAAACCCACCCCAACGCAAAAGTATCTTTGGGCATTGTTGCCATGAGAATGTCTGGGGAGATACACCCTCTAAAAATTGACAAAGCCACCGTATTTACACGTCAGGATTTTGAGCCCTTTATGGATCAAATTTTGGCGGTTATTGAAGGCGTTTTGGATCCCAATGAAGACTTTGTCCTCAACCCAAACAGTCCGTATTAACTTCGCCAAAAAGCAATAGAACAAATTAGCAATTAGCAAACCATCGAATTCACAGACCATGGATATCCTCAGCGCGAGAAAACGAGTTTCCCCTTACGTTCATGAAACGCCTCTGATTTCTTCCCAAACATTCAATGAAATGATGGGAGGCAACGTGTTTTTTAAAGCTGAAAACTTGCAAAAAGTGGGGGCTTTTAAGGCAAGAGGCGCCGTAAACTCTCTGCAAAAACTCTCTGCGGAGGAAAGAAAAAAGGGCGTGGCTACACATTCCTCTGGAAATCACGGACAAGCCTTAGCATGGGCGGCAAGAGAATTGGGAGTTTCCGCTACGGTGGTGGTTCCTTCCAACGCGCCTTCCGTGAAAGTTGACGCGATGAAGGGATACGGTGCCGACGTTATTTTTTGCGAACCTACTTTGGAGGCTAGAGAATCCACATTGGCAAGCCTCCTTGAAAAAACAGGAGGTGTAGAAATTCACCCGTACGACCAAATAGGAACCATTGAAGGTCAATCCACCTGTGCCCAAGAAATCTTAGAGCAATGCCCCGATGTCGATGTGATTTTTTGCCCATTGGGTGGAGGTGGACTATTGTCCGGAACGCTTTTAGCCACACGCGATCACAAAGTAGAAGTCTACGGTGTAGAACCTGAAATGGCGGATGACGGTTTGCAATCTCTGCAAGCGGGTAAAATCATTCCCTCTGTCAATCCCAACACATTGGCCGACGGGCTAAAAACTTCATTGGGCTCTTTGACCTTTCCCATTATTTCGGAGCACGTAAAGGATATCTTTACCGCCTCGGAAGAAGACATCGTAAAGTGGACGCAATGGATGTGGACGAGAACCAAAATGGTCATTGAACCGTCTGCGGCCGTAGGAATAGCCGCCGCTGCCAATCACTCTCATTTGATCAAGGGAAAAAATGCGGTTATCATTTTAACCGGTGGCAACGTGGACATTGCGAAAATGGCCAGCCACTTTTAAAATTTCAAGAATACGGCTAGCCTTGGATAGAAGCCAATTTGGCTACGTACTTCCCAATAATATCAAACTCAAGGTTGACTTTGGAACCCACCTTTAATGTGTGGAATACGGTGTGCTCATAGGTATAAGGAATGATGGCCACAGAAAATTCTTTTTCTTTTGAATTGACAACAGTAAGACTCGTTCCGTTTACTGTTATAGAACCCTTTTCAACGGTTACGTATTCGGGACGTGTAGGTTCGTAAGTAAACGTAAAAATCCAGCTCCCGTCTTCTTCGGCAATGGCAGAACACGTTCCCACTTGATCGACATGACCTTGAACGATGTGACCATCCAAGCGACCTCCCATTTTCATGCAGCGCTCTAAATTGACCACCGCTCCCCTCTCCCATTCTGAGAGACTCGTCTTTCTCATGGTTTCGGCAATGGCGGTAACCGTGTACTGATCATCTTCAATATTGACAACGGTTAAACAGACTCCATTGTGAGCTACGGATTGATCAATGGTCAACTCATCGGTAAAAGGTCCCGAAAGAGTGATGTGATGGTTTTCGCCTTCTACGACGATGTCTTCAATCTTTCCGAGGGCCTCAATAATTCCCGTAAACATAGGTGCTATCTTCTAAATAAGTGAATTGTGCCATTTATGGTCTGCTCCCTAGGAGCAGAAATACTTCTTGGAGTGAAGCTGCAAACGTAGAAATAAACGCCGTCAAAACAATCAGATCCTGAGTTTAAAACCTGACCGTTCCAGCCCGTATTGATAAACTCCTCCTGACTCGTGGTCTCGTACATCGTTCTTCCGGTTCTGTCGTAGACGGTAATCTTAAACTGGTCAATGTCTTTAAAGAGTGGTATTCCGTTTTCGTCTCTTCGAGGTGTAAAGAAATCATTGGTGCCATCGTCATCAGGAGTGAAGACATTGGGCAATTGAATTACGGGACAACCGTCCACACATACCACATTACTAAAGCCTCCTTCATTGGCAACTCCACCGTTGTCTTGATCCGCATCATCCACGGCAGTAACTGCATAACAACCTACAATGGATCCGTCAAAATTCGAAAACTCCTGAGCAGTAATTCCACTTACCAAAGGCGACGAAGGCCACTCAGCATCTATATTCGGCTTGTAGTAAATATTGTAATACTGAATGTCGTCGGTACACAACGGGCCGGTTTCATCCACCCAGAACAGGCGCAAATACCCTATGTCACAGTTGGCTTCAAAATCCAAAATAGGAGGACAGGGACCCGTGGTATCCAAGGGTACGCCACATGCAATTTGAGAATTGTTGATTAGAGGTGCGGGCAGGTTACTTCCGCTATATGATCCCAAAGTCCTTACAAAATAACAGTAATTCTCACCGTTGGTTAAGCCTGTATCCTGATAAGTAACATTTCCGTAGACAGTAGTCAATGAGTCAAAATTTCCGGACCCCGTGGGGTTCTCCCTAAAAATCACCATAGAATCTATGGTCCAAGGTGTTTCTGCATTGACCGAAATAAAGTTGGACTTATCAAATGGGAAAACTTCCAAGAAAGGTGAACTCGCACTCTGATTAAATCCTATCAGAGTATTTCCTCCCTGGCCATAAAAAGCTACTCTATAGAAGTACTGAATCTCTTCTGTATTGAGATTGTTGTCTACGTAGAATGTGTCCTGCTGAATGTCGTTCCCCGTGTAAACGGTGGTGAAATTCACATTGTCTGTGCTTCGCTCCAACTCATATAAGTAAGGAGGTGGAACCGCGGCAGAATCTATAGAATCAGGAGCTACCCAACGCAAGTCCATTTCTCCAGCAGCAATATCTGTAGTCAATACAGAAACATTTGTCAAAATGGGAATGGTCTTTTCTAATTCGGCACAAAATTCTACCGACGCATAAGATTCCGCTCCATCGGGGAAAATAGCCACTACCATGTAACAATATTGGTTTCCGGGGGTTAACTCCTCGGTGTCTGTATACGTTGTGGCCGTCAAGCCAGTGGTCGAAGCGAGATAGGTGTAACCAGTATATGCAGGGACTCCAACCTCACAAGGGGCAGGAGAGAATCCATACGATCCCTCGCGTTTGTAAATGTCATAAGAGACGACTTCAGAACAGACGCTTTGGTCCCAATTGAGGACAATACTTCCCGCCTGCGGCGAGGCCACGGGATTCTTTGGAGAAGGACCCACTATTTGAATTTCTACCGTTTCAATGTCCACCAAGCTGGGGTCATTGATATTTGCCGGCGTGTCTTCTGCTTTGAAATTTATGAAATAAGGCTGCTGTCTTACGTGAGAACAATTGGTTGCCCAAGAAAAGGGAGCGGTAATAGAACCTACCCCAGTAACGGGTTGATTGAACAAAGGAGGGGGTGCGAGTTCAAATGGACCACCCGTGGCCGTAAGGCGAATCGGGTCAAAGTCAGGATCTGAAACCCCTACGTTAAAGCTCAATGTATTTCCTGCCTCAACACAGAAGGGGCCCAAGGGGCCAATTTCTGGTGGCTGGTTTGAACATGACTCAATATCCACTTGTAGGTCTCGAGTAACCGAACCCATAAACTGGTACTGCCCGTTGGGACCTTTTCTAAACTCAGAAATGAGAATGGCAAAGTTGAACTGACCTTGGGCTTGTGGTGTATCCCACAACATATCACCGGTTACGGAATCAATCGTTAGAGGATCTTGCACAATGCTAGGGTCGTAGGTCGCCAAAATGGGAGTTCCTCCAGCGCCTCTACAATCTACCAATTCATAGGCAAGGCTATCTCCGTCAATATCAAAAGCGGATGGGTTGTGAATAAAGGTTCTATTTATACATCCGTCGTCGATGGGCGGATTTAAAAGTTCAGGAGAGTTATTAGGTCCCAAGGCATCGTTGATCACCAAGGTGGTATTGATGTAAAAAGGCACCTCTACAGAAACCGGAATATTGGAAACCCCAGCGTTTCGGTTGGGGTCTTCTAGGGCCAACGTGTAAAATCCGGGGGCTTGATAGGTATGCGTTCCGGTGTAGATATTTTTTCTCACCGTCGCACTGATGACCTCTCCCGCACGAGCGGGAGCAGAACAAATGGTGGAAGGCGCTCCGTTGTTTCTCACCAAGACAGAAGTGGTGTTGTCTCCCCACTGAATCGTGAGGTCACAGCGGTCCGCAGCACCGGGCAAGGCGTTGGTATAGGTAGTAATGGTGATTTCATAGGTGAGACCAGCGATATGCTTATAGGTGATTTCTCCCGCCCTATTATGGGTCGCTTCTGACGGAAGTATCCAGCCAAAAATTGCGATCAGGACGTATAGAATTCTCCTCATGAGTAGACTACGGGGTTTAGGTTTTTACAACATAAAAGTAAGGACTTTGTTGCACTTACAGGCATTTGGGCTAGTATTCGAATCCATTTGAAGGATTAACGATGTCTAAAATCCCTTAGGATTGCGTTGGGCTACTAAATTTACCTAATTTTACCGGGGTAAAAAAATGCGGGAACACTCAACGTTCAAATCCCGTTATTTACATGGCCTTGTGGAGCGTGCTTTGCGGTCCTATTAAATAAATGAAGTCTAATTAAGACGTAACAATATCAAGACATGGAATTATCAAATTCACTTTCTTCTGCCGGATCCAAAGCCTACATCGTTTCTTCTGTAGATTCTGATTTGGACTTTCTTTCTAGTGCACAAAAATCATTTTTAACTCCGCTATTGGACGCACATCCCACCAAATGGTTTTGCGTTGCTACCGATAATGGACCGGTTTACGCATCTTCTTCAAAATCTCTAAAGAATGCCGAAACCTACCGTAAAAAAGCGGCAAACCTAGTAGCCGCTTTAACGGAAAACAAGGAAGAGTCTTGTAATGTATACGGCGTTTCTGAAAACGTCATGGCTTTCGCCGAAGGTGCCTTTTTGGCGAATTACCAATTCCTTCCCTATTTCAGTGATGCCGAAAAGAAAAAATCTAGCCTTAAAGCCCTGGGTATTGACGGTGCATCGGATGCTGTATTGGCCGAAACAACGGCTGTATGTTACGCCACTTCCGAAGCGAGAACCTTGGTAAACAAGCCCATTAGCCACCTCAACGCCGTTCAATTGGCGCAGGAGGCAGAGAGAATGGGAGCAGAATATGGATTCTCAGTTGAGGTCCTCAACAAGAAAAAAATTGAATCCCTAAAAATGGGAGGCCTCCTCGCAGTAAATGCGGGTTCAATTGACGAGCCTACATTCTCCATTATGGAGCACAAGCCCGCAGGAGCCAAAAACGAAAAGCCCATTATCTTGGTGGGTAAAGGCGTTGTCTATGACACGGGTGGCCTCAGTCTCAAGCCTTCTAACTTCATGGATACTATGAAGAGCGATATGGGTGGAGCTGCTGCCGTAATTGGCGCGATGGCTGCCATTGCCAAAAACAACCTTCCCATTCACGTCATTGGATTGGTACCGTCTACAGACAACCGACCTGGAGGTAACGCCTATGCTCCTGGTGATGTGATCCACATGTTCTCTGGGCAAACGGTAGAGGTACTCAATACGGATGCTGAGGGAAGAATGATTCTTGCGGATGCCCTTCACTACGCCAAAAAATACGATCCCGAAGTGGTAATTGACTTAGCGACACTCACCGGTGCTGCTGCGAGAGCCATTGGTCGTTTTGGAATTGTAGGAATGGAAAAAGACGCTTCTGAGACCTTCCAAAAACTAAAAACTTCCGGTGACAACACCTATGAGCGCGTAGTTGAATTTCCATTCTGGGACGAGTACGATGAAATGATGAACTCGCCCATCGCTGACATGAAAAACATTGGCGGTGCCGAAGGAGGCGCCATCACAGCGGGTAAGTTCTTGGCGCGCTTTACGGATTATCCCTATATTCACTTGGATATCGCAGGACCTGCTTTTATCGATACCAACGACCACTACTTACGAAAAGGAGCTACTGGAGTAGGTGTACGCCTTCTCTATGACTTCATAAAAAATCTAGCATGAGCGAGAAAAAACCTGTAATTGGGATTACGTGTGGAGACCTTAACGGGATAGGAATGGAAGTGGTTATCAAAAGCCTTTCCAACCCTACCATAACAGATCTTTGCACCCCCGTATTGTTTGCTCATTCCAAGGTCGCTTCTTACCACAGAAAGTCGCTGAACCTTCGCGACTTTGCATTCAACATTGTGGACGACTTATCCAAGCTCAACAACAAAAAATCCAATTTGTACAACTGTTGGAAAGAAACGGTTGACATTAAGATGGGTGAGCCCGACGTAGAAGTGGGGAACTTTGCCAAAAAATCATTGGACGCAGGAATTAAAGCGCTCAAGGATGGAAATGTAGATGCGTTGGTAACGGCTCCTCTCAACAAGGCTACCGTTGTGGTAGAAGGCGAGGAGTTTACTGGACATACCGGATATTTGGGCAAGGCCTTCGACGCAAGTCCTACCATGATCCTTACCGCTCATGACTTGAGGGTTGCTTTAGTTACAGAACACATTCCTATTGCCGAGGTTAGCAAAACCCTTTCTGTAGAGCGCATTGTAAAAAAGACCCAAGACGTCATTGAATGTCTCAAGTCGGATTTCAACATTAGAAAACCAAAAATCGCGGTATTGGGCCTTAATCCACATGCCAGTGATAGCGGGTTAATGGGGAATGAGGAAGCAGAAATCATACAGCCAGCCATTGATCAACTCGTAGAAAATGGCCATATCGTAAAAGGACCTTTTGCCTCTGACGGATTCTTTGGGACGGGAGTATATAGCCAATACGACGCCGTAATGGCCATGTATCACGACCAAGGATTGATTCCGTTTAAGACTTTACACTTTAGTGACGGTGTTAATTACACTGCGGGATTGCCCATTATTAGAACTTCTCCAGACCACGGGACAGGTTATGATATCGCCGGGAAGAACCAAGCCGACGAGCAGTCTTTGCGAGAAAGCATTTACTTGGCGATAGAAACATTTAGGAATCGCTCTCTGTATAAGGAATTGAACAGCAATCCCTTAAAAAATCAAAAGCGTCACAAGGGCGATAGATGATTTCTTTAGATAGAAGGTTTTTGCATTAAAAAATATTTTATCTTTGCCGCCCTAACTTTAGAGCAGTTATGAAAAAGTTGAACAAGGAATTCAATATTGTATTTTCTGGTCTCAAGTTAGGAGAGCACGAGTTTAGCTATGAGTTATCTCGTGAGTTCTTTGAGGAATATGGTTTTGAAGAGTTTTTGGATCAGCGCTTATCTGTAAAGGCAAGCATGAAAAAATCCAATACCATGCTCGAATTTGAGTTTTCTCTTTCTGGTGAGGTTGAAGTCCTTTGCGACATTTTATCCGAGCCATTTTGGATGCCTGTCTCTAATGATTTTACCCTATTGGTGAAATTTGGAGAGGAATTCAACGACGAGGACGACGAAGTTTTGATTTTGCCTCACGGCGCTTATGAAGTCAACATCGCTCAGTACTTGTTTGAATTGGCCGCGTTAAGCGCTCCGGCAAAGAGAATCAGCCCAAAGGCAGAGCAGGAGCTCCAAGAAATTGAAGCTGAGGAGAGAGAAGCATCAGAAAACGATGACGATTCTTCAGAAGATAACATAGACCCCAGATGGAACAAGTTAAAGGATCTATTGAATTAAGTTTTGGTTACATAAAAAAGAGTAAAAATGGCACATCCCAAGCGTAGACAGTCGACGACAAGAAGAGACAAGCGCAGAACGCACTATAAGGCAAGCATGCCTCAAATCGCCACATGTCCCACAACTGGTGAAGCACACCTTTACCACAGAGCTTACTGGTTTGAAGGTAAGCTTTACTACAAGGGTAACGTGGTAATGGAAAAAGAAGAAGCGTAAGCAGGAAACTGCACCTTTGAAAAAAGCGTAAAGTAGGTTTAAGATGACATCCATCTTGAATCTACTTTTTTTTGTACCCAAGTATTTCCTTTTTTTTTGGAAAACAGGCAGTTTCACCTATTTTTACCCAAGTTTTTATTTTCTTAGCACATTCATTTGTGAGAAAACAAAATGCCCATGTCAAACACAACCGCTGCAATTACCGCCATTGGAGGTTATGTACCAGAGTTTCGACTAACTAATAAGTTGCTCGAAGAGATGGTGGACACCACCGACGAATGGATCACCACCCGTACTGGTATCAAGGAGCGCCGCATTCTCAAGGAAGAAAATCAGGGAACGTCTTTTATGTGCATCGAAGCCGCAAAAGACCTGATGGAAAAATACAATGTTGACCCATCAGAAATAGACATGGTTATTGTCTCTACGGCAACACCGGATATGCCCGTTGCCGCTACTGCGTGTTATGTAGCCAGTGAAATTGGCGCAGAAAACGCATTCTCATACGATCTTATGGCTGCTTGTTCCGGTTTTCTTTACGGACTTTCTACAGGAGCCAAATTCATAGAATCTGGACGTTATAAAAAAGTATTGGTCATTGGAGGAGATAAAATGTCTTCTATCATTGACTACACAGACCGTACAACTTGTGTGATTTTTGGTGACGGAGCAGGATGTGTGCTTCTAGAGCCCAGCACGGAAGGTCTTGGAGTTATTGATGAATACTTGAGAACGGACGGAAAGGGAAGACAATTCCTAAAAATTGACGCTGGGGGTTCTATTCTTCCCGCCAGTCATCAAACCGTTGACGCAAGCCAACACTTTGTACATCAAGAAGGACAGCAAGTATTTAAATTTGCTGTAACCAATATGGCAGATGCCTCGGGAAAGATCATGGAGAGAAACAACCTCCAATCCGAAGACGTTGCCTTCCTAGTGCCTCATCAGGCCAACAAAAGAATTATCGATGCCACGGCCAAGCGCATGGGCATTGGTGACGATAAAGTCATGTTGAACATTCACAAATTTGGAAATACTACTAATGGAACTCTCCCCCTTTTGCTATGGGAATACGAACCCCAGCTCAAAAAAGGAGACAACCTTGTATTTGCTGCCTTTGGAGGCGGTTTTACTTGGGGAGCTATGTTAGTAAAATGGGCTTTAAACCCGAAAAATTAATCGTCAGAAAAACCTAAAATCATGGATTTAAAAGAAATTCAAAACCTCATTAAGTTCGTCGCAAAATCAGGCGCATCAGAGGTTAGCCTTGAAACTGAGGATTTCAAAATCAATATTAAAACAGGATCAGAAGGTGATGCTCAGGTAATTCACCAAGTGGCTGCACCCGTAGTTCACGCTGCGCCAGCTCCCGTTGCTGCTGCTCCTGCTCCAGCCGCCGCTACTGCTGCACCCGCTGCTCCAGCCGCTGAAGAAGATGACTCTAAGTACATCACGGTTAAGTCACCAATGATTGGAACTTTCTATAGAAAGCCTTCTCCAGACAAGCCTTTGTTTGTTAATGTTGGAGATGAAATCAAGCCGGGTGATGTAGTTTGTATCATTGAGGCAATGAAGCTCTTCAATGAAATTGAATCTGAAGTATCAGGTAAAATTGTTAAGATTTTGGTAGATGATTCTACGCCTGTAGAATACGACCAACCTCTTTTCTTAGTAGACCCTTCGTAAGGGAGGCTTCACCAAAAAATAGACATTATGTTTAAAAAAATACTCATCGCAAATCGCGGCGAAATTGCGCTACGCATCATTCGTACGTGTAGAGAAATGGGGATTAAGACGGTGGCCGTTTACTCCAAGGCAGATAGCGACAGTTTACACGTTCGCTTTGCTGACGAGGCCGTATGTATCGGTCCTGCTCCCAGTTCAGAATCGTATTTGAACATTCCCAATATTATTGCTGCCGCAGAGATTACCAATGCGGATGCCATTCACCCAGGATATGGATTCTTGGCTGAGAACTCTAAGTTTTCAAGAATCTGTGGTGAAAACGGAATTAAATTTATCGGTGCCACTCCAGAGCAAATTGATCAAATGGGAGATAAGGCAACTGCTAAGGCTACGATGTTGGCGGCAGGTGTTCCTTGTATTCCTGGTTCAGACGGTCTTTTGGAGAGCCTTGAGCAAACCCAAGAACTTGCCGCCGACATGGGTTACCCAGTGATGCTAAAAGCTACTGCCGGTGGTGGTGGAAAGGGTATGCGTGCTGTGTGGAAAGAAGACGAACTTCAAGAAGCATGGGAAAAGGCTCGTATGGAAGCAGGGGCTGCCTTCGGAAACGACGGTATGTACATGGAGAAGTTGATTGAGGAACCTCGTCACATTGAGATTCAGATCATCGGAGACCAGCACGGAAACGTGAGCCACCTTTCTGAGAGAGATTGTTCTATCCAGCGTCGTCACCAAAAATTAACAGAAGAAACTCCTTCGCCATTTATGACGGATGAGCTCAGAGATAATATGGGTAAGGCTGCTAAATTGGCCGCTTCTTCTATTAATTACGAAGGTGCCGGTACTGTTGAGTTCCTTGTGGACAAACACCGCAACTTCTACTTTATGGAGATGAACACTCGTATCCAAGTGGAGCACCCCATTACGGAACAAGTAATTGATTATGATTTGATCCGCGAACAAATTAGCGTAGCCGCTGGAATCAAAATCTCTGGTAACGATTACACGCCACAACTTCACTCTATCGAGGTGAGAATTAACGCGGAAGACCCTTACAATGACTTTAGACCGAGCCCAGGGAAAATCACAACTTTCCACGCTCCAGGAGGTCACGGAGTTCGATTGGACACTCACTGTTACGCGGGATACACCATTCCACCTAACTACGATTCTATGATCGCAAAGTTGATTACCACAGCGCGTTCAAGAGAAGAGTGTATCGATAAAATGAGAAGAGCTCTTGATGAATTCGTTGTAGAAGGAATCAAGACTACCATTCCCTTCCACAGACAATTGATGGATGACAAGAATTTCCAAGACGGAAATTACACCACCAAGTTTATGGAGGATTTCGAATTAAAATAAATCACTCGATTTATATAACCCAAAAGGGCCGCTTACGCGGCCCTTTTTCGTTTAGACTCTCTCTCCTAGAAAAAAGGGGAAGTCCTCAATCGAAGATTATCGCTTCAACTTCACGACCTGACCCGGCGCCATCTCTATCCACCCGTCTAGCTCTAACATGAGAATTTCTGACAGACATTTAGAAATGTCGGTAGACAAGTCCAAAGCCAAAAGTTCTAACCTCCTCTCCTTGATTTGGTCCAACTTGCCAATGAGTTTCTGTGCAAAGGGCGAAAGCGTTTCTAACTGCTCCTCACGGATTCTGTTCTCTTCTTCCACCTCTTCTTTAGAAAAGGAAATCGTTTGTTGAGTTTCGGGCTCCCATCCCATGACATACTCCAAATCCGCAACAGACTCAATCAAGGACGCTTTGTGCGATTTTAAATACTTATTGCACCCTTCCGAATAAACCGCTCCCACCGGTCCAGGAAAGGCAAACACATCTCGGTTGTAGGAATTGGCGATGCTGGCGGTAATCAAAGCCCCTCCATTTCGGGCAGCCTCTACCACAACCACTGCATCACACATGCCTGCAACAATTCGGTTTCTCTTGGGAAAGTTCTCTCTGGAAGGCTCCTCTCCCACTCTAAACTCCGTCAATAATCCACCACGTTGATTGACCATAGATCGCGCCTCTGACCAATGAACGGAAGGATATATCCTATCCAAGCCATGACCCAAAACACCTATGGTGGGAATCTCGTGATCAATGCATTCTCTGTGAGCGGTAATGTCAATTCCGTAAGCCAATCCTGATACTACGGAGACCCCCTTGTCCTTCAAATCAGAAACCAGTTGACTCACCATCTTTTTCCCGTAGGAAGTCATAGAGCGCGTTCCTACGACGGCTATCATTCGAGATGGATTCAATGTGGTGTTCCCACGGAAATAGAGAACCGTGGGGTGGTCGTGACAATTTAAAAGCCTTTTTGGATAGGCTTCCATTTGAGGAGTAAGGACAGAAATCCCATGGTCTTGACAATACTCCCATTCCTTCTCTGCCTCGAGAAGGGCCGGTCGCAATTGACTTCTCAACTCCGTTTTTTTTACAATAAATTGTGGCGGTTTTGGAGAGAGTGCAGAAATAAAAAACGCTTCAGCGTTTCCGTATTCGGCAATAATCTTCCTCGCCTTTACTGGCCCAATCCCTTTGAGAAGGGTTAGGCCAATATCAGAAATAATAGGGTTCATAGGGTCTAAAGCGGTAGGGTCTATTAGATTCGCATAACAATCCGTTTATTGAAATATTCTTTGATCTCTTCTCTGACTATGTCTCTGCCCTTTTCACTTGAGTTGAACTCGCCTGATCGGTAGGCATAATTACAATATCAAGGATGGAAACATGAGTGGGTTGCGTCGCCATAAAGTGGACACTTTCCGCAACATCCTCGGGTGTTAACGGGGTCATTCCACTATACACAGAATCTGCCTTTTGTGTGTCTCCATCAAATCGCACGATGGAAAATTCCGTTTCCACCAAACCTGGGCTTACCATGCCAACTCGAATCCCATCGTTCAACAAATCCATTCTCATGCCCTTGGTCAAAGCGTCAACTCCGTGTTTTGTGGCGCAGTATACATTTCCACCCGGATAGGCTTCTTTTCCTGCGGTAGAATCTATGTTGATAATCATGGGGTGATTTCCCTTCTTCAAATGGGGGATACACGCCTCGGTCACGTATATCAACCCTTTTAAATTGGTGTCAATCATTCGGTCCCAATTGGTATAATCTCCCGTTTGAAAAGGATCAGCTCCTGCAGCTAATCCGGCATTGTTGAGCAATAGGTCTAAGGATGGTAGGCTCCACATACCAATCACTCTTCGTACTTCTTCTCTATTTCGAACATCCATAGTGGCAAATTCAAATTTCTGAGAAGGGTACTTTGTACGTAACTCTACGGTCAACGCTTCCAATCGCTCGGTTCGTCTTCCTGATAAGTACAGGGAATATCCTGACGAAGCCAATCGGTGTGCGGAAGCCAAACCAATCCCAGAGGTTGCTCCAGTTATCAATGCTGTTTTATTCATTTTTACTTACTTTCGATTTGTTATCCAAGGTAAAAAAAGCCCAATTAAATATTTGTTGAAATGAGGTGTTCTCACCGCGATAATTTTCAATCTGAAAACAGAAAACCATAGTCCCTAACCCGCGGCAAAAATGAAAAAAACCCTTGCTCTATTTTCTTTTCTGATGAGTTTGGCTTCCATGGCTCAGACTTTTTCTGGAGTCGTGAAAGACGCGAAAACCCAAGAACGCGTGGCCAATGTAACCCTTTCTGTGGGTGGAAAACTCATCGGGTTTTCTGATATAGACGGAGCCTTTTCTGTGGAAATATATGACGATGTTGAGGTCGTTGAATTCGCGAATTTGGGATACGTAACTCAAAAATATTCCATCAAAAATCAACCGATTACAAACGTCTCCATACAGCTAATGCCTTCCACGGAAGTGCTAAAAGACGTTGTCGTGACCTCCAGCCGGTACGAACAAAATCCCGTGGAGTCATCCGTCTCTTTGGACGTCATCAAACCCTATTTGCTTCAAGAGCAATCCATACTTACCGTGGAGGAGACCTTTGCGCAAAGCCCCGGTGTAAACGTCACGGATGGCCAGGCCAACATTAGAGGGGGCTCAGGATGGTCTTATGGTACGGGTAGCCGCGTTTTGGTTTTGTTGGATGGTTTGCCCTTGTATTCCGCGGATGCCAACCAAGTACAATGGGATCTATTGCCCTTTGAATCTCTTTCACAGATGGAAGTTATTAAAGGCGCTTCTTCCACCTCCTTCGGCTCTTCCGCCATGAATGGAATTGTTCAACTCTCCACGAGAAATCCATTGGACAAACCGCAAACATTTATTCAGTTTAACCAGGGAATTTACGATACACCACACCGCTCTTCCTGGCAATGGTGGGATGGCGTTCAAACCATTAGTCAACTGCAGTTTAGCACACAGGACAGAGGAGAAAAATCAGGATGGTTAGTGGGCGGTCAATTGTTGTATGACGAAGGATTTCAATACTTAGAAGAAAAGAAACGCGCACGCTTGCACGCCAAATATGGATATGCACACAAAAATTGGGAATGGGGACTGGAAGGTTCTTTTATGCACAATCAGGTGGGTGAATCCCTGATTTGGAAGAGCTATGACGAACCCTACCTTCCCTTGGACAGCAGCGCAACCCAAACCAATAGCAATGACTGGTTTGTGGGAGGGCATGTTCAATACAGGCAGGGTCGTGGATTGCATCAATTTAAGACGAGAATGCTCTCAGTGAACAACGACAGTCGTTCCGAATTGACCAATTATGAAAATTACTCTGTACAGTCCTTTTTTGATTACCAATACCAACACATTTGGGAAAACCTAACGTGGGTTACCGGCGCGAGTTATCAGCTGGGAACCTCTACCAGTGAAATTTTTGGAGGAACCTATGGAACTCAAAATATTGCCGTTTTCTCAGAAGCTGAATACCGTTGGAATCGCTTAACGGCTACTGCAGGCGTTCGCTATGAAGCCTATCAGTTGGACGATCGAAATTTTGACCGACCTGTATTTAGGGCAGGACTTAACTACCGAGCCGCGGAGGAAACGTATGTGAGAATATCTGCCGGTCAAGGATTCCGATTTCCAGCGATTGGGGAGACTTATCCCACCACCAATATTGGCGCCATTAACATATACCCCAATCCGGATTTGGATGCTGAGCAAGGTTGGAGTGGTGAGGTCGGTGTAAAACAAGGAGTAAAGATGGGTGATTGGATGGGGTACCTAGATTTCTCTGCCTTCATTATGAACTACGAAAACATGATGGAATTCTCCTTTGCCCAATGGAACGCCCCAACACCAGAAGACTTTGGGATTGGGTTTAAAAGCGTAAACGTAGGCCCCACGCAAATTACCGGGGCAGAGCTCACATTTATGGGAGGCGGCAACATTGGAAATGTCGATTTAAAATTCCTAGCGGGCTATGCCTACGTGCTTCCCGTGGCCTTGGAACCCAACACACCCTACGCCTATACATTTGATGGGACGGAAGTCACCTATGAGTCCAGTTCCTCAGACGCCACAGACAACATTCTCAAATATCGCTATCAGCACCTCGTAAAGCTCGATGCCGCTGCTACCTACAAGCGATTTACGTTTGGAGTCAACGTTCAAGGATATGGTGTAATGCAAAATGTCGATGCCATTTTCGCAAAGGCGGAACCACCCTTTAACCGTCCCATTATTGAGCTGTTTTATCCAGAAATAGGAATTAAGCAATCCATGGATGAGTTAAACAACCCCAAAGCCTTAATCGATCTACGCCTACTCTACGAGCTCAATGAACACTTTCAATTGGGGATAAATGTCAAAAATGTTTCTAATGAGGCGCTCCTGATTAGACCTGCAAAAATGAGCCCTCCGAGGTCGTTTTTTGTACAGGTTACCTACCGCTTGTAAAATGAATTCCAGCTACTTGAATAAAAAGGGTTAAATTTGCAATCCTAATAGTACAAAATATGGAACTCGAATTACATCCACCATTGGTCATCCACGAATCGGGAAAGATGAGAATGAACTATGAGTTTGTTTACCCAAAAAACCCCATTTCGTACGACCAGCTCTTTATGATCTCGGCGGCGAAGACGCCGTTTATCGGGTATCGAGTTCCTGAATTCTTGGGGGAGAGAACCGCCTTCCACATCAAGGAAAATGGTCTGGACAAGAAATTGGACGGTGCTTTAGACGCTGCCGTTAAGAAAGCCGCTGAAGAATTAGAAGACAAAGGTCTCAACGATTATACTTTCGACGAAATCAGCAACTCCCTTGGAATTGTCCACGTTTCGGATTCAGAAATTGAGTTGGGTTGGATGGGAGATTGTAGAATGTACCACGTGCGTTCTCACAATTTATTATTCAGAACGCAAGACCATTCAAAAATTCAAGAGCTACAAAACGCAGGTGCCATTACCGAGGTAGAGGCTCGCAAGCACGAGGATAAGGATGTTTTGTCTCGCTACGTTGGACACGGTGAAATGGAAACTCACATCTTAGAGCCCTTAAAAGCCAAGGACTACATTGTTATGGCCTCTAGAGGAATCATGGAAGGCGTGACGGAAGATCAATTGCTCGAGATTCTCAATTACCAAGTATCCAACTTGGAAAAGAGAAACCTCATCAGAAACTTTTGTAATTCTAGAGCAAAGGGCAATTACACCATGATCATTCTTCAGGTGCGCTCTGTGGAGTATTAATGAACGGGAAATAAAAAAGGAGAGCTACCATTTGCCCTCCTCTTTTCTAATGTATTCCTACCATTTTCTTTTTCTAAAACAGCTTGTTGTATCCGTGGCAATATGGGGTTCCCCCTCGTAGATCATAGTAATCTTGGTGATACAATTCTGCAGGCCAAAACGTTGGGGCTTCTATCAAAATAGTGGCTACATCTACACCTTTGTCTTGGAGGAGTTTGATGAGCTTTTCCGAAGTGGCCTTCTGTTCGTCATTTAAATAGAAAATCGCTGAACGATACTGAGGTCCGATATCTGGACCTTGTCCATTTTTCTGAGTGGGGTCGTGGGTTTCAAAAAACATTCTCGCCACGGTTTCAAAGTCGGTTACCTCTGGATCGTAGTACACCTCAACGGCTTCGTAGTGACCCGTTTTCTTTGAACATACTTCACGGTAGGTGGGATTGTCTAAGGTTCCCCCTATATATCCTACTGTGGTTTTTACCACACCGTTTTCTCTCTTTAAAAAGTACTCGGTTCCCCAAAAGCAACCCGAGGCAAAGATGGCTCTTTCCATTCCTGTTACGTCTGCCATGTCCGTCTTCTGATTTGATTGTGCTTGGCACGAAGCTCCTAGAGACAAAAATCCCGCGAGCAAAGCCCATGCTGTATTCTTAAGTTTCATGATTTCTCTGTTTTTAGTCAGAAATCACAGAGCAATATCCATACCTAATTTAATCGGCATAGAAAGCACCTGCTCTTTCTACAGAGATAACACAAAAAATCGGAAAAACGTTTAGAGCCAGTTCTTTTCTAAAAGGTATTCTGCAATTTGAACCGCGTTTGTGGCGGCACCCTTTCTCAAGTTATCAGAAACAATCCAAAGATTGATGGCTTGTGGCAACGTGTGGTCCAAGCGAATTCTTCCCACAAAAACATCGTCTTTACCTTCTGCGTACTTGGGCATTGGGTAGACATTTACATCGGGATTGTCCTGCACAGTAACGCCATCTGTAGAGGAGAGAATGTTTCTGATAATGGACAAGTTTGGCTGTCTTTCAAACTCTATGTTTACACTTTCTGAGTGCCCTCCTTTTACAGGAACTCTTACGGCTGTGGCCGAAACCAAAACATTGGAATCACCCAAAATCTTAACCGTCTCACGAGTGAGCTTCATTTCCTCTTTAGTGTATCCATTGTCTTCAAAGACGTCACAATGAGGAAGACAATTTAAATCGATGGGATAGGGATAGGCCATTTCCCCTGATTTGCCCTCGCGCTCATTGTTCATTTGTTCAACAGCAGCCATTCCCGTACCCGTAATACTTTGGTAGGTGCTGATTACAACGCGCTTTATATTGTATTTCTCGTGTAGTGGCTTGAGAACCATTACCAACTGAATAGTAGAACAATTGGGATTGGCGATGATCTTGTCATCCGCTGTGAGTTCAGACCCGTTGATTTCAGGAACCACCAACTTCTTGTCTTCTTCCATTCGCCAGGCGGAGCTGTTGTCAATAACGGTACATCCTACTTCCACAAACTTTGGTGCCCATTCTTTTGAAGTGCTTCCTCCTGCAGAGAAGAGGGCCAAATTGGGTTTCATACCAATGGCGTCCTGCATTCCAACAATAGAAAACTCTTTTCCCTTGTAAGAAACTTTCTCTCCGATGGATCTTTCTGATGCCACAGGGATTAACTCCTCAATGGGAAAGTTTCTCTCTTCCAAAATACTCAACATGACCTGGCCAACCATTCCGGTCGCACCTACTACGGCTACCTTCATTTTTTTCTAACTTCTAGTAAGTAATCACTGTAAAACGGATACAAAAGTATGAAACCAGCCGTCATGATCTTCGTTCTTCTTGCACAAACCCTTTGTGGCCAGGCCATTTGGACGGATTCATTTCAAAATGTTTCATATTTAACACAGAGTGTTTGGTTTGGAGATACTTCGTTATTTATTGTAAATAACGATGATAAACTCCAACTCCAGGCTTTTGGAAGCGGAAGTAGTCGATTATATAGGGGTAGTTCAGCAGGACACCAGAGTACCTGGAAATTCCATATTGAACTAGGCTTTAATCCTTCTTCCTCCAACCACTGTAGAGTGTACCTAGCTAAAGCTGACAACTCAGGTTTGTACGTTGCCTTTGGAGAAGGTGGACGCGATGCTATTGAGTTGGGGTACACTTACAGCGGTTTGGATTCGACGTGGGGCCGAAGCGCCTCGGTACTCGACTCTTCGCTTCCCTCTGGTATCCTAAAGGTGGTGCAAGACAGTGTTGGAGTTTATCGAGTGTTTTGGAATCCGTCCAACGGAATCCAGAAATTGCTCTTCTCCTGCTCCGGTCCTCCTTCAATTCCCTCTTCTCTGCTAGAAATTCAATGTACCTATACCTCCACACGATCAGACAAGTTTTGGTTCGATGACTTTGAGGTGAATGGGCGCGTTCACAGAGATCTTTATCCTCCTAAAATCACCTCCCTTCATAGAACGGAAGAATCTATTCAACTGTCCCTTTCCAGCCCAGTAAGTGGTGCTCCATTACTCTGGTCTAATGGCGAAAATGCCTTTGTGGATTCTATCTTCGACGCAAGTCAAATCCTTCTCGAAAAACCTAAAACCGAAGGAATCTGGACCGTGGATCTCTCCGGATTAAAAGACACTTTAGGGAGAAGTTTGGACAGTGTTCTGACCCAGTATCAATTGGGTGCCTATTCTCAAGATTGGTTTCCCACCGAGATATTTTCCGACCCTACACCGAGTCGCGGTCTTCCCAACATCGAATTTGTAGAGCTGCAGAGCCGGCTAAATATGATCGTTCCGGAAGGAGTCCTCGTCGTTAATGGCGACTCTTTATCAACGCCTCCTTTGGAACTGAATTCAAACTTTCCTGTGATTCTATCCAATCAAATCCATCCCCATGCTACTCAGAACTGGGTGGTCCCAGGGTTTTACTTGCCCAATGATTCAGGTGTTATTTCTTGGTATGATTACAATCAGACTTTGGTTTGGCAAGCTCGCTACCATTCAAATTCTCACAATGAAATGGGAAAATCGGGTGGATACAGCCTAGAAGTATTGGGTGAGTATCCCCAATGTCCCTGTTGGGAAAATTGGACCACTACCTCTCATCGAGAAGGAGGATCTCCAGGAGAATTTTCCAAAAACAACACTTCCGTAAAATACCATCAGCCACTCAGTTATGCAGATAACGGAAACTTAGCCATAGGTTTTCACACGCCCATCCTTCCCAAAAAAACCAAGGCATTTTGGAAAAGCGAAGGCGCTGTCTTTCCGGTTCACTTTGACCCTAATCAACCAGAATACATTTTTGTACCCCTCCCTTTCCATTCGGATAGTTTACTCTTCTTTCCACCTTTGATACCCTGCACAAAAGACACCCTGATTTCTTCCCTCTACTTTGAACTTCCCATCTACGCAAATCAAGAAAATTCCAAGCCCCTTGTCATTTCAGAAATTTTGTTTGATGCTCAACAATCTTCTGAATTCATAGAACTCGCCAACCCTAACTCCACTTCCATATATCTCCACAATGTATGGCTTGGGGAATATTGGCAGGGATCTTTTTATCGAACCCTCCCCGTTGGCAACCCTGAGATATATTACATTCTCCCAGGTCTAAGTCCAGTAGCCATTAGCAATAACCTTCAAAGGTTAAACCACGAAGGTGGAGTTACCCCTCTTCAACTTCAATTGTATTCATGGGCCGCTTTATCGGATGTGGAAGGCTCTGTGGCCATAGAACACAACGATACCATCCTCTACAGAGAATACTCCCGCTCTCAACACCCCGAAGACCTCACAGACCCAAATGATTACTCTCTGGCCTTGCGAAACGGTTTGGAGGGAACCATTGTCTCAGTAAATATGGGAAGTCCAGGGTGGTTTGACATTCTCAGAAATCAAGCTCAGGGGATACTCTCCATTTCTCCTTCTGTTTACAAATCCGGAAATATTCCCATTGAAATTGCGGTTACGCCAGAAAACATTGAGGATGAGTATTCCCTTTACATTATTGACGAAGGGGGTAGAATTCTGTGGAATGGAGGGGATGGAATCAGTGGTGAGGGCCTTTGGCATTGGGAAGGCTGTGGAACCAACGGCAGCCCTTTGCCCATTGGTCCCTACTATGTGATTTGTAAATTTGAAGACGCCATGGAAATCAAAAAATGTGCGGTGTCTCCGTAAAATCTACAAACAATTTTGAATCTTTGAAACAATCAACTGAGTACCATGTCAGAAAACCAGAAAAAGCAACCTAGTCAAACCAAGCGTGCTAAAATTGAGGCCTTTGATCCCAACGGAATGGCCATGAGTTCAGAGCTGTTTGGGTTGCCCTTTGATTTGGACGAATCACCGGTAATTGTCTTTCCTGTGCCGTGGGAAGTTACCGTTAGCTATGAAGCAGGGACAGCGTCTGGCCCTTCAGCCATCAGAAAGGCCTCTTTGCAAGTCGACCTCTTGGACCCTTATATTTCCAATGCCTGGAAAATGGGAATCTACATGGTAGAGCCTTCATCGAAGCTTTGGAACAAAAGCGATAAATTCCGAGAGAAGGCTGAAAAATACCTAGACCTTTTGGCTGAAGACAAAAGCCATCTTAAGTTATATGAGGAAAGAGAAAAAATCAATAGCGCTTGTGAGGAAATGGTTGAATGGGTGGAGAAGAAAACAGCTTCTCTCCTAGCTAGTGGAAAAAAAGTAGTCCTACTAGGTGGTGATCACAGCACACCCTTGGGATATATTAAAGCTTTAGCTAGTCATGAAGGCTCCTTTGGAATTTTACAAATTGACGCTCATGCGGATTTGAGAAATACCTATGAGGGATTCACTTACTCCCACGCCTCCATCATGTACAATGCACTCAAAGAAGACGCCATCAGCCATTTGGTTCAGGTGGGGATTAGAGACTACTGTGAGGAGGAATTGCATTTTATGGAAACCCACCCAAACCGAATCACAACGTTCTTTGATAGGGACTTAGCTCACCAGAGGTTCGCTGGAAAGACATGGGCGCAGCAAGTAGAAGAAATCATTTCCGCCTGTCCTGAGAAAGTGTATTTGAGTTTTGATATTGACGGTCTCAAACCCGAATACTGCCCCAATACAGGAACTCCCGTGGCAGGCGGTTTGGAACCGGAAGAAATTCTTTTCCTTTTAGAAAAACTTGTAGAAAGCGGTCGAACCCTAGTAGGAATGGACCTCAATGAAGTGGCTCCAGGCGAAAATGAATGGGATGCCAACGTCGCCTCGAGAATCCTGTTTAGGATGTGCAATCTCCTCGGAAAATCCAACGGATACCTCTAGGGTTTTATCTGTGGGAATTCTTTACCTTTGCAGCTCAAATTATCCATTGAATAATACTCGTATCAGATGAAGTTTGGAGTGGTAACGTTTCCGGGATCCAATTGCGACCAAGACATGGTTTACGCATGGAGAGACCTTTTGGGACAAGAAGTAGTTGAATTGTGGCACAAAGACCGCGATTTGCAAGGAGTAGACATGGTGGTTCTTCCCGGTGGCTTTAGCTATGGTGACTACCTTCGCTCAGGGGCCATTGCTCGTTTTTCTCCTATTATGGAAGAAGTGATTTCTTTCGCCAATAAAGGAGGATACGTTTTGGGAGTGTGTAACGGATTTCAAGTTTTGACAGAAACTCAACTTTTGCCAGGTGCTTTGATGCACAACAACTCTCACCAGTTCATTTGTAAAAATGTATACCTCAAGCCTCAATCCAAGAAAGCCATTATGACCGCTTCTCTTGAGGACAAGGCATACCAAATCCCCATCGCTCACGGAGAAGGAAATTTCTACGCTGATGCCGATACCCTCAAAGAGATCAACGACAAGGATTTGGTTATGTTCCGTTACTGTGACGCCGATGGAAACATCGTTGAGTCAGCAAACCCCAACGGATCTTTGGAGAACATCGCAGGAATCTGCAACGAAGCCGGTAATGTTTTTGGAATGATGCCTCACCCCGAGAGAGCCATGGACGAAAACCTGAAAAACACAGACGGTCTTCACATGATGAAGAACATCTTAGACTTGATGGTAAAAGGCTAGACCGAATTATCCGAGAACAATCTATCAGATTTTGATCCATGAGAGAGCCTTTCTTGCTCTCTAACAAATAAAAAAGCCCCATGATTTTCATCAGGGGGCTTTTTCTTTATTGACTTGCGTCTATGGGTTGGTGAAGTAGCAAACCGCTACTCCACTCTAAATTTGCGTACCAATTGGTCTTCGCCAATCTTAAATCTCAAGAAGTAGATTCCTGCGGCAGCCTTGGGATTGATGCTCAAGGTGTTCAAACCTGGAGTCAATTCGTAATCTGATTTGAAGATTACTTGTCCAATGGCGTTCACGATTTCAACTTCTGCTTCTTCTGATTGAGCCAATTCAAATTGAACTCTAAACTCTCCAGCTGTTGGGTTGGGGAATAGATTGAATCGAATGCTAGATTCGAACTCGTTCACTCCAATGTTTCCAATGAAGTAGTTTCCTGAAGTCTTATCACATCCGTCGTTTAGCGTGGTAATTCTCACTCTGTAGTTTCCAGCTGCCGTTGGGTAGAATACTTGGTTGGTCTCCCCTGGAATGGGCGTTCCACTTCCATCTAACCACTGGTAAGCAACACCTACTTGGTCACATGTCAAGATTCCCCACTGTACGGTTACCGTTGGGGTGGGAAGTGCTGGAACCACCGTGATGGTATCGAAAGCAAATCCTGAGCAGTTTCCGTTGTTGTATTCGTATCCAAGTACGTACGTTCCAGCTCCTGCTGTAGAAGGATCAAATGTGGTCTCAGGATTACCATCTACGGTGTAGTCTCCACCAAATGGGAATCCTCCACCCAAGGTAATAGAACCTTGATCATCACAAAGCTCTCCGGGTCCTGTTAAGAATACCGTAGGCGGCACATCAACAAATACATTTGTAGAGGCTGAATCTTTACATCCACTTGCGTTGGTGAAAGAGTACCAAATAGTATGTGTTCCCGCACCTGTAACCGCAGGATCAAATGTAGTTCCTGACACTCCAGGTCCAGAATAGGTACCTCCAGCGGGAAGACCTTGTGTCAAGGTCATTGGCGTTGAAGAAACACAAATTCCACCTACTGACCCAAAGGAAACAGAAGGCAATGGGTTCACTGTAAAGGTCAATGTGTTTGAAATAACACTATCTAAAGTAGAACACTCTTCTGAGGAAAATAATACCAACTCAACCTGATCACCATTTTGCAATTGGAAGAAGGTTACCGAAGCAGAACCTTGAGAAACCAACGTCCCATTAATCATCCACTTATAGGTTGGGGCTGTCCCCTCATTAGTTGTTGTTGCTGTGAGCGTTACGGGGTTGAACTCACAAACGTTAGTTCCAGCATTCGAAGCAATGGAAACGGTGGGAGTTACATCAGGATTCACCTGGATATATGAAGTTTTAACAATACTATCTGCACCGGCCGCATTGGTTACTTTAAGTTCAACTGCATACGTTCCTGCGGTCGTGTAAGTAACCATGGGGTTTTGTGCTGTACTTGTTGCGGGAGTACCTCCTGTAAAGGTCCACTCCCATGCTGTTGGTGAAAGTGAAGAGGCGTCGTAGAACTGTATTCCGTTTCCAACACATGATGCCGTATCAGAAATAAAGTTTACAATCGGAGCAACTGTAGGTGTTCCAGAAATATTGATGTTGTCAATATAAAGGTTGTTTCCTTGGTTGTGTACACCTTCAAAGCGAACCAAAATGGTTTCGTTGGCATACGCTGAAAGATCTACCGAAGCACATGAAGCGTAGTTTACCTGACCACACCAATCCGATGCGCCCGTTGGAACAAATGACGTTGTTTGGTCGACGCCCGTTCTCAAAGTAGAACCGGCGTACGTCGCTTGCAAATACCAGTTGGCACCACAATCATCAGATACCCAAACATTCAAGGTATCTGTAGATCCTCCAATTCCCTTGTAGGCAAAATCGAAGGTCATGGTAACTCCCGTGTGGTTTGAGAGATTGATGGCAGGTGAAGTCAACTCATCTGAACTTGCAGAAGATCCCATTGAAAAGAAATCTAAAGCTGCCGCATTATTCATACCCGCATTCAAAGCATTCTGATTCAAATACCAAGCCTCTGCTCCATCGGGATTGTCAACCGCCCAAGAATAGAAACGAGTGGTGTCTTCAAAGTCCTCAATGAAAGGAAGGGTAAATCCACCCACTCCTAATACATTCGCCTTGGTTTTGCTGTCTGAACCTTGTGTGTTGGCAACCGTCAATTGAATGCTGTAGTTTCCTGATGCTGTAAAAACAATTTCGGGGTTGTAGTCATTAGGCCCCGTTCCATTTACAAAAGTGTATGTGCTTGGGGTAATAGACCACGCCCACTGAGTGGGGATGTTCTGTGACAAATCAAACAATGTGATGGTGTCACCGATTGAACAAGTTCCTGATGGGTTAGCGTAGAAATCAGCGATGGGCTGATCGATCAACTCAGTAATTAGAGGCGATGCATACACCCCACGACCGTACGTTCCAGCAACCAACTCGTTCGTGTTGTAGTTGATTTCAAGATCGGTTACGATTACGTTCGGAAGGTTCTTAGAGAATCTAACCCATTGGTTGGAGTTCCCGTCCTTGAAGTAGATACCGACATCCGTTCCTACATACACTCCATCAAATGTACCTTCTTGGTAAATGATGGTGTTGGCAGGTAGGTTGGGAAGATTGCTTGTAATGTTGCTCCAAGAACTTCCTCCGTTGGTAGATTCATATACTTTGTTACCATTTGAGTAACCTGATTTTGTAATGAAAATGTGATTTGGATTGGTTGGAGAAATCTCTATATCCGTTACGTCATTCGAGTTGGAAATCGAACCGGTAATGGCGGTCCAAGAAGCTCCTCCGTTGGTGGATTTAAATACCGTTTCATTGATTCCAACGTAGATGTAACTCGCATTGCCTTTGGCAACGGAAACAACATCTATGTTTCCTCCATTTATTGATCCTGAAGTCGCTGAGAATCCCACACCTGCGTTGGTAGATTTCCACAATCTATCAAATCCAGCATACAAGGTGGAGTTGTTATTGGGGTCTATTAGGAAAGGGGTCACCCAGTTTCCGGATCCCGATGGGGGTAGGTTAAAGGCGGCATTAAAGCTCGCTCCTCCATTGGTAGATTTGGTGAAGTTTCCGTAGTATACAGAAGCGTACATTACGTTGTTGTTAGTCGGATCAATGGCACAATCCATTCCGTCACCTCCACGCACTCTATCCCAGAAAACAGTGTTGTCTAGGTGTGTACCATTGTCTTGAGCTCCTGCAATGATTTTGTAATCATTGTTATTGGAGATTCCAATCTTATAGTACTGTGTAATATTGATTCCGTCGTTTCTCGAATCCCAAGAAACACCGTTGTTTAATGTTCTGTAAATACCACCATCGTTTCCGACCCATAGGTCATTGGTACCTGGCTGGTATTCAAACCAGTGTTGGTCCGCGTGAATGAAAGGAGCACCTCCTCCACCATACCAGTGACCGGCAAGAGACCATCCGGTTCCTCCTGTGGTAGATTTCCAAACGTTTACTCCACCCACGTAAACTTCGTGTTTGTTGGAAGGAGAAACGGCAATTGCCAAGTCATACCAAGCCTGTCCTCCACTGTCATTTCCTGTGGTGGACCACCCCAATAGGTTAGGTGAATTAGATCTCTGAGTAAATGTGGCACCACCGTCAATACTGCGGTAGATACCATAGTAACCGTTGTTGTTGGCACCGTATAGAACGTATACAAAACTTGTATCGTGACGAGTGATTCCAATCTCCGCACGTCTTACACCTGATGTGGGAAGACCTGAAGTCAACTGGAACCAAGAAGCTCCTGCATCTGTAGATTTGTAAACTTTGGCAACTCCAGTAGAAGTAGCTGCATATAGCACATCTGGGTTTCTTGGATTGGCCTTAACTGAGTGGAATCCACCTCCTTGAGTTGACGTCCAAGTAGCTCCACCATCTGTGGTTCTTTGGATTCCAAAGCGAGTGGCCGCAACTACGATGTTGGGGTCGTTCTCGTTGATTACCAAGGCTCCAATACGTGTGGTTTGCGTTACGTTAAGAGAAAGGCCGGTTGGGTTCCAAGTGTCACCGCCGTCCACAGACTTTAAAACACCAAAAGTATAGGTGTCTCCCGCATCGCGGTCACCCGTGGCGATATAAATAATGTCGGGGTTTGAAGGGTCAATGGCGATGGCAGAAACACCAATATTCACCAAATCGTCTGAGGTAGTTTCCCATGTTGCACCCTCGTCATACGAACGCCAGAATCCTCCCGCAGGGGCTCCAACATAAACGGTATCTGGGTGATTGGGATGGAAGGCAACACAGTTGATTCTTCCAATACCCTCTAATTGATTCCCATTCAAGGGACCTTTCACAGTAAAATCTCCAAAGTTGGGGAGATTTGAGTTCTGTGCAGAGAAAATTACGTTACCAAGGGCCGCTGGATCTGGCTTTACTCCATCAGGAGCAACGCGGGGTTCCATAAAGGCTTCCCAACGTTTAAATTGTTTCCAGCCTTTGCCTTTTTGAATTTCCTTTTCCGCCCAATATTTTTCGAATTCGGCTTGTGTTGTGTAAAAATTTTCATTCGGATCAAACATGCCTTCTACCCAATTTTGGGCAACAAGACCAGTAGCAAACCACATGAAAATACCGGAGAGAAGTACTTTGTAATTCACGCTTTAAATATGTGTTAACAGTTCAATTATCTATATACACGGCAAAAATGGGTTAGCCGTTGGTACATAGTACGTCTAAATGAGGGAAATGTTCATCGACGAGGCGTGAAAGTAACAAAAAGCAACGAACTAATTATCAGGGGGCTGGAGGATATTTCACCTCTTTAAACTGTGTGGTCTCCCAAGAGAAGGGCGTCTCGCCAAGGTATCCGTTAATCACTGCCTTCTCAAATGGCGCTGTTAACTCAGGCTGTTGCTTAGGAGGAAATTCACCTTCGGGTAACTCGGATTTAAAGTAATATCCAGAAACAATTGTAGTATCTCCACTCTGAATGGTATTGACAGAAAGGAAAACATCGTTGACAACAAATGCCATGGCTTCCAAGTCCTCCTCAAAAAAGTAGGCGTAAAATTGGTACCCTTGTCCGCCACCTGCGCCAGAAATCACTCGGTTCCACTTTACCGTTGTAATGGGTGCATAGGTGTCTTTGGTTGTGGAACATCCTAGAACGAGAAGGGTGAGTAGGGATACAAATACTTTTTTCATGGCCTTTTGAATTTTGGAATGATGGGGAAGGAACCGTTCCAAATTAATCAGAAACTTCTTTGAGCTTTCTTCTGTAGGCAGAAAATAATTTGGATTTGGAGACAAAACCCTTGTAAACCCCATTGGTAACAACGGGCAAGTTCCAGGCCCCTGAGGTTTTGAATTTGGCAAGAACAGAATCCATGTTTTCCGATTTATCAATCACGGCAACAGGAGCTATCATCAATTGGCCAACAGTAACTTTATCGTGAAGCGTTTTGTCAAAGAGTAGTTGCTTGAAATTTTCCAAGGTGAGAATTCCTACCAACTCTTCTTTCTCGTTTACCACAGGAAAAATATTGCGAGTACTCTGTTTGAATACCGCAACCAAGTCCGCGAGCTTCATTTCTTGGTTCACCTTAATAAAATCGGATTCAATGACTTGTTCCAACTTCATCAAAGTCAAAATCGCGTGGTCCTTGTCGTGTGTAAGCAAGTCGCCTCGTTTGGCGAGCTGAACGGTGTAAATAGAGTGAGGCATCAAACTTCTAGTCACTAAAAAACTAGCTGCAGACGTCAGCATGAGCGGCAGAAACATGGAGTAACCCCCGGTAATTTCAGCAATCATAAAGATGGCCGTCAAGGGTGCGTGAAGCACACCGGCCATCAAACCCGCCATTCCCGCCAAAGCAAAATTGGTTTCTGGTAAAGCGGTAAGCCCCAATGTGTTTAATATTTTCGAAAAGAAAAATCCAAAAGACGCTCCCACATAAAGAGATGGGGCAAAGATACCTCCCACCCCACCGGATGAAATGGTTAAGGAGGCCGCAAAGACCTTGGTAAGTCCCAGACCCAATAGAAGGGCCAAAATCATGGTTTCTGAACTTGAATACTCTAGGAGGAAACTCTCTTCCAGCACCGCAATGTAATTTCCGCTCAGCAGCGCATTGATGGTTTCGTAACCTTCACCATATAATGGCGGAATTAAAAAAATGAGAAGCCCCAATAAAAATCCTCCCCCAATAAACTTCAACCAGCCTTTGAACTTGGAAAACCACTCTTCAAGTCCCAGGTATACTTTGTTGAAGTAGACCGATAAAAGCGCACTTCCTATACCCAAAAAAACATAGAAGGGCAACTGAGAAAGATCCATTTGATCCACAACTTTAAAGTGGAACAAATGTCCAGAACCCTGAAAAAACAATGAGGTCATGGCACCCGTTGCCGAAGCCAACAAGAGGGGAATCAAAGAGGCCAAAGTCAAGTCCAAACTGAAAATTTCTATCGTAAAAATAATGGCCGCAATGGGCGCATTAAAGATGGAAGAAATGGCTGCCGCCGTCGCACAGGAAATCAAAAGTGTTCGGCTCTTATAATTGAGGTGCATGACTCTGGCCAAATTGGATCCAATGGCTGAGCCTGTACTTACCGTGGGGCCTTCCAAACCCACAGATCCACCAAAACCTACCGTAAACATACTGGTGATGACGGAGGCAAACATCTTGTAGGGTCTCAACAAACCATTTCGTCTGGAAATGGCGTATAGCGTACTGGGAATCCCCTCTCCAACGGGGTTTTTAAAAAACCGCTTAATCCCTACGGTAATCAGAATACCAATAACGGGAAAGGCGAAATAAAAGGGGTTGTAGATATCGTTAAACCACTCTGAGTTTACAAATTGCTGGATGAGGTGAGTCGAGTTTTTCAGGGTAACCGCTACCAATCCAGAAATCAAACCCACAACCACACTGAGTATCAAAATAAACTGCCTTTGAGGTATGTGGCGCAAGCGCCAAACCAAAAAGCGTCCCAGCATGGATTGTGGTTTATTAGGCATGCTTTAAGTTACTCTTTTTTCTCTTGAAGATTCAAACGCAAGCTCAACTCATCCAATTGTTCCTCAGAAACGGTAGCAGGGGCGTCTATCATTACGTCTCTACCGGCATTGTTTTTAGGAAAGGCAATGTAGTCTCTGATAACTTCGTCTCCTCCAAGAAGAGCCACTAATCTATCAAATCCGAAGGCGATTCCACCGTGTGGAGGCGCTCCGTAGGTAAAGGCGTTCATCAAAAATCCAAATTGCTTTTTGGCTTCTTCCTCAGAAAATCCTAGCAAGTCAAACATGCGCTTCTGAAGGTCTTCGTCGTGAATACGAATGGACCCACCGCCAATTTCATTTCCGTTGAGAACGATGTCATATGCATTGGCGCGAATGGCACCTGGGTCGGTTTCAATGAGATGAAGATCTTCTGGCTTAGGCGAAGTAAATGGGTGGTGCATGGCGTGGTAACGCTCTGTCTCCTCATCCCATTCCAATAACGGGAAGTCCAAAACCCAAAGTGGAGCGTACTCCTCGGGGTTTCTCAATCCCAATTCCTCTGCAAGGTGAAGTCTTAAATCGTTCAGGGCCTTGCGAGTCTTGTCCACCTCTCCTGCAAGGATGAGCATAAGGTCTCCGGCTTCGGCTCCTGCTTTGTCTCCCCATTCTTGAAGGGCGTCAGCGTCGTAGAACTTGTCTACAGAAGATTTGATGGATCCGTCTTCATTGTACTTTACATAGACCAATCCCTTGGCACCTACTTGTGGTTTTTTTACAAAGTTGGTAAGGGCGTCCAATTGTTTTCGAGAGTATGAGGCGCAGCCTTTGGCGACGATACCAACTACCAATTCCGCTTGGTCAAAAACGACAAAACCTTTGTTTTGTGCCAAGTCATTGAGTTCTTGGAATTCCATACCAAAGCGGATATCGGGTTTGTCCGATCCGTATTTGGACATGGCTTCGTCATAGGTCATTCTGGGGATGGAATCCAATTCCACTCCCTTTACTTTTTTGAGGAGGTGAAGCACCAACCCTTCAAAAGTGTTGAGAATGTCTTCCTGCTCAACAAAGGCCATCTCACAGTCTATCTGCGTAAATTCAGGCTGTCTGTCGGCGCGCAAATCCTCATCGCGGAAACACTTTACAATTTGAAAGTATCTGTCCATTCCTCCTACCATAAGCAACTGCTTAAAGGTTTGAGGGGACTGGGGCAACGCATAGAATTCGCCTTCGTTCATGCGGCTGGGAACCACAAAGTCACGAGCCCCTTCGGGTGTACTCTTGATGAGGAAAGGCGTTTCCACATCCGCAAAACCTCTTTCTGAAAGGTAATTTCTTACCTCCAGGTTTACGCGGTTTCTCAAGAGAAGCTTTTCGCGAACAGGCTGTCTTCTAATATCTAAATATCTGTACTTCATGCGGAGTTCTTCACCACCGTCAGACTCATCTTCTATGGTGAAAGGAGGGGTTTCTGATTCGTTGAGAACGGTCAACTTGGACACTTTAATCTCAACATCTCCCGTAGGCATTTTGGGGTTTTTGCTTGCTCTTTCGATAACTTCACCCTCCACTTGAATTACGTACTCTCTTCCGAGTTTTCTCGCTTTTTCAAGTTCTTCCGTGCTCCACTCTTCATTGAAAGCCAGCTGGGTTATTCCGTAACGGTCACGAATGTCCACGAAGGTCATCCCTCCGAGGTCTCTGCCCTTTTGAACCCATCCTGCAAGGGTCACGGTTGAACCTACATTTGCTATATTTAATTCACCACAAGTGTGCGTCCTGTACATTTTGCCTTAATTTTGGCGCGAATTTACGAATCAATACGCTTGATTCTTACCTTTTTGGACCAAACTATGGAAATAGAGCTCTTTTCTGATGCATACTTTATGAGGGAGGCCTTAAAACAGGCTCAAATTGCTTTTGAAGAAGGCGAAATTCCCGTAGGTGCCGTTGTGGTTTCCAACAATAAAATTATCGCCAGAGCTCACAATCTAACCCAACGCCTCAACGACGTGACCGCCCATGCAGAAATGCAAGCCATCACGGCAGCCGCCAATCACCTCGGATCCAAATACCTCCACAAGTGTACCTTGTATGTAACCTTGGAACCCTGCTCTATGTGTGCCGGAGCACTTTTCTGGTCGCAGGTTCAAAAAATAGTAGTAGGCGCCAGTGATCCCAAAAGCGGTTTTAGAAGCAAGGGTGGCCAACTCCATCCCAAAACAGAATACGTCATGGGCATCATGGAAAATGAATCTGCAGAGCTCATGACTTCTTTCTTCCAAAGTAGGAGAAAAAAGTAGCCTCAAACAGGCTTATCTACGGTCAAAAACACTCTGATTATTTCGCAAGGATATTCTTATCCGAAAATTCAGCTGTAACGTTATCTTATCGTTAATTCGTTAAAGAGGAGTTAATTCTTACAATTTCTCTGCAACCACCAAACCATAAGGCAATTACGTGCGTTATCTATGTGAACCTTGCACTGCATGCATAGGTTTTTGTTTTAATTTTTGAAAGATTTACCTTACTTTTGAGGCATGAGAATTTCTAACATCAATACGCGAAATGGTTTTTGGGCAGTGTTTACGCTGCTGTTTATTTTGTCTATCGTAGACTTCGGGTTTGCCCGCATGGATACTGAGTTGAGCAACTGGTTTTGGGGCTACCTATTTGCCGTAAACATCTTCTTGGTGGTACTCGTTTACTTGTATGTGGGAAGACCTATCTTCACTTTCAACGCAGAAAAGGAAGTGGTCGTAATCAAATCAGGATTTAGTATTCTCGCTTCTTTTGAAAAAATAGCGAATGTCAATAAGAAAAACATAGTTGACTTTAATATTGAAGAGTCTCTACTCAAAAAGAGATTGAAACTTAAAATCCTCAAAAAGAGCGGAGTAAAATCCATCAGCTTCCCCATTACTTTCTTGAGCAAGAAGAAAACATCTCAGCTCAAAAATGTGTTGAATGATTTATTGGGCAGGTCTTCTGACCAGGAGAATGTCCATATGTTTATATAATCAGTGTTTGTGTTAAAATAGAGTCCCGCAGTATCCCTGCGGGACTTTTTATTTGGGGCATACCCAAAAAACGCATTGGTTTTGGTAGTTTAGCCCTTGTAACCTTTTTGAGCTGAGATGAAAATACACCCCCTCAACACCGGCTACTTTAAACTGGATGGTGGCGCCATGTTTGGCGTTGTGCCAAAGTCCCTTTGGCAAAGAACCAATCCGGCGGATAGCAACAACCTTTGTACTTGGGCCATGCGCTCTATGTTGATTGAAGACGGCAAACGTCTAATCCTTATCGACACGGGGATTGGTCAAAAACAGGATGACAAATTCTTTTCGCATTACTACTTACACGGAGATGACTCTCTCGACGGTAACTTGGCGGCCCTTGGGTTTTCTAGAGATGATATCACCGATGTCTTCCTCACCCACTTGCACTTTGATCATGTGGGGGGAGCCATACAGTGGAATAAAGACAGAACGGGTTTTGAGCCTGCCTTTAAAAACGCTGTCTTTTGGTCTAACGACAGACATTGGAAGTGGGCCACAGAACCCAACGCTAGGGAAAAGGCCTCCTTCCTTTCAGAAAACATCAAACCCATTCGTGAAAGCGGGCAACTCAAAATGCTTCCCAACTTAGGGGATGGATTGCAAACTATTGAGGAACTTCCCTTTGACTTGTTTGTGGCCAATGGACATACGGAAGCCCAAATGCTTCCCATCCTAGATTACCAAGGCAAAAAGATTGTCTTTATGGCGGACTTATTGCCCAGTACAGGCCACATACCCCTGCCTTACGTGATGGGTTATGACACCAGACCTCTCCTCACATTAGACGAAAAAAGATCCTTCCTAGAAACGGCGGCCAAAGAAAACTGGCACCTCTTCTTGGAACACGATTCGGAAACCGAAATATGTACCGTTCACGCCACGGAAAAAGGCGTACGACTTCACCAAAAACACGCATTTAATGAACTCTTTTCTAAGTAAAATTCTCGCGGGAGGAGCCCTGATGGCCTCCTCACTAGCATGGGGCCAAAACAACTATTGGCAACAGAAAGTGTCCTACAATATGGACATTGATATGGATGTAAAAAAACATCGTTTTGAAGGTGTTCAGTCCTTGGACTACACCAACAATTCTCCGGACACACTTCACAAGGTGTACTACCACTTGTACTTTAATGCCTTCCAGCCTGGGTCACAAATGGACGTTCGCTCCTTGAACATCCAAGATCCTGACAAACGCGTTGGCGATAGAATCTCCAAGCTGGATAAAGACGAGATCGGATACCACAAAATCACCTCATTAACTCACAACGGCGAAGACGTTTCATATGAAATCTACGGAACCGTGATGAAGGTAGTTCTCAAGAATCCCATTTTGCCCGGTCAAACGGCAACGTTCGATATGGAATTTAATTCTCAAGTGCCCGTTCAGATCCGAAGATCCGGAAGGGACAACAAGGAGGGAATTGACTACTCCATGACGCAGTGGTACCCTAAAATGGCAGAATACGACGTGGACGGATGGCACCCTGACCAATACGTTGGCCGCGAGTTTTACGGCGTGTGGGGAAACTTTAATGTAAACATCACCATTGACTCTGATTACATGATTGGAGGAACGGGAACCTTGACCAATGCCAATGAAATTGGAATGGGATATGCCGATGTTCCCACCCCTAGAGCCAAGAAGCTCACTTGGAAATTCACTGCAGCCAATGTTCACGATTTTGCGTGGGCTGCAGATCCTGACTACGTTCACAAGTCGGTTCAAGTTCCCAACGGGCCCTTGGTTCACCTTTTGTACGATCCCAAAACGGCTAACGAAGAAAATTGGGTAAAACTCGAGCAGTACGTTACTCCCTACTTCCATTACATGGATTCGCATTTCGGAAAATACCCCTATTCTCAGTTTACGGTAATCCAAGGAGGTGACGGAGGTATGGAATACCCCATGGCCACTTTGGTTGTAGGTGGTGGCGATGACTTTGAGGGATTCCTAGGTCTCTTTGCTCACGAAGCAGGACACAGCTGGTTCTATGGTTTATTGGGTTCTAATGAGAACAAAGACCCTTGGATGGATGAAGGATTTACCACTTTCGCTGAGGAAATGGTAATGGCCGAAATGTTAGAGAAGCATGGTGAAAATCCATTTTTACAAAAAATGGCGGTTTATGGATACTTGGTTGCCAACAACATTCAAGAGCCATTGAGCACACCCGCGGATCACTACGACCTCAACGCAACCTACAGCATTTCTTCTTACTACATGGGCGCATTGTTCTTGTATCAGTTAAAGGGAATTGTTGGCGAAGAGGTGTTCTGGAAAGGCATGATGAGCTACTATGACCAATGGGCCTTCAAACACCCGACTCCGGAAGACTTTATCCGAGTAATGGAATTGGAATCGGATATGGAATTGGATTGGTACCTTATCTACTGGACGCAAATGACCAAGTCTATTGATTATGGAATCTACTCCGTAAATCCCTTTGAAGGAAAGAAAACCAAAATCACTCTGGAGAGAAAAGGCGGTATGCCCATGCCTATTGATGTAACCGTGGTTTGGAAAAGCGGCGATCAGTCTACCTACACCATTCCCTTGGTAATGATGTACAACTTTAAAAATGATTCCGAGACTCTTCCACTACAACCTTGGAACTGGACGCATCCAACGTATGATTGGATCTTGGAAGCACCGATTACAGATATTTCACAAATCATTGTAGACGGCAAAGCCTACACTTGTGACATCAACAGAACCAACAACGTATATCCTCAGAAAGAGGAAGGTGGAGAAGAAAAGGATGAAGAGACTGAGGAAGAATAGTCCGAAATCTTATCCCCAATTTGCTCCTCTATATAGCCTCTAAAACAGAGGGCTATTCCAAAGACAATTAGAATGACCCCTATGGTTTTCTCAATCTTGAGTAAGACCATGGGGGTTAATTTTTTCTTGAGCTTTCTGGCGAAGAAAATTTTGAGAAGGTCCACGCCAAAATAAGTCGCGAGAGTAACGGCAAAGTAAACCGTCATAAGCGTTTTGTCGTGATCCACCGAGGCGCTTACTACCACCATGGTTGTCAGCCACCAGGCGAGTACGCCCACATTCAGAAAATTCAAAAAGAACCCCTTGAAAAAATAGACATACCAAGGAGCGTTCTTGTTGGGAATATCCAACTCTACCTTGAGTCTTTCCTTCTTGAGTTTGGCGTTCCTTAAATTGTAGATTCCATAGCCCACAACGAGGATGCCTCCAATCAAGTAAACGCTAGAATAGTCTTCGATACCCTCCAAAAGCGAAGAGCCAAAGAAAGTGATTCCGATAAAGAGAATGTCTGCAGAAATGACCCCTAAGTCAAACACGACGGCCTTGCGAGCCCCTTTGATCAAGCTGGTCTCCAGCAGGACAAAAAAAACAGGCCCTACCATGAAACTCAAGGTAAAGCCCAATAATACTGCGTAAAGAATAATTTCTACCATGCTCTAAAATCGAGCGCCAAAGGTAGGACATGATTGTTTACGCCTCTTCAGTATTTTCTAATTTTTCTTGTGCCGCCTTTAGTTGTTGACTCAAATCCTCTACTTGAGCAGACAATTCTGAATGTTTCTTTTTGGCGGCTTTGAGGTTCTTTTCGGATTTGTTGAGGTCCGTTTCTACCTGATGAACCTTGTCTTCTAAGGCAGAGATTTCTGCGGACTTCCTCTTGACTTCTTCCTGGAGATTGGAAATCACCGCTTCGTTTTCACGAATGGTATTCTGAAGGGAAGACGTGGTCATCGCCGTGTAGATAACATAGAACAGGAATCCTACAGAAAACACAATGTTGGCCATAAATGGCGAGGCGTTGTCTGAGGAAATAAAGAGCAAATACACTCCTACCGCAATCACAAGTACTCCGATGGTTAGAACGATCATTTCTAGAGTGGATTTTTTCATTTGGACGGATTTATCGGTTTGGTTGTTCTTTTGCTAAGATAAAATCTATTTGCTTTCTTTCTAAATCTGCTCGTTTAACCACAATGCGAAGGGGGTCTCCCAATTGGTAAATCCTACCAGAATCTTCACCTACAATGCAGTAATTCTTCTCGTCGTAAACGTAGTAGTCATCGCGGAAATCGCGAATTCTAATCATTCCCTCACAGGGATTTTCAATGAGTTCCACAAATACTCCCCAGTCGGTAACTCCAGAAATAATTCCATCAAAAGTTTCTCCGACGTGGGCCTCAAGAAATTTCACTTGCATGTACTTTACGCTGGCTCTTTCTGCCTCGCTGGCCATTTTCTCTCTAGCGGAACTGTGCTCACAATGCTCTTCATAGGTCGCCGCATCGGGAAGTTTTTTCTTGTCCAATTCCATTTGCAACAGACGGTGAACCATAACATCGGGATACCTTCTAATGGGCGAGGTAAAATGCGTGTAGTAATCAAAAGCCAAACCGTAGTGGCCAATGTTTTGGGTCGTGTACTTGGCCTTGGCCATAGATCTTACCGTAAGGGTTTCAATCATATTGGCCTCTCCCTTCCCTCTTACTTCTTTGAGAAGTGAATTCAAGGATTGCGAAATGGCTTTGCGGCCTTTGGTGGAAACGCTGTATCCAAATTGCTTTACAAAAGAACTCAAGTCTTCAATTTTTGCGGGATCGGGATCGTCGTGAATCCTGTAGACCATGGTTTTGCCACTGGGCTTGGACCCCGCTTTTCCCACAAATTCCGCAACGGATCGATTGGCCAAAAGCATAAACTCCTCAATGAGGTGGTTGGCCGCCTTGGCTTCTTTGTAGAAAACTCCAATGGGATTTCCTTCCTTGTCCAAATTAAACTTGACCTCGTGTTTGTCAAAGGAGATGGCGCCGTCATCCATGCGTTCGGATCGCATTTGTAAGGCCATGTTGTGAAGGGTAAGAACTTCTTCTTTGAGCGGGCCGTCCTCGCCCTCAATAATGGCCTGGGCTTCGTCATAGACAAATCGATGATCCGATTCAATAACCGTTCTCCCAAACCAGCGCTTGTGGATTTTGGCCTTCTCATCCATTTCAAAAACGGCAGAGAACGTGAGCTTTTCTTCGTTGGGACGCAAACTACACACCTTGTTGGACAAGACTTCTGGGAGCATTGGGACCACTCTATCCACCAGGTAAACACTTGTGGCCCTTGAATAGGCTTCTTCTTCCAATGCTGTTCCCGGTTTTACATAATGCGAAACGTCGGCGATGTGAACCCCCACTTCCCAATGGCCGTTCTCCAATTTTTGAACGGACAAGGCATCGTCAAAATCCTTGGCGTCTTTGGGGTCAATGGTAAAAGTGGTAATGCCACGCATGTCTCTTCGCTTGGCAATTTCATCCTCAGTAATTTCCAAGGCCACTTCGTTGGCTTCTAATTCCACTTCTTCTGGGAATTCATAAGGCAATCCGTACTCGGCAAGAATAGAGTGGATTTCCACTTCGTGATCGCCCGGATCTCCGAGGACTTTATTGATTTCACCAAAAGGTGTTGAGGCCTTTTCTGGCCAGTCGGTAATTTTTGCAATGGCCTTCTGCCCGTGAAGTGCACCGTTCAATTTTTCTTTGGGGATGTAAATATCCACTAGCATCTTGCGATGATCCGGAACGAGGAATGCGTAATTCTTAGACATTTCAATGATGCCCACAAACTCCATGCGCTTGCGCTCGATGATTTCTACCACTTCGCCTTCTAGTCGCTTGCCCCTGCGGCGTGCATAGAGCATGACCTTGACTTGGTCACCGTCAAGGGCGTGCAGGAGGTTTCCAGATTTGATGAGGATGTCCTCTTCTGTCTGAGAACTGATGATATATGCATTGCCGTTGGTGGCCATATCTACGGTTCCCGTGGCGAAGACTTCGCGGTACTTCATCTTGTAAGATCCACGAGTCACGGGCACTATTTTACCCTCTTTGATGAGCTTCTTAATGGCTCCATCTATTAAGCTCTTCGCGGCCTTGGAGTTAAGTCCTAATTTGGCGGCGAGTTGTCTGTAATTAAAATTTCTATGTGGGTAATCGGTGAAGACCTCCATGATTTTGCGACTCATCATTAAGGGGTCGCTTGAGGTAAACGTCGATTTACTCTTTCTTGATTTTTTTCTTCCCATTGGATATAAAGATACTAATAAGGGTTGTCCGAAGACAGGGTTAATGGTTTAATCGTTTGTTAAGCTCGTTTCTCTTTTCTGAAATCAGTCATGAGTTCATTTGTGAAATCTCCCGTGAATTTCATTTTGAGGAATGAGCGCTTCCTAAAACTTTGACGGATGAACAACAGTACGTTTGGGATAAAGGACTGAGGTTGAGAAGCTAATCGAATGATTCTTGGTCGACTCTTTAAGTGAATAATCAGAATCTACTAGATACTCGGTAGGTCCACTGTTGTGAGGAGAGTGGTAACTTAGATGCAAAGATTCGAAAATTTTTTTTGAGGTCAGGCAACCTCCTTCAAAAAAAGAGTGTCATTACTAATAGACAACCAAACTAGGAACAACCAAACTAGATGGTAAAACTACTACGCATTAACCAACATCCTGAAAAAACCCTTGTGGAGAAACTTCGCAAAGGGGACCGACAGGCACAGGCGGAAGTATTTGAAAAATACTCTCGTCAGATGTTGGGAATCTCTAGGCGCTACGTCCAAAGATTGGAAGATGCGGAAGAAGTTCTTTGCAACGCCTTTGTAAAGGCATTTGGTCAAATTCATCAATACGATGAAGACGGAGCACTGGGAGCGTGGCTGAGAAGAATCGTTATCAACGAAAGTCTCAACTACATCCGCTACAAGAAAAACCTGTTTGTGGAAATGGAAGAGGAACACATAGAAATGTCCATAGTAAGTCCCACCACAGAAAAGTTTGAAGCCGAAGAGCTACTGGCCTTAATCAATGAACTACCTCTCGGGTATAGAACGGTTTTTAATCTGTTTGCCATCGAGGGATACAGCCACAAAGAAATCGCAGGAATGCTGCAAATTTCTGAAGGCACGAGCAAGAGTCAATTGAGAAAAGCTCGATTGCAATTACAACAACAGTTAGAAAGTGGACATAGAGCGCAAACGATATGAACTCAAAACATCCCATAGATAAACTCTTTAAAAGCAAACTCGAGAACCACGAGGTGGCTCCTTCTGCCGAATTGTGGAATCGCGTAGAGGGCCAGTTGGAACAAAAAGAAGGGGGTACTTTTTCTTGGAAAGCCATTGCCGCTGCCGTTGTTTTTGTCTTGGCTTCTGGCGCCTTCTTTTACATAGAAAATCAAGGGGTTCGCAATTTTGAAAAACCTACCAACCTACCGACCATGCAACCCGTAACCGTTGCTCCTACCACCACACCTGCAACAATTATTAAACAAGCTCCTACTCATTCAGAACTTTCTGAAGCCAGAAAAGAAATGGTTGAGGTATACTCTGGAAGCAGTCAAAAAACGATGTCCACAGAAAGACAAGTCGCTTCCTTTGATTTTGAAGATTCTTACTACGAGCCCATCGAATTGTATGAGCAACCTATGATTGTTGCAGAAGCGAGAGTGGAAAAAGCATCCAAAAACAAACTCAACATTTCCATCAATCCCGAAAAATACACCCTGGCGGATGCCAGCTTTGGTGAAGAGTTGAATTCGTATACAAATAATCAATTGGACAACATCTCAAGTGGAAAAAGCTTGGAAGCGCCCCCGTTAGAAAAGGTGACTTGGAAAAATATTTCCAAGGGGATTTCCTCTCTGTTTGCCCAAGAGGACGATTGATTAAACATAAAAATTAACGACTGCTACACTGACTTCACATAGTGCTTATGCACACAACAAAAAGTAACATGAAGAGATTTATTACCACCGTACTAGCCTTGTCCCTGGGATTGACCACCTGGGCCCAAAAAGACACCATTCGCATGAATGTAAATGGGTCCGAGGTTATCATCCTCTCCGACAACGTTGGCGAACTTTCTGAAATTGACCTCAACAAAATGATTGCTGAGATCAATAGAGAAACTGCGATTATCATTGCCGATTACCAAAGACGCATTACAGAAATTGAGACCCAAAGAGCCAACGGCGAAATGACCAGCGAAGAAGCTGAGGAGGCCATAGAAGAAGCCTCTGAGGAAATGGAGGACAGAATGGAAGAGTTTGAAGACCGATGGGAAGATTGGGGAGAAAGCTATGAGTCTACCTGGGAAGAATGGGGTGAGAACTACGGAGAACAATGGGAAGAGTGGGCCGAGCAATGGGAACGCGAAGCCGAAAAATGGGAAGAAGACCGTGAAGCTGGAAAGGACGTAGGTTCTATGCCGCCAATGCCACCCATGCCGGCATTGCCTCCGGTAACTGCAGAACCCAATGAAGAAATCATTATTCGCACTACCAAAAAGAAGCATAAGCGTCGTCACCGTCAAATGACCAAGGGTACCTTTGACATCCATTTGGGACTTTCTCAAATGGTAGAAGGCGGCGGTGGCCTCATCTTTGACGAGCCCGCAGAACAAGAGACTTGGAAGTCTTCTAATTTTGAAATTGGTTTTGGAGGAAAGTCTAGAATTGCGGGTGAGAACAGCAAGTTTTATGTGAAGTACGGCTTGGCCTTTAACTGGAACTGGTTTACGCTCAAAGGAAAGAACATCATGTACAAAGACACCGCCACGGGGATGATTAACTTTGGCGAAAATGGAACCAGCCTCAACGTAGCGAGATCTAGAGTGTCTCTCTGGTACATGGACATTCCGGTAATGTTTCAGTACGATGCCTCGGAAAGAGGAATGGACAACAGCTTTACGTTGGGCGTTGGTGGCTACGGAGGTGTGAAGTTTTACTCTCGCAGAAACATTGAATACGATGACCTCTTTAACGATCGTTCCTCTCAATACACCTACAACCAATTCTTCATGCCCGCCTTCCGATACGGGCTGATTGGTCAGGTTGGATATTCAAACTTTAAGCTTACGGCCAAGTACGATTTAAACGCCATGTTTAAAGACGGCAAGGGCCCGGATTATCACGTGGCTTCTGTAACCCTCGGGTTTAGCTGGTAGCTCTCGAAAAAATCCATCCATAAATGCAAAAAACGGCTTCGGCCGTTTTTTCACTTTCTGGGGTATCCACTTTTTCTAAATGGGAACTCAAACCGTATCTTTGTCAAAATTTATCGCATGGAAGAAGCCTACAAGGTTCTGTTCTCTACCATTAATTCCAAAGTTAAACTTACCGAAACAGATATTGACCTCATCAAATCTCGTTTTGAATACGTAGAATTTGAGGCAGGAATTCAATTGATAAGCCCGGGAGAAGTTGCCCAAAAGGTGTACTTCATCTCTTCTGGGTCCATGCGTCTCTACCACGATCAACCTGAAGAAAAAACGCTCTTTATCTTTTTGGAAGGGTTGTTTGCAGGGGCCTATGATAGTTTCTTAAATCAGACCCCTTGCGAGGGATATGTAGAAACCATTGAGCCGGTTAAGGGTTTTGCTGTGGACATTGAAGACATGCATTCTTTGGACGAAAACCTTCCGGCTTGGAACACCCTTCAAAGAAAGGTGGCCGAAGAGAGATACCTCCAAGCCAAAAGACGTCTCAAGGCATTTTTAAAATTTGATCCACAAGAGCGTTACCGCGAAATTGCTCAATTCCGACCGGAACTCATAGAGAGAATCCCACCACATATTCTGGCGAGTTTTATGGGGATTTCTAAAGAAGAATACTTGGAAATTTCTGCGGCTTAAGTTTTAAAACAGCTTAGTAGCCAATTTACCCATCACCTTTTTGGGGTTCTTGTCTTCGTACAAGATTTTGTAGACCGCATTGCAGATGGGCATCTTGATTTCGTGCTCTCCCTTGACTTCTTTGATCAATTTAGAGGCGTAGTATCCCTCGGCCACCATGTTCATCTCTAATTGGGCAGAGCGTATGGTGTACCCCTTTCCTATCATGGTTCCGAACATGCGATTGCGACTAAACTGAGAATAGGCCGTCACTAGTAAGTCTCCCAGATAGGCAGAACCCGCAATATCCCTTTTGATGGGGTGAACCGCTTTGATAAATCGCTTCATTTCGCGCAAAGCGTTAGAAATCAATACCGCCTGAAAATTGTCTCCATAACCCAAACCGTGGCAGATTCCGGCTGCCAAAGAATAGATGTTTTTTAAGACGGCAGCGTACTCCGTTCCGTAAATGTCATCGGAGGTTTTGGTCAAGATATAATCACAAGCTAGTTTGTCAGCAACCCATTTTGCCGTGGGCTCTACTTGACATGCCACGGTGAGGTACGAGAGCCTCTCGAGAGCCACTTCTTCTGCGTGACAAGGCCCCATGATTACACCAATGTTCTCTATGGGAACGTTGTAGTGTTTGTTGAAGAACTCCCCAACAATTTCGTTTTCGTCAGGGACTATTCCCTTGATGGCAGAAAATATCTTTTTGTCTTCCAACGACACGGTCAAGGTGGACAAGGCGTTTTTAAGGAAGGCAGAAGGAACGGCAAAAATTAAATAATCCGCTTCTTCAACAATGTGGTTGAGGTCATTGGAGACGTCCAATTTTTCGGTAGACAATTCCACAGAACTCAAATACTTGGGGTTGTGGTGGTAGCGCTTGATGTGCATGACATCGCTTTCTCCACGGACCCACCAGCCCACGTAATCACTGTTTTCCGATAGTATTTTAACCAGGGCGGTAGCCCAACTTCCCCCTCCAATTACTGCAATGGATGGGCCGTCATGGTGAGGTTTGGTAGGTGTCATGGTTAAAATTGTAAGTCAGCAGTTATCTCTTTTCCGTCCCTAAGGTAGGTAACTTTTGTTTGGTCACCCTTTTGGAAAGCGGCCAGAGCATCCATATAAGAATACATGTCCACAATGGAGAACTTTCCAATTTGCGTTACGACATCTCCTTCTTGAAGACCCGCATTGGCAGCGGGCTTGCCTTCGGTTACTCCGTTAATTTTCATCCCCTTGCCATCAAAGGCGTAATCGGGAATAACTCCGAGAGTAACTGAAAATCTAGGAGCCTTTCTGGCGTCGCTATTCACCGTTTTGGTAAAGGGCATTTCTTGAATGCTATCTACGGCATTTATTACCGAAACCATGTAGGTCAACACCATGACTTCTCCCTTAAAATTGATTTTACGAGCGTCGTCCGACGGCTTGTGGTAATCGCTATGCGTTCCTGTAAAAAAGTGAATTGCCGGAACTTTAATGTGGTAGAAAGAAGTCTGATCGGAAGGTCCAATTCCAGATTCTGTCGTGCGAATTTTCATTCCCATGTTAGGAAGATTTCGCATTTGTTGGTTCCAAATTGGTGAGGTTCCCACGCCGTTGATTTCCAAGGTAGGCTCCTCAACATCCAAACGACCAATCATATCCATGTTCAGCATGTACTTTAGTTTATCAGTTGGCAACGTAGGGTTTTGCGTCCAATAGCTCGATCCCAATAGACCTTCTTCTTCTCCAGAAAAGGCGATAAACAAAAAGTTGGTGGAGTAGTTATCAGCGTTCTTGCTGAGGTACCTCGCCAAAGCCAAAAGCCCAGCAGAGCCACTGGCATTGTCATCAGCACCATTGTGAATTTGTGGTTCTCCACGGTACAAAGAGCTGGAAGTTCCCATTCCCAAGTGATCGTAATGAGCGCCAATAACAACGGTTTTTTCTTTTCCACGGTTGAGGAATCCCACCACGTTGGTCGCCTGGATTTGCTTTTCATGAGCAGATGCAGAAATGGTAACCTTTCTCTTTCTAGAGCTCAGAGTTTCCGCCCACTCATCGTCTCCAACAAACAAAACGGGAACGCCAACAGAGTAAATTCTCTCAAAGCGAGGTTGGGCATCATTGGCCATTTGACCGGCATTAATAACAATAATTCCCTCCGCACCCAACGCAACCAAATGCTTAAGACGGCCTTCCAAAGAATAGTACTCAACATATTTTGAATGCGGATGAATTCCATCTGGAGAGCTGAGGTCCATAACGGCAATGCGGCCTTCCAAATCCCCTGTATCCAAACCGGCTAAGTCATCGTACTCCAACTTAGGAGCAGAAATAGCGTAGTTGAGGAACATCGTTTTTCCGGTAGCGGTGCCGTTACCAGAGTATTTTATGGGGTACAATTCATGAGGGTAGCTCAAGGTATCTTTCTTGTAAATGACATAGTTGTTTTCATCTACCTCCGCGTCAATGTACATAGAAAAGGGCTGCTTGTATTCCTCCGTTCCAAGGGGAATCAAACCCAAGCTTCTAAATTGTTTTTCTATGTAGGCTGCAGCGAGTCTTTCTCCATCGGTTCCTGGAAACCTTCCCATCAACTCATCTGAGGCCAAGTAAGAAAGATCCTGTTTAACTTGTGAAATGTTAAAGGTTTCATTGGGAACCAAGTTTTCCTTCTGGCCATAAGCCATTACCATACAAAGGGTGAAACCCAAAACGAGTATTTTGCGCATCGCTAAAATGTTTTTGTAAATATACGGTGCAAAGACCTTTATTGTTCTTTGGGAAAGGCCTTTTTCTGGAAGAGAATGAGTAGACCTACTCCTACAGAAATGGAGGCGTCCGCTAGGTTAAATATGGGTCGGAAAAATACAAAGTAATCTCCTCCTTTAAAGGGAATCCAATCGGGAAGGTATCCTTCGTACAAAGGAAAGTACAACATGTCAACTACAGAGCCCGTCAAGAAATTAGCATACCCTTCACCGTTGAGTTGAGCCAAACCGCTGTAAGACACATACGATCCAACCGCCTCATCAAAAGACAAGCCCTTGTCAAACAGCAAACCGTAAAATGCGGAGTCCAGCAGGTTTCCAATGGCTCCTGCCAAAATCAATGAAACGGCTACAATACCCAATGTGGGTATGCCCTTGCGAAGTAGCGATTTTAGCCAGTAAAAAATTCCAATGATAGCACCCAAACGAAAGAGACTGAGGGCAAGTTTTCCTGCCACGCCTCCCCATTCTAGGCCAAAGGCCATTCCGGGATTTTCTGTAAAGTGAAGTCGAAACCAATCGGTAAAGATGATGTTCTCACCGACGGACATATTGAGTTTGACCCAAATTTTAAGGGCCTGGTCTATCAAGAGAACCGAGGCTACAATGAGTAGGGCTTTTTTCACTTACTGCTTTCTTTTGGCCTCCATGCTCAACGTAGCGTGAGGAACCAATTTCAATCTCTCCTTGTTGATGAGATTTCCCGTAACGCGACAAACGCCGTAGGTTTTGTTTTCAATTCTCACCAACGCGGCCTTTAGGTCTCGAATAAACTTCTCTTGGCGTGCAGCCAACTGGGAGTTGGCTTCTTTGCTCATGGTGTCAGAACCTTCTTCAAAAGACTTAAAGGTAGGGGCGGTGTCGTCCGTTCCGTTGTTTTTGTCGTTGGCAAAGTTTTCTTTCAATAGCTCTAGATCGTGCTCAGCTTTGGCAATCTTCTCGTTGATTAAACCTCTGAATTCTTCTAATTCACTATCGCTATATCTCTTTTTGTCTTGGCTCATGGTTGTGTATTTTTAACAATACGGAAAGTGCGAATATAAAAATCCTGCTCAAATATCAACGAAATCCTGACAATTCTAACGTTAATTTTGGGTTTTCTCCACCTTAACGTTTACGGTTACTCCGTCAAAGCTCAAAGATTCTGCACCCGTTAATTGAGTGTCAAAAACCAGCTCGTCAGCAAGGGTTTCCATTTGGATGTATTCCGCATTTACCTTGAGGGCATTTGCTATTTCTTCGTCACCGTTGTAAGTAACCACAATTCTGTCGGTTACCTCTAACTGTGCGTCTTTTCTCATGTTTTGTAGACGGTTCACCATTTCTCTGGCAAGACCTTCTGTTCTCAATTCTGGAGAGATGCTAACGTCAAGGGCCACGGTAAATCCACCTTCAGAAAGAACGAGCATTCCAGGGATATCTTGTGTGATAACCTCAACTTCATCCGTGGTAATTACCACTTCTTGATCTTGAACGCTGAGCGTAAGACTTCCGTTGGCCTCAAGGGCGATGATGTCATCCTGGCTCAATTGAGCAATGGCTCCCGCCAAGAACTTCATGATCTTTCCATATTTGGGACCTAGCTTTTTGAAATCTGCCTTAGCTTTCTTGCTAAACACTGAAGCATCTTCTACCAATTCCATCTCCTTTACATTCACCTCGGCCAAAACCAAATCGCGAACATTATTCCACATGTCTTTCTGGTGTTGAGAAGTCACGGGGATTGAAATTTTTTGAAGGGGCTGTCTCACCTTAATTTTCTCGCGCTGTCTCAAAGAGAGAACCATAGAAGACATCTGTTGTGCCGCTTCCATTCTCTCCTCCAAATCAGAATCAATGTAGTCAGTATTGGATACCGGGAATTTGCTGATATGAACCGACCCTGAATCTTCTTTTCCTGAAACGGAATTCAAATCCATATACAATCTGTCCATAAAGAAAGGCGCCAAGGGAGCTCCCAATTTTGCAACCGTTTCCAAACAGGTGTAAAGCGTTTGGTAGGCCGCTATTTTATCGGCTTCGTAGCTTCCTTTCCAGAATCGTCTTCTACACAATCTCACATACCAGTTGCTCAAGTATTCTGTAACAAAGTCTTGGATAGCTCTAAAGGAACGAGTGGGTTCAAAAGCATCCATTCCCAACTGAACTTCGGCAATGAGGGAGTTGAGCTCCGACAAAATCCAACGATCAATTTCTGGTCGATCCGCAACGGGGATTTCATCTTCTGCAAAGGTGAATCCGTCCACATTCGCGTAAAGCGCAAAGAAGGAATACGTATTGTAAAGGGTACCGAAGAACTTGCGTTGAACTTCTGTAACACCGTCCAAATCAAATTTTAGGTTGTCCCATGGCTGGGCATTGGTCAACATGTACCAACGGATGGCATCCGCTCCGTAAGTAGAGAGTGCCTCAAAGGGCTCCACGGCATTGCCCAAGCGCTTAGACATTTTCTGTCCCGTCTTGTCCAAAACCAGTCCATTAGACATTACCGTTTTGTAGGCTACCGAATCAAATACCATGGTTCCAATGGCGTGAAGGGTAAAGAACCATCCACGAGTTTGGTCTACTCCCTCAGCAATAAAGTCCGCAGGGTAGAATTTTTGTTCGTCGATGAGCTCCTTGTTTTCGAAGGGGTAATGCCACTGTGCATACGGCATAGAACCCGAGTCAAACCATACGTCAATCAAATCAGCCTCTCTCTTCATGGGTTGTCCAGAATCCGAGACCAAAACAATTCGATCGGCGTAAGGTCGGTGCAAGTCTACCTGATCGTAGTTGGCTTCGTCCATATTGCCCACCTCAAAGTCAGCCAATGGATTTTCTTCCATATGACCCGCGGCTACGGATTTCTCAATTTCAGCCTTGAGCTCTTCCATAGAACCGATGAGCTTTTGTTCGGTGCCTTCTTCGTTTCTCCAGATAGGCAATGGAATTCCCCAAAAACGCGAGCGAGAAAGGTTCCAATCGTTTAGGTTTTCCAACCAGTTGCCAAAGCGACCTGTTCCGGTGCTTGCAGGCTTCCACTGAATGGTTTTGTTGAGTTTGATCAACTCCTCTTTTTTGGCGGTACTTCGGATAAACCAAGAATCCAATGGATAGTATAATATGGGCTTGTCCGTTCTCCAACAGTGAGGGTAGCTGTGTTCGTATTTTTCGCTCAAGAAGGCCTTGCCCTCTTCTTTGAGCTTGATAACGATTTCTACATCAACAGACTTATCTGGGGCATCCCCGTCTGTGTAGTATTCGTTTTTCACGTATCTGCCTGCGAGGTCTCCCATCTGTTCCACAAAGCGACCTTGAAGGTCTACCAACGGAGCAGGATTACCAGAAGCGTCTTCTACCAACATGGGAGGCACTCCGGCGGCTGCGGCAACGCGCGCATCATCTGCACCAAAAGTGGGTGCCGTGTGAACGATTCCCGTACCATCTTCGGTGGTTACAAAATCACCGGGAATAACGACAAATGCCTTGTCTGCATCCTCCATGGGTTGTGCGTATGGCAACAATTGCTCGTAAGAGATTCCCACGAGGTCTGTTCCAGAAAACTCAGCCAAACGCTTCCAAGGAAGGTTCTTGGCACCGGTCTTTACAGGAGCAATTTCTGCGTTTTCTAAATCTACAGAAAAGTATTTTTTCACCAAGTCAGAAGCCAATACCACCTTGATTTCATTACCTGAGTAACGGTCTACCGTGTGAATTAGACTGTATTTTATTTTTTCTCCAACCGTCAACGCCGTGTTACTGGGCAATGTCCATGGAGTGGTCGTCCATGCCAAGAAAGACACGTCCTGATCTCCCCAAAGTGATTGAGTTTTGTCAGAGGCTATGGCCTTGAACATGGCGATAACTGTAGCGTCCTTTACGGGCTTGTACGTTCCGGGTTGGTTGAGCTCGTGGCTACTCAGTCCCGTACCGGCCTTTGGAGAATAGGGTTGGATGGTGTATCCCTTGTACAACAAATCCTTGTTGTCCATTTGCTTGAGCAACCACCAAACGGACTCAATGTATTTGGTTTTGTACGTGATGTAGGGATCGGACATATCTACCCAGTACCCCATCTGCTCGGTGAGGTTATTCCAAATATCCGTATAGCGCATTACTGCTTTTCTACACGCTTGGTTGTACTCTTCTACGGTGATTTTTGTGCCGATGTCTTCTTTGGTAATGCCGAGTTCTTTCTCAACACCCAATTCAACGGGAAGACCGTGTGTATCCCATCCGGCCTTTCTCTTTACCTGAAAACCCTGTTGAGTCTTGTATCTACAAAAGATATCCTTAATAGTACGGGACATTACGTGGTGAATCCCCGGCAATCCATTGGCCGAAGGGGGGCCCTCGTAAAAGACAAAAGGCTCGTTGCCCTCGCGAGTGTCAATACTCTTCTCGAAGGTTTTGTTTTCTTTCCAATACTCTAAAATTCCCTGCTGAACAGCGGTTAAGTCTAATTTGGAATACTCCGCGTACTTATTCATGTATGGCCTATTTGTAGCTGAGAAGATTTGCTTCTCAGAAAAATAAAAATCGATTTTCTACTATCTTAGCACCTCCAACTTTGCGGGAAGTCCATCCCTGCGAGTTTGTAGGCATTAAATAGAATTTGCAAAGGTAACAATATATTAGGGCGAATCCAATGGCAAAGACCAATCCCAAACAACTCCATTTCTGTCTGATTTTAGGGCTTTTAGCCTTCGTTTTTCCTATTAAATCTCAAGGCCAACCCAGAGTACTTCACAGCGGATTGGACACCATTAGGATTGGAATTATTGAAGAGGATCCTTTTGTAACTCTGGGAGAATCTCTAGAAGAAACCTCCGGACTCAGCATTCAGATGTGGGATCAAATTAACCAAGCTACCCTTTTCCGCACCCAATTTATACTCTACCAAAACTTTGATGAGTTGCGAGAGGGTTTTAGGGAAAACGAATTTGACATGACCATAAATCCCATTCCCATTTCTCCCGATTGGATGGCCTTTGTGGATTACTCTCAACCCTATTTTGTGGCCCAAACCACCTTGATGACTGTGGATGAAAACGACTGGATCCGAGTGTTCAAAAAGATATTTACGTTTGAATACTTCTCTGCCATTGGGGGCTTAAGCATTATCATGTTGTTTATGGGATTGTTTATGTGGCTGATTGAAAGAAGAGAAAATCACGGTCACTTTCACAAAAAAGTAAAAGGGGTCTTTGATGGGTTTTGGTGGAGTGCCGTAACCTTGACAACCGTAGGATATGGAGACAAAGTACCCAAGTCAATGCCGGGTAGAGTTTTAGGGTTCTTTTGGATGTTTATTTCTATCGTAATGGTGTCCTCCCTTACGGCGGGAATTACCGCCATCTTGACCAACGATGGAATGGACACCCCCATTCGCACCATCAATGATTTGGTAGGAAAGTCCGTGGGAGTGCTCAACCAAAGTCCCAATGAATTTTACCTGAGAAGTGCCGGTTTACAACCCATTACCTATGAAACCGCACAAGAAGGCCTAGAGTTATTGGAAGACGGCAAAGTAGAATACGTCATTGGAGACCGATTGGTCCTCAACCGAATCAAGTCTCAATACACGGGATTTAGCAATTTAGCGCTCTTGGAAAGGCCCCTAAAGATTGAGTATTACAGCTTTATTTTCCACAAGGATTCTCACCTCAAAGAAGTCATAGATCCTCAAATTATTCGCATTGTCCGATCTCCTTCATGGCAGATGGTTATGGACCCAGACTAAATTTTGTAACTCACTACTCTACGGTAGCAATACACTTGAGCTCTATGGCGATGGGTGTAGGTAAAGAGTTGATGGCAACCGTAGTTCTACACGGTTGGTTTTCCTTAAAGTACTCAGCGTAGATTTTGTTAAAGGTCTTGAAGTCGCGCTTCATATCCACCAAGAAAACGGTTACGTCCACCAAGTTTTCCCAAGAAGATCCTGAAGCCTCCAATACGCTTTTTACGTTGGCAAAAACGCTGTGGACTTGCGCCTCAAAGTCAAACTCTTCGAAGTTTCCGTTGTGATCTAACTTCAATCCGGGTACTCCAGAATCATTGGCATCTGATCCGGCGGTGCGCGGACCGACTCCAGATAAAAACAAAAGGTTTCCAACTTTTCTTGCGTGAGGATATAGTCCAACGGGCTTTGGTGCTCCGTCTGCGTGAATTCTATCAGCCATGTTCTAATTTTTTTCAAAGATAAAACTAAAGTTGACCTTCGGAAACATAGTTTTAACGAGACCCTATTGGGTAAAATCATACATTTGACAAAATTGTGAACAGCGCTTGAGCTCCCTTAAAAAACTCTTTAGTCAAACCCTTACCTACGGACTGAGTAGCATTCTCGGCCGATTCGCGTATTTCTTGCTCGTGCCCTTGCACACTGCAAAGCTTCCCTCCCGAGAAGAGTACGGTATCAACACAGATATCTACACTCTCATTGCCTTTTTGATGGTAATCTTGATTTATGGGATGGAAACGGCCTTCTTTCGTTTTTCTGAGAAAAAGGGAGCGGACAAAAACCTAGTATACTCCACCATTTTAAAGTCAATCTTTTCCACAACAGCTCTCTTTATAGCTTTGGTTTGGATCTTTTTTGACCCCATTATAGAAGCCCTCAGATACGAGTTCAATCCTAGAATCATCGTTTGGATGATTGCCATTTTGGTCATGGAGGTCACCGCGGCCATTCCCATGGCAAAACTCAGGGCAGACAACCGAGCCAAGCGATTTGTAGGCATCAAACTGGCCCATATTTTTACCAACGTGGGTCTCAACGTAGTCTTCCTGTGGCTCATTCCATTTATGGCTCAAAACCAATGGCCAGGTGGAGAGTATTTGCAGGGTCTCTTCCCTCCAGACTTTGGTGTAGAGTACATCTTTTTGGCTAACGTCATTGCGTGTGTTGTATACAACCTGCTACTCTTCAAAGAATTTAAGCCATTGGGAGGGTCCTTTGATTTTGCCCTGTGGAAAAAACTTCTCGTCTTTGGAATTCCCTTGATGATCAGTGGATTGGCTGGAGTTGCCAATGAAGTGGCAGATAGACAGTTCATCAAATATCTCTTGCCAGAAGAAATTTCACTGGACCAGTTAGGAGTCTACGGCGCCGTTTACAAGTTGAGTATCTTCCTAGTCCTCTTTAATCAAGCCTTTAGATACGCGGCAGAACCCTTCTTTTTCTCGCAATCAGAAGACCCCAATTCCAAAGAGACTTTAGCGCGTGTCATGAAGTTCTTCGTCATTATTTTAGGTGTGGGCTTTGTCTTTGTGACGGCCTTCCTTCCCGTACTTAAACTGTTTATTGATCCCAAATATTGGGAAGGGTTGTACGTGGTTCCCATCCTTTTGGCCGCGAATGTTTTCCTGGGAATAAACACACAGGTTTCCATTTGGTACAAACTCATCGACAAGACCCAATACGGCATGATCATTACCTTTTCTGGATTTGCGGCCACCTTGGGACTCAACCTCTGGCTGGTTCCCACTTTGGGGTATGAAGGAGCCGCTTGGGCCACGTTGACATCGTACTTTGTAATGGCTACGGTTTCCTTTGTGATGGGGCAAACCAAATTCCCCATTCCATACAACACAAAAAGAATTCTGCTCTACCTTTTCATTTCGTTCGCTTTGGGCTATATTGCCTACACAACGCCATATCTTTGGTCTGCGGCACTTTGCCTTGTAGCAACCATTGCGCTTTACGCTTGGGCAGAAAAGGAAGAGTTTAAACGCATAATCGCAGTTCTCAAAAAACGGTCGTAAAAACAAAACAACGTGGACGTACAGATTGTAAACCGTTCTCACCACGCCTTGCCAGAGTACAAGACCCTTGACTCTGCCGGTATGGATTTAAGAGCTTTTATAGAAAAACCCATAACCTTATCTCCAGGACAACGAACTTTAGTTCCTACGGGATTACACATTGCATTGCCTCCCGGCTACGAAGCTCAGGTGAGGCCTCGCAGTGGATTGGCCTACAAAAGTGGAGTGACGGTATTGAACACTCCAGGAACGGTGGATGCCGATTACCGAGGAGACATTGGAGTAATCCTTATCAATCTCAGCGACACTGAGTTTGTAATAGAAGATGGTGACCGCATTGCTCAATTAATAATTGCACCGTATACACGTGTAGAGTGGACCCCCGTAGATCAGCTCGACGAGACTGCTCGTGGTGAAGGAGGATTTGGTTCTACTGGAAAACATTAAATGACTTAATCATGAAAATCATTGTTCCCATGGCAGGCCGTGGTAGCCGCCTTAGACCTCACACATTAACCGTACCCAAGCCCCTTATCCCCATTGCGGGAAAGCCCATTGTACAGCGACTTGTAGAAGACATCGTCTCTGTGGTGAATGAGAAGGTGGAAGAAATCGCCTTTGTAATTGGAGATTTTGGTGAGCAAGTAGAAAAAGACCTCATTGCCATTGCAGAAAGGTTGGGAGCAAAAGGCTCTATTTACTACCAAGACAAACCGTTAGGAACAGCCCATGCTATCCTTTGTGCCAAAGAGAGTATGAGTGGAAATTGCGTTGTGGCTTTCGCCGATACCCTCTTCAAAGCAAACTTTACCTTGGACGCTTCTTCGGATGGCGTTATTTGGGTTAAACAAGTTGAAGATCCTCGCGCCTTTGGTGTGGTAAAAATAAATGACGAAGGCCATATTTCAGACTTTGTTGAAAAACCTCAGGAATTTGTTTCTGACTTGGCCATTATTGGAATTTACTACTTCAAGGACGGAGAATATCTCAGAGATGAATTGCAGTATCTCCTGGACAACGACATTATGGACAAGGGAGAATACCAATTGACCAATGCCTTGGAAAACATGAAGCAAAAAGGCTCCAAGTTTACTCCTGGCACAGTTAGTGATTGGATGGATTGCGGAAACAAAAACGTGACGTTGGAAACCAATAGCAAGATTCTCAATTACCTAAATGGAGAAGACCAACTCAAGGGCAGCAACATTACTCTTGAAAATTCTAAAGTAATAGAGCCCTGTTTTATAGGAAATAATGTAGTCATCCGCAATTCTACAGTAGGTCCAAACGTTTCCTTGGGGAACAACACAACTGTGGAGAACTCAACAGTTTCTGATACGTTGGTTCAAGAGAACACAGAAATTAAGAACATCAACCTTTCACATTCTATGATTGGAAATCATGCGTATGTGGACGGAGAGCACAAAACATTAAGTATTGGTGATTACTCACGCCTTGAATAAAACATTCATTAAGTCCTTGGGAGGGATTGCATTCCTCCTTCTCTTTTCTCTTTCTTCGCAGGTCGCCTGGGGGCAAAAAGAACTCTCAGAAAAAAGACAGCGCAAGTTTGACGAGTACTTCTTCGAAGGACAGAGGTTAAAAATGATCAAGGAGATTGACGAGGCCTACGAAGCCTTTGAATCTGCCTTGAACATAGATCCAACCAACGGTGCAGTCAATTATGAATTGGCCATTGTGGATTTGGAAAACTATCGTGTTGACCAAGCTTTGGAGAGAGCTATTGTTGCAGCCACTTCAGATTCCAACAACTATTGGTATTTGCGATTGCTCGCGTCCATCTATGACCAAAGAGGAGAAAAGTCCAAAAAGCTAGAAGTGCTCGGCCACATCGTGGAGCTCAAACCAAGAGACCCTTCGTTTAGAGCCGATTACGCACAAGCTCTACTTGAATCAGATAAGTATCCGCAAGCCATTGAGCAATTGGACACTTTGGAGCAATTGGTGGGCCCTTCAGTGGCATTGATCGAGCAAAAGAAGAACATCTACCTCTACATCAATGATCCTCAAGGAGCGGCGGGCGAAATTCAAAAGCTAATTGACCTCGAGCCCAGAAATGTGGAGCCTTATGGAATGCTAGCCCAATTGTACATGAATGAAGGTGAGGACGAAAAAGCCCTCGCCGTTTACGAACAACTTCTAGCATTGGATCCTCAGGAACCTAGAACTCATCTAAACCTTGCCGAGTACTACCGCGGAAAAGACGAGGTTGAGAAATCCATTTATCACCTCAAAGTCGCATTGAGGAATCCTGACTTGGAAATGGACCCCAAGGTCTCTGTGATGCTCAGCTTTTTTAAAATCATGGAAGACAATCCAGAGTTTGTGCCCGTTGCTGGCGAACTCTTAGATTCCATTGAATTAGCACAACCCAATGATCCCAAAATTTATTCTCTCAAGGGAGATTATTACGAACAGGTGGGTGAAGTAGAGAAAGCGCGTAACGCCTTTGCAAAAACCGCCAGACTGCCCGGAGGCGCTCAGTTTGATATCATGAACAGAGTTCTCTATCTAGATACGCAATTGGGCTGGACGGATTCCATTATATCAGATGCAGATTGGGTACAGGAATACTATCCGTCCCAGCCTCTTTCCTATTTGCTAAAGGGATTGGCATTTATTGAAAAACAGGAGTACAACTCGGCCATCGTCGTTTTGGAAAATGGGATTCTCTTTGCCTATGGTGATCGTGCCATAAAAGAGCAGTTTCACCTGTACTTGGCAGAGGCCTATCATCAAACACAACAAGGCACGCGTTCTGATGAAAATTTCGAAGCGGCCCTAAAGCTCAATCCCAACAATCCTGCAGGACTAAACAATTACGCCTACTATTTGGCTGTTAGAAATCAAAACTTAGACAGAGCCTTGGAGTTGGCGAAAAAAGCCAATCAATTGGCTCCCAACAATGCTACTTTCTTGGACACCTGGGCATGGGTTCTCTTTCAAAGAAAAGAGTATCCCGCCGCACTGGACAAGATGAAACGCGTACTTGAACTCGACACCAACTCTTCTGGAGAAGTATTGGAGCACTATGGCGATATTCTATACTTCAACAACGACGTAGAAAAAGCTCTTGAATACTGGGAAAAAGCCCGTGACTCCGGAGAAGCAAGCCCCATCATCAATGAAAAAATCAATCAAAAAAAATTCTTGGAATAGTTTTCAAAAAGGCGTTTTCGCCTCTTTGGGGATTGCCCTTATGGTAGCATGTGGGGGGCCTAAACCCATCGCTGTAGGCTCGCTAGACCCCATAGCCATTCCAGATCTTGTGGACTCTGTAGAAAGTCAACGATTGGCCTTTGAGCACATGCGTTTTTCTGGGTCTGGAAAGGTGATTCAAGACGGCTCTTCGAACTCATTTAAGTTTGACTTTAGAGTTCAAAAAGACACATTGATCTGGTTAGACCTGGCGGATCCTCTCTTTGGATTAAAAGTAGCTCGAGGTTTTGTTAGCACGGACTCGGTAGCCTTTATTGACAGAATCAATGGCGAGTACTTTGCCGGAGACATGAGGACGCTTCACCAAATGCTGAATGCGAGAATAGATTTCGAACTGCTTTCCAATGCATTGACAGGCCAACCCTTTAGACCCCTGCCCGAAAAGGGAATGTATGACCTGCAAGGAGAGACCAGTTATGAACTGTACTACTTCCCAGAGGTAGACTCTGCCTTTACGCAAACGCGCCCATCGTATTATTTTGAGGTCTCCGGAAAGAAAAAGCGATTGGAAGCTCAGATGCTTTCTGATGGCATGCGACGGGTAGAGGCTTACTATTCGGACTTTGCCAAAACGGAAAAAGGCTATCGCCCCATGACAATAGAATTAAAAATTATTGCAGAATCTTCTATTGAGCTCACACTTAACGTAAAGGATTATACCTTTACGGCAAACCAAAAATATCCTTTTAAGATCCCTAGCTCCTATGCTCCGATGGAATAAATACATATGGCTTGCCTTTTTTTGCATAGGTATTTCGATTTCCGTCTCGGCCCAAAACAAGACCAAAAAAGAGATTCTCGAACAGAAGAAGGTCAAGTTGCAGGACGAGATTGATCTCGCCAATGAAATTCTAAAGGACACGCGCTCCACCAAGCAAAGTGGCCTGTTGGAGCTGCAAACCCTGCGACAAAAAATTTCCATTCGAGAAGAACTCTTGAGAACTCTCAATAGGGAGATTGACATCATCGATTCTGAAATTGAGGAGCAACAACAATCCATCGAAGACCTGGAAAAACAGATTGACGAACTCAAGGCTCAGTACGCCGGGATGATACGTCAGGCGTACAAATCTCAAAATAAGACCGACCGCCTCTTGTTTATTTTCTCCTCTACCGATTTTAACCAAGCCATTAACCGAATTTCCTACCTACGTCAGTACTCCGAATTTAGAAAGCGTCAAGTGGGCGAAATTCAAAATGTGCAAGAGCAGCTTGAATTCTCCATTGCCAATCTCAATCAGCAAAAGAAAGACAAGGAAAGGCTGAAATTTAAAAAGGAACAAGAAAAGGAAACCCTGGTCACAGATAGGTCGGAAAGAGAAACGGTACTCGCCTCATTAGCCGCCAAAGAAGGTCAGTTAAAAAATGAGATTTCATCCAAACAAAAAGAAGCCAAAAAGCTAGAAGCGGAAATTGGAAGAATCATTGCCTTGGAAATGAAGCGAGCAGCAGAAAAGGCGGAAAGAGAAAACCTTCTAACAGAGGCCAAAAAGGCCGGCTTGGTATCTGGCAAGGACTTCAACTCCAAGACGTCCAATAAAGCCCTATTGGCAAAAATCAACGCAGCGAATAAGGCCAAAGGAGCTCCCGAAAAAGTGGAAAGCACAGTCCCAGTCTTTGCCATGACCCCGGAAAGCAGACAGTTGGCCGCCAACTTTGTAGCGAACAAGGGGAAGCTTCCTTGGCCCGTAGAAAGAGGAATCATAGTAACTGGATTTGGAAGACAGGTGATTACAGGCGATGTGGTCATTGACAATCCCTACATAGAAATTGCAACCCAAAAAGGTGCGGAAGCCCGTGCCGCATTTGATGGGGAAGTGACTTCCGTCATTCGAATTCCCGGAGCGAATAAAGCCGTAATGATTCGCCATGGTAACTACTTTTCTGTCTACACGAATTTGATCGATGTCGTTGTAAAAAAGGGAGATAAGGTAACCGTAAAACAACCCTTGGGAAGGGTATTTACCGACCCCAACGATCAACGAACCATTTTGCAATTTGGAATTTGGAAGGAGCAAAAGGTTCAGGATCCCAAACCTTGGCTATTCAAAAACTAGTCCATCCCTAATCAAACAAAGCGCGAAGAACTTCAAGGGATTTTATGTCCCCAAAGTGCTCTATGTGAATCTTCATGTACTGAAGGTAATTCCTCAATAAATCTCTTCGTTGACTGCGTGAATAGGTCGCCTTGGGTTCTTGAAAATAATGGACAAACTGGGAGGTTTCGTCTTGAGATAAGAAGGTGGTGTGAAAGGGAGGCGAGTCCACCAAATGGCCTTCCAACAAATCAAAATAGGCTCCTTCTCCCGAGTACACGTCAGGTTCTACTCCCAAGCACTGACATACAGAACGAACAAAGTCTAAGGGCACATTAGAAATATTCTCGCCTTCCTCTATCCGGTGCATAAAGGCAACCGTAATCTGAAACAAGGCCTCCTCCTCTGTTGATTCCCTGGCTACTTTGTTGAGTATTTCTACACAGAACTGTGCTACGGCATTGTGAACAGGGTTTTGATACAACGAATGAAAATGAGTGTGGACTTGAGCCTCTTTAATCCTTTCCAACGTCCCCTTGTTTTTATGACTTGCCAATAAGTTTAGGTAGGTCAAGGGAAGGATGAGTCCCGGAGTTATCACGGATCGTTTAGAACGTATGGAATTGACCATATACGACTGTAGGCCCAACTCCTTAGTGAGGCAGCGCAACACTATGGATTTGTCTCCGTACTTAACGGCCTTGAGAACCAAGGCCTCTAGCCTAACTTCCATGAAGTACTTCTTTTATCTTGAACTTTCTGGGGACCGTTGGGGACCATTATCGAATGACAACAATCTTGGTCACATGGGTCTTGGAACCGTCGTCATTGGTACAATATGCCATGTAAACACCTGATGCAACGCGCTGGCCGTCTAAGGTCCTTCCATCCCAAATGGCTTGACCTCCATTGGCCACCATCTCAGAAACGATATTGCCCTCTAGGTCTGTGATTTTTACCCTTGCATTGGTCACCAATCCCTTGATCGCTATAGGACCTTGGTAATTGGGCTCCACGGGATTTGGATAGGCATAAACATCCGTATAATCTTCAAATCCTTCTGTGGCCTGCCCTCTAAAGGAAACAATCCCGTCCGGTGTGGCAAAAAACACCTCTCCAGATTGTGGATCGATTTCAATATCCAAAATGGTGTTAGAAATCAATGGTGAATTCTCTGCTGTGAAGCGGTAAATCGTTTCCCTTCCGTTTTCTGAAGTATAAAAGACCCCAGCATTAGCCGTTCCAAACCACTTGTTATTGGCACCGTCCACCGCGATGTCTGTAACGGCTTCTACTCCTAACAACTTTTGATTTACGCCTTCCTCCGTGAAAATAACAGGTTGGGCGTCGCGATTGGCTCCTCCGGTAAACAAAGCCTCAGGAGCATATTGCACAACAAGACCCTGATCCGTTCCTATCCAAAGCTCACCGTCCTTATCAACCGCAATACTAAGTACTCCATTTGACGGAAGATTTCCAGATCCTTCTCCTTGTTTTAATGTAGTCGATTGCGAAATGCCATTTACCTGTCTAAAGGCAATGACGCCACTGTTTCTAGCCTGGATAAATACGTAGCCCTGGTCACCTATGGCAATGTCTTTTACTGAGGTTTGGAACCCTCCTGCTGACCCCAAGGAGTAGTTGTTGAACACCCCATTCGGACTCAGAGAACACAGGTTAAAATTTACAAGGGCATTGGTAAACCAGAGGGTTCCTGACTCGTCATAGACCATTCCGCCAATTCTAAAATCATCTCCCTCACCACCAACCGGTTGAATGGCTCCATCCGTATTGGCGTCCGTATAGGTATTGTTGTAAATATCATTTTGAATTTGAATCAACCCCTTTCCCCACGAAGCGGCAAAAACCTCTTCAGGATCTGCGGGGTTTCCAATGACGTCGAGCACATCTCTTGAATTTCCCAAGTCTTCTGATTCCAAGGTGGACCAAGTAAAGTTCCTATAGATGTATAGGCCTTCAAAGAAAAACTGAGGCGCCCAAACTTCATTGATAGAACCCCTAGTAACGTAAAGATCACTGTTGATGACCTTCATAGAATAGGCGTTGTTGGAGCCTGGACCGTCGGGAACAAATTTCCTTACCCCAGCCGAATTGCGAATGCGATACATTCCCAACTGTAAGTCTGCGCAGTAAACAGTGGTTCCGTCATCAGAAAGTGTCGCCGCCCCAGGAAAGAACTCTCCAGGAGGAAAAAGGGCAGGAGAAATGTTCATTCTCTGGTTGAGGTCTGCATCAAAAATCATGATGTTAAAACCTGTAGTTATTAGAAATTCGTTCCCCTTTGATTGTAAGTCATTGGTACGACCCCCAGCCTTGTCCATAAAGACAGACCACGTATTGTTCTCTAATACATATAATGAATCTTCTGTATCAATGGGGTTGAGCCAATTGACCATTACGCGGCCATTGGCAGCTGCGATTTTATTGTAGTTTCCGGGAGGAAGACCCGTCTCCAAATTCCACGACCCAAAAAACACCAAAGGGTCATTAGAGCGAGCCCACTTTACCCCTTCGTTATCTACTAGGTAAAAGCGATCGGTTTGCACCTCGTAGGTAATTTGTTGCACGGAGGATGTATTTCCCTGATCTCCCAGCAACCAGGTTTCGAGGACAATCAGATTGAGCAAATCAATTTTTACCACGCCAAAATCAGTACATACGTAGGCGAACTCGTCCTTGGTTAAGATGTGATTGATTCTCTTTAGCCCCGTGTGTTTAGTCGTTCTTAAAATATCATTGAGATTGATTACCGTTCCGCTTTTTTGAAGGAGATCCAGGTTTCCATTGGAGTACCCAATCACCACATATCTAGTAGTTTGCGAGTATGCCAATGCAGAAATATCAATGTCCGAAAGCCCGTTGAGTTTTGACTTTTTTGCAATGGATTCCTCCTCTTTATCCGTGATAAAAATCCCCTTTTGAGCGGCGGTGTAAACGTATCGATCGTCTTCTACGACATCAATCGTTTCAAAATAGGATAGATAATCTAACCACACTCCGTAGGAGGTGACGTCCTGACCCGATGCCGAAAAGGCAAAAAAGGCAAGAATTAGTATTTGTAAGCGTTCCCATTTCATGGCTTAAAGGTAACGATGACAGGTCACAAATCGTATTTTTTGTGAATCGATATTTAGCCTGCGACGAGATATCGGGTTTTTAACCGTTTAAATGCGAAGAATTCGAGAGAAGAAAAGCCATCACGTCGTACAAATGTTTTATTTTGCATAATTAAACCGCAAAACCAAAAATAAGTATGGGATGCAGTAGTTGTTCTACTGGTGGTGTACCAAATGGTTGTAAAAGTAACGGTTCGTGCGGAACAGGTGGCTGCAACAAGCTTACAGTTTTTGACTGGCTTGCAGATTTAGAGCAGCCCTCAGGACAAAAAATCTTTGAATGGGTTGAAGTCCGCTTTAAAAACGGAAGGAAAGACTTTTATAAAAACGTTAATGAACTCCCTCTTCAAGTAGGAGACATAATAGCTGTTGAGTCGAGCCCCGGGCACGATATAGGAACTGTTTCGATCACTGGCGACTTGGTACGCCTTCAAATGAAAAAGAAAGGGATTAAAGGCCTCCCCGAAAACGAGAAAAAAGTTTATCGCAAGGCCTCCCAACGAGATATAGACAAGTGGAAAGAGGTTAGAGAAAGAGAGCAGAAAACCATGATGCGCTCTAGAGAAATCGCCTTGAGCCTAGGTCTACAAATGAAAATTAGCGATGTGGAGTTTCAAGGAGATGGCGCCAAAGCCATATTCTACTACACCGCTGATGAACGGGTAGACTTTAGACAATTGATCAAGGATCTGGCCGCTTCTTTTTCTACTCGTATTGAAATGAAGCAAATTGGTGCTCGACAAGAAGCCGCTAGACTGGGTGGATTGGGAAGCTGTGGAAGGGAGTTGTGTTGTTCTACATGGCTCACAGACTTTAGGTCAGTAAATACCGCTGCTGCGAGATACCAACAACTCAGCCTCAATCCTCAAAAATTAGCCGGTCAATGTGGCAAGCTCAAATGTTGTCTCAACTACGAGTTGGACTCTTACATCGAAGCTCTTAAATCATTCCCAGACACCGGAACACCTCTAAAAACTGAAAAGGGCATCGCTTTTTACCAGAAGATGGACATCTTCAAAAGAGTGATGTGGTATGCCTACAAGGACGACCCCATGACATGGGTCCAATTGGACGTGGATACCGTTTTGGAGATAGTGGAAATGAATGAGGCCGACAAAAAACCTCAGAGCCTAGAGAGCTATGCTACTGAGGACGCCGTGGAAATTCCAACTTTTGACAACGCTGTAGGTCAAGACAGCCTTACGAGATTTGACCGACCCAAAAGCAAGGGCAAAAGGAGAAACAATCGCAACCGCAAGGGACGCAACCAAGGGGATAAAAACTCCCAAAATCGCAACCCACGAAACAAAAAGCAAAAAGTAGAAGCGGGTGGAAATTCCAAAAATCCAAATCAGAAAAAAGCGCAGAGCGGAAACAAGCCTCGCAACCCCAACAACAAGCAGGGCGGTGGCAATGGAAATCAAAACCAGGGAACTCAAAAACAAGGAAACCAAAACACTGGTAACCCTTCCAAAGGCCAAAACCCACAAAACAAGAGGAGAAACAACCGCAATCGCAACCGAAATCGCAACAACAACAACACTAAACCCAATGATGCGTAACATTTTCATAGGTCTTCTGGCCGCATTCACAGTCGTTTCCTGTTCACAAGAAACGTATTACCAAGAGTATGTAGACTTGAATGAGACCCATTGGACCGCAGAAAATATCATTGAGTTTACCGTACCCGTTGACGATGTGAGTATGCCATTTTTTGTGGGAACAGAAATTCGTCACAACAACGACTATCCATACGCCAACCTATACCTCTTCCGAACCATTACTTCGGAAAACGGATTGGAGTACTCAGACACCGTAGATTACACCTTGGCTTCCAATGACGGAGCCTGGTTGGGATCGGGTGTTGGCGAGGTGAAAACGATGAAGTTTCCCTATGCACTTCAAGCCATGAGGCTGAAAGATCCTGGGAACTACACGTTCACATTTCAGCAAGGCATGCGCGATGAAGAATTGGAAGGAATTTTATCTTTGGGATTAACCTTGATTCAAAACCCGACAAATGAGTAAAGAAAAGACCCAAGACAACGACTTTAGAAAGCTCGTTCGGTATTTTTGGCTTCTTGCCATGCTCCCACCATTGGGCTTAGGTCTCCTGTTGTTTTTAACGTGGGCCGAAGTCTTTTACCCCCTCCCCTCCACAGAAGACATCGCCAATCCCAAGAGTTTTTTAGCTTCTCAAATCGTTTCTAGTGACGGTGAATTGTTGGGAACTTTTTTTCGAGAAAACCGAACACACGCCGAGTTTAAAGACCTGCACCCAGACCTTCCCAGAATTCTAGTAGCTACAGAAGATGAGCGATTTTACGAGCACTCGGGAATAGACTTTAGAAGCTTGGCGAGGGCGGTAGGAAAACTGGGAAAAGACGGCGGGGGCTCTACTCTGTCTCAACAGCTGGCAAAACAGCTCTTTACTGAGAATTTTGAAAACGTTTCCATCGTAACCCGAATTTCCCAAAAATTGGGAGAGTGGATCATTGCCACGCGATTGGAAAAGAGATATACCAAGGAAGAAATCATCGTCCTATACCTCAACCAGGTAGATTTTATCTACGACGCCGTGGGAATCAATTCTGCAGCACAAACTTACTTTGGCGTTACGCCGGACAGTTTACAAATGCATGAATCTGCCATGTTGGTGGGAATGGTAAAAAACCCTGTCCTCTACAATCCAAAGCGCTTTCCAGAAAACGCACTCAAAAGGAGAAACGTAGTCTTTGGGCAGATGCTCAGGAATGGAATGATTTCGGAGGCCGAAAGAGATTCTCTCGTAGAATTACCCATAGGTCTTTCCTACAACAGAAGCTCTCACAACAAAGGTTTAGCTCCTTACTTTAGAGAATATTTGAGGTCTTATATGTCAGGTTGGATAGAGAATCACACCAAGCCAGACGGCACAAAATACAACCTCTACACGGACGGAATAAAGATCTACACAACCATAGACTCTCGCATGCAGCGCTATGCAGAAGAGGCGGTTACCGAGCACATGAGCAATCTACAGCGCGTATTTTACCTTCAGGAAAAAAATCGCAGAACCGCTCCTTTTCACAATTTGACTTCGGATGAAGTGAATGGCCTTCTAAACCAAGCCAAAAGACGCTCGCAACATTACAAAGCCCTAAAGAAACGAGGCATGTCGGCGGACAGCATTGACATTGTCTTCAACACGCCCAAACCCATGACGGTTTTTTCATGGACTGGCGACATAGACACGGTAATGAGTCCTATGGATTCTATCCGTTACTACAAACACTTCTACCAAGCCGGTATGATGAGTGTTGAGCCCCAAACAGGATTTGTAAAAGCTTGGGTAGGTGGAAATGACTACCGCTATTTTAAATACGATCACGTAAAGCAGGGAAAGAGACAAGTAGGGTCCACCTTTAAGCCCTTTGTTTACGCTACGGCCATTAAGCAAAAGCACTTCTCTCCTTGTATGGAAGTTCCCAATGTACTGACCTGTATTGAAGAAGGCACTTGGGGCTTACAAGAAGATTGGTGTCCCAAGAACTCTGATGACAAATATGGAGGCAAAGTGTCCTTGAAATTTGGTTTGGCAAACTCCATGAACACCATAACAACCTACCTCATGAAGCAGACAGGTCCCATTGCAGTAAGCCGTTTGGCCGAAGCCATGGGTGTGCGTTCAGAAATTCCTGAAGTGCCTTCCATCGCATTGGGGACGGTAGACCTCTCCGTTTACGAAATGGTGGGAACCTACACCACATTTGCCAACAAGGGCATCTATACACAACCCATCACGATTACGCGCATTGAAGATAAAAATGGTGTTGTGCTCGAGGAATTTTCTCCGAGAACTCGAGAGGTTATGAGTGAGGAAGACGCCTATGTTGTAGTGGACTTATTGCGAGGGGTTACTGAAGGAGGAACGGGTGTTCGATTGAGAACGCAATACGCTAGCTATTACAACGACGTAGTCACGGGATATCCCTATGGCTTCGAAAACGAAATTTGCGGAAAGACAGGAACCACACAAAACAACTCTGACGGTTGGTTTATGGGAATGGTTCCCAATCTCATCACCGGTGTTTGGACAGGTTGTGAAGACCGCTCTGCTCACTTTGGAAACACCTACTACGGGCAGGGGGCTACCACAGCTCTTCCAATTTGGGCCCTCTACATGAGAAAGTGTTACGAGGATCCAAACACCCAAGTATCTAACCAGCCCTTTGAACGCCCAGAAAACCCTGTTTCAATAGAGTTGGATTGCAATAAATACAATTCAACACAAAGCGGGATTGAGGATGAAGATCCCGAATTTTAGCTAGACTTTTTTTGAAAACAACATATCGCCATGATTAACAAAGTAGTAGAAAATGCCCAAGAAGGACTCAAGGGACTTGCCAATGACATGACCATTATGGTCGGAGGGTTTGGACTTTGTGGAATTCCCGAAAATTCCATTGCCGCCATTCGCGACACCGGGGTTAAGGGTTTGACCTGTATTTCTAACAATGCCGGGGTTGACGACTTTGGCTTGGGGCTTTTGTTGCAAACGCGTCAAATCAAAAAGATGATTTCTTCTTACGTAGGAGAAAATGATGAGTTTGAAAGACAGATGTTAAGTGGCGAGCTAGAAGTGGACCTCGTTCCACAAGGTACCTTGGCAGAAAGATGCCGAGCCGCAGGGGCAGGTATTCCCGCTTTTTTCACTCCCGCTGGGTACGGAACCGAAGTGGGTGAGGGAAAAGAAGTAAGAGAATTCAATGGAAAGCCTCACATTTTGGAACATGCCTTTGACGCAGAATATGCCTTTGTAAAGGCCTGGAAAGGGGACGAAGCCGGAAACCTCATTTTTAAGGGAACGGCTAGAAACTTCAACCCGATGATGGCCATGGCCGGAAAAATCACTGTGGCAGAGGTTGAGGAACTCGTTCCTGCAGGTGAACTAGACCCCAATCAAATTCACACACCTGGAATTTTTGTCCAAAGAATCTTCAAGGGCAATAACTACGAAAAGAGAATTGAACAACGCACAGTAAGAACCAAAGGCTGATGAAGAGAAGGAATCCCGAATCGGTTGTATTTCTCTCTCTAAGTCTTTTTTTGTTTTTGTATTTGGCGTTCAGGGCTTGGAAGGTACCACCCGTTTATGACGAGGTGACCACCTTCTTCTTATACGTTTTACCCGGCGAATTTTTCCCCTTTGCCTCCTATCCCTCTGCCAACAACCATTGGATGCACTCTATGGGTACCTGGTTTTTTTACAGCCTCTTTCCTGCCTCGCTGTTTTCACTCCGCGTTTTGTCGCTTCTCAGCTTTCCACTATACGCATGGGGAGTCTTTTTACTCGGCAAAAGATTAACACTCAGGCGCGCGCGATGGACCTTGTGGATACTGTTGATGGGGCTCCATTTTCCCTTGGAGTTTTTTGCCTACTCACGAGGTTATGCCTGGGGCCTAACGGCTATGATTTGGTCCATACTTTACGCTCACAGAATTTCGGATGATCCCTCTAGGAAAAACACCATTGGTTTCTTTTTGTCGCTGGTTATAGGAGTAAGCTTTAACCTCAACCTCATGCCTCTATTGGGATTAGGGTTGGTTTGGATTTTTTGGAATCAGCCAAAAGAGAGCCTTAGAAACAGCATTTGGATTGCAGCTTTGGGCATTTTGCCCTTGTTGTTTTACACGCGCTACAGCTGGTACTTAAAGGAGAATGGAGAGTTGTATTACGGCGTGGAAGGTTTTTGGACCCATTCTACGATGCCCACCCTTTCGGAAGCGCTCTTTTCTTCCGCTTCTTCGGGAAGCTATTGGCTGTTTACCGTATGGATTGTCGTGGGATTATTGGCGTTAATTCTTGGGTTGAGGACCATAAATTGGAAGGTGCTACCCTTTGAGATCTTTGGGTTTTTAGGATCTTTTCTAGGGCTGACGGTATTGTATTTTGTGTGGGGGATCCACTTGCCTCAGGACCGCACCGCGTTATTCATTCTCTTCTTGTTGATCGTCTCTGTGGCCTTTTCTATTGATAGAATGAAGCCCGGCTTTTTAAGCACACTTCTCTCCTTAAATACAAGCTTGCTGGCCATTACCTTTTTCTTTCAGTTTTCTACCGAGGCATCTTCGTTTACTCTTTGGAAAAAAGAACAAGTGCCCGTTCATTTTTTGGAAGAAATCGTCAATGACCCCATGGAGTCGCCTTCCGTTTCTGCTCACTATTTAACAGCCCATAGCTACGCATTACAAAGACACCTCTATCACCCGAAATCGCCTCCCATAATTGGCTTGCGAGATACGGCATACTCCACAGATTTTGTTATTCGAGAAATGGGGAGAACCTCTCGCTTTTTTAGAAAGAACTATCAATTAGTATGGGATGACATAGCCACCGGAAAGACATTGTGGAAATTGCGAGCTCATCAATGGCAGCTCGCTGAACAAAGTACAGTGACATGGAATGAAACCACTCGAGAATACTTGCCCATTTACTCTTGGAATAGAGATTCCTCTGAGGATGGTTGGCATAAGATCATTGTAAATTATCACTGGGAAACGGCCTCAAAACAACCCATATACTTCGCCGTTCAAAAACACAGTGCAGACGGCACCCAAACCTTTGAGTCCCTTCCCATTTTCCCTACCAAGGGCAACGTTCAGGAATCTATCTTGTCTTACCCCTTTTTATTGGACTCCACACATGTGACTGTAGATTTCTTCTTTCACAATGCGGGGAGGATTTCTCTTCAGAATACAGAATACCAATGGGAAGTTTTTAACCACCCCAAATGATAGCACAAAACGATTTTTAAGTAGTACATTTACCCCATGGCATTAGATAAAAACGGCATCGCACAACGCATCGCGCAAGAATTAAAAGACGGTTGGTTTGTAAACCTTGGAATTGGGATTCCCACCTTGGTGGCCAACTTCATTCCGGAGGGAATCAATGTGGAATTCCAAAGCGAAAATGGAATTTTGGGGATGGGACCCTTTCCGTTTGAAGGCGAAGAAGATGCTGACCTAATAAACGCCGGAAAGCAAACCATTACCTACTTGGATGGAGCTTCCTTTTTTGATTCTGCCACCTCATTTGCCATGATCAGAGGGCAGCACGTTCAGTTGACGGTTCTTGGTGCCATGGAAGTTTCGGACACGGGAGATATTGCCAACTGGAAAATTCCCGGTAAAATGGTAAAAGGTATGGGAGGGGCCATGGACCTTGTGGCTTCCGCCGAAAACATTATCGTTGCCATGCAACACACAAACCGAGCCGGTCAAAGTAAATTATTGGCCCACTGCACGCTACCCATAACTGGCGTTAAATGTGTGAAGAAAATTGTAACGGATCTTGCCGTAATGGAAGTAGCGGCTGACGGCAGCGGCTTTGTCCTTCTGGAAAGAGCTCCAGGGGTAAGTGTAGAACAAATCCAAGCGTCCACAGAAGGCAGACTTCACATACCGGGAGACGTGCCTGAAATGAAGCTGTAATGCCCGGGGCCAACCGACATTTTTCTAGGCTTCCTAACCCAAACTTTTCTTCCTACAGTTTTTGGGCGCTACTTCTTGGCGTTCTCTTTCTCTTGTGCGGAAAACCTTTTATGACGGAGTGGACCACTGATCTCTACGTGGACAGGCTGTCTTGGGATGTCTTTGGGTACTACCTCTATTTACCCGCAACCTTTATTTACGGAGACCCACTCATCACAGATATGAGCTGGCTTACCGATCTTTACGAAACCTATCAGCCCAGCTCAACGCTATACCAAATTTGGACGGCAAAACCCGGCACACACTTGATCAAATATTCCATGGGTATGGCCTTGCTCTACCTTCCGGGTTTTGTAATTGGCCATTTGGGAGCAGCCATTACAGGATACCCCATGGACGGAATGTCTTTGCCCTATCAGCTGGGTGTAACGTTTTGGTCCTATGGATTTGTCATCTGGGGCTTGACACTTACCCGTAAAATTCTCCTTCGCTTTTTTTCTGATTCTTGGGCTGCTTGGGGCATTATTCTGCTTTTTGCCTGTACCAATTTCTTCCAGATTTCTACAAACGCACCCCTGTCTCCACATACCTATCAATTTACATTGTACGCTTGGTTTCTCTGGTCAGTAATCAGATGGTATGAAGCAAAAGAGAGAAAGCACCTAACTGCCATTGCTGTTTCTTTGGGGTTGGCTCTGTTGGCAAGGCCCAGTGCCATAGTTTTATTGCTCCTTCTCGCTTCTTGGGGCTGCGCATCTTGGAAGGATCTATGGAACAACCTAAAACAGTGGTTTGGACCCAATAAAAAAGACGCCCTGTGGGTGGCAGGGATTGCCTTCCTGATTGGATTGCCTCAAATGGTTTATTGGATATTTACCACAGGACAACCCGTTTTTTACTCTTATCCCAACGACGGATTTGATTTCGCTACCCCGTATACTCTCGAGGTCCTCTTTTCCTATCGCAAAGGCTGGTGGATATACACGCCCTTTATGGCATTAGGACTGGTGGGACTTTGGTTTACCTGGAAGAAAAACAGAAAACTTGGCTTCCCTATGACCCTTTTTTGGTTTGGAAACTTATACCTCATCTCCAGTTGGAACACCTGGTGGTACGGCGGAAGTTTTGGACACAGAGCCTTTGTTGATGCGTATGGAATTTACCTCATTCCCATTCTCTTTTTTCTCCAATGGGTATTTTCAAAGAAACTCTTGACTAGGGTAATTGCTGTAGTTATTCTCTTGTTTTTTACATGGCTTAACGTCTTCCAAAGTTGGCAGATCAATAATGGAATTATTTCGGACACCAATATGACTAGGGCCTATTATTGGGCAATATTTGCAAAGTCTGAGGTGGGTCCAGAAGAACGCTTGTACATGGGAATGGCCAGGCATCCCAACGCAAAACTAGACCGGAGCAAACCCTATGCTACTGCATTGGACTCCACCTTTACTCCTCAGACGGTTCCAGTGAAAGAATGGGGATCGGACGACTATTTAGCAGTTCTTCCCATGGCGGATGTAAGTTTGGGTGAGCACACTTGGTGGCTTTCGGACATTTCTTTTTCGGTATATCCCAAAGAGGGCCAAGAATCCAAGTTGCTCTTTGTAAACCAAACAAAACACGATGACAAGGCCACCCGCATAAAGGACTACCCCGTCGAGTTGTCAGAAAACCCATCAGACACCCTTTCTATGTCTATTGAGTATTTTACTCCTATCCTAAAAGCACCCAGAGATTACACACGAATCTTTTTTAGAGGACACAATATAGACTCGGTGGTCGTTCACAGTTATCACCTAACGGTATTAGAGCCCACATGGTACTAGGAAATAAACATAAGACCTCCTACGGCGTCTTCGTCTGTTTGGCCCTAATCGTTGGGGTACACTTTGTGTTTTTTCAGCCTGCGCTTTCTCCAATATTTGACTCTGACGGAGCCATGCACATTCTAATGAGTAAGCGATTTTACTTTCCTGAAGGTCTGTACTACTGGGGTCAAAACCGACTGGGAAGTGTGGTACCCCTTCTTGCTCATCCTTTTGTTTCACTGGGTTTAAGTCCCCTTTGGGTAGTGTCCTTCATTCAAACCGCACTGATTTGGTTTTCTTACAAGAACTTCTCGTATGAACTTCCTGGGATGGGTAAAGTCGCGATCGCTCTGTTCTTATTTCTTCCGCTAAATGGTTGGAATTTTTTGATTTCCACGGGCCAACCCTATATCCCCCAAATCTTATTTTTCTCCATTCTTTACAGATTACTATTGCGATCTGAAGAATGGTCTAGCGCCATTGCTTGGCAATTCACTGCAACGGCATGGGTGTCCTTGTACGTTTCTGATTTATCCATTGTATACATTCTTCCTATGGTGGTCTATGTGGGCTGGAAACACCACCGATTCAGTCAACTTATTGCTTGGATAAAACAATCCTGGAAAGCCTTTTCTGCTGGAATCTTTGGAGGTCTATTGCTATTGGTCCTAAAGAACCAACTGCCAAGAGCTAAAGGATATGAGCAAATCATTGGTCCAATAGAAGAATGGGTTTCTTTATTTGAAGGGTTGTCTCGCTTTTACAGTGGATATTTAACAAACTTTAACCATCACCCCTTTGAGACAATAGGCGTTTGGTTTTTATTGATCCTCTTTATGTTCATGCTCATTAAGCGCCCGCCCAAATCTTTTGCAGTTCTCTATCTATCCTTGGGCTTGGTGATTGCTTTTCTATTGACGTCTCATTGGGTTTATGTAAACGGACTTCGATACTTTGCCTTTCCCTTTTCTCTATTGGTAATCATAACGGTAATACGAATCTTCTCCCTTCAAAAAAACACGGAAAAAACAACACAGAATACAACTCCAAAAGTCTTAGGCAGCTTGGCTCTGGCGTCCGGTTTACTATTGGCCATTGGCAATGTAAAGGGTAGGTTGGCAAGTGAGCGACCGGCTTCATTTATGCCCAAAACAGCAGAAGTGATTCAAGTGGCCAATCAATATTCTTTGCCTGCTATAGGTGACTATTGGACCGCATATCTGTATTCCGCTTACGCTGATGGACAGCCATTAGCCATTGCCGATGAGAACTGGGCCATTAGAAACTCTTGGGAGAAGGAAGCTGTTTTGAATTCGGATACTCTTTTGGTATTTGAATCACCTCGACTCAAACTTGAAGATGAAATTGAGAAATACCAAAGAAATTACACAGCTATTTCCTCCGCGTCTCATGTTGGGGAAACGTCCTTTCGCCTGTACGTTCCGACACTCCCCTAGATTTCCGGGACTAATGTTTTAAACTCTGAATCATATCGCAAAATTCTCTTCCCCGTCTCTTTCAGCGTTTTCATGTCTCTCGGATTGGGTCGGAAATCATAGCCGATGGCATCTGAGTAGTACATCAAAAGCGGATGGGTATTGTCGGGCAATTCTATGACGATGGTATTGCTAGCCTTACCAGCATCCTGAAGCGACATGGCCATCTGAGCTATGGAATATCGCTCCTTTCTAAAGTCATTGTGAAGGCTATTGGATTTGGCAATTTTTAGTGGGTTTAGAACGACTATTCCCAAAATCAAAAATCCAGCTGTAGAAAGAATTTTCCAATTCCTTTCCGACAATTCAAACCGGGGAGGGATGAATCCCATTCCTTCTCCATGAAGCTTTTGATATATATCCCAAATCCCCCAACCAATGGCAACAAAGACCAAGGCGGCGATGGGATAGGTAAAGGCCACCATCTTTGTAGCCGCGACTCCAAAGAAAACATGCATAAAAAGCACCCATGCAAGCAGAGCTAATGACTTCGGATTTCTTCTCATTCCAAATACAATTCCCCACAATGCAAAGGGCAATAAAAGCCATCCGTAAATAGGACCCAATTGTCTAAGGTGAAAATACCATGGACCCGAATGAGCCTCCACAGCTTCCGTAAAATGCGTCGCATTCATTTTCATTTCTATGGCCGCTTCCACAGGAAATGCCTTGAAGACGTATAAGTTCCATGGAGCGACAATAGCAATCACGACTAAAAGTGAGGTGAACATATGAACCCAAGGAGAAAGTTTCCACTCTTTCTTTATGAGTAGGTAAATGCCCCAAACCAAAAAGGCTCCTAACCCGACCAACCACTTGGTCAGGATGGCCAAGCCAACCCAGACCCCAACCCAAAGGGCGCGTTTATAACTGGGTTTGTCCTCGTAGCGTAGCCAACTCCAAATACTACCTGTCACTAAGAATAAAAAAGCTACGTCGTTGTGGTCCGTGTGTATCAAACCCGAGGGAAGTAAAATGGAGAAAAAGGATAAACTCCAAGCCACAGCACCGATAAATCCGGCCTCTTTAGATCCAAGCTTTTTACCGATGTCTGAAATAAAAAACACCATGGCTGAGGACATCAAAATGGATGGAATTCTAGCCGCTAGGGTCGTGGGTCCAAAGACCTTTATGGACAATGCCATCTGCCACAAAAAATAGGGTTGCTTGTGCAACCAAATGTAGTTAGTAGACCAATCCTCATATATATAGGGAATAAGAGGCTGGGGATAGAGTCTAGGCATCAAGGGGGTGGAAGCCATGTTTTTGGCAACCAATGCGTGAAATTGCTCATCCCAAATATTGAGAAAGTCACTCATCAACGCAGAGGACAATCTGAAGGCTAGCGCCCCAAAAAAGACATAGATTAACGCTGAAGATTTTTGCCTGTTTATCACCCCAATCGTCAATAAGATGAGGCCTAAGGCGAGGAGCAGTGCACTATCTAAGGGTAATGGTGGCATGGGCTAATTGAGGATTATTCGCTTCTTCCGAAGAAAAAGTAACTGACAGAAACAAACATGGGCACCATCAAAATAATACAAACCCATAGTACATACTGCGGGTTGGACTTTCCCTTTTCTTAAACATGTCCCAGAGAGCAAAAGCAGGAAGCATAAAAAATACTACCGCTGCAAAGAGATAAGTCAGAACATCAATAAATAAAATCTTAGAATCCATACTTGGGAATGCTATTGATTAATTTTTTTGTGTACTCTTCTCTTGGGTGATGGTAAACACGATCTGATTCACCGTCCTCAACAATTTTTCCCGATTGCATAACCGCAATTTGATCACTCATATACCTCACCACACTTAGGTCATGAGATATAAAGATATAGGAAAATCCAAACTCCTGCTTTAAATCGTTCAGTAGGTTGATGACTTGAGCCTGAACACTTACGTCCAGAGCGGAAACCGATTCATCACATATAATGAGCTCGGGTTCTAAGGTCAGGGCGCGGGCAATTCCAATTCTCTGTCGTTGCCCTCCACTAAATTCATGTGGGTATTTGGAAATGTCATGAGGTGACAAACCCACTCTCTCCAACAGATAAGAGACTCTATCCAATCGCTTTTTGTGGTCATACATCCGGTGAACCACCATAGGTTCCAACAGGGTTTGTCCAATCGTTCGCTTTGGGTTTAAAGAACTAAAAGGATCTTGGAAAATAAGCTGAATCGAAGTCGTCAAATCCTGTTTTTCACTTTTGGAAAGCGAGAGGATGTCGCGCCCTCTAAACTTAATCTGTCCCTTGAAGGGCGAAGTCAATCCAATAATAGCTCTTCCCAAAGTAGATTTTCCGCATCCGGATTCCCCCACCAATCCAACGGTTTGCCCCTTGAAAACCTGAAGGGAAACTCCCTTGACGGCCTCAAAAAACTGTGGGTTGTATCCCCCAGAAATGCGATAGCGAACCCCTATTTCAGAAACCTCCAAAAGAGGCATTTCTGCTGGGTCTATAGTAAAGGGGATGGCACTCTCTCCAGAAGGTGGGTTGCCCTCCAAGAAATCAGAAACAGTAGGCAATCGCATGGGCTTACCCGAATCAGGTGGCCTACTGGCTATCAACCCCTTTGTATAGGGCTCCTTTGGACTTTTTAAAATTTGTTGAATAGAGCCTCTTTCGACAATATCTCCTCTAAAGAGAACCACTACGTCATCCGCTATTTCAGAAACTACACCCAGGTCGTGGGTAATGAAAATCATCCCCATTCCTTCGGATTCTTGAAGTTCCCGTAGCAAATTCAAAATCTCTTTTTGAACCGTTACGTCGAGTGCGGTTGTAGGTTCGTCGGCTATCAACAACAAGGGCTTACAAATTATAGCCATGGCAATTACAACGCGCTGTCTCTGTCCTCCAGAAAGCTCATGCGGATACTTTTCAAAGGCTTGGTGAGGGTTGGGCAACTTGACTTTTTCAAAAACTTCAAGAACCCTTTTCTCACATTCTTTTTTGCTGAGTTTACTGTGCTGTTCTAAGACTTCTGAAACCTGTGCTCCGCAGGTTGAAGAGGGATTCAGCGCCGTCATAGGCTCTTGGAAAATCATTCCCATCCGCCTGCCCCGGAGCATTTGCAATTCTCTTTCTGATAATGTGTGCAACGGTGTTTTTTGGTCGCCTTCAAACAATTGAATCTCTCCTGTTTCAATGGTTCCATTGGGAGGTAAGAGTCCCATAATAGCCAAAGAGGTCAGTGATTTTCCACTTCCCGACTCTCCTACTAATGCCGTGGTCTTTCCGGCGAAAACTTCAAAAGAAATATTTCTAATAACGGGCTTGGGCGCACCGGAAAAGCTCACCGAAAGATCGTGGACTGAAAGGACTCTTTGACTCAAAGTCTTTACTTATAAATTACCTCATTCTCACGAATAAGAGGCTGATTCATATATCGCAACAGCAACTGGGCTACTGCTAAGGTATCTCTTTGACAGTAATCTGCAATTTTCTGATAGTTCTTTTCTGTATAAAACACTTCGGCCACCTTAGATCCATCCATGTCCTTTTTGGGACTTGGTATATCCAAGAGCTTGGTGAGAAGAGCCAAGGAGGTGAAATTTTTCCTGTCCCCAAACTTCCATAACTCAAGGGTGTCGAGGTGACTGATTTCCCAGGGCTTTAAGCCAGGTGTGTCCAATGGCTTGGGCAGCACCAAGCGATTGACTACCATTCTTCTCGATAGGTAGGGGAAGTCAAACTCCTTTCCGTTGTGCGCGCAAAGGAGAACTCCTGGTTTATTGAAATAGGAATCGATAAATGATTTGAAATCGTAGAGTATCTTCTTTTCATCCTCACCAAAAAACGAAGTAATAGAAAATTCTTGCGAGCCCTCGGGCCCCGAAAAGTATCCCGCAGAAATACATACTACTTTACCGAATTCAGCTAAAATTCCCGCTCTCTTTGGGTAGAATTCTCCCGCTGATTCCTCTCCTCTTTGCCATTGGGTCTTAGCGTCCCAAAGTTCCTTCCAATCTTCGGAAAGGTCCTCGTAGCGTGGGACCGCGGGTACGGTTTCTATGTCCAAGAACAAAATCTTAGACAGGTTGAGTTGGTGCAACATGTCGCTTCTTTTTTAGGGTGGTTTAGGGCGGATTATTCCGCTATGAGTCTGCGGAAAGGGTTAGTCCACAATCTCGGCATCCAGGGTTTCGTCCTCACCCCAAATTGGGGTTTTAGCATATTGGTAGGTATCCTCGCCAAATCCCAAAATGGGGTAGAAGACTATCGGCAAAAGAACCAAGCCTACCCCGAAAAGGGTTCCCTTTCCAAAGGCCTTGGCCAGCTCAATTCCCAGAATGAACACGATGACCAAGTTAACCAATGGTATTAGCAAAAGGAAGAACCACCAATACGGCTTCTTTATGATTTTGAGCCAGGTGAATACATTCAAAAACGGTATGATACTGTGCCAACCAGGCTGGCCGGCCTTTTCATAGACTTTCCAAATTCCCACAAGGGAAAGGACAATCATTATGATGTATGCGATAGAAATGAGTAGAGACATCTGTAAACTCTTTTAGGGTTGTTGATTTACCAGTTTAGTTCTTTAACGCCATTTACAATGGCTCTGAAGTCCTTAGGGTGTGGGGAATTGGGATCGTACACTCTCTTTTTACCCAACCTTACGACCACTAAGTCCCTTTCGGGAAATACTATGATGTACTGGCCAAGAACACCCCTAAAGTAATAAACTCCTTCGCCGCCTTCGTGATCTAACCAAAAACTGTGTCCATAATAATCCGAGCGGTAGGGCTGTTGTGCTAGTCCTGTGTATGCACTGTCCAAAAGATGTTCTCCATTCCACTCACCGTGATTGAGCATGAGTTGTCCCAGTCTTGCAAAGTCCATGGCATTGGAATTAAAACAGCAAAAGGTCAAGGCCATTCCATCTACGTGATCAAGGTGCCAATACGCATCTTCTTCTGCGCCTAGTGGTCCCCAAAGCTCCTCAGAAGCAAATTGGTAAATGGGCATTCCAACGGCCTTTTCAATGGCCATACCAAGGTACTCAGTGGCTCCGCTTTGATAAATATATTTGACCCCAGGCTTTCTTTCTGCAGGCACATTTTCATACAGCACCTGTTTAATGTCTTCACCAAAATAGGTCTTTGCTGTTATGGCGAAGGGGCTTTTGTATTTTTCTTCCCATGTTAGGTCGGCAGTCATTGTAGTCAAATGCCTCAAGGTCACCTGTCCAGAAAATTCTCCCTTGAGCTCTGGTAGGTAATTGATTACCGGCTCATCCCAAGAAGGGATATATCCCTTCTGAATGGCCAGTTGACCCAAAATGCTAGTAATGGATTTGGCCATGGAAAAACTGTTGCTGTGGCTCTCTGAGCTATAGTTGTCCCAATATTCTTCATAGAGAACTTTCCCCTCCTTAATGGCAACAAAGGCAACGGATTCTGATGTGTTAAGAGATATTCTCATCTCTTCTGGGAGAAGCGCTTCATTATAACTGGGGTGCTGCTCCCACGGTTGAGGGTGAGTCGCCTTGACCTCCCCCAAGTCGAAAAACTTCATGTCATCAATGGACGCGGTATTGTGGCCATGCAAATAGGTGGCCCAGATACCTTTGATTAGATATCCATTTCCCGTAAGCTGAAGGCCCAGCGAAAAAAGGGCAATTACCGCAACGATATACACTAAAAATTTTAGAAGCTTCTTCATCGGCGTTATGTGTAGATTGTGGTTAGATTTTCTCTTAGGCTAACCAACATAACGCTCCAATGGTTTACAACTCTTTGTAAACCAAATCAAAAACGTCAGCTAGGTGGCCCTTGAGTTTTGTTTTTACTTCCTCCATGTCCAAAGTACGTCCCAACTCAATATCCATAGAGGTCACGGCCTTATCGCTAATTCCGCACGGAACAATGTAGCCAAAATATTTGAGGTCTGCGTTCACATTAAATGCAAAACCGTGCATGGTTACCCAGCGGGAAGCGCGCACGCCCATTGCACAGATTTTTCTGGCTGTAGGTTTACCTACATCTAGCCATACCCCTGTTTCTCCAGGAGATCGATCTCCCTTTAAACCGTATTCTGCCATGGTTAGAATAATCGCTTCCTCCAAATACCTCAAGTACTTGTGTATATCGGGGAAGAAGTGATCCAAATCGAATATGGGGTACCCTACAATTTGTCCAGGACCGTGATATGTGATGTCTCCACCTCTATTGGTTTTAAAAAAGGTAACGGATTCCTCCTTCATCTTTTGTTCATCGATCAAAAGGTGATCAATAGAACCTGATTTTCCAAGTGTATAGACATGAGGGTGCGTGCAAAAAAGCAGTGTGTCTAGTGTGGGTTCCCGCTCCTCCTCTGGTTTTTTTCGATTGTCAAATTTGGTTTGTACTGTGGTCGAAAAGAGTTCTTCTTGATAATCCCACGCCTCCTTGTATTCAATCTCACCTAAATCCTTAAACCCTACTTCTACGCTCATCACAAGTAAATTTGAAACCCAACACCCAATCCAAAATTTTGTTCCAAGGTGGGAGGACTCTCCCCTGATTTGGGACTGATGGCATAGCTGTTATTGCCATCGTAAAACAAAAAGGTGTCCAGAGATACATTGGCTGCTAAGAAGGAACTAATTCCCGCCTTGGCACCAAATTTCACTCCTTGAAAGGAAGTAATGGCCCCGTCAAAAACAGAAACCGTTTCCCGGTACAAATATCCCAATTCTACCTGTCCCATCAAAGCCAAAGAAGGTTGCACAAAATAGAGTCCGCGATAGAAGCCTACCCCGGAGTAAGAATTCCCTTGAGAGGCGAATCCAATGGAGCCTTGAAGTCCTAAAATGTGGTTAGGTGCCACAAAATATCCAACCTGAGGTTCAATGGAAAACGTGTACGCATAGGCATCGGCTATGTTGGTTACATTTCCGGTGGCCGATCCACCCACCATCCATTGAGCAGAATCCAATTGCGCTTTCCCCAAAAAGGGAAGAGCGATCAGCAATAGGGTAAGTATTCTCATTAAAATTTTTCCAATTCTCCTTTGAGGTAATCAATGACTTTGATGTCCATAATGTCTACCCCGTGGATTTCATGTAAGTAAAACGAAAGCCAATCACCATAGTTAATGAGGTACAATGCCCATTCAATAGGAGTGTTTCCCTTGGCCGAAATGGAAAAGATGCAATCCGTATATCTTCCCACTATCTCTTTAGACAGCTCCATTCTCTTGGTATTTCTAGAAAAATCTCCTGGAGAATCTAAAAAGTAAACAGCAATGTCGTTACTTCCTCCGGCCCATCCAACGAGTTCGTTGTGGTTCATTTCAGGAATGGCAGCGTCCCATCCAACCATTTTAGAATTCTCATTGAGCTGTTGTCTCCAACGAGTAGCCACCCCGCCCATTCCTTCATTGGCATAAACACAAACCGTTTTATGGGCAGATGCTTTTGCCATGGCCTGGGCCTCGCGATGAATGTTCTCGCTTTCACTTTGCAACAAAGAAATCGCAGAATTGATTTCTGAAGTATAATCTGGGGTCGTCAATCCTTCGTTATGAAGAATTCCAAACAAGCAAACAAAACTGTATCCTAGCATGGATCTTGGGGGATTGCCACCGGGAACCACCAAGTGATTTATTCCGTTTTCTTTACACCATGCACCCAGTTTGCCTCCTGAAGTCAAACCAGCAATTCGTGCGCCCGCTTTGTGTGCTTGATCCAATGCGGAAAGGGTCTCTTCTGTATTTCCAGAATACGAACAGGCAATGACCAAAGTCTTCTCAGAAACCCAATGAGGCAAGTTGTAATCCTTGTTGATAGAGATTGGCCATTGGCCCGTTGCCTTACACAATTCCGAAACAATGGTTCCTCCAATTCCCGATCCCCCCAATCCGGTGATTAGGACATTTTCAATGGGCTGCGCGGGAGCATTCCACTCCGTATTTTTTACGATTTCAAGGGCTTCAGAAAGGTGGTTTGGAAAATTTTCTATCAGTGACTTCATGCGCTCTTTCTACTATTTAGAAGGTGTCAATGGACAATTTAACTACATTGTAAAGGTAGTAACTTGCTGCGTATAAAGAGAAATGATTCGAAATTAAAGAATTGGCTAGTGAATTGGTCCATTAAAACCTTTGACGAACTCAGTAAAGAAGAACTCTACAAAATCATACGATTGAGGATAGAAGTCTTCTCTGTAGAACAAAATTGCCCTTATCAAGATCTAGATAATTATGATCAAAACGCCATTCACCAAATGGCTTGGGACGGTGAGCAACTGGCGGCGTACTCTCGTTTGGCAATGCCTGGATTTATCTATAAAGAAGCCTGCATTGGACGCGTGATCACCGCACAATCCCATAGAGGAAAAGGTTTGGGCATAGAAATCATGAACCGGTCCATAGAATACCTAGAAAACAAAAACGCCACGACAATTAAAATCATGGCGCAGACGTATTTACTGGAGTTTTATCAAAATCTTGGCTTTGAGGTTACCAGTGAAGAGTTTTTAGAAGATGGTCTTCCGCATCATTACATGACCCGAAAATAAAAATCCTCTACACTTATTTTTTGTACAATTTCTTTGCTCCATAGGCAGCTCCCGCAGCGATGAGAACCGTAATTACTGCATCCAAAGTAACAGGAGTATCTGGGTTTCCTGGTTGACCCCAAGCATAGGAACCCATAAAAACAAACCCAACGTGAAGTACTGCCTTTTTCATACAGGTTACTTTAAAATGACTTTAGATGAAAGTTTGGAAGCATTGGAGGTGACCGCCACTTTGTAAACTCCCTGGGGAAGGTGATTGGTAGATACTTGAGTATCCTTCAAATCCTTTGCAAAGAGAACACATGTCTCGCGATAATCAATGATTTCTAAAACGGACCCTTCCACAATTTGATGCTCATCAAAACTCAACCAGCCGTTTTCGTCAACTGCCACGTGTAGGTTAGACTCAATGTGATATTGTCGAACCGCACTTTCAAATCTCGGAAACCGAAAAGAAGAATGCGTCCTAGAAGAGGAGGGAGTTTCTTGAATGCCGTCAGAAGTTTTATCCAGATTTTGTACAATGGTTTCGTCCATGACGTCACCCACAAAGGTGGTCATCTCCACAGAAACATGAGATTGGAACCCCTGGTGGTTTCTATCAGACGAAAGGTTTGGAGAGGTGGTCTCCACATCTTTGGTAGAGATAGACATTAAAAATGTGTGTTTTTGCTTGCAACACAAATTTGAACAATGCGGGGATTTTCTGACCTCCAATTTCTACCAATGGATGAGCTTTCGGGTTTTTTAGTTGAAACGTCCTACTAACAAATCAAAAGAAAAAGGGAGGAGCCCTTTTTGGACCCCTCCCTCGTATGCATCAATGATTTACTTCGAATTCTACTCATCAAAACTCACAACGAGTTTCTCTGAGGTTGGGTGGGTTTGACAAGTCAAAACATAACCTTCTTCTACTTCCTCATCAACCAAGGCATAGTTCATTTCCATGTCTGCGGTTCCTTCCAAAACCTTAGCTCTACAAGTACAACAAACAGCACCTTTACATGCATAGGGAACATCTGCACCGGCATCCAATGCGGCATCCAAAACAGTTTTTCCCTTAGATGAAATTTCAAAATGAGTCTCCTCACCATCCAAAACAACCGTAACCTGGCTGAGCACCTCAGCCGTCTTGTTATCCGTTTTTGTCTTTTCAACTTTCGCCTTTGGAGTCGCTGGGGTAAACAGCTCGAAGTGGATGTTGTGAGAGTCCACACCCATATCACCGAGGGTATCTTTTGCTGCATTGATCATTCCTTCAGGTCCACACAAGAAGAAGTGGTTTACTTCTTTGGCCTCAAAAAACTTTTCTGCAAAAATTTTCACTTTGTCAGCATCAATTCTTCCCTTCAAGTAATCCGTTCCTTGGTCCTCACGAGACAATACGTGGTGAACTTCTAAACGGTTTAAGTATTTGTCTTTTAGGTCTTCTAACTCTTCCTTAAAGATGATGGTCTTTCCCGTTTGGTTTCCATAGAAAAGAACAAATGTACTGTCCGCTTCTACTTCCAATACGCTTTTTACCAAACTCATCACGGGAGTAATCCCCGAACCCGCTACAAAGGCCACATATTTTTTGGTTTGACCTTCCTTGATAGGAGCTGTAAAGTTCCCCATGGGGGTCATTACATCCATCCTGTCGCCCACTTTGAGATCATTATTTGCGTACGTAGAAAACACTCCGTTCTCAACTTGCTTGATGGCTACTCTCAATTCCCCATCCAATGGAGATGAACAAATAGAGTAAGACCTTCTTACCTCTTCGCCGTTGATTTCGGTTTTCAGAGTAAGATATTGACCGGGCTCAAAGGTATATTCTGCTTCGCGTTCCGCAGGGAGCTCAAAGGCAACGGAAACGGTATCCTTTGTTTCTTTGCGTATATCAGAAATCTTTAGCGCGTGAAAATGCGCACTCTTTCTGTGACCTTCTTCGGCCATTAAAGATTCCTTTTGGGTTTTCTTTCTTGCAAAAAACTTTAGCATGAGTTATCTCATTTTTTGATTGCCACAAATGTAAGACTTTGGTCGATAGAACAATTTGAGATTGCGGAAGGTTTTTGAAGGTGTTGATTTTATACATTTGTAATATTCTAAGTAATCAATTTACCATGGGAGAAACGACATCATTAGAAGAGAGATTCCAGGCCTACGTAGACGGCGAGAATAAAATCGAACCCAAAGACTGGATGCCTGAAGCGTACAGAAAGACATTGATTCGTCAAATATCACAACACGCACACAGCGAGGTTGTCGGTATGTTGCCCGAAGCCAACTGGATCACCCGAGCGCCCAGCTTGCGCTCTAAACTCATACTACTAGCCAAAGTACAAGACGAAGCGGGACATGGATTGTACCTATACTCCGCTGCCGAAACACTGGGCGCTGATAGACAAGACATGGTGAACGACTTGTTGACTGGAAAGGCTAAATATTCCTCTATCTTCAACTACCCCACCGCCTCTTGGGCCGACATGGGTGCCATTGGCTGGTTGGTAGACGGAGCTGCCATTCAAAATCAGGTGATGTTGTGTAGAACCTCTTACGGTCCCTACTCCAGAGCTATGGTTAAGATTTGTAAGGAAGAGTCCTTCCACCAAAGACAAGGGTATGAAATCATGATGCACTTGGCCAAGGGGACAGCTGACCAAAAGAAAATGGCACAGGATGCATTGAACCGCTGGTGGTGGCCATCGCTTATGATGTTTGGTCCAACCGATGCCAATTCACCAAACTCCGCTCAATCTATGAAGTGGAAAATCAAGAGAAAATCTAACGACGAACTTCGACAAGAATTTATCGATAAAACCGTTCCTCAAGCAGAATTTATTGGTTTGACCATTCCCGATCCCGATTTAAAGTGGAATGAGGAAAGAGGTCACTATGACTTTGGTGACATCAATTGGGAAGAATTCTTCAACGTAATTAAAGGAAACGGACCTTGCAACAAGCAGCGTTTGACTGCGCGCCAAAAAGCGCACGCAGAAGGTGCATGGGTAAGAGAAGCTGCCAATGCATACGCTCAAAAACAAGCCGACAAAAAGAAATCTACTACTGCAGCCTAATCCCTGCAACAGATCATAAACCCCCTATTCAATGGAAAAAGACAACTGGAAAATTTGGGAAGTCTTTATTAGAAGTAAAAACGGATTGAGCCACAAACACGTGGGTAGCCTTCACGCTCCCGACGCAGAAATGGCCATCAAAAACGCAAGAGACGTCTACACAAGACGTTCGGAAGGCGTTAGCATTTGGGTCGTTCCCAGTGACGAGATCACAGCTTCTAGCCCTGACGAGAAGGAGCCATTATTCACTCCTTCTGACGACAAGGTTTACAGACACCCTACTTTTTATGAAATCCCCGACGAAGTCGGACATATGTAATTCAATTTTTGATGGATTCTAAAGTTACTTCCATACTTCGCTGGGCGGATGACGCTCTTATCTTGGGCCAAAGACTTGCCGAATGGTGTGGTCACGGTCCCGTTCTAGAGCAAGATATTGCCTTGACCAATATTTCATTGGACCTCATCGGCCAGGCCCGAAGTTACTATCAGTACGCAGCTGAGCTAGAAGGTGGCGAAAAAAACGAGGACACATACGCCTATCATCGCGATGTTCCTGAATTCAAAAACCACCTATTGGTAGAACAGCCCAACGGGCATTGGGGGGTTACCATACTCAGACAATTTTTCTTTGATACCTACCACTTTTACCTATTGGAAGGTCTGAGAAAAAGCAACGACGAAACCATCGCAGCCATTGCAGAAAAGGCCATCAAAGAAGTGGCTTACCACGCTCAGTACACTGCCGAGTGGGTAATTCGCTTAGGAGATGGAACGGAAGAATCCAAAGCCAAAATGGAAGAGGCGTTGGACCTTTTATGGATGTGGACTCCCGAACTCTTTGAATCTGACGAACTCGATGCTGAAGCCGTTTCTAAGGGTTATGGTGTGGATCCCGCAGGTCTCAAGGATCATTGGATGAGAAAAGTAAAGCAAGTTTTTGAGCTGGCTACTTTGGAAATTCCTGAGAATCCTTGGGGACAATCCGGAGGTCGCAACGGAGAACACACCGAGCATTTAGGCTATATTCTTTCCGACCTACAATATTTGCCCAAATCGTATCCGGATGCCAAATGGTAATTTTGTAACTTAGGTAGAGCCCTAACTCAAAATTCGCCATGCGCTACATTTTTATAGTCTTTTTTTTACTGACGTTTTTATCGGGATGGGGACAACAATACGTTGACCTCGTCAAGCTAGGTTATTACAATACCCCCGTCAATCAATTTGATTCTCTCACCAACGGAACCAGAGTTCAAGAATACAACATGGACTTACTGTTACCCGTAGTCCTAAATGACAAATACACGTTGTTGTTGGGTGGCTATGCCGAAGGAATTCAAGCCAAAACCGACCCATTACAAACGGGACTTACCTCTGTTTACAGCACCTTGGTAAAAGCGGGACTCCAAGTCAAGCACTCTGATAAGTGGACGGGAACCTATATTTTTCTACCCAAAATAGCCTCTGACTTTAATGGCCCTTTGGGTTCTAAGGATTTCCAGTTTGGAGGATTTGTTCGCCTCAAGCGAAAGCTTTCCGAACGCAAAAACTACTCCTTTGGACTGTACGCCAATTCGGAACTATTTGGCCCCTTCTTTGTTCCATTAATTGGATTCTATTACACCAGTCCGGACCGGAAATTTGAGACCAATATCACGTTTCCGCTCTACATGGATGCCAATTATGAATTGACACCGTGGATGAAAGGAGGGGCGCGATTTGTGGCTTTGGTTCGATCTTACCATCTTCACAATCAGAACTACAATCCCGACGGGGAGTATTTGACCAAGGCCACGAATGAAATCAATGCCTATTTGAGTTTTGCCTTGACAAAGTCCGTTGTCCTAGAAACCCTTGTGGGATATTCCATAGGTAGAAATTATAGAATCTATGACATTCAGGATCGAATGACTTGGGGACTCTCAGCGTTTCGCTTTGGCGACGACAGAGATCAACTCAATACTGACTTTGGAGACGGAATGTTGCTTAACTTTAAGCTGATTTATCGCTTTCACATAGAGTAAAAGACGTTTAGAAATGCAGACCACGGAATCTATTTTTGAAATTCTCAAAGGGGTAAAAGACCCCGAAATCCCAGTGCTCACTGTTGTGGACATGGGTGTGGTTAGACGAGTTGAATGGGCTGATGATATTCTTGAAGTAGACATCACGCCAACCTATTCGGGTTGTCCCGCCATGGACGTAATCCAAAGAGAAGTGGAGCAAGCCCTGGAAGCAGAGGGCATTTCTAATCACAAAGTAACATTGGTTCTTTCCCCTCCTTGGACTACAGACTGGCTTACCGCCGAAGCTAGAAAACAGTTAGAGGAATACGGAATTGCCCCTCCCGTCGATGGCACCTCTGACAAGAGTACCCTCTTTGCAAAGCCGGTTGAAGTGAAGTGCCCACTTTGCAAAAGTGAAGACACTCGTTTAGTCAGCCAGTTTGGCTCCACGGCTTGTAAGGCTCAGTATCAGTGCAACTCTTGTAAGGAGCCCTTTGACTACTTTAAATGTCTATAGGTTTCGAAAACATCGAGAGGCCGCTTCACTACATTTCTAAATCCTCCTGAAAATTAGACCCACAAAGGGTTTTTTCCGATATTTGCCGAAAGCAAAAAACGTCACATGAGCGCAAAAGCAAAGGACAAAAAAGTTTCCAAATCCACTCTTATAGAAGCCTTTACAAAAATGGCTACTGCCAAGGCAATGGCAGAACTCTATGAAGAGAACAAAGAAGTAACGGCTAAGTACGTTCACGCGACTTCCAGAGGACATGAAGCCATCCAACTTGCGTTGGGTATGCAACTCAAAGAAGTGGATTACGTAAGCCCTTACTACCGAGACGATTCTATTTTGTTGGGAATTGGAATGGAGCCTTACGAACTCATGCTGCAATTGCTTGCCAAAAGAGACGATCCGTTTTCTGGCGGACGTACCTACTACAGTCACCCTTCCCTAAACCGCGAAGGAATGCCCAAGATTCCTCATCAGAGTTCTGCTACGGGAATGCAAGCGATTCCTACCACAGGTGTTGCTATGGGCGTTCAATACAAAGAACAACAAGGTTTGGCAGAAGATGGTGATAAGCCCGTAGTGGTTTGTTCTATTGGAGATGCTGCCATGACGGAAGGTGAAGTTGCAGAAGCGCTACAAATGGCTGCGCTAAAGCAATTCCCCATTTTATACTTAGTTCAGGATAACGGCTGGGACATTTCTGCCAATGCAGAGGAGACACGCGCTCAAAATGCGGCAGAGTACGCCGCTGGTTTTCACGGAATTGAAACTCGTTCCATTGACGGAGCGGATTTCTTGGCTTGCTTTGAAACCCTTGACGAGGTTTTGGACACCATCCGCAAGGAAAGACGCCCCTTCCTCGTTCACGCCAAAGTGCCTCTTCTAGGACACCACACTTCAGGGGTGAGAAAGGAATGGTACCGCGACGATTTAAAAGAAGCGGCTGCTAGAGATCCTTACCCAAGATTTAGAAAAGACCTTTTGCTCATCGGTGTTACCGAAGAGGAAATTGTTGAGATTGAAAAAGCCGCTGCGGCCAAAGTTCAATCTGATTACGAAAATGCATTAAAAGCTGAAGATCCCAGGCCAGAGGACCTTACAGATCACATATTTGCGCCCACTCCCATTACAGAAGAGAAAGGAGAAAGAGCGCCTGCGGGCAAAGAAAAAACCGTAATGGTTGACGCCGCGCTATTTGCCATTCAAGAAATTATGGCCAAGCATCCCGAGGCTCTTCTCTACGGACAAGACGTTGGAGGACGACTGGGAGGAGTTTTTAGAGAAGCCGCAACGCTCGCTCAAAAATTTGGAGACGAGCGCGTTTTCAACACTCCCATACAAGAAGCCTTCATAATCGGTTCTACCGTAGGAATGTCTGTTGCCGGACTCAAGCCCTTTGTAGAGGTTCAGTTTGCTGATTACATCTGGCCAGGTCTCAACCAATTGTTTACGGAGGTTTCTAGGTCGTATTACCTTTCTAATGGAAAATGGCCTGTGAGCTCAGTAATCCGTGTACCCATTGGTGCCTATGGTTCAGGAGGTCCTTACCACTCGAGTTCAGTGGAGTCCGTTTTGACCAATATCCGCGGAATAAAAATCGCCTACCCAAGTACCGGTGCGGACTTAAAAGGATTGATGAAGGCTGCCTATTACGACCCCAACCCCTGTGTCATGCTAGAGCACAAGGGATTGTATTGGTCAAAAATCAAGGGAACGGAAGGCGCCAAAACGGTAGAGCCCGATGAAGACTATGTTTTACCTTTTGGAAAAGGTCGCGTTGTAATTTCTGCTGACGAAGATACCGTAGAAGAAAAAGCAGCCATCATTACCTATGGAATGGGGGTATACTGGTCTCAAAAAGCAGCCAAAGCTTTTAAGGGACAAGTTGAAATCATTGATTTGAGAACTTTGGTTCCCTTGGATACAGAACTCATTTACAAAACCGTTTCTAAACTTGGAAAGTGTTTGGTAGTAACGGAAGAGCCCGAAGGAAACACCTTTGCTCAGTCCATTGCCGGAATGATTCAAAAGGCGTGTTTTAAGGATTTGGATGCTCCCGTAGAAGTTATTGGAGCTGTAAACACTCCAGCTATTCCATTGAACAGCACCTTGGAGTCCACTATGATTCCCAATGCGGATAAAGTGGAGAAACGCCTTGCAGAACTTCTTGCTTACTAAGTATTAGCTTTTACCCATTGGAAGATTTAAGAGATATCGAAACAAGAGAGGACCTGCAATTAATTGTCAGGTCCTTTTACGATAAACTCTTGGTCGATTCGGAGGTAAAACACTTCTTTGAACACATTCATCCCGACGACCTTCCACATCACCTAGATCGCGTGGTCAATTTTTGGTTTCAAATCCTCTTTGGTGGTGATGGATATTCCGGAAATCCGATGAAACCCCACTTCATTTTGCACAAAAAACACCCTTTTGAAAGACGACACTTTGATCGTTGGTTGGAACTTTTTCGCGAATCTGTAGTAAAAAATTTCAAGGGAAATAACGCCCAAGAAATTATTAGCCGATCGGTGACAATCGCCCGTGTAATGGAGCTTAAGCTACCTTAGACTCACTTTTAACAGCCCTGTTTTTCAGCATCTTAAAATTCAGATAATCACATTATTTTTGATTTTCTATGAACTTTGGTGTCTAAACTTTGTTTAACCTTTTGGACGAATAATTAAACAAAATGGACAATGAAGTGACCACTAATTCTTTCAGTGATCAACCCAACCCCCCGACCACTCAAAAAATTTTTGGAAGCATCATCTGCCCTAAACTAAAATCTTAGAAAAGATGAAAAATTTTGCTTTAAGAGGAGCCAAGCTCATGATGGTAGCGGCTCTAGCTTTTGGTTTCACTGCTTGCGACGAGGATGACGACATCGTAAACAACGGAACTCCTGCCACTCAAAAAACCATTGCTGAAATCGCAATTGCCGACGGAAACTTTACCATTCTAGTTGACGCCCTTACTAGAACCGGATTGGATGAAGTAGTTGCCGATGCAGACCAAGACCTTACTGTATTTGCCCCCACCGATGCCGCATTTATGGATTTGTTGACTGAGCTTAACATGTCTAGCTTGGACGAAGTTGAAATGGCCCTCGGAACAGATGGACTTAAGAATGTAGTTCTTTACCACGTTCTTGGAAAAGAAGTTACTAGCTCAATGGTTGCCACTGGTTATGTTACCACGCAAGCCATGAACTCTTCTATGGACAACTTGAGCTTTTACATGAACACTAGCAATGGTGTTATGATCAATGACAGAGCCACAGTAACCGCTGTAGATATTGATGCTTCTAACGGGGTAATTCACGTAATTGACAAAGTAATCCTTCCGGTAACACTTTACGACCTTTTGAGCTACAACGAGAACTACAGTTCTTTAGTAACTGCGCTTGGTGTAGCTGATGGTGGATTGGATGGACTATTGAGTGACAACTCTGAAGGTCCTTTTACTTTGTTTGCTCCTGATAACGATGCCTTCGGCGACTTGTTAATGGACTTGCAATTGGCGGACCTCAACGCTCTAGTAGGTGCTTTGGGTACTGACGGAGTAGCTGATGTATTGACTTACCACGTAGTTTCTGGTAACGTAAACAGCGACGAAGTACCCACTGGAAACGTACCTACTGTGAACGGTGCTAACATTATGATTACTGTAAACAATGGTGTAAGCATCACCGACATGAACGGTGGAATGTCCATGGTAACAGAAGTAGATATTCAAGGAACCAATGGTGTCGTGCACGCTATTGATGCCGTTCTCCTCCCATAAATTTTTGTGAAGGAAACAGTGTAAACGCAGAAGCCTCCCATTTTGGGAGGCTTCATTTTTTAAGAATGTTGGGTTACGTACTCCTTAGGAGAGACCCCTTCGAATTTCTTAAAGACTCGATTAAATGTAGCCTTGGAATTAAACCCAGAATCCAGCGCAACAGCCAATAAAGTAAGCGCCTTGTTTTCTGGCTTAACTACCTCCTCTTTAAAATGCGCCACCCGAAATCCATTTACATACTCATTAAAGTTAGAGCCGTGTACACCATTGATAACCTCAGAGGTTTGCAAGGGCGAAAGTTCTACTTTCTTCGCTAAACTCGATAGAGTTAACTCCGGGTTTAGGTAGGCCTTTTCTTCTTCCATAACTTTCTTCAAAGCCTTATCCCATTGCGGATCTGTGGAAGAGGGCTCGGTGCTCTCCTCCTCCGAACCCGCAACTTCAGAGTCATCAAAGTGAATGGGGACCATCTGCGGCTGTGCATAACCTTGTATAGATACGTAGGCAATAATTGCCACCAGACCGAGGTTCCACCACCAATCTTGATAGAACTCCCACTGCATGAAGGAATCAGCGATAGTCATTGCTTGCTTAAAGGCCAAACCTGCAATGAATACATAGATAAAGTTTCGGAACCAGTGAAGGCTTACCATGGGAACATCCGAGTAATTGTGCTTAATCCATTTCCTGTACCTACGATAAAGAGAGATGCTCATGTAGAAGTAATAGATGTAGGAAGCCCACATTACCGTAAAATTCACGTCGTTGAGTATACTAGCCAATTGCGATTCTTGAAATCGTTGAACCGCTAAGGGTCCTTGAACGAAAACCACAAACTCAACGGTAAAAGCCGTAGCATATGGAATGAGGTGAATCAGGTGCTTTCGCTGAAGCTTGAAATCAAAATTGGTTTGAGACTTTAAGTAGAAGTAGATGCTCGGTCCCGTCAAGAGTGCAATCCCTCGTGGAAAACCATTCAACTCATTCCAAAGAACATTTATACCTGCAAATCCGAAAGTATAGTCCTGAATGTCTAAGGCCAAGAAGAGCAAGACAAAACCCATCAGGCTGTCAGACAACCTCTCCTCTTTGCGGCCCCGTATCCAAAACAGAACCGCAAAGAGCAAGGCCATAAAATAGCCAAATTGAAGAGGCGTCGTGTAGATTGACATAGTTTGGTCTTGTTTGACTTAATCTTGAAATAAAGATAGCGTTTTCCCTTGCATGTCTTTTGTAATCGTCAAGACCAAACTTCCCTTGCCGCCGTACCAATTTTCTAAATAGATTTCTGTTCCCACGGGTTTTGTCTTGGTTCGCTCTTGGCCGGGCTTCATCGGAAACCCGTAACTAAAGCTGGCTCCAGGAGGTCCATAGATGTAAAAATCTCTCTTGCGATTGGAGTTGTTTACCAAGGTAAACTCAACGTATTCAATCTTGGGCTCCTCCACTTTCACGGAAACGTGCTGGATGTTTATTCGTTTACTTTCGCTTCTATTCTCAATGGTTGGTTCTCCTTCATATCGAATGTTACCGGTTCCCCCAGTAACCTCAAGAAACTCTGAAGCCATAACTTGCGTATTGCCGTGCCCGTCCGAGTCAATGAATACTTCTTTCGCGCTAAGCGCAATGGCGTTAACCGTACCCGTACCCACTTTGAGCTTTAGCTTTTCAACCTCGCCCGTCATCACAAAATGTCCGGTCCTTCCTTCTACATACAGTTCTTCTGTCTGCAAATCTTCAATGCGAATGTTCCCCCACCCCGAGTTTGAGAATTCGTGAATGTATGGTGTGTATAAGGTTACGTGGATCTGCGTCGGCTCTATCCATCCGTTAGCATCTATCACCAAGGTGCCACCTCTCTCTTTTACCTCTAGATACTCAAAAATATTCTCGTCCGTGGTGATCTCTAGCCTGGGCATAGCACCACATTTTACGGTGACATTGCAATAGGTCTCTACTTGAACTCTGGTGATTTTATCTACGACTTTCGTTTCGGTTTTGACTTTTCCGTTGCCGTTGATAGGGTCCGATGCCATGGCAGGAGTACTTATCAAAAGAGCCAATACAGCCACTGCTTTAGAAACCTTTTTCCACATGATTTTAGGTAGCCAATAATCCGCAGAGTACTTTCCTCCCCCCCGCACCGCAATCAATACAAAGGCCCAAAAAATAAGCTGCTGGTAGTACATGCCCATAAACTCAGGATTTTGATACCATACAAAACTTACCACAAAGAATTGGAAGGCAAGTTGCATGGCACTCAATCGCGTAAAAAGTCCCAATGCAATCAAGAGGCCTCCGGCAAATTCTCCCCATACGGCTATATGAGCCCAAAAGGTCGGCGAAGGGTAGGTAAAACCAATTTCTCCTACTTGCTCTACAAACCAATCCGGTGTAGGAACTTTGGCGAAACCTGCTCCAAGGGCGATAGAAATTCCCATGTAAAATCTAAAAACGGTCCACGCAATCTCAAAGGCGTTTCCATTTTCCGTTCCCATAAGGGCGTTCTGTAATGTGTTTTTTAATGCTTTCATTATTCTGTTGTTTAAATGGTTGTTAATGGATTCGAGGTCAAAGGTGAAAACTGAGGGAGCACAAAGCGTTTCAAATAGATTTTGAGTCGTCTCAAAAAGAAATTGAGACGTTCTGAGGCTTGATTTTCAATGAATTACGCCAAAAACAAGAGAAGAAATAATTTGACTCTTTTCTGGAATACCTAATAGAAGGGAGCAAAAAATTGGTTGGGAGCAACTATCTTTGATACAAATATCACATCCAATAAAATGATACGTAAGCAACTATTCCTCCTTTCATCCTCCGTTCTTCTTTTGTTTTCCTGCCGACCTGAAGTGGAGGTCGATACCCTCTATTTTTTAGAAGGAACCTGGGCGGAGATGGCAGGACGCCCACAGGAGACTTGGGAAGTTACCAATACAGGTATGAAAGGGGTAGGCTTCGCCATTGAAGAAGGCGATACCATGGTCTATGAAAACATTGAACTGTTTACCAAAAAAGGGGTCTTGCTTTACGCCGTTCGTCCAGTCGACGCGGATTCTACTCTGTACTTCCCCTTGACTCATCACACAGAAAACGAATGGACTTTTGAAAATCCTTACAACGATTTCCCTTCGTCAATCACCTACAGAAAAAACAGCAATGCCCAGATGGTGGTTATTCTTCAAGGCAATCAGAGGGAGGTGAGGTTTTTATTTGATAAAGAGGTAAATTAACCCAGATTAATCTCATTTCATCCAAATCCTAGCCACCCATGAAATACGTCTTTTCCCTTTGTCTGCTTTTAGCAAGTGTCTTTGTCTCTGGACAAAAAGTAGAGGGCAGTGGGCCTTCGCCAGAGACAGCTTTTGTCAATGCCTTTCGCAACCTACTTGGGGTCAATGTCCAATTTATAGAAACCACCGAGGGAACGTCAAAAACCAAAGAAAGTCAAGAGAGGTTGGATACCCTCATTGGAAATGTAAGGCTTCAAGCACTTACCAATCACATCTCTAAAGGGTCGGAAAATACAGGCTTGAATTATGACGATGTGTATGAAGAAGTCTTCAAAATCAGTTATTCAGATGAAGAAGGCAATCTGTTTCGGATGGATTTCTCCATCCGCTTTGACGAAGACCAAAGTGATTTTGCCAGCATAGAAAAAACCCATACCCAGACTTTTAACATGACTTTTGAGGGCGTTCTAAAACACCTCAAAAGTCATGGGTATGACATCAAACATCGCACAGAAAAGTCACCCTTTGATTCCATTCTGGAAGAGCGAATTCACTACATAACCATAGAATACAAAAAACCATGAGAACCCTGATTATCACCCTGTTTTCACTTTCGTTTTTGAGTCTTAATGCACAGACCTATACTGGCACCGGAGAAACCGCTTTGGAAGCCTTGGGAATGGCAATGGCCGAATTCTCTAAAAACGAACCTGAGGCATTTACAACCCACTACGATTCAGAAGAAGAAGGAAAGCTGGAAAACAAAAAAGAGAGCATATCTAAAACCGTGGTCAACGAATCCATTGGGGACTTAACATTTCAGCATATATCGACCTCCTATGAAACAGAAACAGACGGAAACGTTCTTTTGAAGGAAGAGCAAGCGTCAAAATTTATTTTTGAAAGTGAGGACGATGGAAAGGGGTATGTCGAAATCCTCAGATTAAAAAATACCGAGGATGGAAAGGTCTATGAAAACACCAAGATTGAAGGGATGTTCGAAAAGGTAGATATCGTAGCTGTTTTCAACTATGTTGAAGAAAAGGGGTATTCCATTTCTCATCAAATCATTGAAACGCCAACCACCTCGGCTTATGTAGAAATCACTCATAAAATCACCCTCACCAAAAAATAGTTTATCCAAAAACTAAACTTTTCTGCGTTATAATAGTCCAAGGGTATACAAACCGTTTAATCCAATAGACTATGCGTAGACTACTTCCGCTGGCCATTCTGGCCATCGCTCTAGCGTCCTGTGAAAAGGAGGACGTTGTTGATAACGGAGGAGGAAATAATGTGACCACTCCAGCAGACTCACCCAATTGACCAGAGACTCCCTACAACTACGCCAACTTAAATCTTCCCAACTACTTGCTCAACGGCCCCGTGGATGCGGCAGATAACACACCAAACAACAACCCGGTGACCAATGATGGCGCAACCTTGGGAAGGGTTTTGTTTTACGACGTAAACCTCAGCCACAACAAAACGGTTGCCTGTGGATCTTGTCATGCTCCATCCAAAGGGTTT
>CBFHSF010000003.1:50658-70571 GCA_965658445.1 uncultured Schleiferiaceae bacterium | reverse complement strand
CGACCCCGAGCTCTTCGAAAATGCTTTTGGGGACAATCAAGTTACAGAGGACAGAATTTCAAGAGCTTTGGCTCAATTTGTGAGAAGCATGGTGTCTTACCAAACCAAGTTTGACGAAGGCCGTGCACAAGTTGCCAACTTAAATGAACCCTTCCCCAATTTTAGCGCTCTAGAAAATCAAGGAAAAGGGATTTTCTTTGGCGGTCGTGGAGGATGCGGACCCTGTCATGGAACGGAAGCCTTTATTGCTCCCACCGCCAGAAACAACGGCCTAGATTTAAATACCAGTGCCGATCAAGGTCTTGGAGATGTTACGGGTAACCCCGCAGACAACGGGAAATTTAAAGTGAATTCTCTTAAGAACATTGCCGTAACCGCACCTTACATGCACGATGGAAGATTCGCCACTTTAGAAGAAGTAATTGATCACTACAGCACTGGAGTGCAAGACCACCCCAATTTGGACCCTGCTCTGCGCGTAGGAGGCAATGGAGCTCCCAACAACAGGAACTTTAATCAGAATGAAAAGAATGCCCTTATCGCCTTCCTAAACACATTGACCGACCAGGCCATGATGGACGACGAAAAATACGCAGATCCTTTTGTTGAATAGTGAAATATCTAATTTGAAATCGGTTCAGACACAACCGTAACCATATTTTCATTGAAGGCTACATAGCCACTAATTTTTTTAGCTCGAGGCAATGCCCCTAGGGGAAGCGTCGTCGCCAAAGGGTCCAACAATGGAAATTTTTCCTGCCTTTGCCAAGGAGTCTAAATGATTCATATGTCCCTCTTGAATCTTAGCCGAGTTTTCGGTTTTTTGATTGCGGTTGGGACCGTCTTCCAGAAAGACCATAAAGTACTGCCTCATGGCAAAGGTGTCTCCATTCTCAATAGAAATAAAAGATTGAAACCCATCCTCATCGGTGACCACCTGCGCAATGCTGGGCATAGTCAGGGCCACCATAAAGACCACAAGACAATACTTTACAACCTTCATGTTTTTCAGTTATTTGATAATCACTTTTCTTGTAAAACGATCGCCTTTTGATCCTTCCCCTTTGAGATAGTAAAGGCCCGAAGGAAGGTCTGTCCACTCAATAGAAATCGTTTGATCCCCCACTTGAATGTCCCTTGTCCCCATGGGGTATTCAATTCCAGCAGCAGAAATTAAAACCAAAGAAACCTGATCTCCTTCCAGCCCTGAAATGTCCAGAGACACACCCTTCAGAGCGGGGTTTGGATAGGGAGTTCCCACAGAAAGATTCCCATTGAGGGTGGAAATCTCAGGAACTCCAATACTTGTGCATTGATTGTATTTAGAAACATAGGTTCTTATGGTTCCATCCCTTCCGTCAGAAAAAATCGAATAAACATTACAATGCGTTCTATCGGATTTGTCATAGTCTCCAAACCAAGCTTGTGAGGAGAAATCGGTAAATCTATGGCTTGCCGAACTCACTTGTTGAGTGGCGTTAAAGTTCAATCCCGCATCGGGAGAAAGAGCAATCCAATACGTAGACGTATCTCCATCGTTTATGCTGTGACCCGAGATGGCTACCCTAGTGCCATGCGCTGACACCGTTGGCATAAACACTCTGTCAGGGAAAATACTGTCTAGGTACACAGTGGTCCATGTGGCGCCGCCATCACCTGAGCGAGCGTACACACTTTCGAACTTATTGGTAAACCCTCCTGAGATGTAGTTGGTCCACACGATGTGAAGATTGTCATTGCCGTCAATAACCATGTTGGTTGCGGCATTCTCACGACCGTGCTGCATGTTAAATCCACCAAACAAGTTGGAACCTTGATCTACAGTAACGGGAGTAGAAAATGTCTGGCCTCCATCCGTAGACTTGGAATGCATAATGTTTTGTGTAACCAAGTCGGCATACGAGACGTGTACGACTCCTGTAGAAGACACTTGTACATTTGCAAATTGAGATTGGTTGGTAGAAACCACGGAGTTGGGCGTATTAAAGGCTGTGGCTCCTGCGGGTTTGATTCTCACTACTACGCCATCACCGGCCAGAGAAGTAATGTTATTTGGGAAAAAGACACTGGATACATAGAGGTTCCCGTCGTACGTTCCTCCGGTATGGTCAACGGCCATCCACTGTCTGTCAAAAATTCCGTCCTTGTAGTCTTCAATTCCTCCGGTAACTAAGTCAATGGATCCTTGTCCCACAAACTTGTCATCACCTGTACTCCAATCCCAATTTCTTCCATTGTCTGTAGAATAAGCCCACATCATGTCAAAAAAGGCCGTGTCAAATCCTGGGCTGATGTGGAGGTAAATCCAAGTAAAATAGACCGTACCATTGGGATCAAAGGCAAAAACGGGGTCTCCACCTCCACCAATGATTCCACCGGGGTTAATAACCTCCACCAAAGAGTCGGAGCTAAAGTTGGATTGCTTCCAAACCGTACCTCCGTCTTCTGAATAGTATATGGGGAAAGTCAAGGTTCCCGAACCACCAAAACTCATGTAACTGGCCATGATGTGGGTACTGTCATTGGGATTAATGGCGATATACGTTTCCGCTTCTTCAATATCTGTGGCGGTGCTACCAGAAAGGCCTTGGTCAAATCCGCTTGCCTTTGCTGCAGAGGAAATTCCAATCGGTCCATTGTATTCTGGATTGGACAGTCGCCACTTTTCTTTGATAACCTCTCTCAAGAGATCTTCTTTGCTATTTACAGGCTCTCTCTCTTGGGCAAATCCAAGAATTGAAAAGCACATGGTGAGTAGGAGTACTAGGAGTTTCATTTTTTTGTGTGTTTTAGGTTTACTTGGGGATGTTCGGGTTTCTCAGTTTTTCTTCTTTAATGCGCTCTAGCTGAAGCTTTTTAATGCTGTCATTCTTTGCCTGAGCAATAGAATCCGAGGGGTTTTCACTTCCCTCGGATCCTACGTTTTCAGGAGACCCACAGGCCCCGATAAGCAAGGCCAAAAACGATATGTATGCTATTCTTTTCACTTATGTGATTCGGCTTCTATTTAGAAGTCGGCAAATTTTCAATGCCCATATTCCAGAAAGAGAAGGCCCATTTATCGGCTTGCTCTTGGATGATCATTGAAGTGGGCTTACCCGCTCCGTGTCCCGCATTGGTTTCAATGCGAAGAAGAGTAGGGTTGTTACAACCTTGAGCTGCTTGAAGCGTTGCTCCAAACTTAAAGCTGTGCGCAGGAACTACACGATCATCGTGATCCCCTGTCATCACCATAGTGGCTGGGTAGCAAGTACCTTCCTTAAGGGCGTGAACAGGAGAGTACGCCTTGAGGTATTCAAACATTTCTTTGCTATCCTCAGAAGTACCGTAGTCATATGCCCATCCGGCACCTGCAGTAAATTTGTGGTATCTCAACATGTCAAGAACTCCCACTGCAGGAATGGCTACAGACATCAACTCTGGGCGTTGTGCCATAACAGCGCCTACCAGAAGCCCACCATTGGATCCACCGTGGATGGCCAACTTAGAAGAGGACGTATACTTGTTATCGATAAGGTATTCTGCCGCTGCAATAAAGTCGTCAAATACGTTTTGCTTCTTCATTTGAGTTCCGGCCAAATGCCATTCCTCTCCATACTCACCACCTCCTCTGAGGTTGGCTACTGCGTAAATTCCACCGTTCTCCAACCAAACAATGTTTGAAGTAGAGAAGTATGGAGTCAGGCTGATGTTGAAACCTCCGTAGCCGTAAAGCATGGTAGGGTTGGTTCCGTCCAATTCTACCCCCTTCTTGTAGGTAATGATCATGGGAACTTTGGTGCCATCTTTAGAAGTATAGAACACTTGCTTAGACTCGTAACCAGATGGGTCAAAGTCAACACCTGATTTCTTGTACAATTCACTTTCTCCGGTTTCAATATTCAATTTAAAAATGGTCGAAGGGTAAATGGAATTGGTGAAGCTGTAATAAAGTTCTCCATCGTCTTCACGGCCTCCAAAACCACTGGCAGAACCGATGTCCGGAAGGTCAATCTTGCGGATTTCACTTCCTTCTAGATCGTACTGCAAGATCATTGAAGTGGCGTCTTTTAAGTACGAAGCAAATAGTGTTCCTCCTGCTGAGCCTGCACTCAATGGATTTTCTGTCTCAGCAATAAGCTCAGTCCAGTTGTCCGATGTAGGGTTGGCGATATTGGCCACCATCACTCTGTTGTTGGGTGCACCCATATTGGTTTCGATGTAAATCAAATCACCCTTAGAGTAAATCACATTGTGTGAGTTGTCTACGTGGTCAACCATGGCAACGATTTCACTTCCCTCTACAGAGAGGTCTTGTACATACAATTCATTTCCTGTAGTGCTAATAGCTGCAGAGATGATCAAGTATCTCTCATCTTCTGTTAGGCCTCCGCCAATATATCTTCTGGGCGTTTCTTCACCTCCAAAAACCAAGGCGTCTTCCGACTGAGGTGTTCCCAATTTGTGGAACAACAAACGGTGCTGATCCGTCATTCCGGAAAGAGCTGAACCCTCTTCGGGTTTTTCGTAGCTGCTGTAGTAGAAACCTTCATTTCCCTTCCAAGAGATTCCTGAGAATTTCACGTCAACCAAAGTGTCTTCCACTCTTTCCATGGTTTCCGTGTTGAGGATGATTACTTTTCTCCAATCTGATCCTCCTTCGGAAATCTGGTAGGCTACCATAGAACCATCTTTGGTAAAGCTCACACCCGCCAAAGAGGTGGTTCCGTCTGCAGAGAATCTATTGGGATCCAAGAACACTTCGGGCTCCCCTTCGCCTTTTTGGCGATAGAGAACGCTTTGATTCTGTAGTCCATCATTTTTGTAAAAATAGGTGTGTTGTCCACGGTTAAATGGCGCGCTTACTTTTTCGTAGTTCCAAAGTTTTTCGAGTCTAGCTCGAAGCGCTTCACGATAGGGAATTTGCTCTAAATAGGCGTCTGTCACCTTGTTTTGGGAAGCCACCCAATTTCCGGTTTCTTCACTTAAGTCGTCTTCCAACCATCTGTAGGGGTCAGGAACGTCCGTTCCAAAATAGTTGTCAACGACTTCTCCCTTTCGGGTGTCTGGATATGTCATTGTTTGTTTTTCTGCGTCGTTTTCTTTGTTGGAAGGTTGCGCACAGGCAGCGAGTAAGGCTACTCCGCTGGCGAGGATTACTTTTTTCATGAGATTCTTTTTTGCCTCTCAAATATAAGTAATTAGCAGAAAGAAATTTCGTACAGACGCTCCCCCTGAAGTCACCTATTTGATGTGTACGGATTTCATCATGGCCTCTAGCTCTAACATGATGGGGCGCTTTTTTGCCTCCGGTCCATAGACAAATGCATCCAATGTCACCACTTCATCGGTACCATCAAGATAGATGGAGTAGCTCAAAAACGGTCCACCCATAAAATCGCCTTCTGTTTGCCAAAGACCACGGGTTTCAATGGCAAAGTGGCCATCAATTTCTGTATTAGTCTGAAGGGGAGGAATTAATTTTTCTATGGCGACGTAGGACTCGTCGTTCTCTCCTTGAATGTATTTTTTAGTAAGGCTGTCGCGGAAAGAAACGATGTCTTGACCGGGCAAAATATTATCCATGGCTGGACGTCTTGTAACCAAAAGGCCTTGGGTCGTCTTGACTCCATCCAACCAAAAGATTTTTACCTCGTCATTATTCACCGTATTCTGAAAGCCCTTTAGCAGTACCATACTCTCAATACCAACATCCTTCAATGCATCAGGTAATTGCTTATAACTTGATTTTTTAAGGCGAGCCGTGAGAATTTCTCTATCCGACTTTCTAAAGCTGGCGATGATTTCTGGCGCTTTGGCCGCAACAATTCTGGATACGTCTTTAGAGGATTTCCCTATGACGGTTGCCATCAATTGTGGCTTCGCAAAAACGTTTCGGGCCACAGAGTAATACTGGGTATCGGCTACTTCTACCCAAAGTAAACTCTTCGATCGCTTCATTACGGTGGACAACTCGGAGGGGTCCAGCTGGGCTAATCTAAAAATGGGTTCGTTCTGAGGTAACCCGTACTGGGTAACTGAAAAAGCGTCTCTGAGGTCTTTGCCCAGCTGACCGTCCCACAATTCATTGTCAACGACAATCAACATTTCCGAATGTGTTCCCGTACTTGAAGGCAAGATGCGTTCGTCTTTTTGAGAAGAGCTTCCTTTAGGATCCGAAGAACAAGCGGTGAGGATGGCTAAGGCAAAAATCCAGTTTTTCATTGTGTTTCTCAGTTTGTTATTGGGTGTGTATAACCAATTTCATACCGGGTTTTATGGAAGCCCCAATTTGGTTCCATTCTTTTATGTTTTCCGCAGAAATTCCGGGGTATTTTTTGGCGATATCATATAACGTATCTCCAGACTGAACGGTGTACGTAATGGTTTTTGATCCCGCAGGTGCTGGAACCGGTTTGCTCGACTTTTTCTTTTTTGAGGACTTTGATGCCGTTGAGCTTTTGGGAAGTCTTCTTGGGAAAATGGTCAATCGCTGCCCTACGCGTATGCGGTCACTTCTCAAACCATTCCAACGCTTAATGTCTGAAACGCGAACTCCGTATTTTTGCGCAATGCCCCCTAAGGTTTCCCCAGATCGCACCTTATGACGAATCTTTTCATCCATTTCTGCATAGGTGGGGAGTTTGGCTTTTTTCTCCTCAACTTCCTTTTTCGCCTTAGCGTAAATACTGTCCTCGTTGGCAACAAAAACGCCCATGTATTCTCTTGGCAAAACAAGGTAGTACGGACGCTTTTCTAGCTTGGGAATGATCTTGTACTTGTAGCTGGGATTGTAGGCTTCTAACGTTTCCTCATCGATATTTACAAAGCGTTGAATTTGCTCAAATGTCAAGGTGTGTTTGACCAAAACAGTATCTGTTTCGTAGTAAGAAAGCAAGCTAGGTTTAGGCTCTATTCCCAACTCATGAGCATAGGCCATGGTGTAGTTCACTGCGATAAATGCGGGAACATAACTGGCCGTTTCTCTGGGTAGGAAGGGTCTGATGGCCCAGTAGTCTGTTTTACCACCCGAGCGACGAATGGCCTTATTCACGTTTCCAGGTCCTGAGTTATACGCTGCCAAGGCCAAGTTCCAGTCTCCAAAAATCTTGTACAACTGAGAAAGAAATCGACAGGCTGCCTCCGTAGATTTTATGGGGTCGCTTCTCTCGTCTACATAAGAACTCACCGCCAGTCCATTGATCCTTCCGGTGGTGTACATAAACTGCCATAGTCCTTTGGCACCCACTCGGGAGCGTGCCTTGGGGTTCAAAGCAGATTCTACAATGGCTAAATACTTGAGCTCCAAAGGAAGGTCGTATTTGTCAAGCGTGGCCTCAAACATGGGAAAGTAGTATTCCGCCAATCCCAACATTCGGCTCATTTGCTCTCTTCTTCGTTGGGAATACAGAACGATGTACTTCTTCACCGTTGGGTTGTATGTCAAGTCAAAGGGAGATTCTTCATTGAGCTGCGCCATTCTATAGGCCAACAAACTGTCAGAGACATTGGAAACATCTACTGAATTTACCGCAGTATCATTGACAAAAGCATTGGTGTCTGCCTCTGCTGGGATCCTAAAATATCTAAGGGTAAGCAAGCTGTCAAAGGTGGCTGCAATGGGGTCGTCCTCAAATTGAATTTCTTTTAGAGCTTCGCTCAAGTTATCCGTTGAGTCTGGCGCCTCTGTTTGTCCCAATAAAACCATGGGGGAACAGAATGCCAATAGCGCTATGATTTTTTTCATATCCATCATCAATGGACTCTTGTTCCGAGAAACAATGAGCCCTCATTTTTCGGTAATAAAGTACACAATTTTAAATGGGAAAGCGAACTATTTCGCCATCAAACCTTCTACGTACTTGGCCATGCCAAAGAGATCGCCATCGCCAAATCTCTGGTTCATTAACTGAACGCCAAAGGGTAGGCCATTGGTATGTGTTCCGGTAGGAATAGAAATGGCAGGATTTCCCGTAATGTTGGCCTGCACGGTAAAGATGTCCTCTAAGTACATAACCGTCGGGTCAGTGTACTCCAAGTCTCTTTCAAAAGCTGTGTGTGGAGAGGTCGGCGTCAGGATAAAGTCGAATTCGTTGAGAATCTCATCCGTTTTCTCCTGCACAAAACGACGAGCTTTCTGGCCCTTGCCAAAGAAGGCATCGTAATACCCAGAGCTCAAAACAAAGGTTCCCAACATAATTCTTCGCTTGACCTCAGTGCCAAATCCTTCTGAGCGCGACTTCTTGTAAACAGACTCCAAGTCCGTTACGTCATTGGCTCTATATCCTGCGTGAACACCATCGTAACGCGCGAGATTGGAAGAAGCTTCTGCTGTAGTCAAGATGTAGTAAATGGGAACTAAGTAATCCAAATACGGAAAAGAGACGGGAGAAACCTCATGGCCTTCTGCTCTTAATTTTTCTATGGCTTGCTCTACATGAGATTTAACCTCAGGATCCAATCCTTCACGGGTTAAACAATCTTCTATGTAGGCGATTTTTAATTTTTTCGATGGGCTTTCCAAAGTGGTCATTGCCTCTACAGGCTTTTGCGAAAGCGTACTGTCAAACTCATCGGCACCCGACATTACCTCGGTAACCAATGCAGCATCTTCAACAGATTTTGCCAAGGGCCCTACCTGGTCAAAAGAAGACGCATAGGCAATAACACCGTGGCGAGAAACGCGTCCGTACGTTGGCTTATGCCCCACCAGACCCGTAAAACTAGCGGGCTGTCTAATAGAACCTCCCGTGTCAGTTCCCAAGGCTACTTGGCACATATTTGCGGCTACAGCGGCAGCAGAGCCACCGGAAGAACCTCCCGGTACTTTACTAGTATCCAATGGGTTTTTTACGGAACCAAATGCTGAATTCTCGTTACTAGAACCCATTGCAAACTCGTCACAATTGGTGCGTCCAATAATAACCGCATCCTCTGCAAGAATTCTCTCTACAACCGTAGAAGAAAAAAGGGATTCAAACTTCTCTAAGATTTTTGACGATGCTGAAACACCATGCCCCTGGTAACAGAGGTTGTCTTTGATGGCAATGACCATTCCGGCCAATCTTCCGGCAGTGCCTTCAGCAATTTTGCGGTCCACCTCTGTGGCGCGCGCACGAGCTTCCTCATCATACACCTCCAAAAAGGCGTTGATATCGCTGTTTTTTTCTGCTATTTGACCTAGGTGAAAATCTACGACATCCGCAACCGAAAGGTTCCCTGCGTCAATGTCACGTCGCAATTCCGATAGAGAAGAGTAATTCATCAATGGAGATTTAGTCCTTCTTTTGATCGTCTATTTTGTTTCCATCTTTTTCTTCGTCCTCCTTAACTGCGTCCTTAAACTCTTTAATTCCACCGCCAAGGCCTCTCATCAATTCAGGGATTTTACGTCCGCCGAAAAGAAGGAGAACAAGAACTACAATGATGGCAATTTGCCAGGGACCAATCATCCCGAGAAATACAGATAACATGTTCATTTGTTAACTCTTTAGTGGCGCCAAAGGTACAAATATTTGATGGGTAATAAACGCAGGGTTCTCGGCTAAATTTTGTCCTCTTACAATTCATAAAAAAGAGTGGCTGTAATCCACTTTTCATAGTACTTGCCTTTGATGGGTTCCGTTATCCAATTCCGAGGTGTCGTTCTCACGCCCAAAACAAAACCTAACGCATCACCTCCTTTAAGATACTTCTTTACCTCCCAATCTACGTCCACATAAAACAAGCGCAACTCTTCATCAGTATTTTCCTCTTCCCCTCTTTCCACGTGAGTGTCCATTACGATTCCCCCTGCGCCGAATTGCATTCCCGTAGACCAACCGGATTTACGGGATGTGGTAAATCCAAAAAAGACGCCCATAGAAGACATTACCTCTGGGTACTCAGATGTGTATAAATCGTCTTTACGGACTTTCAGTGAATCCGACCCCAGCAAGGGGGCCAAAGTCAACTTAAACCCGTATATAAAGTTCGAAGGGCTGACCAACCCTAATGAGATCAAAATTTGAGGGGAGGGGTTGGTTTGATAATCAGACGTTCCCCTAGGAGACATGACCCCCAAGCCAAAACGACTTTCAATTCTGTAATCAGAACTAAAATCAGGGGTGTAGTCGCGAGTTTGTTGTCCCCAGACCAATACGGATTGAAGCAAAAGGAAAACAAATACGAATCGGGTAAATACTTTCTGGTTCATAGCAGTGGGTTTTTACGTTTGATTTGGACGAGATAAACCTACTGTCCTTTCCCAGCAAAAACCACTTTACGAATCCCACATTATGAGCAAATAATTAAAAAAGGCACAGGGTTTTCCTAAAATCGAATTTATTCAGTCTCACTTTTGAGACTAGAGACGATTTTTTATACCGCAAGGTTGATTTCTAATAACAAAAAAACCCGACCAAACGGCCGGGCTTCTTACAAAATGTATGTTCTACCTACTTAGCGCTTGACAAGCTAGCAGCTAAGAAGTCACGATTCATTCTTGCTATGTTTTCAAGAGAAATTCCCTTGGGACACTCTACCTCACAAGCTCCTGTGTTGGTACAGTTTCCAAAACCTTCCAAATCCATTTGGTGAACCATGTTGAGAACTCTTTCACGAGCCTCTGGCTTACCTTGAGGAAGCAATGAGAACTGAGACACCTTGGCCGATACGAATAGCATCGCCGAAGAGTTTTTACACGTAGCAACACATGCACCACAGCCAATACAAGTAGCCGCGTCAAATGCGTTGTCCGCATCTTCTTTGGGCACGGGAATGGCGTTGGCATCAATGGTGTTTCCAGAAGTGTTTACTGAGATGTATCCACCGGCTTGCTGAACTCTATCAAAGGCAGAGCGATCTACCATCAAGTCTTTCACTACGGGGAATGCCTTGGAGCGGAAGGGCTCAATGTATACGGTATCACCGTCGTTGAACTCTCTCATGTGCAATTGACACGTAGTTACTCCACGACCGGGACCGTGAGCTTCTCCGTTGATAAAGAGAGAACACATTCCACAAATTCCTTCGCGACAGTCGTGGTCGAAAACAACGGGCTCAATGTCTTTCTCGATGAGCTCTTCATTGAGAACGTCTAACATCTCAAGGAAGGACATGTCCTCAGAAACGTTGTTCGCAGGGTATGTTTCAATTCTTCCTTTGTCATTTGGGCCGTTCTGGCGCCAGATTTTCAATGTTAACTTCATACTTTATCTTATTTGTAAGAGCGAGTCTTTAATTCAACATTTTCGAATTTCAATTCTTCTTTGTGAAGGATAGAGGTGCTTGGGTCTCCTGTGTATTCCCAAGCAGATACGTAGGCGAAGTTTTCGTCATCTCTGAGCGCTTCTCCTTCTTCGGATTGGTACTCTTCTCTAAAGTGACCTCCACAAGATTCGTTGCGGTTGAGTGCATCAACACACATCAATTCTCCCAATTCCATAAAGTCTGCAACGCGACCTGCTTTTTCCAACTCTTGGTTGGTGCCGTCTGCTGAACCGGGAACTTTTACCTCTTTGTAGAACTCATCGCGTAGGGCTCTGATTTCGGCGATAGCCTCTTTAAGACCTTCTTCGTTACGAGCCATTCCACACTTGTTCCACATGATAAGACCGAGCTTTCTGTGGAAATAGTCAACAGATTTGGTTCCCTTGTTGTTTATGAACTGATTGATTTGGTCGGTTACCGCTTTCTCCGCCGCTTCAAATTCTGGAGAATCTGTTGGGATTTTTCCAGTTCTAATGTCATTTGACAAGAACTCTCCAACGGTGTAAGGAGCTACGAAGTAACCATCGGCCAGACCTTGCATTAGCGCAGAGGCTCCTAAACGGTTGGCTCCGTGATCAGAGAAGTTGGCTTCTCCCAAGGCAAAACAACCTGGAACCGAAGTCATCAAGTTGTAATCTACCCAAAGACCACCCATAGTGTAGTGAACCGCGGGGTAAATCATCATGGGCTCCTTGTAGGGGTTAGACGCTGTAATCTTTTCGTACATCTGGAAGAGGTTACCGTACTTGGCCTCAACCACGCCTTCTCCTAATTCTTTAATTTCAGCGTCTGTTGGATTGTGCATCCCCTTGATGTGGGCTTGCTCTTTTCCGTAACGCTCAATGGCAGAAGCGAAATCAAGGTAAACCGCTTCTCCTGTTTTATTTACTCCAAAGCCTGCATCACAACGCTCTTTAGCTGCTCTTGATGCCACATCACGTGGAACCAAGTTTCCAAAGGCAGGGTATCTGCGCTCTAGGTAGTAATCTCTTTCGTCTGCAGACAAATCGTTGGGGTGCTTGCGACCTTCGCGAATGGCTTCTGCATCTTCTTTCTTCTTGGGAACCCAAATTCTACCGTCGTTTCTCAAAGACTCTGACATCAAAGTCAACTTACTTTGGTGTGTGCCCGATACTGGAATACACGTTGGGTGAATTTGAGTGTAACATGGGTTGGCCATAGCCGCTCCCTTTTTGTGTGCTTTCCAAGCCGCGGTCACATTAGACCCCATGGCGTTGGTAGACAAGAAGAATACGTTTCCGTAACCTCCTGTACACAACAATACAGCGTGAGCAGAATGTCTCTCCAACTTACCCGTAGTCAAATCGCGAGCGATGATTCCACGAGCTTTACCGTCAACGATAACGAGTTCCATCATTTCGTGACGTGAGAACATCTCTACCTTACCCTTAGCTACCTGACGGTTCAACGCCGAGTACGCTCCAAGCAAAAGTTGTTGTCCGGTTTGACCTTTGGCGTAGAAAGTACGGCTTACCTGTACCCCACCAAAAGAACGGTTGTCCAAAAGACCACCGTAATCGCGAGCAAAGGGTACACCCTGAGCCACACATTGGTCAATAATATTGGTAGACACCTCTGCCAAACGGTGAACGTTAGCTTCGCGAGCGCGGTAATCACCACCCTTTACGGTATCATAGAAAAGACGGTATACTGAGTCCCCGTCGTTTTGATAGTTTTTAGCGGCGTTGATACCTCCTTGAGCTGCAATAGAGTGTGCTCTACGTGCAGAATCTTGAAAGCAAAATGCCTTTACGTTGTAACCCATCTCGGCAAGAGAAGCGGCTGCAGAGCTTCCGGCCAATCCGGTACCTACTACAATCACGTCAATTAGTCTCTTGTTGGCGGGGCTTACCAAAGGAATTTCTCCTTTGTGTTTTGACCACTTTTCTCCTATTTGCCCTTCTGGGATTTTAGAATCTAACTTTATAGCCATGGTTTCTTACTGATTTAGATATAGGTACAATGGAATGATGGCAAATGCCGCAGGAACGAGAATTGAAAACGCCTTTCCAGCCCCTTTGATCAAGGGATTGTATTTTGGGTGATTGAGGCCCATAGATTGGAATGCGCTGGCAAATCCGTGGCTCAAGTGGAAGGCCAAAGCAGCCATAGCCAACACGTAGAATAAGGTGTACCAGATGTTGGTAAAGGCAGCCGCAGTAATGGCGTACAAGTCCTTGTTGCCGTCAGCGTCCATGGGAAGAGAACCAAAGTGCATTTCGTACCAGAAGCTCTTCATGTGAATAATGATGAAAACAAGGGTGATGATTCCCAAGAGTGCCATAGAACGAGACGCCCAACTCGAGTTGGCGGACGCTTTTTCCATTGCGTATTTTTCGGGTCGTGCCGCTTTGTTTTGACGCGTCAAGATGATGCCGTCAATCGCGTGAAGCACGATACTGATGTACGTTAAATAAGACAAGATCTTAACCGCGGGATTCGTAGTCATGAACTTGGCGTATGCGTTAAATTGAAGAGAACCTTCTTCTGCTGGTAAAAGTAGCTGGAGGTTCCCTGCGAGATGCCCCATTAAAAAGAGACATAGAAATAATCCGGTTGCGGCCATCCAATATTTTCTGGCGAGAGAAGAACCGAACAATCCTTTAGCTTTTGTTGCCATAGGAAGTGCAAAAATTAATAGTGTTTAACTTATATTTACCCCACAAAAATACAACTCAATACTGGGCTTTTTTCAAAAAAGTTCTATTTAGAACCGTTCAAAATAAAAATCATGCGATACCAGGCACTCCCTTCGTCATTGTTTGTAGAAAACCGCAAAAAGTTTTGCGCTCATCTTCAACCAAAATCACTGGCTATTTTCAATTCTAATGACATCTATCCAACCAGTGCAGATGGGACCCTGCCGTTTAAGCAAGCCACAGATATTTTCCATCTATCCGGAATTGACCAAGAGGAGTCCATCCTCGTAATTTTTCCGGATGCCTACAAAACAGAGCACAAGGAGGTTTTGTTCTTGAGAGAAACCAGTCCTACCATTGCAATTTGGGAAGGAGAAAAATATTCAAAGGAATCCGCATTTGCCACTTCGGGAATTCAATCCGTTTACTGGCTCTCTGATTTTGACAAAGTCTTTAAAGAAATGATGTCACATGCAGAGAACGTTTACTTGAACACGAATGAGCATTTGAGAGCTTCTACAGAAGTTCAAACGCGCGAGGACCGCTTTGTAGAAAAATGCAGAAGCGAATACCCCCTTCACAATTACAAGCGCTCAGCACCCATCATGCACCAAATTAGAGCAGTAAAATCTGAGGCTGAAATTGCAGTTATGCAAACGGCAGCAGACATTACTACCAAGGGGTACGAACGCGTAATGAAATACATCAAACCCGGAGTTATGGAATTTGAACTCGAAGCAGAATTTATGCACGAGTTTTTGATGAATCGCTCCAGAGGTTTTGCTTATACACCGATCATTGGATCGGGATACAACGCATGTGTTCTTCACTACATCGAAAACAACGACGAGTGTAAAGACGGAGAACTCATCCTGTTTGACGTCGGCGCCGAGTACGCCAACTACGCCTGTGACGTCACGCGTTGCTTGCCGGTAAGTGGCCGCTTTACAGACAGACAAAAGCAAGTGTACAACGCCGTTCTTCACGTTAAGAAGGAAGCCGAAAAACTATTGGTTCCCGGCAACAATCTCGTGGACTACCACACAGAAGTTGGAAAGATCATGGAAGGTCAGCTCCTCGAGCTTGGACTTATCGACCAGACAGATATCAAAAACCAAGACCCCAACTGGCCTGCCTACAAAAAGTACTTTATGCACGGAACCAGTCACTACATTGGCTTGGACGTACACGACGTAGGCCTTTGGACAACAAAAATGGAAGCCGGCAATGTTTTCACCTGTGAGCCTGGAATCTACATTCCAGAAGAAAATCTTGGTATTCGCTTAGAAGACGATTTGGTAATCACAGACAACGGCTTGATAAACCTCACCAAAAACATCCCCATCGAAATTGATGCGGTAGAGGACTTTATGAACTCATAAATTCCTTTGGATATGGAGGTCCTGTACAAAGGCATTTCTATTGAGGTGACTCAAGACGGAAAGGGCCCGGCCGTCATTTTACTTCACGGATTCTTGGAGGATTCCTCCATGTGGGACGCCATGATTCCACAGTTGTCAAAACGAAATAGAATCATTCGATTTGATTTGTTGGGTCATGGAAAAACAGACTGTCTTGGGTACGTGCACAGCATGGAAGAAATGGCAGATCAAGTTCAGGCGGTTGTTTCAGAACTGGGGTTGAGGAAGGTTGCCATCATTGGACATTCCATGGGAGGGTACGTCGCTTTGGCATACGCCGAAATGTACCCAGACAACCTCAAAGGGCTTGGACTATTTTACTCAACGGCTCGAGCTGATACTGACCTCAAAAAACGCGATCGCGATCGCGCCATTGCCACAGTAAAAAAAGACGCAAAGTCCTTTGTGAGGATTGCCATTCCCAACCTCTTCAGACCTAAATCTAGAGAGTTGTTTAGACCCGAAATAAAAGAAGTCAAGAAAAAGGCCCTAGCGACTCCCCTTCGTGGAATTGTTGCTGCATTAGAAGGAATGAAAAACCGACCGGACCGAGAAGTCATTCTTCACTTTGCGCCTTACCCCATTCTTTTTGTGGCGGGAAAAAAAGACCCCGTTTTGGCATTGGAATCCTCAGAAGAACAAATGCAAGCACCCTCCGTCTCTCATAAATTATTGACTCCCGATGGGCATATGGGTCATATAGAAAATGTCGAAGAAACGACCAGAGCTATCTACCGCTTTATTACATCATTGTAATTACGACTAAGGGAAATTGGCTAACCCCCTTAAAATCAATTAGAAATTGCAACATTTTAAACCTGTTTAAAGTCAGGATTACGCCTTATCTTTGCCAAAATTTTTTCAACTATGTCAAGAATCTTGTCAGAACAAGAACTAGTACGTCGCGAAGCCATGCAGAAAATGCGTGACATGGGCATTGAGCCCTTTCCACAAAGCGGCTATGAGGTGACGCACCTCGCAGAGGAAATTACCAGCAACCCAGAAGACGGCATTAAGGTCAAGATCGCCGGTCGATTGATGACCAAACGCGTTATGGGTAAGGCTTCCTTTGCCGTTCTTCAAGATTCTTCAGGTCGCATTCAATTGTACTTCAACCGCGATGAAATTTGTCCGGATGAAGACAAGACGGCCTACAATGACGTTTTCAAAAAATTGTTGGACATCGGCGACTTTATCGGTGCCGAAGGTCATTTGTTTACTACTCAGACAGGTGAGCTTTCCATTATGGTTAAGTCCTTTGACGTTTTGTCAAAGTCTTTGCGCCCCCTTCCTATCGTAAAAACCGATGCAGACGGAAACACCCACGATGCCTTCTCTGACCCCGAGTTGAGATACCGTCAACGCTACGTGGACCTCGTGGTAAACCAACCAGTAAAAGAGATTTTTGAGAAGCGCACAAAAGTGTTTAACGCCATGCGTAACACCTTTAACGCTGCAGGATATTTAGAAGTAGACACTCCCGTTTTGCAACCCATTCCAGGAGGTGCTGCTGCTCGTCCTTTTGTAACCCATCACAATGCATTGGACATTCCCTTGTATTTGAGAATCGCCAATGAGCTTTACCTAAAGCGCTTGATCGTAGGTGGTTTTGATGGTGTATACGAGTTTTCTAGAAACTTCCGCAATGAAGGAATGGACAGAACCCACAACCCAGAGTTTACTGCCATGGAAATTTACGTGGCGTACAAGGACTACAACTGGATGATGGAGTTCACAGAAAACCTATTGGAAAAAGTAGCCATCGAAACCAATGGAACCAGCCAAACAACAGTTGGAGACAACACCATTGAGTTCAAGGCGCCTTACCCACGAGTTCCCATCTTGGAAGCTATTAAAACGCATACGGGTCACGACCTCAACGGAAAGTCAGAAGACGAAATTCGCGAGATTGCAAAATCTCTCGAAATCGAGGTGGATGAAACCATGGGTAAAGGAAAACTCATCGATGAAATCTTTGGGGAAAAATGTGAACACACCTATATACAGCCCACCTTTATAACCGATTATCCCGTTGAGATGTCTCCCCTTTGTAAAAAGCACAGAGACAACCCCGAATTGACCGAGCGATTTGAGTTGATGGTCAATGGAAAAGAACTGGCAAATGCCTACACGGAACTCAATGACCCCATAGATCAAAGGGAGCGCTTTGAGGCGCAGCTAACCCTTTCCGAAAAAGGGGACGACGAGGCCATGTTTATTGACCAAGACTTTTTGCGAGCCCTAGAATACGGTATGCCCCCTACGGCCGGATTGGGAATTGGAATGGACCGTTTGATCATGATGTTGACCAACCAGTCCTCCATTCAAGAAGTTTTGTTCTTCCCTCAAATGAAACCAGAAGTCTTTGAGGGCAAAAAAGGCTCTGAGTTAAACGACAATGAAAAAATCGTTTTTAACCTTCTTTCCAAGGCGAAACAATTGGACTTAAATGAATTAAAAGGGCAGTCCCAATTGAGCAACAAACAATGGGACAAAAGCTTCAAAGGCCTTAGAAATCACGGGCTTGTAAACGTTACTAAGGAGGGGGATAATTTGATGGTTTCGCTGGTTGAGAAATAGAGACCGCAGAGTCCACATCTACCTTATCTTTGTCCACAAAACAAAAAAGCACCTTCTCAAGAGGTGCTTTTTTTATGCGTTTTCGGATTTTCTATTTTTTTAATCGGGCCTCTCTCTCCATTAAATCGGTAAGCGTATTCCCTTTTAGCATTTCAACGGTTTTGTTTCTGAGGTCCAAAAAGGCATCTCTAATCCCACAGGTCACCTCGTCCTTGCATTCCTCACATCGTTCATAGTACTTATACGTTACGCACGGAAGGTAGGCGATAGCACCGTCAAATAGGCGCATCACTTCGGCCATATTGATTTCGTCAGGGCTTTGGTGAAGGTAGTATCCGCCATTGGAACCTTTCTTGGAAGAGAGAATTCCTGCCTTCTTTAAATCCAGAAGAATGGCCTCCAAGAATTTATTCGGGATGTTTTCTGACTCTGCTATGGTATGAGCAGAAACGGGGCCTTGGTCTTGATTCTTAGCGAGGTATACCAAGGCATTGATGGCGTATTTTGACTTTTTCGAAATCACTGCTTAAAGGTACATTTTACTAGGCATCTAGCAAGGCCAATTCAGGATATTCAAAAGCCTCGTGTTGCTCTTGCCCTGGTGGTATCCTTTGAAAACTCTTAGAGATGGTATGCCCCATGAGCTCCGGTTGGTTCCAATGGTTTTGCAATTTGTCAACCAATGCTTTGGTATCCGTTTCATGGAGATATTCATCGTAATCCTCCTCTCCTACCAATACGGGCATTCTCTTTTTGACGTTGTGAATCTTAGCCATAAAGGGGTTGGCCTCCTTGGTGAGAATGGAAAAGCTTTCCACGACCTCTCCGGTTTCTTTATTGATCCACTCATCGAAAATTCCCGCAAAGGCAAAAAGCTCCTCTCCAGGTCGGTGAATGAAGTAAGGATATTTAATTCCCCCTTCATGACGCCATTCAAAAAAACCATCGGCAGGGACTAAACATCTTTGGGAGGCAATGGGCTTTCGATAACTCGCCTTTCGCGCAATGCCCTCAATGGCAGCATTGGCTGTGTTGAATTTTAGCGTTTCTTCCTTCGACCAATGGGGGATCAGTCCCCAGCGCATATTTGAAAAAGATTCCCTTTGATCCGCCCTCAAAACAGGCATGGTGGGACGACCGCCAAAAGCACCCAAGTGAAAAACGGGCAATTGGACGTCTTCGCCAGCCGTGGCGTTGAACTTCTTTTCCAAGGCAACCTTAGATTTTCCCAAAGAGTAATGGTAGCACATAAACCCACTAGATTTGATACCTTTGCCTAAGATACCAAAACAAAGGTTTACACACTATGGCATCTCAAAATGACTTTTTGCAAAAGGCCAAGGCTCAATTGGATTCACTGGATGGAGCCAAGTACCAAGACAAGGTCAACGACTTTTTAGATTCACAGCCCTACCTCGTAGGCTTTTTATACAACCTCGCAGACGATTTCACAGAAGAAGAGCACGAAGCCATTATGCGCTGTGCCGTTCTTCTTTTGGAGGCTTTTGAGCTTTCCAATATTCCCATCGGAATGGTAACTCAAGGAGTTCTCAACGATGTCATCGAAGAAAAGGTAGAAGTTTTTGACAGCGTTTCTCTTTTGGGAGGAAAACAGGACACGTTGCTTACGGACATCACAGATTCTCCTCAAGTATTTGATGCGTTGGTTGGATTCATTAGAGACGATATCCGAAAAGGGCTTCCCAAAGACGAGGAAGGTTTGCAAAACGTGTTTATCCTCTTGGAAATTCTCATTAGAGTATTTGAAGAGTCTATAATTATGGAAACTCCCAAGGACGACACAAAAAGCGAATAAACAGAAGAACACAGAATCCACCTTATCAATGGCAAGCGAACAGAACCCCAAAACGCATAAAATCACCCAATACATGATGGATGGCGATGCCTTTAGTCAGTGGCTGGGCATTGAGGTGATTTCAGCAGAGGAAGGTTCGGCGCATTTGCAGATGACCATCCGCAAAGAGATGACCAATGGTTTTGGCATTGCTCACGGTGGCATTTC
>CBFHSF010000003.1:0-50560 GCA_965658445.1 uncultured Schleiferiaceae bacterium | reverse complement strand
ACGGCGTTCGTACTCCGGTTGGGAGTTTTGGAGGAACCCTTTCGGCCGTTAGAGCCGACGATTTAGGAGCTCACGTTATCAAGGCCCTAATGGACAAACATCCAGACCTTGATCCTGCCGCATTGGACGATGTTATTATGGGTTGTGCCAACCAAGCCGGTGAGGACAACCGCAACGTAGCCAGAATGTCTTTGCTCTTGGCAGGACTTCCTTGGAGCGTTCCCGGTGAAACCGTAAACCGCCTCTGTGCCTCTGGGATGTCTGCAGCCGTTCATGCCTCAAGAGCCATTGCGCACGGAGACGGAGACCTCTTTATTTCTGGAGGTGTGGAGCACATGACAAGAGCTCCCTACGTAATGTCTAAACCTAGCAAAGCCTACGGAACGGATTCTAAAATGTACGACTCCAGCTTTGGTTGGAGATTTGTAAATCCTGCTATGGCCAAGGCTTACGGAACCCACGCCATGGGGGAAACGGCAGAGAACCTAGTAGATCTCTATGGAATCTCTCGCGAAGATCAAGATGCCTTTGCGTACTGGTCTCAGCAAAAAGCATACGCTGCTCAGCAGTCGGGTCGCTTGGCAGAGGAAATTGCTCCGGTGAGTATCCCTCAGAGAAAGAAAGACCCCATTCTCTTTGAACACGACGAGTTTTTAAAACCAACGACTACGCCAGAAATTTTGGCAAAACTCCGTCCTGCCTTCCGCAAAGAAGGAGGAACAGTTACGGCTGGAAACGCTTCAGGTCTTAACGACGGGGCGGCCGCTCTTTTGATGGCGTCTGGTGAAGGGGTAGAAAAACACAACCTAAAGCCTTTGGCTAGAATTGTGTCAACAGGTGTAGCCGGTGTGGAACCACGAATTATGGGAATCGGCCCAGTATTCGCCTCAGAAAAAGCATTGCAAAGAGCCGGCTTGACTTTAGAGGACATGGACATTCTAGAACTCAACGAAGCGTTTGCTGCCCAAGTTTTGGCTTGTACTCGCAAGATGGGGGTTGCCGATAATGACCCAAGAATCAACCCCAACGGTGGTGCCATTGCCATTGGTCACCCCCTAGGAATGAGCGGTGCTAGAATCCTTCACAGTGCTGCCCTAGAACTTCACAAACAAAACAAGCGATACGCCTTGGTTACCATGTGTATTGGTGTAGGTCAGGGATATGCCGTTGTAATAGAAAAAGCCTGATAAACTAACAATTCTCTTTCCTCATGATTTACGAATTTGATGGTCTAAAACCCGTAATTCACCCTTCGGCATACGTTCACGAACAGGCCAACGTAACGGGGAATGTATTTATTGGAAAGGACGTATACATCGGCCCTGGGGTCGTTTTGCGTGGAGACTGGGGAAAAATTGTAATTGAAGACGGTTGCAACGTTCAGGAAAACTGTGTGATTCACATGTTTCCGGGAAAGACTGTCACTTTAAAGAAAGGGGCACACGTAGGGCACGGAGCCATTGTACACGGTGGAACCTTGGGAGAAAATTGCTTGATAGGCATGAACGCCGTCATTATGGACGACGTTTCCATCGGCGATGAATCCATAGTAGGCGCCTTGGCTTTTGTGGCTGCCAATTCAGAGTTTGAAAAGCGCTCGTTAATCGTGGGCAATCCCGCCAAGAAAATCAAGGACGTTTCGGATTCCATGATTGGTTGGAAAACGCAAGGAACAGCGCTCTATCAACAACTTCCACAAGATTGTCGCGATTCACTCAAACCCTGTGAGCCTTTGACAGAGCCCGAACCCAATCGCAAGGATCAACCCAATGTGTACGACACCTGGAACGATACTAAATAGGTCCTTTTACTTCTTGAAATTCTGAATGAAGTTCTTGGTGAAGTCGCTGAGAACCAACCTTCCGGAGATACCCGCTCTTTCTGCGAGCAATTCGTCCCAATGCTCCGTTCCTGCCCAAAAGACCTTCTTGAGTTCCATCATGGCCTCGGGGCTACTCTTTGCAAGAGTTTCCGCCAACTTGGCTACTTCTGAATCCAACTCCTCAGCACTGTCAAAAATATAGGTATACAATCCCTTTTGGCGTGCCCATTCTGCCGTTCTAAACTCACCGGCGTTGATGGCCAATTCGCTCATAGCAGACAATCCCATTTTGCGCTCCACAGCTGGCCCTACCACGAAAGGTCCAATCCCTACAGCCAATTCAGAGAGTTTCACCGATGCAAATTTAGTAGCCATGGTGTAGTCGAAGGCGCTTGCCAATCCTACTCCACCCCCAACGGCTTTCCCTTGAATGCGACCAATGATAAGCTTGGGACATTTTCTCGCCGCGTTGATTACGTTGGCAAAACCACTGAAGAAGGTAAGCCCTGTTTCTTTGGAGTCAATGCTCAACAATTCGTCAAAGCTGGCACCTCCACAGAAAGCGCGGTCTCCCGCAGACTTTACAATCAAAACATTTGCCTCTGGATTGTTTCCGGCATCGGTAATGGTTTGTGCGAGTTTGGCCAATACGCGACCGGGCAATGAGTTGCTCAACGGGTGACTAAACTCAATGGTGGCAATGCTGTTTTCAATATTTATGGATACATCTCCTAACTGCGTGGGATCTGACATAGCGTGTGTTTTTGTGTTGTGTTTTTGTGTTGTGAATTTTCTTTTGTGAATTTTCTTTGGAAGGGGAGCTATTTTTGGTTCTTACTCCTCTTCGTACTCAAAAAATTGTTGTCTCTCTACCTTACAAACCTGGGAGTGGTACCAAGCGTACCAACCTGATTTTCCTCCTTGAATGGCGGTCTGGTGAAATTCATTTTTTCGCCAATGAGCGATGGACTCCAAATCCTTCCAATAGGAAATAAAGACGCCTTCACCGTTTTCTGACTTGCTCTCATGGCCGAGGTATCCCGGCATGGTCATGGCCAATTCCAACGTCTTGTCATCTACTTCACGATAGCCTTCTCTGTTGGAGCCTGCTTTGGAAGAAAAAATGACCGCGTAATACGGCGCTTCCAGGTCTTTTCTAAAGTTCATATTCGTGGAGTATCGGTTGAATTCCTTTTTAATCTATTGAATCTCGAAAAGAACGTTTTACGAAGACTGGTCCAATTTCTTAACCATGGTCAAGATGGTGGCAATGGCTACAATCTCATCTTCTTGATCGTAAACCTCAACGTAGAACTTCACAATTCCCTTGGCCACATCCTCTTCCGAACGCTTTTCTTGATCAATTTTCTCCTTCACAGAGAACTTAACCCCGATGGTCGTTCCGGGATAAACGGGCTTGGTAAAGCGAGCTTCTTCTACACCGTAATTGAGAAGAACCGGCCCTTTCTTGGGATCAACAAACAGACCTGCCGCCTTGGAGAGTATAAAGTAACCGTGGGCTACTCTTTGCTCAAACAAGGTGCCTTCCAAAGAAGTCTCATCCATGTGGGCGTAGAAATTATCTCCACTTACGTTGGCGAAGTTTACGATGTCTGTTGTGGTTACCGTGTGCTTGTGCGTATAAACGGTTTCACCCACAACCAATTCTTCGAAGTGCTTTCGAAAGACGTGTGGATTGGCCTCAGGACGAGTCGCCCCTGGCTGGTATACTTGAGTGATTTCTGTAATGGTATCGGGGTGTCCTTGAATGGCCGTGCGCTGAAGGTAGTGCATCACACCGCGCTTTCCACCCATCTCTTCTCCACCACCTGCTCTACCGGGACCCCCGTGAGTTAAGAGTGGCATTGGCGATCCGTGGCCGGTGCTTTCCTTGGCACATTTCTCGTTGAGAACCAAAATTCTTCCGTTAACAGAAGCCGCTTCAACCGCAAAAGAACGCGCCTCCTTGTCGTTGCCTGTAACAATGCTCGTTACCAAAGAACCCTTTCCTAGGCGAGTAATTTCTACCGCCTCTTCCAAACTTGAGTAAGGCATCAAAGTAGAAACCGGACCAAAGGCCTCTATGTTGTGAACGTCTGTTTTTTCTAATGGGTTGTCGTTTCTGAAGAGGATGGGGCTAAAGAAAGCTCCCTTGTCCTTTTGGGCTCCCGTAACGTCAAAGGAGTCCATGTCTCCAAAGATGATGTCCTGACTCTTGGCCAATTCTTCTACCTTCTCACGAACTCTGTCCACTTGAAGATGAGTCGCCAAAGCACCCATTCTTACGCCTTCTTGCTGAGGGTCTCCAATAACGGTTTTCTCTAGGCGCTTACCCAAGGCAATTTGAACGTCTTCCATGTATTTTTCGGGAACCAGAATACGACGAATGGCCGTACATTTTTGACCGGCTTTTACCGTCATTTCCTTGTGAACTTCTTTTACGAAAATGTCAAACTCAGGTGTTCCTGGTGCCGCATTTTCTCCCAATACCGATGCGTTTAGTGAATCTGCCTCTAGGTTAAAGGGAACACTTTCGGAAATAATTCTGGGGTGTGCCTTCAATACTTGACCTGTAGAAGCGGATCCGGTAAACGTAACAACATCTTCATGGGTCACGTGATCGATAATTCCACGTCCGCCTCCCGACACCAATTGTAGAGATCCTTCCGGTAAAATTCCTGAAGCAATAATGTCTCGTACCATAAGCTCCGTCAAGTAGCTAGTGAACTCTGAAGGTTTTACGACAGCGGGAACACCGGCCAATAGGTTCACGGCAATTTTCTCCAACATTCCCCAAATCGGGAAGTTAAAGGCGTTGATGTGAACGGCTACTCCCTTTTTGGGAACCATAATGTGGTGGCCAATAAACGAACCTCCCTTAGACAAGGGCACGTGCTCACCATCTACATAATATGGCAAATCGGGAAATTGCTTTCTCAGTGAAGCGTTGGCAAAGAGGTTTCCGATTCCTCCTTCGATATCAATCCACGAATCAATTTTGGTCGCTCCGGTTGCAAAGCTCAATCCGTAGTATTTATTCTTTTGACCGTGAAGGTGAAGGGCCAAGGCCTTGAGCATTCTCCCCCTCTCTTGGAAGGTCCTTTTTCTAAGAGCAGGACCTCCAACTCTTCTTCCGTAATCCAAGATGCTGGCGTAGTCCAACCCATCCGAAGAAACGGCACCAATCACTTCTCCTGTTATCGTGTTATGTGCTACGTATTCTTCTCCGGCGCCTGCTACCCAATTGCCTTCTATATAGTTCTTTATGCTATCCATAGTATGTGTACTCTGAGTTTGTTTTACGAGGGGGATTTTTTCCACCGCCAAGGTACAACCCCAAAACCAAGAAATCAAACGGTGGAATGACCGGTATTGGGGTAAAATCGTAGGCTGGCTCATCAATTATTCTATTTTTGTGAACACACAAATTTTTAGACATGGCAGGAGCTCCCCCATTAATTACAAATGACGCTACCGTTTTAGGAATTCTTCTCGTGGTTCTCGCGGGTATTTTCGTAGCAGCAGGAAATCCCAATTTCAAGAAATTCTTCAACATCATTCCTGCATTGTTGTTGTGTTACTTTTTGCCCTCGGTTCTTACGACCAGTGGACTTATTGCGCCCTGGTGGTATGACATTGCTGCTGTAACTGCCAAGCTTCAAGAACTCGGTTATTCCGTAGATGCCAACACCTCGTATGCAGTATTGCATTCGTACATAGAGGAAGTGGGTGTGGATACGTTTAAGGGATTCAAAATCAATTCTCAGCTCTACTTTGTTGCCTCTAGATATTTGCTGCCCGCTTCATTGGTTCTGTTGACGGTGAGCATCAACCTAAAGGAAGTTTTTAAACTCGGGCCCAAGGCATTGATCATGTTCTTTACGGGTACTTTGGGTGTAATCATTGGTGGACCGCTCGCCATCCTCTTTACCTCTTGGGTTGCTCCCGATGTTGTAGGAGGCGTAGGCCCCGATGCCGTATGGCGAGGGATGACGACCATTGCTGGTTCATGGATCGGTGGAGGAGCCAACCAAGCGGCTATGTACGAAATCTTTGAGCCTTCTACCCGCTTGTACTCCATTATGATTACCGTAGACGTAATTGTTGCAGAAATCTGGATGGCCTTCTTGCTCTTGGGAGTAGGACGTGCCGATAAAATTGATGCCTTCTTTAAGGCCGATAACTCTTCCGTGGAAACGCTCAAAAACAAAATGCACGAGTTCAGTCAAAAAATGGCCCGCATTCCTTCCTTCACTGATCTCATGGTGATTTTGGGAATTGGATTGGGTGCTACGGGACTTTCTCATTTAATTGCTGATTATGTTGCACCGTTTATTGGAGAAAATATCCCGGCACTGAAGAAATTTAGCCTCGACTCTAAATTCTTCTGGCTAATTGTTTTGGCCACGACCTTTGGCCTCTTCATGTCTTTCACCAAACTCAGAAATTACGAAGGTGCTGGTGCGAGTAAAATTGGATCTGTTTTTATTTACATTCTCGTTGCAACCATTGGTATGAAGATGAACATCATGGAAATCTTTGCCAATCCATCACTCTTTTTGGTGGGATTGATTTGGATGGCTATTCACGTCCTTCTTCTGTTCCTCGTAGGAAAGCTTATCAAAGCACCGTTCTTCTTTTTGGCCGTGGGCTCAAAAGCGAATATCGGAGGAGCGGCTTCGGCTCCTGTGGTTGCCGCGGCATTTCACCCAAGCTTAGCGCCTGTTGGCGTTTTGTTGGCTGTTGTGGGATACGCCGTTGGAACCTATGGCGCCTGGTTTTGTGGTCTTTTGATGCAGGGCGTCGCACCGCAGTAAATTCGTTTGAAATTCAATTTTTGCGTTCCCGTTTTTTGTTGGTACCTTAAGGGTACTAAACTTGACCTATGAAATTAAAGTGGCTTCTAGTGCTTGCGCTATGGATGCCTTCGCTTTTTGCAGTGGGCCAAAACCGACACAAAATTGGTTTGGTCCTTGCCGGTGGTGGCGCAAAAGGGTTGGCTCATATTGGTGTCATCAAAGCATTGCAAGAACACGGTATTGACGCAGACATTGTGGGAGGAACTTCCATGGGGTCTGTGGTCGGAGGCCTATACGCCATTGGCTTTTCTGGAGACACCTTAGAAAAAATTGTCCTCGATGTAGATTGGAATGACCTCTTGGCCACCGCTCCACATCCACGAACTATCAACGCTCCCGAGAGATACAATCAAGGCATTTCTTTAGTTACGGTTCCCATCACCAATGAAGGCCCCATTCTTCCCAGTGGTGTAAACAATGGTCAAAAGATGTATTTGCTCCTCAGTGACCTTACGCAAGACTACCACGATCAGGATGATTTTACCAAGTTTCCAAGACCTTTTTATTGTATTGCCAGTGACATTAATACGGGAGAATCTGTAGTTCTAGAGTCGGGCTTTTTGCCGCAAGCGCAACGGGCGAGCTCGGCCATCCCAAGTTTCTTTTCCCCCGTAACCATAGATAACCAATTGTTGATTGACGGCGGGTGGTCTCTTAATTTCCCCGTGTTGGAAATGAAAAAGCGAGACGTCGACTTTGTAATTGGAATTGACTTTCCCAAAAAGTACTTCCCGCCAGATGAGCAACTCACTCTTTTTGATGCCTTGTCAGAGGGAGGAACCTTACTGAACACTCGCAGGAATCAGAAAAATCGTGACGCTTGTGACGTATTGATAGTGCCTCCCCTAGGAAACCTAGGCTCTTCTGACTTTAACAGTGCCGACACCATCATGAAAATAGGTTACCAAGAAGGGCTCAAGATGGCTCCTAAGATTTTAAAAATGCTAGAGGAAAGAGGCATTGGGACGGGAACGCATTTGCCAGAAATCCCTAAGCCCAATCACAAATTCACAACCGTTGATTTTACAGGGATTGAAGAAGGCGACTCCACCGTTATTGCCAATCTCATGACGGATCAGGTTACTGAAGATGTTGCGGAAGCAAATATTGTTGAAGATGTTTTGGCTCTTTACGGTACCGGAATCTATGACCAAGTTGCTTTCCGTTCTCATCTAAATCCAGACTCCACACACAATGCAGAAATCCGCCTCAAACAAAAAGAGCATTTGTCTTCATTGGGGTTGGGGATAAATTACAATACGGACTTTAATGCTTCCTTGCTTCTCAATTACATTCAAAGAAATGCTTTTAGGGCCGGTTATCTCTTGAATGTGAAATTTGTTTTGAGCACAGACCCTCGGACAGAGATCTCGTATCAACAACAACTTGGCGAAGGGATTTCTCTAGGATTTGACGGTCACTATTTCCGGTACTCTCAGCCGCTGTACCAAAACAACAAGGCCGTCAGTAATTACATTTTCCAAGACGTTCAACTCTCTGCTTTTACCCAATTGCGGAGCAATATCAATTCCCGTTTTCGACTGGGGGTTACACAGAGTTTTTCTAGACTTTTTGGTGATTTGTTCTTCATTTATGACCTACAAGACGTCGAGCCCTCCTTTGGCCAATTTGGCCTTTTTACCTCCTATTATTGGGACACACGACTTACGGAAACACAACCCGACGGGGGCAGTTGGCTACATTTCTACATGGTAGCACAAAACAACAATCAGCAAGAGTTCGGTTCCGATTTATTGGGATCGGTTTCCCTCCAAGCGGGTAAGATTTGGCCTCTTTCTAAAAAGTGGAAAATGGAAACCTCCATCAGCGCTGGACAACTTACCAACGGGGGCAATCGCCTCAACTGGAATTTCTTTATGGGTGGCTTGGGTCCATCGCACTATAAAAATCGACAAGCATTTGTTGGCTATTTACCCATGGAAATCATCGTGGATGGCGTCTATTCTTTCCGTTTGGATTTGAGGTATGAAATGTGGGAAGGCCACTCACTCAAGGCAATGACACAAATGGGTATAGGAACCAATTACGAAGGCCGTGGGCCCGTTCTTTTGCCGGAACAAAGTTTGTATTTCGAAGATCTTCTGGGCTGGTCTGCGGGCTACCTCTGGAAATCTCCCATCGGTCCCATTGGCTTATACTATGCACAAAACAGAACACCAAACTCAGCAGGTCTTCAATTTTATCTAGGACATTGGTTTTAATTCGAGTAATTTAGAGATATGAAGAAACAACTACTAGCCATTTTTTGCCTCAGTGCCGCCTTTGTGTACGGGCAAGATTATGACCTATTAAACCGACATTTGGGAAAGTCAGAGACAGGTTCAAAATTCTCTTACTATCCCGTCATTGACCTGCAATTTGAAACGGGTTTCAATGCTCCTCCTGACGCCGAAACCGCCGCGGACGTATTCAACAACAACACCAGTTATTGGTCCATGACCATGCGTGTTTCAGGTCAATCTCATGGAAACAACCTTTACGATCAACTGTGGAGATACCCCAAAATGGGTGTTGGGTATTACGCCGCAAGTTTTTACAACGACACCACCTTGGGAGCACCCAACGCATTGTATGCCTTTATTGACGTTCCCATTACAAAGTTTGCCAATGACCAAAAATGGTCCTTCAGTTACTTTGTAGGTGCTGGACTTTCTTACAATTTTAGACCCAATGATCAGGAATTAAATCCTGTAAACATTGTAATTGGATCCTACAACAACGTGTACATTGACATGGCCTTCTATTCTCACTACAAGGTCAATAGATCCTTTGACCTCTCCGCAGGCCTAGGTTTTACTCACTTTTCCAACGGTGCCAACCGATTGCCAAATAAAGGAATGAACCTACTGGGAGCGAAACTGGTTTTCCGCCATCACGTTGTGAGAGAGCGCCCAGAGTACCACGTTCAAAAAAACATACCAGAATGGCAGACCGTTCACCAGTTCTTTGTTGAACAAGCCATTGGTTCTAAGCAAGTGGAAGAAAACACTCAAAGCTTTACCAACACAACCACTAGTGTCGGTTATAAATACTGGTTTGGATACAAGGGTAGAGTAGTTGCGAGTTTAGACCTGTTCTATGACGAATCTAACAATTCTGGATTGGGGCCAAGAGACATTGTTCCTGAAGACGACAGAGACAATCCTGCAAACTTCTACTCGGTGGGTATACTCGGAGGATACGAGGCCATATACAAGCGTTGGTCAATGATTACAGGAATTGGGGTTTACGTTTGGAGAAATTACGAATACACCTCGAGCTTCTACGAGCGCATCGGTATGAGATATAGAGTTTGGGATGGTGCCTATGTAGGGGTAGCTCTCAAGGCGCAAACCTTTGCAGCAGATTACGTAGAATGGTCTATTGGTTATAACTTCTAAGTCGAAACTCATGAAAAAATATTACATACTATTTATTGGAATTTTATTGGCAACGGGAGCTCATGCGCAATTCTTTATAGAAGGTTACGCGAAGTATTCAATCCCGTCTAATGCCATTTTTAAGTCAGATGAAATGATTGAGCTCATTGATTTTGATGGCAATCCCTTTACAGTAAGTCGCGGAGACCTTTTTACCGCTTTAGCGGATCCTCAATACGGAGGTGGAGTAATGCTTAGATATGCGAAAAACAATTTATCAGTTGGTCTCGATATAAGCTATGTAGAATATAAAAGCGGAACCCCCTTGCTCAGATTGAGTTCCTTTCACATGTCTACCTCAGTCGAGTATTATTGGAATTTTGGAAACTGGCACACCTATGCAGGGGGCGAATTGGGGATGTTCGCCTTTTCGGCCCAGTTTATCGAAACTGACGAGGGAGATCAATTGGCTCAGGACTTGACGAACACTCGCTTTGGAATGGGTCCTCGCGCTGGGGTCGTATATACTTTTGGGGATAGCCCATGGGGTGTTCGACTCGGAGGTCGATACGTGTTTAATATCGACTTCCCCTTTGCGGAAGCGACCCTTGGAATAGAATACAACCTAGGAGACTTTTAAAAAACACATAGCAGTCCGCTGTGGATAATTGAGATTAGGATTTTTTGGAATCCTTCTTTGGCCGCCTCTTTCTGGGGCGGCTTTTCTTTGCGACGTCGGCTCGAGAAATGGAGCTCTTGGCCTTCACGAACTTTCCTCTTTCCAAGGTGCTTTTGATCAATCCAAAATTGACCTCATACTTGTTCCCTTTAATGGAAACTACCTCTCCGTTTTGGTGAGAGTTTAGAAGCTTTACTTTGTCTCCTACCACAATGGGTTCTTCTAATCGCATGGCGAGAAGTTTATCCGCAACCGAAGATTTTTTCTTCTCTTCCACTTTCTTTTCCACCACGACTTGACCGGAGCGTTCATTGAGCAGTTTTACAAATGTTGAGATAACGGCTTTTCGGTTTGCAGCCTTTTGATCTTTCATCCACTTGTTGACCAATCCCTCAAATCGCTTTCCCCATTGAAGGACTCTATTTTGCTCTTCGTTAATGGTGCTTTGTTTCTCTACTTTGGCTTCAAGCGATGCAATCTTGGCCTCCTGAACTTCTTTTAGATTTTGAAGGTCTTCTAGCTCTTGCTCCACTTTCTCCTTAAACTCGGCGATCTCTTTCTTGTCTTGGTGAATAGACACCAAGAGTTTGTCCACTTCTGTAGTTTGCGCCTTGAGCTTGGCCTTTGCGCGCTTAATGGTCGATGAACCCATTCCCGATTTTTCTGCCACCTCAAAGGTGTATGAACTTCCGGGAGTGCCCACGTGGAGAATGTATTCGGGTCTAAACGTCTCCAGATTAAACAGCATACTACCATTGACCACCCCGGGCAATTGTGAGGCCAATGCCTTAATGCCGTTGTAGTGTGTGGTAATTACTCCGTAAATCTTGGACTGATTGAGTTGCTCGAGAAATACTTGCGCCAATGCGCTTCCCAATTCAGGATCAGAACCCGAACCAAACTCATCTATGAGAACAAGGGTCTTTCCGTGAGATTTATCGAGGAACACCTTCATCTTCTCTAGCTTAGAAGAGTAGGTAGACAATTCATTTTCTATGGACTGTGCGTCTCCAATATCTGCAAACACTTGGTCATAAAAACCAAGGGTAGACTTGGGATTTAACGGCAAAAGTAGCCCCGACTGCAACATAATCTGAAACAGCCCAATGGTTTTGAGCGTAATACTCTTTCCTCCCGCGTTAGGTCCAGAAATTACTAGAATTCGGGCCTCCTTTGTCAAGGTCACATTCAGAGGAACAACGCCTTTGTGTTTTTCTTCATTGAAGTGAAGCAAAACGGGGTTCTTTCCGTCCATGATGTGAATGTCTTGCCCTTGGGATATTTTAGGGAGAGAACCGTCGTTTTTAAAAGCGTACTTGGCCTTGGCGTGAACGTAATCCACATCGACTACGACCTCCGCCATTTGAGTTAACTCATCGGCGTAAGCAGACATAAACGCGGTTAGCTTCTGAAGAATTCGTCGTATTTCTTTGCGCTCCTGGTCGACGAGGTATGCCACCTCATTGTTGATTTCAATCGCTTCACCTGGTTCTACAAAATAGAGAGAGTTCTTATTGGAACTTCCGTGGAAGATTCCGTTCACTCGGGTTTTATAGGCGGCGTTTACGGCCAGGACTCTTCTTCCATCTTGGACCGATTCCCTAAAGTCCCCAAGTACTCCAGAAGTCTCGTGCTTTTTAAGGGCCTTGTAAAATATTCGGTCTGCAGACTGGCGCTTTCTCACCAGCTGTGTGCGTATGGTTTGTAGCTCGGGCGATGCAGACGTTTTTACTTCTCCATTGCGCTCAAATACGCGGTCAATTTCGACGGGAATTTCTGTATTGGGAACCGCTCCTTTAAAGAGTTCCTGACTGGAAAAGAGAAGCTCCACATTGCTTTCAAAAAATTTGTGGAGGCGATTAAAGGAATCAACCAGGTCTTTGATTTGCATGAATTTTTCCGCCTCGAGAACGGCGTTTCTCACGCGCATAATTTTTAACGAATCGTCTATGGGCGGTGCCGCCAACGCGGGAAAGTGACTTCCCGTTTGGTAGATGGCCAAGAACTCATTGACTCTTTCCAGTTCTACGAGCACCCAATCCCTGTCCGAGCTAGGAATCAAAGAGAGGATTCTCTCTTTGGCCTTATCAGATACAGCCCACTCTGCAACCCATTCCCTAACCATAGAGAACTCCACTTGTTGCAACGTGTCATCGGGAAATATATAAACCGGATTTACCTCCATGCGGCAAAGGTACAAAGTAGGTTTGGCCTATTCTCTTTTGAGTTACTTTCTCTTTAGGTCGTCTACTTCTCTTTGCAGTTTTAACAAGGTGGTCGCAATAAGGTTTTCCTCTAGGTTGGGTTCGGGTAAGTCATCGCTTAAGTACTGTATGAATTTCCAAACTTCAATCACCTCGTTGGCGTGAACTTCGTAGGGCTCATACGAGGGGTTGGTGCTCACCAATTTAAGCGTCCCTCTCTCCCCTATGTGGTTGTAAATTTTCTTGAAGACTATGCCTTCCTCTTTGGTGATTACAATACACGGCGTGCCGTCGGAGAGTCCCGTCCAATCTTGGACGTATTCGGCAATCACGTGACTGCCCTCGCTTACGGGCGGCATGGAATCTCCCGTGATGGGAAAGGCTCTGTGCTTTCGGTTTTTAGAAAGGAAGGGCAGAGAGATCGTGGGCAGGCCTTTGACGTATTCGGGGTCTGCATAGCCCGTGGTGTATCCCGCTTTGGCACTCTCGGGGATGATCTCGATCAACTCTTCGTCGTCGGGGGTAAGGGCTGTGGTCAAAATTCTCAACTGCCTTCCGTACACATCCACGTCGAGGCCGCGCTCCACTTCACTGAGCTGCTGTTCCGGCAACGTAGAAAGATCCTGTCTTAGCAATCGGTCTATGGAAATGGAGAAGTAGTCCCCCATCCTCAGCAAGGACTGAATATTGGGTTCTGCTGTTCCATTTTCATACGCACTCAAAGTGGAGCGCGTCAACGACAATTCTCCTGCGAGTTGCTCCTGCGAAAGTCGCTTGCGTTTTCTCAATGTCTTGATGTTGGTTCCAATTACCTTTTCCACGATTCTATCTTTCCTTTTTGCAAATTTATTTGTCAAATATAGGAAAGATAATTCATTTTGACTATTTTGTTGTCAGGCGTTTGCCAGCTTTTTTATCAAAACGCATTAAAAGAATCGTATATATGAAGACATCTCTTCAAAACACACAGAGCAAAAACACCCTAAGCGGTGTAATTACGGACAGGTACTGTCATTTGTTTAACGCTTCGGGCGGAGCCGGAAAATTCCGTTGGTACGTGGTCTCAAGCATTCGCTTGGACGAGGGCATGGATTGATGTCAAGTACGAACCACTAACTCATAAGTAAAAAGTAGAAGCGGTAAGCACTTATCCTCAGCGGGCACTTCAATGGATAGATCAATTGTACACTTGGACTTGGACACATTTTTTGTGTCTGTGGAACGACTCGTAAACTCGTCGTTGGTGGGAAAACCCGTTTTGATCGGCGGGACCAGCGACCGAGGAGTCGTGTCCTCCTGTAGTTATGAAGCGCGCCAATTTGGTGTGCACTCTGCCATGCCCATGAAGCTGGCCCGACAGCTTTGCCCAGAAGCCATTTTGATTCGCGGTGACCACGAGCAATACTCCAAGTACTCTCATTTGGTAACCGATATCATTTCGGATACCGTTCCCGTTTACGAGAAGACTTCTATTGACGAGTTTTACGTAGACCTCTCCGGAACGGACAAGTTTTTTGGCACCTATAAATTAGCTTCAGAACTCAGAAAGCGAATTACCAAAGAATCAGGACTTCCCATTTCTTTTGGACTTTCTGAAAACAAAACGGTTTCTAAAATTGCCACAGGAGAAGCCAAGCCCGCCGGTCAGTTGCGCATAGACTTCGGTGCGGAAAAGCACTTTCTCGCACCTCTCTCTGTAAAGAAGATTCCAGGGGTGGGCAACAAGTCTTATCAAACACTCAGACAACTCGGCGTAGACCGCATTAAAACGCTACAAGAAATGCCTACCCGCTTGCTCACACAGGTCTTTGGTAAACACGGACACGCCATGTGGAAAAAGGCACATGGAGTAGATTCTTCTCCAGTGATTCCCTACAGCGAGCAAAAGTCCATGTCCAGCGAACAGACCTTTGAAATGGATACTATAGATGTGTCCCACCTTAAAAACCTATTGGTGGGCATGACAGAACAATTGGCACACAAGCTTCGCGCTAAGCAAAAGCTAACCGCCTGCGTAACCGTAAAACTTAGATACGCCAACTTCGAAACCTTTACCAAACAAATAAGACTCCCCTATACCTCAGCGGACCACATTATTATCCCCGCCGTAAAAGACCTCTTTGACAAGCTCTATGAAAGGCGCATGTTGGTGCGTTTGGTCGGCGTGCGATTCAGTCATTTGGTCCACGGAAACTATCAAATTCACCTCTTTGAGGACACCGAGGAGAGGATGAAACTCTATCAAGCCATGGACCACCTCAACACGAGGTTTGGATCCGGTTCCGTCAAGCGCGCCGTTGGCCTTGGCATGAGGTCGCATTCCTTTAATCCATTTAAGGGATAGGACATGCTCATAAATACACATACTTATTACAGCCTCCGCTACGGAACGCTGTCAGAAGCTGACCTCTTAAAAGTCGCAGAAGACGGCGGTCATAAAACCATCGCCATTACCGACATCAATACAACGACTGCGTGCTACAATGCCTTGCGCGCCTCTTTACAATCGTCGGTACGCGTCATTGCGGGTGTGGACTTTAGGGAGGGCGCCCAACAGAAATACATCGGCATAGCCAAAAATGCCAAGGGATTTAGAGAACTCAACCAAGCGCTGACTCTACAGTTGCACTCCGAAAAGCCCCCCGGTGAAAGAGCGCCCGAATGGAAAAACTGCCACGTCATCTACCCCTTCGAAAAGGACCGGTTCTTTGCTCTTGGCAAAAACGAATGGGTCGGAGTCCGACCGGAACAATTGGCCTCGCTGCCCTTCTCGGCGTGGAGAAACCACTTGTCCAAATTGGTCATTTTGCAAACGGGAACGTTTCGATACAAGAAAGATCACAATGCCCACAGGCTGCTCCGAGCCATTGAGAACAATTGTTTGTTAAGTCGTCTTCCTGCCGAGGAACAGGCGCCAGACACCGACGTGTTTTGGACCTTCGAAAAGCTATCGCTTCACTATTCTGAATACCCTGAACTCATAGACAACACCCTGGGCCTGATCAACAGCTGCACCTTTAACTACGACTTCGGCATTCCCAAGAACAAAAAGGTATTTTCTGAGTCCGTTGCTACCGATATAAAAATGCTCCGCGAGCTCACACACAAAGGGGCCTTAGACCGCTATGGCGAGATCACTCCGGAATTGGAGGAGCGCCTACAAAAGGAGTTGAGTCTGGTCATACAAAAGGGGTTCGTAGCCTACTTCCTCATCAGTTGGGACATCGTTCGCTACGCGAGAGAAAAGGGATACTACTACGTGGGAAGGGGCTCTGGTGCCAACAGTGTTATCGCGTATTGCCTTCGAATTACAGACGTGGACCCCATAGACCTCTCGCTGTACTTTGAGCGCTTTATTAACCTGTATCGAGAAAACCCTCCGGACTTTGACATGGACTTCTCTTGGCGAGACCGCGAAGACGTTACGCGCTATATCTTTGAAAAACACGGCACAGAGCACACCGCCCTATTGGCTACCTACAACACCTTTCAGTATCGTGCGACCCTTCGGGAATTGGGAAAGGTCTTTGGTTTGCCCAAAGCAGAAATTGACGAACTGGTCCACGGCAAAAAGACCTACGATCAACTGGACACCATGGAGCAATTGGTGGTGCGCTATAGCGATTACATCCAGGGCTTCCCAAATTACTTGAGCATACATGCCGGGGGCGTCTTGATCACTGAAGAACCCATCGCACAATTCTCCGGAACCTTTATGCCCCCCAAAGGCTTCCCCACCGTGATGTTTGACATGATCATTGCCGAGGACATTGGACTGTATAAATACGACGTGCTTTCTCAAAGAGGGCTTGGACACATCAAAGACACTGTGAGCATCGTCAGAGAAAACCGCGATGAATACATCGACATACACGACATTGCCGCATTCAAAAAAGACCCTGGAGTTATACGTCAATTGCAAAGCGGAAAGGCCATTGGCTGCTTTTACGTAGAGTCTCCCGCCATGAGACAATTGCTCACCAAACTGGAGTGCAATGATTACTTGAGCTTGGTGGCCGCCAGCTCCATCATTAGACCTGGAGTAGCCAGTTCAGGAATGATGCGAGAATACATTCTGCGATACAGAGACCCCAAACGTCGCGCCGACGCCCACCCCATTATGCTGGATATTATGCCCGAGACCTTTGGAATTATGGTCTATCAAGAAGACGTCATTAAGGTGGCACACTACTTTGCCGGGCTAACCCTTGGAGAAGCCGATGTCTTGAGACGAGGTATGAGTGGGAAGTACCGATCGCGAGAAGAATTTCAGCGCATCAAAGACCAATTTTTCTCCAACTGCGACGCCAAGGGCTACGACCGAAAGGTGTCTTCGGAAATTTGGTTTCAGATAGAGTCCTTTGCGGGATACTCCTTTTCCAAGGGGCACTCAGCGAGTTATGCAGTGGAAAGCTTTCAAAGCTTGTACCTGAAGACGTATTATCCCTTGGAATTTATGGTGGGTGTCATCAACAACTACGGAGGGTTTTATAGGACGGAGTTCTACGTTCACGAAGCCCGTCAATCAGGAGCCACCATAGAGCCGCCATGCATGGTCAATAGCCGAGCACAAACCCATATCTACGACACCACAATTTATCTTGGTTTTGTACACATAGACGGACTGGAATCGGCGACGACTCTGAGAATATTGGAAGAGCGACAACGCAATGGCCGCTTTGAAGGCTTTCGGGACTTTGTAGACAGGGTTCCCTGTGGATTGGAGCAAGCCAAGCTGCTGATCCAAGCGGGGACCTTCCGGTATACCGGCATGGGCAAAAAGGAATTGTATTGGGAAGCTCACTTGCTGTTGGGTGGCCTTTCTAGCATAGAAGACTCTCCCACGCTCTTTAGAGAAAAAGCGGTAGAATATCAATTACCCGCCTTAGAACACACGGCCTTAGAAGATGCCTACGACCAAATCGAACGATTGGGCTTCCCCTTGTGCAGCCCCTTTTTCTTGGCTGATTGTGATCTAGAAAAATATCCCGAGAGAGCCGCCAACCTTATCGCCAAGAAGGGGAAGAGCATTACCATCCTAGGATATCTCGTAACGACGAAGCCCACGAAAACCAAGGGAGGGGATCGCATGGGGTTTGGAACCTTTATAGATATCGATGGCAATTGGTTAGACACGACCCACTTCCCTGCGGTCTATAAAAAATTCCCCTTCAGGGGCTCTGGAGTGTACAAGATTCAAGGAACGGTAGACGAAGAGTTTGGCGTTTACACGGTGACGGTAAAGAGTATGATACGAGTGGCTTCCAAGCCCGATCCTCGCTATGCAGAAGAAACTCGATTAAAAAAGGTACCTTCAAAGAAAGAACTCGGAAAGAATTAAGGAAGCATTAACAAATGCTCAGTAATTATTATTAAACGACACCGTTGTGATTTCGAAACTCAAAAAATCTACAACCGTGAAACGACTACTCATCTCCTGCGCAGCGCTCTGCTGGGCTTAACGCTGCACGCACAAACGGAACCACCACCGCACAAAAACCCCAAAGACAGCCTGGAAGAAGTCTTAGATGCCAGGGACAGCCTTTTGATTGACGAAACAGAAAACGAGGAGGGCAAGTACAAGGTTCTTCACGCAGAGCCTCTTTACATTGACTTGATTCGCGACCTAGGTGCGCGAAAAGGCGAAGCCGAGTGGAACGTTGGGTTTGGCATGTTCGACAACTACACTTTTGATACCTATGAAGCTTTAGTCGAGTACGAATTTGCTCCCATGGATAGGCTGGGTGTTGAATTTGAAATACCCTTTCTTCTCTATGCGCCTCAAGGTTTTTCAGACACGATAAAAACACCGGACAGTCAAATGGAATCCATAAGAACGGCAGTCCAATAGACCTTTTGGGTGTCCAAGGAATACCAAACTTCTATGGCGTTGGGTTACATCAACGAATTGGAAACGGCTCCCTTCAATCAGGCCCAAAACGGTCTTTTCATAGGCAATGTCTACAACCCCTTCCTCATCGCGGCAAAGCGCTTTGGATTGAGAAATCACGGATTGATTTATACTGGACCACAATTCCATCAAGACTTTGTCACCGGCGAATGGCACAACTCCTACGAACTCAACGTCAACTATCACTATATGGTGACCGGCGGGAGAAGCTTCTTAGGGCTAGAAACCGACATAAACTTTTACAAAGACGATTACGACATCGTATTGAGACCGCAAATGCGATTAGAGATAAACGATCAATTCTTGGTGGGTCTCGTTACGGGAATACCGCTTTCGCGTGGGGAGGAGAGGCTCTCCTTCATTGTGAGGTTGATTTACGAGCCATAGCAACATTTGTGACTAAAACCACTCAAAAACAAAAAAGGCAGCCTTTGCAGGCTGCCTTTTCTATTGTAACAATTTGTACTCAATCGAAGATATTACTCCACGATAATTCTATACGTTTTTGTATTGTTCTCAGAGTCCATTACTCGGATGGTATACAATCCGGGAACCCAGTCTTGAACATCAATTCTTCGGTCTTTCTCAAAGTCGCCTCTATCTACCACCTTCCCTTGCGCGGAGAAGATTTCGTAGGTATAGGTTTCTTGAACGTCTGACTCCAGGTTAATAACGGTTGATGTGGGGTTAGGGAATACTCCGAAGCCCTTCGCGTCAAATGCATCAATGGAAATGTCATCACCCACCTCAATGGTTTTGTTCACGGTTTTAGTACACGTTCCATTACTTACAATCAATGTAATAATGTACGTTCCTTGACTGGTGTACTTGTGCATTGGGTGTTGAACCGTATCCGTCCCACCGTCTCCAAAGAACCACTGCCAAGAGGTGGCTACTTGACTGGAGTCGTACATCTGAACATCAATGCCTGTCATAGCTTGAGCGGGAGCATCAATCTCTCCGTAAAGCATTACGGGCAGTGCTACGGTTTTAGTAATCGTATCCGATCCCGTTGAGTTACTCGCTATCAATACCACGTTGTACACACCCGGTTTGGTGTAGGTGTGGCTAGGAGAAGGAGCAGAAGAGGTGATTCCGTCACCAAAGTCCCACCACCATGTGGCGGGGTTGTTGGAAGATACGTCGGTAAAGGAAACCGACCCATTACACATATCGTTGACTACATAGTTGTAATTCGCAACCGGTTGGAAGGCCACAACCCCTGTCAAACAGTTGTTGTACACCCCGATATTGGTAGTGAAAATAATGTTGTCATTAAAGCTACCCGAGGCAATCGGTGCTAGGTAAACAGGTATCCATTGACTTCCTCCCGCAGGAATTACTGTTGAGGTAATGGGTGAAGTGAAAATGGATGAACTAAATGCAATGTTGGAAATATCCAAATCAACACAACCTGAGTTGGTAACTTCTATTGAGTCTACCGCACCGATCAATCCATTTACTGGACCAAAGCTGATACAAGACACATTGGTTGCAAAGTTCGGGAACTTCGTCACTGTAAAGTTTACTGGAATCTGAACAAGAGGATTTAAGGGGTCCTCTGTCTCAACAATAATGGTCGTTGTGTATAGTGAATCGGCAAGTCCCGTTGGGTCGAACGTAACGGGAACAACTTGCGTTGAAGCCAGACCTACCGTGCCTGTTGAAGGAGACCCTACCGTCAACCATGGGGAAGAACCGCCTGTCGCTGTGACAATAACCTCGTGGAAGTTGGGTAAACTAGAAGAGTATCCAACCGATGTGTTATTCGTAATGGCAATATCCAATTGTCCGTCTGCCAAATAGGTCGCTAACGAAGGTCCAAATAGCGTGATGTTTACGGTGTCATTTGACCCCCAAATATTGTTGTCAATAATTTGTCCCCAAAGTGTTCCCTCAAGGTAAAGCCATGCATATTCAAACGATGCGTCAAAGTCACCTCTAAGAACAATGGTCAATTCTACAGTATCCGTCAATGCGGAAATACCGGTAAAGCTATGGTTAGTGGTGGCCCCAGCTGAGGTAAAGCTCACCTTGCTAGAATCTAAGTAGAAGCTTGATTCATAAGCGTTATACGCAAGTGTTCCCGCTCCTGTGTTGCTGATGACAATGCTGTCCGTAACAACACCTCCACAACCATTGGCTGTAATGTTAAAGGCGGCGGGTGTAACCGTGGCAATGGGCGCTCCCTTGCCGTACCCATCAACACACAAGTACGCTGTGCTATCATTACTAGTAAAGTGGATTGTATCCGCAAAGTTTCCAATAGATGATGGGTTGAAAGTAACCGCAATCCAAGTAGAGTCTTCTGGTGCCAAACCAAAGGTAGATGGAGAGATGGAGTACATCCCTGTAGAACTCGTAATACCTGAAACCGTCAATGAATCACAGCCCGTATTTACAACCATAACAGAATCGGTAACGCCATATCCCACAAACGTGGTGTCAAAGTCAACACATCCCGAAGGAAGTGTGGTCAACTCAGGAGTTCCAAGAACGGTGAAATTTAGTGGAATGTGAATCTCCGGATTCTCAGGATCGTTGGATTGAATGATCATCGTGTCTTGATAGATCCCTGTAGCCAATCCATCGGAGTGGAACCAAAGATCGTATGTGATACTGTCTCCTCCTGCCGTAGAAACCGCAGAATCTGGATCAATACTTGCCCATGCAGGAAGGGCTCCGTTAGAGGCCACATAGTTTACCGCGTTGGCAATCAATTTTTCTGAGTCTGTATTGAATAGGTAATAATCAAATCCTACATAAACCGCTCTACCCGCTCCGTGGTTAACAGCAGTAACCACTTCTTGAGATGTGGTCGTGCGGTACACGAGCACCTCGCGGCCTGGGTTTGAGAACGACATAGAAATCGTTGCGTTTGGAGCAGAGAAGTTCGTAGATACACCGTCTAGAATAGGATGTGCAGGGAATGCTGGGTTTCGGTAACAAACCGATCCTGAACCCGTGGAAGTTGCGCCAGTAAAAACTCCAATTCCATTGATAATATTGGTGTATCCCGTAGCACAAATCACCAATCCACCTCCATTGCTTACAAACTCCTCTATCGTTGAATTAAGCGTAGTATATGCGGATGTACTACTCTCGATTTCTGGAATCAAAATCACGTTTGCGTCTGACAATACCGCCTGCAACGAGGCCGCTGTAGTTCCATTGAAAGTAGTAACTGTAACCGGCAGTTGCGTATAATTCTGGATAGACGAAATGGTATACCCGTATTCTCTAGACATATCCACCCCATGTGTGATGGCTACAATTTTAATGTTGGAAACAGTTCCTCCAATGCTGGTAGAGAGGTCTCCCAAACCGTTGTTGTAGACGGTAAAAGATTGCATTACAGAATCTCCACAATTGATTGAGGTCATGGCAATCGTTGAGCTATCAACAACAATATCGGGGGCATTTTCAGCAAAAGCGCTCATACATACCGATGCACCTGGTAAATTACTCACCAAGTTCAACGTATCGTATGTGGTTCCAAACACTGCAGGGGTGTAGCTTACATTCACCAAAAGGGAGTCGAAAGCATCCACAGTAAAGGACGAAGGAGACATACTTCCGTTGCTTGTCGAAGAGTTTACTGAGGTGACTACCAAGTTTTCACAACCGGTGTTGTGGATCCAAACAGAATCCGTAACGGTTCCTCCCACCAATGTAGAATCTAGCATTACACATGCAATGGGGCTTGAAATTTCAGGCTGACCCGAAACAACAAATGAATAGGGAATAGAAACAAAGGGAAGACCCGGTTGGTTGGTTTCAATGATGGCATTTCCTGTGTAGGTTCCTGCAGCTAGACCGTTTGAGTTAAACAAAAAGTCCAAAGACACGGAGTCCGCAGTTGCGACGGCGCCTGAATCGGGAACCATGGTAATCAAATCGTCTGAACCCATAGTGTAGATTGACTGTAAGAAGTCATCCATAATGGATTGGAACTGAGAAATGGCTAAATCTTGACCCGGGTTTCTCGAGAAAAGCAAGTAGTAAACCCTAGTCACTGAATTGATATTCGTAATCGAGTGGAAGTCACTATTGGTATTCGTAGAAATCGATTGATTAATTGTTGGGTCTGTTTCGGTGATAATCAGGTGTAGGACTGATGGATCTCCAGCGTTGTACACTCTTTTGATGTATCCCGTAAATTGTTTTCCTGCAACTGAGGATGTAATGGTAGAACTTCCAGCTGTTCCCGACCCGTCTGCTCCAAGGTTTCCAGTAATTTGGAAAGTAGAGACATTGTCGAGGTCCGCTGCAAATAAGAACATCCCCGTCGCTTTGTAAGTGAAGTATTCTCCTGTAGCTCCTAAGGCGGCGTCTTGAGTAATCGTACCCTGCGTATAGCTAAGGTTAAAACCGAGGTTAGTAGAAATCAGGTTTCCTCCGTCGTACATATCAAAACCACCGTCGCCAATGCTGTTTCCTGTAATTCCATCCGAGAATGAGAACATATTGGGAATGTGCGAAGTAAGTGTTGTTGAGTTCGTCAAGAATGCTGAATAAACATCCGCAAGCGAAGGGGGAGCAGAGGGAACCAGTCTGTAGCTCAATGGGCCCGAACCAAAGTTCTGAAGAAGTCTCGTTACCGTGTCTAGGTCTCCACAATTAACCGTGGAGGCAGAAATTAATGAGCTATCAAGCACCAAAGAAGGCGCACCATTTACTGTGGAGGTTAAACACAATGAGAAGGTGTCTGCCGTGCTGATAAAGTGAACTGAGTCAGAGTAGGACCCAATGTAAGAGGGCGTAAAGGCCACTTGTAGATACACAGAATCACCCGGCTGAAGGTTCTGAGAAGTCGCTCCAGGGAAGCTAAAGTCTGTAGAGTCGTTGAGTACCGAATTAATGGGGAAAGGGGCACAACCCGTATTGTACAGCAACACAGAGTCCATGAAGGTTTGACCCTGAACTAGGGTCCCTACGTCAATGCAGGTAACGGGGCTATTGATTACTGGATCTCCAACAATCTCCAATTGGATGGGATAAATGATCCCATCTATAGAGGTGTCGTTACTTGAAATGGCAAAGCCAAGATCGTAAACTCCCGCAGCTCTGCCAGTAGTGTTGATGCTAATAGCTATGTTGTTGGAAGATCCTGCTCCAACGGTTCCCGATGTGGGAAGGAAGGTCGAAGAGTTCGTGAGAGGCGTACCCCCTACAACAAAATTGTCAATGGATACATCACCCGTATAGTAGTGGAAAATGTTAATTTCCGATAAGTCTGTGATGGAGCTGTTCAGGAATTGTCCACCCGAAATAATGGTCGTTCCGTCAACTACGAAATCATAGGTTTTTGCTGAGTAGTCAATGTTTGTGATTTCAATATCCAACCACGTTCCCGAAGTCATAGAATGAGAAATGGTTTGGTAGAAACCGGAAGAGTTTATGTGGTATACGTACAACCAGTTTCCGCTGAAGTAGGAATACACCATCTGGTTGTTGTATGAGGTGGTTCCCGCGGGACCAATCCCTACGTGAGAATTAGTAGACCCACCCCAAGTTTGATTGTTTTTGATGGAGTAGCTAATGCGATCAGGTTGAGATGGGGTAAAAGTCGCCTTCATACCATCAAACAAATACCCATTTCCTGTAAACTGCAAGACATTACTTCCATCGGGAGCGGTAGGGTCCGTTGGAGTTGTCGCCGTGTAAATACTCGTGTTCTGGTTGGTAAATCCACCCAATCCCGATTCAAAAGACTCTTGAAAAATAACTGGAGTAGACAAATCGACCAAATCCAAAGAGTAGGTTAGGTTTCCTGCTCCTGCACCATTGGAAATGATCCCAGAGCCCGTTGCCAAACCACCACATGTTGTGGTCATGTAAATCGTATCCGGAGAAAGTGTCGCCGCTGGAGCCGCACCCACGGTAATGTTTACCACCGATGAAGTATCGGATGAGTTACAGTTAGAAACTATCAACTTCACCGGGAAAGTACCCGATGATGTGAATTTATGTGATGGGTTTTCTGCTGTTGAAGTGGTTCCATCACCAAAGTCCCACAAGTAAGACCCTCCAAACAATGACGTATTAAAAAACTGTAGGGAGGTGTTGTAGGCTACCGAATTAGAAGCAGGTATGAAGTTTGCCACCGGCGTGGTTCCAGAAACAGCAGACCAAGTGGCCTGAAACCCTGAAAAATGCGTACAACAATTTGAGTAAAACCTCAAGGTAAGTGCTCCTTGGGTTGAGGTCACCGGAATTCCACCGTTGGGAATTGAGGTTCCACTAAAGGCACCCAATAAGGTTCCCGAAGTACCTACCCCGTCGTAAACATACAAGATGTCCACACTGGATTCCGTATAAAATTGTGTGAAGAAAAGCTGAACGTTCTCCGTTCCCGCAGGATCAATTACAAGGTATCCGTTATTGTAGGCAGGATAGTTTCCAGCGCCACCGGGATCTCTTACAATTCCAACACAAGCGTTGGTGGTGTCCCAACCAGAGGACAACATGTCTTTAAATTGCCCATAGGTCACGATTTGACTCAGGAAAAAAAGGGCGAAAAGAGTAATTTTTTTTGTCATAGATTCTTTACGTATGATACAAAAGTACCACGTCCAAATTAACTGTGCGCTAATTGGATTCTAAATGATTATTCGGGTACAGTGGTGATTAATCGTTGACAGCGACCTTTTTTAGGAGAGGGTTAGGGCGATACCTATCATCCTGAAACTCACGGTACAAAGCCTGAAGTCTTTCTAGGACAACGGGTGGACCGATTTCTCGAGACCAAGCCAAAAGCCCCTTGGGATAATTCACTCCCTTAGTCATCGCGATGTCCACATCGGTTTCGGTTCCAATTTGCATAAAAACAGCGTCGTAAGCTTCATTGATCAGAAGCGCCAATACGCGATTTACTATGTATTCCCCCAAAGCGGGATCTGTATTTGGCTCAGGCTGAACGGCGTTTTCAGCATAGGAGTAAAAACCTCTACCTGCCTTTCTTCCCAGTAACCCGGCTTCCAACAACCTCTTCTGGGTAATTGAGGGTTTAAATCTTGGGTCGTAGTAGAACTGTGTCCAAACGGTTTCGGTCACGACGTAATTAACATCGTGTCCTATGAGGTCCATCAATTTAAATGGGCCCATTCTAAACCCTCCGATTTCTTCAAGAGCCCAGTCAATAGTCACCATATCCGCGACGCCTTCTTCCAGCATTTTGATAGATTCTGAGTAGAAGGGTCTTGCCACGCGGTTTACAATAAATCCGGGTGTGTCCTTGGCAATTACCGTGCTCTTTCCCCAAGAGTCTATGAGGTCTTTTGCACGTTGGGTCACCTCGTCAGAAGTGGTTAGAGAAGGTATGATTTCAACCAAAGGCATCAAGGGTGCCGGGTTAAAAAAGTGGATTCCCAATACGCGTTCGGGCCTTTCCACGGCAGCAGAAATAGAAGCAATGGACAGCGATGATGTATTGGTGGCTAATATGGCTTCCGCCGAAAGCATACTTTCAAGAAGCTGAAAAACACTCTTCTTGGCGTCCAGGTTTTCGACAATGGCCTCAATCACCAATCCACAACCTGCTAATTGCTTGAGGTTATCAGCAAAGTGAATTCTTCCCAATACTTCTTGAGCAGAAGAAATCTTTCCTTTTTCCTCCAATCGGTTTAGAATTTTAACGAGGCCCTTTTCCGAGCGCTCCAATCCCGCCGCTTGTGTGTCGTAAATATATACTTGATGGCCGTTTTGAGCGGCTATTTGTGCAATTCCTGAGCCCATGGCCCCTGCTCCTACAACTCCTACAGAAATCATATTTTTTACTTTCCTTTAAATTCTGGTTTTCTCTTTTCTAGAAAGGCTTGTACACCTTCATTGTAATCATAGCTCTGACCCGCTTCGGTCTGAACCACATCTTCTTGATGAAGTTGCTCTTGCAAATTATTTGAGTAACTCTGGTTGAGTAGTCTCTTGGTAAGGCCCAGCCCTAGAGTTGGCATGGCTGCCATCTTTTCGGCAACAGCCTTTACAGAACTAGCGAAGTCATCATCAGAAAAGATTCCGTAAATCATACCCATATCCACCGCTTCCTTTGCAGAAACGGGATCTCCTGTCATCATAAGAGCAGAAGCTCGCTGAAATCCAATCAATCTTGGCAAGAAAAAAGTACCTCCGCTGTCGGGTATCAAGCCAATTTTAGAAAACGCCTGAATAAACTTGGCAGACTCTGTAGCATAAACAATGTCACAGGCCAATGCTATGTTGGCTCCCGCGCCAGCAGCCACACCATTTACAGCGGCAATAACGGGTTTTTCTATGCTTCTAATCCTAGTAATTATGGGGTTGTAATGCTCTGAAACGATTTTAGTCAATTCCGGTCCTTCGGGGTCGATGGCCTCGGCGAGATCTTGACCGGCACAAAAGGCTTTGCCACTCCCAGTGATGACGATACATCTAATGGATTCTTCCTCCGCGGCACGGTCTATAGCATCGTGGAACGCAAAGGCCATTTCTCGAACAAAACTGTTGTATTTGTCCGCTCTATTGAACTGAATGGTCATTACGCCATTCTCTTCTACTGTAGATATATAGTTGCTCATAGGTCTGTGATTTGCGGCTAATTTACAAAGGTTGAGGCTTCGCTTCCGCATTATCTTTTCTTTTTTCAAGACTTGTTTAATCGGTAAGAGCCGTTTACTTGACGCCTTGTTTATAGAGGTCAAAATACTTTTGCTTCAAACCAAGAATAATGAAGCGAATCAACTATTTGAATTTTTTGTGTTGCATGGCCTTTTTGGCAATGTCCGGCTCAATGCTTGGACAATCTCAAAACCCATGGATCAATGAGTTCCACTATGACAACGTCGGCGCCGATACTTTGGAGTTTGTGGAAGTGGTAATCCCTCAATCTGATTCTGCCCTTTGGGCAACTTTGGAGCTTTCCATTTACAATGGATCTACGGGAAAAGTCACCTCCACCTCCAAGGTGTCTTCGTGGTCGGCCGGAGACACCGTGAACGGTTTCGCTTTCTTTTTCACTTGGATCAAAATCCAAAACGGACCTGAAGCTCTTTGCCTTGCGGATACAGGTGAAGTTCACCACTTACTCTTTTTCGAATCTTCATTTACCCTAGTGAGCGGTCCTGCTTTGGGCCTTGTGGGGGGCGTACTTCCCGTTTCCGAAACCAACACTTCGCCCATTGGGCAGTCGCTTGGACTCTCTGGCTCAGGAAGTGCCCTCTCACATTTTTCTTGGAACGTTCTGAACCCATCCACACCCGGCAGTCTCAACTCAGGACAATCTACCGTTGGGTGTTCAGTTCCGGGAAAACCGGCACTCTCTGAATCGTTATCACATTCCTTGGGTTTTGCCTTTACCCCCGAAATTTCCACATGCTCTCCTTTATATTACTTGGCAGCATCCACAATGGGCTTCCCTTCCGTAACAGATTCTACAATTGATACTCTGGGTCTATCCAATGCGTGGCGAGGAAATTTACAAGGAACGGGGATTGGGTTCTTAGATACTACAACCTCCTCTTTTGCCTTGTTCGATGTTCCAGAGGACAGTCTTATATCCTTCACTTTAATTGCGGTTAATGACTTTGGCGTGAGTGACCCCTTGAACTTTACCAAAACATTTAGGTCCTATGATTCTCTTTGGATAACTGAAGTCATGTACAACCCAAAAGGAGGGGCCGTTGACGAATCCAAAAAGGAGTGGGTAGAGCTATACAACGCCTCTAGGGACACGCTTGACCTCAAAGGCTGGAGCCTACATTCGGGCACTGATTCTTATGATTTTCCTGATTCCTTGCGGAACCTTCCTCCGGAGCATTTTTTAGTAGTCGGCCTTTCAACAGACACCTCAGAAAACGGATCCGTCCCTGTGGACCTAGAGTACAACTCAAATGTCCGATTGAACAATACCGAGGACAGTCTCTTTTTACTCGACCCTTTATATAAACCTCATTTCGAATTGCGTTACGCTGCCTCCACCGGTTGGCCCACTTGTCCTGACGGTTATTCTCTTGTGTGGGATTTTTTTTCCAACCCTTCCTTATCTTCCTCATGGGGAGTGTCTGTTTTGGACGGAGGGTCTCCCGGCTCGGCAGCCTTTGAACATCGATTTTGCAGACAGAGGTGGTTCCCTAAAGTTCCTCCTAACAAACCCTCCGATACCCTATGGATTGCAGATCGTTTAGTGTTGGATACCCTTTGTGCAAGTGTGGTAACTCTTCACTCTGATACCTTAAGCATTCGACCGAGAGGGCTTCTTTCTGTGGACAGTATTTTCAACAAGGGTGTCATTTGGCTAATAGGGTCTTCCTTAGGCCAAGCACAAGCTAAAGGCAATAACTTCTCCGAAAACGGAACGGTCCTTTTTGATGTCGTTTTCAATAACCCGGGGTGGAAAATGATTAGCATTCCGCTTACCGAATGCACGTTTGCGTATCCTTCCACGCAAGCCACCCTTCAGTTTAAAAATCATCCAAACGGGTCCAATATTTATTACTGGAACTCAAAAACGGGAAACTGGCACGCGCCAATAAATTCCTTTTCAAAAGCAGATAGTTGTGGGTTCATAATGTACTTAGATTCAAGCTTTACACAAGGAAGTTCAACCTGGCCAAAGACGATAACATTTAAGGGGGCCGGATGGAAAACAGCAGCTGAATCCTTGCCTTCACAATACAACAACGGTACGGGCTGGGGAGGGGGTTATGCCAACCAAATAACGGATGGCTGGGTTCTTTGGCACAACCCCTACCCTTCACAAATCCATTGGCCAAGTCTTGCCGCGTTCTCAGGCGGGCTGATTAGTCCTTTGTATTACATATGGAATGAGCCCTTAAACAGCTGGGAGTTTTCTGACGGACAATTGGGAACCCCTAATGTTTCCTCGCAGATAGCTCCGGGGCAATCATTCTTTGTTCGAATTGTGGATACGACAGCAGGGGCAGCTTTTGTAGACACTTCAATGTCCTCGATAGACTCTCTGCAGTTATCGCTAAAGAACAAATCCGACGAAATGGAAAACAGGTCTTATGTAAAGCTTGTTTTTGACTCTTTAGGGTTGAAGTCTGATGTTGTTTATTTGGTTAACAAACCTGGAAAGTCTTCGAGTTTTAATGCCGCGGAGGACGGAGTGACGCCTGCTAATGAATGGGCACTATTGTCCCCCTTTGGAATGGACAGTGTAGCCTGCTCTATATTAAGTCTTGACTTTTCTACTTCGGTTAAAGTAGCCTTTCGGAAACACTCTGCGTTGGGGTGGAAGGCTACAGCAACCACCCCAGATCCTTCGTCATGGTTTATTGTTTTTGAGGAGGACTCCTGTATAAATCTAGTAAATGGTAAGACAATTTCTCTAGAGGAGAGTCCTCCGTTAATCCTTCAGAACTGTGCTCCTACAGCGCTTTCAGCATTCACTTGGGATTCGCCTTTTTCTCAGGCCACTAAAGAAAAAATCAAGAGCGTTGAGATATACTCAATGGGCGGTCAGTTGGTGATTACGGGTTCTGAATCGCTTTCTTCTTCTCTTCAAGCACTGAAGGCAGGAGTATATCTCGTAAAGGCCGTCACAGAGGACGGCCATATTCTTACCCAAAAGGTGGTGGTTCCCTAGCCATTCTCCTTTCTAAAAATTAGGTTGTGTTGGCTCTTTTGGAAGTGTACCTTTGTCGACCGAATGACTAAGCTGAAGCTTTTATTATGTTTTCTGATGTTTGTCCCAGCCATTGTGCAAGGGCAAAAGGACTCTGTGGTTTTTTCTCAGAAACAATACCTAATTGGGGAGGTAAAGGAAATGAACCGTGGCGTTTTAACTTTTGAAACGGACTTTAGTGATGACGACTTTAAAATTGAGTGGGATGAAGTCATTTCTATCAATACCTTTCGGTATTATCTCATTACATTAAAAACAGGAGAAAACATTTTTGGAAACATTTCTACCGATTCGACTGGGATTATGTCAGTTCGCGGGGTAATGAAAAAATTTAGGGCCTACACCTCGCCCATTACTCGGAATGTGACCAACGAAGACATCGTCTACATAAAATCTCTAGACCGATCTTTTTGGAAAAAGCTTGACGCTTCTGTAGACTTTGGTTACAGCTTTACAAAAGCCAGCTCTCTAAGCCAACTGAACACCCGTATGAACTTGGGTTATTCGGCTGACTTTTGGAGGTTGTCGGGTTCTTTCTCCGCTTTGCGCTCAGTTCAAGATTCAGTGGCACCTACCGAACGTACAGAAGCTCAAATAGACTACAACAACATCATCAAAAAGAATTGGTTTTTCCTTGCGTCTAGCTCCTTCCTCAGCAATACCGAGCAGCAGCTGAACCTGCGTTCTACTGGTAAGTTGGGTGTTGGTAATTACCTCATCCGAAATAACCACCTGTATTTTAACATAAACGCAGGACTAGCGGGCACGGCTGAAAACTATGCCACAGAGAACTCTAATCGGGAGTCTCTCGAAGGCTTTTTAGGAATTGACTTTAGCGTCTTTGACATTGGGGACTTAAGCTTTTCTACGGTGGGAACGGCCTACCCTAGTCTTACAGAATCAAGGCGCTTCCGTTTTGATTTAAAAGCAGATTTGAAATACGACTTACCCATGGACTTTTATATAAAGGTTGGGTACTCTATGAACTACGACAACCAGCCTGCTGAAGGCGGGACCGAGCTGGATTACATTATCCAAACCAACTTTGGTTGGGAACTATAAAATCACAAAACTTATTTCCAAGGGGGCGAACCGTACGTACAATGAGTGCTGTACGTATCAAAATACCTCTCCTGCTTGTCCGGAAGAATGTCCTTAATGGTTACTAGAATTCCCGTCTCCTCTACATCTCCAAACTCATCATTAAGACTGGTTCCAAAGTTCTTCATAGAAGTACTGAGATTCATGTAGGAATTGATCAGCGGAGGAATGTTAAGCCCCATGTTTCTTATGAGCTTGTTGATCACCAAATACCCTTCCTTGTATGAGAGCCCCTCGAACAATTCCATGTAAGGCGCCTTGTCCTCTTTGGAAATTAGTGGGTCGTAGGGATAAATCAAGTTTTCAGGATCAGGAAAGTACGTGTCCATAAACGCCATCAGTGCATTTCTGCCATCAGTATCGTAAGTGGTGTACATGGTAACTTTTCCGAAGAGGTACTTGATTTCTGGGCGTTGATGAATGACCGCACCCAGTCCGTCCCAAAGGTTATCTAAGGCAAAAAGCCCTTTCTTAGCCAATGATCCCTTTTGATACTTGGGCTGAACAAAACTCCTTCCCAATTCCAAGGTCTCTGGGAGATAGTTGTTTATAAACTTATCGGTGAATTCGTAGAGGTGTGATGTCGCCAAGAGGTGAAGGCCGTCTTTGTGTTTAAGTGCCTTGTTGCAATCCAAAAGGCGGTACCCTGCGATGATTTCTTTGGCGTCTGGATTCCACAGCACCAGTTGATCATATGGAAACTCGGCAGTGTCATACTTGTCAATGTCGGTAGACTTTCCTGTTCCACCGCCAGCCTCTCTGAAGGTAATTTCCCTCAGTCGACCAATCTCTTCCATCACATGGGGTGCGTTGTGCGCATTTACAAGATACAGCTCGTTGCTCGCCTTGTTAGAGTAGCGCAAAAAGTGCTCTTCATTGAGCTCTTCTTCTAACTTGGAGACCTCAACAGGGTCCGAAATCTTTTCCATCGACGTGAAATTACTTCTTTCTTTCCAATTTATAGACCTCTTCTCTAATCTTCTTTGCCCATTTTTGAGGAGGGCCAGACTTTAATTCCTCTGCGGGGATGGGCTTGCCAAAAGAAATCTCAATGGTCTTTCCTGACATTTTATACATTTCATCTACCAAGAAGAACATCTCTATGTTGGCTTTTATCCCGAGGGCCTTTCTCCATTTAGAAATTCGGTAAAAACGCTTGGAGTTATGCCCTCCAATATGAACGGGAATAATGTCTTTTTGATAGGATTTGGCTTTGGTCACAAAGCTCTTTGTCCACTCTAAGTCTTGGATTTTACCATCGATCAATCGACTAACCAAGCCTGCTGGAAATACCATTACGGCAGACTCTGAAGCATACGCTTCGTCTATCATCTTCATGGCAAATCTTGGATTGGCTCCGTGCTTGTTGACAGGAATAAAGAGGGGCTCAAAATTCTTGATGTTGAGCAATATGTCGTTCACCAAAAACTGCTGGTCGCTTCTCATTCGGCCTACGGCGCACATGAAAGCGATACCGTCCAACCCGCCTAGGGGATGATTACTCGCCAACACAACGCCTCCTTCTTTGGGCACGTTTTCCAAACCATGGGTGACTACTTCTGCGTTGAGGTGCTCCATACAGGCGTTGACAAAATCGACACCATACAAATGACCAAAATCATTCATGGCTCGATTCACGTCGTCCTCATGGGCGATTCTCTTGATGTAGTTGATGATAAACTTGGGAAGCCATTTACCCAGAGTAGGGTTCTTTTCAGAAATGACCTTTTCGATATCTATGTACTTGGTAGGAGTGCTCAAGTTCTTAGCGTTAATTGGCCACAAAAATACGGATTTGAGGCCGGTGAGCCAAGTTTCTCAAATAGGAGGTTTTGAATCTCGTCAGAGGTAATACACAATGTCCTCGATTTTGAGGAGATTGGTGGTGTTTTTTACCCTGACAGTCGTCCGGAGGTAACGGGCATCCGGCAACGGGCAACGGAAAAAATTTACTCGACATCATTCCAACAGGGGCTACCCCCCTGTCCCCAGTCTCAAGCTACGACTTTCGTGGAAGGCAAGTCGTCAAGTAGCCGCTTTCAGACGACACGATTCCCCAAAGAAAAGAAGGAATGAGGAATGAGGAAAAAAGGAATTCTTAGCTATTTGAATTCATGAAAGAAAACATCAATAAAATGCCTCATTCCTTCATTTTTCCTTCCTGATTCCTAGTTCCCTGAAACAAAGTTTCACTTGGGAGGGCGTGGTACTCGCCCCGGCTTTTCCAACTCGAGACGAGTACTACCGGTTGCAACCGTTTACATTGAGCGTAGCATTCAGAGAATTTTGGAAATTCACACAGGGGTGGGACCGCTGGTCCCCGCTGCAAAGGACAAGTGTTTCAACTAGCTGTAATCCTCTTTGTGAAAAAGGAATACTGCTTTGAAAAAACTCTTGATCCGGAAGGCGGATTCTTTCTCGCCGGTGGCGGAGGGCATCCGCGATTCTAGGAATGGTGCTTCAAAACCCCACATCGCTATCGCGATGAAAGGGGCTTTTTTTGCGTAAGCGACTTAGAGTAAATCCCAACGACGGATTCTCCTCCGCCGGTGGCGGAGGGCATCCGCGATTCTAGGAATGGTGCTTCAAAACCCCACATCGCTATCGCGATGAAAGGGGCTTTTTTTGCGTAAGCGACTCTGAGCAAGCTCAGTCGCAAGCAAAAAAAACCCCAACACACTTTCGTGTGATGGGGTTTTGAGGTCTCGAGCGGATTCGAACCGCTGTAGATGGTTTTGCAGACCACTGCCTAGCCACTCGGCCACGAGACCCTGTTTTTGTGGGCTGAGCCCGGCAAAAGTAATTATTTCTATTGGTTCTCCAAAGAAGAATAATAAGACCTTTTGACCTTCCTTTCTACGGTGACTCTTTCTACGTCTCCGTTGATGGGAGGGGCAAGTTTAGAAACCGATACAGAAGCCTTTTTTACTAACGCACTTTCCTTAAAAAGTCGGTAGCAAATTCTGTCCACAACGACTTCTAACAGCTTGTTTCTCAAGGCCATTTCTTCCTTGACGATTTGGTTGATGTGAACGTAGTCTATGGTGTCAGAAAGTTTGTCGGACTCAATGGCCTGGTCAAAATTTCCCCAAACCACAACATTTACTTCGTAGTCTGATCCAATTTTACTTTCCTCTTCCATGCAACCGTGGTATGCATAGAGCTTTATTCCTTGAACGTATATCTTATCCATGATACTAATTCTTGGTCTATCCCAATTGAGAGCACGCTGTTTCAATACGACTTCGCGTAGCGTCTTTTCCAATAATCTCTAGGATGTCAAACATAGAAGGGCCCATGCCCACTCCGGTGATGGCCAATCTAAAAATCGGTCCTACTTTTCCGAAACCGTATTCTTTTTCCTCTAGGTACCCTTTAAAAACACCTTCTATCGCGGCGGAAGAAAAGTCTTCTATCGCAGCAAAACGCTCCGACAATTCTCTTAGAATTGCTGCAGAATCTTCTTTCCACTTTTTCTTCGTAGTCTTTTCGTCGTAAGACTTGGGTGCCTCAAAAAAGAACCCGGCCTCCGCCATCAAATCGTGAGTAAAGGTTGCGCGCTCCTTCATCATTCCCACGATTTTCTCGAGGTTTTCTGTAGAGGTGTTCCATCCTTTTTCTTCCATTTCCGGAGTAACCAAGGTTGCCAATTCTGAATCGGAATAGGCTCTTAGATATTGTTGATTGAACCACTTGGCTTTCTCAAAATCAAAACGAGCTCCCGCCTTTCCAACTTTCTGAAGTGAGAAGGCTTCTACTAATTCCTCTAATGAGAAAATTTCCTGGTTGGTCCCTGGGTTCCACCCCAAGAAGGCCAACATATTGGTAAATGCTTCTGCGAAAAATCCTCTTTCGCGGTATCCCGAAGAAATTTCTCCAGACTCTGGGTTCTTCCACTCCAATGGGAAAACCGGGAAGCCTAGGCGATCTCCGTCTCTCTTGCTCAATTTTCCATTTCCGTCGGGCTTGAGAAGAAGGGGTAAGTGGGCAAATTTTGGACAATCCCATCCCAGGTACTCGTACAACAATACGTGAAGTGGTGCTGATGGCAACCACTCTTCTCCACGGATAACGTGAGAGATTTTCATGGTGTGATCGTCCACGATGTTGGCAAGGTGATACGTCGGCATACCGTCGCTTTTAAAGAGCACCTTGTCGTCCATGTTGTTGGTGTTCACAGAAACCCATCCTCGAATCTCGTCCTCGAACTTTACCTCGTGATTGCGAGGCAGCTTGATGCGAATTACATAGGGGTCTCCGTTCTCTAGGCGCTGTTGAACCTCATCCGCAGGAAGCGTCAAAGAGTTCTTCATAGTAGAGCGCGTAATGTGGTTGTATTGCCAGTTCACGTTTCCGGCCTCCTTGGCCATGGCGCGAATGTTTTCTAAATCTTCAGAAGTATCAAAGGCATAGTACGCATGACCCGATTCAATCAATTGATCGGCGTATTGGCGGTACATGGGCTTGCGCTCAGACTGCACATAAGGGCCGTATTCGCCACCTACGCTCTGACCTTCGTCCGGAGAAATTCCGCACCAAGCCAAGCTTTCTATAATGTAATCCTCCGCTCCTTCTACAAATCGCGTTTGGTCCGTGTCCTCAATTCTAAGGATGAATTTACCGCCGTGTTTCTTGGCAAATAAATAGTTGTAAAGAGCCGTTCTAACACCTCCCATGTGAAGGGGTCCTGTGGGGCTCGGGGCAAAACGCACGCGTACATTGTCCATTTGAATCTGTTTTTCTCCTTTTTTCAGGCCGCAAAGGTAATTAATTATTGGGAGAGCTGCACGTGTGCTAAACCTTCTTCAACCCTGTGGCTTTGCGCCGATTTCATCCACATTGTAACCTCAATTTGCTACCTTGCACCCGCTTTGAAAATAAACCATTCAAAAACACACAATGAGTACTTCAATAGACGTTAAATCGGTTCTCTCTACTTTGGGTATTTCCGAAGAGAATTTGGGAACCTCTACCGGAGCTGAATTTTTTGGTTCGGGTGAAACCATTTCCAGCTATTCCCCTGTAGACGGAAAGGTTATTGGCTCTGTAAAAACAACTACAGAAGCTGAATACGAGCGCGTTATCACTACGGCACAATCTGCCTTTTTGCAGTGGCGCGACATGCCCGCACCCAAGCGTGGCGAAATCGTTAGACAGTTTGGAAACAAGCTTCGCGAAAAGAAAGAGGCCCTCGGTCAGTTGGTTTCTTACGAAATGGGAAAATCTCTTCAGGAAGGCTACGGAGAGGTTCAAGAAATGATTGATATCTGTGATTTTGCAGTGGGTCTTTCTAGACAACTTTACGGTTTGACTATGAAGTCTGAGCGCCCTGGTCACCACATGATGGAACAATGGCACCCGATGGGGTTGGTGGGAATTATCTCTGCCTTTAACTTCCCCGTTGCCGTTTGGGCTTGGAACACGGCCCTTGCTTGGGTTTGTGGAGACGTTTGTATTTGGAAGCCATCAGAAAAAGCGCCTCTTTGTGGAATCGCTTGTCAAAATATCTTTAACGAAGTAGCTGCCGAAAACAACCTGCCTGAAGGTCTTTCTTGTTTGATCACAGGAGATTACAAAGTGGGTGAGTTGATGACTAATGACACTCGCGTGCCTTTGGTTTCTGCAACAGGTTCTATCCGAATGGGTAAAATTGTTGGAGCTGCTGTAGCCGCTCGTCTTGGAAAGTCAATTTTGGAACTTGGCGGAAACAACGCCATCATCGTAACTCCAGAGTCTGATTTGAGAATGACTACTATCGGTGCGGTATTTGGCGCGGTGGGTACTGCCGGACAACGCTGTACTTCTACTCGTAGGTTGATCATTCACGAAGACGTTTACGACACGGTTAAAAACGCATTGGTTGACGCGTACGGTCAGCTTAAGATTGGAAATCCATTGGACGAAACCAATCACGTAGGTCCGCTTATCGACACGTTGGCGGTTGACATGTACTCTAAGGCATTGGAAAAAGCCGTTGCTGAAGGAGGAAATGTAATTGTTCCCGGCGGCGTATTGGAAGGTGAAGGCTACGAAAGTGGTTGTTACGTAAAACCCGCCATCGTAGAAGCAGACAACGCCTACGAAATCGTTCAAGAAGAAACGTTTGCTCCCATCCTTTACTTGCTCAAGTACAAGGGATCTGTTCAGGATGCTATCGCCATTCAAAACGGAGTAAAACAAGGTCTTTCTTCTGCCATCATGACCAACAACTTGCAGGACGCCAACGCGTTCTTGTCAGCAGCGGGATCTGACTGTGGAATTGCCAACGTAAACATCGGTACTAGTGGTGCTGAGATTGGTGGTGCCTTTGGTGGAGAAAAGGAAACCGGTGGGGGTAGAGAGTCTGGATCAGACGCATGGAAAGCGTACATGAGACGTCAGACCAACACCTTGAACTACACCCTTGAGTTGCCTTTGGCACAAGGAATCAAGTTTGATATTTAAACTTTGACAAAACACTGAAACCCGCCCTTGTGGCGGGTTTTTTTATGGGCAAAAAACAAGTCGCGATCTCTGGCGGTTATAATTATCCCCTTCATTTTGTACCTTCAATAGCATTCATTGGGTGGTGACACTTTCCAATGATCCCAAATAATCGAACATGCGCATTCTCTTAACCGGTGCCAACGGATACATAGGAAAAAGACTTCTGCCCCTTCTGCTGGAAGCGGGACATGAAGTGTATTGCTGTGTAAGAGATCCCAAGCGCTTTAATCCTACTTTGACTAGCAAAAAACTGCACTTGGTAGAAGTAGATTTCCTAAATCCCTCAGGGGATTGTCCAGAGTTTGAGGTTGCCTTTTACCTCATACACAGTTTGTCCTCTAATCACAAACGATTCGAAGAACTCGAGAAAAAGGCGGCTCACAACTTCAATGCGTTTGTAAAGAATAGTGGTGCGAAACAAATCATTTACCTCAGCGGGCTCAAACCCATTGGTGTTTCTAGCCAACATTTAGAGTCGAGAAATTCAGTGGAAGAGTATTTAAAAGAAGGCGACATTCCCGTGACCATTCTCAGAGCGGGAATTGTGGTGGGGTCGGGTTCTGCTTCTTTTGAAATCATTAGGGATTTGGTAGAAAAGCTTCCCTTTATGATTACTCCCAAATGGCTGAATTCACAATGTCAACCCATTGCCATTCGCAATGTATTGCACTATTTGACCTCCATCATTGGCCAGGAAAACACCTTTAATCAAACCTTTGACATTGGTGGACATGAAGTGTTGACGTACAAGGAAATGTTGTTGCAATTTGCTGAAGTGAGAAAGCTACGCCGATGGATTGTAACCCTTCCCGTATTAACACCTCGACTCTCCAGTTATTGGCTGTACTTCGTGACTTCGACCTCCTATTTTTTGGCGAAGAACCTAGTTAACTCCATGAAGGTAGATGTAGTCTGTAGGGATTTGAGACTTCAGGAATTGTATCCTACCCAACTCCTTTCCTACAAAGATTCCGTAGAAAAGGCCTTTACCAAGATTGCACAGAACTCTGTGATCTCCTCTTGGAAAGACGCCGTCAATGACCAGGGCGAACAAGTGCATTCTATGGATCACATCAAGGTTCCCGCCTACGGTGTGTTTAGAGATATTAAAACCAAAAAAGTAACTTCAGAAAATCGAAGAAACATCACGGAAAACATCATGTCCATTGGAGGCGAAAGAGGTTGGTACTACGCCAATTTTTTGTGGAAGATCAGAGGTTGGATGGACAAAGTGGTGGGTGGAGTTGGCTTGCGCCGAGGTCGGACGCATCCCGATACCTTGCAAATTGGTGACGCCCTAGATTTTTGGAGGGTTATTGCCGTGAGCCCAAATCGTCTTTTGCTCTTTGCAGAAATGAAGCTTCCCGGAGATGCTTGGTTGGAATTTGTAATTGATGAAAATACCGTAACACAAACCGCAACCTTCCGCCCCGTGGGGCTTTCCGGTCGTTTGTACTGGTATTCGGTTTTACCCTTTCATTTCTTTATTTTTGAAGGAATGTTGTCGAGAATTTGTTCCTCTCGGTAGTTTACGTTTGACAACTGTTTGACATAACCAAGAATGGTTTCGCTCCATTCTCTTAACCGAATTTCATGTTAACAAAGAAGAGGTATTCCGTAAATGAAAACCATGGTGATGATCAACAATAATCACACAGAAAATCCTCTCTCTGAGGAAGAGTTGTACCAGGAAAAAAAGACCATTATTCATCGTCACGTAACTTGGCTTACCGCCTTGAGACACGCCATGAGGGAGGAGCGCTCTTGGGAAGTTTTTAAACAAGCCTAAACCATTCCCTGAACAATACAATGTACAAATGTGATTTTTAATATTTTTAGCCTTTCAAAAATCAACTTCTCACAGACCTTGATTATCAGTGGGGAGGAAAGCGGCGGTACGCCATTAGAGTCTTTGCTTGGCGCTGCCATGGTATAGCAACTCAACTCAAAATAAAATCATTGAATTATGAAGTGGACAACTCCGGTATCGTTTGAGCCCACGGGCCCTCAAGTAGACTGGAGTTCTTCTCTTCTCTCGGTGGGATCTTGTTTTTCCGAAAACATAGGTCAGCGCTTGCGTTTGGGAGGAGTTCCCATTCAAGTCAATCCCTTTGGAGTTTCGTACAATATAGAATCCATTCTCAATCAATTACAACAATTGGGAGACGCCGTTTTACAAACTTCTGATCGATGGTTTTCCTTCAACAACCTTTGGCATAGCAAGGACCACCACGGTTCGTTTTCGAGACCTACTCGTGATGAGCTGGAGGCAGAAATCACACATCGTCAACTGGAAATTCACCCCATCAAAAAAGACATCACCCATATTTTTATCACACCGGGAACGGCGTATAAATGGGTAGAAAAGTCTACGGGTCAAACCGTAAATAATTGTCACAAAAGACCGGGATCTGATTTCAGCCTTGAGCTGATAAAAATTGAAAACATCCTGAGCGATTTTGAAAGAGTGTATGCGCTTTGGCCGAAGGCCCAATTTTGGTTTTCCATTAGCCCTGTTAGACATCTCAAGCAAGGCGCTGTTAACAATCAAAAATCCAAGGCCACTCTGGTTCTTGCCCTTTCAGAAATCGTGGAAAAACACGAACGGGCGCATTATTTTCCCGCCTATGAAATAGTAGTGGACGAGTTGCGCGATTATCGATTTTATGATAGGGATTTGGTTCACCCCAGCCCAGAAGCCATAGATGAGATTTGGGAGCGTTTCTCTGTTCTACTAGATGAGGGCACGCAAAACATGGTTAAAGCCTCTGAGAAGGTTAGAAGCCTGTTTAATCATCGCATTCTACACCCCACTCCAGATTCAATAGAAAAACACAATCAATTGGTGATAGATAAAATATCACAATGGGAATGTGAATTCAAAAGGAATTGGATTCGGGAGTGATTGAATTCAAGAGTAATTCTGCGGTTGGATTACAATTTCAAATCTCCGCTATCCAACATGATTTTTACTTTCAGCAATCCGGCTACACTCATGGAATCCACGATTTCTCCAGTAAGAACTAAATCAATCGCTTCCTGAACCGCCACTTTTTTGATTTTTAAATCTTCGGTGGGATCTGGAGCCTGTGAACTGGGAAATAAATCCTTGGCCAAGTAAATAATGGCCTCTTCATTGGTGGCAGAATTGGAAAGTTGCATGCGCTGAATTTCCACTAGAGATTTTGCCGAATACCCTATTTCTTCCTCCAATTCGCGAATGGCAGATTCTTTTGGATCCGTTCCAATGGGACCGCCGCCCTCTGGGATTTCCCAGGTGTATGTATTCAAAGGATATCTGTGCTGACCAACCAGCCATGTATTGCCTTCTTCGTCAATGGGTATGACACCAATGGCTGTATTCTGAAAATCTACAACACCGTAAATTCCTTCCCCTCCATTGGGGTTGACGACCTCGTCGTGATAGATACGGATCCAGGGGTTCTCGTACTTAATCTCCCGATTCTTCCGCTTCCAATTCCCTATCCACTCTTCTGCCATATGATATTTTTACGCCGTTGTATTTGATTTCTTTTCCGTTTTCGTACTCAATGGTCAATGCCAAGACTCCCGACTCTGTGAAAAATTCCCAGATACCATCTTTCTTTCCTGCTTGGTAATAACCTCTTCTCTTGACCAATCCATTGGGGTGGTAGTAAATGTGTTTTCCTTCCTCCACTCCTACTTCATAGGATCCTTCAAAAGCTTTTTTGCCGTTGTCTGTATAGGTACTTACCCAACGTCCGGTCTTATCTCCTTCAAAATACTTTCCCTCAATGGAGATGTTGCCATAAACGTATTTCCAATTGCCTTCTTTTAGGCCCTCAATGTACTCACCTTGAGCGACCACGGTTCCGGAATCAGAATATTCAACATAGGGACCGTCTTCCAATCCAAACACGTATTCCTCTTCCTTTCTAATGCTCTTGTCTGGATAGTACCAAACCCAAGATCCTTCGGGCTTGTCTTTGGTGTACGCTCCGGTTTGCTCTACCGTTCCGTCGATAAAGAAGTATTTCCACGTTCTGACTTTTAAATCATCCACAAAGTCTCCTTGCGCTTTGAGCTCACCCGTTTCATAATAGTACTTCCAGGTTTTCTGGCGTCTGCCCATATCGTCAAAAATTCCCTCTGCCAACAGGATTCCCTTGCTGTACTGTTTGGAATTAATCACTTTTCCGTTGTCGTCATACTGACGGTGAATCCCTTCTTTTATTCCGTTTCTGTAAGGTCCCGTTTCTGCAATTTTTCCAGTTCTGGGATTGATAATTTTACGAACCTCTAACTTCTCGGTTTCCTCAGAATTTTCTTGAAGCACCCCATGAATCCACTTTTCAATTCTCAATAGGTTTCCGTTAGGAGCATAGTACTTCCAATAACCGTGTTTTAGGTCGTCCAGATAGGTTCCCGTCACGTTGATCTTGCGGGTGTCTTTGAAAAATGTGATCCAGTATCCTTGCTTTCTATCCTGCTTGTCGACCTTGTTAATAACCAACTCTTTTACCAACACTCCAGCTTTATAGGTGAGAAGGGTATTGATGTTTTCTCTTTCGTCAAAACCAAATCCGTCGCCCTGCTCTTTGCCATTGGCAAAGGGAACTTCTTTTTTGATGTTGCCATTGGGAAAATACAAAGTGGTCAAACCGTTTTTAACATCGGCCTCGTAGTTTTCAACCTTTACAACTTTACCGTCTAAATACGTGATGCGTTCGCCATCTTTGAGGTCTTCATCGTAGGTAATGGACATGGATAATATTCCGTCAGATCCATAGAATTTCCACACGCTGTCGAGGAGAAAGTTCTTGCGGTTACCCTCTGTTTTGATGATACCGGAACGGTAATACGATTTCCAGTATCCGTCGGGTTTACCGTCGTGCAAATACCCCTTGCTACTGATTTGTCCATTGTCATAGGTATACTCAGTATAGACCCAATCCGAGTCATTCTGAGCCTTTCCCAAAAATGAAATCAAAAGAAAGGTTATACACACATATATTGTATTATTCATTTTTTTAAAAAAGTAAAAGATGATAATAATAGCCTGTTAATATCGTAGATAAAATTACGGTTTCTAAGTTGGGAAATTGAGTTATTAAAAAGCATTAATATGTTATCCACAATCCCGGATTTCTTAATCTACTGAGAATTAAAAGGTAGACAATCTTTTTAACAAACGAATGGACCTTAGGTTTTAATAAGTCGCAAGGAAAACTTTTTGGGTTTGAATGTTCATTTCGGGTGTTTCTGATGTTAACTTCTTTTTTTAAAATATCCAGTTTTTCATTTGGTTTTGTAAAATCAGAAGGGATATATACAAGAATTTCAAAATCCAATGAATTAATTATAAAATTTATTAACGTGGGTTTAACATAGATTTTAATAAACAACCCATCCAATTGTTCATTATTTTTGTGGTCTAACAAACAGGTGTTTACATCCTACATAATATTTAATCGTAATAAGATGAAACTTTCTATTGGTGCCGATCACGCAGGTTTTGAATACAAAGGACGCATTGTTGCTCTGTTGAAAGAAAGAGGGATTGAAGTAGAAGACTTTGGAACTCATTCAGAAGAGAGCATGGATTACCCTGATGTCGCTCACCCCGTTGCAGAATCTGTTGAGTCTGGAAAAGCAGATTTGGGTATTGTAATCTGTGGATCAGGAAATGGAATTAACATTACGGTAAACAAACACCAAGGAATTCGTTCTGCATTGTGTTGGAAACCTGAATTAGCAGAGCTCGCTAAGCAGCACAACAACGCAAACGTATTGGCTCTTCCTGCTCGTTTTATTGATTTTGATACGGCTATGGCTTGTGTAGATGTCTTCCTCTCTACGGAGTTTGAAGGAGGACGACACGAACGTCGCGTAAACAAGATTGCGTGTAAGTGATTTGATAAGAGTAATTACAGAGCTGTAATTACAAGTTTCTCAAGAATTTAGAAATCGCCTGGTTCTCTTTTTCTCTGGTTGTCCATGTCAATTGTGGCAAGGGGGACAGCAATCCATATTCCTTTTTGTAAACGGGAGACTTTGGATTGCCAATAACCAGTGAGCTTCCTTGAAACTGTTGGATATATCCCAAAGCTTCGTAGTTCCAGTAACTGGCAAACTGACGAGAAGATCTTCCATGCCAAGCCGTTCCGGTATTGGGCTTTTCTTGGACTGAAGTCATAAACTCCATCCAATCTTGATAAGAAGAAAGGTTCATTTCTGAGGAAAGAGAATCTTTGTATTCACATCCACAGGTCAACACGGCCTCGTAGTATTCTTTAGAAGACACCAGGTGAGTGTTGGAAACAATGAGGGCTTTGGCTCTGAAATTATTGGCAATTTGGGGCGCAATGATTCCTCCTTCTCCTCTGCCGTAAACAATGAGTTCCGAATAGGTTTGGCCTTGAAGGAAATCACTAGTGGTCTGTATTCTTAGATCTCTCGTATCCGTGTTGATAACGCGTAAGTACCCTTTTTGAGAGTCGTATTTTTCCACACCAATAACAGCGTATCCTTTGTTGACAAAGGTTTCAATAAGTTCCTTGGGTATGGAGTCGGGTTGATTGATACCATCTCCCAAGAATAAGACTACTTTGTCGGTTTCTTCTTTGGCTGAAAACTTCCATTGAGAAATGTGCTCATCCGGCTTTAATATATCCAAGGTGTAACTAGATCCACAACTCATGAGCAGAGCAAAAAGGGAAAGGGGTAAAAGACCTATTAATTTCTGAATCCTATTCATAAAACCTAAAACCTAAATCCATTTAAACTGCTTGGCTTTTTGGATTAGCGTTTGCGTATTTGCCACATTCATCTTGAACAGCAACCCCTTTCTCAATGAGAAAATTTCCGTTTTACTCAGTTCGAGCTGTCTTTCGATTTCTAACGTGGAGTAATTTTGGTCCAACAGCTCAATGAGCTTGCGTTCTTGTTCTGTGATTTGAATTTGATTCTCTTCTGTGCGAGCATCGCCTTCTGACAATTCACTTTCCTTGCCAGGAAAATATCGTTTGCCTTTGATTACTTGATTTACCGCATCGATAAGGTCTCCAAACTCACCACTTTTTAAGACAAATCCATTTGCACCGTTTTCGTAAAAATGATCAATAAACCTGGGAATGTTGTGCATGGTGTAGATAATGACCTTCATGGTAGTTCGCTGTTCACTTAGGCGCTTGCAGATTTCAAAACCATCGATGTCGGGAAGACTAACGTCGAGAATAAGAAGGTCGGGTTGACCTTCTTTGTGTAGAAATTCAAAAAGATCCTCCGCAGAGTATTTTACACCAATAACCTCCAGATGCTCCTGGTCTTCCAAAAGCGATTGAGTTGATGCTCCAACAATAGGATGGTCATCTACCAATAGGATGCTATGTCTTTGTGTAGTCAACGGGGATGGATATTTTTATTTGTGTTCCGTTATTGGAACTCTCAATGTTAATAAAACCTCGCAAGAAGTGCACGCGGTTTTCTATATTTTTTAGTCCAATACCATCTTTTCGCTTCTTGGGATCAAAGCCAATTCCGTTGTCTTCAATCATGATATTTAAGCTATCGCCATTCTCGAAGTTGAACTGAATCACCATAAACGTGGCCTTTCCGTGCTGAACGGCATTTTTTATGGTTTCTTGAATAATGCGATAAATGGTTTGCGTTTGTTCGTCTGTGAAATAGTCGTTTATTTCAGTGGGTACATTGAGGTCAATGATGATGTTTTCATTGAGTTCCCATAGTTTTTTGAGATCCTCCAAAGCGTCATAAAGCCCAAAGCGCAAAAGACTTTCCGGCATAAGGTCATGAGATATGGTTCGGACCTCTTCAGCAGCCAATTTTACCAGGTTTAAAATTTCAGGGTCTTGTGCACGTAGTAATTGTGCCTTGTTTTTAAGAATAGCAAGTGTATTTCCCAAAGAATCGTGTAATTCTCGAGCAATGCGATTTCTTTCATTTTCTTGACCTTTTACCAAAGAAGAAATCACACTGAGTTCCTTGTCTTTTTTGGCGAGTTGCAAACTCGTTTTTTGCTTTTGATTAGAGTTTCTATACAAGAAGAAAAAGAGAACGGAAAGACCAACTAGGAATCCTATGATGGAAAATGAGATAACCCTTGATTGTGCCGTATAGCTTTCTAATATTTCATTTTCTACTTCTTCTTTTTCTCGCAAAAATTCGTTGTTTTTAAGTTCATAACTCGTGATAATTGAGTTGATTTCAAGATTGGTTTGAAACTTAGTAAGAGAGTCTGTAAGCTCGGTAATGGTTTTTTGAGCATCCAAGGCAGATTGGTAGTCACCAAGTTCTTGATAGTTGGAAACCAAAAGGTCATAAGAATTTAAGATCCCTTCGATGAATTCAAATTCTCGATAAATTGCTAAGGCTTCTTTAATGTTTTTCAAAGCCAAGTTAGGTTGGTCAGAGGATATTAAAGCCGCTCCAATATTCAATTTGGTATCAGCAATTGAAATGGAAGGCTTATCTCCTTTAAGTTCTAGCGATTTGTTGTAATATTCAATGGCAGTTTTGGGGTCATTGAAATAATCGTGATGAAGAATTCCGATGTTGTTGTAGACCTTAGAGATGTAAGGATGATTTATTTTTTTGTATTCTAAAGAGCTTTTGTTGAGGTAATACAACGCCAAATCTTTCTTTCCCAAATTCGTGTAGTTCAAACCCAAGTTGTTGTACAGGTTTCCCTTTTGCAGAGGGCTTTCACCTTCAATTAAATCCAGGGCTTCTTTGTACTCTCTGTTGGATTTTTCGTATTGTTCCAAAGCCTGAAAAACCAAACCTACATCAATCTTTAAATCTATATAGGCATTGGTATCCATCTCTGGATGCATGTCAAAATAGTCCAAGCATTTGTAAAAGGTTTCGAGAGCGGGTTTGTAGTTTTTATCCAAGTAATAAATGGTTCCCACCATGTTAGAACAGTAAAGGGAAGACTCATAAGAATCTATATTGTCGAAGAGAAGGGCGGAGAACTTTAGTTGTTGTATGGCCTGTTGTCGTTCGCGAATTCGGTAGTAATAATGACCGAGTATTTCGTAGTTCTTCGCGAGGATGTAAATGTTGATGGAGTCTTTTTCAGAAATATTTTCCCCAATTATTTTTTGACATATCGTGGGAATACTGTCCATTTTGATTTTGGACTTCACAAAGATTCTGGCCTTCTGAGTAGCCAACCAGTCTGACACCACTTTTTTCTTTGGGTGCTGTCTGTTTATGAACCGAAGCGCTCTCTCGTAATTTCTTGAATCCACCCAATGATCAATGGAATCTTGGTATACGTCAAAACGTGGACTTTGGGCATTTGCCAAAGCACCCGTTACTAGCAGAACGTAGAGAAACCATTTTTTCATGGACGGTGTTTTTATGGACGATGCGGACGTTTTAATGTGGTTTTGAGTTCCTCCCAAGAAAAGGCAACTTCTTGAGCTCCTTCAGAATAGGGACCGACTTCGTAAGGGTTGTAAAAGAATGCTATTGAATCTGCTGCATACCTGAAATTTGAAACACTCGGTGCTTCGTCTAATTCCATTCCTTTTTCTTTAAGTCTCGTCATTACAAGTTGAGAAATCGAGTCTGTGTTAGAGAACAAGCTATCTACTGTATAGAAGTAGTTTTTTTGAGGGTTGATATGAATGAAGTAAAAATTTTCATTGGGATGTGCGCCGCCCATAAACGAGTGCACATAAAGAGTAATACCCAACCATTCTGGAGAATTGTAGTGTTCAGACTCCACAATTTCTGCATACCAGGGAGTGGAGTAGTCGGGAAAGTCTCCAATGATGTCCTCATAATTCTCAAAGAGGTAAGTACTGAGAGAGTCCAAGTCTGAGGGTCCATCAAAATAAAACAAAATACTGTCTTTCACCGTTTTCCAAGTGGAATCGGAAAGGGAAATGGGAGTGGTTGGAGCCTCTTCTAAATATTGGTAGACAAAAGAAACGTTGCCTCCGTTGGGCTCGTTTAAGGACTTTTCTACTCGGGTGGAAGAAAGCACAATAGATTCCTTACTTTTGGTTGTATCTTGTTGGTTGTGAGAACAGGCTACAATTCCTAAAAACAAGATTGCGCATACAAAGCGTTTGGTCATGGTAACAACAGATTAGAAAGCCCGCGATTTTTGATGGAAAGAATTGAATCGAAGTTAAGAAATTTTAAGAAGAAGTATTTCTTCAACGAGTGGTTGAAGGGATTCCTGTTAACCCTTCTCTTGGGTGTTTTCCTCTTGATTTCTATTGTTATTCTCGAGGGCATTGGAAAATTTGATTCCGGTGTACGAACGGTTTTGTTTTACACCTTTTTCATTGGGGCCAGTTTTCTTTTTCTTCGCTATACCGCTTGGACTTTTTACAAATGGGTTCGATACAAGAAATTCTTATCCGATAAACAATCCGCCAAGGCCATCCGAACCAAACTCAACGGTGTGGATGATTACCTAATCTCCTATCTAGAGCTTAGTCAAATGGAATCCAATGAGTGGGTTTCTGAAGGGAAGAAGCAAATGGAGAAGAAGCTCCAGCACATTGAATTTGGGAATGCCATTTCTTGGAAAGAAAACAAGCGACGAGGACTGCTACTGTTAATTCCTTTGGTTGTTGTTGGGTTCGCTTTCCTTACCGAGTGGGGACAACAATGGGTGGACAGTTCGGAAAGAATTGTTCGTTATTCCGAAGAATTTATTCCCGTAGCGCCCTTTCAGTTTAGCAATGACACAGAAGAAAAGGTAATTGCCAACCAGGAACTTACCATTAAGCTCTCTCTTTCCAATGGCTATCGTCCGGATGAGGTCTTTTTGGTTATTGACGACGTGAGTGTGGGATTGGTTCAATCGGAGAGAAAGCTGTGGACGAAAGATCTGCGAGCACCCAATCACGACTTTTCCTATTCTTTTGAAGTGGATGGATACAAAAGCCCCACCTATACAACTCGTGTTATTCAGCTTCCAGTACTGACTCAATACTCCATGGTGGTAACCCCGCCAAGCTATACAAAGCAGCCTACAACGTATTTGTCCAATGCGGGTAATTTTTCCTTTTTGGAAGGCTCTAGAGTGGAGTGGAATGTAAAAGCCAAGAACACGGCTCACTCACTGTTAATTGTTGATGGAAATACATCAGAACCTCTAGTAGAAGGAAGTTTTTCAAAGTCCTTTTATAGTAGTTTCACGTATACCATTCAGCTAGAAAATGCGGATTCTACCGTTCGCATGCCTTTTGATTTTTCTGGCAATGTTGTGGTTGATCAATCACCGACGATAACTGATTTTTCAGATTCTTTGAATCCATCTACTCAGTTGTTGGAAGCATATGTTAGCGGATCGGATGATTATCAAATCAAGAAAATTGTTTGGTACACTATTGATGAAAGAGGAGAGTATTCGACCTTGGTTGCTCAGTCCATTAATTCACAAGTTGGGGATCATTACTTATACATTGACACCATTGGAAGTTTAATGCAAAAAGGGGCCGTTTCTATAGTCGCTAGAATTTATGACAACAATGGCGTACGAGGGAGTCAGTTTACAGAATCTAGAAAGATTGCTTTGGTAACGCTCTCTCGTGAGGAGAAGAATGAACTGGAGAAAGAAAGGATCAGTAACAACTCTACGCAACTTAGCGATCGTTCAGAGAAACTAGAAAAACTTCGCAAGGAATCAAAAGAACTTCAAGCTAAAGAAGGAAAGAAATGGTCCGATGTTCAGAAGCAGAAAAAACTCCTTGAAGAGTATGAGGAAGAGTTGGCAAAGCTTGAAGAGCAACAAAAAGAGCTCGCAGATCAACTTGAAAAAAGTGAAGACACTCCTCTAACAGAGGAAGAAAAAAAGTTGCAAGAAATTCTTGAGAAACTCAACGACCCGGAGCTTCAAGAATTTTTAAAATCGCTTCAGGAAAAGGCCGATGAAAACAATTTGACTCCGGAAGACCTAGAGCAATTGGGTCAGGAAATGGACTATCAAATGAACCAATTGGAGCGCTTGGAAGAATTGTACAAAGACGTTGTTTTCCAGATGGAATTGGACCAGCAAATCGACAGAATAGAAGAGGCGATTAAAAAAGCGGAAGAGTCTCTTGAGAAAGGAGAGAAGGCTGATGATTCGAAGGAGTCGGAAGCATCCGAGGAGAAAGCACAGAATGAAGCCGAGAAACTCGCTGAGGAAGTAGCTAAAGCTCAAGAGGAATTGGAAAAGAAAAACAACGACCTCAAACAACCATACAAAGGCATGGAAGACGCTCAGGAAAAAGCAGATTCTGCCGAAAAGAAATCTAAAAAGGCTTCTGAAGAGATGAAATCCGGGAACTCTTCGAAGTCCCAACAACAAAAGCAACAATCCAAGGAGGATTTAGAAGCGCTACAAAGTCTTTTGTCCCAAATGCAATCTAGTATGTCTCAGGAGAAGAAAAAGGAGAACATAGAGCATATGGAGCAGCTTTTAGATAATGTGGTTTGGACGAGCTTTACCGAAGAAGACCTGTATGATGACTTTAGAGAATT
>CBFHSF010000002.1:249192-348580 GCA_965658445.1 uncultured Schleiferiaceae bacterium | reverse complement strand
AAGATCAAAACAGAATGGTTGACGGAAGGTGATTACAACTACAGTCACCCCATCGCCGCCAAGAAAGGCATCGTGGCTATGCGCTCTGATATGAACCACGCCAATGAAATTTTCTACGTTTCAAAAAAGAAGGCAACGGGAATTTCTAAAGTTAATGATGCGTTGTATTCCGATGTAAAAATGAGCACGGTAGAAAAGCGCTGGGTAGAAACTACGGATGGCAAGAAGATGTTGGTTTGGGTAATCCTTCCTCCTGACTTTGATGCCACTAAGAAATACCCCACACTACTATACTGTCAAGGTGGACCACAAGCTGCTGTTTCTCAATTCTACAGCTTCCGCTGGAACTTTCAGTTAATGGCTGCCAACGGATATGTTGTAGTCGCTCCTAACCGCCGTGGACTTCCAGGTTTTGGTCAGGATTGGAACGAAGAGATTTCTGGAGACTGGGGAGGACAATCCATGAGAGATTACCTCAGCGCCATTGACGATGTAGCGAAAGAAGAGTATGTTGACAATGAGAATATCGGAGCTGTGGGAGCTTCTTACGGAGGGTACTCAGTTTACATGTTGGCGGGTATTCACGAAGGGCGATTCAGTTCTTTCATCTCTCACTGTGGACTCTTTAACCTAGAGAGCTGGTACCTAACAACGGAAGAAATGTTCTTTGCCAATTGGGATATAGGTGGACCTTTCTGGGGAGAGAATCCTCCGGTTGGCTACGAAAAGTTCAACCCCATCAATTACGTAGGAAACTGGGATACTCCCATTTTAGTGATTCACGGCGGATTGGATTTCCGTGTGCCCATCAACCAAGGAATGGAAGCCTTCCAAGCTGCTCAATTGAAGGGAATCAAATCTAAATTCTTGTACTTCCCCAACGAAGGACACTGGGTACTCAACCCACAGAACGGATTGATTTGGCATGACCAGTTCTTCAATTGGTTAGATGAAACCTTGAAATAGATAACCCTCGAATACGTTCGAAACATTTCAAAAGCGATAAAAATAGAGCTCGGATCGGCAACGGTCCGGGCTCTTTTGTTTTTGTGTTGCTTTTTTTTGGTTCGTTGATTGTTTTGGGAACGGTAACCAACAACGGCGCAACCATAAATGGTACTTATATAGGGACACCACTTTAGAGTTTTGCCAGAAAACAAAAGCGCCAAGTGATATCCACTTGGCGCTTTACATTTGGTTTGGTTTTGATTTGAGATTTTCTACTCCGCTGAGGGGGCGTCTTTAACTTCTTCAGCCATAGGAGGAGTGTTTTGCGAAGCGGTTTCGCGCATCATCTTTTCTCTTTCCAACGCTTTGCGATCTCTTTTGTCCTGATCTTCGTCCATTTGTTTTCTTGCTAGGGTGTGACCGATGACCAAACCGATTCCTCCAAATATGAGAAGCAATCCGTTTCTCATCATTTCTCCCTCAAAAGGGAGGATTCTATAGAGGAAGAATCCCAGTCCTAACCCAATGAGAAGAGGGCCGAACTTGAGGGCTCCGTAGCCTCTTGGAGATTCTAATACTTGAGGGTCTACACCTCTTTCTATCATCTCCATTTTTTCTTTGTGTTTGGTGGTTACTCCAAAGTATACAATTCCGAATACTAAGGCCATACCTGCGATTGGGATTAAGATTTCTACCATTGTGTTTGATTTTTGGTTTTTACTTTATGTATTAGTTTTTTGCGTAGTGAAACTCTTTTGAGGAGACTCTTGAGAAGTCCATTTCTCTGTGGGTTTCGTCTTTAAGACTATGGGTTTTTCAAAAAGGTTACCACCCCCATTAAAAAAAAATGAAAAATCGATTTGGGTAAATAAATTTTAACTTTAGAGGTAACCTTTTCTGGACGTAAGTCGTCTACAAGATGTGAGCCCGTCAAACACAAACCAAACGCACCATGATTATCCATGGATTTCTAGAGCCCTCAAGGGGGACGATCAGGCCTTTACAGAAGGTGTGATGCTCTATAAGGACAAGGTGTTCCGATTGGTAATGGGGATATTGAGAAACCGAGAGCTGGCAGAAGAAACGACCATGGACGTCTTTTTAAAAGTTCACAAATATCTTCCTCAGTTTAAAGGGGACTCTTCTTTCTCTTCTTGGTTGTATCGCATTGCATACAATGCGGCACTTACGGCCTTAAAGAAAAAGAAGCCCACCGTTTCTTGGGATGAAGAACACAATAATCTTTCGACCTCAGGCCATGGGGGAGAACAACAAATGATGGAGAGAGACAAGCAACTCGCCATACAAACCGTTCTAGAAGAAATGGGACCTACGCAGCGAAGTTTGCTGGTCCTCTTTTATCTGGAAGAATATTCCATCAAGGAAATTGTAGAAATGACTCGCACTTCAGAAAGTGCCGTAAAAACAGGTTTACACAAGGCGCGAAAGCGTTTTGCTGAAATTTCAGAACAGAGACCAGACCTTAAAATTGCATGGACATGATGACTTCAAATTCTAACCGCAGCGAAAACAAAAATATAGACCGTCAGATTTCTACGGCGCTTTCCCAATCCATTGGTGAGTTGTCTCCCAATTTCATGCAAGCCTTCCAGGCCAAGCTCAAAAAGGAAAAGCCTTATGTGTTCATCAAGGGAACCTCTGATTCTATTTGGATGCTGGTCGTAGTGGGAATCGTCACCGTTACTGGAATCACATTGATGTCTGTTTACTCCGGAGATTTAGAATTCGTTACCTCTTCTTGGTCGCAAGATTGGATGGCCTATTCTGAGTACATTGCCCTGGGATTTGCCCTTTTGGCTCTCTACCACCTCATGAGTTTGTACGAGTTTACTAAACTCAAAAAGAAGGTCTTGTTGAAGTCCTGAGAAGCCGCGATAGAGTTCAGGGGATTTCTATCTTTGCGCCATGCAAATTTTCACCTTTACATTGCCTAATGGCATCCGCGTAGTCCACAAGCAAATTGATGGTCCGGTTGCGCATTGTGGTATTACGGTCAACGCAGGTTCTCGAGATGAAAAATCCGAGGAACAGGGATTGGCCCACTATATTGAGCACACCTTCTTCAAAGGGACTCAGAAAAGAAAGGTGTACCACATTCTCAGTAGACTCGAGGATGTTGGTGGAGAACTCAATGCCTATACTTCCAAAGAGGAAACCGTAGTATACGGAAGTTTCTTAGCGCCTCATTACGAAAGAGCTATTGAACTCATCTTCGATATTTGCTTTCACTCCACATTTCCAGAGAAAGAAATAAAAAAGGAAAAGGATGTAATCTTTGAAGAGATCAATTCCTATTTAGACTCTCCTTCGGATTCCATTTTTGACGAGTTTGATGAATTGATTTTCCCAGAACACGCCATGGGAAAAAACATCTTGGGAACGGAGCAGTCCTTGGCGTCTTTCTCTCGCCAGAGCATTTTGGACTTTATACGCCGTAATTACACTACCGACCAGATGGTGTTTAGCTCCGTAGGAAGAATTGCTCCCAAGAAACTGGAGAGACTTCTCAATAAGTACAGCTCAGATATTCCCCAAACGCAAAAAGGGGAGGGGCGTCAAGAGATTTCTGGTTACACCCCAGTTCACAAATCTGTAGAACGCGACACCTATCAAACGCATTTGGTCATTGGAAATAGAGCACCTTCTGCGGTAGATGAAGATTTGACCGGAATGATTCTACTCAACAACCTCATGGGAGGCCCGGGTATGAACTCTCGCCTCAATCTCAACATCCGAGAGAAATACGGTTTTGCCTATAACATCGAATCCTATTATCAGGCCTATTCAGATACGGGAGTTTTTGGAATTTACGCAGGTGTCGATCCGTCAACTGCCGCCAAAACTACGCGACTTATAAAGTCCGAACTCAAAAAGATGCGAGAAAAGTCGCTGGGCGTTTTACAACTCAGCAGAGCCAAGCAACAACTCAAGGGACAGATTGCTCTCAACCAAGAGAACTACGGTAGTCAGATGTTGGGCATGGCAAAGTCCACTTTGGTTTTTGGGAAAATGGATACCCTGGAAGAAGTGCATAGAAAGATTGATGCGTTGACCTCTTCTCAACTTCTAGAAATCGCCAATAAATATTGGAATGAGCAGGAGATGTCTACTTTGATCTACAAGGCAAAGGGATAGGACAGGCTACAAATCCTAGAACCTTAGGATTGTACTTTTGGTTGTTTACCTTTATACATCAATAGGAAACTATTAAACCATACCACTATGGAATTCATTGATCCCAACATAGAAGCTTACGCCGAAGCACACACGACTTCAGAATCAGCACCTCTTCAGAAGCTCAACCGTGATACACAGGCTAAAATTTTAATGCCCAGAATGCTCTCTGGTCATCTGCAGGGTCGCGTGCTCAGCTTTATTTCAAAAATTCATCAGCCCAAGCGCATCCTTGAAATCGGAACGTATACGGGCTATTCTGCCGTGTGTTTAGCGGAAGGGTTAGCAGAGGGAGGGCAGCTTCACACCATAGATATCAATGAAGAACTCATGCCTTTTACTCAAGAGCATTTAAAGGCCAATGGGGTGGAGGATGTAGTAACTCTTCACATTGGCGATGCCACCCAAATTGTGGGGGACCTCAATGAAAAATGGGATTTGGTCTTTATCGATGCGGATAAGAGCAATTATTCTAACTACTACGACATGGTCATGCCCCACATGAATCCGGGTGGACTCATTATAGCGGACAATGTATTGTGGAGTGGGAAGGTTTTGGAAAAGGTAGAGTCAAAGGACCTTGATACCGCTGAGCTCATTGTGTTCAATCAGAAAGTTCACGAAGACGATAGGGTAGAAAACGTATTGCTTCCCATTCGCGATGGACTTATGGTGGTAAGAGTGAAATAGTATTGTTTGCAAAAAAGCATCGTTCGCAGCTAGGTGAACCCATCGACGTGTCCCCATCGACGAGTATACGTCTACGTGAGCCCATCAACACAAAAAAGCCCCTCCAATTGGAGGGGCTTTCTGTTTTCGATATTTATATTGAATCGTTGCTTACTTGAAAAGCTTAGAATCAATTTTTCCGTTTACCTCAATGTTCTCAATGGTGATTGAAACATTTTGAGGACCGGCTTTCTGCTCGATTTTCGTAGCGAATTTAATTCCGCCAAACTCCTTGTAGTCAGAAATAGTTCCTGAAACTGAAATAGGACCTTGGGGACCTTCCTCTGTAGATTCTTGAGCTACCAATAGGTGAGACTCTGCTCCGTAGTACTCTGTAGAAACCTTTCCGTCTTTGTCGGTGATCTCAAGAGCGTACACTACTTCTTCGCCCATTCTCTTGGCGCGTGTAACCTTAAGAGTGTATCCGTTTTCAGGATTTAGGTAAGCCGTCTGTCCAACAGGGTTGGCAATCTTTTCTTTCACTTCCGCAATCTTGGCTTCGTCCATGTCTTGGGCTGGAGCCATTCCAGAAGTTTGTCCTTTCTTGCCGTCGTACAATTCTTTCTGAACCTCCATGGTTTGTCCACCCATGCTCATGCTCAAAGACATTACGTACTTGGGGCTTTTCACTGCCTCCATGTAAGAAATTGCAGAGGGCGCACCGGGAACTACCATTTCTCCTGTGGTGTACAAAGACTTTATGCCTTTGATCTTATCCATACCTCCGATGGCGGCAAAGTAATCGTTGAGAACGGTCTCTGCAGTTACACCTTCTGGAACGGGAAGTGAAGGCTCCTCAGCAACATTTGCCAAGTAGTCGTAGTACTGGAAGCTTCCAAATACCTTAAGACCTTCCGCTACCTCAGTAGATTTACCAACTACCGTAATGGTGATGTTGTTGAGGTCAATGTACTTCTGAGCAGCGGCTTGAACATCTGCAACGGTTACTGCCTCCAAACGAGACAAGTAGTTGTTGTAGTAATCTTCCGGAAGATCGTAGCGAGCAATGTTTAATGCAAAGCGAGAAACCGTTTGTGGAGACTCCAAAGAGCGTCCAAAGCTTCCTGCAATGTTATTTTTAGCAGCTCTCAACTCTTCTTCAGAAACACCTTCTGTACGAATTCGGTTGAGTTCGTAGAGGATCTGAGCTACCGCGCTATCCGTAACTTCGTTTCTCACTTCAGCAGTCGCTGTGAAAGAACCTACCAAGCGGTCAGAACCGATTGAAGAATACGATCCGTATGTGTAGGCTTTGTCCTCTCTAAGGTTTTTGAAAAGTCTTCCCATAGAACCGCCTCCCAAGATTTGGTTCATTACTCTTACAGACTCCATATCCGAAGCACCGGGCTTAAGGTCTACTGCGTTTCCTACGCGAATAACAGACTGTACGTTGGCATCTCTGTTTACAAAAGCTACGCGTGGTCCTTGAGGAGCCTCAGGGAAACCGTAAGTGAACGTTGGGATGTCTCCCGCTTGCCACTCACCAAAGTATTTCTTAGCCCATTTCTTAGCCTTGCGAGGAGAAATGTCTCCAACAATGGCCAAGTATGCGTGGTTGGGCTTAAAGTATTCGTTGTAGTACTGCTGACAATCTGCAACGGTGATGTTCTGAACGGTTTCTTCCGTCATCAATTCACCGTAGGGGTGACCCTTTCCGTACAACATAGCGTTCATAACGTTGCTCGCCATGGTGTTGGGGTCGTCTTTGGCAGAAACCAATCCAGACTCAATTTGAGTTTTGATCTTGTCAAACTCCTCTTGAGTAAAGTTTGGGTAAAGCGCCACTTCGGCCATGATTTCCATCATCTTCTCAGTGTGAGTAGAAAGCGAAGAGGCAAATACAGAGTTAGCGCTTGTAGAAAGTCTAGCACCCATAAAGTCGATTTCCTCGTTGAGGTCATCTTTAGAGGTCTTGGCAGTTCCCTTGGAAAGCAACTCACCAGCCATTTCTAAAACTCCAGCTTTGTCCCCTTCAACGATAGGGTCTCTGTCAATAATCAAAGACATAGATACGCGAGGCAATTTGTCGTTTTGTACTACAAATACGCGCAATCCATTGTCTAGAGTATATTCTTTGTATTCTGCAATTTCTGGAATTCTTGCACGTCCTGGTTCAGGACGTACGCTTCTGTCTAACTGACCAAAGGTTACCGTAGAAACCAAGGCCATTAGCAATAGGAATGTATATTTTTTCATCTTAATCGTATTCATTGCTTATGATTATTGATTTTGGGCTGATTTGGGAAGGTATTCTAGGATTACGCGGTTCTCTTTCACCAAGTACTGCTTGGCTACTCTCATGATGTCCTCTCGAGTCACCTTGCGGTATCTCTCAATTTCGTCATTGATCAATCCTGCGTCTCCGTAGTATACGTGGTAGTTGGCAAGATTTTCTGCGACACCGGCCATGGAACCTACTGAGCTCACAAATGAATTTTCAATTTTGTTAAGAGCCGTTTCCAATTCTTTTTCAGTAATCATCTCATTCTGAACCTTAGCAACTTCCTCGTCAAAAATCACTTCAATTTCACCTGTGGTTTTTCCTTGGTTTGCAATGGCAAGGTTGATGAAAACTCCAGCGTCTTCCAAAGAGTACGCAAAAGAAAGTGCTTGAATGGCTACCTGCTCTTGGTCAACCATTCTCTTGGTTACTCGAGAAGAAGGACCGTCAGAAAGAACGGTAGATAGAATAGATAGTGCGTAAGCATCTGGGTGATCTTGCTCTGGCATGCGGTATCCTACAAAGAGACCTGGCAATTGAATGTTGTCGTAAACCGTCTCTCTTACTTCTCCACCCAATGGCTTCAACTCAGCAACGGGCTGAACTACTTCTGCACCGCGAGGAATGTCGTTGAAGTACTTTACGATAAGTGCTTTGGTTTCTTTGATGTCCAAGTCCCCGGCAATAGAAAGGGTTGCGTTGTTGGGAACGTAGAACTTCTTGTAGAATGCAATGAACTCATCAAGTTGAGCCGCATTCAAATCTTCCATGCTTCCAATAACCGCCCACTCGTAGAAGTAGTTGGGGAATGCATTTTTAAACATGGTAGAAATAAAGGTACCGTAAGGCTGGTTGTCCACACGCATTCTCTTTTCTTCTTTTACCACTTCTCTTTGTGTTTCTACACCGTCATTGTCGATTTTGGCGTGAAGCATTCTTTCAGACTCCATCCACAATCCCAACTCCAACTGGTTGGAAGGAAGGATTTCGTAGTAGAACGTACGATCTTGTGTCGTGTTGGCGTTAAGGGCACCTCCGTTGCTCTGTACGAGCTCCATGTACTCTCCACGTCCAATGTTTTCAGAACCTTCAAATAAAAGGTGCTCAAAGAAGTGAGCAAAACCCGTTCTTCCGGGATCTTCGTTTTTACTTCCTACGTGGTAAAGAACAGATACCGCTACAATGGGTGTAGAGTTGTCTTGATGTAAGATCACGTGTAGCCCGTTGTCCAAATCAAATTCTTCGTATTTGATGTTGGTCTTTTGGGCTGAGGCTCCTAGGCCAATAACGGCCATGAGCAGAACCAAGCTCAGTTTTTTCATCTGGATAATGTTTAAATTTTCTAATGGTCAGATGGAATGTCCTCCAACTCTCACAACTCAGGGAGTAGTTTTTTGAGGGGCGAGTATCGTAGAGACATCACATAATTGTTGTTTCACTTTTTTCAAGTAGCCCTCAAATGTAACAAAACAAGAGATTTTGGAAGGGTATAGGGGTGGAAAAAATGGGTACCTTTGCCCACACGAAGGAAGGGGTGAAGATTTTTTTTAACACGAGGAGGTTAACAACCAATAAGTTTTATATCTTTGCGCCCCTTATTTAAGGCAAATGGATCAATTCAAAAGTCCCGTGGGTCAGAGATAGGGGAAACAAACATTAGTTAGATATTTAATTAGAACAAGATGTACGCAATTGTTGAGATAGCAGGGCACCAGTACAAAGTGCAAAAAGATCAACAGCTTTACGTTCACCGTTTGGACACTGCAGAAGGTAAAAAAGTTACTTTCGACAGAGTTCTTTTGACGGACGATAACGGAAAAGTTACTGTTGGCGCCCCGGTTATAGAAGGTGTAAAAGTGGAAGCGAAAGTTCAAGCTCACCTTAAAGGAGATAAAGTAATTGTCTTCAAAAAGAAACGCCGTAAAGGATATGAAAAGAAGAATGGTCACCGCCAGTCTTTGACTTCTATCAAAATCGGAAAGATCGGTTAATTAGAACCGGACGTAAATTAAAGTATAAGTACAAACTCAATAAAAATATAAACCATGGCTCATAAGAAAGGTGTCGGTAGTTCTAAGAACGGACGCGAATCAGAAAGTAAACGCCTTGGGGTAAAAATCTTCGGAGGACAGTCTGCAATTGCAGGTAACATTATCGTTCGCCAGAGAGGTACCAAGCACAATCCAGGCGAGAATGTTGGAATGGGAAAAGACCATACTCTTTTTGCATTGGTTGATGGAACCGTTGTTTTTACTAAGAAAAAAGACAACCGTTCATACGTTTCCATTTCTCCAGTAGAAGCGTAAGGAAATCGTACCCTAAAGTATAGAGCCCTGCGCATTGCGCGGGGCTTTTTTGTTTGAACCCGCTACAGTTTTTTAGACCGTTTTATAAAGATAATTTCTAATTGCGCTGCATCTATAATTGGCTTTTCCATTTTATATTTGCCGCAAATACAAAGGTTACATGATACAGATTCAAAGACTTAGAAACGAGGCCGATCAGATTGTACAGGCATTGACTAAGAGAGGCATTGATGCCCGCGCGACCGTTGATTCTATTTTGAAAGTAGATGAGCGCAAGCGATCTGTTCAAAAAGAACTTGACGACACCCTAGCTGAGGCCAATCAAAAGGCCAAGGCCATTGGACAATTATACAAGGAGGGCAAGGCCCAGGAAGCCAATGCCCTCAAAGAAGAGACTTCTCAGTTAAAGGAGAAGACCAAGGAGTTTACGGCTCTTCTTCACGAAATTGAAGAGGAGTTGTATCATTTGATCGTTTCTCTTCCCAATCCTCCGCAAGATGCGGTTCCGGCGGGTATGACAGAGGACGACAACGAAATTATTGAAAACGTTGGCGAGATTCCCAGCTTGTCTGAGGAAGCTCTTCCACACTGGGAAGTAGCCAAGAAATACAACCTCATTGACTTTGAAATGGGGGTGAAAATTACAGGTGCTGGTTTCCCAGTATACAACGGAAAAGGAGCCAGACTTCAGCGAGCCTTGATCAATTATTTCTTGGACGTCAATACAGATGCTGGTTTTGAAGAAGTTCTTCCTCCATTCTTCGTGAATGAAGATTCTGGTTTTGGAACCGGACAACTTCCGGACAAGGAAGGTCAGATGTACCATATGCCACAAGACAACCTTTACGTGATTCCTACCGCAGAGGTTCCCGTGACCAATATCTTTAGAGATGAGATTGTTAAGGCGGAAGATTTTCCCATTTTGAGAACTGCCTACACTCCTTGTTTTAGGAGAGAGGCAGGTTCTTACGGTAAGGACGTTCGCGGACTCAACCGCTTGCACCAATTTGATAAAGTGGAAATTGTAGGGATTACTCGTCCAGAGGATTCTGAGGCGCTACTTGACAAAATGGTAAGCCACGTTGCTGGGATTCTCAAGTCTTTGGGACTTCCTTACCGCGTTTTGAGATTGTGTGGTGGCGACTTGGGATTTGCGAGCTCCATCACCTACGACTTTGAGGTGTGGTCTGCGGCTCAGAAGAGATGGTTGGAGGTAAGTTCTGTTTCTAACTTTGAGACGTTCCAGAGCAATAGATTGAAGCTGAGATACCGCGGAGAGGACAAGAAGACTCATTTATGTCACACTCTCAACGGATCTGCCATGGCATTGCCGAGAATTTTGGCAGCCCTTTTGGAAAATAATCAAACCGAAGAAGGCGTTGTGATTCCAGAAGTATTGGTTCCTTACACGCGCTTTGACAAGATTTAATATGAAGAAATTTCTTTCCTTTTGGGCTCTAGCCGCGGTGGCTATGGCTTGTAGTACCTCAGATTACCAAAGTGAAATGGATGAGCTTAAGCAGCTCCAGTCCACCGTAGATTCTCTTCAGAATCAGGTGGCCTCCATCAATGCAGATACCTTGGCCAAGTGGAATGCTTATGCCAATTCTCGCGCCAGCGTAATCAAGAGGAAATTGAGAGATACGGCCTTCGCCAACAAGCACATAGACATAATTTCTGAAGTTATCGCAGACGCTAAATACTTGCAGAAGATGGCTAAGGATAGATCGGATTTTACTCAGGAGTTGACCTATGCGAGTGAACAACTTGAGAAATTAATGGTAGATTTAAAGAATAATGCTTTGGATTCTGCTCAGGTCTATGAGTTCATGGCCTCCGAAAGGATGGCGGTTTTGACTTTGCAAAACAACGTGACCAAGAGGGTTCCCCTTGCAGCTCAAGCCATAGAAACCATGGATTCCCTTTCCGTGGAACTAGATAGCTTGATGAATTATATGGATCAAAACGGATACTTCAACCCATGATAAAAACTCGCCTACTCACTCTTCTCTTTACCCTTGTTTTTACTTGGGTCAACGGGCAGGTAGAATTGGCGAGAAAATACGTGGAAGAGGGCGAGTACGAAAAGGCAGAGGCCATTCTTGCCGATGAGTACAAGTTGGGTCCAACACCCGACGTATACGCCCTTAGGTTGACCAACTTTGTCAATGCTCAAAAGTATTTCAAAGCCCTTTCTTTGGTAGATTCGCAACGCGAAGTAACCCCTTCTCGATCTCCTTATTTATTGGTAGACAAGATTTGGGTGGCCGTTCAGATGGAATCGGTTGCCGAAGAAGAAGATTGCTTTGAAGAGCTGGATCCCTTTTTGGTAAAGAATCCTGGTCTGTCTTATCAATTGGGGCAGTCCCTCACCAATTACGGTCTTTTTGATCAAGCCTTAAGAGTGTTTACTCGCGCGGAAGTGCTGGCTCCCAACATGACCTTCCACTATCAAAAGGCATTGGTGTACGCTGAGATGGGGGATATAGAAGCCATGTTTGATGAATACCTCAAGATGGTAGAGGTTAGCTCTTCTTATCTCAATAGCATAAAAACTACGCTTTCTCGCTCCGTGAGCAAGGATCCCAATAACGATATCAATAGAATCGTGAGGACTTCGCTTTTGCAAAAGATGCGTGAAAGTGAAAACCCTGTATACACGGAACTTTTAATTTGGCTGTATCTGCAGGAGAGCAATTATTCCATGGCGTTTATCCAATACAAGGCTCTAGAAAAAAGAGGCTTTGCTATGGATAGAGAAATGTATGACATGGGGGTTGCCGCCTTTCAAAATGAAGAGTATGCCATGGCTCAGCAAACCTTTGAGTACCTCATTAAAAAAGGACCTGATCATCCCTATTACTACGATGCACGTGGAATTGTCTTAGAGGTGGAGGAAGTTCAGCTCAAGGAGAGCTTTGCTGATTTGGCACAGTGGCAAGGACTATTAGACAAAATTCAAATCATGTTGGATCAGCCTGACTTTGAGGTGATTTACGTGACGCTAAGAAGACAAAAGGCACGAATTCTTACAGGGCCCTTTAAGAATCCAAAAGAGGCTTACGCCGAATTGGAAATGGCCTTAGAAGAGAGCAATGGGAGAAAGCGCGAATTCGCAGAGACTCAAATGCAAATGGCAGAAACCTTAATGGCTATGGGAGATTACGTGGAAGCGCTTTTGATGTATGCTCGCGTAGAAAAGGCCTTTGAAACCAACCCCATCGGCCAACAGGCCAAGTACAACAAAGCCATGATTTCCTATTACCAAGGAGATTTTGAATGGGCCAAAGCTCAGTTTAACGGCCTCAAGGCAAGTCCAGACAAACTCATTGCCAACGATGCCATGAACATGTGGCTTCTCATTTCCTCAAATCTAGATTTGGACACTACCGTCATTCCCATGAAGCGATTTGCCCATGCGGATTTATTGATTTTTCAGGGAGAAGACGAGAAGGCTTTTGCATTGTTAGATTCCTTGCAATCACAGCCCATTGCAGATCCCTTGTTGGATGAGATTCTCTATCGCAAGTCAGAAATCAAAAGACGCGCTCAATCTTATGACGATGCCATCGCCTTGCTGGAGCAGTTGAGGAATTTGCCCCGTAGATCCTTTTTTAAAGATGATGCGGTCTATTGGTTGGGTAGGTTGTATGAAGAGCAAAAAGGAGATGTACAATTGGCAATGGATGCCTATCAAGAGGTGTTTTCTAGATATCCCAATAGCATCTTTTCCAAAGAAGCTCGTGAGCGATTTAGATCCTTGCGGGGTGATCAGCTCTAAGCGCTTTTTTCAGTTTTCTTTTTTCTGAACTTAAATGTGAATGGAACCCGGCGAATCCAAGTCGGAGTTTAGGTAGACGTCCATGGCTTGTTCTGCATAGTCAAAGGGAACCTTTACGGTAATTCCTCTAATGGAAGTGTTGAGGGAAGGAAGCACGCTTGAGTGCATGTGTTCGTAGATTACATAGACGGGGATGTCTTCCGCTTCCAGTTTTCCCTTGAGGATGTGAGCGCCTGTTTCTTCGTAGAACCTAGCTACTGTAAACAACTCCTCATTCATTCCAATGCGCCGTTTCTATGAGGTGAATAACGTCTTCTTTCATAAAGTCTACGGCGGGCTGTAGAGAATCCGCATTGGGCGTAGAAAAGAAATACACAGCTCCTCTCAAAAAGTGATGGGTACTATCGGTAATGTAAAACTGAAGGGGTGAAGCCGCGTTTCCATTGATTTGATAGAGCATTCCATAGACCTTGGCCTCTGGATTGATAAACTGTTGTTCACCCATTCCACTGGCTTTTACTGTGTGTTTAAAAGCGAGTTTCTGAGATTCCATCATCAATGTGTCCAAGTTCCCGTCCACCGGCTTATAGGTAAGCTGTATTCTTGATCGCAGACTGGGATAATAGACATCGCCCCATAGCTCTTGTCTTGGATTGGTCTCCCATTGTGCCGCGGTATTGATTTCAAAACCATAAGGCATGTTGGTGTTTGATTCTTCCGCAAGTGCCTCATAGGAGAATTCGGGAACCCCAATTCTAAAATAGCCCTTGGGCTTTGGGGTAGTGGGTTCCGAAGTACAGGCAGTCAAAAGTGCCGAAACAATCAGGGTATAGAGGGCTTTATTCTTCATCAGTGGGGAGGTCTTCAATAGTCACCTTAATTCTTTGAATTCTGCGCTTTTCCAAGGCTTCAATGGTGAAGGTATATTGGTTGAACGTCAGGACATCGTTTTTATCCGGGAACTGCCCTGAGATTTCTAAAATGAACCCAGCCAGGGAGTCCGAGTCTCCTTTGGAATCTTCAAAGTCGTCACCGTCAATGTCCAAAACCTTGTAAAAGTCATTGAGAGGGGTCTTTCCCTCAAACACGTAGTTTTTGTCGTCGAGCTTGGAGTACACCAAATCTTCGTCATCAAATTCATCGTTGATCTCTCCAACAATTTCTTCAATAACATCTTCTAGAGTAATGATTCCAGAGGTCCCACCAAATTCGTCCACAACAATGGCCAGGTGAATTTTCTTCTCCTGAAATTCCTTTAGTAGGTCGTCAATCTTCTTGTATTCGGGAACGTAGAAGGCCTCTCTAATGAGCTGTTTCCAGTCAAAAGTGTTTTCTACCTCTATGTAGGGGAGGAGGTCTTTGATGTAGAGAATGCCTTTTATTTCGTCAAAACTTTCTGCATATACAGGAATTCTAGAAAACCCATGAGATACGATAACGTCCATGACCTCGGCGTAAGAGAACTGTACATCTAACGCAACCACATCTGTTCGGGGTTTCATAATCTGCTTAACGGTCGTCGAACCAAACTTTACAATCCCTTGTAAAATTTTGTGTTCATCATCCGTGGTGGCATCTTCATCGGTGAGTTCCAATGCGTGTTCAAGGTCGTTTACAGAAAGTGACTTGCCTCTTTTGTTCTGATTTTCGAATAAATTGGAAACCCAGACCAGCCCGCTAATTAAGGGGGACATGGTTTTTCGGACACCCATTATGGGTGAGGCCATAAACAGCGCAAAGGCCACGGCATTAGAGTTTGCGTAAACTTTAGGAAGAACCTCGCCAAACATCAATATCAAGAAGGTGATCACTACCACGTTGAAGATAAATCCAAGCAATGGGCTGTTGGTAAAGTCAAAGAGTCCAGCGGTGATGTACGCGGACAAAATAACGATGCCTACATTGATGAAGTTGTTGGCAATGAGAATGGATGCCAAAAGTGATTTGGGCTGTTCTATGAGCTTTCCAAGGGTCTTGCTTCTCTTGGTCTCAGATCCGTTGAGTTCTTCTAAATCGGTGGGCGTAAGAGAAAAAAAAGCAACTTCCGAACCCGACACCATTGCGGACAACAGCAAGAGGATTACAAGGAGTATTAAGGGCAAAATAAGAGCGGGATCAAAGGGATTGATCCAAGAGAGAAATAAGTTGTTGTAACTCGACGGTTCTGGGTCCAATTCAAGTAGTTTAAGTTAGCAATACACTAGAAGGGCAAATCGTCCTCCTCGTTACTGCTGTCAAATGACGGAGCAGACGGATTGGGAGCTGCGGGTTCTGGTGCTTGGTATGGGGCACTTGCCGGAGTGCTGCCTCCAGTATTTTGAGACATGGCATCGGCTTCTTGTCTAGAAGTCAGCATAGTCATGTTGTCTACGTTGATTTCTGTGCTGTAGCGATTTTGACCACTCTCATCCTGCCATTGGCGGGTTTTGATCCTACCTTCAAGATATACTTTGTGACCTTTTTTGAGATATTTTTCACAAACTTCTGCGAGGCCTCTTCTGCCCACTACAATGTTGTGCCACTCTGTATTGGTAACCTGTTCGCCCGCGCGATTGGTGTAACTCTCTGATGTGGCAATGGGAAATCTCACCAACATACCTCCTCCTTCAAAATGTCTTGTTTCAGGATCTTTTCCGAGGTTGCCTATTAGCATTACTTTATTGAGCGTACCAGCCATACTGTGTGGGTCTTTTGTTTACAATTTGTAGTGGATCTGTCTTTATTACGAGGTAACTCAAAGGGAATCCAGCGTAATAGTATAAATATAACAGATTCTAATCAAGCATCAAAGGTAGAACTTTATCATCAATCAATCGCTTGAGTACAATGGGGAAGCCCAACTTTTTTAATTCTTCAACCGTGGCCCATTGACGTTCTTTTTCTGAATTGATTTCCTCCCTTTCATCCCATAAAAAAACTTCCACGTGAACATGAGATAGTTTGTGGAGGACGGGCCCTGCAAGCTTTTTTGCGGATTTATATTTAGGGGCATCTTCCATTAGAGGCAACTGGAAAAGGCCTCCCCAGATGCCGTTGTGCGGTCGTTGTTCTATGGCAATTTTATCATCTTTAGTTCTCAGTGCGTAGTGCATTTGTTTTTGAGAAACGGCCACTTTTTTCTTTTTGATGGGACGTTCGGATTGATTGCCCAATCGATATGATTCACAAGAATCTGCAATGGGGCATTCTCCGCATTTGGGGTAAGGGGTGCAAATCACAGCGCCAAATTCCATCATGGCTTGATTGTGGTCTCCCGGAGGATGGTGCGCTAGCATCCTGGATGCATAGGAGTCAAAAGCTCTTTTGCCCTTTGCATCGAAGGCAGAAAAGTCAAGGTCAAATATCCGAGAGAGTACTCGAATTACGTTTCCGTCCACGGCTGCTACGGGCTCGTTGTAGCAAATACTGGCAATGGCAGAGGCTGTGTAGGGGCCGATACCGGGTAATTTCAATAGGCCATCATAGTTATTTGGAAATTCACCTCCGTTCTCGTGGTAGACCCATTTGGCGGCCTTGTGTAAATTTCGGGCTCTGGAATAATACCCGAGGCCTTCCCACGTTTTAAGAACAGCGTCCTCAGAAGCGCAGGCCAAATCCTTTACGGTGGGAAATTTGTCCATAAAGGAATGGTAGTAAGACATTCCCTGAGCTACTCTGGTTTGTTGTAAAATTATCTCTGATAACCAAACGGAATAGGGTGATTTGTTTTCTCTCCAAGGTAAACTGCGGCGATGCTTTAGGTACCAAGAATTGATTTCTTCTGAGGAGTTCATTAAAAATATTGAAAATGAATTAGTTAGCGAATTAAAAAAGTCCTGTTGCGATTCTTTTTTTTAAAAATAAGGACTATATTTGCGCCCCACAAAATTATTGAGTTTCAACAAATAAGAAATAAGACAAAGATGACAAAAGCAGACATCGTTTCTAAGATTTCTGACAAAACAGGAATGGAGAAGGCAGACGTTCAAGCTATCGTTGAAGGATTTATGAACGAAGTAAAAGGGTCTCTAGAATCTGGAGAGAACGTTTACTTGAGAGGATTCGGAAGCTTTATTACGAAGAAGAGAGCCCAGAAGACGGGACGTAATATTTCGAAGAACACCACTCTTATCATTCCTGCTCACTACATCCCTTCTTTTAAACCTGCAAAGGTTTTTGTTGAAAGTGTAAAAGACAAGGTTGCTGTAAAGTAATCCACTCCTAAGAAGTTGAAAAAAGGCATTTTCATATCTATTGTTATTGCAGGAGCCGTGGCTACCACTTTGATGTTGGTTCCTACCTCGCCAAGTTCCCCTGCTGTAGAGTCTCACGAAGGTCACGATGACCATGCGGGACACGATCACGAAGGTCAAGCCTCTGCGGATCCACTACAGGCAAAAATAGATGAGGCAGATAGAATTCTGCAGGAAGGCAAAGAACCCCCTATGAAGGCTATCTTTTTATTGAGAGAAGTATTGGAGGAAGACCCCAACAACATAGGTGCTACTATGAAACTCGGTCAACTATCTCTTATTTCTGGGCAATACGACAAAGCCGAAGCGAGATTTCAACACGCTTTTGATATAGCTCCTGAAACCCCTGGCGTTGGAACCGGAATGGTTCAAGCTCTCATGGGTCAAGGAAAGGGAGAAGAAGCAAGGACATTTGGTTTGGAGTGGGTGAAGGCCTACCCAAATCACCCAGACACAAAAGAGGTTCAAGCTCAGCTTGAATCAATGAAATAGAAGAATTATTAACTTAAAAAACACTTAGCTATGCCAAGCGGTAAAAAAAGAAAACGTCATAAGATGGCGACGCACAAGCGCAAGAAGCGTTTACGCAAAAACAGACACAAGAAGAAGTAATCAGACTTGCTGATTAACAACAATATTCAAAAGCACCCTTACGTGGTGCTTTTGGTGTTGTCTTTGTGTCTATAAACTAGGCACATCAGCCGGCTCAAAAACGTATTGATATGAAAACTGAATTAGTTATCAATGCCCAGAGCTCTGACCAGGCTGAAATCGCTCTTTTACAAAATGGAAAATTAACTGAGTTGGTGCTCGAAAAGAGTGACGACAGTTTCTCGGTTGGTGATATTTATCTGGGAAGAGTAAAGAAGCTCGCTTCCGGACTCAATGCGGCCTTTGTGGACGTAGGGTACGAGAAGGACGCTTTTCTTCACTATCACGACCTTGGACCCCAAATTCGTTCCTCTCTACTGTTTTCTAAGCGAACCATGTCCGGTAAACACGGATGGTCTTTGTCTAACTTTAAGCCTCAGCCTTCAATTGTTAAAGAAGGGAAGATTGATCAAGTCTTAAAGTCTGGAATGAGTATACCTGTGCAAATTGCCAAGGAACCCATTTCTACCAAAGGTCCCCGTATCACATCGGAATTGTCAATTGCCGGAAGGTTTATTGTATTGGTTCCCTTCGCTGATCGCGTGTCAGTTTCTCAAAAAATACGAGAAAGACAAGAAAAAGATCGCCTCAAGAAACTCGCCAAATCTATTCAGCCTAAGGGCTTTGGGATTATCGTTAGAACGGTAGCCGAGAATAGAACCATTGCCGAGCTTGAAGCCGATTTAAAGAATTTAATGAAGAAGTGGAGAAATTTCCACAAGACCATAAAAAGGTCACAGGCACCCTCAAGAGTTCTTTCAGAAATGAACAGAGCTTCGGCGTTCTTACGAGACGTATTCAATAGCAGCTTTGACAAAATCATCGTGGATGATGCAGAGCTGGCTGCGGAATTTAGAGAATACCTCGAAGAAATCGCTCCTGAGAAGGTAAAGATCGTTAAGCACTTTACCGGCAAAACCCCTATATTCCAATACTTTGGAATAGACAGACAGCTAAAATCTGCCTTTGGTAGATCGGTAAGCATGTCTAAGGGAGCGTATCTCATTATTGAACACACCGAAGCCATGCATGTCATTGATGTGAATAGTGGAAACCGTTCCAACCAAGGACAGAATCAAGAACAGAATGCCCTTGCGGTAAACCTCGTCGCTGCAGAAGAAGTAGCGCGTCAATTGAGGTTGCGCGATATGGGAGGAATTATTGTAATTGATTTTATTGATATGCACAACGCAGAAAACCGAAAAATACTTTTCGAAAAACTGCGAGAAGAAATGAAACTTGACCGCGCAAAACACAAGATTTTGCCGCCGTCAAAATTTGGTCTTGTAGAGATTACAAGACAAAGAACTCGTCCGGAGATGAACATTCCTACAAGGGAAGAAAATCCGGATCAACTCATTGAAGCTCCCATCCTCTTAATTGATCAGATGGAGCAAGAGTTTGAGGCTATTGCCAAATCAGTAGAGACTAAGGAAGTCCAGTTACATGTTCACCCATTTATTGGCGCTTATTTGACCAAAGGATGGTTAAATAGCATTGCTAAGAAGTGGAAGAAGATGTACAAACAAAAATTGAGAATTGTTTCTAGAGATGCCTTCAAGATGTTGGAGTACAAGTTTCTAGATGCCAACAATTCGCCCATTAAGAGAAAGAAATCTTAATGTAACGCACCAACTTAGAAAGCCGCTAAGAATTTTCTTAGCGGCTTTTTTTTTGCCTAGTTTTAAGCTGTGGAAAGCAAGAAGTTCAACGAAAAAAAGTCCTATACCGTAGACCAAGCTAGAGCGCTTATTCAGCGATATTGCAGCTACAGAGAGCGCTCTCAAAAGGAGGTCATTCTCAAGTTAAAGGAGTACGGAATGCAAGAGCTCGCCAGAGATACCTTGCTGTTGGAGCTCATTGAACAGAAATTCCTAAACGAGAGTCGCTTCTCCAAAGCCTATGCCCGTGGAAAGTTTAACAACAATCACTGGGGTTGGAATAAGATTTCTCAGGGGCTTTACCACCATGATATCTCAAAGCCGTGTATGAAGGAGGCCAAAGAAGAGGTTATGTCTCTAGATTACTTTGGAAAAATTGAAAAGCTCGTTTCCAAAAAGTGGAAAGAGGTGAAGGCAAAGTCCGAATACGAGCGCAGGAACAAAGTAGCTCAATATGTAATCGGAAAGGGTTTTGAACCTCCCAAGGTCTGGGAGGTCCTATCGGAAATAAAATGATGTTCGGTCTAATACTTAGCCATTTACACTGTAGCTAAGAAGCGGATTTGGAACTGCCGTAATTTTTGGTTTCTTCCGGTTCGTTGGGAACTCTGATATGAGACCAGTTTTCTCCTCTTTTGATTCGATACAACTGCATTTCGCTGATATTGAATTGCTTAGCAATCAGTTTGAGGCGCGTTTTACGGTTGGGATCCCAAATCTTTTTCTTAATCCTCAAGACATCCGTAGAAGTCAATTTGTGACCTTCTGTTGGAGGGGTTTCTTTGGCTCTTTTCCTAGCGGCAATGACCAACGGACTCGTTTGTTCATGTGCCTTCTTTTCTTTGAGCGTAACCCACTTTAAATTCTTGAAGTGATTGTTCTTTTTTTGGTGATCCATGTGGATGACAATGTTGTGCTCATCACCGGGTTTATCCAAAAATAACTTCGCAACCAATCGGTGTATATATTCATAGGATTTTCCCGTCTTAAACTTTCCGTTTAAGGTTGGGTATCCTCCAATGTTCGATTCGGACATGAGATTTCCGTCCTCTATCTCTCCAATGAATTTTATACCACGGCCAAAATTTGATACGGCCATTCTTTCGCCCGGCACCTTAGGGTGAATCGGGACTTCTTTCCATTCTTCTCCAGGATAAAATCTAACCATTGATTAACATTTTGAAATTATGAGCTAGAGTTTTCAAAAATGTTTGTTCATCTGATGAAGTTGGTGGGTCAACTCGTGGTGTTGGTCATCAGTGTAATCAAGATGAGTAACAAAACGCATTTTGTTTGGTCCCATATTGATAGCGTATATGTTCTTTTTTTGAAGTCTTTTTATAAAGTCTTCTTGTCGAATCTCATTTACAAGTGAAAAGATAACGATGTTCGTCTCTACAGGGACCACAGATTCAACAAATGAGCAGTCTTTTAGGATAGATGCTATCTCTTTTGCTTTTTTGTGATCCTCAGCGAGTCGATCGACGTGATGGTCAAGAGCGTAAATTCCTGCGGCGGCTAGGTATCCGGACTGTCTCATGCCTCCTCCAAAACGCTTTCGTATTCTCTTCGCTTTTTCAATAAAATCAGAACTTCCCAAAAGGACCGACCCAACCGGTGCTCCAAGGCCCTTTGATAAACAAACCGATATGGAGTCAAATTGTTCCCCCATCTCTTGAGTCGTTTGACTGTTTTCAACCAGCGCGTTAAATATACGGGCTCCGTCTAAATGTACCGGTAGTTCATTTTCGTTGGCAATGGAACGAATGGCCTGAAGATCTTTCATTTTCAAAGTGGTGCCGCCACCCTTATTAGAGGTGTTTTCCAGGGAGATAAGTCCCGTAGGGGCACCGTGTACATCAGGGCCTGAATGGATGAGATCAGGAATTTGGGTGGGGTCAATTTGTCCCGTGTTGTCACCTAAAGTTCTCACCTGAACTCCCGAATTAAACGCCATTCCTCCGCCTTCGTAGTTGTAAATATGAGCGTATTTATGACAAATGACTTCCTGTCCCGGTTCCGTATGGACGTTTATGGCGATTTGATTGGTCATAGTCCCACTGGGGCAAAACAGGCCGGCCTCCATCCCAAATAGGCTTGAAGCCTTTTTTTCCAAAGCTGCAACCGTAGGATCTTCCGAGAAGACATCGTCCCCCACTTGTGCAGACATCATCGCGTCCAACATTCCAGGAGTAGGCAATGTAAAAGTATCGCTACGAAGGTCAATTTTCATAGGTAGTTCTTATGTGTCCAACATCTTAGGTTTGTCGAGGAGTAGATTCATCGCCTTTGCGAATCATTCCGCTCCTAGAAAAGTGTTTAGTGTGTTTGAAAATACAGAATTTTCGGACGCAAAGATACATTCCAAATGCTCGTCAATTTAATTTCAATACAGAAAATCCTCACTTTATTTCCCCAATTCTAAAATGTACATTTGCCTTCTATGATAACATCCGATCAAATAGGTGATTTGGGAAGCAGGGTAGACGCTTTGGCGACCTATCTCAAATTGGACGAAAAGCGCATAACCATTGCCAATGAAGAAGAGAAAACGGCAGATCCAGGGTTTTGGGAAAATCCAAAGGAAGCCGAGATGGTAATGAAGGGCATTCGTCAGTTAAAGTTTTGGGTACAAGGTTACGAGAATGTGGCCAATCTCTACGAAGAACTCAAGGTGGGTATGGAGTTTTACAAGGAAGAAGCCATGACGGAAGAAGAGGTTACGGAGTTGTACAACAAGACCCTAGAAGCCGTTGATGAGATGGAGTTCAAGAACATGTTGTCTGGAGAAGAAGACAAGTTGTCTGCAGTCCTTCAAATCACCGCAGGTGCCGGTGGAACGGAGAGTTGTGACTGGGCCCAGATGTTGATGCGCATGTACATCATGTGGGCTGAGAAAAATGGATTCAAAGTCTCTGAACTTAACTACCAAGCCGGCGATGTCGCAGGGGTAAAAACCGTAACATTGGAGGTTGAAGGAGACTTTGTCTTTGGGTACCTCAAAGGTGAAAACGGCGTTCACAGATTGGTGAGAATTTCGCCTTTTGACTCCAATGCCAAGCGCCATACTTCCTTTGTATCAGTGTATGTTTATCCGCTTGTAGACGATTCCATTGAGATTGAAGTCAATATGAGTGACATTGAATGGGATACTTTTCGCTCCTCTGGAGCAGGTGGCCAGAACGTAAACAAGGTAGAAACCGGAGTGCGACTCAATCACAAACCGACGGGAATTATCATCGAAAATACAGAGACTCGATCACAGCTTCAAAACAAAGAAAAGGCGATTCAGCTCTTAAAGTCTCGCATGTACGAAGCCGAGGTTGAAGCTCGAAATGCAAAGCGCTCAGAAATTGAGGCGGGCAAGAAAAAGATTGAGTGGGGTTCACAAATCAGAAACTACGTTATGCATCCCTACAAACTGGTAAAAGACGTCCGTACAGGCACGGAGAGCACCAACGTGGACGCTGTAATGAACGGTGAAATTGATGCTTTCCTTAAGGCTTTCCTCATGAATGCAGGCCAAAGCGAGTCAGAATAGTTCCATTACTCATTGGGGCTATCTCTATAACTGGGGTTTTACTATCTTTCACTTAATGAATTCTCGAACAGGGTTAGCTGTGCTTTTCTCTGTGATTAGCCTATTGGGTTGGTCGCAAGAATTCTTTATTCCCAACGTCGGTCAATGGCCTGCAGAGGTTTTGGCCAAAACAGCAACGGAAACCGGCGACCTTTATATCACACAAACGGGTTCCAGAATTCATTGGCGAGCAGCAGAAGACCATGAAAAGGTTCACGATTTTTTGCACGGAGAGCTTGTCAATCCTCCGGTACTGGAAAGCACCGTTTTTGATATCTCCTACTCTGGAGCAAATTCCCAGTCTATTGTTCGCAGACTGGAGGAAGGGGTTTACACAGAAAATTACTTCTTGGGGGATGTCCAAGCCACAGGTGCCACTTCATTTAAGCGATTGGTCCAAGATGAGTTTTATCCCAATATTGATCGAGTACTATATTTCGCAGAGGGTGAAATCAAATACGACTTTGTTGTAAGGCCCGGTGGCGATGCAGAAAAGATTGTTTGGCGCTACACGGATTTTGTCTCTGTGGACAAGTCTCGTGGTCGATTGGTTGCTGAAGCCAATGGGCAGGAATTTATTGACGGGGAACCCTTTGCGTATCAAAATATTGAAGGAGAAAAAGTCGAAGTTAGAGCCCGTTACAAATTGCGCGGTGATTCCGTAATGTTCTCATTGGGCCGCTATAACGAGGAACTTCCCTTAATCATCGATCCCAATTTTATCTTCAGTTCGTTTACAGGTTCCACCGCGGACAACTTCGGATTTACAGCGACGTACGGACCCAATGGGGAATTGTATGCCGCTGGAATTGTTCAAGGGGTTGGATATCCCACAACGGTAGGAGTTATTCAAGACACCTTTCAAGGAGGCTATATGGATGTGGGCATTACTGCTTTTTCTTCCGATGGAAAATCTTTGGTTTACAGCACCTATTTAGGTGGTTCCGAGGCAGAACAACCTCATAGTATGATGGCGGACAGTCAAGGAAACTTGTATGTCTTTGGTATTACGAGTTCATTGGATTTCCCTACGACGCCCACGGCATATGATACCAGTTATAATGGAGGAGTAGGAGTGTCTATTGAGAATCTACCCTTTGTTAACGGTTCAGACATTTTTGTAACCGCCTTGTCACCTCAAGGGAATCAATTGGTGGGAAGTACTTTTTACGGTGGCTCTTTAAACGATGGCTTCAATCAAAATTTAAAAATCCAATATGGAGATCATTCCAAAGGAGAAGTGTACTTGGGAAATAACAAAGTGTACATTGCTTCCTCTACACTGTCTTTGGATATTCCCACAGTAAACGCAATTCAGGATTCTTCGGTTCCTGGCCAAGATGCCTTGCTATTGCGGTTCAATAAGGGTTTGACTCAGCTAGAATGGGCCACCTATTTTGGTGGGGCCGGTGCGCAAGGCGCCATGGGCTGTAAGCTCAATGCAGTGAATGGTTTTCTGTATGCGGTTGGAACAACGACAACAGCTGCCTTTACCTTCCCAATCAATGCCTATGAGCCCAATTTTTTGGGAGGAGCAAGGGATGGATTTATCGCAGCTTTTGACACGTCTACTTTTGCTTTGATTTACGGAACTTACAATGGGACGGCTAATGCCGATGGCAATTATGCCATGGATGTTGATTTTGATGGTGAAGTATATTTGACGGGGTTGACCAATGGGTTGTACCCAAGGACTCCGGGGCTCTTCGGAAATCAAGGCTCTCAATATTTTCATCACCTCAGTGCAGATCTTACCACATCCATAAAGTCCATCACTTTTGGAACGGGGCAACAGGGAAAAATTGATTTGGCCCCTACTGCCTTTTTGATTGATGATTGTAAAAACTTGTTTTATTCGGCCTGGTTTGGGTCTTTGAACAACTCCGGTGCCTTGGTGGGTAATCTTCCGGTCTCAGACGATGCATTGTATTCCACCCATGACGGGAATGATTTCTATTTCTTCACATTAGGAGCCAGCTGGCAAAAATTGGAGTACGCCACTTATTTTGGTGGTGATGGAGTTCGCGATCACGTGGATGGAGGGACCTCTAGGTTTAGTAAAGACGGACTTATTTTTCAAGCGGTGTGTGCCGGTTGTGGAGGAAGCTCAGACTTTCCCATTTTCCCATTAGACGTATGGAGCCCTACCAACGGATCTCAGAATTGTAATGCCGCTGGAATTAAGATTGACTTTGAGCCGCAGAACGTTGAACTCAATGTCTACCTTCAACCCGATTCTACTTGTGTTCCCTACTTATTGGATGTAAAAGGTCAAATCAAAAACACGGATGTTCTGATTTGGGATTATGGGGATGGAAGTCCTTTGGACACCACATTGACTCCAACAAAAATTTATAACAACCCCGGAAAGTACACCATTGGAGTGGTGGCAATGGATACGGTTTGTAATGGAGTGGACTCCACAGAATTGGAATTGACCTTGTACGGGGTCAATATCAATGCAAAGCCTCAAGCCTTTTATCAAAAATGTGATTCTACCCGATATGTCTTCCTCTTTGACTCTTTAGCCTTAACCAATTGGGTTCAAATTTCGTGGGGCGATGGAGACTCTACAGAAAATACCTTTGAGCACAATTACGCAGCGCCTGGGCTCTACGATATCACCTATGTCTTAGGAGATACTTTGTGTGGGATGTACGATACAACCTATTTATCAGTGGAGTTTTTCCCTCCTCCCGAAAGAATGGCTGTTGATCTAGATTTTCCAGATTGTGCCCGACCTGATTTGATGGAAGGTACCGTCACAAGAGGTGGGTACACGCAGTACATATGGACGGTCAATAATCAGACAGACACAGGGGATGTGGTCTACATTTCCGTGGATAGGTCCACTGAGATTAATATTCAAGTGGTGGGAATTGACACTTTTTGTCAAGTAGTCGATTCGGTGTACTATTCATTGTTGCCTCCAGAAAACCTCACCGAAAAGGATATTTTTCCCAACGTATTTACTCCCAACGCCGATGGTGTCAATGACCGTTTGGCCTTTATCAATTCAGAAAACTTGCAGGCCTATGAAAATATAGAATTGCAAATATTCAACCGATGGGGTAATGTGGTTTTTGAAACGGGAGACATTAATTTTTCTTGGGATGGCGAAATAAATGGCGCCGTCTTACCGGAAGGAGTGTATCTTTGGGTCTTGAAAGTTTCCGACGCCTGTGGAGCAGGCTATCAGTGGAACAGTTCTATACATCTGTTCAAATAGGGCGAAGGAATTAGGGACTGAGAGACTATCAAATTTATTCAAATAACATTTCAAATATGATTACCGTATATCACAATCCACGCTGTGGAAAGAGTCGCGAATCACTGGCTTACCTCGATCAAAAAGGGGTAGAGTACAAAGTAGTAAAGTACATGGATGACCCCTTAACTCCCGATGAGTTATTGGAGATCGTTGATGCCTTAGGCATGGATGCCGAAGACTTGGTTCGTAAGAACGAAGCGGAGTACAAGGAGAAATTCAAGGAATTGGAGATGACAGAAGAAGAGTGGGTATTGGCAATGATTGAGTATCCTAAGCTAATGCAGCGCCCCATTATCTCCAACGGAACCAAGGCAGTGATTGGAAGACCTGCCGAAAACATCGACGCGGTTTTGTAATTGATTTTCGAAATAGAATCGCGATCAAATAACACAAACAAAAAAGCCTCGGAAATTCCGAGGCTTTTTTTGTGGCCCAAGTATTAAAATTGGGCTGATATTATTTTGACGAGTTTGACTAGGTATTTCAAGTATTTTCCAAAAACATCTCAAAAGACATTTTCAAAAAAGAATCCCTAAGAGAAAAAACTTACTCGTTGTCTTCTGGCTTGTGGCCGATGAGTTTGTACGCCAAGTTAGGAGCAACTTTTTCTAGTTGAACCAAAGTAATCCAGTACCCAACAAAAAGGGCTAGGAAAATCAACATGGAGAATCCCATGGCAAAAATCAAAAGGAAAATTAAGAATCCGATGAACTTCATGTCTATTCGCTTTTTATAGGCCGCTAAATTACAAACTATTTCCCCATTGGTGCAAGGCTGCGTCAAAAAAAATCGCCAGATGTAATACCGCTGATTTTGAGTGTATATCGCAATTTTTTGAAGTATTTTTGTTCCGCAAAAATCAAAAGCTTCCAAAACAACTCAATTATGCAGTCTGTAAAGTCTACAAATGCCATTGTTGCTCTAACACATATTATTGTGGGAATTGTATTTGTATTGGTTGCCTATCCATTGATTAAGGAATCTGTAGCGCCCAATGACATCTACGGAATTAGGATTGAGGAGACGCTTTCTGATGATGAGGTTTGGTACAGAGTGAATAAGATGGGAGGATACGGAATGGCATTGGCCGGATTTTGTACCTCATTTCTAGGGCTGTTGGCTTGGAGAAAGAGGAAGCAGTGGAAGCCTGCAAAAATGGGAATAATAACAGTGGGAGGGATGTTGCTCTTCCTCACATTGTTTACAACAATAGCCATTCAGATGGCCATTTAATTGAAGTTTAATAGTAAGAGAAATCAAAAATTTCTAAGATGAGCTTTAGAATAGAGAAAGACACCATGGGTGATGTTCAGGTACCAGCTGATAAGTACTGGGGCGCCCAAACTGAAAGAAGTAGAAACAACTTTAAGATTGGTCCCGAGGCCAGCATGCCAAAGGAAATCGTTCACGCTTTTGGATATTTGAAAAAATCGGCTGCCATTACCAACAACGCTTTGGGTGTTTTGGACGCTGAAAAATGTGATCTCATTGCCATGGCTTGTGATGAAATCATCGCCGGTAAATTGGACGATCAGTTTCCATTGGTGGTTTGGCAAACGGGTTCAGGAACTCAGTCTAACATGAATGTAAACGAAGTAGTGGCCAACCGCGCTCACGTACTTCAAGGAAATACATTGGGAGAAGGCGAACGCCTGATTCACCCCAATGACGACGTAAACAAGTCTCAGTCTTCTAACGACACCTACCCAACGGCTATGCACATTGCCTCTTACAAGATGATTGTGGAGACTACGTTGCCAGGGGTTCAAAAATTGAGAGATACCTTGGCGGCAAAATCAGAGGCTTTTTCTTCGGTTGTAAAAATCGGAAGAACGCACTTGATGGACGCTACTCCCCTAACTTTGGGTCAGGAATTCAGCGGCTACGTTGCCCAGCTTGACCACGGTATGAAGGCGCTAAAAAACACCTTGGCCCACCTTTCTGAGTTGGCATTGGGTGGAACCGCTGTAGGAACGGGAATCAACACTCCTGAGGGATACGCTCCCAAGGTAGCAGAAACCATTGCTGAGCTTACAGGTCTTCCCTTTATCACGGCTCAAAACAAGTTTGAGGCCTTGGCCGCTCACGATGCCTTGGTGGAAACTCACGGTGCCCTAAAGCAATTGGCTGTTTCACTGATGAAAATTGGAAATGACATTCGCCTTTTGGCTTCTGGACCTCGTTCAGGAATTGGCGAAATCATTATTCCTGCCAATGAGCCAGGATCTTCTATTATGCCCGGAAAAGTGAACCCTACACAATCAGAAGCTTTGACCATGGTTTGTGCTCAGGTTATGGGTAACGACGTTGCGGTTACTATGGGAGGCGCCACGGGACATTACGAATTGAACGTATTTAAGCCCGTAATGGCCAAGAACGTATTGGAATCAGCTCGCTTGATTGGTGATGCTTGTGTGTCTTTCAACGACCACTGTGCCATCGGCATTGAGCCCAACCACGCAGCCATTAAGAAGCACGTAGACAACTCTTTGATGTTGGTTACAGCGCTGAACACCAAGATCGGTTACGAGAAGGCTGCAAAGATCGCAAAGACTGCCCACGAAAACGGAACGACTCTCAAAGAAGAATCTGTAAACCTCGGATACCTTACAGCGGAAGAATTTGACGCTTGGGTTCGTCCAGAGGATATGGTGGGGAGTTTGAAATAATGTAGGGAGCAGGTAATGGGTAACAGGTAACAGGAAGCAGGAAGATCTTTCCGTGATTATTTGCTACCAAGCCACCGTTTTTTATATACTAATTTGATATTTAAAGGCCCTCTCAACTTTGGTTGGGAGGGTTTTTTATTTGGGTATCAGGCATCGGGTAACGGGCATCGGGCATCAGTTATTAATGAGTGGTGAGTAGTGAGCGGTGAACAGAGGGGCTGGTATCCCCTCCCCATGGGAATTTCGGAAAACTTTGCGCCCAAAATTGAAAATTAATCGAGTGCTTTCGTTTGTACTCGTCTGTAGTTGGAAATGCCGGGGCGTGTACCACGCCCTCCCCAATTCAAGATACGCCAAATGAAATACCTATGCGTCATTTAATCAGCTGTATCCGTTTGTTTTAGTCTTGATATCCAACACGAATTGTTTCGTCTGTAAACGTTTGATTGACGGGTTATGTGCTCAGAAATCCCGAAATTGAAACCGGGGCCTGGGGTGCAGCCCCAGGGAGTGAGTGCCTTCAGGAAATTGTGTGAATCAATCCCGTTCCCTGTTACCCGTTGCCCGTTCCCTACTTCCCATCTATTACCTCCTGAACCGGCGGATTGAGAAGCGCTTCAATTTCCTCTGCAGTTCGAGGGTCAATCATTGAGCTGTAGGCAATGGTATCCCTATTCAGGCGAGTCATAAGCCAGCGCTCAAGTTTGTAGTCTAGGTTGGTTTGTGTTTCGGGGGGAGTTCCATTTTTCCAAACCGTCTCAAACACGGCGAGCGTATCACTCTTTTTGGTTTCGTAATCTAGGTAGACCAGCTGACCCACATTGATTTTCGAGAGCTCCTCATACTGAATCTTGATTTCGTCCATGAGCTTGGGTGGAAGCAATTTGGATTCGATATAATTGAGCTTGTTGTTGAGGTTTTGAATGATGTTTTCCTTGTCGATGATGGTCTCTTGACTTTGGGTGTAGACATCCACAAGACGTCCGACTTCCGCTTGTCGCTCGTCATCGTTGTCCTTTCCTTGTACGATGCGAAGGGTTGTGTTCTCTAGGCTGTAAACTTTTAGAGCACGTGTCCAACTGGCAATTTGCTTGTCTGGAATGGTTTCTCCAATAAAGAATAGGGAAATGCGATTGCCGTGTTCTTCGTGGTCGTATTCAACTTCTTGTTTTACGATTTCGGAACCTTCGTAATAAATGTTGTCTGTAATAAAAGTAGCGGCTCTACGCGTGTAAATCGTTTCCTGAACTACAGAGATAAAGATCAAAACCGAAGGAACAATTACGATGATGGAGGTAAAACCAAAAATGCGTTTGGCCTTGCGCTCCGTAGCTTCATCTACAAAAGATTTGACCGGGAATTTTAGAATTCGCACAACCAATATGGTGGCCAAGGAAATAAAGAAGGCGTTGATAAAGAAGAGATAAAACGCTCCCAAGAAATACTCCAATTGTAAAGTGGCGATCCCGTATCCCGCCGTACAAAGAGGAGGCATAAGAGCCGTGGCAATGGCGACCCCAGGGATTACATTGTTCTTCTCTTTTCGGCTACCTGCTAAGACCCCAGTAAGCCCACCAAAGAAGGCTACAAAAACATCGAGAAGAGTAGGGCGCGTTCGGGCAAGGAGTTCCGAACTGGCCTCGCTCAGTGGGGTGGAAACAAAGTAGAGAGTGGAGGTTAAAATAGCTACGAACGCAGCAATTCCCAAATTCTTTAGGGCCTTGCGCAAGGTGTCCAAGTCGTTGATTCCCACGGCCAATCCCATACCCATAATAGGACCCATAAGCGGGGAGATTAACATGGCTCCAATCACAACCGGCGTGGAGTTTACATTGAGACCGATAGAACAGATAAAGATGGAGAAAATCAAAATCCAAAGGTTGTACCCCTTGAACTGAATGTCTTTCTGAATGCCTTCGATGGTCTCTGCAGGACGAGCATTGTCCACAATATTCATCTGGTCTTTGAGGATATTCCAAAGACTCTTGAATAAATTTTTTGAACTGGCTACTACTTGTTCCTTGTCCGAAGAGGTTTCTTCGGGCGTATTTTTAGGATCCGATACCATATGGATTTAAATATATTCTTCGCCAAATTCCATTCTCAGGTCATTGACAAATTGCTTGATCAACTGCTCTTGGTCTGTTGGGCAAATTAGGAGTTTGTTGTCGTTGTCTATTACAATGTATCCATCCAAGCCTACGATTACTGCAGCTTTGTCTTTTGAAATCCTAATGGTGTTGTTTTTGGCTTCGTGCAAAACCAAGTTTTTGGAAAACAAGGCATTGCCATTGGCGTCTCCTTCAATTTCTCTTCCCACAGAACTCCAAGTTCCCAGGTCGCTCCAGTCAAATCTTCCAGGAATCACATAGACGTTTTTGGCCTTTTCTAAAATTCCAAAGTCCACACTTTCGTTTTCAACCGTGGGATATGTCTTTTCGATAAAAGGAATTTCCGTATCCGTGCCGTAGTCATTCCACCCGCTCTCAAATGTAGAGTACATTTCAGGCAAGAATTTTTCAAACGAATTCATAATGGCATCCGCATTCCAAATAAAGATTCCGGCATTCCACAAGAAGTCCCCACTGTCCAAGAACTGCTGCGCAATTTCTGCATTGGGCTTTTCTGTGAAGGTCTTTACGGTCTTTACATCTTCGTGAGCATCCAGTTTAGATTCTTTGAATTGAATATATCCATAACCTGTTTCTGGACGGCTGGGCTGAATGCCCATAGTCATTAAAATATTGTGGTTGGAAGCAGTGTCCAATGCGATGTTTAGCTGATTGTAAAACTCCTCTTCATTTCCGATAAGGTGATCCGACGGGCAAGTAATTACGGTGGCTCTCGGCGATCTCTTTTTTATTACGAAAGTGGAGTAACAGATACACGGCGCGGTGTTTCTGCGGGAGGGTTCCAGTAGGATATTTTCTTTGGCAAGCTCGGGAAGTTGTTCCGAGACCAGGTCCGCGTACTGTTTGTTGGTTACGATTAATATGTTTTCTGGATCGATGACCTTTTTCATTCGCTCAAAGGTCTGCTGCAAGAGCGTCTTTCCAGTTCCTAATATATCGAGAAATTGCTTGGGCTTCGTTTGTGTACTCAATGGCCAGAACCTACTTCCGATTCCGCCAGCCATGATAACGCAGTAATGGGTATTCATGAAAATGGTATTTCAACAAATTTAATCATTTTGTTATCGGGATGCCGATGTTTACACACCTTATTTTTGGCTATCTTCGCGCCTTGTTAAGGTACGTTTAAATTATTGATTTACATGTTAAATATAGTGCTGTTTGGCCCTCCGGGAGCTGGAAAAGGAACTCAATCTGAATTTTTAGTAGACAAATATTCGCTCTACCACATCTCAACAGGAGATGTTTTTAGAAGCAATATCAAAGGAGGAACCGAATTGGGTCTTCTCGCTAAAAGCTACATTGACAAGGGGCAATTGGTCCCTGATGAAGTTACCATAGGCATGTTAGAAGGTGTAGTAAAAGCCAATCCAGAAGCCAAGGGATTTATCTTTGACGGGTTTCCAAGAACACAGCCTCAGGCGGGTGCATTGGACAATTTGTTGGAATCTTTAGGAACCAGTGTTACAGCGATGTTGGCATTGGAAGTTCCCGAAGACGAGCTCAAGGTGAGATTGTTGGAAAGAGGTAAAACTTCTGGACGTGCAGACGATGCAGATCCCGCGGTAATTCAAGGAAGAATCGACGTTTACAACAAGGAGACGGCTCCTGTAAAATCATTTTACCAAAACGTGAACAAGTACCACGGAATTGACGGTGTGGGAAGCATTGAGGAAATCACTCAGCGCTTGGTGAGCACCATCGACGCCCTCTAGAGATAGAGCCTAGAGGTAGAAAAGAAGAACAAAAGATAATTCATAGTCCCTCCACATGGCAGGATCAAACTTTATAGATTACGTAAAAATCCACGCTACCTCAGGAAAAGGTGGCGCGGGTTCTACTCACCTTTACAGGGGTAGAGGAATCCCCAAAGGAGGTCCTGACGGTGGTGATGGGGGACGTGGTGGCCACGTCATTGTTCGCGGAAATGAACAGATGTGGACTCTTTTGCACCTCAAGTACAAGAAGCACATCAAAGCGCGTCCCGGTGGCGTTGGAGGTTCCAATGACAAGCACGGTGCCGATGGAGAGGATAAATACGTTGACGTTCCTTTGGGAACCGTCGCTAAAAATCCCGAAACCGGTGAAGTCCTCTTTGAAATTACGGAGCACGGTCAAGAAGAAATCCTGATGCGTGGCGGTAGAGGAGGAAAGGGAAATACCCACTTTAAATCTGCTACCAACCAAACTCCACGCTACGCACAACCGGGAGAGGATGGTCAAGAAGACTGGAGAATCCTAGAGTTAAAAGTTCTTGCCGACGTGGGACTCGTTGGATTTCCCAACGCAGGTAAAAGTACTTTGCTTTCTGTAATCAGTGCTGCAAAGCCAGAAATTGCCAATTATCCATTTACCACTTTGGTTCCCAACTTGGGAATGGTTCAATACAGAGGACATCAATCCTTTGTGGTGGCAGACATTCCTGGAATTATAGAAGGTGCTGCAGAAGGAAAGGGTCTCGGTCATAGATTTTTGCGTCACATTGAGCGCAATGCTGTACTGCTCTTTTTGGTTTCTGCCGATTCTGATGACATTGATGCGGAGTACCAAGTCCTTCTCAAAGAACTAAAGAAATACAATCCAGAGCTTTTGGACAAGGACAGAATCTTGGCCATTTCCAAAAGCGATATGTTGGATGATGAGCTCAAGGCAGAAGTAGCGGCAACCCTTCCCAAGGGAGTTCCTCATCTCTTTATTTCTTCCGTTGCACAACAAGGTCTTACCGAACTCAAAGACAAACTCTGGGCACTTATCAATACCCCTGCATAGATGGAATACCTATTAGGCCTAGATGAAAAGTGGTTGCTATGGCTCAATAGTTTGGGTGGGAAATCCTTGGATCCTGCCATGGTTTTTATCTCTGAAGTCTACGTTTGGATTCCCTTGTATGCCCTTTTGATTTTCGTTCTATTTAAAAAGTTCCCCACTTCGGATGCTCTTTTTTACTTGGCATTGGTAATTGTGGGAGTCATCCTAACCGATCAAATTTCTGTTCACGCCTTTAAAGAAGTTTTCCAAAGACCCAGACCTTGTCATCAAGATCACTTAATCGGGACTTTGCGAATTGTCGATGGATGTGGCGGAGCGTATGGATTTGTTTCTTCTCACGCGGCCAATACCTTTGGTTTGGCAACCCTTTTGGGGAAAATACTGCGCACGAAGTTTAAATGGGTATCACCGGCACTCCTCATTTGGGCCGCTGTGGTAAGCTACTCTAGAATTTACTTGGGCGTTCACTTTCCGGGAGATGTACTCGGTGGAGCCATCTTGGGAATGGCTATAGGAAATGTTCTATTTACGATTGCGCAAAGGCGCCTTCTGAAGGCCTAGTGCCTCTTCCAACACTTCGTTGAGTACTTCAATATTCCACTCTTTATCGTAGGGAAAAAACAAGCTGCCCACGAGTTTTCGTCCCGCTTTTAAAACGTGTGGGGAGGTCAACTGCTGGCCTTTGTGGAACCCCAAATCAATCCCTTTCTCCTTCGGGTTGAGATAGCAGTAAGGCTTCTCTAAATAAAAGTAGGGAATGCCGTATTTGAGAAAGAGTTCCGCTTGGGGTATTTGTGTCTCAATGCATTGAACCAGTCCCAAAACCGCTTCTCTTTTGTACTCTGGAAGATTGTCTATGTATACTTCTACGGGCTTCATTGGGCCTTTTTACGCATTATCGCATTAGGAGTACGGTTCCTTGCTTTTGCCTCAATTCAAAGTTTTGATCAATGACATTGACAATGTAGGTGTAGACTCCAACGGCTAATTGTTCACCCATATTTTCTAGGGTTCCGTTCCAACCCAAATACGGATCGTTGGTCATAAATACCCGTTGTCCCCATCGGTTGAGAACTACCAATTCATATTCTTCATATCCTGTAACGATAGGTCTAAACTCCTCGTTGAGACCGTCTCCATCCGGAGAAAATGCCGAGGGCACAAAGATTTGAGAAAGAGGCTGTATCCAAACCTCGGCGGAAGCCGTATCGCTACAATTAAAGTCATTGAGAACTACCAGATCTACCCTAAAGGTACCCGTATCCTGATACGTGTGTTTGATGGTTTCTAGATTTTCGTAAATCCTTCCATCGCCCGTGTGAATTTCCAAACGTGTGTATCCCGGTGGGCTCAGGTTCACGATGTCCACCTGTGCTTCGTAAATATCCGTTACCAAAGGACTCACTGAGACCGCTGCCGAGGGTGTTGGATTTACCACAATAGGAGTGGGATAGACCACAATTTGAGTATCCTTACAACCCGTGGTGGTTTCCATTCGACCTGTAATGGTATAAACTCCTGGCTGCGTATACGTATGGGTGGTCACGGTATCAAACATTCCACCATCCCCAAAGCTCCAATAAATATTGGCCGGGGTAGAGGAGGTGCTAAAGTCATTGATGTCTATGGTCAGTGGTGCACAACCCACCGTCTGACTTGGTTCAAAATCTAAAATGGGCCGCTCGTACAAGAGAACAGAATCTGTCGATTCGGCATTACAGAGGTTAAAGTCTAAGGTGAGTGTAACCACATGTGGCCCCAACGTGTTGAATGTTATGGGCGGAGGTATCCGACCGGTGTAGGCAGCCAAACTCGCATTGGGACCAAAATCCCATTGATATATAGTGCCTGGTGGATGGGTGTCGTCAGGGTAAAAATAGATGGCATTGACGTCTAGGCACCGATCTCCAACAAAAGAAAAAGAAGGGTCTAGATTGTCATAGACCTCAAATAGCGTCGTACTGGTGTCAGCACATGGAAAGCCTGGATTGGCAATCAATGTAATGAGGTAAGATCCCGTGTCGGGAAAAGTAAAGGTTGGGTTCTGAAGATTGCTTGTATCGGCTTGTGTTCCAGGTACTCCAAAATCCCAATGATAGTTGGTTGCACTGGTAGACAAGTTTTGGAAGGTAATGGTTCTACCGGCACAATAGGTGTTGGGCAAGTTGATTTGCGCATTGATGGCGCTCGCCGTATTGATAATACAAGGGGATACCGTAAACTGGTAATCTCGCCTCAACGTACTGAGCAATTGACCGTTTCTGTATTCAGAGACACAAATAGAAATCACATAGACCCCTTGAACATTCGGAGTTCCACTTAAAATCCCTGTATTGGGATCCAATGCCAAAGGCGGGGCAGAACTTAGAGGGTACGTGGCGGAAAATCCTGCAGAAAAGGGAACTGCGGAATACGGTGGAGGGAGTGCGGGATCGGGAGCAGGAGAGTTACCCGCTCCAATGTTTCCGTTTTGACCTCCTCCGTTTAAGGGGTCACACAATTCGTAAAAAAGTGAATCCCCGTCGGGATCTGACGCGGCCAAAGGCAGGTTCAAGGGTTCGTTTAAACACAGTACGATGGGAGGTCTTCCCACAAAGCGTGGACTGGAATTACATCCCGTGTCATTGGGTGGAATGGTAATGGTGTAAGTGTTCCCAAAAGTATTAGGCGCTGTAATGTTGTTGATGACGCTATTTCTGCAACACCTTTGGTGGGTAATTACATATCCGCTGGGATCTGGAGTCAACGTAACCTGAAGTTTATAGACAGCATACTCCGTACAAATATTTGGCGGTGCCGAAAGACAGGGATTGTTAATCGTTGTTGGAATGTTGGCAGTAGAGGAAATGGGAACGTAGTAGTTGTTGAAGAAGGTTCCATCCCCTTTGTAAATCGTAAATACCGCCGAGGGATCAAAGGGAGCACCCGTCGAATTGCAATCGCGATAGACAAATAATGTAATCTCGTATTGATTGGTTCCTATGCAGTCGTAGAACATCTCACCTCCCACCAAATGCAGGCCACTCGCCCAATAGGGCAAAAGAAGCATGGGCAGAAATAGTTTGAGTATTCTTGCTTTCATAGGTTGCGGTTACGTCCTATTGAATATAACGAAAAAAAAGCAGAAAAGATTAGATTGAGCGTGAATTTCAGATGGTTAGCTCAAAACCATTTCAGACCAAGAAAGGACAGTATGGAAGCCTTTTGAGGGAAAATATGTTTTGGAAGCCTCACCGGTAGCCAACACAAAGTCTCCGCCCCATGCACCCAAACTCTTAATGCTTCCCGAAAAATCTGAAAAGAGTGAGGATTTAATCGTGGGGCGATTTAGAATTTTAGAAAGCAACTCTTCGTGTTGGTTTATAACCGTTTCTAAACGACTCAAGGTCGAAGCGTTTAGCCATTCTTTCGTCAATTGATGGATGGCATTTATCTCTTCTGAGGTGATGGGGTGGTCTCGCAAAAATGCTCGAACGTCCGTCGAGGAATTTTGCTTTTGATTGAGGTGAACAAAGTAGAGATCTTTCGAAAATTCCGGTGAATAGGGGACGAGGTCGAGTTGGTGGTCGCGTTCTAGCTTCTGATAAACCCCAGCCTGAGAATGCGTGGCGATGGCCACGTCATATCCACTTCCATTGGAGCATTCCCAATGTAATTTCATGGGATCGACCTCTAGCCATTGGCCCAATAAAGAAGTGAGAGTAGAAGAACTTCCCAATCCCCAATCCCTTTCAAACTCCAAAGTAGATATCGCCTTTTGACCGGAAAAGTCTTTTCCGCCTAAGAGCTTTGCAGATTGTAAAAATTGGGAGAGAGCTTCCGCAATATTTGAATCAGAGGAAGAAAGACAATGTCCCGACGCATCAAAAGTCCCCGAAAACCACTCAGCTCCGTGAACATCCACACTAGACCATTCCAAATAGTTCTTAGAAGTAGGCTCTACGGAAAGCCTCTGTCCCTTTTGGGTGGGGACGGTAAGGCTTTTTGCGCCGTGAAGCACGAGGTATTCTCCGGTCAATAAAAGCTTGCCGTGAGCGTAGTAGTCCATAGAGAGGTTATTGGTAGTGCGGTCTATTTTTCTTTGTAGATCTCGCTGGGGTTTTTGATGCCTCTCAATTCGCAGAATTTATTGATGACTTCTGCGTGGTGAGGAACTTTGTCCGCAAAGTATTCAACCATGGTTTTGCGCTCTTGCTCTGTGGCCTCCAATTGATTGAGGATGTTGAACAAGTGCATCTTCATGTGACCTTTTTGGATACCCGTAGTAGTCAATGCGCGAAGGGCTGCAAAGTTTTGTGCCAATCCAGAGGCGGCAACAATTCCCATGAGTTCTTCAGCATTGGGCTTGCCCAACATTTGGTGTGCAAATTTAACCATGGGGTGAAGGCCGGTAAGACCTCCAATAGTTCCTAGGGCCATGGGTACTTCAATCCAAAATTTGAACTCACCATTGTCAATAGAACAGTGGGTTAAGGATTCGTACTGACCATTTCTAGAAGCATAGGTGTGACCAGCTGCTTCAATGGCTCTAAAGTCATTACCAGTGGCGATAATTACCGCGTCAATACCGTTGTAAATCCCCTTGTTGTGTGTTGTAGCTCGGTAGGGTTCGATCTCTGCAATGCGAACCGCTCTGTGGAATTTTTGAGCAAACTCCTCAGGGGTAATGTTATTTCCGTCTACCAAGTCTTCAATGGGACAGCTAACTTCTGCTCTAACGATACACTCTGGGGTGTAGTTAGAGAGAATACACATTACAATCTGAATGTCCTTTTCGGCGGCTGTAAATTCTGAGCTCAATTCCATTTCTGCGCGAAGCGTCTTGGCAAATTGCTCAAGGCAGCTATTGATGAAGTTGGCTCCCATAGAATCACATGTTTCAAAAGTGGCCTCTACTTGGAAGTAATCTTCTAGCTTATCGGTCTTGTCAACCAAATTGATGTCTACAATTCCGCCCCCACGAGCTCTCATGTTCGCGGTAATGGTATCGGTATCTCTTCTCAGTTTTTCTCTGATGTCACCTTCAAAAAACGCTTTTAGTTTCTCAGCGTCTCCTGTGTACATGAAGTGTACATGTCCAATTTTCTTGGTAGAAATGATAGAGGTTTTAAAACCACCTCTTTCCAACCAGAAGTTCGCCGCCTTGGAGGCAGCCGCTACAACAGAACTCTCTTCAATGGCCATGGGAAGCGCATAGAGCTCACCATTAATCTTAAAGTTTGGGGCTACTCCAAAAGGAAGAAAGTAGTTGGTAATGGTATTTTCAATAAAGTCGTCGTGTAGCTTTTGACGCTTGGGATCTTCATGGAGGTAAGTAGCAAGCACTTCTCTTGCCTCTTCCTTTCCTTGGAAGTATTCATTGACTAGCCATTCTATCTTTCCCTCTTTGGAGAGCTTCGAGAATCCTTTGATTGGGGTTCTTTGTGACATAATTGGATTTTGAGAAGATAACGCGCAATCCTTAAGATTGTTTGAATATCAAAACGTTAAGCTTCTGTTACAGCGGCAAAGGTAGTACTTAGAACCCTAGTTTTACAAGGACTCTTGGAACAATTTAATCATGTCTCCATGGCTTCTGGAGAGAATGTTAAAGAAGTGCTTTCTGCGCGTGAGGTAGGGGAAGGGTCTTTTCATTTGGTGGGCTTCTTGGTCATAAATGATTAGGCCGCTAATTTTCCGTCCTTCGCTTTCACCAAAGGCAGCAATGAGAAAGTATTGGTCAGAACTCACTTCAATGGGCATTTGTTGGGCGTTCATCAAAACGCCATCCCATTGTTTGTCCAATATTTTTTGACCGTCTGTGGAAAAGAAAAAATATACTTTAGAATAGGTATACGTCTGATCAAAGGCGGCCATTATCAAATCGTTTTCAATTTTTTGAGTATTGATAACGTCTTGCGCTTCTTCTGTTCGACCGGCGTCTTGAAGGGCTTTGATTTTGTTTTTCTGAGTTCTCAACCGAACCAGAAGCACTCCATCCTTTAGTTTTTGTTGCGGGGAAAGTTTTTCGTCTGTCGTTTTAGAAACTGCTACGGTATCGGTTTCCTGCCCGTAGGTTAGGCCTGATAGTAAAGTGAAAAGGAGGCTAATGATCAGAACTTGCAACTTCATATCCGTATTTTTTTAATGCTTCTCTTACTCCTTTAACGTCAGAAATGCCCAAAAGGTAAGATTCCTTGTTCTTAGTTTTCAGCCAAAGTCCAATTCCACCGCGTGTATTTTGGACGGTTCCGTATTTGGCGGATACTCTATAACCGTATCCTAAAAAGGGGTATCGGGTGATGGTGAGAAAGTTGATATCGGGTTTTTTAAAAACGACGGGCTTTTTTTGGAAGGGCTTCCATTGGTAGGATATTCCGTCGGAGTCAATGGTGATTTCCAATCGTGTAATTCTTCCTAGAAAAGTGAGAAGTGCCACAAAAATCCCAGCCCAAAGCGTGCCTTTTTGCTCGGCATTTCCGGCGACTGCTCCCCAAATCATCATTCCCGCTATGGCGTATCCAAAAATAAACCACACCCAGGCAAATCTTTGGATATGTGTAAAGCCATTCGCATTCATAGACAGGTACTTTGTTTTGTTATTTTTTGATTTCGTAGAGTAGGGCGTCTTCAAAGCCGCCACATTCTGTACTTCCAACATGGGACATGCCCAGTTTTTCTAACACGCGGATGCTTCCCTTGTTTTGTCGTTCCACGCGACCGATGATGCGCTCAATTTCCGTATTGGCCCAGGCCCAAAAAATACATGCGATTCCCGCTTCGGTGGCGTATCCATTTCCCCAGTCTTTTTGGTAAAATCGAAATCCCAAGTCTACATCTTCTCCTTCTTGCTTCAGACCACACCAGCCGATGAGTTCGTCAGTTTCTTTTAAAATCACACCCCATCGGCCCCAGCCAAATTGGTCATAGTGATCGTAAGCTTCGAGAAATCTTTGTGCTTCTTCTACCGAGTCAAAGGGAGGATCTCCCGTGTATTTAATGACTTCGGGATCGGTGTTGAGGTCATAGGCGAATTGCGCATCTTCTGACGTTAATTCTCTAAGCCAGAGTCTTGCCGTTTCTATGGGTAATGTGGATCGCCACTTCATGAATATTTCTTTTTGCTTCGAATCGTTGGATCCGATATTCAAGTATAACTTATAATATCAACTATTCAGCGTCATGTTTTTTGGCCAATTCTTCTCCCAGCCAGCTGCCCAGTGCAACGCCCATTCCACCGAGGCGTATTCCCAAATGTAGGCCGGGCTTTGGATTGGATAATATGGGTTTTCTTTCGGGGCCAAAAGCCATAATGCCACTCCAACGATGTTCCACCTCATAGGAGGTATTGGGCAAAATTACATTTTCGATCCAATGTATGAGTTGATCTTGAACAACTTTTGAAGTGCCAAATTCCGTGGTGGTTTCTCCCTCAAAATCTGCGTTTCGCGCTCCTCCAATAAGGAGCCTTTTGCCCACATTTCTAAAGTAAATATACCCTTGGTCTGAGTGGAAGGTACCCTTGAGTTTTAGCGAATCTATTGGACGAGTAATCAAGACCTGCCCGCGGCCGGGATTTAATGAAATGTCAGGGACTAGGGTTTTGGAAAAGGCATTGGTGCAGACCACTACTTTCTCTGAAATTATTTCAGAAATGGGGTGTCGTGGAAGGGACAGTTTAAAGGGAGATTCGTTTCCAATAAATTCTACCTTGGCTTGATACAGTATAGTCACCCCCAGTTCAAGGGCTAAGGCCGTGAGGTATTGAATCATTTTGTGCGGATTCAATTGACCTTCAAGAGGGTTTTTGATTACGGTTGACGCTTCTGAAGGATTCAAACCAAATTTGGAAACCAACTCAGGTTCCTCAGAAAACACTCTTTGGCCAAACAGTGGCTCCAAGGCTTGGTTTGCCTCTTCCAATCTTCCAACGGCCCGGTGATTCTCACGACTTAAAATTTCGAATCCTCCCCATTCGTGATAATCCATTTTCTGGTGGGGAATCCTGTTTTTGAGAATTTCCAATCCCACATACCTCTTGGACAAAAGATCTCGAGTTTCCTCTAGACCATGGGTATCAATATCGTACAGTATTTCGGTGAGGCTGCCGAAGCAGGCGAACCCTGCATTTTTAGTACTTGCGCCAGAGGGCTGGGAGCCCGCTTCCAATACAGCTATTTTCCTGAGGGGATTTCTCTGAGCAAGAGATATGGCTGTTGACAATCCGCAGATACCACCTCCAATGATGGCAGTGTCTAGTATGTCAATTGAATTTTTTTCCCAATAGCTAAGCACGGGCTCTCTTTCTTTGGAAATAGATTATACAAGCGGTTCCAATAACTGATGGACTCAACCATCCCCAAAGTCCAGGTATCCATTGGTTGACCACAATAAATGCTGTGGTAGCGGCAATGAGGCCACCGAGAATTCTAGAAATATGAGTTGAAAGTCCTTTCTGGTAATCAATGGGTCCCTTTCTGGCCATTCTCAAATCTTGAATGGCTCCTGAACCTCCAATGCCACCAAAAACTAAAAAGAGGTATCCAACGCCGCTGCCTTCCACGAGGGATTGTACTCCGAGGATGAACATCGCCAAAGAGCAGAATCCCATGCTATAAAACAGAGCAAAGTCAAAAAACTTCAGCCCTTTATACCACTTCAAGGATCGCGCTCCGGTTAAGACCAGATACAAGGTGAATACCCCAATGCACAACAAGAACGGGCTGGAATGCCCAGGCAGGAAGGTTACCAAAATGGCCAGTAGAGAAGAGGCTGTCATGGAATAGACAAAGACCTTTCCCAATTTTACATGAAGCGGACTACCCTTTTTGGGAAACAGATTGATGTAACCCGAAAGAAGACCGATTCCACCTAGGGTTGCGTGAAGGATTACAAGCCACTTGTCCATAGCAATAGAATTAGTGATTAGAATGGTTCTCACAAATTAGGGCAAAAAAAAACCGGAAACAACGTTTCCGGTTTTGATTCGATCAGCTAAAGTCTTGTCAAGTCAAGTATATATAATAAATACGAGGGTCAATCTTAGATTCTTTGCTGTGGTGAATGCTGGATTAAATCCTAGCGCTGCTTGTCGATAGCAACGTTAACACGCATTTCACGACCGTTCAATTCTGAACCATTGAGGTTGTCAATGGCAGTTTGGCCTTCTGAGTCATCAGACATAACCACAAATCCGAATCCACGGCTGCGACCTGTTTCGCGATCAGTGATGATGCGCGCTGATTGTACTTCACCAAAAGCTTCAAAAGCACGGGATAATTCGTCTTCGCTCAAGCGAAAAGAAAGGTTCCCAACAAAAATGTTCATAGTAACTAAATAAAATATTTCGTGGCAAATGTAGTGTTTAAATCTACAGCGTCACCATTCCAACCTAAAGTTTACGTTAATAAATGGTTGATTTATACCAAATTGTAGGCAATGAGGCCCAGGGCGAGAGGTAGTAATCGGTACAGTGCTGGCTTGTAGTAAATTGCCTTTTGATAGGCCTTTGGAAAGCTCAAGATAATGAGTACCACAGCGGTTTCTCCCAAACAAAGGGGGGTGATAATTCCCGAGTCATCTAGACCCAATTGCAGGAGAGAAATTCCAATGATTAAAGAACTCAGTGCCAGACCAGAAAAAATCATTCGGATGAGGTCTCTACCACCAATTTTTGAGTAGATGGAGAATTGAAAAACGGCTCTTAAAGGCAACTTTAAAAACATGGGAACGGCAGCATAAAAGTAAAATGCCGCTAAGAAGCTCGTGCCAACACCCAATAAAAAGGAGCTGCCTGGAAGCCCAAACCAATCTCCTACTAAGGAGGCTATCCAAAGAAATCCAAACAGTTTTTCTGCATTTTGCATGAGGCGGTATTTATTTTCGGTGGGCGTTGGGGATTAAAAAACCCCTTCCAGTTAATTCCTGAAAGGGGTTCAAAGATATGTTTTGTGAACGGTATTTACCTAGTAGGTTGGAATGGTGAATCCTATGTGAATACCCAAGTACTCAATGGCCTCTACTTCTTCAAAGAAGCGGAAGTCTGGATTGCTCCAAGAATACCTCAGACCAATGTCAATAAATTGTCTTCTGGCCACGTCCAAGGCAATCAGGGCTCCAATTTGAGGTCTTACCATAAAGCCCCAGGCTTCATCTTCGATAACGTAGTTACTGAAGTAAATCGATTGGTCAGAATACATGGTTCCCACACTCAAACCGATGTAGGGAATAATAGATCCGTCCATAGGGACAAAATAGTCGGTACGAACCGCAAGTGGAATATTGTGGCTGTACGTGTACAAGTCTGTAGTTATGGCTCCATTTTCTAACTGGTACGTGGTTCTTTGCTTGTACTCAGAAAATGAGTTCCAACCCAATTCCATACCCATGTACAATTGGTCATTGATGGGATATTGGTATCTGAATCCACCTCCCCACCAGCTGAAATCTTCAGCGATGGCATCGCCCATTGGGGCAGAAGGTTCATAGTAAAAGGAGAAATAACGGTTAAAATTCTGTGCACTGAGAGACAAACCTCCCAATACTATGGCTAGTGTTAAAATGTACTTTTTCATACTGTGGATTAGTTTGCAGCTTGGATATAAGGACTCTGAGTAAACGACTGATTTACCGCATTAACGGCTTCAGATATGGGTTGTGATGTGTTGTAGACATCTCCCATAACTGAGTTCCAAATAATTTCAATCTGCTCGTCCGAGGCGTTTTTAAGATCTAAGAATTCCATAATTAAGGTTCCCGTCGTGTAGGAATAGGTCACCCCATACCAAGGGTACCAGTATCCACATCCTGGACATCCCCAGTATCCACCACCGGGATATCCTGGGTAGCCCCACCAATATCCTGGATAGTATCCTGAAGAATATACACCCGTATTTTTAAACAGGGTTACAGGAACTCCAATGTCTGCGCTGTCCTTAGATGAAGCTTGGATGTACCCTCTGGCATTTAGGTTTTTTCTAATCTCGGCCAATACCTGTTTGGCACGAGCATCAGAAATTGACGTGGGGTCGTCCTTGTCATTAGATGCTACATTGATAGAATCCGGAACATAGTACGTTACGTATTCTTGGAAGTTTGCCTCAGGGGAATATTGGGTGGCGACAAAAAATTTGCTCGAAAGTTGGTTAGTATTCGGTAACTTTACACAACTTGTGATAAGAATCGTGCAAAATGAAGCGATTACGAGTTTAGATAATTTCATTTTGTATAAATTTATTCAAAAGTAACAAAAGAGGATTTAATTTAATCATTCTCTATTCTTAAAGATAGTGGTGGATTATTAATCAATAAAATATTTCCCGTAAGGGAATTTTCATTTTGACCACAATTTAAAGATCAGAGCAAACTATTTATCAATGAAAAAAAGAGTACTATTTCTAGCTTTCTCCCTACTATTTGCGCTTCCGGCTTTTTCACAATTCGGATTTCACTACACTCAAGGATACATGTTTGGAAACAATATTCCTGTATACGGTGGTAGTGTTTATGTAAATGATGCTACTTCTCAAGAGTTCAATGCCCTTTTTAGATTGGACAGAGACAATGCTGTGGGATTCACGTATTCGTTCCAAAATAGCTCAGCGGATGTTCGCTCTTTCCAGTATCCCGATGAAACAGTAGGCCTAACATGGCAGTATTACCTCGTAGATTTTCAGAGGTATTTTAGAAAATCAGGTTCTCGTTTTGAGCCTTTTGCGGGCGCAAAAATCGGATTTGTAAACATTAGAAATAACGAGCAGTACGGTAGAAGCTACACCTACTTTACCGTAGGATTGGACTTGGGTGCGAGAATGTATCTTACGGAGCACATTGGTCTTTCTGTGGGAGGTCAGCTTCTCATGCCCATTCAGGGATTGGGAGGAACCATCTTTGTGGGTTCTGGTGGATCCGGAGTAGGAGTTTCCGGATATTCCGCGATTGCTCAATTTGGTCTTAATATAGGAGCCTTTGTTCAGTTATAGGAAGAGTATAAATACAACAAGCATAAAAAAATCCCGGAGGCAATTCCGGGATTTTTTTGTTTTCAGGACCCATTCAAGGACCATTATGAGGGATAAATATTGCGAAATTAGAGTGAAATGTGGACTCTTATTTGTTTTTCGTCTTGTCTAAGTATCCCAATCTGTCTATTTCTTCTACAATAACCGCAGCGTATTCTTTAGAAAAGTCATCTGCTGAAGAAGGATCCGTAGTTTCTGATTGTCCGGCCCAAATCAATCCCTTTTGAGCCAAATCATACATGCGGCACTCCAAGAATATATCTGTGGTTGTCGTGTAATATCCGGGCTCTCTTACCGTGTAATAACTACTGTAGTAATAGGGCCCCCATCCTCCATAGTATCCATAGGGAGCATAGGTGTTTCCAGGAACATAGCGGGTGCTTTCGTTGACGTCGAGAAGGGTAATAACAATTATGGTTTCCACACCTTCTTCCTTCATTCTATCTACGGATTTTCTCAACTCATCTTCACTGGGTTTGTGGTCTGCTCCCAAGAATTCAAATCCAATTTTGGCTTCCACATTTTTTCGTTGAAGCTGTGTTTGAATCGCTTGTTCAAAAGTGATTTGATAATCCGCTCTGTCTGTAATGGCTACGACCAAAACGTGCTTTGTCGGCTCCGCAGTTAATTCGGGATTAGACCAAGTGGCTACCAACTTTGTGTTGGTACATGCGGCAGTAAAAAGGCCTAGGCACAAGGCCCAAGCGCTTAGTTTAAGGGATCTTCTCATCCTTTGTTCTTTCTGTTTTTGAAGGCGAATTAGTTGCCTCCCATTTGCTTGAGTTGTGTGTAGGTCATGATTTGAGTTCCCTCAGGAATTTCCACTTCAAAATCGCTGTCTTGTGCTTCGCGAATGTTGGTGGCAGTCATAACCATTGGAGTATTGTTGGCCATAGTTTCCATTTCTAATGGGAATCCGTCCAAATCTCCATACATAGAAGTCATATCAGAGTTCAAGTTGTTTGGCTTGATTTTATCTGTGTACCATACCGTAACCACAGATCCATCTTGGCTTGTGATTTTGGCTCTTTTACAGCTGTAACCCAAGATTTTTTTCTTCCCATCAAGTTTCTCAATGGTGGTTTTTACTTGAGAGTTTTCATCTTCAAGCTCTTGGTATTCTTCGGGACTAACATTGGCGGCCATGTTGGTTCCCATCATGGACATCAACATAGTTCCCGTTCTCTTTTCGCCATCCATGGCTACTTTAATTCCTATCATTTGACCCATTTGCATGTCCATAGAAACGTGGTGATCTTGGAATGCTAAAACCATAGTGGATCCACTTAGCATGGCCATTTCGGGGCTCTCACTGTCTTCAGTGATAAATTCAATGTCATAAGAAATGTGCACATCGCTCTCTTGTGCCTGAGCTCCCACTCCGAATACAATTAGAGTAAAAAGGGAGAGAAAAAGTTTTTTTGTCATGGTCATTATTTTGAGGTTTTAAGTGAATCCAACATCGGAACTAAAGTAGGGAGCAAGTCGTTTGGAATGGCAATAGCGAGGTTGTAGTGATGTATTCTCCAACGGCCATTTTTCCACTCCATAACACCTGTGCCTCTACAAACCCCTAAGTTAGGAGTTTCTAGCTCTTCATCAAACCAAAGCATGTTACCTTTTTCTGCGTAGAAGAGGTGGCGGTTAAAAGGAGTGAAATCCCAGGCCATTCCGTCTTCAAAATAAGGCTTGGCCCATGGCTTGAATTCCGCTATTGTCCAGCGTTCTGTGGCATCTGTTCCCATAAAAATGGAAGCGTCAGACTCAAAGGCTGCAAAGTAATTTTCAAATTGCCCTGTTGCTGCATCTCGGTGCCATTGGTCCAAAAATGCATCGGGGCTAGACGGTTTTTCTGGCGAAGTACAGCTCAAAAGTATTGTTATCAGCACCAGCCAAAGAACATATGTTTTCATATTTGGAGGTTAATTACATGGGGTTTTAGAAATCGAAAAGACCGTTGTCGCAATGACCCACTTACCGTTTTCCTTTATGAGGGAAAAGTTGTCTATGCCGCAGTGCTCAAATTTGCCATTGAGATAGAAATTGTACGGCGCCCAAAGAACGGCCATGTCTCCATTAATCAAGACTTGCGGGTCCCACATTTCTTCTTTGAAGTCATACTCCTTTCCCATGGGGAAATTCTTTACGTACGCTTCATGTGTATTGACTCTTGCCGATTTTCCTTCTTGGGTCACAAAGTAAACACCTTTTGGATGCATCAGTGAGGAAAGTGTTGCCGTGTCCTTTTCGGCCATGGCGTCAAAGAAACTTTGAATGGTATTGATGACTTCTTGCTCTTCAGCGGTTTGTCCCAAAGAGGTGAATGATAGGGTCATGGAAAGACCGACCAAAAGTGCTAAAATCAATTTTTTCATGAATTATTGTTTTTGGGTTTCGTTGCCGAAGGGTTTGATCCTCCCTGCTTTTGTCCACCTTGCTTTTGTCCACCCTCCTTTGGTCCCTTTTTATTGTTGTTGTTCTTTTTTCCGGAGTGATTGTAGCTGTTATTAGAACCTCCCTTGGGATTGAAATTTCTCTTTTTCCCTTTGAAGTTCCTTCCGTTTTTTCCACCGCCAGAACCTCCCTGGGAATCTCTTTTTCGTCCCTTTTTCTTTTTCTTGGGATCGTCTAACCTCCACTCGGGACCTTTGCTAAAGCCTTCGGGAAGTTCAGGAGTGTCCACCACTTTCTCAATGAGTTCTTCTATGTAGTGGAACTTTCTCATGTCCATTGGGTTGACCAAAGTAATGGCTTCTCCCTTGGTTTCAGCACGAGCCGTTCTTCCCACGCGGTGGACGTAATCTTCTGGGTTGTTGGGAACGTCATAGTTGATAACCAAGTTGATGTCCTTAATGTCAATTCCCCTAGAAAGTACATCTGTGGCGACTACAATGCGCGTTTTTTTACTTCGGAAATCAGAAAGTACCGCTTCTCTATCTACCTGCTCTAGGTCAGAAGAAATGCTTTTGGCCGAATAGCCTTTGCGTCGAAGCGTTCTGTAGACATCGTTAACCGAAACCTTTCTAGAACAGAAAATGATAATGCTCTTGTAGTTGTCTCTGTCTTTGAGAAGCGTTTCTACCAACGGTATTTTTTGCTCGTTGTACACCAAGAATTTTCTCTGCGTAACACCGGCCGCTGGCTTGGAAATAGAGAGACTCACCTCAAAGGGGTCAACCAACAGGTCTCGAGCCAAATCTCTAATCTTCAATGGCATGGTCGCGCTAAAAAGTAGGTTCTGCCTTTTCTCTGGTAGGTACGATGCAATTTTTAAAATATCGTCGCGGAATCCCATGTCCAACATTCGATCGGCCTCGTCTAGAATAAAGTGCTTGACTTGGTCAAACTTTACGTAGCCCATTCTCAAATGGGAAAGTAGTTTTCCTGGGGTTGCTATTATGATATCCGTTCCCTTGGTAAGGGCTGTTTTTTCCTTTTCAAAACCCGCTCCGGTTCCACCTCCTAAAACGGTAGCGCTGTGCGCATCCACGAAGTAGCTAAACCCTTGAACTTGATTGTCAATTTGGGTTGCCAACTCACGCGTGGGAACAATGACCAATGTGCTGGTGCCCTTGTGTCCGGTTTCTGTGATGTTGTGAAGGGTGGGGAGGATAAAAGCGGCGGTTTTTCCGGTTCCTGTTTGAGCACAGGCAATAACGTCTCGGCCTTCAATAATGTGGGGCATTGTCTGCTCCTGAATGGGCGTAGCTTTTTCAAAGCCCATGTAAGAAATGGCCTCTATAATCTGATCGTTAAGGCCTAGTGTTTTAAAATCCATGGAGGAAAGGTCGTTGAATTTTTCTAAAGTCCGTCAATTATTCATATCAATTCTCTGGTTCCTTCAATATTTCCAATGGTTTCAATTAAAAAAACCAAAAAATAGATTGCATGAGAAGAGAGCACATGAGAGCGTAAAACGGAAAGTAAACAAGATAGAAAAAGAAAACCCCAATCTTGCGATTGGGGTTCTTTGCGTGGTGCCACCAGGAATCGAACCAGGGACACATGGATTTTCAGTCCATTGCTCTACCAACTGAGCTATGGCACCATTGCGATAGCGGCGGCAAATCTAAAGAAAAAATATCATTTACAACAAGTAATTTTAAGCCTTAATGTACCTTTGACCTATGAATTTTTTGTTTGACGCTGGAAATACGAGAGTTAGGGTAGGAACATTTTCTGAAAAAGGAGAATTGAGCCTTCAATTTTTTGAGGATTTGGACTTGTTGATGGAACTAAACTTCCAGTCTGACGACCGATTGATCTATTGCTCGGTACGAAAAGACGATCAAAAAGTTCGAGATTTCATTCAATCTAAAGGAGGCCTAGTGGTTTCTCAAGAAATTTCACTTCCCTTTTCTTTAGATTCATACAAAACACCACATACCTTAGGAGCTGATAGAATTGCCTTAGTGGCGGGTGCCCAATCAAGATTCCCGAATTCCAATGTATTGGTCATTGACGCGGGAACCTGTATTACCTATGATTTTTATTCTCCAAAAGATGGATACGGTGGAGGAATTATTTCTCCAGGATTGGCCATGCGAGCGAAAGCCATGTCGTCTTTTACCCAAGCCTTGCCCGAGGTCAAATCTCCATACTTTAACGAAATTTTAGGAAGATCCACAGAAGAATGCCTAGGAGCCGGTGTTTACGTGGGGATAACTTCTGAAATTGACGGCATAATTTCTCAATATAAAAAGCGTTTTGGGGAGGTTGAGGTGATTTTTACAGGAGGGGATACGGAACTCTTGGTCACCCCGTTAAAAAATAACATCTTTGCAGACCCTGAAATTTTAATGAAGGGATTGAACGCTATTTTGGACCACTATGTGGAAGAGACACGCCGTTAAGGTTACCATCCTGTTTTTATTTATCTCTGGCTTTGCCAATGCTCAGATAAACTCTGTGAGCCCATTTTCTCTTTTTGGGTTGGGAGACAAGTCCAATGGACTCTTTGCACAGCAACAGGGAATGGGAGGGGTTTATCAATCCCTTAGAAGTCCTTACTCCGTTAACCTTGGAAACCCAGCGAGCTACTCAGCCTTGAGGTTGGCCACCTTGGACTTTGGGGGAGTACAGAAATTTGTATGGCAGTCCACAGGGGGATCGGATCCCATTACCAACTCAACAGGGTACTTTAACTACTTGGCTTTAGGCTTCCCTTTGACCGAGAATTGGGGTATGGCTGTTGCCATTACCCCGTATTCTATTGTTGGGTATGACATCAGATCTTCCGTAGAAGAACCCGATTACGGAAATACGGTCTACAGATACACAGGCCAAGGGGGAATCAATAAAGTAATGTGGGGGAACTCGTATAGAGTCTATAAAGGTCTTTCCTTGGGATTGAATGCTTCGTACCTATTTGGAACTACAGATACCAGAAGAGACGCTCTCTTTACCGATCCTTCTATTGACTACACGAGACTGCAGACTCAGACTACGGTCAGTGACTTTGGATTTGATGCTGGATTTCAATACGAATACACTTGGGATTCTGATAAAAACCTAAAAGTAAGAGGTGAGGCCAACAATCAAGAGGATAACGATATGTTTTTCACGATTGGTGGAACCTACGGTTTTGGGTCCGATTTAAGAGCGACTCAGTCTGGGGTAGCCTATACGTATGTCCTTTCCAATTCAGGTACAGAAATTCCTCTAGATACCGGTTCACTTTATGTTGACCTTGGAGGGTCTATCACGTTACCTCATTCTTATGGTTTAGGAGTTTCTTACGGAAGAAGAGTTCCCGAGCTACTCATCAATGCTTGGATGGTGGAAGCGGATATGAACCTTACGCAGTGGTCCGGGTTTAAACCTTTTGATGGTTCGCCATCTAGCCTTACGGATTCGTATCGCTTTTCTGCAGGAGGTTACTTTATTCCAAACTTTGCTTTTGGAAACCAAAACAGAAGAGGAAATTACTTTGAGACGATCAAATATCGATTTGGAGCGTTTTACGAAAAGACAAATATTACTTTTGAAGACGAGTCAGCACCCGACTACGGCTTTACCTTCGGGATGGACTTGCCCTTTAGAGCCAAATCAGTGGATCCGGGAGATGTAAAGCTCTCGACAATTAATATTGGCATAGTATTTGGCCGCAGAGGTTTTATCAACAGTGGAGCCATACAAGAAGATTATATAAATCTTTACTTTGGCATAAACTTAAATGACAAGTGGTTTAGGAAATTTAAATACAGATAAATAGATACTAAAATGAAGCGTTACATTTTACTTATAGTTGCCGTTTTTGGCCTAATAAGCGCAAATGCACAAAAGAAGGCATGGGGTGAAACTCCTGCAGATTCTGTAAAGTGTTGGGAGCAGTACAACATCTTTGGATCCTTATACCAATCCAAGTCTTACTCAGAAGCATACGAAGGATGGTATGAAGTATACACCAACTGTCCAGGTGCTCACAAGAATATTTACGTAATGGCTCCTAAAATTTTAAGTGCCAAGCTCAAAAAGACTGAGGATCCTGCAGAAAAAGCAGCCCTTCAGAATCTCTTTATTGAGCAATACGACAAACGCTTGGTTTACTTCCCTGGAAAAGAGGGATACGTAAAAGGTCAGAAAGCACTTAAGTACGCCAAGTTCAACAAGGACAGCATTGCACAAGCCTACGCGATGTTTAAGGAAGCTTACGACATCGACGGTTACAAAATTTCTCCTTCAGTAATGAATGGATATTTCTTGGCTGCGGTAAGAATGTTCAACGCCAAAGAAATCGAATTGGCTGAATTGGTTAATACTTACGATAAGATTTCTGAGGCCATCGAGAAAAACAACAACGAATTGAACCTTCAGATCAAGGACTTCAACGCCAAGAAAGAGGCCGGAGAGTTGGATGCCAAAGGAGAAAAGAAATTGGCCAGAACGGAAAAGATTCTTTCTGGATACGACAAAGTAGGTGGTAACATCGAAAAGATGATCAGCCCCGTATTGACTTGTTCTCGTCTTCCTTTGTTGTACAACGATGAGACTTTTGAGAAGAACAAAGACAATACAACTTGGTTGCGTCGCGGAATTAAATCCTACCAAAAGGAGAGAAAAGATGAGGAAGGAAACGACGTAGATTGTACTTCTGAGCCTATCTTCTTTAGAATGGCAGAAGCGTTATTTGCTCTTGAGCCATCTGCAACTGCAGCACGTGGAATGTCTAGCATTGCTTTAAAGAACAAGGATTACGCAAAAGCAGTTGAGTACTCTAAACAAGCAGCAGAAGAGGAAATCGATCCTAAGAAGCAAGCGAATGATTATTACAAAATTGCAATTGGTTACCAGAAGTTAGGCAACTTGTCTAGCGCAAAAACGTACGCTCTTAAAGCAGCTGCCAACAAGAAAGAATGGGGAGCTCCTTACATCCTTTTGGCAACTATCTACGCAGATGCTGCCGGAAAATGTGGTGCCGATGCAGTACAGAAGAACGCGGTTTACTGGGCAGCTATCAACAAGGCGAGCTACGCCAAGTCTATTGACAGCTCTGTAGCAAACATCGCCAACAAGCTAATTGCTGCATACAAGAAATCAGTTCCCGATAAATCGGTTGCATTCCAATTGGGATACAAAGCGGGAGATAGTTACACCATTGGGTGTTGGATTAACGAAACGGTTACCATCAAATTCTACTAGAATTGGCGGTTCACAATACAAAGAAAACGGGCATTGCCATCCTTTGGGTGGCAATGCTCTTTTTGTATGGATGTGTCAATGATGTAAAAGAAGTTCAGAAAGTATCCTCCGTGGAAGTTGAGAGAACTCCCATGGAGATTCAGAAGAACATAGAATACGTCTACACTGATTCTGCCCGTATTACTTTGAGGCTAACCGCCCCATTAGCAGAAAACTATTCCCAATTAGAAGAACCGTATCTTGAGTTCACGGAAGGACTCCTCGTAATCTTTTACAATGAAGAAGAGGTAGAGGATTCTAGGTTGTCCGCCAACTATGGAATTCGCTATCCCAATCAACAGATGTGGATAGTAAAAGGGAATGTGGAAGTCTTTAATCAGGAAGGAGAAAAGCTCAATACTGAGCATTTGGTTTGGGACGTGAAAACAGAAAAGATTTACTCTGATGAATTCGTGAAGATCACCTCGGGAGGTACCGTTACCACGGGGACGGGCTTTGAAGCCAACCAGGATCTTACCGATTACGAAATCAAGAACACGACAGGAATTATTAAAATAGAGGAAGAAGATGGTAAAGATGATGAGGATCGTTGAGATCATGTGGCTAGTAGTAGCTACCGTTTGTTTGTACGAAGTCATTATGGGTATCAATGGCCCCTACACAGATCGCTACTTTATTTTTGTAGGCGGGGTGTTTTTGGGAGTTTTTATGTATTTTTTCAGAAGAAATTCTAGACGTAGGATTGAGTCTAGGAGGAACAACCAATAATCCCAGTCCGTAATTCAGACAAATAAGCCAAAATGAGCACCCTGCTCTTTATCATTCTAACCACATTGGTCCTTTCCGCTTTCTTTTCAGGGATGGAAATTGCCTTTTTGTCTGCCAACCGGCTTCACATAGAATTGGAGAGCAAGAAGGGGAACTTCCCCTTCAATCTCATTTCCTTCCTCGTTAAGAGGCCCGCGCGTTTCATCGCAACCATGTTGGTGGGAAATAACATTGCACTGGTCCTTTACGGCTTGTACATGCCCGAAGCATTAAACCCATTAATCGGCGGAATTGAAAATGCTTGGATTCTACTATTGGTCCAGACTGCACTTTCCACCATCGTCATTCTGTTTTTAGCAGAGTACATTCCCAAGGCTTATTTTAACGCCAATGCCAATGAATCTCTCAGGTGGTTTGCGCTACCCAGTGTCCTATTCTATGGGTTGTTTTATCCCATAGTTTCCTTTATGATGCTGATTTCAAACGGTTTGTTAAAGTTGTTTTTTAAAAAGGAATTGGATGAGGATCAACCCGTTTTTAGCAAGGTAGATTTGGATCACTTTATTCAAGAAAACACCACGAGCAACCGCGATTCTGAAGAAGTGGATCACGAGATTGAAATCTTCCAAAATGCCTTGGATTTTTCTGAGCAGAAAGCTCGAGAAATGATGATCCCAAGAACGGAGATTATGGCCGTTCCCGTCGAGACCAGCATTGAAAAACTCAAGAGCGTTTTTACAGATCACGGATATTCTAAAGTTTTAATTTTTGAAGAGAACATGGACAACCTCATAGGATATGTTCACGCATATGAGCTCTTTAAAAAGCCTTCGGATATCCGATCGGTTTTGCGTCCCGTGTCCTTTATCCCTGAATCCATGACCGCAGATCAGCTGCTCAATCACTTTACAAAGGAAAAGAGAAACATTGCCATTGTTATCGATGAATTTGGCGGGACTTCTGGAATGATAACCTTAGAGGATGTAGTAGAAGAAATCTTTGGAGAGATTGAAGACGAACACGATTCTGAGGATCTCAAGGAGGTGGCTTTTGAAGATGGAACCTATTTGTTTTCTGCACGATTAGAGATTGATCACCTCAATGACAACTACGATCTCAAACTTCCTGAAAGCGAGACGTATTCCACTTTGGGTGGGCTGTTGACGAGCCGTTTTGAAAGCATTCCCGAGCCAGGAGAAATGGTCGTTATCGAAGACCTTCGATTTAAAATCACCAAGGGAAGTTCCAATAGAATAGACGAAGTTCAGGTCAAAAGGCTCGAATCCGAATAAAATTCAATATTTTCCGAAAATTTGCTAGCTCATTTTTCTGATTTTTCAAGGGCAATTGTATATTCGCAACCTTGATATAAAAACTATAGATTAATGGCGACCTTAGAGAAAATCAGACAAAGATCAGGTTTGGTGATAGGACTTATCGGTGTGGCGATTGCTGCATTTACCCTAACTGATTTACTGGGTTCTGGACAAAGCGTTTTCGGTGGAAACGACGATACTGTGATGGAGGTGAATGGGGAGAAGATAAACCGCGTTCAGTTTTCTCAAAAACTATCGGAAAGAACCGAGCAATATAAGACGCAAATGCGCGACCCTAATCTCAACAACGTTACCAACAAACAATTGGTAGACGCTACTTACGATGAGATTTTGAGAAGCGAAATTTTGAATATGTACACAGACCAAGGGTTTTCTATTCCCGAGGACGAATTGTACTACCGCATTATCAATAACCCAAACATTCGTCAGAACCAAAGCTTTGTAGATCCTACTACAGGTCAGTTCTCTGAAGATCTTTTCAAAAGAGGTTTGGCAGGTTTGAGAGATAACAAAGATCTCTCTGAAGAAGCCAGTGCAAACTGGGCCTCTTGGGTTGATTTTGAAAATGCCGTTAGAGATCAAGCGTTACAATCAAAAGTATACGAAGCCGCTCGCAAGGCAATCTACATGCCCAAGAAGTTGGCAGAGTACAAATACACTTTGGACAACACCACTCGCAACGTTTCTTACGTTTTCCTTCCTTACACGGATGTGGATGATGCAGAGGTGGAGGTTTCTGATTCAGACATTAAAAACTACGTGGCTAAGCACAAAGAGATGTACAAGCAAGAGGAGTCTAGAGACTTTCAGTTTGTGAACTTTGCGATTCAGCCTTCTGTAGAAGATTACGAAGATGTTAGAGATCAATTGGCTGCTCTTGTTGAAGATAGAGTGGTGAGAAACCCAAGATCTAAACTAATGGACACGTTGGTTGGATTCAGAACCACAACTTCTGATTCTTCTTTCGTAAACGCCAATAGCGACACTCGCTTTGATCCTACCATGTACATTCCAGGTGAATTGCCTGTTGAGATTGACAGTGTAATGTCTAATGCAGAGGAAGGATTTATCTACGGTCCATACCGCTCAGAAGCTGGTTTTAAAGTTTCTAAGCTTTCACAAGTTCGCAGCCTCCCAGACTCTGTAGAGGTTAAGCACATTCTCATTGCCTACCAAGGAGCTACAAGAGCTTCTCAAGCAGTGGTTAGAACGCCACAAGAAGCATTGGCTCTATCTGATAGCTTGAATGATTTGTTGGTTAACGATCCTTCACAATGGGATTCTATCAACCAAAAATTCAATGACGACATCGTAGCAAGAGGAAAAGGTGGAGACTTGGGATGGATTTCAAGAGACGCTCAATTTGACCCCATGTTCAAAGAGTACTCTTTCAGAAACAAAAAAGGTCACATCGGTAAGACCATTACTCAATTTGGAATTCACATCATCCAGATTGTAGATACTAAAGGTGACAACCGCGGAATGAAAATCGCTACGGTTTACCGCGAAGTAACACCTTCTGAAAAGACCTTCAACGACATTTACAACCGCGCTTCCAAGTTTGCTGCTGAGGCACAATCTGCAGAAGACTACGTTGCATTGGCTGATGAAATGGGCTTGAGCCTTAGAGTTGCCAATGACGTTAAGGAGTTTGACGAAAACATCGTTGGTTTGGGTAACAACAGAGAGATCGTTCGCTGGACTTTCGGTGAAGATAGAGCTGTAGGTGATATCCAATTGTTGAACAACAACCAACAGAGCTATGTAGTAGTTATCCTCAACGGAATTAACAACGATGGTTTGCAAGGTGTGGAGAAAGCGAGAGCATCTGCAACTCCAGAGATCATCAAAGAAAAGAAAGCAGCCATCCTCAAGCAACGCATTGCTGATGCCAACGCTACTGACGTAGTTGGTTTGGGAGTGGCTCTTAAGTCTAAAGACATCTCTGGATCGGTTTCTCTAGGTTCTAACAACCTTGGAGCTGTGGGTCAAGAGCCTGAAGTATTGGGTGCGCTTGCCGGTTTGGAAGAGAACGTAATGTCTGCTCCTATTGCCGGAGACAGAGGAGTATTTGTTGTAACGGTTACTTCACAAACAGTACCAACGGCTGCTCCTGATCAATCAGCAGTAGCACAACAAGAAGCTTCAAGAACGGTTAACCGCGTAATTTCTGACTTTGTACCTTCATTGGAAGAAAGAGCAGGAGTAGTGGATAGAAGACCTGTTTTTTACTAGACCCTACTACTAGACAATACTTTTAGAATGCAGTCCACGTAGACTGGATTCTTCACAAAATAGAAACCGCCTCGATATTCGAGGCGGTTTTTTTATGGATACTATTGGGTGTCATTTATTGCTAAACGGAAGATCACTTCTAAATCTCCTCCTTGGAAACTTTTGTCGTGCGATAAAGCAGGTATAGGAATGCTCCCACCCCTAGGGTAAAGGTCCAAAGGTCATAATGCTGAAAAGGGTGTCTGAATGCGATCAGGACGTCGTAAATCAATTCTACGGGACGAGTAGTTAGATCCCAACTGTTCCAACGGTAAAAGCGCCCTAAATAGATTCCAAACGCCGTGAGGAATAAGTATCCTACGGTGGCTAATTCTGTCCATCCTACAGATATGTAATGACGCAACCATTTTCTCATAATGTGAAGGCTTTGTGTTGCCAGAAGAAGCCCACTGACCGCAAAACTCAGAATAAGTAGTAAGTCAAACCAAAGGGGCATGACCAATCTCAATTTTAAGTGAAATAGGTCCGTTAAAATATAGGGCGCATTGGGAAAGAACAAAATCCATCCCACCAAAAGCCCCAGTTGTTTCCAGCCTCTTTGTTTCGTGGAAATGGCCTTGGAGAAAATCCATGGAACCCAAGCCAAGAATAAATTCCAAGCCAAAAAGACAAATGTGATTTCTCCAGTCCAGATGACTCGAGCGGTGAGAAGGGCCATGGAAAAAAATGTCCATAAAATCAGATTGAGAAGAGGGGTTTGTTTGATGGAATTCAGCAAAGTACGCAGTTGATTCATAGGTTCTGTTGTAATTGTCTGTTGTAATTGTTAGAACCCTTGGAACGCAAACCGTTTGTTTCGCATTGCTTTCAAATGCCACCTTAACGCGAGCTTAACGTGCAAAGCTTTAATGCCGGAAGGTTTACAGCGTCTCCAATCGGTAAGAATCCAATCGGATAAAAATGAAAAGCAGTAGAGTAAAGCCCCAAAGAGAAGAACCTCCATAACTAAAGAAGGGAAGGGGAATGCCTACTACAGGAGCCAATCCAATGGTCATGGCGATATTAACAGAAAAGTGGAGGAATAAAATGGAGGCGACACAGTATCCATAGACTCGACTAAACGTTGACTTCTGTCTTTCGGCAAGGAAGACCAATCTGAAGAGTAGTATGATAAAGAGAGTAATTACACCGGCCGTTCCCAAGAAACCAAATTCCTCTCCCACGGTACAGAAAATAAAGTCCGTACTCTGCTCTGGCACAAAATTGAATTTGGTCTGCGTTCCCTTTAGAAATCCCTTTCCAGAAAAACCTCCCGATCCAATGGCAATCATACTTTGATTGGTGTTGTATCCAATTCCCTTGGGGTCGTGTGCTTTTCCAAGTAAGATGTTGATGCGATTCCTGTGTCTGTCTTCTAGCAAATTGTTAAAGGCGTAATCCACGGTTCCAATAAAACCTATAGCCAAAACGGCTCCTAACGATATCCCCATTACCCAAGATCGGTTGCGCCTTCCTACAATGACCAATATCAATGCGACAACCAAAAGACCACCGCCTAGATAAAACTTGTCGATAAGCAAACTGAGGATGAAGAGGACTGCCAATCCCAGACCGGCAAAGATGTATTTTCCCGGTAGTCCTTCTCTGTACAAAACCAACAAAAGGCTGGCGTAAACCAAGGAGGATCCAAGGTCGGGCTGTGGGGCAATCAAGACCGCCGGAGTAAAAATAATGGCCAAAGCGATGATCCTATTGGAGAGTTTGGACCAGTCTACATTGAGTTTGTTGAGATACTTCGCCAATGCCAAGGCCGCTCCAATTTTTGCGAATTCAGAGGGCTGTAAGCTAAATGAGCCTATGGCATACCAAGAACGAGCACCATTGACTTCTTTTCCAAAGAGAAGAACTCCTATCAGAAGCAGCAAGGTGACTCCGTAAATGGGCCAAGCGAACTTTTCAAAAATCCTACCGTCCAACAATAAAATTCCTCCCGCCATAAGTAAAGAGGTCACAATCCACGTTAGCTGTTTTCCGTATTTCTGGGTGGCGTCCAAGATGCTTTGGTGCTCTTCGTTGTATACGGCAGCATAGATGCTTACCCATCCAAGAAAGACTAAGAGGAGGTACAAAAGAACCGTTAGGTAATCTATGTTGCCGAGTCTATTTTGACTTCTCATTCTTTTTCTCTTGGATGACCTTCAGTTGGTTGTCGTATTGTTCTTGTAGGGAGCCCTCTATCATTCTCTTTTCTATGTGAGGTCTTGAGATGGAATCGGTTAAGTATTCCTCTATCATCAAGCTAGAAATAGGCGCCGCCCATCGCGAGCCCCAGTATCCATTTTCTACGATAATGGCAATGGCAATTTGTGGGTCGTCTTTGGGGGCAAAGGCAATAAAGATGGAGTGGTCTTGCCCATGTGGGTTTTCTGCTGTTCCCGTCTTACCACAAATTTGAATTCCTTCCACTTGTGAACCCCGAGCGGTACCGTCGGTAAACACTCGGTACATCCCATCAATTACGGGTTGAAAGTGAATGGAATCTACAGTGGTCATCTTGGGAACGGTCAAATTGGGGTCGTCCAAAGGTTGCCCTCCAATGCTCTTTACAATGTGTGGAGTAATGTACCAACCGCGGTTGGCAACGGCAGCTGTCATGTTGGCCAACTGAATGGGGGTGACTACGAGTTCCCCTTGGCCAATCCCCATAGAAATGGTGCTCACAGCCTTCCAGTTGGTGTATCCAAAGGCTCGGTCAAAGTAATCTGAGGTAGGAACAAAACCACGTCTTCCCGTAGGGAGGTCGTTGTTGAGGAATTGCCCCAATCCAAAGCTTTTTACGTGGTCGCTCCAGGCATTCATGCCTTCCTGAGCAGACGGGTAATTTTCAATAATTCTCTTGTAGACGTTACAATAGTAATTGTTGCAGCTCTTAGAAATTGATTTTTCCAAAGCCATACTTCCTCCTCCACAGTGGCATCCCACGGTAAGCCTTCCGTAGTGAAAACCGTGATGACAGGTAAATGTCGTTCGCTCAGAAATCACTCCTTCTTGCATCCCAATCAAGGCGTTGATAACCTTAAAGGGAGACCCCGGAGGGTATTCTGCCAAAAGCCCACGATCAAAGAGGGGCTTGTTAATGGAATCCAAATACAATCGGCTGTACTCCTTGGAGCGCTGTCTCCCCACCAAGAGGTTGGGGTCGTAATTGGGGGCCGTTATCAATGCCAAAATTTCTCCTGTTTTGGGTTCAATGGCAACGATGGATCCCCTTTTGTTTGACATGAGTAGTTCTCCATAGAGCTGGAGGTCAATGTCAATGGTGGAAAGAATTTCACGACCTGGGATAGGAAGGGTGTCGTAAAGTCCATTGGCAAATTTACCTTTTTCACGATTGTGAACATCCACCGTAATTCTCTTGACACCTACTTTTCCTTTGAGTTCGTCTTCGTAGGATTTGTCGATTCCCGCCACTCCAATTAAATCCCCTTTGGAGTAGGTGGGGTGTTTCGCCAAAAAACGGTCATTGGCCTCACCAATAAATCCCACCACATTGGCGGCTCCGTTGTATGGATACTCCCTTAGAATTCTCTTCTGAGGGTAGAACCCTCTATATAAGTGCAAAGCTTCTTGAACAGAAACATAGTCTTCTTTAGAAAGCTGTTTTAAGAAGATAGACGGCTTGTAATAAGAGTGTCTCTTCGCCTTTTTTAATTGCTTGTCTACTTCCTCAGGGGCAATTCCCAGGAGCTTAGCAAAGGAGGCGGTATCGAGGTTTTCAATTTGTTGGGGAATGACCATGAGGTCATAGGCAACCTGGTTGGCCACCAAGAGCTTTCCATTCCTATCGTAAATATACCCTCTGGGTGCGTAGAGTTTGAGTTCGCGCGTGGCATTGCTCTCCGCAGAAAGTTTATAGGACGTATCTACGATTTGAATGTAAAACAGGCGGGAGGTAAAGGCCAGCCCGATGAAAATAAAGAAGGCGTAAAACAGGTATTTTCTCTCCATTATTTTTCTTTTCTACTGTAGAGTAACATCTCTAGTAAGGTAATGAGAATCACAGTAAATAACGAAGAAATTATTGCCTTGAGTATGGAAGAAAAAATCAAAGACCAAGCAAAGGTTTCCCAAACGTGAATCCAAAGGGTTGCGGTCAAAACTCCAAGGGAAGAATAGATTAAAAACTTGGGCATTCCCAGGGTCTGGATGGAGAGTCTTTCGTACTCCAATCCCCCTTGTGTCGAAATGCTTCGCAACAAGAATGGTTTTACATAGGCCAGCAATACACAGGCGCTGGCATGGATTCCTCCCGTTCCCTGAAATAGATCAATGGTCCAACCGAGAAGAAAGGCAATGATCAATGTGGGAATGGGCTTGATGACCGTTGGTAGATAAAGAACCCCAAAGAGGTAAACCAAGGGAATGACATATCCAAAAATCAAGAAGTGATCCACCACCAGCACCTGAAGGATGATGATGAGAATCAAGCTAATTCCTATGGAAATGGGATTATTCCTCATCAGCTTCTAGATTTTGTTGTTCTTCTGCCAATAAGTTTTCTATGGTGTAAACGGGACCCATCGTCGCAAAGTCGTGCGCCAAGTCTAAGGTCACAGAATAAAAGCCGTCATTGGGGTTGATCGTTTTCTCTCTCACGTAACCAATGGTAATTCCCGGAGGAAACAACGAAGACTTTTGGTTGGTAACAATGGTGTCACCTTCCTCTAACTGCGCATGTCTTGGGATGTCTAATAAGGAGATTTGCTCGTAGCTTTTCCCATCCCAAACCAACGTTCCAAAATGGGGAGAGCCCTTTACGGAACCACTCATGGTAAACTTGGGGTGGATTAGAGGAATGATTCTGGAGTAATGTTCACTTACTTCCTTTACAACGCCCACCACACCATCGGCGGAAGCCACCCCTTGCTGAGGCTTTACTCCGTGAACACGGCCTAGGTTTACAGTGAGGTAATTGTTTGTTTTTTTATAGCTGGCAGAAATGACTTTCCCGGGGACATATACGTATTGTTGAGCGTACAAGGTGTCGACTATTGTGTCAGTCACCGAGAAAAGAGGAAAGTAGCTCTCTCTTTGTGCTGAGCGCAAAATGGCATTTTCGCGGGCAAGGTTTTCGTTGATTTCAGAAAGGTTGGAATATTCTTCAATACCGTTTACGGCATCGTCCACACCTCCAGAAATTTCAACAAACCCAGAAGCGAAATAGCTCTTTTGGTAGTTTCTAGAAGAAAAGTACATCCAAAGGGCGATTACCTGCAATGATAAAAACACCAGTACCCTGGTGTTCTGAAATATCAATTGAAGTAAAAACCTCATGGGCTACTGCCTTATCGCATTAAGAAATTGAATTTCTCTACGTTTTTGAGGGCGATACCCGTGCCGCGAACAACGGCTCTCAAAGGATCTTCAGCAACGTATACAGGAAGGTCTGTCTTCATGGAAATCCTCTTGTCAAGTCCTCTCAACATAGAACCTCCACCGGCCATGTAGATTCCTGAGTTGTAGATGTCTGCCGCCAATTCGGGTGGCGTCATAGAGAGGGCTTCCATAATGGCGTCCTCAATTCTCAAGATTGACTTGTCAAGTGCTTTTGCAATCTCTTTGTAGGTAACCGTAATTTGCTTGGGCTTACCCGTAAGCAAGTCACGACCTTGAACTGGAAGATCCTCTGGTGGGTTTTCCAATTCGTCCAAGGCAGAACCTACACTGATCTTGATTTGTTCTGCCGTGCGCTCCCCAACAAATAGGTTGTGTTGCGTTCTCATGTAGTAGGCAATGTCATTGGTAAAGACATCCCCCGCAACTTTAATAGATTTATCAGCAACGATACCACCCAAAGCCAAAACGGCAATCTCGGTAGTACCACCACCTATATCAATAATCATGTTTCCCTTGGGTTCCAACACATCAACCCCAATACCGATGGCGGCGGCCATGGGCTCGTGAATCAAGTATACTTCCTTGGCTCCAGCGTGTTCAGCAGAGTCTTTTACGGCTCTTTTTTCCACTTCAGTAATACCCGAAGGAATACAAATTACCATTCTAAGGCTAGGAGCGAACCACTTGTTTTTAAGCGCAGGAATGCTCTTAATCATTTCGCGAATCATGTGCTCAGAAGCTTCAAAATCCGCAATAACGCCGTCTTTCAGTGGACGGGTGGTCTTGATGTTCTCATGGGTTTTTCCATGCATTTGTCGGGCTTCGTGTCCCACCGCGAGAATCTTGTTGTTCATGCGGTCTATGGCCACGATGGATGGGGCGTCAACGACAACTTTATCACCGTGGATGATCAGTGTGTTGGCCGTACCGAGGTCAATTGCAATGTCTTGAATAAAAAAATCAAACAATCCCATGTGTTGTTGGTGTTTAGGGTTTCAACAATTAGTGCTTAAAGTGGCGTGTTCCAGTAAAGACCATCTTCATTGAGTTTTCATTACAGTAGTCAATGCTCAATTGGTCTTTGATAGAACCACCGGGTTGAATAACGGTATCTATTCCCTCTTCGTGTGCAATTTCCACACAGTCGGGGAATGGGAAGAATGCATCCGATGCCATCACGGCACCCTTAAGGTCAAAGTTAAAAGATTTTGCTTTAGCAATGGCCTGTCTCAATGCATCCACTCTGGAAGTCTGTCCTGTACCGCTCGCAAGTAGCTGACCGTTCTTGGCCAAAACGATGGTATTGGACTTTGTGTTTTTACAAATTTTGCTCGCAAACTCAAGGTCTTGAAGCTCCTCAGTAGAAGGCGCCGCCTCGGTAATGGTTTTCATCCCCTCAATAGAATCTGTGATGAAGTCTCTATCCTGAACCAAGATTCCGTTGAGAATCGTTCTCACGGTTTTGGCTTGTGGGGTGAAGTCTTTAAGAACGAGGATTACTCGGTTCTTTTTTGATTTCAAAACCTCGAGGGCTTCTGGCGCATAACCTGGAGCGATAACTACTTCGAAGAACAAGGTGTTCATTGCTTCGGCAGTAGCCAAGTCAATTTCTTTGTTGGAAACGATAACTCCACCAAAGGCAGATACGGGATCGCCCGCAAGAGCGTCGTTCCAAGCGTCGAGCAAGTTGTTTCTAGAAGCTACACCACAGGCGTTGTTGTGCTTGATAACCGCAATGGTGGTATCTTCAAATTCATTGATCAACTGAACGGCAGCATCTACGTCCAACAGGTTGTTGTAGCTGAGTTCTTTGCCGTTGAGTTTCTCTAAAATATCATCTAGCTTCCCGTAGAAAGTTCCCTCTTGGTGTGGGTTTTCTCCATATCTCAAAGTCTTTCCTTCTTGGATAGATTGCTTGAGGGCGGGTATGTTTTCTTCTTGATTGAAGTAGTTGAAGATGGCTGCGTCGTAGTGAGAAGATTCATTAAACGCCTTTGCAGCGAAGCTTCTTCTCTGAGCCATTGTGGTTGATCCCTCTTGAGAAGAAAGGATTTCCAGTACCTCTCCGTAGTGCTTTCTGGAAGGTACGATGAGTACGTCCTTAAAGTTTTTGGCAGCCGCACGAATCAAAGAGATTCCGCCGATGTCAATTTTTTCAATGATATCGGCTTCTGAAGCCCCTGAGGCTACTGTTTCTTCGAATGGGTACAGGTCTACGATTACAATGTCCAAATCGGGAATAGCGTATTCAGCTACTTCTTTTTGGTCGCTGTCCAAATCTCTGCGAGAAAGGATCCCTCCGAAAATTTTGGGGTGAAGCGTCTTCACTCTTCCGCCCAAGATTGAGGGGTAAGAAGTGAGGTCTTCTACTGGAATTACAGGAATTCCTAAATCTTCGATAAATTTTTGGGTTCCTCCGGTTGAATAAATTTCAACTCCGTTTTTGTGGAGGTTCTCAACGATGGGGCCTAGGCCATCCTTGTAAAATACTGATACTAGGGCGCTTTTCGCTTTCTTTTGTCCTTGCATTACCTTGAAGTTGTAAAGACGCAAAAATAGTTTTTTTCGCGGTCAAATACGGATTTTTTTACAGGTAATTTAGAGGATAGGCTTTGCCTTTGTACCTTTATCCAAAATCACACAAAAAACTACCATAAAACACCTTCTATGCTGATTTTTCGGCTCCTAAAAGAAAGCTTTGATTTTGCATTACAAGCGTTGATTGTGAACAAGTTGAGAACCATTCTCTCTTTGTTGGGAATTACGGTAGGAATTTTTGCCATCATCACGGTATACTCTGCGGTGGATTCTTTAGAAGCGAACATTCGAAACAGCGTTTCCTCACTCGGAAACAACGTGGTATACGTTCAAAAAATGCCTTGGGGCGGAGGGGGTGAATACAAGTGGTGGAAATACATTAACAGACCTGAACCGACTTTTTCCGAATTTGAACTTCTGCAAAAGAAGATGAAAGACGTTCCAGATATGGCCTTTCTCTTTGGTAGTAATGAAACGGTTAAGTACAGAAACAACTCTGCCGACAACGTTACCATTTTTGCATCGACCCACAAGTACGACAAGATTTGGGATTTGGACCTAGGCAATGGGCGCTATTTTACAGAGAATGAATCTCGATCGGGTTCCGCTGTCGGAATCATTGGGGTGGAAGTTGTTCAAGGGCTTTTCCCAGGAGAGGATCCCGTGGGTAAAGAAATCAAATTATTGGGTCGAAAGGTGACCATTATTGGCGTTTTCAACCGTCAAGGTAAAAGCATGACGGGCCAGAATTTTGATGAGATGGTTTTGGTTCCCGCCAACTTTTTGAGAACGTTGATGAACTTAGATTACTTGGGTGGAGGAGCCATTATGGTCAAGGTTCCGCCGGGATGGACCATGGATCAACTCAAGGACGAGCTCAGTGCCAACATGAGAGCTGTTCGCCGTCTGTCTCCTCGTCAAGACGAAAATTTCGCGTTGAATGAGATGAGTTTGATTTCTTCTGCATTGGATGGATTGTTCAGCACGTTGGGAATTATCGGAACCGTTATTGGTGGGTTCAGTATTTTGGTGGGAGGATTTGGAATTGCAAATATTATGTTCGTTTCAGTAAAGGAGCGCACGACACAGATCGGAATTCAAAAATCGCTGGGCGCCAAGAGAATATTTATCCTTCTTCAGTTTTTGTTTGAGGCGGTTGTTCTCTGTTTGTTTGGCGGGGTTTTGGGATTGATTTTGGTTTTTATTCTCATAAAAATAGCCGCTGCCGTTGTAGAGTTTGACTTCTTCTTGAGCGTTGGAAATATTGTCTGGGGCTTGGGAATATCTGCGATTATTGGGTTGGTCTCCGGATTCCTGCCGGCATTGTCTGCCTCATTGATGAACCCAGTGGATGCCATTCGAGCGAATACTTAGGTGGGGAAAAGGGAGCAGGAAACGTGTAACAGGCATCGGGCATTAGGAAGGAATGAGGAAGAGCGAAGGAATGAGGAAGTTTATTTATGAACTCCTGAATTGAGACTAATTTGAATTCCTTTTTTCCTAATTCCTTTTTCAGTCTAGGAATAGTAAATAGTGAGCAGTGAGTAGTCAGCCGTTTAACGTGGGGACCTGCGGTCCCACCCCATTTGTAAATTTCGGAATTCCTAGGAAAAGTACCACGCAAAAAATCGGTTACAAACGAAAGTACTCGGCTCGATACGAGTAGGCCGGGGCGTGTACCACGCCCGCCCCATCTCAAGTTACATCCTGAAATTTTAATAATGGTAAAACAATCGATTGTATCCGAGTCCATCTTTTAGGTAATCGTCGAATTTTTGAAAACCGAATAGTGTCGTCTGAAAACGTTTACTTGACGGGTTTCAATTCGCGAAAGTCGTAGCTTGAGAATGGGGACAGGGGTGCAGCCCCAGGTGGTAACTAGTGACTAGTAACTGGTGACTGGTGACTGGTGAATGAGGACTGAGGAAAGGTGCGTTTTTCTTCCTATTCCCTGTTGCCCGTTGCCTGTGATTGGGTGAAGCCCCTTTCATTTTCCCTGCTCACTGCTAACTGTTCACCACCTAAAACATCCCCCTCAACTCCTCGCAAATCGCAAACAACATTTTCTCGTCGTCTTTAGTGATGGAGTTTTTGAAGTGAGAATCAATGTCCAATTGTCCCGCTAACTCATCCTTGAGATTGAAAATGGGGACTACAATTTCTGCTTTGGTGGAAATGCTACATGCGAGGTAATTCTCCTCGGAGTGAACGTCTTGTGAGATAAAGGTTTCTCCGGATACGGCCACTTGACCGCAAATGCCTTTTCCAAAAGGAATGGTAACGTGATCTGTGATTTCTCCCACGTAGGGACCGACTTCCAACTGCGAAAGTTCGTGGTTCATAAAGTAAAATCCAGTCCAATTGAAGTGCTCAAATCGCCTGTCTAACTCTTTACAAACCTTGAGAAGAACATCTTCTTGGTTGGAGGAAATGAGTGATTTAATTGCATTGAGAGTGTCTATGTGTTTTTGAGTCATTGTCCAATGATTTTTGGAATAAATATCCATGCGCCAATTCCTGCCGCTATTAGGGAAACCCATAACACGGCCCCGGCTGCCATGTCCTTTACATCTCTGATCATCGGATGTTTTTCTGGATGCACGGCATCGCATAATTTTTCGAGCGCTGAGTTTACAATTTCCAAACCGATTACCAAGGCGATTAAAATCCCCGTAATCATCCATTCTATCCGGCTTAACGGATAAATGATCCCCAAAATAATAACACTCAGAGCGGAAACTGAGTGAAATCTCATATGTGGCTCATTTTTTAGTGCAATCCAAAGTCCTCGAAACGCGTGAACAAAGGCAAGTAATCTTTTGTTTTTCAATTTATTGCGAAGATTAGATATTAACAATTCGGCTTTAAAACTCTTTTGTCGTTTACTAAATAAGGAAACTTTAAGTAATTTGGCTTTACTAAATTTAAGCCAACCTAAGAAAAGTCTGCCTGAAAACAGTTTTTGATTAAATCTCTTTTACCTAAAAATTCCATGAGATTTTTTTGAGTCTGATTGCCAGGTCATTGCAAAACAAAATTTCTACAAATGAAACACACTTTACGTAAGTGTATGCTCTTGCTCGTTAGCTTCGTGTCTGTACACGCTTTTGGGCAAAGTATATCTCTAAACCAGATTACGAACTTGTCAAAGTGTACTGGAGATTCCCTCAACATCCAACTCAATATTGGAGCCCCAGGGTTTAACTTCGGAAACCAATACACTGTCGAGTTTGCCGAAGGAAACCTAGCCACGGTTGACTTCACCACCGCAGTCTCGCTTCCCATTGTAAAGTGGGCGCCCTTGAGTAATCCTCCCAACGTATTGGATACGATTGGTGCAGGTCCTAAAGTGGCGACAGTAATCATTCCGAGTAACATTACTCTCAACAACTTTTACAGTATTCGAATCATTGCGAGCAACCCTGTGGTTACCTCAGACACAATTCAATTGACTGTAAACGTAAGTCCTGAGAGTTCCATTGACACCATTATCGGAGGGTTTCCCAATCCATACACCTTTACGAATCCCAATGACTGGGGATTCTGTGAAGATGATACTGTACAGCTAAAAGCGGTTCCCGGAATGGATAGCTACCAGTGGATTAAAGATGGAACCCCTATCCCAGGAGAGGATAAGGATTCATTGTATGTTTATCAATCAGGAGTCTATAGTGTAGAAGTCGGATTGGGTAACTGTACAGACATTTCAATGGATACCATCATCAATATGGTGATCATCCCCACTCAGATTATTCCCACCGATCCTTCTTACATCGCAGGGATGGACTCGGTTAGGTTCTGTGAAGATGACTCCGTTACCTTGAGAGGTCCATTTGTAGCCTCTCCGTTAGTAACCTTTGAATACCAATGGATGGTGGATACCTTGGATGCCCTTGGATTCCCTCACCCAAAAGCACTTGAAAATGACACACTCCAAGAAGTAATACTCAATACTTCTGGAATGTACAGGGTAGAAATCTATGATGGATTCTGTACCGACACTTCTGACTTCTATTGGGTTATTGTGGATTCAATCCCTGATACTCAAATTTTAGAATACCCCTTCCCAGGGCAGTCACCTACAATGCTTGACGTGTGTATCACCGATAGTATTCGTCTCTCAGCTGTGGATTCTGTTGCTTCTTGGGGATATCAATGGCAGGTTCAGTACCCTTCCGGTACAGGTCCTTGGTTAAACCTTCCAAACGATACATTGCCATGGTTAGTAGTAGACACTACCATTATTCAAGATACCGCCTCGTATAGATTGGCTTTGATCAACAACGCAAACGATACCAACTTTAGACTCTGTACTTACATTACAGCTCCTGTTCAGGTAAACATCATTCCACTTCCAACATTCACGTTTGCACCTTCAGATTCGATAGACATCTGTGAAGGAGATTCTGTTGTTGTTCTCATTAACGGGAATGCCAATGATTACTACTGGGATAATGGAGCTTATATCGGTGCTAGCCGAGTCATATTCAATGCCGGAACATACCCTGTAGAAGGAGTCAATCAATTTGGCTGTTCTTCGTGGGATACTCTCAAAGTTGTGTTTAACGTAGTCGCTGCAAACGCAGGACCGGATCAAACGGTAAAAGCAGGTGAGACGGTATTCTTAGGAGCTTCTGGAGGAACCGATTACTACTGGTTTGCAGACAAGCCGGTGTACTTTAGCAACCCCCAAGACCCCAATACTTCAACCAGACCGACTGAAGACACTACCAAATACTACGTAATGGTAATGGATGGCAACGGTTGTACCGATATTGACTCCATGATGGTCTACATCGATAGAGGAGTGGACGAGAACGTAAACAACATTTCTAATGTGGTAACGCCAAACGGTGATGGATTCAACGATCTTTGGGATCTTTCAGAAGTTATGGCAGGAAGAACTTGTGAGCTTGTTATTCTCAACCGCTGGGGTGCGGAAATTTACTCAACCGTAGATTACCAAAACAACTGGGGCGGAACCAACCAAGCTGGAGACAAGCTTCCTGACGGAACGTATTATTATATACTGAGGACCGGAGGCCAAGATATTGCCACGGGAGGTATCACCATTTTGAGTTCTAACCAATAACCGAATTACCCATGAAAAAGATTGCACTCTTATTAACAATCGCCCTTGGGGTTTTGGGCTCGGAAAGTAAAGCTCAGCAACTCCCATTATATTCTAACTACCTGTTTACTCAACACATCTTTAACCCTGCCATGTCAGGATCTAGAGGGGTAACAGAGGCAGCTGTTTTTCACCGTCAACAATGGGCCTCTGTGCCTGGAGCTCCTACGACGAGCGCTATCTCATTGAACGGTGCGCTTAACCGCGAAAAAATTGGATACAGTGTTTACGGATACGTAGACAATACGGATATCGTTCAGCGCTATGGATTTTACGGTTCGTACGCCTACCACCTTCAACTTTCTGACAAGAACACGTTGAGCTTTGGTTTGGCCGCAGGGTATTTGAACAATACCATTATGCAGCAGAACGTAAAGGCTGGAGATATTTCAGACCCTGTGTTAGGTGCCAACCTAAACTACGGAGGTACGTTTGACCTGAACTTCGGTATGAACTTGACCATTGGAAACTTTAAGATTGGAGCTGCTGTTCCTCAATTGATTGGTGCGCCCATCAAGTACAATGAGTCATTAAGTGTTCCCGTTCAGTACGGATTGATCAGACATTACCTAGTAAACACACAGTACGACTTCGAAATTCAAGGAGACAAGATGGTCTTGACTCCCTTTGCCAATGTAAGAATGGCAGAGAACGTTCCCGTTCAGTTTGATGGTGGATTGATGTTCAACATGAAGGAACTGGGTTATTTGGGAGCTACTTACCGCTCAGACTTTGGTGTGACCGCCAATATTGGTTTGCACCTTACGGATGAGTTGACCATTGGTTACGCTCAGGAATTTTCTACGTACCAATACGCATCTTCTTTGGGAACCACTAACGAGTTTATGTTGGTGTACCGCTTTGGATCTAACAAAGACAAGAAGCGCCTAGAAAACGAAATCAAAAAGCTCAAGACCAAGCAACGTCAGCAGTCAGAAGAGACTGAGGATTTGATCAACGAGCGCTTAGAAGAATTCAAGCAAGAAATGGAAACCCAACAAGCTGCTTCTGTAGAAGATCAGAAGAAGCAAATTGAGGCGGAAATGAAGGCTCTCAAAGAACAAAGAGAAGCTGCTGCAGCTGCTGCAGCGGCCGGGGCTGCTGCGGGTGGAGCGGCCGGATCAGGAAATCCTGGTGGAAACACTGAAGGAGGAATGAACGGTTACGATGCCAACGGAAACCCTATCGGAGGGGGTGGAATGGTTAAAAATACCTCAAACATTGGTGGGTATGACGACGCCAACTACGCTTCTAATGTTGCGCCAGGATCCAAAGGATATTACGTAGTAGGTGGAGTGTTTGGCTCAGAGAATAACGCCAACCGTCACGCTCAAAAATTGAAAAACCAAGGTCTTGACGTTCGCGTATTTAGAGATCCAGGTAACAATATGTACTACGTGTACTTGATGAAGTTCTCTAGCTACGAGCAAGCAGCTCAAGCAAAAGAGTCCAATCTCAACGGACAGTACAACGGAAAACTTTGGATTAAATCGATGAAGTAAAATCGACGAAACACCTAGCAATAGGTTTTTCGAGATGGATTCATTCCAAACGATACACATAGAAAAGGGCGGCCAATGGCCGCCCTTTTTTTGTGCTTTCATTTTATTGGGCAATTAATTTTTAACTCCCTGCGCCGTTTTTTCAGCCTGCAGAATATGTCTGTCCATGTGCGCTGATAAGAACGCCAACGCATCACCAACCGAAAGTTTAACCAAGGGTCCAAGCAGAGTAGGAATCTTGGTTTTTTTGATATCTACTCTTTTAAAGACTTCCAACAGTCTTTTGAATTCGGCAATGTCTCGCATAAAGTCCTCAAACACGACCCTCTCCAAAACAATGGCTCCCGGCTCACGCTCTGCTAAGGGCCTAAGAGATTTGGCTGTTTTCATTTTGTAGGCAATAAGGCCTCCGTCTTTTGGAGCCATGCCCTTCACAAAAAAACGACCTTTAAGCGAGTGGTAGAAGGCAGGGTCAATGTCTTGGTTGCCGGCCTTTTTCTCGACCTCTTGTAGCTTTTTTAAATAATGTGCATGGGTGAGGTTGAGGTGCTCAATGCACTGTGCCACACTCCATGTTTTCTCATCCGGTTTGGCATTGAGTTCCTCTTCGGGTAAATAGTAAAAAGACTTTTCTACTCGTTGAGTAACCCTATTGAAGTGCTCGTCAAGAGACTTTAAAAATTCGTTTTGAGTCATAGGTCCAATGGTTTGGAGAATATGAACGGCCGGCTATCCTTCTGAAGTTAATTCTTTGCCGCTTTCCTGAAGTTTAAGAGGGCTTACCAATTGCAAGGCCTCATCAACACTCTTTACATTCCTGATTATCAGTCTCAATTTATCATTCTTTTGCTTCATTTCCACGCGTTGTGGATTGGATTGTAGGAAGCTCAGAATATGTGCAAAGATGGGACTTTGAAAGTAGGGACTGTCTTGAGACGAAATAAACATTCCCAGGAGACTTCCATTTTTAAGGATGATTTTTTCAAAACCCACCTCTTTACCTAGCCAACGCAAACGCATGGATTTGATCAGTTCCTCCGCCTCTTCCGGCATGGATCCGAATCGGTCTTCCAGGCGTTTTCTATAGGCCTCTAGATCTTCAGGATTGGCGATAGAATCCAACTCTTGATAGAGGCGAAGCCTCTCTTCTATGTTGTTTACGTAGTGGTCTGGGATGTGTAGGGCCAAATCGGTATCCAATTGACATTCGTCTACAAAGTCTGTAATATCTGCGGAGTTAGAATCGGCATACAAATCCTTAAACTCGTTTTCCTTGAGTTCCTTAACGGCTTCTGCTAGGATTTTTTGGTAGGTCTCAAAGCCCATGTCGGCAATAAAGCCACTTTGTTCTGCCCCCAACATATCTCCCGCTCCACGAATCTCTAAATCACGCATAGCAATTTTAAAGCCGCTACCCAGGTCACTGAATTGCTCTAAGGCCTGAAGTCTTTTGCGAGCCTCTTCGGTAAGAGCAGAATAGGGAGGGGCGATAAGCTTACAAAAGGCTTGTTTGTTGGATCTACCCACGCGACCTCTCATTTGGTGCAGGTCGCTCAATCCAAAGTTTTGTGCATTGTTGATCAGAATGGTATTGGCATTGGGGACGTCCAGGCCGCTTTCGATAATGGTAGTAGAAACCAGAACGTCAAACTGACCTTCCATAAATTGGATGAGCATTTCCTCCAGTTTTTTCCCGTCCATTTGTCCGTGCCCAATTCCAACCTTTGCACCGGGAACCAGGCGTTGAATCATGCCTGCTACATCGTGGATGTTCTCAATTCTATTGTTTATAAAGAACACCTGACCACCTCTAGAAATTTCATATTGAATGGCGTCGCGTATGGCCTCTTCATTGAATCCAATCACTTCCGTTTCTATGGGATGTCGGTTGGGTGGAGGTGTGGTCATTACCGATAGATCCCTTGCAGCCATCAGTGAAAACTGTAGCGTTCTGGGAATGGGTGTAGCCGTTAAGGTCAACGTATCGATATTGACTTTAAGGGTCTTGAGTTTGTCTTTTACGGAAACTCCAAACTTCTGCTCTTCATCAATGATAAGCAGGCCTAGGTCTTTAAAGGAAACATCCTTCCCGACCAATCTGTGGGTTCCTATGATGATGTCCACCTTGCCTTCAGCGAGGTTTTTAAGTGTTTCAGTTTGCTTTTTACCTGTCTTAAAGCGGTTGATGTAGTCCACCGTTACGGGGAAGTCTTTCAGTCGCTCGCTAAATGTTTTGAAATGCTGAAAGGCCAAAATGGTGGTAGGCACCAGAATGGCGACCTGTTTTCCATTGGCCACTGCCTTGAATGCGGCACGCATGGCTACTTCAGTTTTTCCAAAGCCCACATCACCACAAATCAATCTATCCATGGGGATGGAGCTCTCCATATCTGCCTTGACATCCAGAGTACTCTTGATTTGATCTGGAGTGTCTTCGTAAATAAAAGAAGCTTCCAACTCGTGTTGAAGGTAGCTGTCCGGGGCGTAGGCAAATCCCTTGGCTTCTTTTCTCTTGGCGTAAAGCTCAATGAGGTTGTAAGCAATGGTTTTGACCTTGGTCTTGGTCTTCTTTTTAAGGTTCTGCCATGTCTGTGTTCCCAACTTGTGAACCGTGGGAGCAGTCCCTTCCTTGCCATTGTATTTGGCAATCTTGTGAAGGGAGTGGATACTTATGTACAGGACATCATTGTCCTTGTAGGTCAGTTTAATGGCCTCTTGAACTTTGTTGTCTACTTGTATTTTTTGAAGCCCTCCAAACTTTCCAATCCCGTGATCAATATGCGTCACGTAATCTCCGTATTGCAAAGAGTTGAGTTCTTGAAGGGTAATGGCCTGCTTTTTATCGAGTCCCGTCTTTAGGCGGAATCGCTGGTAGCGTTCAAAGATCTGGTGGTCGGTGTAGACCACAATGCCCTTTTCGGGGTCTTCAAATCCTTCGTGAAGACTTCCCACGATGGGTTGGAATTCTACGTCGGAACCCAAATCCTCAAAGATGGAGTAAAAGCGTTCCACCTGTTTTTGGGAACTACACGTAATGTAATTGGTCCAGCCTTTGGCCGTGTTGGATTGCAGCGTTTCCGTCAACAATTCAAAGTTCTTGTTGAAGGAAGGCTGTGGCTTTCCATCAAAAGTGTAACTACCACTGCTAAAAACTGGAGTTTCTACTCCTATGTGAAAGACGTGATGTCTCAATAGGTCAGACTCTAAGCTCTCCCCGTTGCAGAACATCTCTGCAGGTGCTGCATGCGAAATGTCTGCGGATAGCTTTTCGAATTCTGCGAGAGCCAGATCGTAGTTTTTGTCCAAAACACTCTGTGCAATGGATAGGCTCTTGACCCAAAGTGTGGTTTCCGCTTTTAGGTATTGAAGGAAAGACTCTCTTTTTTCGAGGTGCTTTTTATCCTCTATGTTGGGGACAATCTCCATTCTGGAGACGGTCTTTATGGAAAGCTGTGATTCTATGTCAAAGGTTCGGATGGAGTCTACTTCATTCCCAAAGAATTCCACGCGGTAGGGGTTTTCATTGGCGTAAGAGAAGATATCTACAATTCCGCCTCGAATGGAAAATTGACCGGGTTCGGTAACAAAGTCCACTCTCTCAAATCGATACTCAAAAAGCGTCTCGTTGAGAAAGTCAATGTCAATTTGTTCTCCGTTGGCAAGCTTTAAGGTGTTGGCAGAAAGCGTTTTTTTGGTGACCACTCTCTCAAAAAGCGCATCGGGATAGGTAACAATGGCCGCGGGTTTTCTCCTTGAATTCAGTCGGTTGAGAACTTCCGCTCTTAAGAGGACATTGGCATTGTCCGTTTCTTCTATTTGATAGGGGCGTCTGTAAGAACCCGGAAAGAAGAAAACTCGCTTTTCTCCAATGAGCTTTTCAAGGTCATTTAAAAAGTATGCAGCTTCTTCTTTGTCATTCAGAATAAAAACAAAATCGCTTTCCGCTTCAGAAAACTGTGAGGCGGCGACCAACGAAGCCTGACTTCCCACCATTCCCTTTATCACCTGCGGTGATTCCGAGGTTTCCGGAGAGAAAGGATAATGTGAAAGAAGAGCAGTCAAGTCCATTAGGCCAATTCTGAATTTGTGCAAAGGTACATTTCTTACCAGTTAAAATAAATATCTTTAGGCCACCTGATTTGGTAATTCAAAAATGTCAAACCTCAAATACTACTGGGACCTTATAAAGGTCAAGACACAACTTTCCGCTGGCGGTACGTCCAAAACGCATGGTCCAGCAAAGGGATCATGGTCTGTGGTAGGATTTTTTCAAAACGACGCGGGATTCTTGAGAGAATGGATCTTGTTCTACCTTTCCCAAGGAGCGGAGCACGTGTTTTTGGTGGACAATGACTCTACGGATTCCAGTCGTGAAGAGCTCCAACCCTTTGTGGATATCGGTTGGGTGAGCCTATTTGAACCCAATAGAAATCTGGAATTTAAAGACCAGGTTGTAGATGCTTACAATCGATTGGGTACGCTTGCCTCTTCAAAATCTGAATACGCCTTGTTTTTGGACTCGGATGAGTTCTTGGTACTTCCCAATGGCAAATCACTTTCTCAGGAGCTTCAATCCAACCCTCCAGGGTACGGTAGGGTTTATAACTGGTGTTTGTTCGGGAGTTCTGGAGTTGAACGCGTTCCGCAGGACGAGTGGATGTTGGATCATTTGACGCATCGCTTCGACGAAAGTCACAATGAACATTTGCATGTAAAGTCTTTAGTGAAAGTGACGGAGCCCTTCCGGTTTTTTAAGGGAAACCCTCATTACCCGGAGTTACCTTGGGGCCGAAAATTGGAATGGCCCGACGGAAGTCCCTTTATTAGTGGACAGCGGAAAATTGATTTTTCCCGAGGGAAGATTCATCACTATTGGTATCGTACGGAGGCATTTTATAGAGAGGTAAAATTGCCACGTCGCAAGTCTTTTGACGGGGGAAGACCTGAAGAAATTGAATTACAACATCGTAGAGATTCCAATGCGATAGAAGATGTAAGCGCGAGATTGTATATTGCAGCCCTTGAATCTTGGGCCAAAGAACATTCCTTGTAATACTTTGAGCCCAGTCAAAAGACCACTATGATTTTTAAGCCCAATCCCTCATTAGTTTTTGTACACCTGCCCAAGGCAGCCGGTTCCAGTTTGTCAATGGTTTTGGAGGCCAACTACGGTGATTCTCTCTATTGGATAAACTCCTTGAGAGAAAAGCACAAGATTAACAACGGTCATCCCTTCCGCATTTCTAAAAGAGGCATTGAAGCCATGTATGGCCATATTTACGCCCATCCCAATTTGCCCAGCATTTATCCCAATGCAAAGTTCATTACTTGGTTGAGGGATCCCGTAGAACGCGCCTTGTCTTTGTATCACTTCTGGCAAGTTCTTGGCGCCGAAGGAAGAGTGGATGCCACCGACGTCCCGTTGCAAACGTTCGCTGCTGAGAAACCTAGTTTTAAAGAGTTTATTTCCAATCCATTGTACCACCCTCAAATCAAAGGGTATGAAAGCTACTTGGGTGGGATGAAGGCTGAGCAGTACGCTTTCGCCGGAAGGCAAAACCACTTTGAAGAAGACATCAAAAGATGCGGGGAAATCTTGGGTTGGGAACATTCTATGGAGGTCAAGACCAATGTGAATGCCAAGAAATCAGAGATTGCTGAAAATGAAAAAGAGGAGCTCAAAGAACTCCTCTCTTCAGAATATGCGATTTACCAATCTTTCTTAGATCAATTCCACGACGGAAAGGCCTAGTATTTAGGGTAAATTGGATGAAAGTCTAATTTATACTCTCTGGTTCTACTCCCCGTAGGTGGAGATAAATTCTTCGGCCTTTTTCACCATAGTCTCCGAACCAATGAAGTAAGGAACTCTTTGGTGAAGCTCTGTAGGCTGAATGTCCATGATTCTCTGTTTTCCGTCCGATGCCACTCCGCCGGCTTGTTCTGCAATAAAAGCGAGAGGGTTACACTCGTAGAGCAATCTCAATTTTCCTTTGGGAGCCAAAGTTCCCTTGGGGTAAATGTAGATACCGCCCTTGAGTAAATTCCTGTGAAAATCAGAAACCAAAGATCCAATGTATCTAGAAGTGTAAGGACGGTTAGAGTCCTTGTCAAACTCCTGACAGTACTTCAAATATTTCTTAACTCCGTAGGGGAAGTGAACGTAGTTTCCTTCGTTGATGGAGTAGATTTTTCCTTCTTTGGGAATTTGCATGTTGGGGTGCGACAAACAGAAAACACCAATGGAAGGATCCAGTGTAAATCCGTTTACGCCATGTCCTGATGTGTACACCAACATGGTAGAGGATCCGTAAACCACGTATCCTGCGGCTACCTGGGCAGAACCCGGTTGCAAGAAGTCTTCTAGAGTTACCGGAGATCCCACGGGGGTAACTCTGCGGTAAATAGAGAAAATGGTTCCAACGGATACGTTCACGTCAATATTAGAAGATCCGTCAAGCGGGTCCATCAAAACCACGTATTTGGCATCGTTGTGAATCTCATCGTTGAAGATGATGAAGTCGTCCTCTTCTTCTGAGGCTACACCACAAACGGCGCCTTGATTTTTTAATGCGGTAATAAAAGTGTCGTTGGCAAAGACGTCCAACTTCATTTGTTTTTCCCCCTGTACGTTTTCCGTACCAATGGCTCCAAGAATATCGGCCAAACCAGCCTTGTTGATTTCTCGGTTACACACCTTGGCGGCGAGTCTAATGGAGGTCAGGAGCTGAGAAAGCTCTCCGGTAGCAAAGGGGAATTCATTTTGTTTTTCGACGATAAATTCACCTAGTGTAGTAGGTCTATTCATGGGGGAGAATGTTTTGTTCAACAAATATAGAAATTGCCAGCAAGGCGGAGGAATTCCGTGGATATTTACTTTTCTAAGTAAAGCAAAATGTTATAAATTTAACAATAATCCAAAAAATGTAACAAAATCCAACTAATTTCTTGAGGAATGGGGGCAGCGATATGTTTGCACCTCAATTCAAGGAAAATGGAAAGCATTCAACGCACACAGGAAAGATCTGATTTGTATCTGCAGATTGCAGAGCAATTTGGTACCCCCGTATTTGTATACGATGCCAACGTAATGATGGCTCAGTACGAACGTCTTCAAAAGGCGTTTACAAAGGTACCTACCCGTTTTCACTACGCGTGTAAGGCGTTGACCAACCAAAACATTATGAAATTATTCAATAAGTTGGGTGCAGGTCTTGATGCTGTTTCTATTCAAGAGGTGGAATTGGGGTTGTTGGCAGGCTTCTCGCCGCGCGATATTCTCTTTACTCCCAACGGTGTTGGATTGGATGAAATCTCCGAAGCCGTAGATAAGGGAGTAAAGATCAATATTGACAACTTGAGCATCCTAGAGCAGTTTGGAGCTCGCTACGGGTCATCTGTACCCGTTTGTGTTCGATTAAATCCGCACATTATGGCCGGTGGGAATTACAAGATTTCTACGGGTCACATAGATTCCAAATTTGGAATTTCCATTCATCAAGTAAGACATCTGGAGAGAATCATCTCCTGTTATGACATACGCGTAGAAGGCTTACACATGCACACTGGAAGTGAGATTGTGGATGTGGATGTCTTCTTAAAAGGCGCAGAGATTTTGTTAGACGTTGCTTGCGAATTTGAGCATTTGCAGTACGTGGACTTCGGTTCGGGGTTTAAAGTAGCCTATAAACCCGGAGAAAAAGGGACGCCCATCGAGGAGCTAGGGGAAAGACTCAGTGATTTGGTTTTGAAGTACTGCCAGAAAATTGAGAAGCCCCTCGAAATGGTTTTTGAACCTGGGAAATTTTTAGTTTCAGAAGCTGGGTTGTTCCTTTCCGAAGTTAACGTGATCAAGCAAACTACCGCAACGGTATTTGCTCATGTAAACTCTGGATTGAATCACTTTATCCGTCCAATGTTCTACGAATCGTATCACCACATTCTAAATCTTTCTAACCCAGAGGGCAAAGAGAGAATTTACACGGTGGTCGGAAACGTATGTGAGACGGACACTTTTGCTTGGGACAGACCTCTTCCTGAGGTTAAGGAGGGCGATGTTCTTACTTTCCTAAATGCAGGGGCGTATTTGCACACCATGGCGTCTAACTACAACTCGAGATTTAGACCGGCTGAGGTCATGCTGTTGGACGACAAAATTTACCTCATTCGCAAAAGAGAAAACCTCAATGACCTTTTGGCGACTCAGATACCGGTAGAATTCGAATTATCAATATCTTCGAAGGAAATTCAGACCGCGTAGCCCTCAGCTACTCAGTTACACAAAAGTCTTAGACATGCTTATTAGAAAGGCCCAAAGGTCGGATGTTCCGGCTATGTTGGGATTGGTAAAAGAATTGGCCGTTTACGAAAAGGAACCGGATGCCGTACGCGTCACAGAAAGTGAAATGGAACGCGAGGGTTTTGACAACCATCTGTTTACCGCCTATGTGGCCGAAGTGGATGAAATTGTTGTGGGATTTGCCCTGTGGTATCCCAGATATTCTACGTGGAATGGCCGCACCATGCACCTGGAAGACTTTTATGTAAAGCCCGAGTTCAGAGGATTAAAAATTGGAAAGGCCCTTTTTCAAGTCTTTTTAAAATCCTCCAAAGAATGGGGCGCCAAGCAGGTGAAGTGGGAGGTTTTGGATTGGAATCAGCCCGCCATTGACTTTTACAATAGGTACCCAACAGAACTAACCGATGGTTGGCTTTTGGCTAGAATTGACGATACACAATTAGATAAAATAGTAGAGTAGTCCATGAAGGTTTACAAGTTTGGAGGGGCTTCCGTAAAGGACGCTTCTTCGGTAGAGAATGTTGCAAAAATTGTTGGGCGTCACCAAGACGGTCCTCTCGTGGTTGTGGTTTCTGCCATGGGCAAGATGACCAATGCACTGGAGGCTTTGGTGGCTGCAGTTTTTGAAAAACCCGAAGACCCAGAATACATTAAGGAGAAGTACGATTTTATCATTGATTTCCACAAAGGTCTACTAGGGGATTTGTACCCAGAGGGAAATTCCATTTCTGAAAGCGTTCAGGGTTGGTTTGATGAACTTTTGACCTTTACTCAACAAACGTATCCTAATTACGGCCGTGCCTACGATAGCATAGTCCCTTTTGGGGAGTTGCTTTCGACCACTATCATCTGTGAATTTCTAAAGGTTCAAGGTGAAAATTCAACTTGGTTGGATACTCGTAAGCTAGTCGTTACCAATAGTCACCTTAGAAGAGCAACCGTTCAATGGGAGGATACTCAAAGAGAAATTTCAAAAGCGGTTGGTACCGAGGGAATCTATCTCGTTCAAGGTTTTATTGGCGCTGATGCCGATGGCAATACTACCACTTTAGGTAGAGAAGGGTCGGATTATACGGCCTCTGTTTTTGCCTTTTGTACAGAAGCGGAAAGCGTAACCATTTGGAAAGATGTACCGGCTGTCCTCAATGGGGACCCCAAGGTCTTTCCCAATACCATTCCGCTCAAAACCATTTCTTACCGTGAGGCCATTGAGTTGGCCTATTACGGTGCGTCGGTCATTCACCCCAAAACCATTCAGCCCCTTCAGAGAAAGGAGATTCCTCTGCACGTTCGCTCGTTTTTGAACTATGAGGCTCCTGGAACTACTATTACCTTGGGGGCGGGATTGGATCCCTTTGTTCCTTGTTTTATCCGCAAGACGGATCAGGTTCTCATTACGCTTTCTACCCATGACTTGGCATTTATCGTTGAAGATCATCTAAGCGTAATTTATCAAGCCTTCCACGAATTAGGTGTTTCCGTAAACCTCATGCAAAACTCTGCCATTAGTTCTAGTTTCTGTATAAACTACGACGTGGTGATGTTCCCAAAACTGCTTTCTCTACTGGAAGAAAGTTTTGATGTTCGTTTCAACGACAACTTGGCGTTGTACACTATCAGGCATTACAACCCGCTTGTTATCAATGGATTAAAAGAGGGTAAAGAGGTGCTAATGGAACAAATCTCCAGAAATACTTTTCAGATGGTTTGCAAGGGGTAGAATCGCCCTAGAATTTCGTACTTTTGGGGGATACCTATGAAGATAATAGATCCTGTTGATGTTGCGAAAGTCACCAAACTAGACAAGCTTGGCTTATCCGGATTGGCGAACGTTATTATGGACGTTCTCAAACTCAATCGCATCAATGAAACGTATGCTAGACATTACGACAAGAAGGGCGTAGACTTTATTGACGGTCTCTTTGAAGAGTTCGGCATTGAGTTCGATTACTTTGAAGAGGAGCTTTCGAGAATTCCAAAAGAAGGTCCCTTTGTAGTGATTGCCAATCATCCTTTGGGAGCGATTGATGGCATCATCCTGATCAAGTTGATTTCTATGGTGCGTCCTGACTTTAAGGTCATGGCGAATTTCCTTCTTCAAAAAGTAGAGCCCATTTCCGATTTTTTTATGCCCGTAAATCCCTTTGAAGACCGAAAGGACGTGAAGTCTTCCTTTAGTGGCATCAAGGATTCCATAGCTCACATTAAAGCGGGACATGGATTGGGAATTTTCCCTGCCGGTGAGGTTTCTTCTTTTAATATTGAAGAGGGAAAAATCATTGACAAGGAATGGGAAGAAGGAGCCGTAAAACTCATTGAGAAGTTAAAAGTCCCCGTAGTTCCTGTTTACTTTAAAGCCAAGAATAGCCGACTGTTCTACATGATCAGCCTCTTGAGTTCTACTTTGCGCACAGCTAAGTTGCCTTCAGAAATGATCAAACAAGGAGGAAGAGAAATCTTTATCCGTATCGGTAGACCCATTTTGACCAAGGAATTGGAGGAGAATCAATCCACGGAAGAGCTATCTGCCTTTTTGAGAGACCGAACCTACCGATTGGCCAACGCCTTAGAGGCGGAGAGAAAGTTGCCTTCTCTCAAAACCAAAAAAGAAGAAGTCCCTCAAGATATTATTGATGCGGTGGATCCCGCATTGATTGAAGCTGAAATCGATTCACTGAGAAGTTCGGGTGCCTTACTCACTCAATCCAGAGGATTGGAAGTGTATTGTGCCAATGCCTCAGACATTCCGAGTATTTTAACTGAAATAGGGAGACTTAGAGAAATCACTTTCCGCGAGGTAGGTGAGGGAACCAACCTGCCCTTTGACCTCGATGAATTTGATCAGCACTACCGTCACCTATTCTTGTGGGACGCCAACGAAAAAGTTTTGGCAGGAGCCTATCGCCTGGGAATGGGAGCGGATATTTATCCTGAACACGGCATCAAAGGGTTCTACATGGAGTCCTTGTTTAAGTTAGACGACGAAGTTCACCCCGTATTTGCCAAGTCTTTGGAGATGGGTAGAGCCTTTATAATCAAGGAGTACCAAGTAAAACCCATGCCGCTTTTCCTCCTCTGGAAAGGTATCGTTCACGTTATTGTGAGAAATCCAGACAAGGTGAGATACCTAACGGGTGGGGTAAGTATTTCTAACAAGTTTTCTAAGTACTCAAAGGCGCTAATGGTGGCCTTTGTAAAGAGGTATTTCTACGATGCCGAAATGGCTAAATACATCAAGCCTAGAAAAGAGTACCGACCCAAACTCGGTCCTGTAGAAAGTCATCTCATTGAAAAGATCGGAGGAGACGACCTCAATAAATTCGATAAGTACATTGACGATATTGAGCCCGGTAATATGCGCTTCCCCGTACTTCTCAAAAAGTATATCAAACAGAACGCAAAGATTGTTGCATTTAACGTAGATCCGAAGTTCAACAATGCGGTGGATGGATTTATGTACATAGACATCAACGACCTGCCTGAGAAGACTATTCAGCCCGTATTGGACGAGTTGGAGACTGCCACTCAGAACATCGAGAAAAAGGGCGATTAGAGGTTCTTCCTATTTCCTTAAATTATTTGTCGGTCAGAATTTTTTCCACTAAGAATTTCCCCATTTTTTGAAAGGACTCCTGTGTCCATCCCGCAATGTGGGAGGTGAGCAATGTGTTATCCGTTTTTTGAAGTAGGCGCTCTAGGGCAGCGGGAGTATCACCGGTAAAAGCCTCAGTAAACGATGCTTTTTCGTATTCCAACACATCCAACCCTGCACCCAAAATCAATCCCGAATCCAATGCATTGACAACGGCTTGGGTATCTACCACGGGGCCACGAGAGGTATTGATGAGGAAGAAGGGCTTGTCGGAAAGTTCAATGTATTCCTGAGAGAGGTAATATTTGGTTTCTGAAGAAAGGGGTAGGTGCAAACTGATGACGTCACTTCGCTTTCTCAAGTCTTCTTTGGAAACGGTTTCGACTCTGGGGTCTGTGCTGGGGGCGTATTTATCATGGGCAATTACGTTGGCTCCAAGAGCTAAAAGCAGCTCGGAGAACTCCTTTCCCATGTAGCCAAACCCTATGATACCTACCGTTAAAGAATGCAATTCCCTTCCGGTGTTCTCGGCTCTTTTCCAAATGCCTCCTCTGATTTCAGAATCGGAGCGGCCCATGTGGTTGATGAGGTAAAGGGTCATTCCCAGAGCGTGTTCTGCCACGGCTCTACGATTGCCTTCTGGGACGTTGTAACATTTGATGTTGAACTCGGAGGCAGCCTGTAAATCAATGTTTTCTAAACCGGCACCAAAACGTCCAATGAATTCAATTTCTGAACACGAAGCCAGGAACTCTCTATCTATGGGGAAACGGCTTCTCACAATAATTCCCGTAGCTCTTGCACAGGCTTTTTTTGATTTTTCTCGGTCCCATTCATAAGCCCTGTCTACAACAAAGCCCTCCTCAGAAAATAGGTCTTCCATTTCCTGAGTACAAGCATCTAGAAATACCACTCTTTTCATTGGGATGTGAGTATTGTGAGGAATTCGTTTTGCTTAGTTTCTAAGACCAGCCAATCTCCAAGTAATTCCGAATCCGGCGTAGGTTCCAGAATCAGAAATGTTAGTGGCAATGGCTTCGTCCTTCCAACCGCCGTATGCAGACAATTGAAATCCGGAAGAAATCTTGTATCCAAAGGAGATTCTTGCGTTGTTGGTTTGACTGTTGCTAAGAGTTGATTGAAAGCTCAGTGTATGCCACTCATATTCCACAGCAGCATTCCACTTTCTCATTCGAAGGGCGTATTGTAGACCCGCCCCAAAGTCTTGGGCTTGGGTTTGGTAAATGTACTTGCTAGCTCCCAATAGGTTTAGGTGGAAGTGGTGATAGTCATGGTGATAACCAAAAATCAATGCGATGTCCATATACTCACGGTTGAAGTTCCAACCTCCTTCAAAGGCACCTGAAAAACCTCTGTTTTTTGGTTCTAAAAAGCGATATCGCAGTCGCAGACTCGTGTTTTGAAAGTCGTCATCTAGCGTAACACTGTCGTTGGCCGTGGTGTACTGATCATCGGAATAGGAGAAATCCATAATCAAATCCAAGTCTTCTAGGATTCCATAGCGGAATATATTTTCCAAACGATAGCCTCTACGGTTTAATTGGGTGTTGATGGCTCCAATATTAACTTCGGTATCAGACCAAACCCCATGAACCCCGTTGTGAACTTGAAAGATATTTTTTCCTATGGTATATGAGGATTTTAATAAGCCCGGACGGTCGTCTCTAATCTCAGGAGTGAACTGTCCAAAAACCAAAGAGGGACTCAAAATAATGAAGAGAACAAGTAGGTGTTTTAATCTTTTCATAGAGGACGGTTAAAAAGCGAAGCAAAATCCAATACCTCCAAAAAGGGTGGAGGCTTCAGAAACTTCTCGGTTAGAGGTTTGGTAGCCTAAATACACATCCAGTTGATAATTGGAATCTAGTGCGTAGGCAATCCCTGCGTCTATTCCTGGGGACCACGTGTTTTGCCATCCTCCAGAGAAGCCTTCTACAAAATACATCATCTTCTTGTGGAGGTACGCAATGTTTACCACCGTGTTCATGGCAAAGGTTTCACTAAAGTCTTCACCAACTTCAAAGCCTCCGTTAACAGTAGAAGCCAAGACAAATTTGTCACCCATGGGGAATCCAAAATTGTAAATGGCCTGAAAGGGCAATCCGTATCCTCCTTTTACGTGCAGATTGTGATGGTAGTCTCCAATATGTGGCAAGGCCATGCGAATTTCACCGTAAATGCTGGCGGGTTCTCCAAATTGCCATGAGTATTCGTTGTTGATGATGGGTAAATCTTGTTGAACGGTTTGTCCAAAACTGACTCCCCCTCCAATTTCAAAACCTTGAAAGGCCCCGACTCTAAATTGAAAATCATTTCCACCTACCGTAATTTTCTCAGGTCCCGCAGGAGTAAGAGGAGAGGCCAAGCCTACTTGAAAAGCCACTTGTCTCAATTTGAGAATATCAAAAGCGTTTACAGCTCCTGGACGGTCAGAGGCCCATTCTATAGACTGTGCCCATCCCAATTTAGAGAAGAGTAAAGCCAATACAAAGAGTCCTTTTTTCAAAATCCAAAGATTAGTTTTCCTATAGAAAAGTAAATAAATAATCCGAATACGTCATTGGCCGTCGTAATAAATGGCCCTGTGGCGACTGCAGGATCGATATTCCACTTGTCCAATAAGAGGGGAACAGAGGTCCCAAATAATGAAGCAAACATAATGACCAAAAACAGGGATAGGCTAATCGTTGTAGCCAATGTATATTCAACTCCTGCAAAGGCGGTAATGCTGTATAAGATTATGCTACAAATCAACCCATTGACCAAACCAACGGACACTTCTTTGAGCAAGCGTTGAAAAACGGTAATGCCTAAATTTTTATTGGCTAGAGCCTGTACTACAATGGCTGAAGATTGTACCCCTACATTTCCTCCCATAGCCGCGATAAGTGGAATGAAGAAAGCCAATTTAGGCAAGTCGGCAAGTCGCGCCTCTTGAGTAGAAATTACGGAAGCTGATATCAATCCACCCATAAGACCGATCAAAAGCCAAGGGAGTCTTGCTTTAGTGACTTGTATCAAGTTCGATCCCAAATCTACATCATCGGTAATACCCGATGCCAGTTGGTAATCTCTTTCCGCTTCTTCCTTGATTACGTCTACTACGTCGTCAATGGTAATGCGACCCAGCAGTCTTCCCATGTCGTCAACAACGGGCACCACAACCATGTCATAGCGCTCCATAAGGTTGGCTACATCTTCTGCAGGGGTGGTGGAGGTAACCTGTGTAACCTTTGGGGTAAATACTTCTTTAACGGGAGTTTTGGTAGAGGTGGTCAAGAGTTTTTTCAAACTCAACCTACCCAACAAAACCTCATTGTCATCTACGACATATACGGCGTGTACTTCTTCAATCTCTTCGGCTTGGCGACGCATTTCTTTAACACAGTGCCTAACCGTCCAATTTTCATTCACTTTGACCAATTCAGTAGCCATCAAGGCACCGGCGGTGTTTTCTGCATGCGTTAAAAGATCAGCCAATTGCTTGGCCGTTTCAACGTCCTCTAGATTTGAAAGAACCTCTCTCTTTTTGGCTTCGGGAAGTTCTCCGATGAGGTCAGCCGCATCATCAGAGTCTAGGTTTTCTACTAGCTCTTCAGCAATTTCTTTTCCTGTGTAGGACTTGAGAATTTGAATTCGAACATCCTCTTCAAGCTCCACCAAAATATCTGCGACCATTGCAGCTTCAAATTCCTGAAGTAGGAGGTAGGCGTCCTCGTGATCCACGCGCTCGATGACATCGGCGATATCTGCGGGGTGAAGATCCTTGAGGATTAATCCCAAGCCCTTTACTTCTCCCTGCTCAAGTGCATTTTTGAACTCGCTTATTTTATCTGATGTCAATTCGAAACTCATGACTGCTGAATGGCTTCTGTAAGTTCTATAAATTGTGCTACAGACAATTGCTCCGCTCTTTTGTCCAAGAAGGGAACGTTCTCTGCATTGCTTTCTAAAGTTATACTTTTTAGGGCGTTCCTCAAGGTTTTTCTCCTCTGATTAAATCCTGCCTTCACCACACGGGTAAACAAGGCCTCATCTACGGGCAGGGTGTAGTTTTCTTTTCGCACCAAGCGAATAACTCCTGACTTTACCTTGGGAGGAGGGTTAAAAGCTCCTTCAGGAACCGTGAAGAGGTACTCTGCATCGTAGTAGGCCTGTGTCAATACACTAATGATTCCGTAGGTCTTGGATCCGTGTGGAGCGGCAATTCTCTCAGCTACTTCTTTTTGAAACATCCCCGCCATTTCTGGAATCAAATCCCTGTTGTCTATCATATTGAAGACAATCTGAGAAGAGATGTTGTAAGGGTAATTACCTACCAATCCAAAGGGCTTGCCTTTGAAGATTTCTCTGAGGTTTAATCGCAAGAAATCACCTTGTATAATTCTCTGACTCAACTGAGGGTAGTGGGCATAGAGGTATTCCACGGATTCTGAATCCAGCTCCACCACATGGGTTTCGTAATCCTTTTTGAGTAAGAATTGAGTTAGGACTCCCATACCGGGACCGATTTCCAATACGTGGTCGTAGCCTTCCCCAGAAAGGGCATTGGCTATTTTCTCCGCAAAGGAAGGCTCCTTTAAAAAATGTTGTCCTAGATGCTTTTTTGCGCGTACTCCTCCCATGATTTACCTAGCTAAATGCTAGGTCAAAGGTAGGGTTATTCATTGAAAATGAACCATAGTTTATTCCACCAAAAAAGTAGGTCCTATCAAATAATGGAGAAACTAAATATTAGGCGTTGGCAATTCCCGCTCTTTTGAGCAAAGCGTCTACTTTGGGTTTGCGTCCTCTAAAGTTTTCGAATAGGGTCATGGGGTGAACGCTTCCTCCTGACTCGAGAAGCACTTTGAAGGATTGGGCGGTGTCGCTGTCGTACAAGCCGTTTTCCAAAAAGGCTTCAAAGGCATCGGCATCCAAAACTTCTGCCCATTTGTAGCTGTAGTATCCTGCGGAATATCCCCCCGGGAAAATGTGATTAAAGGCCGTTGACATCATGGTACCCTCTACTTCTGGGAAGAGATCCGTAGGAGCCATGGCGGTCTTTTCAATTTCGGCAACATCGTAATTTTGGGGTAGAATATTGCCGTACCAAGCCATGTCCAAGAGGCCAAAGCTCAATTGACGAAGCGTCGCATACCCTTCCATAAAGTTGGCACTCTTGACCAAGTTATCTACCCATTCCTCGGGAAGAGCTTCTCCCGTTTGGTAATGTTTGGCAAATTCATTGAGTGACTCTTTTTGGTAACACCAATTTTCCATGATTTGAGAAGGCAACTCTACAAAGTCCCAGAAAACAGAGGTTCCCGTAAGCGATCCGTATTTCCCCTTTCCGAGCATTCCGTGAAGTGCGTGACCAAATTCGTGGAACAGTGTGGTTACTTCTTGGAAGGTCAAAAGAGAAGGAGTGTCTCCTGATGGAGGAGAGAAATTACAAACTATGCTGATGTGAGGTCGTACGTCTTTTCCGTTTTCGTGATACGACGAGAGGTAGCTTGTCATCCAGGCTCCGTTCTTCTTGCCAGCTCTGGGGTGGTAGTCCGTGTAAAAAACGGCGAGGTGATCTCCATTGGCTTCCAAAACCTCATAGGCCTTTACATCGGGGTGGTACCCTTCAATGTCAGGTCTGGGAACGAATTTCAATCCATAGAGTTTCCCCGCAATGTCGAAGGCACCTCTTTCTACATTTTCAAGGGAGAAGTAGGGCTTGAGCAGGTTGTCATCAATATTGAATTTCTCAAGTTTTAGCTTTTCTGAATAGTAGCTAAAATCCCATCGCTCAAGCGCAGAAATACCGTCGAGGTCTTTTGCAAAACGGGCAACGGTATCATAATCTCTTTGGCCTGCAGGCTGAGCTTTTATCAGCAAGTCCGCCAAGAAGGCGTTCACGGTTTCTGCATTTTTGGCCATGCGCTCCTCTAGGGTAAAAGATGCGTGGTCTGTATATCCCAAAAGACGAGCTCTTTTTTGTCTGAGGTCAACGATGGTTTTTACCCACTCAATATTGTTGTTGTCGTTATCTGAGTTTCCCACTTTTCCCTTTGCCAAAAAGAGTTCTTTTCTCAATTCTCTAACCTCGCTATAGGTCATAAAGGGAAGGTAAGAGGGCATTTGAAGTGTGATGGCCCATTGTCCTTCTTTGCCCTTTTCCGCAGCGGTTTGAGCTGCTCCTTGAACGGCGTAATCGGGCAATCCTGCTAATTGACTTTCTTCGGTAAGCCACAAGACGAAATCGTTGGTGTCTGCCAATACGTTTTCAGAAAAGCTCAAGGTTGCCTTTGACAATTCAATGTCTATAGCTCTCAATTGAGATTTTTCCTCTTCATTAAGTCCCGCGCCATTTCGAACAAAGCTCTTGTAGGTTTTGCTTAACAGCATGGAGTCTTCGTCGGAAAGTGAACTTAAATCGGTGTTTTTATAGACATTTTCTACCGCTTTAAACAAATCCGTATTGAGCATAATGTCATTCCCGTATTCAGAGAGGAGAGGTGAAATTTCTTTGGCCAACTCTTGCATTTCTTCCGAGGTCTCGGCGGTGTTGAGGTTGAAGAAAATACCGGAGATCAGTCCCACTCTTTTTCCTGCATTGTCCAATCCTACAATGGTGTTTTCGAAGGTGGGTTCTTTCGAGATTACTTGGTCCACTTCCGCCTTCCCTTCTTTGATAGCTTCTTTAAGCGCGGGTAAATAATGCGCATTTTCAATTTTCGTAAAAGGGGGTGTGTCAAAGGGAGTGTTGAAGGGCTGAAGTAGGGGGTTGTTATTGCGGTTGTCCATTTTTTGACTTGTATTTCTGGGGATGTATGACTTGACGTTGCCTTGTTGACGTTTCTTTTCAATACAATGTTTGAAAGGATAAAGTTCCAAATTCTAGGCAGGTTCTCAAAGAAAAATGAAAAGGAAGTCTGTTTAGCGTTGATTTTCTAGTTGGACAAAAATAATTTGTCCTCACGTTTCGATTTTCTTTCACCATTGTTTCAATTTAAAAAGGACCCCTTTAGGGCTGAGGCTCAGAAAATGGGATGGAATCACAATTGTGGAGTTTAATTGCAACGGATGAAATCGGTTAATTACTTGGTTTTGTGGTGGTTTCTATCCGATTTTTTGGATTTCGGAATCTCTTCTATGTTTTTGGTATTTACTAAATGCCCCGTCTAATTAGCTGAAGTTTAAATATATACGAACGAGTGTTTTTAGCTCGTTTTTTTAATAGGAGTCCTGTCTCCCATTGAGTTCAAAACGTTTAATTATTTGGTTATTAGGCTTATTTTGTTGAATTTAGTCTCCCAACCAATCTAAAATCACACGCCATGAGAAGTTACACCGTCGTGCTTTCCATGTTATTTATGTGTATTTGTTTTTCCGTCACAGCCCAGCGTCAGCTGCGCTACACTGAAATTGGCGGATTTATCGGAACGCTAAATTACAGTGGAGAGATTGCAACCACCACAAATCCATCTTCCATTCTAAAAGAAATGAGACCTCAGTTGGGTTTCTACCTAAGGAGAAACTATTCTGCTCTTTATAGCATTGGATTAGAAGCAAGTGCGGGTTGGATTCATGCCGAAGATGTCAACCACACCAATACAGGGAGAAATTGGACCCTAAATACTCCAATGGTTATGGTTAATGCTGTGGGCGAAATCAACTTGAGAAGATTCGGTAAGTTTTACAAGAAAAATTCTTGGACCTTCTTTATCAGAGGTGGAGGTGGTGTTTCTGCCTACTATCCCGATGTAGAAGGAATAACGTATAATCCAGAGACTATGAATATGACCTCTGGATCCTTCACTGCAATGAACTTATTTGGAGGTGCAGGAATGAAGTTTAGAATTGGACATGCTTCTATCTTGTCGGTATACGCCGATGCACACATGCTTTTGGGTGATAATTTAGAAGGCTTTACTTATAAAGATAGGTCCTTTGCCAATGACTACTACGGTGGTATTCGCGTTGCTTATTCACATTGTATTTTTTAGATTTTTAACCTGGAGATATAACCTCGAGAGTTAAAGAAAATAACCAAACCTCAAACTCAATAATTACTCTACTCGATTGAAGTTATCCGCTTGATGTGTTGGTTTTTGTCCAACCGTCAGGCGGTTTTTTAAACCGAAATTTACGACCACCTTGTTAGGTTGAAAGCATAAAAAAAGCCCCCGATAATTCGGGGGCTTTTTGGTTGTGAGAAAAATTCGTTTGGATTACCAAACATATCCGTTTTCTGCAATTACCGTCTTGGCAATTTCTCTTCTCAAGTTCTTTGGGTTGATGGGCTCATTGTACTTCGTGAATCTCTTAAGACCCATTAGCAACAAGCGCTGATCATCTCCCTCAGTAAATGAGTAGATGGCCTCTCTTCCGGCAGACTGAATGTCTTCTACGGCATTGTGCAAGTATAACTTGGCCATGTTGATTTGAAGCGCTGCCGCCTCTTCTCCACGGGTAGCCGCGATTTTCTCTGCTCTTAAAATGGCAGATTCTGCGGTGTATACAGAGATCAACATGTTGCTAGTAGCCATGAGGATTTCCTGCTCCTCTTCAATATTCATTCCAATAATTTCAACCGCCTTACCGGCAACCATCAAGATGGATTTCTTGAGCTTGGTCAAAATCTCTTTTTCTTGGTCAAAGAGGTTGGAGTAGTCTGGAGTATCAAAAGAAGGAATCTCCATCAAGTCATTGGCTACTGCCATAGCAGGTCCCATGAGGTCCAATTGACCCTTCATGGCCTTTTTGAGGAGCATACCAACGGTCAACATACGGTTGATTTCATTGGTTCCTTCGTAAATTCTAGAAATTCTAACATCGCGGTAAGCAGATTCCATAGGGGTGTCAGCAGAGTATCCCATTCCCCCAAAAATTTGAAGGGACTCATCGGTTACAAAGCTCGATACCTCAGAAGCGTGAACCTTCATAATGGCCGCTTCAATAGCGAATTCTTCCACTCCTTTGAGCTTGGCTTCTTGAGAGTCCATTCCCTCGGCCTCTAGGCGAGCAATGTTGTTCTCAATGTCTTGTCCCGCTCGGTAGGTAGCCGATTCAGATGCGAAGTGGCGAGTGGCCATTTCTGCAATTTTCTGTTGAATGGCTCCAAAACTTGAGATTGAAACGTTGAACTGCTTTCTTTCGTTAGCGTATTTAACCGCCTCTGTAAGCGTTCTTCTGTTGGCGTCCAGACAGGCTGCTGCCAATTTAATACGACCTACGTTCAAGGCATTCATGGCAATTTTAAATCCTCCATTGCGCTCTCCTAACAAGTTTTCTACAGGAACCAACATGTCATTAAAGAATACTTGGCGAGTAGAAGAGGCGCGGATTCCCAATTTGGCTTCTTCCTCACCCATGGTTAACCCATCAGTACCTTTTTCTACGATGAATCCCGTAATGTTTTTGTCGTCTTCTATGCGAGCAAATACAATGAACAAGTCTGCGTATCCTGCATTGGAAATCCACATCTTTTGTCCGTTGATTTTGTAGTGCTTTCCATCGGCAGTTAATTCTGCCTTGGTCTTTCCGCTATTGGCATCAGATCCTGCGCCTGGCTCTGTTAGACAGTACGCTCCAATCCACTCACCCGTAGCGAGTTTTGGCAAATACTTTTTGCGTTGGTCTTCATTTCCGTATAACGAAATAGGAAGTGTACCAATACCTGTGTGGGCACCGTACGCGGTAGACAAGGATCCAGTAGCCCCTGAAACTCGGTCACATACCAACATAGAGGTGTTAAAGCCCATTCCCAAACCACCGTAATCTTCGGCAACGGAAATCCCGAGTAATCCCATTTCTCCGAGCTTCTTCATGATTTCCAATGTAAAATCATAATCCTTCGCCTCAAAGCGCTCCTTGTTTGGCCATACTTCTCTATCGATAAAATCGGTAGAGGCCTCGGCCATCATGCGCTGTTCTTCACTAAACTCTTCTGGGGTAAAGATCTCATTTGCGGTGAGGTCTTTGATGAGGAATTCTCCTCCTTTAATTAATTTCTCTTGTGACATATCTTCTGGGAATTATAACATTTCAAATATTCCGGCTGCACCTTGTCCAGTTCCCACACACATGGTCACCATGCCGTACTTGCCATTTCTCTTTTCTAATTCATTGAGCAGTTGAACGGTGAGTTTTCCTCCGGTACAACCCAATGGGTGTCCTAGGGAAATGGCTCCTCCGTTAACGTTCAATTTTTCTGTGTCCAATCCGAGGGTCCTGATGACTGCCAAACTCTGAGAAGCAAAGGCTTCATTGAGTTCAAATAAATCGATGTCCTCTAGTTTTAGATTGGCTTGTTCTAATGCCTTGGGGATGGCATCAACGGGACCAATACCCATAATGCGCGGTTCTACTCCTGCTACTGCGTAAGAAATGAGCTTTGCCTTCGGCTTTAAGCCCAATTCTTTTACCACCTTTTCACTTACAACAAGTACAAAGGCAGCCCCATCTGATGTTTGAGAACTGTTTCCTGCGGTTACAGAGCCTCCAGCAGCAAATACAGGGCGCAACTTGGCCAATCGCTCAGCAGAGGTGTCTGCTCTTGGGCCTTCGTCTGTATCAACCACATATTTCTTGGTTTCTCTCTTGTTCTTGCTGTTTAGGAAAGTCTCCTCGATTTCAATGGGTACGATATCATCTTTAAATCTTCCAGTTTCAATCGCCTTTAAGGCCTTTTGGTGAGACGCTAGAGCGAAGGCATCTTGGTCTTCTCTGGAGATATTGTATTTCTCTGCAACGGCCTCAGCAGTTAACCCCATGTTGTTGTACCAATCGGGGTTGTGCTTTGACACTTCGTAATTGGGAGTTACTTTAAATCCTCCCATGGGGATGTAACTCATGGATTCTACACCTCCGGCGATAATGACATCAGCCATTCCGGTTTTAATCTTGGCCGTAGCCATGGCGATGGTTTCAATTCCTGAACTACAGTATCTGTTTACCGTTACTCCGGGAACCTTGTCTGTCTGAAGACCGATCAATGAAATCAATCGACCGACGTTTAGTCCTTGTTCTGCTTCTGGCATGGCGTTTCCCACAATGACATCGTCAATTTTCTCCTTGTCGAGATTGGGAACGTCCTCCATAATTCTTTGGATGACTTTGGCGGCCAAGTCATCGGGACGGGTGAATCTAAAGGCTCCTCTTGGGGCCTTACCCACCGCGGTTCTATATCCTGTGATTATATAAGCTTCCATAATGAGTTCTAGTTTCTTAGGGGTTTACCCGTTTTTAACATGTGTTGAATTCTCTCAAGCGTCTTGCGCTCTCCACAAAGGCTCAAGAAGGCCTCTCTTTCTAGATCCAATAGGTATTGCTCAGAAACGTGAGTAGGGGCAGAGAGATCTCCACCGGCCATAACCCATGCGAGCTTTTGGCTGATTTTTTCATCGTGTTCTGAGATAAATCGTCCTTCTACCATTTGGTGAGCTCCTACGTTAAACATCCCTAGGGCTTGTTTTCCGAGAACTTTGATATCTGTGCGCTGAATGGGTTTTTGATACCCCAAGTCAGACAACATAATGGCTTTGTTTTTAGCGTCTTTGATTTGACGATCTCTGTTCATAGAGTAGTGGTCTCGTCCTCTCACCAACACACCCATGTCAAAGGCTTCTTCAGCAGAAGTGGCCACTTTTGCCATTCCAATGTTGAGGTAGTTCTCTCGGTAGGTGTTGAGTTCGGTATCGTCTTTTACGTAGGCGTCAGAAGCGCGAAGAGTAAACTCTTTGGTTCCACCACCACCAGGAATAACTCCTACTCCAAATTCTACCAATCCTATGTAGGTTTCGGCGGCAGCCTGAACGGCATCTGCGTGAAGTGTGATTTCACATCCACCACCCAAGGACATTCCATGTGGAGCCACTACAACGGGGATGTTGGAGTATCTCACCTTCATCATAGAATCTTGGAAGTATTTGATGGCGTAGTTGAGTTCGTCCCATTCTTGGTCAATGGCCATCATAAAGATCATTCCCAAGTTGGCACCCACTGAGAAGTTGGCGCCTTGGTTTCCGATAACCATTCCTTTGAAGTCTTTTTCCGCGATTTCAATGGACTTGTTCAATCCAGAAAGCACGCCGCCTCCCAAGGTGTTCATCTTGGAGCGGAACTCAAAGTTGACAATGCCATCACCTAAATCGGTAAGAACCGATTCTTTGTTTTCCCAGACCGTTTTGGTAGGACGAATGTAATCGAGGATGATAAAGTCCTCCATTCCTGGAATGGCTGTGTATTCCCCATTGTCTTTGTTGTAGTACAAGCGCTTGCCATCTTCCGTCTTGTAGAAGGACTTGTTTCCAGCCTTTAGGAAGTCCTCAATCCAAGCGGCAGGCTCTTGACCTTGGTCGGCCATAAACTTGAGCGCTTTTTCTATTCCAATGGCATCCCACAATTCAAAGGGTCCCATTTCCCAACCAAAACCTGCTTTCATGGCTTGGTCAATGCGGAAGAGGTCATCTGAGATTTCGGGGATTCTATGCGTTACATAGGCAAACAATGCACCAAAGCTCTTTCTGTAGAATTCTCCGGCTCTGTCTTTAAATAGGGTCAGGAACTTGATTCTCTCAGCGAGATTGTCGATGGTTTTTGACGCTTCCAAAGCCGCAAACTTTGCTCTTGCTTTGGGCTTGTATTCATATGTGTTGAGGTCTAGGGCAAGAATTTCTGTCTTGCCAGAGCTCTTGTCTTTTTTGTAAAAACCTTGTTTGGTTTTGTCGCCCAACCAGTTTTCTGCCATGAGCTTTTCAATAAAGTCTGGCAAGACAAAAGATTCTCTTCTTTCGTCCTGTGGGCAGGCTTGGTGAAGTCCCTTGGCAACGTGTACCAAAGTGTCTAGACCTACGACATCACAAGTTCTAAAGGTTGCCGATTTAGGGCGACCAATTACGGGTCCCGTGAGTTTATCAATTTCCTCTACGGTAAGGCCCATTTCCTTTACTTGGTGGAAGAGATCCATGATTCCAAAGATTCCCACTCTGTTGGCGATAAAAGCTGGAGTGTCTTTTGCAAGTACTGTGGTTTTTCCCAAGTACTTTTCTCCATAACTCATAAAGAAGTCAACCACCTCTGGCTTGGTATGTGGGGTAGGGATGATTTCTAATAATTTGAGGTAACGTGGAGGGTTAAAGAAGTGAGTCCCACAGAAATGGGCGTTGAAGTCTTCTGAGCGACCGTCCGTCATCAAGTGGATAGGAATTCCAGAAGTGTTGGAGGTCACCAACGTTCCGGGCTTTCTGTACTTTTCGACTTGATCAAAAATGATTTTTTTAATGTCCAATCTTTCAACGACTACTTCGATAATCCAGTCTACACCAGCAATTTTCTCCATGTCGTTTTCAAAGGTTCCCAACGTAACTCGACTTGCGAATTTCTTGTTGTAAACCGGACTTGGATTTGCCTTTAATGTGCTTTGAAAGTTTTGTGAGACGAGTCTCATCTGGACCTTGGGATGGTCCAAGGTAAGGCCAGCGCTTTCTTCAGCCGGTAAAAGTTCTCTTGGCGCCATGTCCAAAAGAAGAACCTCTACACCTTTGTTAGCGAGGTGAAGGGCAATTCGGGAACCCATGATTCCCGATCCCAAGACCGCCGCCTTGTTTATGGTCTTGTTCATATCTCTTGATTCTGCATTTTAGAAGAGACAATGAGGTCATTGATCTCTTCAAGTCCTTTAATAAGTGATTGTACTTTGTCGCCTCCCATGGCTTCATGGACGAGGTTGTTGAAGTCGTATACTGCTTTTTTGGCGTCAACTCGTTTTTCTATACCGAATTCAGTAAGACAAATGAGAACGCTTCTCTTGTCTTCTGGATTGGGTTTTCTAACCACAAGACCCTTTTCCTCCATAGAGTTGAGGAGTCGAGAAAGCGAGGTTCCTTCGACACCCATTTTGGGTCCAAGTTGTGTTGACGGTGTACCGTTTTCTTTGTCAATATTGAGCAAGACAAAACCGGTTGCCATTGTAGAACCGTATCTCCCAGCCACCTCATTGTACATCTTTGAGATGGTCTGCCAAGTACGTTTAATGTGAAAGTCTATAGATTCTTCTGGTCGCATATCATAGTATTACTTTCCAAATATAGGAAAATAATTATGTATGCATAATAAATTTGAAAGAAGTTTTACTCGAATAATCTCCTTTTGATATCCAAGAAGATAGCGCGGCTGTATTCTTTCGACGCTTTTTGATAAGCGTCTACTGCCGCCTGTTCGTAACTGAGCTGAACGCCGTTGATGTCTTGGACCTGTTTGGAGTAGATAAGCGCTCCTTTTTTATCGTAGACTCTTACGGTCGAAGTGAGAGTGGAGGAAAAGAATTTACCTGTGTTGGATCCATTTTGAGCATTAGCATCGATTTCAACAACGAAGTCGGCACCTTTTTTGGAATTACCCACGGCGGCGCCTTCGCCAATAAATCCGCTCTTTAATGAATTGGTTAGGTATTCGGTCCTGGAGGGCTTCCCATTTATTTTTTCTTGGGAAGAAAAATAAACAACAGGAGGTTGTATTTCTATTACCATTTGGCCTGAGGGAACGGAAATTTTGGCTACCAATTGAGAAATTAGAGGGTCCTCCGTAGCTTCCTTAACCATTTCAATGAGGTCGAGGTAGGCACTTAACGTTTCTCTGGGGTTTTTAGATTCGATCTTTCCAATTTCTATTCCTACTTGACCTTCGAGATTGCTCTTTTTACTATTGTCTTTAAGTCTCCCGCCACTGTAGTAAAAGTAGATGGGAAGGTTTTGAATGGGGAGGAGTTTTTCATCAGCAACAGTAAACGAAGCCATTCTAAAATCTAT
>CBFHSF010000002.1:237324-249093 GCA_965658445.1 uncultured Schleiferiaceae bacterium | reverse complement strand
GTACTGACCTCTCTTAACTACAAGGTCAGCAGAATTGGGAATCACCTTGATATCTGAAAGAGAGGAGCGCAGAAATTGAGCAAGAGTATTTCCGTAATAAACACTTTCTCCTTTGAAATCGGTCTGGAGGGTTTCTCCCAAATACCCCTTAATGGTTTCGATCGCTTTTATGTGAGTGATGATTCCAGGTGCATAATCGCCAGATGCAATCATTCTTTCGGCTTCCAATTGCAAGTCTTTAGACTTTGCAAGAGCTGCTTGTTTTTTCTCTTCTTTTATGGCCGCGTGCTTAGCCTTGGATAAACGATAGTATACGTAATAGTATCTACCGTCTTCATAACTATCCACTAAGTCATATCCTTCAACGGCCTCCAAAGAGGTGGTCTGAATTCTCGATTTAAAGTCTTCCCTAAATCGGTCGTCTTGTTCTACTTGGAAAAGCATAGAGGAACTTGCAATCTTTACTGAAATCTCACTCGCCAAATCGCTAAGTGCGTTGTTCTTAGCGGTGGAGAGATAGTCTGGACCCGATTTTACCGCAAAGCCAATTCCGTGGTAATACGCATTGTCTATGGGTTTGGTCTTGGTCCAATCGGGGGCCATTGCCTCCAGTTGAGCTTGTTTTTCAGCCTCCTCGCGGGCTGCTTTTTTGCTAGAACCACAGGCGGTTAGTAGAAATAGAGAAAGAGTCGCAAAGATGTATTTCATCTTAGTTTGTAGTTATAGACTTAACCTTATTGGCAACGCGAATACCTATGGTTTCATAGGCTTGTTCCAAAAGCTTAGTAGTAGGTTGAATGGTTTGACTTGAACTGAGCATGCGATCTAAATTACGCTTTGCAGAATAAGAGTTGAATACCTTATCTGCGGGATTTTTTTTGTTTTGTGCAGTCCATTGACCAGAATACAAGTTTCTAGTATCCCCTCCAGGGAAGGTGGCATAGTTGATTTTATCAGTTTGGGTTTCTTCAATAATGTCTGTTACCAAAATTTGCCCTGTCTCACTCGATATGATTTGATATTGAAATACGATGTTCACCTCATTGGTTTGAACGTATTCATAGTAATATACTTTGCTGTATTCGGTTCTCGTTTTGGTTTTGCCTTCCGAATCCTTGTACTTCACTTTTTTAGCCAACCAGCCTGGACGGCTTGACTTATTGAGTTTGCCGGGAGTAATAACAGAAGATACTACGGATCCGTTGAGAACGGCCCTCGCGCCGAGAAGTTCGCCTGCCTTGGCAGCCGTTTGTTGACTCACGGTTCCCGTCATGGCCAACTCTTGCTCTTTGAGAAGAGCTTCGGTATTTCTGCGGTCAATGACTTTTAAGAAGGGATCATTGAGATTCATGATGTCTCGTACAATTGCGGAGCTAATTCCCTCTTCCACACCACGGTTTCTGGATTTGTTTTCAAATTTCATCAAGCCAATGGTATACTGACCTTTCTCGATACAAATATCCATGAGGTCTTTACTGTCTCGATAACCACCTCTTTCTTCAATAGAAGAGAACTCAGCATAGGCCTTTCTGTATTTTTCTTCATCATAAAAGCCCAAACCCTTTTTGTACGCTGGGATGACATAGGCTAAGTTTCTAAGTTCGTCTACGTTTTCGTAATCGGGGTAGAGGGTGGCGATTTCTTTGAGTTTGGCTTCCGCCGAAGCGTAGGCTTCCTGGTCAAAGTCATTTTGAGCTTGGGTATACAAGTCCTTTAAATATCCCTTGAGTACTTTCTTGTACTCCTCTTGATGAATGTAGTCGATTTCGAGTTTTACCCCCACATCCTGAACCTGGGAAACAAATTCTTCGGCTTTTAAATAAGTGTAGACAGAAGCTCTCGTCTGTCCCATTGCTGACTCTTGATGGAATTGAGAGATGTAATCATCCAAGACGATTTGCCCTGTTTTCTTAAGGGCAATTTGAGCGTCTACATTGGTGGCTTTTCTCTTGAGTGCATCTATGTAATAGACGGTAGCCTCTTCTTTCATTCCTGCTTCGTCGAGCTTTACGCCCTTCTTATACATGGATTTAGAGCCGCTACAAGCGACTAACAAAAGGGCAGAAAAAATGAATAATCGAATTTTCACGTGTTTGGTTTTTAGAGGTCTACGACAAAGATGGTGCCTAAAAATTAGATATAAAAGCTCTAATGTTACCCCAATGTTAATTTAATGTTTGCTAAATCTTGGTTTTAAATTAATTTTTTGTAAATTGCATATTAATTAGAAGTTACAGGAAGGTCAGATGAAAAGGATTTTCTGGTTTTACTCGCCGGAGAAATAAAGAAAATCAGGAGTAAAAAACTGAATGAAACTGATCGACCGATTTAAAAAATATATGACATGAAAGCACTTACATTAACCATCGCATTCGCATTTGCCTTTGCATTCCAAGGGTTCGCACAAAATATCCAAGAAGAAGTTTATGACAACGGTGTCCTCAAGAGACAAGTAGTTATTGACGGAGAGAAATCACAAGTAAAAACTTATTACGACAACGGTCAGCTCAAAGAAATTGGCTCATTTGTTAATGAGAAAGCAGAAGGAGTTTGGGTTCGCTTCGATGAGGAGGGAAACAAAGTATCTCAAGGTTCTTTTGTTGATGGAGAAAAACATGGACTGTGGCTCGTATGGAGCGCAGACGGTGAAGCACTTTACCACATCAATTACGAAAACAACGTGAGAACTGCTGCCGTAAAAGTAGAGGAGTAAGTCCGAAAACTACTTTCAACTTTGTAAATTAGCCCTGTTTAAGAACAGGGCTTTTTTTATGATTACAATTCTCTCTCCTGCCAAATCTATTTCGGCAGATACTTCTCGAAGACCAAACCGTTCGGATCTTATTTTTTCTGATGAGGTTTCAAAGATTGATGCCGTCCTAAAAAAGAAGTCAAAGAACGTTCTCAAGAAGATGCATTCGGTTAGTGATGCCATTGCTGAAGAGAATTACCTAAGAAATCAAGAGAGAGATTTTGCAGATGTAAATGGCGCTCTTCCCGCTGCTTTTGCCTTTAGCGGTGAGGTTTATAGAGGATTGGATGCAGAGAAATGGAATGCTGAAGACTTGGCCTTTGCCGATGATCACCTTAGAATTATTTCGGGATTGTATGGCATTCTTAAGCCACAAGACCCCATGTGGCCATACCGCCTCGAAATGGGAACAAAGATTACTGTCGCCAGAAAGTCTAATCTATATCAATTTTGGGGGCGGAAACTCTCGGATTACTTCAACGAACTCAATCAACCCATACTCAACTTGGCTTCTGTGGAGTACAGCAAGGCCGTCAATACCAAGCACCTAAAAATTCCCATTATTCAGGTAGATTTTAAGGATGAAAAAAATGGCAACTTTAAGGTCGTTCAATTTTGGGCCAAACAAGCGCGAGGCGTTATGGCCAACTGGATGATCAAAAATCGCGTTAACTCTATAGAGGATTGTAAGAGTTTTGCAGAAAATGACTACTACCTCGCCGAGGCCGAATCATCGGATAACCATTTAATATTTCACAGAAATGAAAGGTAGTTGGGTAAAGATTTTCACACTGGCATTCACCGTTTTGTTTACAAGTAACACTTATGCCCAGTCGCCGTTGAGGTATCTCGAATTGGGAGCGTATGTGGGCACAATGAATTACAGGGGAGACGTTAGTTCAACGGGAGATTTCAATGCTTTCCTACAAGAGGTAAGGCCTCAGGCAGGGGTTCTTCTCAAATGGCATTTCAATTCTATTTGGTCTTTAGGTATGGAAACGGGTTTTGGTCAAATCAACGGACACGACTTCAACCACGAGAACGTGGATAGGGGCTATGAGGTCAATGCCAACCTCTTTCAAATCAACGCGGTTACTGACATTAACTTCAAGAAATTTGGAAAGTTTTACCAGAGAAACCAAAATACTCCTTTTGTAAAATTGGGATTCGGGATGTTGAGTTATTCTCCTCAGGTTCCCAAAAACACTACGTTTCCTCCAGATTTAATCATTTATCCAAACTCTTATTTTGGGACCAATTTCTTGGTGGGATTTGGATGGAAGTGGAGAGTGAGTATGCATTCCATGATTTCGCTGGATGCCGTTTATCACTTTACCAATGTGGATAATCTGGAAGGTTTTCAGGAGTTGGGAACCACTTCAACCAACGATAGATATTTTGGAATAAGAGCTGTTTACAGCTACGGAATATTCTAGTTTGAAAGTCTCCTTTCCACATATTCTTCTTTTGAGCCTTTGCCTTGTGTTTTCCCATTCAGGTAGATCACAAAGTTTTACCACGAGTAAAGACACTGCGACTTTAGATAAAGACTTGTCGTTTGGCACACTGCACGATTATTTGGAGTTGACCAATTCAGGTAACACCGATTTGAATTTGACATGGATCTACTCCGTCAATGGGAAATTACCTACCGATTGGGTGGTCAATTGGGCCACTCCGGATTCTGTCTATCCTAGCATTATTCCTGGAGATTCTGATGGTTTTGTTTTAAAGGGAGATTCCACGCAAAAAATGGTAATTGGTGTAACCCACAATGAAGAAACGGGATTTGCTTACTTGGAGTTTTTGATTCACAACACCCAGAATCAAGACAGTCTTCTGCTCGTGTATTCGGTAAAAGTAACCGATCCCACAGTGTCTCTTCCAAAGTACTCTTTAGACTATTCAGTGAAATCGACTTCCACGGGAATTCGCTTTGCGTCGGAAGGTGCCGTATTGAAGTGGTACGATCTATCTGGAAGACTTCGCTATGAAGGTGTTGAAAGCCTAGAGGTGCCTTACGGCGAATTGGGCGTGATCACAATAGAGGGAGGAGGGAAGTTCTTTAGAAAATCTTGGTCTACCTATCGCTAAAGACCATTTTGTAACCCACCGCAAGTAACGCGATACAAATCACAGAAATACTCACCTGAACCCAGATTTGGCTAAAATCAGCAAAAATCAAAATGATAACAAGCGTTATCAATAAAAAGCCCAAGAAAATACTCGTGGCGATTTTAGTGGCGAGGTTGCGCAATCCATTGACGAGGTCATGACTGTTTTTGAAATCTACTTCATGGGTGATTTTGCCGTCTTTGACTTTTTCTAAAATTTCATGGACGTCATTGGGAAGCTCAGAGAGAAAATTCAAATAATTGAATATTGAAGATAAAATGCCATCTCCGGCGTCCTTCCAATTGAGCTTGGGTGGGCGCTTGGATTGGTTTGATTTTTCAGAATTCTGAGAATTTCCCGATGTTTCTTGCGATGTTTCTTGGTTCTGGTTTTCCTCGTTGGCCATGGTTTGGTAATTGCTATTTTTCCACAGTAAAGATACACTTTGAAAGTAATATGCGAAAAGTGCAACGCAGTACTCTGTGTTTCAGGAGTTTGACACCGATATTTGTAATCCAAATCGCATTTTAATTTAATTTGTATTTTTTGAAAGTGTAATAGTTACACTAAGGTTTGAAGAAGTCATAGTGTAAAGTTAGATTGCATATAGACATGAAAAGATTAGTACTCTCTCTCCTCTTATTAGGGATGTTTTCTGGTAAGGCGCAGATTCTCTCTGTAGATCCCGCCTTCCCAACTCAAAACGATACGGTTACCATTATTTATGATGCGACAGAAGGCAATGGTGCCTTGTCGGGATTTGTTCCTGTCTAGGCACACACGGGAATTGTAACCGTAGCAGGTGGAGCCGGAAACTGGCAAAACGTTCAAGGAAACTGGGGAACCAACGACCCTACCGTTCTTATGATCCCTCGGGGGAATAATCTTCACAAGATTGAATATCACATACCTACCTTTTACAATATTACAGGGTCGCCTACTGTCACTGAATTGGCGTTTGTTTTTAGAAACGGAAATGGTTCTGTAGTAGGAAGAGACGCCAGTGGTGGAGACATTTACTATCCTGTCTACCCTGCAGGCGCAGGCTTCTTGGCGCAGTTCTTTTCGCCATCGGTTACTCAAACATTGTCTCCTTCTGATTCCATAAAAATTTATGCAGCCTCTTATGATTCCGCCATTCTATCAGTATACGACAATGGTGTGTTGGCGGCTTCTGATACGGGGGTTACTGTACTCGACTTTTTCCAGCCAGCAGGAGCTGCCGGAAATCACTTGGTGGAGTTGGTAGCCGAGCACAATGGCACCACGGTAAGAGATACCGTTTACTTTGTGACCAATCCTTCTGTTACGATTTTGGATCCTCCCGCAGGTATAAGAGATGGAATCACCTATTTGAATGACTCGATGGTAAGACTTCAAATTCACGGTCCCTGAAAAGAAAATATTTACGTGATTGGAGATTTCAACAACTGGTTGCCAAACGCAAATCACTTTATGTACAAGTCTACCAATGGTTAGAAGTTCTGGGTAGATATTGAAGGTTTGACACCCAATCAGAGATATGGTTTTCAGTATTATATCGATGGGAATCTAAGAATTGCCGATCCGTTTTCTGAATTGATTTTGGACCCTTGGAACGACCCCAATATTCCTTCTAATGTTTATCCCAATCCGCATCCTTACCCCACGGGATTGACGACCGGTCATGTGACTTTGATTCACCCCGGAAAGACAGATTACACTTGGGCCAACAATACTTCCCAAGCCCCTACCAAGGAGGAATTGGTTATTTACGAATTGTTGATCAGAGATTTTACTCACGACCACAGCTATGAGTCTTTGACAGACACATTGGATTATCTGCAAAGGTTGGGGGTTAACGCCATTGAGTTGATGCCCTACAACGAGTTCGAAAACAACGAAAGTTGGGGCTACAATCCTTCTTTTCACATGGCTTTGGATAAGTACTACGGAACCCCCGAAATGTACAAGGAGTTTATCGATTCTTGTCACAGCCGTGGGATTGCCGTAATTATGGACTTTGTTCTCAATCACGCCTTTGGTCAGTCTACCATGGCACAAATGTATTGGGACTCGGGTGCCAATCAGCCCGCATCAGACAATCCCTGGTTTAACGTGACTTGTCCTCACCCACCCAACTGTTGGGGAAATGATTTCAACCACGAACGACCTATCGTAAAAGAGTTTGTTGATCACATCAATACCTACTGGATTGACGAGTATAAGATTGATGGAATTTGCTTTGACTTTACCAAAGGGTTCACCAACACAGGGGATGTAGCCTATGACGATACTCGTATAGCTCTTATCAAAAGAATGGCAGACACGGTTTGGGCTCACAATGCTGATGCCTATGTTATTTTGGAGCATTGGGCGGATAACAATGAGGAGACTCAGCTCTCCGACTACGGATGTATGTTGTGGGGGAATGTAACTCACAATTATCAGGAAGCTGCCATGGGCTTTACGCCTCAGTCTAATTTTGAGTGGGGAATTTACAAGCAGAGAAACTGGACGGATCCTCACTTGGTTTCTTATTTTGAAAGTCACGATGAAGAGCGCGTCATGTACAAGACGTTGACCTACGGAAATTCTAATGGATCTTATGATAGCAAGGATTTGCAAACGGCGCTCGAAAGACAGGCGTTGGTTTCTGTATTTACGTACACGATTCCAGGTCCCAAGATGTTGTATCAATTCTCTGAGTTGGGATATGATATTTCTATCAACGATCCTTGTAGAACGTGTAATAAGACCATTTTGTGGAATTACTACCAAGAGCCAGATAGGAGACTTGTATAACATCACCAGCGCGATTATCACCTTGCGCAATCAATATTCAACCTTCCATACAGACAACTTCACGTATTCTCTCAGCGGAAGCGTAAAGACGATTCCCTTGAATGATTCCAAGATGGATGCTGTGGTATTGGGGAACTTCGATGTTTTTACCAAGCCAGTGGACCCTGCCTTCCAACACACGGGGACGTGGTATGAATTCTTTTCTGGAGATTCATTGGATGTTACGGATCCCAATACAACCCTTAGCTTGGCTCCCGGCGAATACAGAATTTACACCACACAAAAAACCAACATCATCAGTGTAGATGAATGGAATTCTCCGGCTGCTCCTGGTTTATTGGTTTTCCCAAATCCAGCCGATGATGTATTGACTATTCAGTCTTCTTCTGAATACGTTCAGATGACAGAGTACCAATTGATTAATGGCTTGGGAAGGGTAGTGGCCTCGGGAACGTTTGAATCCAATCAGGAAGCTACTGTTGCCGTTTCTGAATTGCCAATTGGTATGTACTTCCTGCAAGTTGGTTTCGAGAATGGATTGTCTACCGTTGAGAAAGTAATGGTGAAATAAAGGGAGATTTGTTGTAAATTTCCAAGTAGACAATCAATCGGTTTGTTCAACCGAAAACCAAACTTGGAAAACAATCTATGTACACACGAAACTTTAAGTCCCTAACCTCGATTTTTAAAGCCTCGAGGAACCAGTTGCTCATATATTTACCCTACGTTGTTGCGGTTTATATCGCGTATGAGGAATTTGAAATGGAGTATTTGGATATCAAAATGTCCATTGCTACGGTTCTTGGGTTTGCAGTAGCGCTACTTTTGAGTTTTCGTACGGCTGCTTCCTATGATAGATGGTGGGAAGCAAGAAAGATTTGGGGTGGAATTGTCAATGACAGTAGAACTTTGATTCGTCAAATGACGGGTTACATGGGGCGCTCTCCTATGGATGCTTCCATCGCCAAAATGGCACATTATCAAGTGGCTTGGTGTAAGGCATTAAAGGATAGTCTTCGAGGATTGGATCCTACTCGTGATTTAAAAGGACATCTCTCTGAGGAAGAACTTCAAAGTCTCAAGGGGAAGAGCAATGCTCATAACTTGATTCTCAAAATGCAAGAGGCTCTTTTATTTCAGCTAAAGCAAGAAGGGAAAATTGATTCCTACCAACAGGTTTCAATGGATCATACGCTAAAGAACCTCTGTGATCACATGGGGAAATGTGAGCGAATTAACAATACAGTTTTCCCTACTCAATACCGTTCGTACACCCACATGGGTATTGTGATTTTCATCTTCATGTTGCCCTACGGAATGCTGTTCTCTATGGGGCCCTTTGTGATTCTGATTTGTATGATTGTGGCATTTTTCTTTGCCATGTTAGAGCGCATCGCCTATTATTTGCAAGACCCCTTCATGAATCGCGGCTCAGATATTCCCATGTCTGCCTTGACCCGCACTATTGAAATCAACTTGATGGAATTGGTTGAGGTGGAGACTGATCTTCAACCCATGAAGCCAGACCAGAATGGGGTGTTGATGTAGGGGGAGTGAGTAGTAAGCAGTGAGCGGTGAGGACCTGTCCCGACCGTTGTCGGGAGTGGGGACCAGCGGTCCCACCCCAGTGTGAATTTCGGAATTTCTCCAAACCAAACACTACTAATATTCGATTACAAACGATAGTACTCGGCTCGATACGCGGAGGCCTGGGAATCTGCTCCCGATAACAATCGGGACCACCCCAGTTCAATTTACGACGATCGAAATTCCCAAGCGTAATTTAATCAATTGTATTCGGTTGAAACCGTTTCAATATGCCCCAGCCGGGGCGTGTACCACGCCCGCCCCATCTCAAGTTACCACCCGAAAATCAAATAGTCGCAAAACAATCGATTGTAGTCGAGTCTGTCTTTTTGGTTTTTGCCGGAAACTGAAAGGAGAATTGTATCGTCTGAAAGCGTTTATATGACGGCTTGCCTATCCGGAAAGTTTTAGCTTGAGACCGGGGACAGGGGTGTGGCCCCTGTGGGGGAAAGTAAGTAGTAAGTCGTAAATAGTATTTTCACTCACCACTCACCACTCACCACTCTAGTAAAAGTATCTTCATTCCTGCTCCCTTGTTCCTTCATAAAATCTGCTCACGGTTCACAGCTCACTATTCATTCAAAAAAAAGACCCCGCTTTCGCGAGGCCTTCTTAATCAGTGATGATGGATTGAAAAGATTAGTGTGTTATAAGAACTTTCTCAGTCACTGAACCTAATTCACTTGATAAGCGAATCATATACATTCCATTGGCTACTCCTTGTAGGTCAATGGTTTGATCCAAACGGTCTGTAGTTACTTCATCTTGGAAGATCACTCGACCTTGGATGTCTGTTACCTTGATATCTAAATCACTCATGGTGTTGAACTCTGCATTCAAGTGAATCAATCCCGTTGAAGGATTTGGACTAATGGTCAAGTTATTGGCCCATGCGTCTTCGTCAATACCAATGGTGTTACAAGTGAGGCAAGACTCCCAACAAACAGCTGGCATTGTAGTATCAGCGGTGGGCACTAAGAATCTATTAATAAATGTATTTGCTCCGTCTACAGTAGTCAAGGTACAGAAGTCCCCTTGTGTCAACTGCTCTTCGGTTGTCCAGCCATCAAGTGTGAATTTGTATTCGATTGTATCTGCAGGTACCAGAACGGTTACCTCGTAGATTGAGTCGTTGTTTGGAGACATCATTTGAGTACATGAACCACACCAGTTGTTAAAGGTTCCATTGAGGTTTACCTCGGTGTAGCTTCCTGTGTATTCCGAAAGGTCTACTCTGAAAGTAACGTTAACCATCATAGGTGACCCCGCACAGTCAACACATGATTCCCAACATACTGCTGGCAAAATAGTGTCCTTAGTTACGTGCATAAAGCGATTGGTGAAGTTACCCGTGGTTTTAGTACAAGGCATTCCTGGTTGCAGGGCTTCTTGACCTGCCCAGTTGTCGTAAGAGAACTTGTACTCGATAGAGTCATTAGATACTGGAATGGTAATCTCCCAAATTCCGTCCATGTCTGGATCAGAAAGTGGAGCACAGTTTCCACACCATCCGTTGAAGTCACCGTTCACCTCTGGAGTTGTGAATGTTCCCATGTAGTTGTTCATGTCTACTCTAAAGGTAATGTTGTAAGTTCCTGTAGGATTTCCGCCACCAGAACCCATCATTACGTTGTCACAGTAATATGTTTTGGCACCAGCCGTCGCTCCGTCTACACCAAAGTTGTAGAAGATAGATAGCATGCTGTACGTGTTGTTTGTATCCAACGCAGCTGTACCAGGAACTTGATTGGCAAAGTCAAAAGACAGTGTTTGCCATCCTGCTGCCATGGTATGTGTTGCCTCCGTTTCAACAGAAATTGTTGGATCAGTTGCATCTTCAGCTTTTAGTCTTACTGCGATTCCCGAATCAGGGGACCATACGTCTACTGTAATAATGGAAGTAGATCCAAAGGGAATGGGCGTTGCCAAACCTGCTGGAGTACTCAATGTAGTTCCTGCCCATGTTTGAGCAGTGTTTGATTTGTCTGATTGAAGAACCAAGTTGGTAGCGTTGGTAGGATCCACAACTACCATAGATGCGTTTCCTCCAAAATCACTTACGGTGTAATCTACAGTGGCTGTGTCGTTCCAAGTAATGGGAAGGTCAATTTGAGCCAATGTAGGACCACCGCCTCCACCACCAGATCCCATGACAATATTGTCACAGTAGTACGTTTCTGTTGCGGTGGGTACCACTAGGAAGTTGTAGAAGATACTCATCTTGTCGTAGGTGTTGGCGAAATTGATAGCTGCCGTACCCGATACGTGGTTGCTGAAGTCAAACGACAGTGTTTGCCATCCTCCGGCCACCGTAGTCATTACTTCTGTTTCTACTGATATAGTGGGGTCACCCGCGTCTTCTACTTTTAATCTTACTGGAATTCCAGAAGCAGCTGACCAAACGTCTACATCAATGGTAGTGTTTCCAGCAGAGAATGGAATGGCTGTAGCAAAACCTGCGGCGGTACCCAAAGTAGTTCCTCCCCAGCCTTGTGCCGTGGATGGTTTATCGCTCTGTAATACTAAGTTTG
>CBFHSF010000002.1:218309-237225 GCA_965658445.1 uncultured Schleiferiaceae bacterium | reverse complement strand
GCTGAGTTTGTGGGGTCAACAACTAATGTTGAAATGGCTCCTCCAAAATCTGTTACCGTGTAATCTACGGTTGCCGTGTCTTCCCATGTGATGGGCATGTCGATTTGAGCCAACGTTGGGCCTCCACCGCCACCGGTTCCCATCATGATATTGTCACAGTAGTAGGTTTCTGTTGCAGTCGGTACAACCAAGAAGTTGTAGAAGATGCTCATTTTGTCGTAGGTATTGGCAAAGTTAATGGCCGCTGTACCTGTGACGTGATTGCTAAAGTCGAATGAAAGCGTCTGCCAACCTCCAGCGACTGTGGTAAAGGCTTCAGTTTCTACTGATATGGTAGGGTCAGAGGCGTCTTCAACTTTTAATCTTACAGCAATTCCGGTATCAGCAGACCAAACGTCTACATTAATAACGGTATTTCCGGCAGCGAAAGGAATTGCGGTTGCAAACCCTGAAGCAGTTCCTAAAGTCGTTCCTCCCCAGCCTTGTGCCGTGGATGGTTTATCGCTCTTTAATACTAAGTTTGCTGAGTTTGTGGGGTCAACAACTAATGTTGAAATGGCTCCTCCAAAATCTGTTACCGTGTAATCTACGGTTGCCGTATCCTCCCATGTGATGGGCATGTCGATTTGAGCCTTTGTTGAAACGGTACAAATACCACAAGATTCCCAACATACAACGGGTAGCACCTGGTTTCCACTGATAATTAAAGAGCGGTTGGTGAAACCTCCGTTAGTTACTGTACATGGAGAACCTGGAGTCAAGCTTTCTTGGGCCGACCAGCCGTCAACTGTGAACTTGTACTCAATAGTATCTGCTGTAAGGGGAAGGGCGACCTCCCATACTCCGTCAAGGTCAGCATCCGATAAGGGATTACATGAGCCACACCAGGAGTTAAAGGTACCGTTTACGTGCACAGTAGTAAATGTGCCCGTGTAGTTGTTCATGTCTACCTGGAACGTAATGGTGTCTGACTGACCATACGAGAAGAAGACACTAAACAACGCAAGAATAAAAGTAATTTTCTTCATCTGGTTTAATATTAGATTCTTAGTTATGAATTGAAATGTACAGATGGTTACGGATGTAACCAATTCAACATTACATGTAAATGGATTCTGGTCAAAGATAGTCCTTTTAGTTAAAAAAACAATAAGCCCCCGATAAAAATACGTAAAAGCCCGTAAATCAGCGCTATACGGCGGGTGGTTAGTAAAATACTTTTAGTTAGAACTACTATTACTCAAAAATTTATATATATTTGGAGGAGTCAAAACCAAATTTTAAATCCCTTCCCTGTGAAAGAAGACGACATTCTTTTTAATCCCGAGCAAGGCTCAAAATTCTCGATTCCTTATTACGAGATCCCTTACGATAAGTTCTTTCAGTTTGGGTTGTCCGTGGATTCTGTCGTTTTTGGATATCATCAACAACAACTTAAGGTTCTTTTAATCCAAAGAGGGGTTACGCCGTTTAAAGGGGCAATGGCATTGCCAGGTGATTTGGTGTATCCAAATGAGACCATTGAAGTAGCTGCCCGAAGAATTCTCAAGGACTTGACAGGAATCGACAGGCCTTTGATAGAGCAGACAAAAGTGTATTCAGAAGTAGATAGGCACCCCGCTGGGCGTGTAGTAACTACTGGAGTGTATTCCATTATTGACATTGCCAAGCACGATCCTTATGCATCTGCTTGGGCAGATGGCGTGTATTGGGTTCCTATTGATAAATGCCCGCCTTTGGCTTTTGATCACGACAGAATTTTAAATGATGCTTACAATATCCTCAAAGACAAGGTGAGAAAGGAGCCAATAGGTTTCGAGTTGTTACCGCAGAAATTTACGTTGGCAGAATTTCAGGAATTGTACGAAGCTATTTTGAGTTCCAAGTACGACAAGGCCAACTTTAGAAAGAGAATTCTCAGCACTAAAATATTGAAGGACCTAAATGAGTATCAAAAGGATGTGCCTCATCGACCTGCGAGGTTGTATTCATTTGATGAAGAAAAGTATTCAGAATTAAAAGCCAAGGGCTTTTCAATAGATCTCTAGCTTATGAAAAAATTATTACCCTTAGTCCTTTTGGTTTTTTCTACTGCCCAATTAGTATTCTCTCAAGCCGTGAAGGTGGAAGTTGTTTCTACTGACCAAGGCTTTGGACTTCTCAGAGACGGTGAGCCCTATTATATAAGAGGTGCTGGCGGTCATGATCACTTGGATGAGCTTTTGTACTTAGGGGGTAACTCCATTCGCACGTGGTCCGCTGAGGACGCTCAGGAGATTTTAGACGCCGCTCATGAAAAAGGACTAACCGTTATGTTTGGTCTCTGGGTTCAACACGAAAGACACGGTTTTGATTATAATGACGAAGCCGCTGTTAAAAAGCAATTGGATCGCTTTACAGCCATTGTTGAAAAGTATAAGGACCATCCTGCACTTCTTATGTGGGGGGTAGGGAATGAAGTTGATCTATTCTATTCTAATACCAAGGTTTGGGATGCTATACAGGATGTCTGTAAAATGATTCACGAGATCGATCCTAATCATCCAACCTCCACCGTTACCGCTGGTTTGGACTCCAATGAAGTTCATGAAATAAAAACCAGAGTTCCCGATCTAGATATATACGGTATCAACACCTATGGAGATTTGTGGAAAGTTCCTGGCAACATCAGAAAGTTTGGTTGGAAAGGTCCTTATTTGATTTCTGAGTGGGGTCCCAATGGTCACTGGGAGGTTGCTAAAACAAAATGGGGTGCTCCCATTGAGCAAACCAGTACAGAAAAAGCCGCTTCTTACAACAAGAGATATACCGAGTACATTTCTAATGACGCCAAATGCGTGGGGTCCTACGTTTTCTTATGGGGACAAAAACAAGAGACCACAGCTACGTGGTACGGCTTGTTTACTCCGGATGGAAAAGCCACGGAACCTTTGGATAAATTGTACATCGCATGGCAGGGAAAGCAACCAGATAATCTGGCGCCGTCCATTGATAGTATGCGACTTGATGGAAAAGAAGGAGTAGAGAGTATCTATTTAAAATCTGAAGATAAATATGAAGCGACCCTGAGTTTTAAAGATCAGGATAGTAAACGTGTAAAGGTAGAATGGTATGTCTACACCGAGAGTGTAGCTCAAAGTGCTGGGGGGGACTTTGAGGACGCCATTCCGCCTGTTCTAGGAGTTCTCAGTAAACGCCGAGACAACTCGGTGAGAATTCGAGCCCCCAATGAAGAAGGCGCCTATCGTCTGTTTGTCTATGTCACTGACCAAGAGGACAGAGTAGCCTACGCCAACATTCCATTTTACGTCATGCCTAGAACGGCTGACGATCCACCCAGCCGTCCCGTTCGATTTAAGAAACAGTCTCTAGAAGTCAACGGAGAGGAATAGTATCGGCATGTCTAAGCAATTGAGCCATTTAGATTTTTGGGTGATAGGGGCCTACTTTGCCGCCATATTCGCCATTGGGATTTACCTCATTCTCAAGGATAGAAAGGAAAAGGGGTTGGGATCTCAGGGTTACTTCCTTGGAGGAAGGAATCTAGGTTGGTTCATTGTGGGTTCTTCGCTCTTTGCTTCTAACATTGGATCAGAGCATTTGGTGGGGTTGGCAGGAGCAGGAGCTTCGGGAGATTTTCCTGCAGCTCAATTTGAAATTTTAGCTGCCTTTATGCTATTGCTTCTGGGGTGGTTGTTTGTTCCTTTCTACATTAAGAGTGGTGTGTTTACCATGCCAGAGTTCCTCGAAAAGAGATATGACTCTTGGTCTCGTGGGTACCTGTCTTGGGTGTCTATTGTATCCTACGTAATCACCAAAATTTCCATCACCATTGCGGCAGGTGGAATAGTATTTACAGCACTTTTGGGAATAGATTTCTGGACCGGCGCCTTTGTGATTGTGATACTCACGGGTTTGTACACCTTGTTTGGAGGGCTCAAAGTGGTGGCGTACACCGATATGATTCAACTCTTTGTTTTGCTTGGAGGTTCCATTGCCTTGACGGTTTATGGATTGGAAGCTGTGGGAGGTTGGGATCAAGTGGTAGCCAAAACCGATGATTCTTATTTGAGCTTGTGGAGGTCACTGGAAGATCCCGATTTTCCTTGGACGGGAGTTCTTTTAGGTGCTCCTATTCTTGGCGTTTGGTATTGGTGTACGGATCAATTCATTGTTCAAAGAGTTTTGGCCGCTAAGGACATTCCTACCGCTCGCAAGGGAACCATGTTCGCTGGCTTTTTAAAATTGCTTCCTCTCTTTTTGTTCGTGATCCCTGGAGTTATCGCCTATGCATTGAGTGTTGGAGAAAACCCACAGTTGGTATTCCCGACTGAAAATGGAAAAACCGTATACGACTCGGCGCTTCCTGTAATGACCATGCAAATATTGCCAACTGGATTGCGAGGGTTGGTCGTGGCTGGATTGTTGGCGGCGTTGATGTCTAGTTTGAGTTCTGTGTTTAATTCCTGCTCAACCCTTTTCACATTTGACGTCTACAAAAAATATAAACCCCAAGCCTCTGAGAAAGAACTGGTGAGGACCGGTCAACTGGCAACGGGTGTTTTGGTGGTTTTGGGACTCCTTTGGGTTCCTTGTCTGAGTTTCATCGAAGGAGGACTCTTTCAAAAATTACAAAGTATACAAGCCTACATTTCGCCGCCCATTGCGGCGGTATTCCTACTGGGAATAACGTATAAAAAATTGAATGCAAAAGGAGCCAAGTGGTCCTTGTTAACCGGAGCATTTTTAGGTGCATTGAGATTGGTGTTAGAGATGGTTGATCCCCAATTGTTACCTGCCTTTGCCTGGTTTGTAGATATGAACTTCTTACACTTTGCACTTCTGCTCTTTGTATTGTGCAGCGGGGTGCTTATTGGTGTGAGTACATTGGGAACTGCTCCATCTGCAGAAGCCCTAGAAAAAACCACCCTGAACTCTTGGTCAAGCTTGCGCGGAACCAATACGAATCGGGTTTTGACCATCTTGTTACTAGTATTAATTATGATTATATGGTATGAATTTTCCTAACCTAAAATTAGGTTGGCTCGGAGCGGTTGTGCTTCTGATGATAGGATTGACTTCCCATGGACAGTCCCTCGATACCAATGCCGTTTTGGAATGGCGAAGAGGAGCGTTTCCCAAAGAAAAAGATCCTGAAATTTATCAGATCAAAGCCGATGGGTTTTATCGATTTTTTGCAACTCATTTGCAAATGGATAATCCTTACATACTAGATCCCAATTCGGGTGCGGTTACCCAAGACCGTACGCTGTTTATTGGTGACGATAGCCAACTGCCAAACCTATTAGTAAACGTATCGGGTAGGCCCAATAAGAAAGTTGCCTGGGGATTTGACATCTACATGTTCCAGTTCTTAGAAGGTAACATTGCCCCGACCTACAACCCTCAAGTTCCTACCTCTTCTCGTCCCTCGGTTTGGGATCCTCTTGCAGGAACCCGTCTGGGAGCTAATCTAGGGCTTAACCTAGGGCTCAATCTCTACGGTTCTTTCCTTACGGAGTACGGAACCTTTAATGTAAGAGTAGGGGGGATTCACTGGTTCTCAATGTCAGACCTGACTTTGGGAAGCTTTAGAGGATACAACCGCTTTACCTTAACGGAGAGAAATCCATGGGATCCCATCGGAAAGGATATTGGAATTCGTTACGAACAGATGTACCAGAACGGGGCCGTTTACCAAGATACTCGTTGGGGTGAGCGCGCCATCACGGGGGCACTTGTGGAAGGGATTAATCTTCCTGACGATTGGAGCTTTGCCGCTCTCTACGGAAAGACGGAACTCAACGGAGGATTCTTAACCATTCCCAACGTAACCTATGGAGGAAAGATTCGAAAGAATTACAAGAATGAGGATTACATCGCCTTCAACACGCTAAACAACACCACCTGGGCAGATAGCCTAAACACATTAGAACTGGGTTTTAACCTGTTCACCTTAGAATGGCGAGGCATTGTAGAAGGATTTCAATTTCACCTAGAAGGGGGTACGGGAAGATACATCTCTCCCATTTCCGATTATCCATGGGGAGAAGCCATTACTGCAAAGGTGATGACGACTCCCAAGGTTAGTAAGATTCCGGTGGAGCTTCACTACTACAGAATCAGCCCATACGTTGTAAACAACAACGCAGTGTTTTGGAATACTGCCATTATTGAGTCGGCCATCGTCGATCAACCGGGGAGTGGAAGTGGAGTGCAGAGTTCAGGGGTTTTGACGCCCTTCTCGAGTTCCATGGTTTCGTTAGGCCAAATGACCAACAACCGAACGGGGATTAATTTGAATACTGCCTTTAGGTTGGGTGATTTTAATATAAGCCTTGGGTACGGTGTGGCAACAGAAATAGAAGCCTTTCAAAACCGAATAACATTCTCGCATTTTGTCAATCAATTGACGCGTTCGAGATTCTACCGCTGGAACTTCCCTCAAAATGTAGGTCCTTACGGAAACTACGACAAGGTATACCGCGATGCCTACCAAAAGGTAATCGTTACGGATGACAGCCTTGGCTTCTCTGTAAACCCAAAGAAATTCAACAATCTTGAGGTACACGCCAAGTACAAAACCAAAATTGGATATAGAAACTTCTACGCCTTCTTCCTTGGGAGATACAATACAGCACAGCCCAATCTGACCGTTCTGCCCGACTTCACAGAAGGTGCCTACCTAAGACAGTACAATTCAGAATTGGAGATGTACTATCAATTAGCCGACCCATTGTTCATCAATACCTACTTAGGGTATGAGAGAAACTTGGGTAACTATCAGACGGAAGTCGACGAAATCACTCAACGACCCTTGAACCAAACGGGATGGGGAATAGGAGTTGGCTTTGACGTAAGTCTAGGTAGAAACGCAGGACTCTTTGTCCGACACCGCTGGTTCTCCTTTGAAGACACCAGTTACGAGTTAGACCGGTTTAGTGGACAAGAAACCAGCGTTGAGCTGAAAGTAATCTTCTAAGCCACAATGAATTCTGCAAAAATCAATTTTAAGATGAAAAAATATCTACAAATACCTTTGCTTTTGGTCTTTATCCTGACGGGGATGGAGTCAGCATTTGCACAGGACAAAAAGATTTGGGTTTCCGGTGCAGCCCGAGGCATTATGTACGGCGACGACTATAAGGCCTCAACAGAAAATGACACCACTACGGCTAGAAAACTCCAGTCCGGTCACGCCATGGTGGACTTGGGGGTAAATATTCAGCCCAACAAGAATCTACTTATCCAAGGAATGGTAAGGGTTAGAAATGACTATGGAGGATTCTGGGGTTCCGGTGTAACCTTTGACGTTCGTCAGTTGTACATCAAGGGAATTATTGCCGATTTCTTGAAGTACCAATTGGGAGATATCAATTATAAATTGAGCCCTTACACCTTCTCCAATCAAGGATCGTTGGTCAACAAGTACGCAGGTCAGATCACCGGAGTGCCCTTGGAGCAAATTGAGTACGACCTGTTCTACACGCCCGATGAAACTTGGCGTCAACAGGGTGCTGCCATTGACTTCGCATTAGAATTCAGCAGCCTTATTCAAGAAATGGAATTCAATGCCTTTACTACACGCATCCGTCCCAGTAACTTTGATACACAGGATGACAGGCTTTACAGTGGAGGTAGTGTGGTTTTGGTACAGAGTGACTTCTTAAAAATTGGAGGACAATACGTAAACCTATACGACTTCAAAGGAACGAGTAATAGCACCATTTTCTTGAGAAACCCTGTAGCAACCGGGTCTTTAGAATTGGGTTATGATATCAGTGAGTCTAGACTTTCTTTGGGATTAGAAGCAGGGCAATCTACTATGCAATGGGAAGGAGATGCTGCCGCTCCTGTATTAGAGGACTTCTTCTACGACGTAACTCTTAAATGGGTAGCTCCCAAGCCAGGGCTAATGGTTAAGGCCGGGTTTAGGGAAGTAGGTCCCAACTTTAGAAGTGCAGGTTCTCAAACCATGCGAATCAACTACCAAAGTGCACCGCAAGCTTACCAGAGATACGGTAACGCACAGAACCTAAGAAACTTTGGGTTGTTAGATTTGAGTAGAGACGCCTCTTTGTATCAAGCCCAGATTGTAGCGGGACTTATGACGTACGACCCGCGATACGACAATGCCAACCCCTACGGAATAGCCACTCCCAACCGAAGAGGTTTTAACGCTGAGGTTCAGTATGTTGACCCCAGTAATCGTTGGGAAGTGGGAGCCGATGGAGATTTTAGTACACAGATCATCGGAGAGGGTACCAACCTCCTAACGGGATACACCACAGGGTCTGTGATGGCTAAATTGAATATCGCACCCATGATGGGTTGGGAAGAGAGAGTACTCTCCATCTCCGGTCGAGTAGGACAACAAATGAGCTCTCGAAGTGGAGGTGAGGTCTTTGAAGACATTGATCTGTCTACTTCTTTTTCTGTATTCAATCTAGAAGCCACTATTATTGGTAAATTAGACGTTATTGGTGAGTATAGAACTTGGAAGTCAGACGGTTTCACCTTGGTGGAAGAGAGAAATGCCTATTCTCAAATTATTGATTTCACAGAATACGATATCAACTATTCAGAAGATATCGCTGGGGCGGGACTGAGATATTCATTCTCAGAAAAGACGGCCATTCGCTTAATGTGGCAAACCTATGCGTGGAAGGATGAGTTACAGACTACGCTTCCTTACACTATAGATACTTGGAACTTGTTCTTTACCATGAGATTTTAATGAATTCACTATGGATAATTCGATGAAAAAATTTGGAATACTTGCTCTTTCTGTCTTTGCATTCTTTGCATGTGAAAGAGAAACCGAAACACTAGGACCTAACCTCTCTGAATTGTATGGAGAGTTCACGGTGCTCGAAGACTTCGCCGCTTCTCGATCCAGTGTAGATTTTGGAGTGGGAGAGTCGGTGCTCTTTTCTGCGAGATTTAGCAAGCCCGTAGACTGGGAGATTCACGTAATAGGACAAACCTCAGGTGCTGAAAAAGTACTTACCGGAATGTCTAAACTAGTGGATGAAACCAACGGAGCTTGGACGGGAACCACCACTAAACTTCCCATGTTCAAGGAAGAAATTTGTTGGGCTTACATCGCGGTTCCCGACGAGGGATATGGAGATACCATTATGGGAATCACTATAGACAGTACCAAGTACGACGCCGGATTCCGCGTAGCGGATTTTGAAAGTGGTGTGAATTCGGGTTGGACGGTATTCGCACAATCGGGAGCCAACATGAGTTTTGGGATTGTACAGGCAGATACTGCCGCCGAGCAATATCACTTTTGGGATATGGGAGGTGAAGTGACCTTTGATTACCTCATTGGTTTGATTGATTTTCCCGCCTCTGCGTATGGCGAAACTGCTTTCCCACTAAACGAAAACGCAGACAACGTATACTTCAATGTCATGTTGTCCAAGCCTGAAGGCATAACCAATGAAATCATTCTCTTTCAATTTAGAGAGGATGAAAATGGCGATGGAATTTTCCAAGATGCCACGGAAGATATGTACAGTATTGAATTGAAAGGGATAAATAACGATTGGAATACAGTCTCCATGAGATATTCAGATATGACGACCTTGGTCAATGGTGCACCCGCGGATCCTGCAGGAAACGGAATCCACGAGCCGCATAAATTGCTTCAAGTCTCCATGTTGTTCTTGGCCGATCCTTCTTCCGGGTATTCTAGAAGTTACATGGATCATATGATCTTTACCGAAAATGGACCACTTGAACCCTAAACCCTAGGAATTATGACGAAGTCCATTGGAAAAATAACAGTAATTGCTGTGCTCTTTTGGGGGCTTTGGGGATGTGTATCCCTCAAGCAAAACGAACTCTATGTAGATGTTCCGAATCCCAATGACACGGTCTTTCACGCCTCCAGTGAAATCTATGCCGATTACATGACCTCTGAAATTTGGTTTACCAAAAGCGATCCTTGTCTCAGTGTAAATACTACGGAGGCCGCTGCCTACCAAGGGGAGTTAGGACTTCACCTCAAATGGGACAAAAACGCTATCGGTTGCCCTTGGTTGGGTATGGGTTTTGGTTGGGACAACTGGACGGGCAAAGACCTTTCGGAAATCAAAAATACCGGAGCCATTGAGTTTTATGTTCGCATGTTGGAAGGCTCTAGGCCAAGTTTGCCATGGGCTATGGCATTGGAGGATTTCTCAGGATCACAAGCATGGCTGGGAGTTTCTGCCAATGCCGTTAAAGCCGAAGCCGTTACTACAGAATGGACACGTATAGAACTTCCCCTTTCAGAATTTAACTGGGATGAACAAGACGCGGATGCCGGAAACATCAAACAAATTCTCATTCAATTCGAAGCTGACGGAGAGCTGTTTATGGATGAAATCCGTTTGGTGGAGTACAAGGGTGGATTTAGAAAGCGCTATGAATACGCAGAGCTAAATCCCGCAGATTTTGTAGTAGACGGGCAAAAAGGCGATGTTTTTTGGAATTGGGCACCTGCTAAAGTAGGAGAAGACTACATGTGGTTAGGTGTAATGGACGGGTACTTATGTGTTGCCGCAGAGGTTACTGATGACACCCCGCTACAAAACAGTCAATCGTACCGAGATATCTTTAATGGAGACGCCTTGGAATTTGCCTTTTCTTCTCGTTGGGATGTCAATCCAAGGAGAACACTATATCGTTCTACGGATCAACATTTTGGAATTGGTTTAGGAGACATTCCTACCGTCTGGAATTGGAGAAAAGAAGCCCCCGTAGAAGGAGCCGAAATCAAAACACAAAAGACTTCTACGGGATATCTCGTGGAAGCCAAAATTCCCTTTGCCGCCTTGGGCATTGAGCCTTGGGAAGCAAGACAACTGTATGGACTGGAGTTGGCGATTGATCATGGAAATATGGAGAGCAGGACAAAACAAGTTCGTTGGAACAATCCTGCAGTAGATGGATTTTATCAAAACCCGGCACTTTGGGGAGAAATCATTGGTGGTGTTTCTAAAGAAATGACCCCGTAATCTCAAATGCTCAGTGGTTCAAATACCTCCGAGCTAACCCAATAGCCCATACCAAAAAGAGAGAACTGATGAAGAAAATGATATTAATGATTCCTGTGCTTTTCGCGCTCTTGAGCTGCGAGCAATCGGAACCCACTTTTAACGGAAGGGAAGGAGATATTCTCAACTTCTCGGGACGCAAGTGGCAAATCAAACACAGCAATGCCCTTTTGGGCCCCGGCCCCAATTATTTTACGGATCATCCCAATGACGTCTTTATCGACGATGATGGATACCTTCACCTAAGCGTTACCGAACGCAGTGGTAACTGGCGTTGTACGGAGGTGATTTCTTTGGATACCATGGGATATGGAACGTATATCTGGACCATTCAAGGTGACCCTGTAAACATCGATAGGAACATAGTCTTAGGTTTGTTTACCTGGGATAACAACACCTTCCAAGAGGAAGCCAATTCAGAAGTAGATATTGAGTTTGCAAAATGGGGAGATGCCGAAGAAGCGTATACACTTCAATATGGCGTACAACCCATTGCCTTTGGTCCCTACAATCCGGAACGCGTAGACAAACCTGTTGTGGAACCCAGTAAATGGGTCGGTGTAAGCACACATGCCTTTACATGGACAGATACTTTGATTACCTGGCAAAGTTGGGAAGGGCCAAACTATGGAGCAGGGCCTCCGCAGGCTGAGTGGAGTTTTGACCTAAACAATCCCGCCAGAATCAAGTTCGAAGGCAACATGCAATCGGATCCAATTATCATTCCTGGCCCAGGCAATACTACCAATGCCCGAATGAACTTGTGGTTGGTCAACGGACCCGAGGGACCTTTCTTCCCCTTGCGTCACGAGATGATCATTCAAAAGTTCGAATACAGACCGCTATAATCTGACCTATGAAACAGAGCAACCAGACCTTATTAACCATGACAGCCCTAATTGTAGCCCTCGGTGGGTTACTAATGGGTTTTGATGCCTCAGTAATTTCTGGGGTGAATTCGTTTATTCAAGAAGAGTTTAGCCTTACGGAGTTAGAACTTGGATTTTCCGTTTCCTCTTTGACCCTTGTGGCGGCCATTGCGATGTTTGCGGCAGGTCCGCTTTCTGAGCGCTACGGCCGCAGAGGCGTTCTCCGATGGGCAGCTATTTTATATGCCATTTCTGCCATAGGTTCTGCTTTGGCTCCGAGTTATACTGCGTTGGTTATCGCCAGAATGATTGGTGGTTTAGGAGTTGGAGCCTCTTTGATTTTAGCTCCTATGTATATTGCAGAAATTGCACCTTCAGAAATCCGTGGGCGCATGGTTTCCTTCAACCAACTCAATATTGTCATCGGTATTTCTTTGGCCTTTTATACCAATTACCTCCTTTTAGAATGGAGCGACTCTGGAAAGGCATGGGTTTCCGCTCTTGGCATTGATAAATACACATGGCGTTGGATGTTGGGATTAGAAGCCGTCCCAGCAATAGCCTATTTCTTTGGATTGTTCTTGGTGCCCCGTTCTCCAAGATGGCTCCTGATGCAAGGAAAGAACAAAGAAGCAGCGCTTATCCTCAGCAGATTTACAGATTCCAACCAGGCTCAAGAAGAAATCAAAACCATTCAACAAGCCATAGAAGAAGACTCCAATAAATCCAAAGTGGGATTTGGGGACTTGTTTCATCCCTCTCTCAAACTCGTTCTCACCATTGGGATCGTAGTGGCAGTACTTCAACAAATCACAGGGATTAACTCGGTGTTTTTCTATGCACCTATGATTTTTGAGCAAAGTGGTATTGGAACCAACGCCTCTTATGTTCAGGCCATTTTCGTGGGTTTGGTAAACCTCGTGTTTACCATACTCGCCATTTTGTTCATTGATAAACTGGGTCGTAAACCTCTTCTTTCGGGAGGGGTTGCTGGAATTGCCGTATCCATGATTGTTTTGGCATTTTCTTTCTTCAATGCTACGTATACATTGGAAGAAAAATCTTTTGCAAAGACAGAGGGCTACACAATTCCTCAAGAAGTCATTGCTAAATACGGAAGTAGTTTTGAAACGGAAGGAGAAATGGCTGCCTTCTTAGCGCCCTTGATGGGCGAAGATTGGGAAACCCACGGTGGTGAGGTAGTAAAGCAAAGTATTGTCATCAATTCTACTGTGGTCCTCATTGCTATTTTGGCCTTTGTCGCCTCTTTTGCGATTTCCATTGGACCGGTTATGTGGGTTCTGTTTTCGGAATTGTTCCCCAATAAAATTAGAGCCGTGGCCATCTCCTTTGTGGGATTGATCAACTCTGCCGTAAGTTTCTTGGTTCAGTTTGTATTCCCATGGGAGCTCAAGGTGTTGGGTTCGGGTACTACCTTCTTGATTTACGGTCTCTTGGCCGTCGCAGGATTGCTCTTTGTGGTACGTGTGGTTCCAGAGACTAAAGGGAAGTCCTTAGAAGAAATTGAAGACGCTCTTGTAAAAGGAAAAGCATAAAAGTTAGCGTATGAAAAAGTGGACCTTCTTTGTAGTGGGAATGAGCGTTCTCTTGAGCTGCTCTGCTCCTGAAGAAAACAGTGGGATTACCGTTTCTCATCACGATATTATGGGTAGTGAAGAAACGGGGTTTGAATTTGCTATTGAGGTTCCCGAATCCGGCAGATACCGAGTGGAAGTGGAAACTTCTGAAGCCTTTGATTCCAATCTTTGGATAGAAGACTATATCACCAATACCGATGATAGAACGTATAATATCACTGGCAATTTGCCCATAGAAAATCAAATGGGTCACGTAGATGGATCTCCGTTAGCAAAGGGGCTTCACCCCATGAAAATCCATGGACTTACCCATGCAGAACAACTTAAGTCCATCTCGTTCACCCTCTTAAAATCGCATGAAGAAACTCCCAATTTTCACACGCAAAACATGGTGGGTGACTCTTGGGAAATTGTCTGGAGCGATGAATTTGAATACGAAGGTCTTCCCGATTCTACGCTTTGGGCCTACAACCTCGGAGATTGGGGATGGGGCAATAACGAATTGCAATACTATACGGAAGCCGATATAAACAACGCTGAGGTCAAGGACGGTAGCCTTTACATCACCGGAAGACAGGATGCCAACGGAGACTGGACTTCTGCAAGACTGACCACGGCAGGACGTCATAGTTTTACCTACGGGAAAATTGAATTTAGAGCTAAAGTCCCCGTAGGCCGTGGAACGTGGGCTGCCGGATGGACTCTTGGCGACGCCTACAAAGACGAGATTTCGTGGCCTTACTGTGGCGAAATAGACATTCTAGAATGTGTGGGATTTGAAATCAATGACACCACTGGGAATGGAATTAACCACGCAACGTGTCACACGCGAGCCTATTACTTTAAGCAGGGCAACCAAATTGGCAGTCAAACCGATGTCGATTCCATGGATACACAGTTTCACTTGTACGCTGTTGAGTGGGACGAAAATGAAATCAGAGGATATCTAGACGGCGAACATTACTACACCTACGACAAGAACGCCAATGAAAGAGAGTGGCCCTTTAATAAGCCGCAAAACATCATTGTAAATCTCGCCATTGGCGGTGGTTGGGGAGGAGCTAAGGGAATGGATCCCAATCTGAAAGACCCACAGTACATTTTGGACTACGTGAGGGTTTATCAAAGAGTACAAACTCCACCCACAGAATAATATAAATACATTGCGCTATGAGGAATTTTCTACTCATTCTGCTTGGAGGAATGATACTTATTGGATGTAGTTCTGAGACGGAAAGTACCGTCCACGCCTACCAAACCTCACGAGTAGGAGACCAGCTTGCGGAGGTTTTGCCTTCCAATGAAGATCCTCAGTTGCTGTTGACAATTGATCCCTCTAAGAGTTACCAAGTGATTACCGGATTTGGAGGTGCCTTTACAGAGTCCAGCGCCCATTTGTGGAAATCCATGAATCCAGAAATTCAAAAAGAATTAATTCATTCCTACTTTTCTGAAGAAGGTCTCAATTACACCTTGACACGGACTCACATGAACAGTTGTGATTTTTCATTGGATCACTACTCCTATACACCTGTTGAAAACGATACCAACCTCGTCCACTTTACTTTGGAAGAGGACACTTCAGATATTATTCCCATGATCAAAGCGGCGCAAGCCGTTTCGCCGGAAGGCTTTAAAATCATTTCTTCTCCTTGGTCAGCAGCACCATGGATGAAAGACAATAACCATTGGTACGGTGGAAAACTCAAACCAGAGTTCTACGATTCTTGGGCCTTGTTCTTTTCTAAATACATCAAGGGATACAAGGATTATGGCATTGATATTTGGGGGGTAACCGTTGAAAACGAACCCTTGGGCAACAACTCCAACTGGGAAAGCATGCATTACACCCCCGAAGAAATGGGTGTTTTTGTAGCCAATCACTTAGGGCCTCACCTCAAGGCAGAAGGACTTTCTCCTAAAGTCATGGTCTACGATCAAAACCGTGGAAGAGAATTGGAAGAGTGGGCCGAGGTATTGCTCACAGACTCTGCCGTTACTCCCCACATTTATGGCACCGCTGTTCATTGGTACAACAGTACTTTTTCCTACTTCCCAGAATCTTTAGAAAGGACGCATGAACTTGCGCCTAACTTACACATCATAGAAACCGAAGGGTGTATAGATGCTGAAGTTCCCCATTGGAATGACGATGATTGGTACTGGCAAAAAGAAGCTACCGATTGGGGTTGGGATTGGGCTGCCGAAGAAGATAAGCCCATGCACCCAAAGTACGCTCCCGCTTTCCGCTACGCTCGTGATATCATTGGTTGCATGAATCATTGGGTAGAAGGATGGGTAGATTGGAATATGATATTGGACGACAAAGGAGGTCCTAATCTTGCCCAAAATTGGTGTATCGCACCGGTCTTGGTAAAACCTGAATCACAAGAAGTTTACTACACGCCGCTCTATTACATAATGGGGCATTTTAGCAAATACATAAGACCCGGTGCCGTTCGCATTGAACTTTCGGCTTCTTGGCCTGAGGGTATAAGTGGTACCGCAGTGGCAAATCCCAATGGAGACATTGTGGTGGCCCTATTAAACACGACATCAGAACCCCTAGTGTATTCCATTAACCTCAGAGGTGAAGAGCATCGCTTTTCTATCGATGCCAGCGCCCTGCAAACCGTTATTATTGAATGAGACCCCATCAAAATAAATCACTATTTGTAGGCTCCCAACCCTTGCGTGCAGAAAGAGATTCTGCCAACGGATCTTTTGTTAGAAGGGTAGGAGAACTCTTTTATCTCATCCGAGATGTAGACGCCATGGATCCCTTCTTTATCTCTGTGGTTAGCCCTTATGACCACTGGTTTTTTGCTGGAAGTCAAGGTGGAATATCGGCGGGGAGAAAGGATCCAGATAATGCGTTGTTCCCTTATTACACGGACGACAAAATAATTACGGGAGCAGAAACTACGGGTTCTGTTACCGCCATGTGGGTAGAGACTGAAAGGGGCTGGTCCTTGTGGGAACCCTTCTCTAACCGCTACAATGGATTGTATACCCTTCACCGCAACCTCTACAAGAATAAATCGGGAAATAAACTCATTTTTGAAGAAGAGAATATTGACTTGGGATTGACTTTTGAATACCAATGGGCAGCCTCCCAAGAGTTTGGTTTTGTAAAGACTTCTCGCCTGACTCGCACTCTAGATTCACCAGTTAATGTCAAGGTGATGGATGGGCTGAGGAATATTTTGCCTTCGGGGTTGGGAGAAGATTTGCAAAGAACTCGTAGCACTTTGGTGGATGCATATAAAAGTCATCATTGGTTGGAAGATTCTAGCCTTGCGGTGTATGGTTTGGGTGCGAGAATTATCGATAGAGCCGAGCCCAGCGAAAGTTTATTGGGAAGTACCGTTTGGTCTACCGTCTCCAACCCTGTTGCCAAGGGATTGACCACAGAAATATTAAAAGACTTTAGAAGGGGAGAGTGGGCTTCTACCAAAAACCTAGAAACCAATAGACATGGCGCTTATCTCATAGGGCAGGAACTGACACTTACCAATGATCACTATCAAGAATGGTCTTTTGCCGCCGAGGTCAATCAATCCGCTGCGCATATTTCAGATTTAAGAGAGTACTTGAAGGACAACCGAGAGGAACTTCCCAAGCAGCTTTATGATGACATCGAGCAATCTACGGTTCGCTTGAGAAGGCTCGTGGGAATGGCAGATGGAATCCAAAAGAGCAAGGACAAAACCACGGAGGTAAGACATTACTTTAACGTCCTTTTCAACATTATGCGAGGCGGGGTTTTTGAGTACAATACGGCCATCGACGGCCAAGCTCTGATTGAATCCATAAAGCATTACAACCCTCAGGTATACGATGCGCAGCACGATTTCTTCAACGGAGTTTCTCGAGATATTACCTATCCAGAATTACTGATCAAAGCCCACGCCACCAAAGATCCCGATGTGGTTAGACTATGTACTCAGTTTTTGCCATTGACCTTTAGTAGAAGGCACGGTGACCCCAGTAGACCATGGAACCGATTTTCCATCGGCTTGGACTCTTCTGATCACAAGCCTAAGTACGAAGGAAATTGGAGAGATATTTTTCAAAACTGGGAGGCCTTGGCGTATTCTTTCCCCCCCTTTATTGAAGGGATGATTTCTAAGTTCCTGAACGCCTCTACGGTGGATGGTTACAACCCCTACCGAATCAATCAAGACGGTATTGACTGGGAAGTAATTGAGCCAGAAGATCCTTGGTCCTACATTGGATACTGGGGCGATCATCAGATTATTTATCTCCAAAAGTTATTGGAGCATCAAGAGAAACACTATCCCAAACTGCTCTCTCAGCAGCTGGATAAGAATCACTACGTATACGCCAATGTTCCCTATCGCATTAAGAACTATCGCGACATCTTAAACAACCCTCGAGACACCATCGTTTACGACCTCAGGGTAGAAGAGATAATAGAGCACAGGGTTAAGCAGAGAGGAGAAGATGGCAAATTGGTTTATGATCAACACATGGCTCCCCTTCGCGCCACGCTATCGGATAAATTGTTGGTGACCTTTTTGACCAAAGTGTCCAATTTTATTCCAGAAGCAGGAATCTGGTTGAACACGCAAAGACCGGAATGGAACGATGCAAATAATGCCTTGGTAGGAAATGGCGTCAGTGTGGTTACTGCGGGGTATTTAAGACGTTTTGCCTCTTTCTTTTTAAAGATTGTAAAGGGATATGCCCACGCAGAACTTCCCATCCACAAAGAAATTTTAACGTGGCTTCAATCCGTTGATAAAGTCTTTGTCACTCATGAAAAAGCCCTTCGTGAGGGACTTTCAAAATCTGAGCGCAAGCAATGGATGGACGCCATGGGAATTGCTTCTGAAGTTTACCGCAAAGAGATGTATTGGAAGACCACTTCCATTCACAAGAAAATAGCCGTTACGGACCTGGTAAAAACGTTAGAACGAGTGATCTCTGCTTTGGATTTCACGTTGGGTCACAACCTGAGACCAGACGGACTTTATCACGCTTACAACTTGGTGGAATACACGGAGACAGAGGCTACCATTGGTTATCTCTACCCCATGTTGGAAGGACAGGTTTCTATTATTAGCTCTGGCTACTTGGATGAAAGTGGTGTTCAAAGCGTATTAAATTCATTGCGACAAAGCGAACTGTACACCGAAGATCAGAGGAGTTACATGCTCTACCCAAACAGAACGCTGACTCCGTTTTTTGAGAAAAACCGAATCGATCCCGATTTTGCGAAGAAGTCAGAACTCATAGAAATTCTGTGCAAGCAAAAGGACAATCCCTTGGTAGAAAGGGACCACAAGGGGAATTACTACTTTGCTTCGGGATTGTACAATAGAGAAGATCTCTCGTCTGTTTTGGACCATTTGGCAAAGACGTATCCACGCAG
>CBFHSF010000002.1:128752-218210 GCA_965658445.1 uncultured Schleiferiaceae bacterium | reverse complement strand
GGTAGAATCTGAGCGAGCCATGCTTTTAAATTACTACGAATCTGTCTTTGACCACAAGTCCTTTACCGGCCGATCAGGAACCTTCTTTGCCTATGAAGGCTTGGGTTCCATTTACTGGCACATGGTTTCTAAACTGCTTTTGGCCATTCATGAATACATAGACCCCAAGGGGGATTCTGGCCCGCAAGTGTATTTAAAGCACATGGCTGCTGAGGTCAAAGAAGGCATAGGAGCTCACAAGAGCCCCGTGGAATACGGCGCCTTCCCTGTAGACCCCTACAGTCATACACCTGCCGGAAGAGGAGTTCAACAACCAGGGATGACAGGACAGGTAAAAGAGGATGTACTTTCTCGTTGGTTTGAATTGGGTGTTCATGTAAAAGAAGGAGTCATTCACTTTGATCCCATTGATTTGGCCGAAGCCGAGTGGTACCCAGACCCAGTAGATTACCAATACATCGATGTCAATGGAGATATCCAATGGATAACGGTTCCAGAAGAATCCATGGGATTCACCTATGCGGGCATTCCCATTGTCTATACTCGAGGAGAATCCCCAAGAATTGTAATAACCACAACAGGAGGAGAGGTCGTTGAGGTAAAAGGACTTACGCTTCCTGCCCAATGGTCTCAATCTCTTTTTGAACGATCTGGGGAGATTGCTTCCATGCAAGTGTACTTCTTTCCAAAGAATTAGAATACATGAAAATCAATAGAATACTTTTACTCTCCGCCTTATCGGTTTTTCTGACCTTCAGTTTAAAGGCTCAAACAAGCGTCATCGATTTTTCTTCTTCTCTTCACGAGTTTGGAGACTTTGGGGGCTGTGATTTTTCCATTCAACCCGACCCCACCAATGCCAGTAATCCCACGGGGAGAATTGTGAATTCGGCTTCTCAATGGGAGGGAATCTTTTTAGATGCACCGGATGAGGTGGTTCTTTCAGCTACCAATATCGTTACTATTGACTTTTACAGTACCGTTGCAGACTCTGCACTGTTGTTGCTCAAATTGGAGGACGGGACGGACGTGGACGTAGATTGCTACGTAACGGTAGGTGGAACAGGTTGGCAAACGGTAACGTTTGACTTTTCCAACGCTTTGGTTTCTGGAGGAGGTGTTCCCATCAACGCTACCGGTCGCTATGATCGCATGGTCTTTTTTGTAAATGGCCCTACCTATGTGGTGGGAACGTACCACCTTGACAATATTACCTATCCCAATTACGAGTCCGCTAATACCATCGATGTGGTGTATACAGATTTGGCTTGGGCCGATGAGTTTACCTACTTCGGACCGGTAGACACGGCGGTTTGGTTTCCGGAAACGGTACCTCCCAATGCTTGGGGATGGTTCAATGGTGAGAAGCAACACTACACGGACCGCACAGACAATTCTTTTGTTTCTAACGGAACGCTCAAGATTGTAGCAAAGGCAGAAAGCTACAACTTCCAAGGGTTAACTTTGGACTATACGTCGGCAAGACTTACGTCGAAATATGACTTTACCTATGGTCGGGTTGATATTAGAGCCAAACTTCCCTTTGGCGATGGTACCTGGCCTGCGCTCTGGATGTTGGGGACTTCCATTGGAAATTCTGTACATCCTCCCACGTTGGGATGGCCAGACTGTGGTGAGATTGATATCATGGAGCATTGGGGCAATGATCAAAATGTGATTCACGGAAGTATTCACAATCGTTACAGTCACGGAGCTACGGTCAATACCAACAAACTGATTAGAGACAGGGTCAGCGATGATTTTCACGTATACTCCATGAATTGGTCCCCCGATCAGATTTCATTTTTGATGGATGGGCAGTTGTATTACACTTACAAACCCAATCCCAAAGACATGGACAATTGGCCCTTTGATTTGCCTCATTTCTTTATTCTCAATGTGGCCATGGGTTCTGGCTGGTATGATATTGATCCCAACTTCGTAGAAAGCGAAATGGAAGTGGACTATGTACGCGTATACCAAAACAACGTTTCATTGGATGAGTCTTCAAAGATTCAGAATCCATCTATGGTGTATCCCAATCCCTCACACGGTGAATTTTCTTTGCGAGGGTTACCCTCGGGAACAACTGCGTACACTGTTTTTGATCTTTCGGGGAGAGAAATGGCCAATGGTTCTGTGATTGTGGACGCACTGGGAGAATCTTCCCTCACGCTTCAATTGCCCATTGGGCAATACGTGTTGAGGTTGCAGACCGCAGAAGGCGTGGAGGTGGAGTGGATTTCTATTCAGTAAATCGCGCCTAACCTGTTTTAGGTATATTTGGATTTCCCGGGTCCTTTGGCATGGTATCTGTCCCTAGGCGGGAAACCAAAAAACACCGTCCATGAGATCACATTTTGCATCCTCATTTGTCCTTTCACGCATTACTGTATTTTCTGTAGTGTTCCTTTTTTTAATGTCTTCTCAGGCCTTTGCACAAGGGAAATTAGAAGGCGCCAAGGGAGGACTCAAGTCTCCAAAGTCATCTTCTCCTACAACGTCTTCTTCTGTGGACGATGGCCCCGTTGAGGTTTCATCTTCTGACTGGTTTCTTGGTAAACTCGTGATGTATGCCACATACGGAGCGGTCATTGGGATTTACGGTTTAGAAAACCACCTTCACAATTCACTATCTGCCTATCCGTATCAATCCAGTAGTCCTGGAAATTATTCCGAACTCCAATACGTCCCAGAAGCCAGAGACTTCCGAGTAGACCTAAAAAATCACTTTTTGGCCGGAGATAGGGTTTACGGAAATCACCTCCAATTGAGATTGCGCCCCACCCGATACTTCTACATTCAAGGAGACTACACAGAGCTCATTGAACCTAAAATTGGGGAAGACGATGTTGACAACTTGAGCATTGTCAATGTCACGGCATGTTACGATAGAGTTCGCCTTAAGAACTTTAATCTCGGTTGGCTTTTGGGGGTCCGATACATCGGGAGTGGTGTGGATCAAGTTGGATTGGTTTACGGGCTGCAAATGGAGTATTTCACTCCGAGCAACATCAGTATTTACACTTCTCTTCGCAGTGGTTATATCTACGAACGCGGGGTCAATGAAATTGAAATTTCTGCGCGCTATCACCTGAGCCGCCTTATGCTTTCTGCAGGGTATGAAAGGGTTCAACTCAGTTCTGCTGGTTTTGATTTTGTTGGGGTTGGAATGGGAATTTACTTGTAAACCAATCAACCTGTAAGATAAATCTGGTATTTCGGATATTTTTATTAATTTAATCGGATAATAAACCATAAGTCTCTTAGGAAGAAGATTCCAATACGCCTGGAATAGCCATTCTTTTTGGGATTCATAAAAACCATTAATAATTAACCTATGAAGAAGTATTTACTACTGATCGCCACTCTGTTTATCTGTACCGTTGGGTATTCTCAGCTATACATTGGTGCAGGATTTGGAAATTCATTTTACAACCAGAAACTGGGAGAGCTCACAGGAGACGATTTTACGCTTAATGAGAATGCCTTAGGCTGGAAGGTCTACGGTGGTTACCGAATGGGCTTTATTGGAATTGAAGCTGGTTATAGAGATTTGGGAAGCGTGTCTGACCAAAACGGTGGAAATCTATGGGAAACCAAATTGACTTCTTGGGATTTTGCCGCGACAGGTAAACTCGACATTGGTCCCCTGTACGCGCAAGCCAAGGCGGGAGCTGCCTTTTATAAAAGCACTGTGACCGTAGCAGGCCTCAGTGATTCTGAAAATACCACCAGCTTTCTCTGGGGAGTGGGTGCAGGCGTCAATCTTGGAAAGTTAGGTCTTGGTCTTTCTTTTGAGTCCATTGACATGAGTTCCAATTCGTCGTTCTCACAACTCATGTTAGAAGCCACGTTCTCCTTTGGAGGATAGAAAAGCAAATTGAACATTTTTAAGAAACCCCCTCACTGCGGTGAGGGGGTTTTTTGGTTTCTTGTTGTATGAATTAGCAAACTCTACGTCTTACTCCCCGCAATCTCCTTACGCCTCGTGTTAAAATGGCAAAATCCACAAATCCTTTATAGTTAGGCAAAAAGAGAGTTTTTATTCAAAATCCTAAACACTTAACTTTTTGATATTGTGAGGGATGGAGTTGTTTTCATAGAGTTGCGTACATTGATAAATAGAATCTTTCGATATCCATATAAAGAAATCCCTATTGACATTGTAGGGGATTCTTGTCAAATTTAGACTTCTGAAAAACAGAAGATTCATTCGCGACAAACGGATGTTTCCACAGGACGATAACTCAAATACTATATTACCATGGAAAATCATTCTTCCTCAGACGGCAAATGCCCCTTTCACGGCGCCAACACCGAGACCCAATCTACTCCGACTGCTTGGTGGCCCAAGACGTTAAAATTGGACATTCTTCATCAGCACGATAAAAAGACCGACCCTATGGGTGGTGTATTCAATTATGCGGAAGAATTTGCAAAGTTGGATTTGGAAGCACTAAAGACCGACCTCAAAGACCTAATGACAGAAAGCCAAGATTGGTGGCCCGCCGATTTTGGTCACTACGGAGGATTGATGATTCGCATGGCTTGGCACGCTGCAGGAACCTACCGCGTAACGGATGGTAGAGGAGGTAGCAATACCGGAAATCAACGCTTTGCGCCCCTCAATAGCTGGCCAGACAACGGAAACTTGGATAAGGCCAGAAGATTGCTTTGGCCTATTAAAAAGAAATACGGAAACAAGATCTCTTGGGCTGATCTCTTTATTCTCGCAGGAAACATGGCCTATGAATCCATGGGCTTTAAGACCTTTGGGTTTGCCGGAGGACGCGAAGATATCTGGCATCCAGAAGAAGACATTTACTGGGGACCTGAAAATGAGTGGTTGGCAGAAACCAAGAATCGATATGAAAATGACGGCGATAGAAAGAGCCTAGAAAACCCATTGGCCGCCGTACAAATGGGATTGATCTACGTAAATCCAGAAGGTGTAGACGGAAAGCCCGATCCCTTAAAAACAGCTCATGACGTAAGAGAGACTTTTGCTCGCATGGCGATGAATGACGAAGAAACAGTAGCCTTGACCGCCGGTGGTCACACAGTAGGTAAGGCCCACGGAAACGGAAACGCTGACGTCTTGGGTGAAGCCCCAGAAGGAGCCGAGATCGAAGAAGCAGGCCTCGGTTGGAAAAACCCCAAAGGCAACGGAAATGCCGGTGATACGGTAACCAGTGGGCTGGAAGGTGCTTGGACCACTAATCCAACGCAGTGGGACAACGGGTATTTTGAAATGCTCTTTGGCCACGAATGGGAATTGAGAAAGAGCCCCGCAGGAGCTTGGCAATGGGAGCCCACCAATATTTCGGAAGAAAACATGAGCCCCAATGCACACGACGCCAGTAAAAAACAGAATCCCATTATGACGGATGCGGATATGGCCATGATCAAAGATCCCTCCTACCGTGTGATTTCAGAGAAATTTAGAGACGATCCCGCCTACTTCTCAGAAGTATTTGCCAGAGCTTGGTTTAAGTTGACGCACAGAGACCTCGGTCCCAAGAGTCGCTACCTAGGTACAGATACTCCTTCGGAAGATTTGATTTGGCAAGATCCCATCCCTGCGGGAAATGCAAATATTTCGGATTCAGATATAGAAGGTCTTAAGAAAGCCATTTTGGAAAGTGGATTGTCTCGCACCGATTTGATTAACACTGCTTGGGACAGCGCCAGAACGTACCGCGGATCCGACTTTAGAGGAGGTGCCAACGGTGGAAGAATTCGCCTCAACCCACAAGTGAATTGGGAAGGCAATGAGCCGGAAAGATTGCAACGCGTGCTCAAAGTCTTGGAAGATGTTAAAGCCAACTCAGGAGTAAACGTGAGCATGGCAGATTTGATCGTACTTGGAGGTACGGCTGCGGTTGAGCAGGCTGTGGCCGAAACGGGAGTTTCCGTAAGCGTTCCATTCGCACCCGGAAGAGGAGATGCAACGGACGAGATGACGGATGCCGATTCTTTCCAGTACTTGGAGCCTCTTCACGATGGTTTTAGAAACTGGCAAAAAGATCACTACGCCCCACAACCCGAAGAGTTGCTTCTAGACAGAGCGCAATTGATGGGCTTGACCGCTCCTGAGATGACGGTCCTCATCGGAGGAATGCGCGCCTTGGGAACCAACCACGGAGGAAGTGCTCACGGTGTATTTACCGATAGAGCAGGTCAGTTAACACAAGATTTCTTTGTGAACTTAACGGACATGACGTACAACTGGAAGCCCACGGGCAGAAACTCCTACGACATCGTAAACCGCAGTACAGGGGCCACGCAATGGACGGCAACAAGAGTGGATTTGGTGTTTGGATCCAACTCCATCCTAAGAGCCTACTCAGAGTTCTACGCTCAAGACGACAACATGGAACGCTTTGTATCAGACTTTGTAGCCGCATGGACTAAAGTGATGAACGCAGACCGCTTTGATTTGTAGGCAAGGGGGTTGATCAAGTGTTTGATTAATAAGAGAAAACAGCCGGCCTTTGGTCGGCTGTTTTTGGTTTTAGGATGCACCCCAACGCAGGCGGACCGGTGCTCAAAAGGGTATTCTATTCTTTGATAACCTTTAGGGCATAAAACTCATTTTGAAGTAATACTTTGAAAATGTAAATGCCAGAATTTAACGAAGAAACATCATATTCCATAGAAAGGTCATCGCATGAAAAATGGTCAATCAATTTTCCATTTATAGAATAAACCGTAACGATGGCGTTTTTATCTGGGAATTCAAGATGTAATAAGTCAGAAACTGGATTCGGATAAACCGTAATCTTATTGAGATTGAATTCTTTAATGTTTATTGTTTTACAAGTACCTACAACATATGAATCTTTATTGGCTGAGTTATTTCTTTCCCCTGAACCTGGAAAAGAGTATGTATAATAGAAATAGATCTTGGAGCCTTTAGTTGCATTTAATTGAAAAGGTACGTTAGGGGTTACAATGTATCCGGGCATATTGCCTGGGTCTGTGCCATAATACAAGATACAAGTTGGGTTGCCAACACCTGCCTGCGATGGAATGAAAGTTACAGTTGGATTGTTATCGTCTGGAGAGAATTCAAAGTCAAAATCACCATTCCACGATGTGCCTCTGCACGATGGAGCGGGTTGTATCTCAATGCTTGTTGAAGATGAAATTGTGGAGTCTCCAAAGGAGTCAAAAGCAACAGCATATACAACGTGGTTTCCTGCTGCAGGTTGCCAGGTCCAGTGATATGGAGCTTGAGCAAAGCTGTGAATTTTAGCGTTGTTCGCATATAATTGAACCGATGAAATACTATCGTTCAAGTCACTTGCAAAAACCGTAAAGTCGACATTTTCACCTTCAAAAAAAGTTGAATTATCAACAGGTGTGAAAATGGAAACTTTGGGAGGAGCATTATTGGTTGTATTTGACACAATGTAGACTTCATCTTGATCTGAATAGATTCCGTTAGTAACAAATAATTTCACCAAATAAACTCCATTAGAGAGGTTAGTGATCAAAGGTTGTTGTGCAGTGTCATTTATAAAATTCAAAATAGTTGGTCCATAAACCTGTTCCCATTTAAAACTCAGAGTACCACCAATTGGATCGATACTGTTACTGCCATCTAGACTTGTAATGGACTGTGGTAATACGACAACTTTGTTAGCACCTGCGTCTGCTATGGGTTGGCTGTAATTTAACGGTGATGAATAGGAAAATGTAAGTTTGCCAAGATTAATTTCACCTTGATCAAAATATATGCGAAGTATTTGCCTTCCACTTTTTAAAGGAATGTTACTTACATTTTTGGTGACCCAATTATTCCAATTGCCTGTGTAATTAAAAGTGATTCCTGATTTGATTTCGACTCCATCGCTAAGCAATTTTAAAGGACCTCCACCCGCGTTATTTCCGCATGCATACCTCAAAGACAAGTTATAGTTTCCGGCTTGCTGAACATCAATATGGTATTCCATCCATTCACCTGAGCTAATCCATCCAATTACATCACCTTCGGCGGTCGTGCTAACAGCATCAACATATTCGTTTGTTCTGAAATCGCCTTGATTGTTGTTAGTATGGTCCTGATAGCAGATGTCATTGCCTCTTCCCCCTTCAAAAATATCATAGTGAGCTGCATCAAATGAACCTGGAATGGAGAATGGAATTCCAGAATAGGGTAGTTGTTCTCCAACAATTACAGTTACAATATTGGTGATATTAAAATTGATACCATCATATACTCTAGCATGAAAATGATGTCTTCCTACAGATAAATTATTCGCAGTAATTGTATAAGGCATTTGATTACTTGTTCCAATGAGGCTATCACCGTCATAAAAGGCAATAGATGAAGCTGTTCCGCCTGTTACTAACACATTAAGATCAACACTTCCGTTTGGATATGCCTGTAGAAAGCTAGAGGACAATGTTCCTTTTAAATCGATGTCCTTACTGGTAGCAAGGCTATTGGGAGGAACTGATAAAGCAAATCCGTTAGAGTAATTTACCACAATACTGTCGTTAGAGTAATTCTGGGCAACATAGGTCAGATCACCATTTTTATTGAATACCACGGCCAAGGGGTGATCAGATAATATGGATGTATCTACCGCTCCCAAAGCGCTCATAGAATATAGCCAGTGATAGGTGTGAGCATCAGAGACACCAAATTTTAGATTGCGTTGTGGATAGGAGTGATAAAGATTTAACGCTTTTGCTGGATCTGTGAAAGCCAAGTACTTCCAATACGTATCATGCCAAAGGTTCACATTTGGATCATTGTTTAATATTCCAGTATTCTGTTCCATTTCTGCCCAAAGCATATTCACATAGGTTGTGTCGTGACCGAGGTACAAAGAACCTCCGTGAATTGGATAGAGTTCTATACCATATGAGGCTGCAATATCTGATGTCCAAAAAGTTCCATTGTCATAACTGTTTCCCCATACCCTAGATACCAAACTATATGGATGGGTAGGGCTAAAATTTCTATGATGTTTATCGAACCAATACTCTTCTACTGCGCTTTGTTCCGTTGTGTAAAGGTAGATTCCAAGATCCCTTATTGAATCGTTGCCTGTTACAGAACCCCAGTGTATAAGTGAGGAATTGAATTGCATGCTTTCAGATGTGGATTCCTGATCGTTACCTTGCGGGAATGAAGCAAAACCATTGGCCCAGCAATGGCCAGCATAAGGGCTGAAATTTCTAAGAAAGGGAAAAAGACTATCGTTGCGGTCAGGGCTAGCCGCATCTCTTACCAACAAATCTACCATCCCTCCCCATTGATTTGCCCATCCAGGTTCAAATTGTTCAATGAATGCTGCTGCATGAATAAAATATCCCCAATGGAAATGATGATCATTAATATTTACGTCTTGGCCGTGACCTGCTGGATAACCAAGTAAAGCTGTCCATGTTTGATTGTAGTAAAATAAAAAAGCCACTTCATTAGCTTGAACCTTTAACCAGTCTTCCAATCGTGTTTTAACAGTTGTAAATAGACTTTGAAAAGCTACAGTATCACCGGTAAGCTCAGCAATTCTTGCTGTTTGAATCAGGCGGTTCATTTCTTGTCCTTCATTGTAGGAGTCAGTCCACGGGTTTAAAGCATCGTTTTGTAATAACTTCACTTTACTGCTTAAAGCAGCCGGGCTAAACGTTGAATCTAAATATCCAAGAACAGGAAGAGTAGGAAGAATACCATGGAACTTGTTCTGTACGGTAAAAGAATTGGACTCAATGGTTTTAAGTACACCTCTTACCGTAGGATATTCAAATGAAGTAAAAGGTAGTGTATTTGAAAGGTTGGACCAATGATGAGGTAATAAACCCATTAGCATGGTTGAATCTGTACCTTCTTTTACATCTGTGGTAATGTTAAAATGAGTGGTAACATTTCCAGTAGTTTCGCTGTAGTTCCATGATGTTTCGGTATTCTCCGGAAAAACATAGGCATATTTCTTGAACTGTGCAGCGACAGCAGTAACCGAAGATGCATTTGGCGGCAAAAACGCCAATGACCAATAATTTTCTCCATTCAATGTAGAGGTATAAACATTACCTGATTTTATCCAAGTGCTTCCTGTAGGTGCATAAATGGCGAAGTCGGCTCCATAATGAGCATTTGTTACAATGATCATCTCACTGGTAACCGAAACAGTGCCTTGGTCAATTCTTACCTGAGCAAGATCATTTGAGTCCTTGGTAAAGTAAAGGAAAGGCAAACCAATTCCAGAAGTTGCTGAAAAGTGATTTGATCCATTAGCCCAATCCATAGTTACGGTCCAATCCGTAAAATCAGAAACATTGGCTGTCGCAGCATTGAGGTTGGACACACCAACTACAATGGGTTCAAATGCATCTAAAGGCCCCCATGGAATATACGAAACCAGTAGCCCTTCATTTTTAGTTGAAAGAGTAAAAGGATAATTGAATAAGTTACTTGAATGGCTGTTTTTTACTTTGTGCGACCACCAATCATTTGTGGGTATTGGCTTTAAACTCGCATTGCCTGTAACAAAAGGCGTTCCGGATGGGTATCCATTTCTCCCTGCTGCGTCAACTCCCGGAAAGGTTTTGGTGTAACTTCCACTGCCAACATTTACTACCTGACCATGCATCCAATTGATACAGCACAATAAAAATAGGGATACTAAAATGTAAGACTTGATTCTAGGTGTGTTTTGCATGGCATGCCGAGGTTATGGTAAAAACTACCCGAAGATAGAAAAATTATAACAAGCCAATAAAAACGCTCGAATACTGTTTTTTATAACGTAAATGAATGTGAGTTTTGAATAGAAATGTAACTCTTAGGCCTTTGTTTTAAAGGTGTCTCAGCCTGTGAAGTGCTCGTTGTTTTTCAGAGTCAATCAAAGGCAGAGTGACTGTTTTTGAACTTTGGTCAAAAGTTTCAAATATACGGTTATGGTAAAAAAAACTATTAGGCAAGTGCTTAACAAAAACCAACCTCCGCTGCGGTTTTTTCATCCGTGCCCTTAGGGTGGTTTGATACTTCTTACCGAGGGAGTACGCTCGCGTGGCTCGCATGCACCCCAGTGCAGGCGGACCGGTGCTCAACAAAAACAACCTGCAAACTTTCGTTTGCTACGGTTTTTTACTTTCCATTACTCACTCAAGCAAGCTTGGATCGCATAGAAAGTAAAAAGCCTATTCGATTGCTCGAATAGGCTTTTTTTGTTGTGGAGCTGCGGGGAGTCGAACCCCGGTCCAAACAAGGAACCAAAAGGCTTTCTACATGCTTAGGACATTATTGAGTTTTCTGAAGTAACCTGGGAATGACCGCCCTAATTACGACCTAGCTGCGGTTTTTTAAATAATCCTTAGCAGCGTCGGACTATCGATTCTCTCATTTATTACACCCCTTGATCAGACTCCGAAAGACCGGGATTCTGAGGGATGGCAAGCTCTGGTACCTTGTACCGAGATTAGCAAAATCTGCATTCAGCTAGATTATGCGGCAAGCGCGAAGTTATTGTCGCCAATTAAAAAGTAACGCATTGAATTTAAGAGCTTCAACGTCATAGCTCTGCATGCTTACATTTCCATTCATCTTGCTGTCGAAACCGGTCAGCCCCAAAAATGGACTACAAAGATACGTATCTTCTTTGTGTTTTCTACCTTTGGAAAAACTTATAATCTATGAAGCTAGGTGTTATCCGCGAGGGCAAAGTTCCTCCCGATAAGAGAGTTCCCTTCACCCCAAGCCAATGTGCCGAAATTATTGAGACCTATCCGGAAGTGGATTTGGTGGTTCAACCTAGCGAGATCAGAGCCTATTCTGATCAAGAGTACGTAGATGCGGGGATTACCCTTCGAGAGGATTTATCCGACTGCGATGTGCTCTTTGGGGTCAAAGAAGTCAACACAGAAGACCTCATTCCCAACAAGACGTACTTCTTCTTTTCTCATACCTACAAGCAACAGCCCTACAACGCAAAGTTGTTGAGGGCCATTTTGGACAAAAAGATTAGACTCGTTGATTACGAAGTTCTTACCAATGCCAAGGGACAGCGCCTGGTGGCTTTTGGCCGATACGCGGGCATCGTAGGTGCCTACAATGGTTTAAGAGGTTGGAGTCTGTGGAAAGAAGGTGTAGAGCTCAAAAAAGCAGAACATTGCCATGACCGCGCAGAGATGAATGCTCAGGCTGGTAATTTCAAGAGCTCAAAGCCCCTTAAGATTGTCCTTACAGGGAAGGGGAGAGTGGCTAGCGGTGCGGTAGAAACGCTTCGTGAAGCCGGCATCTCTGAAGTAACTCCAGAAGACTTCATCAACAACAATTATTTGGAAACGGTATACACCCAGCTGGATGTAACCGATTATATAACCCGCGATGAACCCTTTACTAAGTCTGACTTTTACACAGACCCGTCGGGATATCGCTCCAACTTCATGCGCTTCGCTCAGGTCGCAGATTTATATATTGCTGGTCATTATTGGGATTCTAGGTCTCCGTTTGTTTTTACGAGGGAGGACGCTAAATCTGCTCATTTCAATCTCTGTATGGTTGCCGACGTTTCTTGTGATATCGACGGGCCTGTGGCCAGCACCTTGAAGCCAAGCACCATCGCCAATCCGTTTTACGGATATGACCCTGAGTCTGAGAGTGAAGTAGTATTTGGTTCTGAGAATAGCATAGGCGTCATGGCAGTAGACAATCTGCCTTGTGAGTTGCCTCGCGATGCCAGCGTTGATTTTGGTCGAGACCTCATTGACAAGGTGTTGCCAAGCTTGTTGGGAGAGGATTCTGAGGGCATCATCCTTAGGGCTTCGGAAACCAACTTGGAAGGCGAGCTCACTGAAGCGTATGCCTACCTGAAAGAATATAGCGAAGGACACTAGAAAAGAAAGCCCCGCCTTGACCAGTCAAAGCGGGGCTTTTGTATTTAATATTCCTAAGAATATATAAAATTCGGTTCTGTCTGAGAAAGAGCTCTCCTATTGGGCAAACATCTCTTTTACCTTGTCAAAGAAACTCTTGTCGTTCTTTCCGGGGCTAGGCGCAAAGTGCTCAGAATCTCTCAACTCTTCCAATGCTTTTTTCTCTTCCTTAGAAAGGTTCTTCGGAGTCCATACGTTGATGTGAATCAATAAATCTCCCTTGCCATATCCTTCGATGCTTGGCAACCCCTTGCCGCGCAACCTTAGAATCTTTCCGGACTGCGTACCTGCCTCGACCTTGAGTCTTGCCTTGCCGCTTACCGTAGGTACCTCTACAGAGGCTCCAAGGGCTGCGTCTGGGAAACTTACGTACAAGTCGTAGTGTAGGTTGTCACCGTCTCTTTTGAGGTCTGCGTGTTGCGCCTCCTCGATAAGGACAATGAGGTCTCCGGCTTGTCCACCCATAGGACCTTCGTTACCCTTTCCTTGAACGCGAAGTTGCATTCCATCAACTACTCCCGCAGGAATTTTGATAGAAACCACTTCTTCTTTGCGTTCCAAACCATCGGCACCTACACCCGAAGGTTTCTTGTCGATGATCTTACCCGAACCATTACAGTTATGACAGGTGCTGGCCGTTCTCATCTGACCCAAAATAGTGTTGGTCACCTTTTGAACTTGACCGGAACCGTGACAAACGGGACAGGTTCGAAACGTCAATCCATCAGCAGCGACCGATCTTTTGATTTTTAGCTTTTTCTCTGCACCGTCGGCAATTTCATCCAAGGTCATTCTTACGCGTACGCGCAAGTTAGAACCTCGAGCTCCGCGAGAACCTCCACGGCCTCCGCCAAAGCCTCCAAATCCGCCACCACCAAAGGCACCGCCAAAGATATCTCCAAAGTTGCTGAAGATATCTTCCATGTTCATGTGACCTCCGCCAAATCCACCAGCTCCCTGGCCAAAGGCTTGGTGACCAAATTGGTCATATTTCTGACGCTTTTCTGCATTGGAGAGAACTTCGTAAGCTTCAGCAGCCTCCTTAAATTTCTCCTCCGCTTCCTTGTCGTCAGGGTTTTTGTCGGGGTGGTACTTGATGGCAATTTTGCGGTAGGCCTTTTTGATTTCGGCCTCTGATGCGCCCTTGCTCAGTCCAAGTACTTCGTAATAATCTCTTTTCTCCATGTTATTGTGCTTTTTCTCCCACGACTACTTTGGGGTAGCGAAGGATTTTTTCTCCCAAACGGTATCCCTTTTCTACTTCGTCAATAACCTTGCCGGCCATGTCGGGAGTAGGGGCTGGAATCTTGGTTATGGCCTCCATGTGGTCCACGTCAAATTCCTGTCCGATGGTTGAGTCCATAGGAGATAGTCCTTTAGACTTTAAAACGCCTTCCAATTTGTTTTTGATCAAGGTAATCCCGTCCAGTGCGGCCTTGTTCTCATCGGTGGTATCAATATTTTTAAGTGCGCGGTCAAAGTCGTCCATTACGGGTAACATCGCAGACATTACTTCTTGATTGGCCGTAGTAAACAATTCTATGCGTTCCTTCGAGGTTCTTCTCTTGTAGTTTTCGAACTCAGCAAACAATCTAAGATATTGGTCCTTAGAAGCCGCCAATTCCTTTTCCAACTTCTCTTCTGCAGAGATCTCTACAGTTGCTTCCGCAGCGTTCTCTGTAGTCGTTTCTTCTGTAGCGTTATCAACTTCTGGATTCACGTCTTTTACTTCGTCTTCCTTCTTTGCCATGATTCAATTTTTAAGCGTGCAAATATCTTAACAATTTGCTTGCCAGCCGATTTTTTAAGACACAATGTCATAGAAAAGAAAAAGTCACCCCTTTTGGAGTGACTATTTGGTATGTGCATGAGGGAATTTCCTCTCTTTTTGTCTAGTATTAACTCAAAAATCGAAGCTTAGTTCGCCTTGAGTTTTTCCAAAGTGTTTTCCAAGGCCTTACCTCTGAGGTTTTTGGCAATGATTCTTCCTTCACCGTCCAATAGGAAAGTGGCGGGAATAGAATTGACATTGTAAATCTTGGCGCCTTCTGCGCTCCAGTACTTGAGGTCAGACACGTGGTTTTCCCAAACCAAACCGTCTTTCTTGATAGCATCGATCCATGCTTTTTTGCTGCGGTCTAAGCTCACGGAGTACACCTCAAACCCCTTGGCGTTTTTAAATCTTTCGTCCTTGTACTTGTTGTAGGTCTTAACCACGTTAGGGTTTTCCATTCTACAGGGTCTACACCAAGAAGCCCAAAAGTCAATCAATACCATCTTTCCCTTGAGGTCAGACAGGTTTCTTTTGTTTCCGTCTGGGTCCATAAAGGACAGTTCGGGGGCCTTGTCGCCAATGCGCAAGGTGGCCATTTGATCAGAGGGTACTTCGGGAGAAATGCTCGTGTAGTTTACCCAAGCAAAGCTCAACATTCCAAAGACTACCGCTCCGAGGAGAATCTTTCTAATCATCGTTTCTCTTTTTTTATGTTCAACAAATTTAACTTACGCGGATGATGTCAGCACCAATCGCACGCAATCTTTCGTCAATATCCTCATAACCTCTATCTATCTGATCGATGTTGTGAATGATACTGGTTCCTTCCGCAGACAGAGCAGCGATGAGTAGGGAAATCCCCGCTCTAATATCTGGAGAAGTCATAGTTGTGGACTTTAGCGGTTGCTTTCTGTCCAAACCGATAACAGTGGCGCGGTGAGGATCACAAAGTATGATCTGCGCACCCATGTCAATGAGTTTATCTACAAAGAACAAACGGCTCTCAAACATCTTTTGGTGTATGAGGACACTTCCTCTTGCCTGAGTGGCTACAACCAATATGATACTCAAAAGGTCAGGAGTGAAGCCTGGCCAAGGAGCATCTGAAATGGTCATGATAGAACCGTCTATAAAACTGTCAATTTGATAGTGGTCTTGAGCAGGGATAAAAATATCATCGCCCTTTCTCTCGAGTTTGATTCCCAGTTTTCTGAAAACTTCAGGAATCTGACCCAACGAATCATAGCTAACGTCCTTGATGGTAATTTCTGATTTGGTCATTGCTGCCAAACCAATCCAAGAACCGATTTCTATCATGTCGGGAAGCACTCTGTGCTCACAACCACCCAATTCATCAACGCCCTCAATGGTCAAAAGGTTGGAACCAATGCCACTGATCTTGGCGCCCATTCGGTTCAGCATTGAACACAATTGCTGTAGATAAGGTTCACAAGCTGCGTTGTAGATGGTCGTCGTTCCCTTGGCCATAACAGCTGCCATAACAATGTTGGCCGTTCCGGTTACAGAAGCCTCATCAAGGAGCATGTACGTTCCCTTTAGTTCTTTGCTTTCCACCCCGTAGAAGTGTTCGTCTTTGTTGTATCTGAATTTGGCGCCCAATCTTTCGAACCCAATAAAGTGAGTGTCCAATCTGCGGCGACCAATTTTATCTCCACCGGGTTTTGGAATGTATCCCTTTCCAAAGCGCGCCAATAGGGGACCTACAATCATAATAGATCCTCTTAGAGAAGCTCCCTTTACTCTAAACTCATCAGAGTGTAGGTAGTCTAGGTTTACATCTTTTGCCTGAAATACGTAGGAGCCTTTGCCCTTCTTTTGAATGGCAACACCAAGGTCTTCCAAAATGTCAATAAGCTTATTGACGTCCCTGATATTGGGGATATTTGAGATGGTGACTTTTTCTTTGGTAAGCAATACGGCACACAAAATTTGCAATGCCTCGTTCTTGGCTCCCTGAGGGACGAGCTCCCCTTTTAGGGCTTTGCCACCGGTAATCTGAAATGTTCCCATGGATGTGATTTAATTTGGTAACAATATATAAAGCAGATGATAAACTATAAAGCGCTTTGGGTTAAAAAATAAAGCCCGGCGAAGGCCGGGCTATTTTGAGACGTAAATCTAGTTCTTTTTGAAGTTGCGACGGTAGTTTTTCTTGTTCTTACCCTTGTTGTTGGAACGTCGGTTTTTACCGTTGTCTTTCTTGTTGTTTCCACCGGCCAGTGATGGGAAGTTGTTAGAGAGCTCCAAGCCATCCAAAGGCAATTTGCCGTTGGCCAAAATGTTGAGCTCTTTGATAATTACCGCATCTTCTACCGTGTCCTTGTTCCAGGTGAGGTAACTCTTCTTCATCTGGTTGGCTATGGCAATGATAAGGCCTTCTCTCATGGGACCGTCTTCCATTTCCAAAGCCACTTTTACCATTTGCTTCACCACATTTCCGTAATGTCTAAAGGTGCGGCTCTTTACGGGGTAGTTGACCTTGTTGGGCTTTTCCTCGAAAGTTTCTGCGTTGGGAATGGGGTAGGGGCTGTCCACGTCCAATTTAAAATCAGACATAATAAAGAGGTGATCCCAAAGCTTGTGTTTAAAATCGGGCACATCTCTAAGGTGTGGATTGAGGTTTCCGATAACGTCAATAATGGAACGAGCTACTCGGTTTCTCTTTTCTCTGTCCTCAATGCTGAGGCAGTGATCCACCATGTTTTGTACGTTCCTCCCGTATTCGGGAATGTTCATAGGAGACCTTGCGGTGTTGTACTCCATATATATTGTGTGTATGAATTCTTGAATTTCGCTTAGGCTGAAATGTATATGACCCTAACGGACAAAGTGATGTTTTATGGCTAAGCGCGTTGCAATTTAGCAAATTTTAATAACAGCTTCTTTTCTCCCGCGTTGTCAAATGCAATGGTGGCCTTTCTGTCGGAGGCGGCACCGGTAAGTGCAACCACGGTTCCCATTCCAAATCTATCGTGAACTACGCGCATTCCCTCTTCCAGAGTAAAGTCTATTCTCGATCCGCCCGTGCTGGCTTCAGAAGCTTTTTTGAAATTCCCCTTGGGCGTTACCGGCGGGGTCAAAGGCTTTTTGGGTGGCATTGTCGATTTCTTTTCAGGTCGCTTCCAGGACGTTCTCGGTTTTGGGGTAGACATGTCGTCTGGGAAAGAGAAGGACGAAATCTCTGAGAGCTTGTGGTCTAAGAACTTGTCATCTATCTCTTCAATAAATCGCGAAGGCTCACAGTCTACCAATTTACCCCATCGATATCTCACATGGGCATAGGTGAGGTAGGCATTGGTCTCCGCACGTGTCAATGCCACGTAGAACAGTCGTCTTTCTTCTTCCAGGTCAGCGCGAGATCCCATGCTCATCATATTGGGGAAGAGGCTCTCTTCCATTCCCACGACAAATACGGTTGGGAATTCCAATCCCTTGGCCAAGTGAATGGTCATGAGGTTTACCTTGTTCATGTCGTTGGGATCGTCTCTATCGGCATCGGTCAACAAGGCAACGTCTGCGAGGAAGGCGGGCAATCCTGCGTCTCCATCTTCCAATTGCTGTTGCTGCTCGGTAAAGTCCTGAATCGCGTTGAGCAATTCCTGAACGTTTTCGTAGCGGTTAATTCCCTCGGGCGTTTTGTCTTCTCCCAAGGAGATAACCAACTTAGACGTCTTGGCAATATGTGTGGCTACATCAAAAGCTGAGTGGTTTTCCAACATGGCTTGATACCCCTGAATCATGGTTACAAAATCTCTGATTTTGGCCATCGTAGGTTTGTTGATGTTGGCAGCAGGGTACATCTCTATGTTACTAGCAATGCCCCAAATATTGGTGTTGGCATTGTTGGCCGCAATGGCCAGCTTGTCCATGGTGGTGGCACCAATGCCTCGGGCGGGATAATTGATAACCCTTTTAAAGGCTTCCTCGTCCTGAGGGTTTATCGCCAAGCGAACGTAGGCCAAGAGGTCCTTGATTTCCTTTCTCTGGTAGAAGCTAAGACCTCCATAGATTCTATACGGTATGTTTTTCTTTCTGAGGGCATCCTCAAATGAACGGGACTGCGCATTGGTTCGGTAGAGAATGGCAAAGTCATTCCAAGCGGAGTTGTTTTGGGCCTGAGCTTCAAAAATTCTTTGGGCTACGTAGTTTCCTTCATCAGAATCCGAAATGGCCTTGTGAACGGTGATTTTTTCTCCGCCGTCATTCTGAGTCCAAACGTTTTTCTCTATCTGATCTTGGTTGTGTTTGATGATGGAGTTGGCCGCCTGCACGATATTATCAGAAGAGCGGTAGTTCTGTTCCAACTTAAAGGTCTTCGTCTGAGGATAGTCCTTTTGGAAGTTGAGAATGTTTCGGATGTTGGCACCCCTAAACGCATAAATGGACTGGGCGTCATCACCCACGACACATACGTTTTCAAATCTAGAAGCCAAGGCTTTTACAATGAGGTACTGCGAGTGGTTCGTATCCTGGTACTCATCCACCATAATGTACCGGAAGCGGTCTTGATACTTTGCTAATACATCTGGGAAGCGGTAGAGTAGCTCATTGGTTTTTAGCAACAAGTCGTCAAAGTCCATGGCTCCTGCTCTAAAGCAACGGTCGCAGTAATCGGCATACAAGGCACCCATTTCAGGCATTTTCGCACTGGCGTCCAATTCCTGAAGGTCCGCTCTCTTTAGGTAGCCTTTGGGAGTGATGAGGTTGTTTTTATAAGATGAGATTCTGTTGGCCACTGACTTGGGCTTGTAAATCTCTTTGTCTAGGTGCTTCTCCTTGATTAATGTAGTGATGACCTTTCGGGCATCTTCGGCATCGTAAATCGTAAAGTTGGCGGGATAGCCCAAGGCGTGTCCTTCAATTCTCAGAATCTTGGCAAATACGGAGTGGAAGGTTCCCATCCATAGATTTCGAGATTCAGATTCCCCTACGACCTTGGCAATACGATCCTTCATTTCTGCCGCTGCCTTGTTCGTAAAGGTGAGGGATAGAATGGAAAAAGCATCCACTCCATTCTTCATCAAATGAGCAATTCTATAAGTGAGTACGCGTGTCTTTCCTGAGCCCGCTCCAGCAATCACCATCATGGGGCCCTCTGTGTTGAGAACGGCCTGTCTCTGTGGCTCGTTCAACAGCTTCAAATAATCTTCCAAATTTCCGCCTATTATATATGTGTACTAAGTACGTGTGAGAAGGGTCAACAAAAATAAGATGTTTTGCGAGGTAATAAAGGAATTTTTTTTCACCTCCACCAGAACACATACACTCTAATTTGTAAAGAATCCAATTACGGATTTATGTTTATGCGGGTTGGCAAAGTATTGCTAACCAACTTTTTTGTTGCTAGGCCTTTGTATGTCGAGGAAAACCACGAATTTTGCCGCGATTTTTAAAGGCATTACAACGTGGGCGTTTTAGACCACATGTAAAGTTTCTAACATCCACATGTTTAAATGCTTAAACTTTTTTAAAACACCTATTGCACTAGTCAATTTTTGTTTTACATTTGCAGTCCCCAAAAAAGAGGGGTGCCAGTATTTGTGCAAATAACTGAAAATAACATAGGTATATATGCCAACAATTCAACAGTTAGTACGAAAAGGAAGAGTAAAGATTTCAAAGAAAAGTAAATCCGCTGCTCTTGACTCATGCCCACAGCGTCGTGGAGTGTGTACACGTGTATACACAACAACACCAAAGAAGCCGAACTCAGCGATGAGAAAGGTTGCTCGTGTTAGATTGACCAACGGTAATGAGGTTAATGCTTACATTCCAGGTGAAGGTCACAACCTTCAAGAACACAGCATCGTGTTAGTTCGCGGTGGTCGTGTAAAGGATTTACCCGGGGTACGATACCATATCGTACGTGGTGCATTGGATACCGCGGGTGTTGAAGGCCGTCAACAGAGACGCTCTAAGTACGGTACGAAACGTCCAAAGAAGAAATAAGCAAATCTGACTTTAAGATATGAGAAAGACCAGAGCGAAAAAAAGAATTTTGTTACCAGATCCAAGATTTAACGATCCATTGGTAACGCGTTTTGTAAACAACATGATGCTTGACGGAAAGAAGAGCGTTTCTTACAAAATCTTCTACGATGCTATTGATTTGGTATCTGAGAAGACAGAAGAAGGAAACGGTCTTGAAGTATGGAAAGAAGCTCTTACGAATGTAATGCCTCACGTTGAGGTACGCAGCCGTAGAGTAGGGGGTGCCACCTTCCAGATTCCTAACCAGATCCGTCCTGAGCGCAAAATTGCAACTGCTATGAAGTGGTTGATTCAATTTTCAAGAAAGCGCAACGAGAAGACTATGGCCCAGCGTTTAGCAGCTGAGATTCTCGCGGCATCTAAGGAAGAGGGAGCTGCTGTTAAGAAGCGTATTGATACGCACAAGATGGCAGAAGCGAATAAAGCATTTTCACATTTCCGATTCTAACAATAAAAAAAGACACAAGGACTCATGGCTAAAAGAGATCTTAAATATACTCGTAACATTGGTATCGCTGCTCACATTGATGCAGGGAAGACAACTACAACCGAGCGTATCCTTTACTACGGTGGTGTGAGCCACAAGATTGGTGAGGTACACGACGGTGCTGCTACCATGGACTGGATGGAGCAAGAGCAAGAGCGTGGTATTACCATTACTTCTGCTGCGACGACTCTAGACTGGAACTACCGTGGAGATAAGTACCACGTAAACATCATTGATACTCCGGGACACGTTGACTTTACTGTTGAGGTTAACCGTTCACTTCGCGTATTGGATGGTTTGGTATTCTTGTTCTCAGCGGTAGACGGAGTTGAGCCTCAATCAGAAACTAACTGGAGATTGGCTAACAACTACAACGTACCAAGAATTGGTTTCGTTAACAAAATGGACCGTCAGGGAGCTGACTTCATTAACGTTTGTCGCCAGGTTAAAGAGATGTTGGGAAGCCATGCGCTACCTCTTCAAATTCCAATCGGTGCTGAGGCTGATTTCAAAGGAGTGGTTGATTTGATCAACTTCCGTGGAATCGTTTGGAACGAGCACGATATGGGAATGACTTTCGAAGAAGTAGAAATTCCTGCTGATATTTTAGAAGAAGCTGAGATGTACAGAGAGCAGTTGCTAGAAGCAGTAGCTGAGTTCGATGATACATTGATGGAAAAATACTTTGAGGATCCTGCGTCTCTTACTGAAAGAGAAATTTTGGATGCTCTTCGCGAAGCCACTATCGCTGGAAAAGTTGTTCCAATGATGGCAGGTTCTGCATTTAAGAACAAAGGAGTACAAGCAATGCTTGACATGGTAATGGAAATCCTTCCTTCACCTATCGACATTGACGCGATCTCTGGTACAAACCCTGACTCTGAAGAGGAAGAAACTAGAAAGCCAGACGTAGACGAGCCATTTTCAGCTCTTGCGTTTAAGATTGCTACTGACCCATTCGTAGGTCGCCTAGCATTTACTAGAGCATACTCTGGTAAGTTAGAGTCTGGTTCTTACGTATTGAACACGCGTACTCGCAAAAAGGAAAGAATTTCTAGAATCTTCCAAATGCACGCTAACAAGCAAAACCAAATTCCTGCTCTAGAAGCTGGTGATATTGGTGCATTGGTTGGATTTAAAGATATCAAGACGGGAGATACACTATGTGACGAGAAGAAGCCTATCGTTCTCGAATCAATGGACTTCCCTGATCCAGTAATTGGATTGGCTATTGAGCCTAAGACTCAGTCTGACGTAGATAAGTTGGGTATTGCTCTTTCTAAATTGGCAGAAGAGGATCCTACTTTCCAAGTAAGAACTGACGAGGATTCAGGCCAGACTATTATCTCTGGTATGGGTGAGCTTCACTTGGATATCATCGTTGACCGTCTTAAGAGAGAATTTAAGGTTGAAGTTAACCAAGGTGCTCCTCAAGTATCTTACAAGGAAGCAATTACTGCTCCTGTAAACCACAGAGAGGTGTACAAGAAACAAACAGGGGGTCGTGGTAAGTTTGCGGATATCGTAATTACTATTGAGCCTGTTGAAGACGAAGCGAAAGCGGGTCTTGAGTTCGTCAACGAGATCAAAGGAGGTAACGTCCCTAAGGAATACATTCCATCTGTAGAGAAAGGTTTCAAAGAAGCTATGACTGCAGGAGTATTGGCTGGCTACACTGTAGATAGCCTTAAAGTGACTCTTAAGGATGGATCTTTCCACCCTGTGGATTCTGATGCTCTTTCTTTTGAATTGGCTGCGAGATTGGCTTACAAAGAAGCTCTTCCCAAAGCGAACCCAGTACTTCTTGAGCCTATCATGAAGGTTGAAGTATTGACTCCAGAAGAAAACATGGGAGACATCGTAGGTGACTTGAACCGTCGTCGTGGTGTAATCGAAGGAATGGGTGATCGTGCCGGATCTAAAGTGGTTAAAGCTTTGGTTCCACTATCTGAAATGTTCGGATACGTAACTGCATTGAGAACGATGTCTTCTGGACGTGCTACTTCTTCTATGGAATTTGAGAAGTACTCAGAAGCTCCTAAGAACATCGCTGACGAAGTGATCAAAAGTGTAAAAGGTTAAATCATATATAATGAGCCAAAAAATTCGAATCAAACTGAAATCTTACGATCACAACTTGGTAGACAAGTCTGCTGAGAAGATTGTTAAGACAGTGAAGAGCACGGGTGCAGTCGTTAACGGCCCCATCCCTCTGCCATCGAACAAGCGTATTTTCACTGTATTGCGTTCACCTCACGTAAACAAGAAATCACGCGAGCAATTCGAGTTGTCTTCTTACAAGAGACTTCTCGACATCTACTCTTCTTCTTCAAAGACTATTGATGCTTTGATGAAGCTTGAATTACCAAGTGGAGTAGAGGTAGAAATTAAAGTATAAGTACATTATTAAATAACTTAATCTTCTAGGTAAAATGCCGGGATTAATAGGAAAGAAAATCGGAATGACCAGCATCTTCAGCCCAGAGGGAAAGAACCTTCCCTGTACGGTACTTGAAGTTGGACCCTGTGTGGTTACTCAAGTTAAAAGTGAGGATGTCGATGGTTACCGTGCCATTCAAATTGGCTACGGAGAAAAGAAAGAGAAAAACACGCCTAAGGCTGAGGTTGGACACTTCAAGAAAGCGGGAACTACTCCCAAGAAAAGAGTAGCTGAATTCCGCGATTACGAAATGGAAGACATCAACTTGGGAGATACTCTAACGGTAGACATCTTCGCTGAAGGCGAGTTTGTTGACATCGCGGGTACTTCTAAGGGAAAAGGTTTTCAAGGTGTTGTTAAGCGTCACAACTTTGCTGGTGTAGGTCAAGCTACTCACGGTCAGCACAACCGCCTTAGAGCTCCTGGTTCTATCGGTGCGGGTTCTGACCCCTCACGTGTATTCAAAGGAATGCGCATGGCTGGCCGCATGGGAGGTACTGCTGTTAAAATTCAGAACCTTCAAGTGCTTAAGGTTGACGTTGAAAAGAACTTGTTGATCGTTAAAGGTTCCGTTCCTGGAGCTAGAAATTCATTTGTAATTGTTGAGAAATAATGGAATTGAATATTAAAGACATCGCAGGAAAGGAAACCGGAAAGAAGGTTAAATTAAACGATAGCGTATTCGGCATTGAGCCCAACGACCACGCTATTTACCTAGATGTAAAACAGTATTTGGCCAACCAGCGTCAAGGAACGCACAAGGCCAAGGAGCGCGGTGAGATTTCTCGTACTACTAAGAAAGCCTACAAGCAGAAGGGTACAGGAAACGCCAGAATGGGAAGCTTCCGTTCACCTATCCACAGGGGTGGGGGTACCGTATTTGGACCACGTCCAAGAAATTACGGTTTCAAATTGAACAAAAAGCTTAAGCAATTGGCTCGCAAATCTGCCTTGAGCATCAAAGCAAAAGGAGATGCGATTACCGTATTGGACGCTGCAAATTTTGAGTTGCCAAAAACCAAGGATTTCGCGTCAATGATTGAGGCTTTGGGCCTTACAAATAAAAAATCGTTGATCGTGCTTGGAGACTCAAATAAAAACCTATATTTGTCGTCCCGAAATTTTAAAGGGTCAAATGTTGTAACTACTTCAGAATTAACAACTTACCAGTTGATGAATGCTTCTAATGTAGTTTTCACTTTAGACTCTGTTGAGAAAATTGAAAACGCTTTAACCTCATTGTAATGGAAATTTTAATTAAGCCCATTATCACAGAAAAGGCCGCTGCGGAGTCTGAAGACAACAACAAATTCAGCTTTGTAGTGAGAAGAGACGCCAATAAGGTTCAGATTAAAAAGGCCGTTGAGGATTTTTATGGCGTGAATGTAGAAACTGTTCGTACCATGGTGGTACCAAGCAAGCGCAAGGCTCGTTACTCTAAATCTGGAGTAGTAGAGGGTCGTAAGTCTGCTTACAAGAAAGCCATCGTAGAAGTACGCAGTGGAGAAACTATTGACTTGTACAGCAATATATAAAAGACATGGGAGTAAGAAAACTTAAGCCAATCACTCCAGGACAGCGTTTCAGAGTCGTTAACGATTTTGATGCCGTTACTACGGACGCTCCAGAGAAGAGTCTATTGGCACCGAAGAAGAAATCCGGTGGTCGTAACAACACAGGTAAAATGACTATGCGCTACCTAGGAGGTGGTCACAAGCAAAAGTACCGCGTTATCGACTTCAAGAGAGATAAGGATGGAGTTCCTGCTACCGTTAAATCTATCGAGTACGATCCCAACCGTTCTGCGTTGATCGCATTGTTGGTGTACGCCGATGGAGAAAAGCGTTATATCATTGCTCAAAACGGTCTTAAAGTAGGTCAAACATTGGTTTCTGGTAGCGAAGCTGCACCCGAAGTAGGGAATGCATTGTTGCTAAGCGACATTCCAATGGGTACTGTAATTTCTTGTATTGAGATGCGTCCTGGACAGGGTGCAGTAATTGCAAGAGGAGCTGGAGCTTTTGCTCAGTTGGTTGCCCGTGAAGGAAAGTACGCTACCATTAAGTTGCCTTCTGGAGAAACTCGTATGATCCTAGTAACCTGTAAGGCTACTATCGGAGTTGTTTCTAACTCTGATCACGCTCTAACCGTTAGCGGTAAAGCAGGTCGCAGCCGTTGGTTGGGTCGTCGTCCAAGAACTCGTGGTGTTGCAATGAACCCAATCGATCACCCAATGGGTGGTGGTGAAGGCCGCGCATCTGGAGGTCATCCAAGATCTAGAACAGGGGTTCCTGCTAAAGGATTCAAAACTCGTTCTAAGAAGAAGGATAGCAATAAGTATATCATTGAAAGACGTAAGAAATAAAGTATTATGGCTCGTTCATTAAAAAAAGGACCTTACATCCACTACAAGCTAGAGAGAAAAGTTCTAGCCATGGTAGAATCAGGTAAGAAAGGTGTTATTAAAACTTGGTCTCGCGCCTCAATGATCTCTCCGGATTTCGTAGGACAAACGATCGCAGTACACAACGGAAAAACATTTATTCCAGTTTACGTAACTGATAACATGGTAGGACACAAGCTAGGTGAATTTGCACCTACTCGTAACTTCCGTGGTCACGGTGGGAATAAGAAAGATAAAGGCAAACGATAATCATCTATAAAGACTATGGGTGCACGAAAAAAAATTAAGGCAGACGCGCTGAAAGAAGCCAGGAAGTCGGTAGCATTCGCAAGATTGCGTAATTGTCCGACCTCTCCACGCAAGATGCGTTTGGTAGCTGACCAGATCCGTGGTATGGAAGTAGAAAAGGCCCTAGTGGTTCTAAAGCACTCTCCAAAAGAAGCTTCAAACCGTCTTGAAAAATTATTACTCTCTGCATTGGCCAACTGGCAAGCAAAGAATGAGGGTGAGCGTATGGAAGATAAGAACCTGATTGTTCAGGAGATTTTTGTAGATCAGTCTCGTACTCTTAAGAGAGTTCAGCCTGCTCCACAAGGACGCGCACACCGCATCAGAAAGCGTTCTAACCACGTGACCATCACTGTGGGTAGCACGGAAGTTAACGCAGAGCAAGTAGAACAATAACAGGAATTAGAAAGAATCATGGGACAAAAAACAAACCCAATAGGTAACCGCTTAGGCTTCATTAGAGGTTGGGAATCGAACTGGTTCGGAGGTCGTAACTACGGCGATAAGATTGCCGAGGACGATAAAATCCGCAAATACCTGTATGCGCGTCTTACCAAGGCAAGTGTATCTAGAATTATCATTGAGCGCACTCTTAAGCTCGTGACGGTAACTGTGACGACTGCTCGTCCAGGTATCATCATCGGTAAGGGTGGTCAAGAAGTAGACAAGCTAAAAGAAGAGTTGAAAAAACTAACTGGAAAGGAAGTTCAAATCAACATCTTCGAGATCAAGCGCCCAGAATTGGATGCCAAATTGGTTGCTGATAGCATTGCAAGACAAATCGAAGGACGTATCTCTTTCCGTAGAGCTACTAAGATGGCCATCGGTGCTGCCATGAGAATGGGCGCTGAAGGAATCAAGGTACAGGTTAGCGGTCGTTTGAACGGTGCTGAAATGGCTCGCTCAGAAATGTACAAAGACGGACGTACTCCTCTTCACACTTTCCGTGCGGACATCGATTACCACTTGAGCGAAGCTCACACCACTTACGGTCGTATCGGTATCAAGGTATGGATCATGAAGGGTGAAGTATACGGCAAAAGAGATCTTTCTAACCTTCTTGGAGCTTCTAAGAAGACTTCTGGAAAGCCAGGACCTAGGAGAAAGCCTCGTCGCTAGAAATTATAATATAATAGTATAAAAGTTACTATCCATGTTACAGCCGAAAAGAACAAAACACAGAAAGACTTTCAAAGGTCGTATGAAGGGCAACGCCCAGAGAGGAGCGACTATCGCCTTCGGTTCTTACGCCATCAAGTCTTTGGAGTCGGTTTGGATGACTTCCAGACAGATTGAGGCCGCTCGTATTGCAGCTACTCGTTACATGAAGAGAGAAGGTCAGCTTTGGATCCGTGTTTTCCCAGATAAGCCCGTTACTAAGAAGCCTCTTGAGGTACGTATGGGTAAGGGTAAAGGAGCCCCCGAATACTGGGCAGCTGTTGTTAAGCCAGGTCGCATCATTTTTGAATTGGACGGAGTTGCTCCTGAGATTGCAAAAGAGGCCCTTCGCTTGGCAGCTCAAAAGCTTCCCGTGAAGACTAAGTTTGTTACACGCAAAGACCTTGTTGAAGCGTAAAATATAGCGAAAGATGAAACAGACAGAAATTAAGGAAATGACCACTCAGGAGCTTTCTGATCGTTTGGTAGAGGAGCAATCCAACATCAACAAGATGGAAATGACTCACGCGGTTTCTCCACTAGAAAACCCGATGACTATCAGGTCAACCCGCAGAACCATCGCTCGCATTAAGACCGAGTTGAATAAAAGAGCACTAGACGCATAACGCTGGTAATTCAAACACAATATGGAACAGACCAGAAATTTAAGAAAAGAGCGCGTTGGGATTGTTACTTCCAGTAAAATGGACAAGTCAATTGTAGTTACAGTTGAGAGAAAAGTAAAGCACCCTAAATACGGAAAATTCGTGAAGTTCACGAAGCGCTTCCACGCTCACGACGCAGACAATACTTGTAATGAAGGCGATACAGTTCGCATCATGGAAACGCGTCCTCTGAGTAAGACAAAGAATTGGAGATTGGTAGAAATCATTGAAAGAGCCAAGTAATGTTACAACAAGAATCAAGACTAAGGGTTGCAGATAATACAGGTGCCAAGGAAGTCCTTGTGATCCGTGTATTAGGTGGTACCAAGAGAAGATACGCCTCTGTTGGAGACAAAGTTGTGGTTACTGTAAAGGAGGCAACTCCAGCAGGAGCTGTTAAGAAAGGCCAAGTTTCTACTGCAGTGGTAGTTCGTACCAAGAAAGAAGTACGTCGCCAAGATGGATCTTACATCCGCTTTGATGACAACGCTTGTGTGTTATTGAATACAACCGGCGAAATGAGAGGAACTCGTGTTTTTGGACCAGTTGCTCGTGAGCTGCGCGACAAGCAATACATGAAGATTGTTTCACTCGCTCCAGAAGTATTATAATTAGAAAAGACACTTGCAAAATGGCAAAGTTCAAAATTAAATCAGGAGATACCGTAAAGGTGATTGCTGGAGCTTCTAAAGGCAAAGAAGGACGCGTTTCTAGCGTTATTGCTGACAAGGAGAGAGTGATCGTTGAAGGTGTAAACATGGTATCTAAGCATCAGAAGCCCAGTGCTACAAATCCACAAGGTGGTATTGTAGAAATGGAAGCACCTATCCACATTTCTAACGTGATGTTGGTTGATCCTAAAAGTGGTGAAGTTACTCGCGTAGGACGTCAGGTTGAGGAGAATGGTGATATCGTTCGCTATGCTAAAAAATCTAAAGAGGTAATTAAGTAATGGAAAATAGACTTAAGAAACATTACCAGGAAAAGGTAGTTCCTGCCTTGATGGAGGAGTTCGGTTACAAGAATGTAATGCAAGTTCCTCGTTTGACTAAGATTGCTCTTTCTCAAGGGGTCGGTGCTGGAGTTTCTGATAAGAAGCTTATCGAGTACGCCGTTGAAGAAATGACTACTATTTCTGGTCAAAAAGCAGTAGCTACAAAATCTAAGAAGGATATCTCTAACTTCAAGTTGAGAAAAGGGATGCCTATCGGTGCACGTGTTACCCTTCGCGGTGAGCGCATGTTGGATTTCCTAGACAGATTGATTACTTCATCTCTTCCTCGTATCCGTGATTTCGGTGGTATCAAAGCCAAGGGATTTGATGGACGTGGAAACTACACCTTGGGGATTACTGAGCAGATCATCTTCCCTGAGATTGATATCGACAAAGTAAACCGTATCTCTGGTATGGACATTACTTTCGTAACTACAGCAAATACTGATAAGGAAGCGCAAGCTCTCTTGAGAGAATACGGACTTCCATTTAAAAAATAAGTATAGAGATGGCTAAAGAATCAATGAAAGCCCGCGAGGTTAAGCGCGCGAAACTAGTAGCTAAGTACGCTGAGAAAAGAGCGGCTCTTAAAGCAGCGGGTGATTATGAAGCCCTTCAAAAGCTTCCTAAGAATGCTTCTCCTGTAAGACTACACAACCGTTGTAAACTTACTGGACGTCCTAAAGGATACATGAGACAGTTTGGAATCTCACGTGTTACCTTCCGTCAGATGGCGAATTTTGGTATGATCCCAGGAGTTAAGAAAGCAAGTTGGTAATCTAATAAGACAAAAGAGATGCACGCAGATCCCGTATCAGACTATCTAACAAGAGTGCGTAACGCCGTTAGAGCTGGACATAAGACAGTTGAAATTCCCGCTAGTAATTTAAAGCTGGAAATCACTAAGATTTTGAAAGATCAAGGATACGTTCTTAACTATAAAGTTGATGACTCTTCTTCACAGGGAGTTATTAAGATTGCCCTTAAGTACGACAGAGTTACTAAGGTTCCAGCAATCCGCAACTTGGAGAGAGTATCTAAGCCCGGTTTGAGAAAATACGCTCATACCGATGTATTACCAAGAGTTAAAAATGGACTTGGCGTTGCTATCATTTCTACTTCTCACGGAGTTATGACTGATAAGCAAGCCCGCAAGGAACATGTGGGTGGCGAAGTTCTTTGCTACGTATATTAATAGGTTTAAAAAGTAGACCATGTCAAGAATTGGAAAAGCCCCAATTTCTATCCCTGAAGGTGTTACCGTTACTATCGACGGCAACATGGTTTCCGTTAAGGGGAAGTTGGGTGAGTTGTCTCAGGAAATCAACCCTGATATAACCGTAAAACAAGAAGAAGGTGTTGTCACTGTAGAACGCCCTTCAGATTCTAAGCCTCACCGTGCTATGCACGGATTGTACCGCTCTTTGATCAACAATATGGTTGATGGAGTGAACTCTGGTTTTAGAAAAGAATTGGAATTAGTGGGTGTGGGTTACCGTGCCTCTAACCAGGGACAGTTACTCGATTTGTCTGTGGGTTACTCTCACAACATCTTGTTCGAGATCCCAAAAGAAATCAAAGTAGAGACTAAAATGGAGAAAGGTAAGAACCCATTGGTTTTCCTTACTTCACACGACAAGCAATTGTTGGGTATGGTAGCTGCTAAAATTAGATCTTTCCGCAAGCCTGAGCCTTACAAAGGAAAAGGTATTCGCTTTGTTGGAGAGTACATTCGTAGAAAAGCTGGTAAATCTGCTGCTAAATAAATTTAGAAATGGCATTGACTAAAGAACAAAGAAGGTTGAGAATTCGCCGCCGTATCAGAAAAACGGTTAGCGGTTCTACTGAACGTCCTCGCTTATCTGTATTCCGCAGCAACAAAGAGATTTACGTTCAGCTAATTGATGATCTAACCGGTACTACATTGCTATCGGCTTCTTCTGCAGAGAAAGCGATTGCTGACGCAGAAGGTAACAAAGTAGAAAAGGCATTCTTGGTAGGTAAAGCTATCGCTGAGAAAGCTAAAGATAAAGGAATTGAAGTATGTACCTTTGATCGTGGAGGTTACTTATATCACGGACGAGTGAAGTCTCTTGCAGAAGGAGCTCGTGAAGGTGGATTAAAATTTTAAGAAGCTATGCTTAAAGGAGTAAAAAACGCCCAGAAAGTAAAACCAGGAGGTCTTGATTTAGTAGATCGTTTGGTAGCTGTAAACAGGGTAACCAAAGTAACTAAAGGGGGTCGTACCTTCGGATTCTCTGCCATCGTGGTAGTAGGTGACGAAAAAGGAGTAGCCGGATTTGGTTTGGGTAAAGCGAAAGAAGTATCTGAAGCGATTACCAAAGGAATCGAAGACGCTAAGAAAAACCTTTACAGAATTCCTCTAGTAAACAGCACACTTCCTCACGAAGAGGATGGTAAGTTTGGTGGTGCACGCGTATTCTTGCGTCCTGCATCTCACGGTACCGGAGTAATCGCTGGTGGTGCTATGCGTTCTGTACTTGAATCAGTTGGAGTACATGATGTATTGGCTAAGTCAAAAGGTTCTTCTAACCCTCACAACGTAGTAAAAGCTACATTTGAAGCTCTTTTGAAACTTCGCGATGTTCGCCAAGTAGCTAAGGACAGAGGTGTTAGCGTAAGCAAAGTATTTAACGGGTAATTCCAACAACGCTAAAACAGAACAAGATGTCTAAAGTTAGAATCAAACAAGTACGCAGCGTTATCAACCGCACCAGTCGTCAGAAGAAGACTATGCAAGCGTTGGGATTGTCTAAAATCAATGCTGTAGTAGAGAAAGAAGTTACCCCACAGATCACTGGTATGATCAACGCGGTATCTCACCTCGTCGAAGTAGAAGAAGTAAAATAACCCCTTTTAAGTATTAAAGGATGGACTTAAGCAATTTGAAACCCGCAGAGGGTTCTACACAAAGCACAAAGCGCGTAGGTAGAGGAGAAGGTTCTGGTCACGGTGGTACATCTACACGTGGTCACAAAGGAGCTAAATCTCGTTCCGGTTACAAATCCAAGTTGGGATTTGAAGGGGGACAGATGCCTTTGCAGCGTCGCGTACCTAAGTTTGGATTTAAGAACATTAACCGCGTAGAATACAAAGCAGTTAATATCGGTATGATCCAAACTCTTATCGACAACAAGAAAGTTAAAGGTGCAATTACTTTTGAAGATTTTGTAGCCAACGGACTTGCTAGCAAAAATGAGTTGGTTAAAGTTTTGGGACGTGGTGAACTCACTGCCAAAATTGACGTAACTGCTCACAAATTTAGCAAAACAGCCATCGCTGCTATCGAAGCGGCAGGTGGTTCTGTAACAACCCTATAATCAATAGCCTTGATGAAGAAGTTTATCGAAACTATTAAGAATATTTGGAGAATCCAGGAGTTAAAAGACAAGATCCTTCTAACCTTGGGTCTTCTCCTTATTTACCGCCTGGGTTCCAATGTAGTACTCCCAGGTATTGACCCCGATTCGTTAACCGATCTTCAGAGTCAAGCCGACGGAGGAATTTTGGGTATTCTTAATGCCTTTACTGGAGGTGCCTTTGCGAAGGCCTCTATTTTGGCACTCGGTATTATGCCTTACATCTCTGCTTCTATTGTTATTCAATTGTTGGGTATGGCTGTACCTGCAATTCAGAAAATGCAAAAAGAAGGAGAGTCTGGACGAAAGAAGATGACACAGATTACGCGTTACCTGACAATACTAATTGCAGGTGCTCAAGCTCCCGGTTACATCGCTAACTTGGTTGCTCAAAACGCTCAAATCACATTGGATCCCTTCTTGTTCTCAGTATTGGCATGGACTGTATTGGTTTCGGGAACCATCTTCGCCATGTGGTTGGGAGAGCGCATTACTGATAAAGGAATTGGTAATGGTATTTCTCTTCTTATTATGGTGGGAATTATCGCCAGCTTACCTCAAGCCTTCATGCAAGAATTGTTTGCAAAGATTGGAGCGCAAGGAGGCGGTTGGGTAGTATTTGTAATCGAGATTGCCTTCTTGTACCTGGTAATCATGTTTGCTATCGCATTGGTACAAGCCGTTCGCAAGATTCCCGTACAATATGCAAAACAAGCGGTAGGTGGACGCTCATACACTGCGCCAACATCTAGAAGCTTTATTCCTCTAAAGGTCAATGCGGCTGGAGTTATGCCCATCATCTTTGCACAAGCCATCATGTTCATCCCTGCAACTGTTATCGGTTACATGGGATCAGACAACGAAAGCTTGAGCGGGATCATGACAGTTCTTGGAAACATCCAAGGATTCTGGTACAACTTTACTTTTGCATTGTTGATCATCTTGTTTACCTATTTCTACACCGCTATCCAGGTAAACACAAACAACATTGCTGACGACCTAAAGAGAAACGGTGGATTTGTTCCTGGCATCAAGCCTGGAAAAGCCACTGCTGAATACATGGACAACGTACTCTCTAAGATTACGCTTCCAGGATCTCTTCTCTTGGCCTTTGTTGCCATCTTGCCTGCTATTGCAATGCAAACGGGAATGAGTACATCTTGGGCTTATTTCTACGGAGGAACGTCCTTGCTAATTATTGTTGGAGTGGTATTGGATACACTACAACAAATTGAGAGTTATTTATTGAACAGACACTATGACGGATTGATGAAATCAGGCCGAGTAGCTGGACGTTCTGCAACAAGTGCAATTTAAATTAGGGAAAAGGTTTATGCCAAAACAAAGTGCAATTGAACAAGACGGTGTAATCACTGAAGCATTGTCAAACGCGATGTTCCGAGTTGAATTAGAAAACGGACACGTAGTAACAGCCCACATTAGCGGCAAAATGCGAATGAATTACATCAAATTGCTACCAGGAGATAAAGTAAAACTTGAAATGTCTCCTTACGATTTGACAAAAGCTCGAATTACCTACAGATACTAAAAACAGGAGCAAAAATGAAAATTAGAGCCTCTATTAAGAAAAGAAGTGCAGATTGCAAGATCGTTCGTAGAAAAGGACGCTTGTACATCATCAACAAGAAAAACCCTAAGTTTAAACAACGTCAGGGGTAATCAAATTCGTTAACGATTAAGAAAGTATTATGGCGAGAATTGCTGGTATCGATTTGCCTAAGAACAAGCGTGGAGAAATTGGATTGACTTACATCTTCGGAATTGGTCTCTCACGCTCACGTGAAATCCTAACTGAAGCTGGTGTTGATTTTAACACAAAAGTTCAGGATTGGAATGATGAACAACTCCAAAAGATCCGTTCTGTTATTTCAGAAAGCATCAAAGTAGAAGGAGAGTTGCGCTCAGAGATTCAACTTAACATCAAGCGTCTTATGGACATTGGTTGTTACAGAGGAATCCGTCACCGTAATGGTTTGCCATTGCGTGGTCAACGTACAAAGAATAATTCTCGTACGAGAAAAGGTAAGAGAAAGACTGTTGCTAACAAGAAAAAAGCAACTAAATAACAAATAGCATATGGCTAAGTCAAATAAGCAAACCGCTAAGAAGAGAAAGGTAAAAGTTGAAGCAGTGGGTGAAGCTCACATCAGCGCAACCTTTAACAACGTTATTATTTCATTGACCAACCAATCAGGTCAAGTGATTTCTTGGTCTTCTGCTGGTAAGATGGGATTCCGTGGTTCTAAAAAGAACACTCCTTACGCTGCGCAGATGGCTGCTGAAGATGCTCTTTCTGTAGCATTGGACGCAGGTCTTAAGAAAGTGAAAGTTTATGTAAAAGGACCTGGTAACGGTCGTGAATCAGCTATTCGTAGCCTCCACAACGGTGGAATCGAAGTAACTGAAATCATTGACGTGACTCCAATGCCACACAACGGCTGTCGTCCTCCCAAAAGAAGAAGAGTTTAATTACTGTTAATTAAGAAATCAAATGGCTAGATACAGAGGTCCCCTTACCAAAATTGCTCGTCGATTCGGAGAGCCCATCTTTGGACCCGATAGTTCTTTCGAAAAGAGAAACTATCCTCCAGGACAGCACGGGAACAATCGTCGTCGTGGTAAAAAATCTGAATACGCTATTCAGCTTGCTGAAAAACAAAAAGCAAAATACACTTACGGTATCCTAGAGCGTCAGTTCGCCAACATGTTTGACAAGGCGTCTAGAAGCAAAGGAATTACTGGTGAGGTTCTATTACAATTGTGTGAGTCTCGTCTTGACAACGTTGTATTCCGCATGGGAATTGCTCCTACGCGTCGTGCGGCTCGTCAATTCGTAGGTCACCGTCACATTGAGGTAAATGGAAGCATCGTAAACATTCCATCTTACCACATCAAACCAGGTGATGTAGTTAGCGTTCGTGAGAAGTCAAAATCTCTTGAAGCAATTACTAACTCGGTTTCTTCTCGCAGCAATCAGTTCGAGTGGGTTGAGTTCAACGATGCTACCCTTTCTGGGAAGTACTTGTCGGTTCCTCAACGCGACATGATCCCTGAGAACATCAAGGAGCAACTGATCGTCGAGCTTTATTCTAAATAACCTAATAATCAACTTTTTCGATATGGCAATACTCAATTTCCAGAAACCTGACAAAGTGATTATGAATTCGTCAACTGACACACAAGGTCAGTTTGAATTCAGACCTTTGGAGCCAGGATACGGACTGACCGTAGGAAACGCCCTTCGCCGCGTACTTTTATCTTCTTTGGAAGGACACGCTTTCACTTCAGTAAGAATTTCTGGAGTAGAGCACGAGTTCTCTACAATTAAAGGAGTGGTAGAAGATGTTACGGAAATTGTTCTCAATTTGAAGCAAGTTCGCTTCAAGAAACAAATTGAAGATCAAGATGCCGAAACAGTCAAAGTTTCTGTTAGCGGTCAGGAGGCCCTTACGGCTGGAGATCTTGGAAAATTCGTTAACGGTTTCCAAGTATTGAACCCAGACCTAGTAATCTGTCATATGGATTCTTCAGTAAACATCGAGATGGAATTGACCATCGAGAAAGGACGTGGATACGTTCCTGCTGAGGAAAACAAGAAGAGCGAAGCGCCCATCGGAACTATCGCTTTGGATTCTATCTACACACCTATCAAAAATGTTAACTACAGCATTGAGAACTACCGTGTAGAGCAGAAAACAGATTTCGAAAAATTGATCATCGAGATCGAATCTGACGGAAGTATTGCTCCAAAAGAAGCATTGACAGAAGCAGCTAAGATTTTGATTCACCACTTCATGTTGTTCTCTGACGAGAGAATCACTCTAGAAGATAAGAGCAGCAATGAGGTAGAGAGCTATGATGAAGAGATCCTTCACATGCGTCAATTGCTTAAGTCACGTCTTACTGACCTAGACCTTTCGGTTCGTGCTTTGAACTGTTTGAAGGCTGCCGAGGTTGAAACGTTAGGAGACTTGGTTATGTACACCAAAGCGGATCTTATGAAATTCCGCAACTTTGGAAAGAAATCACTTACTGAGCTAGAAGAATTGGTTAAGAACAAAGGTCTTGAGTTCGGTATGGATGTTACAAAATATAAATTGGACAAGGAGTAACAAATGAGACACGGAAAGAAATTCAACCACCTTGGTCGCAAGTCAGCGCACCGTAAAGCAATGCTTTCAAACATGGCTTGTTCTTTGATCGAGCACAAGCGCATCAACACGACTGTAGCTAAGGCCAAAGCGTTGAAGCAATATGTTGAGCCCCTTATCACTAAATCAAAAGAAGATTCTACTCACAACCGTAGAGTAGTATTCTCTTACTTGAAAAGCAAAAACGCGGTTACTGAATTGTTTCGCGAAGTTTCTGCTAAAGTTGGTGACCGCCCAGGAGGATACACTCGTATCATCAAGATTGGTGCACGTCAGGGAGACAACGCAGAAATGGCAATGATCGAATTGGTAGACTTCAACGAAGTATACGTTAAAGATTCTAAGCCAGCTAAGAAGAAAACCACAAGACGTCGTTCTACTAAGAAAGCCGCTCCTGCCGCTGAGGCAACTGTAGAAGCTCCGGCAACGGAAGCTCCAGCAGAAGAAGCTCCAGCAAAAGAGGCTAAGAAAGCTCCAGCTAAAAAAGCTGCTGCTAAGAAAGCTCCAGCTAAAAAAGCTCCAGCTAAAAAAGCAGCTGCTAAGAAAGCAGCTCCTAAAGCTGAAAAGTCTAAAAAAGAGGAGTCAGGTGACAAAACAGAAGAGTAAGATGTTTTGTAAATCAAATTAATTTGAAAAGGATAAGGCTTTAGGGTCTTATCCTTTTTTTTTAACTAATTGAAGCAAAATAAAATGGGTGTAACAGAAAGAAAAAGAGCCACACTTTTACTACAAGATGGTACCGTGTTTTACGGAAAGTCAGTAGGTCTTGAAGGAACTGCAACCGGAGAGATTTGTTTTAATACCGGTATGACGGGTTACCAAGAGATCTTCACAGATCCTTCTTACCTAGAGCAGTTGATGGTAACAACCAATGCGCATATTGGAAACTATGGAATTCACCCAGACGAGGTGGAATCAGAGTCGATTAAGATTTCTGGATTGGTTGTGAAGAACTTCAGCCAGTACGCATCCAGAGCTGGAGATGTAAAGTCTCTAAAGCAGTATTTTGAAGAAAACAATAAAGTGGCCATTTCTGATGTGGACACTCGCGCCTTGGTAAGACATATTCGCGATAAGGGTACGATGAACGCTGTAATTTCTACAGAGCACGAAGACATCGCTGCACTGCAGAATATCTTGGACGGTGTACCTGATATGGAAGGTTTGGAGTTGAGCTCAAAAGTATCTACCCAAGAGCCTTTCTACGTAGGAGATGAGAATGCGCCGCTTAAAGTAGCTGCCCTTGATTTGGGTATCAAGAAAAACATCTTGAGATGTTTGGCAGAGCGCAATGTTTACATCAAGGTATTCCCTTGGAACACTTCATACGAAACTATGAAGGAGTGGAACCCCGACGGTTTCTTCTTGTCAAACGGACCTGGAGATCCTTCTGCAATGTCAGGTGTAATCGAAGAGGTTAAGAAGATTATTGAATCCGGTATGCCAACCTTTGGAATTTGTTTGGGTCACCAAATGATTGCTTTGGCGTCTGGACTTTCTACATTCAAGATGCACAATGGACACAGAGGAATTAACCACCCGGTTAAGAACTTGGCTACGGGCAAAGGAGAAATCACTTCTCAGAACCACGGATTTGTTGTGAAGAGAGAAGATGTAGAAAACAGTGATATCGTAGAGTTGACTCACGAACATTTGAACGACCAAACCGTTGCTGGTATTAAGAGAACAGACAAACCATGTTTCTCCGTTCAGTATCACCCAGAATCTTCACCAGGACCACACGATTCTAGATACTTGTTTGACGACTTTATCAAATTAATGAACGATCATAAATAAACCCATACCATGAGCTTTATAACCAATATTCACGCGAGACAAATTCTCGACTCTAGAGGAAACCCAACCGTAGAGGTTGATTTGATTACCGATTCAGGAGCCTTTGGGCGCGCTGCGGTTCCATCAGGAGCTAGTACAGGTGTTCACGAAGCGGTTGAACTCAGAGATGGAGATGATGATGTTTACATGGGAAAAGGCGTATTGAAAGCCGTTGAGAATGTAAATGAGAAGATTGCTGAAGAGCTAATCGGTATGGATGTAACTGAGCAAATTGACATCGACAGATGGATGTTGGATTTGGACGGTACACCCAATAAGGGAAACTTGGGAGCCAACGCAATCCTTGCGGTTTCTATGGCAGCAGCAAAAGCAGCCGCTCAGACCACAGGACAAACTCTTTACCGCTACATCGGTGGGGTAAACGCTCGCACACTTCCCGTACCTATGATGAACATCCTTAACGGGGGTGCTCACGCGGACAACAGCATCGATTTTCAAGAGTTTATGGTAATGCCCGTTGGAGCGGATACGTTCTCTGAAGGTTTGAGAATGGGAACTCAGATTTTCCACAACCTCAAGAAGGTTCTTTCTTCTAAGGGATATTCTACCAACGTTGGGGATGAGGGTGGTTTTGCACCCAACATCAAATCCAATGAAGAGGCCATCGAAACCGTTTTGACGGCTATTGAGAAATCAGGTTACAAGCCCGGTGAAGATGTATACATCGCCATGGACGCAGCAGCCTCTGAATTCTATGACAAGAAAACAGGATTGTACACGTTCAAGAAATCTGACAACCGTCAGATGACTTCTGAAGAGTTGGTGAACTACTGGGCAGACTGGGCCAATAAATACCCCATTCTTTCTATTGAAGATGGTTTGGATGAGGACGATTGGAGCGGTTGGGCTCAAATGACTCAGAAGATGGGGGACAAGGTTCAACTCGTAGGAGATGATTTGTTTGTTACTAATGAAGAGCGCCTAGGTCGCGGTATTAACGAAGGAGTTGCCAACTCTGTGTTAGTAAAAGTTAACCAGATTGGAACCCTATCGGAAACGATAAATACCGTAACTTTAGCCCATAATAATCAGTATACTTCAGTGATGAGCCACCGCTCAGGAGAAACTGAAGACAGCACCATCGCAGATTTAGCTGTTGCTCTAAATACAGGGCAAATCAAAACAGGATCTGCTTCTAGATCGGACAGAATGGCCAAGTACAATCAACTACTTCGCATCGAAGAAGAATTGGGAGATTTGGCAATCTACCCCGGCAAGTCTTTTAAATTTATTAACCACTAAACATTCTTTTGAATGGATCGCATAAAAGAAAAGTTTGAACGGGGCATTGAAAAAGCTCAAGTTGAAATTAGAGAATTCCTAGCTGAACACGGAGACGATGTAGTAGGGGAAGTAAAAGTTAGCCAGCTATACCAAGGTATGCGTGGTTTGACGGCCCTTATTTACGAAACGTCCAAGTTGGATCCAGCAGAAGGTATTCGCTTTCGCGGCTATTCTATCCCTGAATTGCAAGAGAAGCTTCCTACCTACCCAGGAGGAAAGCAGCCTTTGCCAGAGGGTATTTTTTACTTGATGTTGATGAATGAGTTGCCAACTGAGGACGACGTTCGCAGAATGAGCAACAACTGGGTTAGACGTTCTAACGTTCCCAATCACGTGTTTAAGGTAATTGATGCCCTTCCTCAGTACGCTCACCCGATGACTCAGTTCGTAGCGGGTATTATGGCGTTGAGAACGGAATCAGAATTTGCTAAGGACTACCGCAACGGTATCCACAAGAAAAAATACTGGGAGCCCATGTACGAAGACGCGATGAACTTGATCGCTCGTCTTCCTCGTATCGCGGCTTACATCTACAGAAGATTGTACCACAACGGAGATCACATTGAGCCCGATCATAAATTGGATTGGTCTGGAAACTTCGCACACATGCTAGGTTTTGACAATGATGAGTTCCAAGAATTGATGAGATTGTACATGACCATTCACTCTGACCACGAAGGTGGAAACGTTTCGGGACACACCATTCACTTGGTAGGTTCTGCATTGAGTGATGCGTACTTGTCTTTCGCAGCAGGTATGAACGGATTGGCTGGACCATTGCACGGATTGGCAAACCAGGAGGTTATTCGCTGGATTCAGGGAATGCGTCAAGAGCTTGGAGGAGGTCTTCCTTCCAAAGAGCAGATTGCCAACTACGTGAAGAAGACTTTGTCTGAGGGTAAAGTGGTTCCAGGATTTGGACACGCAGTATTGAGAAAGACCGATCCTCGTTACACAGCACAGCGCGAGTTTGCTCTTGAGCACATGCCAGACGACGAGTTGTTCTTGATTGTATCTCGCGTATACGAAGTAGTTCCTGAAATCCTTTTGGCAACGGGTAAAGTGAAAAACCCATGGCCAAACGTGGATGCACACTCTGGACAATTGTTGATGCATTACGGACTTACAGAATACGATTTCTACACCGTTCTATTCGGAGTTTCTCGCTCTTTGGGAACCATGTGTGGATTGATCTGGGACAGAGCCGTAGGTTCTCCACTTGAGAGACCAGGTTCAACAACTACAGAATTGTTGAAAGCTCAGTTCGGGAAATAAGAATTCGATATATTCTATATATAGAAACCCTGGCCGAGAGGCTGGGGTTTTTTATTTCGGGCCATGGGTAATAGTGAGCAGTGAGCAGTGAACACAGAACAGTGGGGACCGATGGTCCCACCCCGGTTCAAGTTAAGCAGACTGAAATTCCCGTGCGTCATTTAATCATCTGTATCCGATTGATTTCACCTGTGAATTTCAAAGAGAATGGTGTCGTTTGTAAGCGTTTAATTGACGGGTTTAGTGCTCAGAAATCCCGATATTGAAACTGGGGCCTGCGGGTGCAGCCCCGGGCAGAGAATAGCTTAGGGAATTACTATGACTCCACCCTGTTCCCCGATGCCTGTTGCCTGATTCCTTCCCGACAGTAGTCGGGATTGGGTGTGGCCCTAACTAGTGACTGGTGACTGGAGAGGAATGAGGAAGAAAGAAGGAAAGAGGAATTTTATTTAAGTGTAAACTCCGGAATTGAGACTACTTCAGATTCCTTCTTATCCTGGATGCCTGTTACCCGTTGCCCGTTGCCTGATCCCTATTCTACCTATTCTACTCCCTCAACAACCACAACTCCCCGTTCTTTGCATCGGCGATAACCAATCCAATGGGGGACATGAGGATGTCGCTGGGGCTGAAATTTTTTGGAGCGTTGACAGGAGTGATGTCCTCTGCATCCGTAGGCTCTCGCATTTCATTCAAAGAGAACCACAGGAGTCTACCGGGAATATCCCTTCCATTGCCAAGAGTACAAACCCATATATTGTGGTTTTCTCTATGGGTATCAAAGGCAATACCTGAAATTCTTGCGGGGTCTTCCAACACAATGCGTGGCTCAAAGAATAGCTCACATGATTTTTTATTTCCCAATAAGGCATCCGGCTGATATCCCGAATGGCAAAAGGGATATCCAAAATGCATTTTTTCTCTCTCCAATACATTCAGCTCATCTCCAGGACGGGGTGTCTTTTCCGTGGGTTGCGCTTGATCGGCGACCCATATTCTATTTGTAACCGGATCAATGGCAATGCCTGTAGGTATTCTCAATCCTTGGGCCAGCATTACTCGTTCTCCGGTTTCAGGGTTTACCCTTTGTAAAGATCCATAAGGGGGATCCGCAATACAGTGGACACAGTTGACGGCCAATCCAATGAGAAGACTTTCCGTACTGTCTAAAGAGAGGTAAGGAAAGGGAGAGAAGGGGTTGGGAGGCAAGGCTGTGACTCTTCTTCTTCCCGAAGCCTCGAAGGCAGTTATTTGGTTTTTATCCGATACGTACAAAGCATTCTTAGAAATTACTAGGCCAGTGGGTTGGTCGAGTTCATCCGCCCAAATTTGAGGCTTGTAGTAAGTCGTGGAATCTTTTCTCTTCCACATATAGATTCTGTTGGTGGAAGGTGAAGTGGCATAGAGGTTCCCCAAAGAGTCCATGGCTAATTGATGTATGGATGAAATTTTCCCCAAGGATTCCAATGAAGGAGCTGAGGCTGGGTCTTGACCAAAAGTGAGTATGGTAATAGAGAGCAATACGAAGGCAAAAACAGTCTTTTTCATCCCTTAGATTTTCCTTAAAAATACATTAATTATGCACCCCGAACCAGTACCTAGTTTTGGGGAATTCTGGAAAACACTCAAATTATTGATTTCGGGAAGGTTAGGTTGTAAAACAAGTCAAAAAGTTTTGTACATTTGCAACCCTTTTTTGGCGGAGATAGATGCAGGCCACTAAAGGATTCTTAAATTATTGAGTATAACATTTTTACAACGCGTTCTCCACAATCTCATCAGCGCCTGTAAATACAAAGTTTCTCTGAATGTCAGACGAAGCAAAAAAAGAGGTAGAGGAAGTTGTAACTCCTCAAGCCGAAGAAACAACTGCACCTGCAGTTGAAGAGAAAAAAGAAGCCGCAGTAGAAACGGCAGAAGAAGCACCTGTAACTTCTCCTGAAGAAGATGTTGATTTTGATTGGGATGCCTTTGAGCACGGAAGATCAAACTTGCCATCTGACGAGGTTGAGAAATTGGAGCAGATGTACGCTGATACTTTGACGAGCTCAGTTGAGCACGAAGTAGTAGAAGGTAAAGTGGTTAGCATCACAGATCGTGAAGCCATCATTGACATCGGTTCTAAGTCAGAAGGTGTTATCTCTATGAACGAGTTCCGCTACAACCCTGAGCTTAAAGAAGGGGATGATGTAGAGGTATTGGTAGATAAGCAAGAAGACAAAAACGGACAGTTGGTTTTGTCTCACAGAAAAGCGCGTTCTATCAAAGCTTGGGATAGAGTGAATGTTGCCTACGAAAACGAAGAAATCGTTAATGGTTTCGTTAAGTGTCGTACCAAGGGTGGTATGATCGTTGACGTTTTCGGATTGGAAGCGTTCCTTCCTGGTTCACAAATTGATGTGAAGCCTATCCGTGACTACGATATGTACGTAGAGAAAACAATGGAATTCAAGATCGTTAAGATTAACCACGAATTCAAGAACGTTGTAGTATCTCACAAAGCTCTTATCGAAGCGGATCTTGAAGAACAGAAGAAAGAAATCATTGGTAAGCTTGAGAAAGGTCAAGTACTCGAAGGTATCGTTAAGAACGTTACTTCTTACGGGGTATTTATCGACCTTGGAGGTGTTGATGGATTGATCCACATCACTGACTTGAGCTGGAGCCGTATCAACCACCCATCTGAGGTAGTTGAGCTTGACCAGAAATTGAACGTTGTAATTCTTGACTTCGACGAAGCTAAGACGCGTATTCAATTGGGTCTTAAGCAGCTTCAACCACACCCATGGGATGCTCTTGACTCTGACGTTAAAGTTGGTGACAAGATCAAAGGAAAAGTTGTCGTTCTTGCTGACTACGGTGCCTTTGTTGAAATCCTACCAGGTGTTGAAGGTTTGATCCACGTTTCTGAAATGAGCTGGTCTACGCACTTGCGTTCTGCTCAGGACTTCATGAAAGTTGGAGACGAAATCGAAGCTGTGGTTCTTACTCTAGATAGAGAAGAGAGAAAGATGTCATTGGGTATCAAGCAAATGACTCCAGATCCTTGGACAGATATCACTACTAAGTACCCTGTGAACTCTAAGCACACAGGAACTGTGAGAAACTTCACAAACTTTGGTGTATTTGTTGAGTTGGAAGAAGGAATCGACGGTTTGATCCACATCTCTGACCTTTCTTGGACCAAGAAAGTTAAGCACCCATCTGAGTTCACTACTATTGGTGCTCCTATGGAAGTTGTTGTATTGGAAATCGATACTGACAACCGTCGCTTGAGCCTTGGTCACAAGCAAGTACAAGAGAACCCTTGGGATAACTACGAGGCAGTTTTCGAAGAAGGTAGCGTACACTCAGGTAAGGTTACTGAAGTATTCGAAAAAGGAGCCAACGTATTGTTCGAAACTTACGGAGTGGAAGGATTTGTTCCTGGACGTCACACAGGTAAAGAAGATGGTTCTTCTATCGCCGAAGGTGAAGTTCTTGACTTCAAAGTGATCGAATTCAACAAGGATTCTAAGCGCATTGTACTTTCTCACTCTGCTACTTACAAGACAGTAAAAGAAGAGAAGTCTGATGCACCGGCTAAGAAGTCTGCTAAGAAGACTCCAGTACAGTCAACTCCAGCTGAGAAATCAACTTTGGGTGACTTGGATGCTTTGGCAGCATTGAAAGCCAAAATGGAAAATCAAGAGAAGGAGAAATAATCCTTTTTCTATAGATCATTCGTCAAAGGGGATGCATTGTGCATCCCCTTTTTTGTTTGCCACTTGTAAGTTGTACCTTGAACTTTCAATTACTCAAGACCCATGGTAAAGAAATTACTGTTTTGCGATGATCACGCCATTTTGTTAGATGCCTTGGTCGGCATTTTTCCAGAAGATAAATTCTTGGCAGTTGGGAAGTGTACTTCCCCTGATGAGATTCCAAAGTACCTTCAGGTCATGGAGCCCGATATTCTAATTATCGATCTCAATCTTCCAGGTAAGGATGGCCTTTCTGTTATTGCTGACATCAGACCTCACCATCCCGATTTATTGATTTTAGTCCTCACTTCTTATGGAGATTCTGAGCTCATAAAAAAGGCTCAAGAATTGGGTGCCAATGGCTATCAGTTAAAATCTGCGAGCAGTGAAGAGTTGATTGAAACGGTGGACAATTTAGCTCATGGTCAATTTATCTCTCCACTAAAAACTGAAGAGAAAAAGAGAAGCGAAACCTTTGATGATGACTTTTCTGTCAAGTACAAAATCACGGAAAGAGAGCTAGAAATTTTGAGGTGTATTGCTCAAGGACTCAAGAGTAAAGAAATAGGTGATAAACTCTTTATCAGCTTCTACACCGTAGATACACACCGTAAAAACTTGATGAAAAAGCTGGGAGTAAACTCCAGCACAGAACTGGTAAAGTTTGCCTATGAGAAGAAATTGGTATAGCCTTTTTCTACTTTTTGCCTTTCACTTTTCTGTACAGGCCGGTGAGTGGGTAGACTCCACACAATGGGTAAATGTTACTGCAGAGCTCATGGTGTTAGAGGATACGTCCACACAGATGACTCCGGAGGAAGTCTACTATGCCTATGCGGACAATCAATTTCACGATCCCAAGGGGTTTGTGAATTTTGGTTTTTCTAAAAGCGCCGTGTGGCTAGCTCTTCCACTGAGAAATCGATCCGGCAAGGACTTAGATGGAATTCTGGAAGTAGCCAACCACAGTTTGGACTTTGTCGATTTCTTTCGTTTGGACGGGGAAAGACTTGTTCTGCTGGAACAATCCGGAGACTTCATTCCGCGAGAAAATTGGAAAACACAGTTTCCGACACCTTCCACTCGAATCTTTCTTTTTGACGAAGACTCCGCCGTCTTCTTTGTACGCGTTTTCAAGCCCACTGGTGCAATGTCTACACCCGTTTATTTATGGGATAGAAAGGCAAGAGTATCCAACGAGCAAAGAGGGAACCTTTACACCGGAATTTTTTCTGGAATAACTCTTTTGCTGTGCCTATATACCCTGCTACTCTTTGCTCAGTTTAAGCAAAAAATATATCTGTACTACGCCCTTTACATTTTGAGTATGACCGTCTACCTATGGGCGGGAACAGGGTTCACCGAATTTTGGTTTTGGCCTAAGAACATTCTCGTACAAAACAGCATTACCGCTGTAGCTTCGGCCTTTGTATTTGTGTTTCTGTCTACCTTTTCTATGGAGTATCTCAAGCTTAAGTGGAAACATTTTCAAGGGAAACTTGCATGGATAAGCGTTTGGATTATCGCCGTACTTATCGTGTCCAATTATATATTTCCTTCCTTCTTTTCTCAAAAGGCCTCTAGCATTTTGGTATTCTTCTATGCGTTGGTAGTGATTCAGCAAATCAATTTTTTGGTCGCGGGAATTTCAAGGTTTTCCTCGGATCGTAGGTATTACGGATTTTTTATTGCTGCCTATATCATTCCCTATTTAGGAGTGCTTTCCAAATTGCTCATTGAGATAGGATATTTACCTGATTTCACAAGAAAGTTCAATCCCGTTCTCTTTGGATTTGGGGTGGATATTGTAATCTTCGCCATGGCGTTGACCTACCAACTCAGGAATATTTACAGAGACCGTCAGCGACTTTTAGAGCAGCAAGTAAGTCAGGCCAAAGAACTTATTGAAGCTCGCGTCAGAGGAGAGGAAAATGAGAAGAAGCGCATTGCGCAAGAACTGCATGATGATGTGGGGTATAAGCTTTCCAAGCTCAAAAGGGACATTGAGGAATCTCAAGCGGGTATGGCGGTTGTAGATCAAGTAACGGATGTTATTTCTCATACTAGGGAAATCACACATACACTTTATCCAGGCTCCTTAAAGTTTCTGGGAATCAAAAGGGCTATTGTGAACTTGGTGGACGAAATTCGACAATCCTATGATTTTGAAATTCGCCTCGAGTTTTATGATTTTCCTGATAAATTGCCCACGTCTCATGACCTTCACGTGTACAGAATGGTCCAAGAGGGCTTCAATAACATCATAAAATACGCTGAGTGCACCAAGGTAAGCCTGGAACTCTTTACGCACGATAGCGGCTATATAATCACCTTGGAAGACAATGGAAAGGGCTTTGACCTAGACTCCATAACTTTTGGAGTGGGGTTGGATGGAATTAAATCCAGAGTCGATATATTGGGAGGCCGATTGGTCATTGATTCTTTCGCGGGAAGAGGCACGACATTGTTAATAGAATTACCTTTGGCAGAACATGAAGATTAAGAATTCAGAATTATTTTCCTTTTTGGAATCGTGGGCTCCGCGCTCACTTCAGGAGTCCTACGACAATTCCGGTTTGATCGTGGGCTCGCCGGCCGAAGAAATTGATAAATGCCTCGTCTCATTAGACTGTACTGAAGCCGTAGTGCAAGATGCCATTGACAAGGGGTGTAAGACCATCATTTCCCACCACCCCATCGTATTCAAGGGTCTTAAGTCCATAACGGGTAAGAACTATGTGGAGCGAACGGTTCTCAAGGCTATCAAAAACGATATTTCCCTATATGCTATTCACACCAATCTGGACAATGTTCACACAGGTGTCAATGCAGAAATTATGAGTAGACTGGGCGTCGAAAATACACGTATTCTCGCACCTAAATCTGATCTGTTAGCCAAGCTGGTGGTCTTTGTTCCCACAGCGAACACTGCAGAGGTTCTCGAGGCCATGTGGTCAGCTGGGGCCGGTAGAATTTCGGATTATTCAGAATGCAGCTTCTCCTCTGAGGGTTGGGGAACTTTTAAAGCAGGAGATAATTCCAATCCTCATGTAGGCGATATTGGAAAGAGACATTCGGAAGCTGAAAATCGCGTTGAGGTGGTAGTTTCCACTAGTGATTTGAATTCTGTTGTGGGCGCCATGATTACTGCACATCCCTATGAAGAGGTTGCTTACGACGTCTTTCCTATGAAAAATTCGCATCCACAAATAGGAGCCGGAATGATTGGAGAGCTGCCCAATGCGATGGAGACGACTCAATTTCTAAAAAAGATTAAAGAAACCTTCAATGCAGGAATTGTAAGGCATACTTCCATCCACATAAATGAAGTGAAGACCATTGCCGTTTGTGGAGGGTCCGGATCCTTTTTAATAAACGCTGCAAAAGGCTCTGGGGCCGATGTTTACATCACAGGTGATGTAAAATATCACGAGTTTTTTGATGCGGAAAACCAAATGATAATAGCGGATATTGGGCACTTTGAAAGTGAGCAATACACCATTGAGTTGTTAATCCGTGAAATTCGAGAAAAATTCCCTAATTTTGCCCCTCTTAAAACAGATGTGAACACGAATCCATTATCGTATTTATAACCATGGCGAAAAAGAAAGAAATAACCGTTGAAGACAAGTTGAGAGCTCTTTACGATCTTCAAATCATTGACAAGAAGATGGACCAGATCCACAACATGCGTGGAGAACTTCCATTGGAGGTAGAAGATTTGGAAGATGAAATCGAAGGATTGGAGACTCGCTTGAGCAACTTTGCCACAGAAATCGAAGAGCTTAAATCTAGCATTACAAGCAAGAAGCAATTGATTAAAGAGGCCAAAGAAAAAATTGCCAAATACGAGGAGCAGCAAAAAAACGTTCGCAATAACCGCGAGTTTGATGCTATCACCAAAGAAGTAGAATTCCAGAACCTAGAGATGGAATTGGCTACTAAGCGCATCAAGGAGTACGAAGCAAAGATTGTTTCTAAGGAAGAAATCAAATCCGCTTCTGACGAAAAACTCAACGAGAGAAAAACTCACCTCAAGCACAAGAAAGAAGAGTTGGCCGGTATCCTTGAGGAAACTCAAAAAGAAGAGGATATGCTAAACGCCAAGAGAGAGGATTACTGCAAACAAATTGAGGATCGTTTGATGGCAGCTTACGACAGAATTCGCAACAATACCAAAAATGGTTTGGCGGTTGTGTCTATCGAAAGAGGAGCTTCGGGTGGTTCTTTCTTTGTAATTCCTCCACAGCGTCAATTGGAGATTGCTCAGCGTAAAAAGATTATTGCTGATGAGCACAGTGGACGTATTCTTGTGGATCCAGAATTGGCTCGCGAAGAAGAGGACAAGATGGACCAAGAGTTTGCCAAGGCACTCAAGTAAGCATTCATACATTATAGAAAAGGGATTTCACATGCGAAATCCCTTTTTTTTTCTCCTTACATCATAGAATAGAAGTCATAAAGAGGTTATTTTAGTTTCATGAGAAGATTCCTCATCGTTTGGATTTTTATGGTTTTGGCCCCCTCGGTTCAGGCCATAGACTTTTCTCCCAAGGCCATCGCCACGTACACACATATCTACAATCTCAAGATGGACAGTGCGCAGATGGAGTTTGATGAACTCAAGCTACGAGAGCCCAACAACCGAATCGATGGATACCTTTCTCATACAAAGCTTTTTTTAGAGCTCTTTACTTCGGAAGACCCTCTCCTGTTCGAAGCCCGAAAAGGAGATTTAGAAACGTATTTATACCGCGTTCGCCAAGAGCCCAATCGCAATGCGATGTCGTATTACTGCGAAGCAGAAATGTTGCTCCAGCAGGCCAGTATTTTTGCCAAGTTTGGAGAGACCTTTACAGCGGGTAGAAGGGCTTTGGCTGCCTATGAAGTGGCAGAAGCCTTAGTGGCTAACAACCCTGATTTTTCTCCCGGTGTGTTTATTCTCGGTTTGGTCGAGGTCGGACTGGGAAGTTTACCGGGATCCTATCGATGGGTTATTGGGGTTTTTGGATATGAAGGAGATATCAATCAAGGACTCGATCACCTAAGAAAAGGATATGAGTCTTCCGTTGAGGCGTATCCCTTTATGAAAACACCCTTTGCGTTTACCTACGGTTATGCAGTTTTTCAGTTGGGATTGAAGCCAGACTTGCGTATAGAACAATTGGGAGTGTCCGCGGATCAAGGTATTCTTCTCTTGTTTTTAGAGTCTTCTCTTTTGATGTCTCAAGGCAGTAATTCAGAAGCCTTGGTTCTGTTAATGGACAGACAAACAGAAGGGCAAATTGAATTTCCGTATTTGTATTATATGGAGGGTAAAACGCGATTGGCCGTTCTCGATAAAGGATGTGTAGATCCCTTTGAAACCTACTTAAAGATTTATCGCGGAAAGCACTATATCAAATCAACCTACCGATACTTAATGTGGGCCGATCAAATCTGGAATGAGGGCCTGAGCAGCTGGCAGTACAAAGACTGGATTCAAAGCAAAGGAGCCGAATACATGGGTGCGGATAAGCAAGCCGTTTTGGAGTTGAAGGAGCCCTTGAGCTTGCCCTTGATCAAAGCCCGACTGTCTTTTGATTCCGGTGCCTATCTATTGGCAATGGATTATTTAGGTGAAGTAGATTTTGATGCCGTTCCGTGGTATCAAAAAGTGGAATACACGTACAGGAAAGGAAGAATCTACGAAGGTCTTGACAAGTTCAAAGAAGCAGAGAAGTGGTATCTAAAGTGTATTTCTGAGAATGCACAACGAGACACCTATCAGGGAGCTTCTGCAGCCATTCACCTTGGCTACCTGCATGAAACCCAGTTTTCCAATTCTAAACGCGCAGCCTCTTTTTATTCTCTGGGAATGGGCTTCTCTGGGTATCCCTTTTATCCCGGAATGTACCGCAAGGCCAAAGCGGGGTATGAGCGCAATAAAAGGTAAGGGAAAGGAATAAGGTCAAGGGGTAAGATTACATAGCAGAGCAAAAAGTTCAGACCAATCGCTGAGCCGCTCAATAAAATTCCCTCAACTTACTTTGTGCAGACGTACAAAATCTCTCCTACAGGAAGTCTGTATCTCTCAAAAGCTTCAGGTGTGAGCTTCTGGTTGTAATCTACAGGTGTCACTACAAATCCAGCCTTCTGTAATCTTTCTGAATAGTCCAATCCATATTGTCTGACGTGGTCGTACTGTCCAAAGAGTCTTTCTCTTTCTGCCGGATCCGTAATGGTAGGGTCTTCAAAGGTCTTCTCTAGATTAATGTCCAAAGGAACCTGCATAATGGCGAGACCTCCAGGCTTGAGAACGCGTCTCAACTCACTCATGCATTGGGCGTCATCGGTTACGTGTTCCAACACGTGATTACAAAATACCACATCAAACAAATCATCCTCAAAGGGGATGTTGTGAATGTCCATGGAAATATCTGCAATGGGAGAATTGAGATCTGCAGTGGTGTAATCTAAATTTTTCATCGCTCTAAAGCGAGAGTAAAAACACTGCTCAGGAGCTACGTGGAGAACCTTTTTGGGTTGGTCAAAAAAGTCCGTTTCTCCTTTGAGGTATAGCCATAAAAGACGGTGTCTTTCCAAGGAGTTTGTCCCTGGGCTCAACGCATTTTCCCTTTGGGTGTTTCCATAGCCATAGGGGAAGAATTTGCGATAGGACTTGCCGTCAATGGGATCCGTAAAGCGGTCTCCTTTAAAGACGATGGGCGCTACCGCCTGAACCGCATAACTCATTCTAATGAGAATGGGTCGGGGTATATTGTTGAGCGCAAATTTTATGGCAGAATTGAGCATAGTTATTTTGTTGTGTCCTTTTCTAGGTTGTCCTTTTCAATATTCAAGGCTTCGTAAATGTAATCGAAGGTGGATAGGATTTCAGGTTTTCCGTCTACGATGGCAACATCGTGTTCAAAGTGGGCAGAAGGCAATTTATCTTGCGTAATAATGCTCCAACCATCATTGAGTTGCTTCACCTTATGAGTTCCCATGTTGATCATGGGTTCAATGGCGAGAACCAATCCTTCCTGAAGCTTTTTCCCGCGGCCTCTGCGACCGTAATTGGGAACTTGAGGGTCTTCGTGCATGTCCTTACCTAAACCGTGTCCCACAAGCTCTCTAACGACTCCATATCCGTGAGCCTCTGCATGACTTTGGATGGCCCATCCGATGTCTTCCAATCGATTGCCAACGCGCATTTGTTCTATTCCTAGATACAAGCTTTCCTTGGTCACGCGAAGTAATTTTTTGACTTCAGGAGAAACTTCACCCACCTCAAAGGTATAAGCGTGGTCTCCGTAGTAACCGTTCATGAGAACCCCGCAATCCACAGAAATAACATCACCACTTTCTAGAGGTTTGTTATTGGGAATGCCGTGTACTACCATTTCATTGATGGAAGTGCACAGTGAGTTTGGGAAATCATACATTCCCAAGAACCCAGGAACTCCTCCGTGATCTCTGATGAATTCTTCAGCGAGTTTGTCGAGTTCCAATGCGGTAACGCCAGGAACAATTTTTGGAGCCAGCATTCCCAAGGTCTTTGAGACCAATTGGGCGCTCTCTCTCATTATTTCTATTTCTTCTCTTGTCTTGTACTTAATCATGAGGTCTAAAATCTCTTAAAAAATCCTCTTTTCTTGGGTTTCTCTGTCTTGACTCTTTGAGAGTTCGGGTTGATTTGATGATACACTTCCCCCCAACCTGGAAAACCACCTACATTTCTATCATCGATAAACAAATCGCAATGAATCTTTCGAGAGGCCTTTGGATGACTGTCTTCCTCCTCTGGATAGCTTCTGTTCACTGCGTAAAATTCAATGCCTTTTTCTTTGCAAAACTCAACCGCTTCATCCAATTTTCTTCCGTGTCTATACGTCCACAAAATCAAACGATGGCCATCGGCTTGTAATTGCTTTAGCGTTTCAAAGGCAAAGAGCTTGGGCTTCCCAATCTTGGGATATTTATCCTCTACTACGGTGCCGTCAAAATCTACGGCTATGATTAGTGATTCATTCATCTAGGTACGCGTTTGGACTAGGCTTTTGTCAACAATAAGTTATTTCCTGTCATTTCTTCGGGAACCTCAATACCCATAAGGTTTAGAACGGTGGGAGCAATGTCTCCTAATTTTCCTTCCTTGAGTCCAATGATGTTCTCCGACCCTCCTACGAGGTAACAGGGCACGGGCACTGTGGTATGAGCTGTGTTGGGCGATCCATCCTCGTTTATCATGCAATCTGCATTTCCGTGGTCAGCTAATATAATGAACTGGTAACCATTTTCAAGCCCCGTTTTTACGACTTCACTGGCACAGGCATCAACGGTTTCACAAGCCTTGATGGCTGCATTCATATCTCCTGTGTGCCCTACCATGTCCGGATTGGCAAAATTGAGACAAATAAAATCTGCTGTTTGACCTTCCAATTCAGGGATGATTTTGGTTTTGATATCTCCAGCGCTCATTTCGGGTTGGAGGTCATAGGTCGCAACTTTAGGCGAGGGGCAAAGAATTCTAGATTCTCCCTCAAAAGGAACTTCCCTTCCGCCTGAGAAGAAGAAGGTAACGTGAGGGTATTTTTCTGTTTCGGCAATGCGAATTTGCTTTTTGCCAGCTTTTTCCAAAACCTCACCGAGTGTCATGGTGATGTTTTCTTTATTGTAGGCAACGTGGACGCCTTTGAATGACTCGTCGTAATTGGTCATGGTTAGGTAGTAGAGGTCCAAGGTTTTCATCCCTTGCTCAGGGAAGTTCTCTTGGGTTAGAGCTTGGGTGATTTGACGACCTCTGTCCGTTCTAAAGTTGAAACAAATAACCACGTCTCCTTCTTTGATTTCTCCACCGGCAACGACCATGGGCTCAATAAACTCATCGGTTACCTTTTTGTCGTACTGAGCATTGAGTCCCTCAATAGCAGAATCTACTTTTTCCCCTTCACCGTGAACCAGGAGGTTGTAGGCCTTGGCCACTCTTTCCCATCTTCTATCTCTGTCCATGGCGAAATATCTTCCCACGATGGTGGCAATTTCACCTGTGGTCTTTGCCATGTGATTTTCCAAATCTTCAACATAAGAAACGCCTCCTTTTGGATCGGTGTCTCTTCCGTCGGTAAAGGCATGGACCTTTACGTTTTGCAATTCATGGTCATGGGCCATGCTCAACAAGCCTTTGAGGTGGTTGATGTGAGAATGCACACCGCCATCCGATAGCAAGCCCATAATGTGTAGGGTTTTACCGCCTTTTTTGGCTTCGTTCATTGCGGCTACCAATTCTACATTCGACCACAACGTCTTCTTTTCTACTGCGAGATTTAACTTGGCCAATTCTTGATAAACCACGCGTCCGGCACCTAAATTCATGTGACCCACCTCTGAGTTTCCCATTTGGCCTTCCGGAAGTCCAACATTCATTCCCGAGGTATGCATTTTTGTAAACGGAAAGTTTCCCTTAAGGCTGTCCATAAAAGGGGTGTTCGCCTTATCAATGGCAGAAACTTCTGGGTTTTTAGCGATTCCCCAGCCGTCCAGAATCATGAGCATTACTCGGTTCATATTGATGGTATTTTCGTTGATCTTTAGGTTGATCTAGTTGTTGATTGTAAAAGCAGAAAATCTCTGCGATTTTACTTAGATTATTTTGTGAATTTGCAAAGATACCAAAACCTCGTGTAATCCTCACGGCTAAGGCGCTTGTCCTGCACAATTGCAACCACTTCCCGAAAACTTCATGCAATGCCTTTGGGCAATAGAAAAAACTCCTAATTTTCGTCCTCCAAACCGAGGTGCTTCAGCACCCACAATTGCAAACATGTCCTACCAAAAGTTCAAAGCGTTAACCGCACTGGTTAAGCCCTTAAAAATTCGATACGCCTACCAAGCGGGAAAGCCCTACCACAAAGATTTTTTTGAGGGGGTAAAGGCCTTTGCAGCAAAAGAAAACATTGAGCTTTCCGATAAATTCTACCTCAGACTTTCCAAGTACATCATAAATATTTTACCTGTTTTTGAGTGGTTTGCCGCTTTGCGAAATCGAGAAATCTCCAATGATGAGACTTTGGCCGGTTTGTTTTTGGCGGGTTTTATTCCACTTTATGATGACCTCAATGACGATGAGGGATATACTCATGAACAGATTATGGCGGTAGCTCTTGGAAGCAGAATTTCTGAGGTAAACGCCACCGAGGAGATATTGCTCAAGTATTTTTATGAGCAATCACAGAAACATTTTGGACATCCAGATCTCTTTGAAAAGTATTTGGAAAGGGCTGGCGCCAGTCAGGATGAGAGTCTGGAGCAAATGGCGGGAACGCTGTCTCGCGAAGACTTGATGAGAATTACCACAGAGAAGGGGGGAGCCTCCTTGCTCTTTTTGCGATCGGCCCTTACCCATTCGTTTGAAAAGGGAGAGGAGGAAGCTGTATTTGCGCTGGGTCAGTTCATTCAATTAATGGATGATACTTTTGATACTCATAAAGACACTCAGGCGGGCATTGTTACCATTCCCAATTCTTCTACGGATATTTCTGTGCTTCGTCAATTGCTGATTTCTGAGTATGCCAAGGTAGAAGGGGCCTTCAACGCGCTTTCTTATCCCAAGTCTCAAATCCATCAGTTTGTTTACCAACTGCGATTCTTTACCTCCACCTTATGGGTATGCTTGGATCAGTTTGAAGCCTTGCAAAAGACAAGTGGAAATGTTTTTTCTCCTAGGAGCTATTCCAGAGGAGAATTGATTTGTGACATGGAAAAGCTTTCCAACATGTGGTCTTCTTTCCGATATGGTTGGCAAGGTATTCGCTAACATCAAAAAAATCCCGAGCAGCTTTCACTACCCGGGATTCTTACTGTTTTTTTTCTTTTTTGACGAATGACTAACGAGCCATTTGCATTTCATTGGGACGCGTAGAGCGTGCTCTGCGGCCTGTTCCATTCGATTTGTACAGTTGGAATCGGCTGGGTTCCGCTCTTGGTGGCCAGTAGTTGTTTCCTCTATCTGTATCTGCCGTTTCCAAGTAAGGATCCAATTCAATGGAAGTCACTTCCTTTTCAAACACAAAGGTCTTGGTGAAACCCGCTTCGGCCTTGAGCCAAACTTCTGCAGGAACTTTTACCACTTCTGTGGATCCATCCTCAAAAGTAAACTCAAGAATTACTGGCATAATCAAACCACCGATGTTTGAGAATTCAATTTCATAAAATTGATAGCCCGCCTTGATGAGGTCTTTTTCTTCATCGGTAAGGCCTTCCAAGTACGTTTTATGTCTCTTGATTTCGTTTTTGTTGGCCTTGTAAGGATCGTAAGTGTCGTTGTAGAAATCACGTGTTTCTGGATTGGATTCTACCATGGACTGAGGGATAGACTCTTTATTGCGAGTGTCTCCAATAAAGCGATTGGCCTCGTCGGCCTTCTTCTTGTCTGCCTTTACGGTGGCGGGATCGGCATCAAAGAGTTCTAACCATCTCACCTGGTCAATAGAAATGTCTACGTGGTCATTGGTGTAGAACCAACCTCTCCAGTACCAATCTAGGTCAACGCCTGAGGCATCTTCCATGGTGCGGAAGAAATCCGCGGGCGTGGGGTGCTTAAACTTCCAGCGCTCACAGTAGATTTTAAAAGAGTAGTCAAAAAGCTCTCTTCCCATTACAGTTTCTCTCAAGATATTGAGAGCAGTAGCAGGTTTTCCGTAGGCGTTATTTCCAAACTGGTAGATGGATTCTGAATTGGTCATAATGGGGGCAATCTTGCTCTTGTCGCCCTTCATGTATCCAGTGATTTTGTAAGCAGGACCTCTTCTAACGGGGTAGTCTTTGTCCCATTCTACTTCTGTAAGGTATTGTACGAAAGTGTTAAGACCTTCGTCCATCCATGTCCATTGTCTCTCGTCGGAGTTGATGATCATAGGGAAGAAGTTGTGTCCAACCTCGTGGATGATAACGGAAATCATTCCGTGCTTAGTAGAGGCAGAGTAGGTGCCATCTTTTTCTGGTCGACCGCCGTTAAAACAAATCATGGGGTATTCCATTCCAATCCACTTAGAGTGAACGGAGATGGCCTTGTGGTAAGGGTAGTCCACCGTGTATTTTGAATACACTCTCAACGTGTGAGCCACAACGCGCGTTGAGTATTGCTCCCAAAGAGGGTTCCCTTCTTTTGGGTAATAAGACATAGCCATTACCGTGCTATCACCAATAGAAACGGCCATCGCATCCCAAATGAATTTTCTAGAAGTGGCAAAGGCAAAGTCTCTTACGTTTTTGGCGTAGAACTTCCAGGTCTTGGTGTCTTTATAGTTTGCACGGCCTTCTGCTTTTTTAGCTTCCGATTCCGTCACAATGATAACGGGGTTGTCAAAGTCTTTCTTAGCTTTTTCCAAGCGCTCCAATTCTTCCTCAGTAAGGACTTCTTTGGGGTTGGTCAAACGACCTGTGGCTCCCACTACGTGATCGGCAGGAACGGTAATGTTTACATTGTAATCTCCAAAGGGAAGAGTAAACTCACCAGAACCTAAAAACTGCTTGTTTTGCCAACCTTCTACATCGTTGTAAACAGCCATTCTTGGAAAGAACTGTGCGATGGTGTAGAGGTAGTTTTCGTCTTCTTCAAAATACTCATACCCTGAACGGCCACCGATGTCCATGCGGTTGTTGATGTTGTACCACCACTTGATGGAGAAGCTATAAGACTCTCCAGATTTTAGCGGTTGGTCCAATGGAATCAACATCATGGTATTGTTGACGATGGCGGGAATTTCTCCTCCTTCTGTGGTCTTTACATACTCAATTTTAAAGCCTCCGTCAAAGTCGTAGAAGTACGATTTCTTTAGGCTGTTGTAGGTCATTTTCTCTTGGATGCCACCCTTTTTGATCTGTTGGGTGGTAGAGTTTATAGCTCTCATGTTTTGATCCAATTGAACCCAGAGGTATTCTAAAGGATCGGGAGAGTTGTTGGTATAGGTGATGGTTTCTTCACCACTGATTTTTTGATTTTCATCGTCCAGCGTAATGTCGATTTGGTAATCTGCTTTTTGCTGGTAGTACTCATGTCCTGGAGCTCCGGCCGCAGTGCGGTATACGTTGGGAGTCGGTAATTCTTGTCCCAACTGTCTAAACTTAGACTGATTGGTGTTCTGAGCAACTGTGGCCAGGTTCAAAAGAGCGAGTCCTGCAGTAAATAAATGTTTGGTGAAGTACGTTGTCATATACTTTTTTCCTGTGGCTTACGGCCAGTTAGACATTAGTAAAATGGTTGAAATTCCTATAACGGCTCCGGATACAATAAAGTTCCAATCGCGCGTCTTTACGGATACAATCCGTTGAAATACAAAGGAAACAGTCAAGATGGCCAAAAGTACAATTATTTGACCTACTTCCACACCGAGGTTAAAAGGGAGTAAAATTCCAATGATATCAGACTCTCCGGCAATGATTTTCTTGAACTCCAATGAAAATCCAAATCCGTGAATAAGTCCAAAACCTGCAGCGAGGTAAATTTTTATAGGGGACTTTACGTCTTGGCCCCACTTGGTAAGGTTAAAGAGTCCTGTGAGCAAAATGGTCAATGGGATGAGGAACTCTATCAATTCACCACTCACAGAAACGATGTCCAATCCGGAGAGGGCCAATGTTGCAGAATGCGAAAGCGTAAACGCGGTCACAATCCAAAAAAGCTTTTTGTAGTGCTTAAAGAGGTAAATTGCCGATAGGGCAATGAGGAATACCATGTGATCATAGCCGTTCAGGTCTGTGATATGGTCTATTCCCAGTCTAAAATACAGTTGAAAATCATTCATGAGGTGGGTGATTTGGGTGGTTGGTTCGTTGGTTACCGATTTGGGGCTCTGTTGCTGTATACCTTAGGGATCGAAGGTGTAAATGGGTTCAGATTTTTTAAAATATCCATTCTTCTTTCCTTCGGGGGTGGAAATTCTCACCACGTTTACTTGATCCGGAAAGTACTTATATAACAAAGTGTTCTTCAAAGTCCATTTCTTCGAAAAGTCTGGTGTGGGCGTGGTGAAGTAAATCCAAAGGAGATCCTCTTCCACTTCCTTTCCCACAAAATCTATTGCCGAGCTATTTCCGTTTTGCGAAAGAATAAAATTTTTGGAAAGGTATTGATGCAAAAGACTGTCTACATAAACGTGTTCGTTTTCCTCTCCTAGAAACGCAATGAGCTGGTACTCTTCAGAAAACAGCGTAGTCATGTCTTCCAAATCCAATCGTAGTGAAAATTCTATGCGGTCCTCTACCACATCCCCATCGGCCATAGAGAGATAGTATTCGTGGAGGGTAAAGGAGAAGAAGCCTATTACGAGAGCACTCATGGAGGCCAAACGAAGAATATTGTTTAGCTTCGTACGAGGTCTTGAATGATGTTTAATACGTGTAGACATAGTTCAAAAAAACCAAAAAAATCCCTATTTAGTTCCATACAACGCAATTAATCTGACTCATATGCATAAAAAATGGTGGTTTGTAGGTGTATTCTCTCACCTGCTATTCAATATTCAAGGACAAGTGGCCGCGGACTTTCCTGCGGTTAAGATTCACGAGACACCCGCCATGTTTACGGGAACTTGTGAACCCAGCATTTCCATCAATCCAACCGACCCTGATAACATCGTAGCAGGCTCTGTTCTGAACAATGTTTACTACTCTATGGACGGTGGGCATACTTGGGACTTGTCAAAAATTAAATCTACCTACGGAGTGTGGGGTGATCCCTGCCTTGTCCACGGTCCTGAAGGTCGAGCCTATTATCTTCACTTATCGGATCCCACGGGAAAGAACTGGAGTTCAGATAGCATCTTGGATCGCATTGTAATCCAATGGTCAGACGATGGAGGCCAAACTTGGGACAACGGCAGCTACATGGGACTCAATCATCCCAAAGATCAAGACAAGGAGTGGGCGGCAGTAAATCCTCAAACAGGAGAAGTCGTGGCTTCATGGACACAATTTGATAAGTACAATTCACCCCTTCCTGAAGATGAGACCAATATTCTATTTTCAAGGAGTACGGATAAGGGAAAGACTTGGTCGGAGCCCGTGGCAATCAATGAATTAGCAGGAAACTGTTTAGACGATGACGGCACGGTAGAAGGAGCTGTACCTTCCTTTGGTCCCAATGGAGAAATCTATGTGGCGTGGAGTCTCAATGAAAAGATTTATTTAAATGCCATCCTAGAAGAGGGCGGGAGTTGGTCAAAGACCAATACCGTCGTTGCCAAACAACCAGGAGGATGGACCATAGAAATTCCCGGTCTCAACCGAAGCAATGGAATGCCTGTGACGGGTGTTGATATTTCTGAAGGACCCTACAAGGGAAGGCTCTATGTATGTTGGGGAGATACTAGAAATGGAGAGAACAACGCCGATGTCTTTGTAGCGTATTCTGATGACAAGGGAAAAACCTTCTCCACTCCCAAGAGAATTCACAATGATGACACAGAATCCCATCAGTTTTTGCCGTGGATGTCTGTAGATCCCAAAACAGGTGTTGTTTATACTGTGTTCTACGACAGACATCGCTTTGATAATGACAGTACAGATGTAACCTTGGCGTACTCTGTAGACGGAGGTTTGACGTGGGAAAACAAAAGATTGAACCACGAGAGCTTTGCCGTTAATCCACTTATTTTCTTCGGGGATTACAACAATATTTCGGCATACAATGGCAGAGTAAGACCCATTTGGACGGAGTTTCACAATGGAAAATTATCGGTGTGGACTTCACTGATTGATCTTGCAATTTTTGAAGGAGATCCCAGTGGAAAACCCGATGAATGGGAAGATGATGTTCCCGTTGAGATGCCCACTGAACAAGACAAAGAAGACAAAGAAGACGAAAAAGTCGAAGAAAAAGAACCGAAATAACCTTCGAACACTTGAAACCAACATGAAAAGACTATTGATCGTATCTACTTCCAAAATCCACGGAAGTGCCTACATGGAATACATAAGAGAAGAAGTACTGGATTTTTTCTCAGGAGTGAAGACGTTGACCTTTATCCCATATGCCCGCCCCGGGGGGATTTCTCATGATGGCTATACGGATATTGTTAGAGAGGCCTTGGGACCGTTTGGAATGGAAATCAAAGGACTTCACGAGTACAACAATCCCAAAGAAGCCGTTGCCAACGCCGAAGGGTTGTTTACGGGAGGTGGAAACACTTTTCAGCTCGTCAAGACTTTGTACGAATTGGATTTGATGGACGCTATTTCCAATGCCGTCAACGGAGGCGTTCCCTACATGGGGTCTTCAGCGGGTTCCAATATTACGGGCCTATCGATGAGAACCACTAATGACATGCCCATCGTGTATCCACCGAGTTTTGATACGCTCGGATTGGTACCTTTCAATATCAATCCTCATTATTTAGATCCTGATCCCAACTCCAAACATCAAGGAGAAACAAGAGAAACCCGCATCAAGGAGTTTCACCACTTTAACGATCAACCGGTAGTGGGCCTTAGAGAAGGTTCATGGTTGAGGGTAGAAGGGGAGGATATTCAGCTCAAAGGAGAACACTACGCCCGAATTTTTGAAAAGGGTAAGGACCCTTGGGAAATGCCTCCGGGGGAGTTTGGTTTATAGGGAGTAGTGAGGAACAAAGAAGGAATGAGGAAGGATGAAGGAATGAGGGCTTTTATCCTTGCATCCTTTTTGGATTGAAATAACTAAGAATTCCTTTTTTCCTAATTCCTTTTTCCTTCTTCGCTACAGTGAATTGTGTAGTCTGAAAACGGTTACTTGACGGGTTGTTTTCGGTATTACTCGTAGCTTGAGACCGGGGACAGGGGTGAAGCCCCTGTTTGTAGGGCGTAGAAATATTTCCTCCGCTCACCGCTCACAGTTCACCGCTTACTCCAAAATTGTTATTCCCCCATCAAAACCAATTGGTCGCCAGCGCTTAATCCCCAGATGTCAGATTGACCACCGTACACTTCCAAAACATACATGGCAGGTCCTTCAGAAGGAAGTGACTGCATGGACTTGGGAACGGCATTTTTTTGAATGCTCACAATTTTTAATTGGTCGTCGATGTAGATTATGTCCAAGGGAACGAGTGTGTTCTTCATCCAAAAAGATTGGGGTCTCATGGTTTTCATAAAGAACAGCATCCCGGTTTGTTTATCCATTTGAGAACGGTACATCATTCCGTATTGGATTTCATTATCTGTCTTGGCAAACTCCAGTTGAAGAGAAACCAAGGTATCTCCAGCGGCGCTCAGTAGCATTCCGTCCCCGTCATGTCTAAAAGTAGGCTCTACGGCTTGGGTTTTTACCGGTCTCGAACGCTGAGGTTTTCCGGGTCCTAATGCTTGACTTACCAACCAACCCACAAGGGCGATAACGGTAATGATGGCTAATATTTTTCGGGCTTTGTTTTTCATGATTTTTGAGATCTTACGTAAGGGTAAATGATAAAGAAGAATCCAGCCAATACCAAAGGAATACTCAACCACTGTCCCATGTTAAGAGACATGCCTTCTTCAAAACTCACTTGGTTGGCTTTATAGTATTCGATAAAGAATCTAAATCCAAATACGAGCACAAGGAATTGGCCAAATAAGGAGCCAATCATTTCTTTGGTGGAAGTCCTCCAGAACAGGAAGAACAGCCAAATAAATACCAATAAATAACCTCCCGCCTCAAAAAGTTGAGTGGGATATCTGGGAACTCCATATCCATAGGTTACCAAAGTGGTGGGGCCTATTTTTTCGGGATAGGGGGAGTCACTTGGAAAGATAAAATTCAATTTGTCCGAATCCTTAGTAGACAGGATGGATTTCACAGGCGTTTGAAGACGTTCCGCAACCTTGTCTGTTATCTGTGGTTCGGTGGTAATTATTGTGATTTTGTACTCGGGGTAGCTCAAGGAGTCTGTGGTTAAAACGTTTCCTGTCGGTTCCAAATCTACCGAAGCCAGTCCGCCGTCGAGATAGCCTTCTAAGGCTTCAATGGTTGGACGCGTAAAAACGGTTTCAATAGAGGAGTTGGCCATCTTGCCATAGATTTCACTATTGGCATAATTTCCGAGTCTGATAAAGCATCCCGCCAGCGCAACGGTAATGACCACGCGATCCAAAATCCACAATACAGATTTCTTAGAAACCTTACGAGAGTAGAAAATCAAGGCAATGATGATGGCAACGGCTGCACCGTGGCTGGCCAGTCCACCTTCCCACACCATCAGAATTTCCATTGGGTGTTTACTGTAGTAATCCCATTGGTAAAAGAATACATGTCCCAAACGCGCACCCACCACCGTGGCAACGACCATGTAGGTGAGGAGTTTGTCGAGTTGTTCTAAGGGGGTGTTTTCTGAAATGAAGATTCTTTTCATCACTCGGAATCCCAAGATAAATCCAAGGGCAAAGAGTAAGCTGTAGAATCTCAAAGTGAAGAAGCCGAGGTCAATCCCCTTGGCAGCTCCCCAGGTAAAGGTTAAGAATGTATCCATTGAGCGGGTTTTGTGGAAGCGAATTTAGTAAATCTTCGGGTTGTATTGGTCAGGATATTTTGCTTGTTCGGGAGAATACACCGCTTGAATTTTTTCCATGTCATCCTCAAAGTTTCCAGTGGCCGGAACCAACCCTGCGACACCACTTTCTTTGTTTTTGTAATCCAAATACCCCAGGCTCACGGGCACACCTGCCTTTTCGGCAATGGTGTAAAACCCCGTTCTCCATTTGTTTACCGCTTGGCGGGTGCCTTCTGCCGGTACGAGAAGTACTAGGTTTTTTCGCTCTTTAAAAAGTTTAATGGCGTATTTAGAGAGTTGCGTGTTTTGTTTTTGGTTTACACCGATGGCACCTGTCCATTTAAAGAAAAAACCAAAAAGTCCCTTGGTGTAGCCGTCTTTAATAAAGTATTTGACGTCGACTTCCATCAACCAGAAACCACCCAATGCGTAGAGCAGATCCCAGTTTGAGGTATGCGGAGCTGCAATCATTACGCTGCGGCGTATGGATTCTTTGTTTTGGGGGTCATTGAGCTTCCAACCCGCAAAAAAGTAAACGATCTTTGCAATGATCTTTTTCATGAAGTACTTTCCTTTTGGACGCCTTTAGGGTGGGAGACTCCATAAATTTACAGAATTCTGGGTAAATTTCTGATGCTAAATTCTTTGTGAGATAGGTAGGTTTGTAAGGATCAAAGGTCGGAGAAATAATCCTCACTAAAGCCAATTAGATAGACTTTTTCTGTAGCTCTTGTGAACGCTGTGTAAAGCCAACGCAAATACTCTACATCCACTCCGTCCGGTAGGTAAGACTGCTCAATAAACACATTTTTCCACTGTCCCCCTTGGGCCTTGTGACAGGTCACGGCATATCCAAATTTCACTTGGAGTGCATTGAGATAAGGGCTGTTGGAAATGGCCTGATAGCGCTTCCACTTGTTGGGAATGTCTTGATGTTCCTGTTCAATTTCTTCATATAACCTCTTGTTTTCTGAATAGGGAAGAGAAGGTCCGTCTACAGAAAGTGAGTTTAGAAGCAATTTGGTTTCGAAGGCGGGTTCATTTGGATAATCGACCAGTCGAACCGTCGCGTCCACAAAGTCCAAATCGTAGATGTGATTTCGGTTTCTGAGTTCTAGGATTTCCAAAATATCACCATTGGCGATAAACCCCGGTTTGCTCTTCTCAGACAACCAGAAATAATTGTTTTTTACCACCATGAGGTAGTCGCCAGTAGAAATTTCATCTTCCTTCCAAAGAACCCTGGAGCGTATCTGTTGATTGTACTGGTTGGCTCGTTTATTACTTCTAACAATAAAAGTAGTATCCTCTGTTTGGCCTTGGCTGTAGGCCGATGAAAGGGCTTCTTCAATGTCATAGCCATCTACAAGTCGAATCACCTCAGGACTGGTGTCTAGCTGCGGAGTCGCCTCAGGAGCGTCTTCTTGCAGTCCTCTAATTTGGGTGGCATTGGAGAGTATAGCGGAGTCTTTTGCCTGGCGAATTACTTGCGTCAGCATAAATGCTGAAACGTCCAAATCGTAATTTTTTTCTAAGTAGTCGGGTTCCAATGCCGGACTTCCAGAAGATCCTACCGGAGGAAGCTGTGCCGTATCTCCAATAAATAAGAGTTTACACTTGTACCCATCCTTTACGAAGGAAACGACATCGTCCAAAAGCGACTTTCCTCCCAAAGCGGTTCCTTGACTCTTATCAGAAATCATAGAAGCTTCATCCACAATAAAGAGAACGTTTTTTCCCTTGTTGGGGCGAACCTTTAATTGTCCAAACCCTTGTCCCTTTTTGGGTGGATGATAAATAAACTTGTGGATGGTGAACGCGGGTTGCTGCGTGTATTGAGACAGTACTTTGGCCGCTCTTCCTGTGGGTGCTAATAGAACCACTTGTTGACCCAGGGCGGGAAGCGTTTTTACCAAGGTAGACACCAAGGTGGTTTTTCCCGTTCCGGCAAATCCCTTTAGCACAAAGGCACTGGGAATGTGAGGGCTTTGCAGGTAGGAGCTCAAGTGCAATAACAATTCGTTTTGCTCTTGTGTGGGCTCAAATTTAAATTGGCCCAGTAATTGATTGTACACGGAAGTTAGTGGTTCGCTCATTCTGAGGTGTAAAAATGAGGTATTGAGTCGGTGAAAAAAAATTTTTGAAGGTAAATCCAACCAATTTTTATCCTTGGTTTAACCTTGGCGCAATATTTAGTTTAAACCTCAATAATTCAGAATAACAAAGGAAAAACCAATTGTATATACTTTAAAAAAAATTGTAAGTTTGTCAGGATTTCAAAAGCGTTTACACTCTGTGTTTCTGGGATAAAATCAAGAGAAATCGCCTTGGTTTTTCTAGTGAACACAAAGATTTTACAAAGACTTAGTATGGAATAAAAGATTCTGAAAAGTCTTCTAAAACAGAGTATTACGAAATTGAATTTTGATGCGACCGATGGTTAGAAATGATCCAAAGCACTTTGAGAAGCGCTTGTTTCTAACCTCAAAGCTTACATCTGACCATTGAAAAAAGATAATTTAAACAGATGAAAAAACAGACGATCACGCTATTGCAAGTAGGATTTGGTGCCTTGGCACTTTTCTTGGCCTACCAAATTTACACAGTAATTATGGAGCCTATTGAGTTCGAAAAACTCAAGGAGCAGCGTTTCACTGAGGTAAAATCTCAATTGGAAAACATTCGTGAAGCTGAATTGGCATACAAAACTCAGTTTGGTACCTACACCGGTGACCTTGACGTTTTGATCTCATTTGTAGATACAGGTTACATCACCATGTACGAAAGAAAAGACTCTTCTTTTATGTACTACAACCGCGTGTTCCAAAAGGAAATGAATAAGGATACGACCATTGTAAGAGTGATCGGTGAGCAACCGGTAAGAGGAACCATCGAAGCATTCCCAGAAGATTTTGATGCTTCTACTATGAAGAATATCTATGGCACCAACACAGAGATTTCTTTGGCCTCTGCTAAGATTGATCGCGGTGGTATCTCTGTAGACGTATTTGAAGCTTCTGCACCTGAGACGGTAATTTTTGAAGATGTTCAAGATCGCTTTGACCAGTACATCAGCAAGTCTTACTCACTTCAGGTGGGATCGTTAACCGAACCTACCATCAGTGGTAATTGGAAATAAAAAAAATATAGAGGCCTTTGATGGCCTCTTGGATTCGACACAAGAAAAAGATTGTCATTTGTCCATCTTCAGGTATGAAGGTGGACTTTCTTTTTCTATACTTCGCAAAGACCTCTTAAAGTATATTTTGGTGGCGAGTTATCCCACCAGAGATACCATTGAGGCTGCTGCTCACCTCGACCAATTTACCGGAGATTATCGATCGGTGAGTTTGGTCGAAACGCGTTCTCCTGGCGTGCTGGTGCCACAGGGGTTGTACGATGCCAACCTCAAGCAAGAATGGCTCAATGCATCACAATCAGAATTTACCTCTCATGCCCAAGTAGAGGAGGAGGTGATTCAATCGGCCAAAGCGGTTTTGTTGACTTCGGGACCCTCAGACATTCGAGCTCATGTAGAGCGCAGTTTCCCCTTAGTTCATGCACATAGTGCACAGGGAATCTTCACAGAAGGAATAATGACAGAAGGTCGATACAAACCGGGACATAAAATGCATGCAGGACTTTATGGAAGTCATATGTATTTAGTCTATCTCTCTGAGGGAAATCTCGTATTGAGCAATGTGTTTACTCTAAAATCAATAGAAGACATAGCCTACTACATTCTAGCTCTAGTGGATCAATACGGAATTTCTCCGGAGGCATTGGAGGTTACCTTTTCGGGGGATCAAAATTCTGTGGAGCAAGCTTTGGATTTGATTTCTAGTTATGGAATGGTCTTGTCTCAGGCAGGATATCCAGCGGCTTATACCTACAGCAATGCCTTTTCCAATATTCCTCACTACGCCTTTTACATGAATTACATTCCCTACTCATGCGTATAATTCAAGGAGAACACAAGGGGAAGCAATTAAGAGCTCCCAAGAATCTTCCGGTTAGACCGACTACAGATGCCGCAAAAGAAGCCCTGTTCAATATCTTGAACAATCACTATTACTTTGATGAGATTTCTATTCTCGATTTGTTTTCTGGGACGGGAAATATCAGCTATGAGTTTGCGGCAAGAGGTGCGGTTTCGGTAACGGCTGTGGATCAGAATATTCAATGTATCAAGTTTATCAGAAAGACTTCTGAAAGCTTAGATTTTCACATAGATATCTTTAAGGATGACTGCCTCCAATTTGCGAAGCGCGCCTACAACAAATGGGATATCGTTTTTGCAGATCCTCCATATGACTACGACAAGTACCCAGAACTCATCGAAACCATTCTAACCAAAGAACTGGTAAAAGAGGGAGGAATGCTCATCATTGAACACGACAACCAAAAGTCTTTTCAGGATCATCCGAACTTTACAGAAATGAGAAAGTACGGTAAGGTTCATTTTAGCTTTTTCGATCGCTTTCCAGCCACTGAATAAATTTGGCAATGGCTCGTTTTCTGTGACTGATTTGTCCTTTCTCTTCCAATGACATCTGGGCAAAGGTTTTAGATTCCCCTTCGGGAATAAAAATCGGATCGTATCCAAATCCTTGTTCACCTCTTTTCTCTTGCGTAATTTGTCCGGGAGCAATGCCTTCAAAAGTTTTAGAAATCCCGAGCGCCATGTAGGCTATCACGGTTCTAAATCGAGCTTTCCTAGAAGCTTCACTTCCGCATTTTTCTAAATTTCCCAACAAGAGACTCATGTTGTCTTCATCAGATCTCTGGGGGCCGGCATAGTGTGCGCTGTGAACCCCGGGCTCACCGTTTAGGGATTCCACTTCAAGACCTGAGTCATCGGCAAAGCAGGCCAAACCGTAATATTTGAAAATATAAGAGGCCTTTGCCATGGCGTTTTCTTCCAAGGTTTCAAAAGGCTCTGGAATGTCTTCCGTAAGGTTGAGCTCATCCAATCCTACTACCTCGTATTGAGGCAATACGTTTTGAATTTCCTTTAATTTATTGGGGTTGTGCGTGGCAAAAACTATTTTCATCACTATTCTATTATTTGTGACCAAAGCAGGTCGTATATTCACTCTGTAAAAGTAATTTGAAATTATGAGGAAAGTTCTACTGTTTTTAGGATTGTTTGTTTCATCCACCGCCATTGCTCAAAGTGAAAACTCATTGGGGAAATCGTTGATGAACGAACCTTTGAAGGATCCCTATGAGGCTTCCATTGCTGAGCACAGAGAAGAGTTGAGACAGGAATTTGCCAATCCACAATCTTCACCTTTGGATTCATCAGATGTGGTGGGCTTTACCGATTTGCCATATTTCCCCATTATGAAGAGCTATCGAGTGACCGCTCAATGGGAAGCAAAAACGGATCAGCCCGTTTTTGAAATGTCCACAACGACCTCCAGGAAACCAAAGTATCGTTTAGCCGGCATAGCACACTTTACAATCAACGGGGATTCGTGCACGCTGGAAGTGTATCAAAACATTAGGCTTTTGACCATTCCGGGGTATGAGGATTATACTTTTATTCCATTCACAGACTATTCTAATGGTACAGAATCTTACGGAGGTGGACGATATGTAGAAGCTCACTTGCCTGAAGAAGGCGCTACAGAAATTGTCATTGATTTTAACAAGGCCTATAATCCCTACTGTGCGTATTCTGAAAGATACAGCTGCCCCTTGGTTCCAGAAGCTAACTACTTAGAAGTGTACATTCCCGCTGGTGTTAAGTACCATGGGCATCACTAAATGCTTAAATGGAATGTTCTTTTCTCGAATGGAGCACCCTGTGAATCCTCTGTGAAACAAACGAATACAGCCGTTTAATCCAGTAACAAATAGAAAAAGGGGCCTTACATTGCGCCCAATCCGGGACTTCAGTTTCCCGTCAGGGAGGAAAGGACCACGGTCCTGATTCCTCAAGGCCTGACAAATGTCATAGAATACCCGACCGAGCCACTATACATTTAGGTCGTTCAACGAACAAAACCTTTCATAGTGGTTTTGGGTGTTAATAGTGTGATTAGAGGGGCTTCAGTCGGTGATTGAGGCCCCTTTTTCTATTTCACCCTACCCGAAAGGGAAGGTTGCAAGTGAAGCTTAGGCGCGATTCCCTCTTAAAATGGCCAATCGGTCCTTGTAATCAATCCAGTTTTGCCCTCCGATTTTTCGAGCTAGATTGTCGAATTGTCTCATAAGGGTCACGTTGTACAAGCCATGAAGCTTGCGAAGAGGTGAAGGATCTAAAGAGCGCAAAGCCAAGCTATAGCTGCCATCCAAATACTTCATGTAATGCCACCATCCACTGGGGATAAAAAGGGTTTCCCCGTGTTCCAAAACGCCACGATCACCTGTTACTCCCTTGAGTCCAGGCCATTTTTCGAAATCGGGGTTTTCCATGTCTATGTCTTCCACGTTGTGAACGGCAAATGGAATTTTATACAGATTCTGAGAGTATTTGGGATCGAAGAGCAGCACGGATTTGTTCCCGTGAAATTGAGTCAAGAACACATTGCTGAGGTCGAGGTCAAAGTGAATAAAAACTTCTGAATCCTCTCCTCCAAAAAACATCATGGGAAACTTTGATAACACATTGGGTGCCAGTTCCGGTTTGTCAAAATCGTTACACAACTCCGGCACATGGGTAAAAATGTTGAATAGAAAAATCCTGAGTTGAGTGGGTTCTTTAGCGATTAAATCTAGGTATTCCCTGAAGGGCATTTTTGCGATGGGCTCGTTTACCTTTTTGGAGTAATCTACCTTAGAGTTGTCGTATAGAGGCACTATGGTGTCACCGGCGATTTTCTTGAAATACTCCGGGGTCCACTTATCACGAGCAGCCCAGCCTGTACTGAAGTCTTTGAGGATAACAGGTTTCCTCTTTCTCAAATAATCTCTTTCAAATTCTTTACGGGTAAGACCTTCTACTTTTGGGATTTCTCGGCAACTAAAGCTCATCAATAAAACGTTAATTTGTGGTAAATTTAACAAATGAACCTCAAAACCGAAACCCCAAATTCATGAAACAAAAGCGTTTGGTTTCTCTCCTGGCTGGGCCTTTGGCATTTCTATTGGTAGAATGGATTTTACATCCCTTTCTTGAGATTCAGCAAGTCCATGTCGTGGCCGTTTCTATATGGATGGTGATTTGGTGGTTTTTAGAAGTGGTTCATCTGGGGGTGACGGCGTTGCTCCCTTTATTGCTTTGGCCCTTAATGGGGGTGCAAGAAATAAAACCGACGGCCGCCCATTATGCCCATCCCTTGGTTTATTTATTTTTTGGAGGCTTTGTTTTGGCTCTGGCCATTCAAAGATGGAATCTTCACCGCAGAATTGCATTGTTCATTTTGTGGAAGGCGGGAAGTAAGCCCTCACAGATTCTGTTTGGGTTTATGCTTTCTACGTTTTTGTTGAGTATGTGGATTTCCAATACCGCCACAACGGTAATGATGCTTCCCATTGCGGTAAGCGTCTTAGATGTGCTTCCCAAAAAAATGACCAAAGCCATGTCGCTTTCTCTTTTGTTGGGAATTGCTTGGAGTGCCAATGTGGGCGGAATGGCCACTTTGGTAGGAACGCCTCCAAATCTAGTGTTTGCAGGTTTTGTATCCGACCAATTAAAAATGGATATTTCCTTTTCTGAATGGATTGCCTTTGGCCTTCCCATTGCTTCCATCCTGTTTTTGGGTTGTTTTGCTATTCTGGCGAGAATGTTAAAAGGTTTGAATAAAGAAGTCAGGGTGGAGGCGCATTTGATAAAGGATCAATACAAAGCGCTGGGCCCCATGAAGACCAATGAGAGAAAGGTGTTGATCATTTTTGCCGCAACCGCCATTTTGTGGATAGCAAGAACGCAATTGATTAAGTGGTTTGGGATTTCGGGATTGTCGGATACCTCTATTGCAATTACCTCTGCGCTCCTTTTGTTTCTATTGCCGAGAAAGGGAGGAAAGAAGGGGTTACTGGAATGGTCAGAAACCCAAGAGTTACCTTGGGGAATACTGTTGCTCTTCGGAGGAGGGTTGGCTCTTGCATCTGGATTTAAATCATCGGGTCTGTTGGAGCTTATGAGTCAATTGCCCGTTTCTCAATTGAGTTTTATTCTACTGATTATCGCAGTGGTTTTTGTGGGAATCTTTTTCACAGAACTGGTGTCTAACCTCGCTTTGGTGACTACCATCTTGCCCATTTTGTATGCCGTTTCAATCGCGGCAGATATTGAGTTTTTCTGTTTGGCCATTCCCTTTACACTTTCAGCATCCTGTGCCTTTATGTTGCCTATGGCCACTCCTCCCAATGCGATAATTTTCTCCAGTGGAAGAATTTCCATTCGCTCCATGGCCTATGCAGGCCTTGGGGCCAATCTCATAGCATGGGGGACCTTGGTGGTTTTTGCCCTCTGGATGTGGGGTTAAAACAGTAGGAAACGTTCCTGGTGGAATGGGTTTAAACGGGAGAAACGATGTCCTTTGACTTTTCCAATAATTTTTCTGGGATAGAAGATTGAATGATGTTGGCCAGGGTCTCAATCAAATTGATTTTTAGTTGAGTTCTGCTGTAGACCAACGAGATTTCTCGTGTCGGCTTGGGGTCGGCAATGGGCTTCACATGTTCTCTGTGTTCCCCTTCGAGGTCTAAGGCCGCCAAGTAGGGAATTAACGTCATCCCAAATCCATTGTCCGCCAATTTAATCAACGTATCAAATTGTCCGCTTTCAAATTGAATGTTTGAGTGGGCAGTAACCCCGGGTTTGCCGCAGAGGTTGAGAACGCTGTTTCTAAAACAATGTCCTTCATTGAGGAGCAGCATGTCTTCAGGGGAGAGTTCAGAATTGAGAATAAACTCTTCGTTGGCCAATCGATGTCCCTTCGGAACGTAAGCCGTAAACGGCTCATAATATACCGGTCTTTCTACAATGCTTTGCTCGTCAAGTGGCGTGGCGAGAATTCCCGCGTCGAGTTGGTCTTTTCTGAGCTTTTCAATGATTTGCTCCGTTTGTAATTCTTCGATGACAATCTCTACATCCGGCATCTTGGCAGAAATTTTCTTCGCAAACCTCGGTAGCAAAAAGGGAGATATGGTAGGAATGATTCCCAGTTTAAAGGTGCCCTCAAAATGACCGGTAGCTTCTTGAGTTAACTGAAAAACTTTTTCCGATTCATTGATAATGGTGCGAGCTTGTTCAATGATTTTTAGTCCTAGGTCCGTCGGTTTTACCGGTTGCTTAGAGCGGTCAAAAAGCAACACCCCCAATTCTTCCTCTAGCTTGTGAATCTGCATGGAGAGAGTAGGCTGGGTAACGTGACAAGCTTCGGCGGCTTTTGCGAAATGCCTGTAGTTATCTACCGCAACAATATATTGGAGTTGAGTAATAGTCATATCAGAAATACTTATTTAACAATAAATAATATCACTCAAACTTAGCGCTTTTTGCGGCTACTTATCGGTATATTTGATGGAAACCTTTAATCAGAAATAAAAAAATGGGAATTAATAGCATAGGCTTAGACGCCACAAAATCTACAGCATTGTCCAACCAATTAAATGGTTTGTTGGCAAATTTTCAAATTCACTATCAAAACTTAAGAGGATTTCACTGGAATATCAAGGGATCAAACTTCTTTGAGTTGCACGTGAAGTTCGAAGAATACTATACGGACGCCGCAACTAAAGTGGACGAGGTGGCCGAAAGAGTTTTGACCCTTGGGGATACTCCCATGCATACCTTCTCTGATTACATCGGCGCAAGCCAAATTGCAGAAGTAAAGGGCGAGGTGTCTGATAGAGATGCCGTTTCCTTTATTGTAGAATCTTTAAAGACTCTGTTGGAGTTGGAAAGAGATATTTTGGAAAGTGCTGGTGATGCCGGTGATGAAGGAACTGTGGATTTAATGACAGGTTTCATCTCACAACAGGAAAAAGAATCGTGGATGCTAAGAGCTTGGTTAAACAATCACTAGAATATGAAAAGTAGAACCCTATCCGCATCGATTATAGCCATTGTAGTTTTTTCGGCTTTTACCTTTTCAAATGCATTGGAAGGGGAAGGATGGCTCGCTCAGCTTTTACTTCCCGAAGGAAAAGCTAAGTACGACTACACAATTGATGTAACCAATAAGAGATTTGAACCTGCAGGTGAATCCTCTGTAGAAACCCAAAGCACTCAAATGAAATTTGAGATTTTGGCACAGTTAACGAAGCAAGGGGATCAGACCATTGATGTTGAAGTTTCTGCCTATCACATTGTGGTGGAGCAAAAATTGGGAAGCATTACACAGTTTTACGATTCATACAGTGCTTCGCACACTGGAGTTGCAGAAAGGCTTCATGAATCTCTACAACCTGTTCTTGAATCCAAGTCCAATGTAAAGGTCAATTCTTCGGGAAAAATTCTAAGTGGCCCCGAAAGTGAAGATCCAACGGGATCGTTGAACAACTTAGTGGAAGGGTTGTTCTTTGATTTTCCCACCGCCGAACTCAAGAGTGGAGATTCTTGGGTTGTCCAAAGAGGTGGAGAGACACCCAACCCCGTGACTATGGTAATGGTTGAAGAGTCTCGCAAAATAGCAGTTACTGAGTATAAAATGACCTCCGTAGACGCCTCCAGCGGGAACGAATTAACGGTGAATACATACGGTATCATTTCCTTTGAAAAAGAAACGGGAATGATTCAATCCTATGAGGAGAATCAAGAATACCTTACCAAAGAAGGGATTAAGTTGGGAACCATTCTCACCAAGATTTCTCGCAATTAATCAGGGAGAAACGAAGCATCTACTCAATCGAAAAAAGACGCATGCCCATGACGCTAATGGAAGCGGTTCAGAGAATACAAAAATCTATGGAAGGCGGTGCCCCTGGTCAAGATTGGCATTACAAAATGGTGCCGCCCGGAAGGGATCGCTCTGATCTGGATAGCATCCGGAAGGAAAATCCAAAAAAAGCTGGAGTGTTGGCTCTATTTTCCCCCGAGGAGGAAGAAGCCCATTTGACGTTTATCCTTAGGAATAGCTATCCAGGCGTTCACAGTGCACAAATTGGATTTCCCGGCGGAAAGGTAGAACCCTCAGATGAAGATCTCTGGGACACGGCCCTTCGCGAAACGGAAGAGGAACTGGGCATTGGCAGAGATCTAATTACGGGATTGGGTGCGCTTACAGAAGTGTACATCCCTCCCAGCAATTTCTTGGTTCAACCCTTTATTGGGTTTATAGAAACCAAACCTCTATACGTTCCCGATGAAAGGGAAGTGAATGAAGTTTTTACGCTTTCACTGTCTGATTTACTATCTGAGCAGAATTTTGTCCAAACTCAAGTAAGCGTAGGCGGGTACAAGGTTCAGGTTCCCGCGTTTGAATTGGGCGGAAGAACCATTTGGGGGGCTACTGCCATGATGGTTTCCGAGATAAAGGCTATCTTTAAAATGTAAGAAAGATAAGACGAGGCTCCCTCCTCATTAATTTTATCTTTGCGCCTGTAAATCCAGAAAATGAACTTAAATCCATTTGCCAGAGATCCCTTCGGACACAACTACCTCTTAAAAAGAGCGGTGGTGTTTTGGTTTGGTGCCATCGCTTGGTATAGGTTTAATATCGCCAATAAAACGATTATTACCGGTGGTGAGATTCTAAAAAACATGCCCGATCGCAACGTGCTTTTTGTGAGCAATCACCAGACCTACTTTGCTGATGTTGCGGCCATGTATCAGGTATTCAATTGTTCCAAGTGGAAGATTTACAACAGGATCAACTTTTTCTGGCACGTCTTCAATCCTAAGATCAACGTATACTTTATTGCAGCAAAAGAAACCATGAAGGCGGGCTTTTTGCCAAAACTCTTTGCATACGCAGGTAGCGTTTCCATTAAAAGAACGTGGAGAGAAGCGGGAAAAACCGTTGACCGTGGAGTGGATCCTACTGATATTTCCAATATCAAAATGGCCATTCAGAATGGATGGGTAATTACCTTCCCGCAAGGAACTACTAAACCCTTTGTAAAGGGTAGAAGAGGAACGGCACATCTCATCAAAGAACTTGAGCCCATCGTAATCCCCGTGGTAATTGATGGATTTAGAAGAGCTTTTGATAAAAAGGGATTGTTCCTCAAAAAGAAGGGATGTGAGCTCAAGGTGAAATTCAAGGAGCCTTTGGACTTGGATTACAAGCAATCTTCCAACGCCATTCTCAACCAAATCATGGACGCCATTGAGCAGTCTGACGATTTTGTGTGGAGCCCTCAAGAGTCTTCATCTGAGACGTCCCAATGAACTTCGGAAGAAACCTCAGAAGTCGCTGAGTAGCCTATTACTCATTCACAAACCCAGTTGTTACATTTTTGAATGGTTTTGTGGCCATCAACTCTTATATTTGACATTGACTATGTTGTTCTCAATGGAGTCTGCATTGGATTTCGTTTCGCAACATGCGACAAAACATAAAAACACATGAAAAAGATTGCCCTAAGTTCACTATTGATTCTTTCAATAGCCTTTGTGAATAGCTGTAAGGAGGATATTCTTGATGAGAGCGTTGATGCCAATGCGGGAAAGAACGTCTTCGTAGATGTATACTTTTACTGGAACGGAGATCTCTTTGAAAAAGATTCAACCTACTTGGTACCGGGCGCAATTATTCAGATTGATGAAGTAAGCGTTTTGTTTTCAAATACGGCATTGCTCTCAGAAGGTGATTCTTTGGATATCGGTGATTTCTCGGCAACATCCTCACTTTCTAACCGCAGTGCAGCCATTGGTTTCCTAGAACCCATGGCGTATTCTGGTGATTTGTACATCAATGCTGGTTTGGATTCTATGGCCTCTGCAACGCCACCAGCGCTTTCTCCAGAAGGGTCTGCCCAAGAGCAGAATCCAGGGTTGTACAGGGGAGATTTAAAAGGATATGACTTTTTGGTAGTTGCAGGTCGTTACAAGGAGCTTTCTGATACCACCAATGCAGCTCCCTCCATGCCTTTCCGTTACGTCTTGGGAACAAATGAGTTCCACAGTACGTTTACAAGACAAGCAAACTTTTTGCTAGAGAATGCCAGAGAAGCTCATTTTCCTGCGACTTTGGACATTTCTAAACTCATAATTTATGATCCCACACAGGTTCCCTTCATTTACGGAGACCCCACGGATAACGATGATTTTACAAGGGCGCAGAACCTACATTCTGCATTTGAAATTGATGCCTTTGAATTTGACAACTAGGGGTCTAGTCAGCCCATAGTGTGTGACTTCAGTCACTACTCAACTTGAGTTTTTTGGGGACTTTTATAAAGACCCAAAGAATCGTATAAAATTTGAAAACTCATGAAAAAAGTATTTTACGCTGCCTTGGCATTAATGGTCATGGCCTCCTCTTGTGAAGACGACGCGCCAACACCCGCTCCGGTTACCAAAGGAGATTTGGTTTGGAAAAATACCCTAATGAATTACGGTTCTGTAGTGGATCTCAATGACGATCAAAACGTTCCCAATACCAATTGGCTCCGCGTAGAAGCTATGAGATATTACATCTCTCGAATAGAGTTTATGAATGCAAGCAGTCAATGGGTTACCGCAAGTGAAGTGGAGTATTTTAGTCAAGAGACGGGAAAGAACATGGTGACCCTTCAATTGCCCACGGGAACCTATACAAAGGCAAAAGCCATTATAGGGTTGGATAGCGAATTGAATGGTACCGATCCCAATACGGTTAACATAGATCACCCATTGAGCTCATCAAAAGCCATGTACTGGTCATGGGCGCTTAAGTACAAATTCTTGGTTTTGGAAGGCAAGACGAATATTGATCACAGTGGAGTTCCTACAGATATTCTTCTCAACTATCATCCTGGTGATGATGCCTTAGGGTACACTAGAGAATGGGATGTGGATGTAACCATTGGTTCGGTTGCTGATACCCTCTCTATGGATATTGAATTGGCCAGTATTTTTAAAGGCCCTGGTGGAACGGTTGATTTCTATACTGAGAACAGTACGCATATGTCGGATTCTGCTCAGTACAAGATTGGAGAAAAACTACTTCACAATTTCTCTGCTGCCTTCAGTGTAGGACAGTAGTCTACCTCATTTTTATTGAAATATCATGCGTTGGTTGAACCTCATTTCTTTATTGAGTTTAGTGGCTTCATGCACTCAACCGACTTCTCAAAATTGGTCTCCACCCCAAATTCCAGATCACTTAGGCGTTTATCCTCATGACAAGGTTATGAGTCTTGCGGAGGTTGAATTGGGAAAGGATCTCTTCTTTGACCCACTACTCTCGGGCAATAGAGGTATTTCTTGTAGTAGCTGCCATTTACCTCATTTGGCCTTTACCGACGGCAAACCGGTTTCGGTAGGTGTTGGCGGCGCTTTGGGAATGCGAAATGCTCCCAGTTTATACAACTTGGTGTACAAGCCTTTGTACTTTGCAGAAGGTGGTGTCTTTCCCTTAGAACGCACCATCAATCCTCCCTTGGAAACGGATTTTGAAATGGATCACAACATGGGAGTGTTGGTTAGGGATCTTAGAAAAAATGATTACGCCCAAAGATTCCAAGAGGTGTATTCCGATTCGGCAAAACCCATGTATGTGGTTGACGCTCTTTCTGCGTACATGAGGACATTGCTTTCTGTCAATACGCCTTACGATCAATACCTAATTGGGGAAAAACAATTTTCGGAAGCTGAGCTCAAAGGCTTAGAGCATTTTAAAACACATGGCTGTGCGCAATGTCATTCCCTCCCAATGACTACGGGATATCAATTTGCATGGAATGGCTACAATACTGAGAGTGAAGATGCGGGGAGATTTCGCTTGACGCTAAAACCAGAAGATGATCATACCTTTATGGTTCCCTCTCTTAGGAATGTTTCCGTTACCGCTCCTTATTTTCACGACGGAGGAGCCGCTACATTGGAAGGCGTTCTTGACCACTACGCTCAAATGGATACTTTGTATTTAGAAAATGAGCCCGTTGTTATTCAGTCTTTTTCATATAGCGAAAGACAGCAAGTCCTCGCTTTCCTCCAAACGCTTACCGAAGATTTTTCTAAAGATTTTTAAGGATTAAAAAATTGAATTTACCCTGCCTCGAATCTCTAGAATAGACTTATTTTTGAAGCAAATCTCATCTTCATGCAAATTCACCTTATTGCCATCGGCGGAAGCGCCATGCACAATCTAGCAAGAGCGTTACACGAAGCGGGACACCGCGTTACCGGTTCTGATGACGAAATTTTCGAACCTTCAAGATCACGCTTGGCTGAGTACGACTTATTGCCGTCTAGCATGGGGTGGGATGCTTCTAGAATTCATGCCGATTTGGACGCTGTGATTGTGGGAATGCACGCGCGTGAAGACAACCCCGAGTTGTTATCCGCTCAAGAGATGGGACTTTCCATTTACAGCTATCCTGAGTATTTGTACGAAGCCTCTAAGGGGAAAACCCGTGTGGTGGTGGCCGGATCCCACGGAAAGACGACCATCACCTCTATGATTTTGCACGTCTTGCACTATCACGACCGAGATGAAGATTACATGGTAGGAGCTCAGTTAGAGGGTTTTTCTACCATGGTAAAGATGAGTGAAGAATCGACTTTTATGATTCTGGAAGGAGACGAATACCTGAGTTCTCCCATCGATAGAAGACCAAAATTCCATTTATATCATCCCAACATCACGGTAATTTCAGGGATTGCCTGGGATCACATCAATGTCTTCCCAACCTTTGAAAACTACGTAGAGCAATTCTCTAAGTACCTTGACGGAGTGGAAGAGGGTGGAATGGTCATTTACAATCGCGAAGATGAGGTTCTCGCCAATTTGGTAGAAAACCATGGCGGAGATTACAAAATGCAATCCTATGGTTACCCCGAATATCAAGTGGAGGACAACCAAACGTATTTATATACTGAAATCGGTGAAGTGCCTCTTTCCATTTTTGGGAAGCACAACTTGCTGAACCTAGAAGGTGCTCGTTTGATTTGTCAGCAAATGGGAATTATGGATGACGATTTTTACGAGGCCATTCAATCCTTTACCGGAGCTTCCAAGCGTTTAGAGCTCATCGCAGAAAAGGGAGGGAAGGCCGCCTACAAGGACTTTGCCCATGCCCCCAGCAAGGTAAAAGCTACGGTTACAAGTACCGCAGAAGCCAAGCCAGATTCTAAATTGGTAGCCTGTTTGGAATTGCACACTTTTTCAAGTCTCAATCCAGAGTTTTTACCTCAGTACAACGGTGCCTTGGCGGATGCCGATGTTGCCATTGTGTACTTTAATCACGAAGCCGTTGCGCATAAAAAGCTACCCGATTTGTCCATAGAGTCCGTAGCTAAAGCCTTTGGTGAAGGTGTTGAGGTGTATGACGAAGTAGAAACGGTTTGGAAGCGACTTTCCGAGGAATCCTCAGACCCGTCAACCCTCTTGCTGATGAGTTCAGGGAACTTTCACGGTCAGTCTTTGGATGAATGGGGGAAGAACTGGGTGGAGCTCTAGAGCATTTCTAAACTCCACCAAAATCACTCAAAGATATCAAGGACTTTCTGCGAATAAAATGAAACCAAGTAGAAACTACGTGCAGTAATTTGTACTTTTGCCATACAATAAATACCCATGAAGGAGCTATTAAGTCAAAAAGAGCTAGACATTATCTTAAACCGACTGTGTTGTGAGCTCATAGAAAATCACGGCGATTTTTCTGATTCGGTAATTATTGGTCTTCAACCAAGGGGCATTGACTTTGCCCAGCGCATGGTGTCTCTGCTCAGAGATCGCTATCAAATCAAAGACATTCATTTGGGATCTCTAGACATCACCTTCTTTAGGGATGATTTTAGAAGACGCGATGAGCCGCTCAAGGCCAATCAAACCCATATTGATTTTTTGGTAGAAAACAAGAATGTAATTTTTGTTGACGACGTCTTGTACACGGGGCGCTCTGTGCGATCGGCCATGGATGCCATCAATAGCTTTGGTCGTGCCAAGGCCGTGGAATTGTTGGTCCTAATCGACAGAAGATTTTCAAGAGAGCTGCCCATTCAGCCCGACTACAGCGGTCGAAGAGTAGACTCTATAGCCTCAGAGAAAGTAGAAGTGAACTGGAGTGAAACTAACGATCACGACGGTGTGTATATAATTAGATCTCAAGAGAATGAGTGAATTGAGCGTTAATCACCTCCTCGGAATTAAAGACCTTACCAAGGAGGATATTGAGTTGATTTTTACAACGGCAGACCAGTTTGTAGAAGTTATCAATCGTCCCATTAAAAAAGTTCCCTCACTTCGCGACATTACCATTGCCAACTTGTTTTTCGAAAACAGTACGAGGACTCGTTTGTCCTTTGAGTTGGCAGAGAAGAGACTTTCTGCAGATGTGATTAATTTCTCTGCTGCGTCTTCTTCCGTTAAGAAGGGAGAAACCCTGATTGATACGGTGAACAACATTCTTTCCATGAAGGTGGACATGATTGTGATGAGACACCCCAATCCCGGTGCTCCAGACTTCTTATCTCAGCACGTGGATTCAGTGATTGTCAATGCAGGAGATGGAGCGCATGAGCATCCGACACAAGCATTGCTAGATGCCTTTTCCATCCGACAGCACCACGGAACGGACTTTACCGGAAAGAAAATTGCCATCATCGGAGACGTGTTGCACTCCCGAGTGGCCCTTTCAAATATTCTATGCCTCCAAAAGCTTGGCGCAGAAGTCATGGTTTGCGGACCCACAACATTGGTTCCCAAGTATATTCATACCACCGGTGTAAGAGTGGAGCACGACCTCCAAAAAGCCTTGGAATGGTGTGATGTGGCCAACATGCTTCGCGTACAGCACGAGAGACAAGACATGAGGTATTTCCCAAGCGTGAGAGAGTACACCATGCAATACGGATTGACCATGGATCACCTCAATGCATTGGATAAAAAGATTACCGTAATGCACCCCGGACCCATCAATCGTGGAGTTGAAATTACCAGTGAAGTAGCGGATTCGGATCAAAGCATCATTCTAAATCAAGTAGAAAACGGTGTGGCCATTCGAATGGCGGTTATGTATTTGTTGGCGTCTAAATCTAAACTCAACGAACCAAAAGCGTAGAGAGAGCATTTGTGCCATGTAATGCGCTTCAAAAAAACGTATCTTTAGCTACACAAACGGGATACAGTTAAAAAGAACCATACTAAGACAGAATAAAACTACCCTAACACCCGATTTATATGAAGAAATTTTACTTAGCACTGACATTGGGAATCACTTCACTTTTGAGTTACGGTCAATGTAATATTGACAATTCTCTTACGGTTCCCGGTATCTATTCTCCTGGTGCCACCGCACCCGATTCTGTGGTGATTATGCCATTGGCTACCTACGGTGATCCCTACGATCAAACCGCTCAAATGGTAGTTCCTGCTGACACTACATTGGATACGTTGGGCTTTACCATTCCCGCGACAGTGGATTCTATGCAAATTATCAATGTCATTGGTTTGCCGGCCTCCCTGAGCTACGTTTGTGACAATGCAGACTGCTTCTGGTTTGGTGGAGACAATGGATGTTTTAAAATCACCGGAACACCTACTATGGCAGAATTGGGGGTTCACAATGTTACCGTACGAGCAGAAGGCTGGGCAACCGTTACCGGATTCGGTCAGCAGTCGGGTGTCTTTGACTTCTACATGACCATAGAAGTGGTTGCCCCCATTAGCCTAACAGAGCGCGATGTTATCAACCAGTCTTTTTCAGTTTTCCCAACTCCTATGACTGAGGAGTCTTCTATGACTTTTACTTCTAGAGACGCTAAGCCTTATGAGTTGACCATTATGGATATTACCGGAAGGGTCGCTCAGAAACTGGAAGGTCAGACTCAGGTGGGTGACAATGAAATCACCATTCAAAGAAATGACATGGCTTCTGGATTATACCTTTACACTTTGACCATTGGCGATTACACTCGCTCAGGAAGAATCATGGTAAAGTAGAGATTCATTGACCGCAAAATAACTATATGGCTTTTGAATTGACCATATTGGGATGTGGCTCCGCCACTCCAACTAGCATACAAAACCCAACCGCTCAGATCCTTAAAATGGCTGAGCGGTTTTTTTTAATAGACTGTGGTGAAGGCACGCAAGTGGCTATGAGAAAGAACAAGATCAAGTTCACCAAGATTGATCACATCTTTATTTCTCATCTTCATGGAGATCACTATTACGGTCTTATAGGATTGCTGTCTAGCTTCCATCTCTTAAAAAGAGATAAACCGCTTACGGTTCACTGTCCGGTGAACCTTAGAAAGCTCCTGGAATTCCAAATGCGCGTTTCCAATACGCGTCTGCACTATACTTTGCATTTTAATGAGATTAAGATCGACAAGCCCCAGAAGATTCACGAAGATTCTAAAGTAGAGGTGTGGTCAATTCCCCTAAAGCATTCCATAGCTACACAGGGTTTTGTCTTTAAAGAAAAGCTCGCTGAACGTTCCCTTTTAGGCTCAGTGGCTGATTCTTACGAAATTCCCAAGTCGCTGCGAGCCGGTATTAAGCGCGGTTTGGATTACGAGATGCCCAATGGAGAGATCATTCCGAACTCTGAATTGACAACGGATCCCGCGCCCCCATTGTCTTATGGATTCTTTTCAGATACTGCTTACCAAGAGGATTACCACGAGGTAGCTCATGGTTTGGATTTGATGTACCACGAATCCACGTTTGTAGAGAAGGATAGAAAGTTGGCGGATAAAACCCTTCATTCCACAGCAGCAGACGCTGCAAAAGTTGCCAAGCGAACCTCTGCCAAAAGGCTTTTGCTGGGGCATTATTCCGTTCGTTATGAGTCTCGTGAAGTCTTTTTGGAAGAGGCCAAAAAGCGCTTTAGAAATTCGGAACTAGCCTATGACGGTAGGGTAATTAACGTACCTTAGTGCCATGCAAAAAGGCTCCTCGGTTAAGGGCTACGCCCTTGGTGTTTTGTTTTTTACGGTCTTTCTGGATTTGCTAGGGTTTGGTTTGATCATTCCCATTCTGCCCATCTACGCAAAGGACTTGGGAGCTTCCGGTTTTATGATTGGAGCCATTGTGGGTGGTTTTAGCCTGATGCAATTTTTCTTCGCTTCCTTTTGGGGTGGCTTGAGTGACCGCTACGGTAGACGTCCTATCATGCTGACTTCAATTGCGGTAATGGCCGTTGCGTATGGTTTCTTTTCGCAGTCCACAACTTTAATGATGTTGCTATTTTCTCGATTGCTTTCTGGCTTCGGTTCGGCAAATATCTCTGCAGCGCAAGCTTATATTTCTGACGTGACTCCTCCTGAAAAGAGGGCGCAGGTCTTTGGGTATATGGGTGCGGCCTTTGGTGCAGGTTTTATCGTTGGGCCCTTCCTCGGTGGAATTCTTCAGGAAGACTTTGGATTTGAATACGTAGGGTATGCGGCTATGGTATTCTGTGCCCTCAATTTTGTTTCTGCCTACTTCTTTTTACCTGAGTCCATAAAGGAGAAAAATCCAAACTCGAGAATTATTCCCAATCCCTTTGGGGACTTGAAATCGGGATTTTCTAAAGAAATCGTTCGCCAACTCCTGGTCATCAATTTTGTCTTTATCGTGGGCTTTAGCTTAATGCAAGTGACGGCGTCTTTGATGTGGAAGGAAATTTACCACCTCAGTGAAAAGGAAATTGGATATGTCTTTGCCTTTATTGGGGTCTCGGCCGTGGTTATCCAAGGAGGGCTGATTGGCCCCATAAACAAGAAGTTAGGAGAGAGAAAACTACTCGTCCTCGGAAATATTCTTATGATGATTGGTCTTGCGGCCATGCCATGGGTGCCCGAAGGGTATTTCATTCCTCTAGAACTCCTCTGCCTTGTGGTCGTGAGTTTTGGTGTGGCGTTTTTGACCCCAACTATCAACACGTTAATCTCCAAAGTGATTTCTGAGAAAGAGCAAGGAAAGTACTTGGGAATCAACCAGAGCTTTGGGTCTCTGGCCCGGTTTATCGGCCCCATTATCGGAGGGCCCATGTATATTGTTGCCTACCAATTTCCATACATTGGTTCCGGAGTGCTTCTCGCACTAACTACTGGGCTTAGTTACTACCTGGTTACTCGAAAGCTGTAAGACCCGATTTCCTCCGTTGCCATTCTTTTTTGATTCATAAAAAAAGCCACCTGCTGGGCAGATGGCTTTCCCGTATGTTGAAGCTTGATGTTGAAGCTTGAATTCTTTCTAGTCGTTCATAGAAATCAAGAACTCCTCGTTGCTCTGTGTCATCATTATGCGGTTTTGGATAAACTCCATAGCTTCCACAGGGTTCATGTCCGCAAGGTACTTTCTCAAAATCCACATGCGGTTGAGAACGTCTTTGTCCAACAACAAATCTTCTCTTCGCGTGCTGGAAGCGGTAAGATCGATGGCTGGGTAAATTCTGCGGTTGGCAATCTTTCGGTCCAACTGCATTTCCATGTTACCCGTACCCTTAAATTCTTCAAAGATCACCTCGTCCATCTTAGAACCGGTGTCAATCAATGCCGTGGCAAGTACGGTGAGAGAACCTCCGTTTTCAATTTTACGAGCGGCACCAAAGAAGCGCTTGGGCTTGTGAAGTGCGTTGGCGTCAACCCCTCCAGAAAGTACTTTTCCTGAGGCTGGAGATACCGTGTTATAGGCTCTGGCCAGACGGGTAATCGAATCCAAAAGGATGATTACGTCATGACCACATTCTACCATTCTCTTGGCTTTTTCCAAAACGATGTTGGCAACGCGTACGTGACGCTCAGCGGGCTCGTCAAAGGTAGAAGCAACTACTTCTGCATTTACGGAGCGAGACATGTCGGTAACCTCTTCCGGACGTTCGTCAATGAGAAGGATGATCATGTACGCTTCGGGATGGTTTGCCGCAATGGCATTGGCCACTTCCTTGAGAAGAGTGGTCTTACCGGTTTTAGGCTGCGCTACAATCAATCCCCTCTGTCCTTTACCAATGGGGGTAAAGAGGTCGATAATTCTCGTAGAGGCTGTTCCCTTGTTACCCGTGATATCAAATTTTTCCTCTGGGAAAAGGGGAGTGAGGTGTTCAAAGGCAACGCGATCTCTAACGTAGTCAGGAGCACGGCCGTTGATTTCTTCCACCTTTACCAATGGGAAGTATTTTTCTCCTTCTTTGGGAGGTCTTACTTGTCCAATAACGTTGTCTCCCGTCTTGAGACCAAAGAGTTTGATCTGCGATTGAGAAACGTATACGTCGTCTGGAGAATTTAAATAGTTGTAATCAGAAGATCGTAAGAAGCCATATCCGTCGGGCATAATTTCCAAAACACCTTCGGAAAGGATGATGCCGTCAAATTCAAAATCTCTATCTCTGGGATCTTTGGATTTTTGATTTTTGTGATGGTTGTTGCCGCCATTGGGGTGGTTGTTCCCCTTTTGATTTTTCTGGCGGTTATTGTTCTGATTATTATTCTGATTGTTGTTCTGGTTGTTGTTCTGGTGATTCTTTCCCTGATTCTGCTGGCGATTTTGACCGTTGTTGGAAGAATCCTTACCGCCATCATTTTGCTGGTTTCGGTGGTCGTTTTTAGGATTCGATTTCTGATCGTTCTTCGAATCATTTCTCGATTCTCCACCTTTGTTTTCGCCACGATTATCACTGCGGTTTTCACCGTCCTGTCCTCCTTCTGCATTGCGAATTCTCGCTCTCTTTCTGGGAGCCGTGTTGTCGTTGGAAGAAGGGCTGTTGGAAGCGTCAAAGGGCAGCTCTGCTGCTTTTCCTTTGTTAGTACTGTCGTCGCTTGAACCCCCTTCAAAAGAAGGTTTGCCGGCACCGGCAATGGCATCAATGAGCTCAGCTTTCTTGAGTGATTTTGCCTTGGGAATATTTAATGATTGACCCAATTCCTTAAGCTCAGGGAGCTTCATGGATTTTAATTCGGATTCCGAATACATGAAATTTTGTATTAGAAGTTGATTTTTGGCTTTCTGATACGTTGTGAAAAACGATTTTCCGAGTCCCGATTTCTATCGGTTGGAAGACTGGTGTAGTGATAGTGTGATACAATGATACAAAGAAAACCCAGTTTTACCTCTGGATTTCCTAAAAAATCTTCATTTTTGCTCAAAATTTAGAATCGATGTTACAGAGAATTCAAACTCTATATATGCTTGTGGCTGTGGCAGTTTCGGCTGCGCTTATTTTCTTCGCACCAATGTGGACAGCAGGTGACGTTCCGGTAATGCTTACCGAAAATCCCGTATACATGGTAGGGGTTGGTTTGGTAGTAGGAATGGTACTGGCAAATGTTTTCAATTTCAAAAAGAGAAAACTTCAAGTGGTTCTCAATCGTCTTTCCATCTTTATCAGCTTTGCAGTATTTGGGTTTATGGTATACGAGTACGCAACACTTCCCGAAGAACCTCAAGTTGTCTTTGGTTTGGGATTAATCAATCCTTTGGCAGTTATTGTATTGCTTTCATTGGCCAACAAAGCCATTATCAAAGACGAAGAGTTAATTCGCAGTGCCGACCGCATTCGATAGTTTTCGGCTGCCGAGTTCTATTACTTCTAAGTCTTTTACCGCTCCTTCTTCTAGTGAAAACCTAAGGAGAGTCCTGACTTTGTGAAATCCGTGAATGCCTGCGGCGCCAGGATTCATATGTAGGCACTTTAGGTCTTTGTCGTACATCACTTTGGTGATATGGCTGTGCCCACATATAAATACGTCAGGTTTAATTTCTTGCAGCTTTCGCTTGAGGACGGGAGTGTATCTCGGAGGATAGCCTCCGATGTGAATCATGTAAACCTTGACCCCTTCCAGGGTAAAGACCAACTCTTTTTCAAATTCAGAACGAATCTTGGTGTTGTCTATGTTTCCCCAAACTGCGCGCAGTGGTTTTTTCGCCTTTAAGGCATCAGTAACCTCTAGCGTTCCAATGTCTCCGGCGTGCCACACCTCGTCCACGGAGTCTACAAAATCCAAGGTGGCTTGGTCAATAAAACTGTGGGTGTCAGAAATTAAAAGTATACGCGTCAAGGCCGAGGATTTACTTTGTACATTTGATGTCGTAACAAATGTCTACTTTTTTTAACTAAAAATATGCCCCAGAGGTATTTTCTTCACTGCTCTTTTGACGGGACTTCCTTTCACGGTTGGCAGATTCAGCCCAACGCTTCCAGTGTGCAAGAAACACTGAATGTGGCTCTGTCTACACTGCTGAGAGAAGAGGTGTATACCGTGGGAGCAGGCAGAACAGACACAGGCGTTCACGCCTCTCATATGGTGGCACATTTTGAGTTAGAAAAACCCATGGAAGACCCGGCGCATTGGGTGTACAAACTCAATAAGTTTTTGCCAGATTCCATAGCGATTCAAAAGATATTCCCTGTGAGCCCTGATGATCACGCTCGGTTTTCGGCAGTGAAGAGAGGGTATGTTTACAAAATGGCCAGGATCAAAAATCCCTTTGAAGTCAACAGGGCATGGCAATACTCAGGCCCCTTGAACATAGAGTCAATGAACAAAGCCGCAGCTCTCTTGTTGCAGGTGAAGGATTTTGCAAGCTTTGCCAAGGCGGGGCATCAATCGGCTACCACTCTTTGTGATGTTACCCGCGCCGAGTGGATTGCCAATGGTGACCTTTGGGAATTTCACATTGAAGCGGACCGGTTTCTCAGGAACATGGTAAGAGCCGTGGTGGGAACCTTAGTGGAAGTAGGACAGGGAAAAGTTTCTCTTTCGGACATGGAAGAAATCATCCAATCCGGCAAGAGGTCCCAAGCCGGAACATCGGCCCCAGCCTGTGGTTTGTATTTAAATAAGATTGAATATCCCGAGTAGGATAGAAAGAAATAAGAATGTCAGAAGTAAGCGGAAAAGCCTTTGACCTCGGTCTGTTGAGAAAGATTATTGGATACCTAAAGCCGTATCGAGTGATCTTCTATTTGGCCTTGGTGACCACTATCGTCTTAGGAGCACTAAGTACGGTAAGACCGCTGCTGATCAAGATTGCCATCGATGATTACATCGCGAATTTTGATTCAGAAGGTTTGATGTGGGTTACCCTTTTAATGGTGGGCTTATTGCTGTTGGAGGCGCTGATTCAATTTTTCTTCACCTATGCTGCTAATTACCTGGGGCAGTCCATTATCAGGGACATTAGAATCCAATTGTACGAACACTTGCTCAAATTTAAGTTGGCATTTTTCGACAAAACTCCCATTGGTACGCTAGTGACTAGAGCGGTTAGTGATATCGAAACCATTGCTGAAATATTCTCTCAGGGATTACTCGTTATTTTCGGAGATCTCTTTAAGATTGCCGTGATGGTCGCCGTGATGTTCTGGGCCTTCGATGTGAAGTTGGTTTTAATTGCCCTCTCTGTGGTTCCACTTCTCTTCGTGGCAACACGTTGGTTTCAGCGCGCCATTAAAAAGACGTTTGGTGATGTGAGAAATCAGGTGGCGGCTCTTAACGCCTTTGTTCAGGAACACATCGTAGGGATGAATGTCGTGCAACTCTTTAATCGCGAAGAGGCAGAGTTTGCCAAGTTTCAAGACATCAATGACAAACACAGAAAGGCCAACATTCGCTCCATTTGGTATTTCTCTATTTTCCTACCCATCATCGAGGTTCTCAGTGCAGTGAGTATTGGACTTGCGGTTTGGTATGGTGGTGTCGCTGCCGTTCAACAAACCGAGTCGTGGTCTTTAAAGCGCGTGTTCTACGGAATGATGGATTGGCAATTGCCTCCAGAAGATCTCTTTATCACCTTGGGAGATATTACCTCCATTATCATTTTCATTAACATGTTGTATCGTCCGTTGAGACAATTGGCGGATAGATTCAATACACTACAGATGGGAATGGTGGCATCAGAGCGCGTATTTAAATTATTGGAGAACCAATCCGATACCGAGACTGAGAAAGGGGATGACTTAAAAGAGGTAAAGGGTAAGATTGAATTCAAAGACGTGGAGTTTTCATACAATCCCAATGATCCCATCCTCAAAGGGGTGTCCTTTGCCGTTGAGCCTGGTCAAACACTAGCCATCGTTGGAGCTACTGGCGCTGGGAAGTCCACCATCATCAGTTTGCTTTTGAGGTTTTACGAGCATCAAAAGGGATTGATCGCAGTAGATGACACGGATA
>CBFHSF010000002.1:125715-128653 GCA_965658445.1 uncultured Schleiferiaceae bacterium | reverse complement strand
TCTCCACGGTAAAACTCTCGGAGCTCAGAAAGCAATTTGCCTTGGTACTTCAAGATGTGTTTCTCTTTAGCGATACCATTCTCAACAACATTACCCTCAAGGAAGAGATGGACTTTGCCGAAGTGGAGAAGGCGGCGAAAATCATTGGAGTAGATTCCTTTATTAAAGAATTGCCCGGCGGTTATAACTACGACGTTAAAGAAAGAGGAGGGATGCTCTCTGCGGGGCAACGTCAGTTGCTCGCCTTCTTAAGAGCTTACGTGACCAATCCTTCTGTATTGATTTTGGATGAAGCCACCAGTTCTATTGATCACCACACGGAAGAATTGATTCAGAACGCCATTGATGTTCTTACTAAGGATCGCACATCTGTAATCATTGCACACCGTCTAGCCACTATTCAAAAAGCGGACAAGATTGTAGTTCTTGAGGCGGGTAAAGTGGTGGAAGAGGGGACTCACGACGAGCTTCTCAAGGCCAAAGGTGCCTATCATACCTTGTACGAAATGCAGTTTTCTAAACAAGAAGACTAAACAATAATCCATTCTTTACGTTGAGTCTCCTAGTTGGACACTTTGGCGATTGTCTCAATTATTTATTTTTCGTTTACCAAATCTAGTCGACGGTAAAAGTTCAGTAATAATGACTTAATAATTTTTTAGAGTTTAGACTTTGATGTTATAACATTTATTATTTACATTTGCCTCGTTCAATCAAACCATCAAAAAAAATAAAGTGATGAAAAACATTAAGAATCTATTTGTAGGAGCCGTTGCTGTATCCCTAGTAGCATGTAGCTCTGCCCCAGAAGAAACTGTAGAAACTACAGACGCTAAAGAAGTAAAAACAGAGGTTACTAATAAGACTCTAGAATTGGCTGCTAACGACGCAGAAATTACTTGGGTTGGATTTAAGACGTTCGCTGACGGTCGTCACGAGGGAACTTTGGACGTAACCGCTGGTAAAGTTTTCGTTGAAGGAGACAAAGTAGTAGGAGGTAAGTTCGAAATGGACATGAACACCATCAAGAACACAGATCTCCCAGAAGAAGGAGACTACAACCAAGCTAAATTGGTAGGTCACTTGGCTTCTGCTGATTTCTTTGACGTTGCAAACTACCCAATGGCTATGTTCGAAATTACTGACATCGCTTGGGAAGAGAACGCAGAAAAAGGAACCAATGCAGTTATCTCTGGTAACTTGACCATGAGAGGAGAGTCAAAGAACATCTCTTTCCCTGCCACAGTATCTGTTGAAGGCGATATGGCTTCAATCATGGCTCCAGAATTCAGCATTGACAGAAAGCAATGGGGTGTTATGTACGGTTCTACCGGCATCGAAGGATTGGCAAAAGACAAGCTTATCGATGACAACATCTTGTTGACTCTAAACGTAAAAGCGGGGATGTAATACCTGCGATTGCTTAGATTACTTTTCTATATACCCCCGCAAGGGGCCAGAAGAGGACGGCGAAAGCCGTCCTTTTTTATTTTGGTGACTGGTGACTGGTTGAATGGGAAGGAATGAGGAATGAGGAAGAATGAAGTAATTAGGGGAGGCTGATTTTCTGAGCAGGGATAACTAAGTATTCCTTTTTCCTAATTCCTTTTTCCTTCTTGTTTCGTAGAATTGTGTCGTCTGAAAACGGTTACTTGATGGGTTATGTGGTCAAAAATCCCGAAATTGAAACTGGGGCCTGCGCCCCCGATAGGAATCGGGAGGCCCCGGGCAAAAAGTTCGTTTAGGAAGCAGTCTGAACCAACCCCTGTTCCCTGTTACCTGTTCCCTGTTCCCTGTTACCCGTTCCCTGTTCCCCGTTGCCCGTTCCCCGTTACCTACTCCCTTCAAACCTATTTCCCAAAACATCCCTGATGGCACCTTCCAAATCCGTGTGTTGAAATTTGAAACCGGCCTGTCGGATTTTATCCGCGGAACAGTTCTGGCTCATCAATGCCAATTGAGACATCTCTCCCAATAGCAGTTTTAATGCGAATGCGGGGACGGGAGGTGCGATAAAGGGTCGCTTCAGAACCTTTGCCAATGTTTTACCTACTTCCTTCTGAGTATGCGCCGTTGGGCCCACGCCGTTGTAAGGACCTTCCAGTTGATTTTCCATGGCAAAGATCATAAGGTTGCAAAGATCTTCAACGTGAATCCAAGACATCCACTGCTTTCCGGTTCCCAAAGGAGAACCCAATCCCCAAAGAGTAGACTTGGCCATGGGCTCAAGGGCACCGCCCGTTTCGGACAGGACAATGCCCGTTCGGATCCAAGAAGTAGGGATGCCCAATTCGGCAATGCTGGGGTAATTTCTCTCCCAGTGGTCACAAACACGTGCCAAGAATCCCTTGCCGGGGGCATGATCTTCAGTATATGCCGCGTCGAAGCTAGAAGGGTAAAATCCAACCGCGGAACTACCTACAAAAGAAGAAAGTTCCACTTTGGTTTCGCGCAAAGCCCTCAGGAGAGTTTCCGTTCCTCTAACTCGTGAATCGTATATTTCCGTTTTGTATTTAGCGGTCCAACGCTTAGATATGGAAGCGCCCGCCAAGTGAATTACATCGGTGGCACCTTCAAAAACCGACGTATCGATTTCATAATTCTGAGGGTTCCAGTGATAGTATATGGCATTGTCCACAATCATCTTTTGTGTGGTCAAAACTCTTATGGAGTATCCCTTGTTTGTTAGCATGGGAATCAACACTCTTCCAACGAGTCCTGTTCCTCCGGTGATTACTATGGTTTTGCTTTCGCTCATTGTTTGATTTTTGACTTTTAAAAGGCCTTGGTGTTCTGAGGCGAGTTTTGTGAAGTTTTATGACTAAAAGCTCTTATTAAAAACATTGTAATAACCCCTGCTTAAAAGAGTTGTTTACCTATTTTAGTACATCTTAGTTCATTTAAAGTACAACAGAAGTTCATCACAAGTTCATCACGA
>CBFHSF010000002.1:81336-125617 GCA_965658445.1 uncultured Schleiferiaceae bacterium | reverse complement strand
TAGAACCTTTTTTTCTTTGGAGGTCCAAATACTTGGCCAACCGCGATACAAGGTCGCCATTTTTTGAATATGAAAATAGCGAGGTATACTATACCGATGCCATTTACAACCACGTGATTCATCCACAGTGGGATTATTTTGGTAGTGACACTTTGTATATGAAGCAGTTATTCACAGATTACGACCGCGGCTTTACCATTTTGGAGTTTATTGGCGAGTGGAACGACTTACTTTCTAACGATTGCATGATACTCTATCGCGACATCATTGAAGCCATGATAGAGGAGGGCATAGATAAGTTTATCCTTATCGGTGAGAACGTCTTTAACTTTCACGCAGACATTCCCGATTACTACCAGGAATGGTGGGAGAATATTCCCGACGGATTCATCGCATCCATTGGGTGGCGACCTCACGTTTTGGACGAATGGCATCAATATGGGCTAACCCATTATTTTAGGCCCTTGGAAGGATTTGAAAATTGGAGAACGGCAGGTCCACTTACTTTGTATCAAGCGGTAGAATCATCAGTATGGGGCAAGCGCTTGCGCTGAAGCGATTTCTCATTTTACCCCAAAGAATGCGCTAATCCTTTTTACTCATCTTCCTCAAGAGCCAATACAAAAGAGAGGGGAAGATTCCCTTGAGGTACACGGCGTAGATTTCGCTTTTGCCAATCATAAATGATCCCTTTCCTGCCTCCATTTTTGCAATGGCTTTTTTGGCGAGTACATTGGGGTTCATTCCATTTTCTTGGGCGGGACTGTTTTTTTGTTGGCTTTCGCCCGAAGTATTCAGAGAATTTATGGTCACATCGGTATTGACAAACCCTGGGTAAATCAGATGCACTTCAATTCCGGTTCCGTGCACTTCTTGTCGCAAACTTTCAAAATACCCTTGCAGGGCGAATTTTGATGCGGAGTAGGCCGCTAGATGACTCATGCCCATTTTTCCTACAATGCTACTCACCACAGCGAATCGGCCTGAGCCTCTTTCTAGAAAATGGGGGAGGAGCTTTTTGGTGAGACTTACGGTGCCAAAGTAATTGATCTCCATTACGGTTCTCTCAACGCTTTCTGGCATATCCACTGCTTTACCGTGTTGGCCAATACCGGCGTTGTTGAGCAAAAAGTCTGGGAGGCCGATTTCTTTCACTACTCTTTGGTAGGCGGTTTCAATAGAATCATTAGAAGCCAAGTCCATGGGAATCACATGAGTAGAGTCTGCGGGATTGCCGCAGTGGGATTTAACCTCTTCCAAAAGAGATTCTCTTCGGGCCGAAAGAATCAAGGTATTTCCCATGCCAGATAATGCCTTGGCAAAGGCCTTTCCAATTCCGGAAGAGGCTCCGGTAATCCACACGATTTGATTATTGATCTTCATGAGCTGATTTCAGCATGATTGATAAAGTGAAAGTAAAACAATTATAGCTTCGAAAATACTATTTTTGAAACCGTCTTTACGCCCCGCAAACAATAACTTAAACAATGGTTGTTTCAGTGCTTATTCTGGCGGTTTTTACGGAGGGTATCTAGGGGTTCATCCAATTGTTTTTGAGTGGAATAGAACAAAATCACTCCCTTGCGTGTATATCTACTGGCACCGAACTCTTTGAGTGAAATCTAACCAACCCGAAAAAAAGTTAAATTCTGCTGTAGATTTGTTTGCGGGAAATGAATTTCGTTCTATATTTGCACCCCGATAAAGGAACCACTCGAACAGCGAGTTGAGTTTTTTTGAAAGAGGATAAAATATACGCCGAGACTAAGGCATGTAAAAAGGCAAAGTCAAACCGGTGAAGTTATAGAGGATTATGAAATGAGTGTAAACTTATTTAGTCCTAGTCTACTGGACAAGATTAAAACGAGTTTATACGAATTACTGAATGTGCAGAAATTTTAAGTTTCTTCACCTTGAGTAGACTAAAAATTTAGAACAGATGAAACGTACATTTCAACCATCAAATCGCAAGAGAAAAAACAAGCACGGTTTCCGTTCAAGAATGGAATCTGTAGGTGGACGTAAAGTATTGGCTGCACGTCGTGCCAAGGGAAGAAAAAAGATTTCAGTTTCTGACGAAGGAAACTACAAAGGGTAATGAATATTGATTCATATAAAAAAGGTGTTGCCATTGGTCAACACCTTTTTTTTATGCGTATATTTTCGAAATTAATTAGTTGATATAATACACGAGAAATGCCGAAAGACCAAAGTATCAAGTCCGTTTTAATTATTGGCTCAGGGCCCATCATTATTGGCCAGGCCTGTGAGTTTGACTATTCAGGATCTCAAGCCTCACGCTCACTAAGAGACGAGGGAATTGAGGTGACATTGATCAACTCCAATCCAGCAACCATTATGACTGATAATGTAGTTGCGGATCACATTTACCTACTTCCATTGGAGGTGGATTCACTGGAGAAGATCCTTCAAGAAAGACAAATAGACGCTGTTCTTCCCACCATGGGAGGTCAGACCGCTCTTAACTTGTGTATTGAAGCGGACAAACAAGGTCTTTGGGAAAAATACGACGTTGACATCGTAGGTGTTGACATTGATGCCATCAACATTACAGAGGACAGAGAAGAGTTCCGCGTATTGATGAACAAGATTGGCATCCCAATGGCGCCTTCTCAAACCGCTACCTCTTACCTCAAGGGTAAAGAAATTGCTCAGCAGTTTGGCTTCCCACTTTGTGTGCGTGCTTCGTACACCCTAGGAGGTACAGGAGCAACTTTTGTACACACCAAAGAAGAATATGACGATGCATTGACTCGCGGATTGGAAGCTTCTCCCATCCACGAGGTAATGATTGATAAAGCCCTTTTGGGTTGGAAAGAATACGAGCTTGAGCTCTTGAGAGATAAGAACGACAACGTGATTATCATCTGTTCTATTGAGAACATGGATCCCATGGGAATCCACACTGGAGACTCCATCACTGTGGCGCCAGCCATGACCCTTTCAGATCGCACCTACCAGCGAATGAGAGATATGGCCATTCATATGATGCGCTCTATCGGAAACTTTGCCGGAGGATGTAACGTTCAGTTTGCGGTAAGCCCCGATGAGAAAGAAGACATCGTAGCCATCGAGATCAACCCAAGGGTAAGTAGATCTTCTGCCTTGGCATCAAAAGCAACGGGTTACCCCATTGCAAAGATCGCTGCGAAGTTGGCCATCGGTTACAGCTTGGATGAGCTCTTCAACCAAATTACAGAAACCACTACGGCGTACTTTGAGCCTACTTTGGACTACGTAATTGTTAAGATTCCTCGTTGGAACTTTGACAAGTTCGAAGGTGCCGATAGAAGATTGGGTCTTCAGATGAAGTCCGTAGGTGAGGTTATGGGAATTGGACGCTCCTTCCAAGAGGCCATCCACAAAGCCGCACAATCTCTAGAAATTAAGAGAAACGGTTTGGGTGCTGACGGTAAGGGATACACTCAACAAGACGTTATTCTTGAGAAATTGGAGAAAGCTTCTTGGGACAGAGTATTTGTTATCTACGATGCGATTCAATTGGGAATTACCCTCAGAAGAATCCACGAGATTACCAAGATAGACATGTGGTTCCTCAAGCAATTCGAGGAATTGGCATTGATTCAGAAAGATATCGAAAGCCACACGGTAAACAGCATTCCACAGTCATTGCTTTTGGATGCGAAAATGAAAGGTTTTGCCGATAGACAAATCGCTCACATGATGCACTGTCTAGAGTCAGAGGTTCACGAGAAGAGACGCTCTATGAATATCAACCGCGTGTGGAAATTGGTAGATACTTGTGCTGCTGAATTTGCTGCACAAACTCCATACTACTATTCAACCTTTGAGTTGGATATGGCAGAAAGCGCAACGGCAGAAGCCTTTACAGAAAACGAAAGTGCAGTAACCGAAAGAGAAAAGGTTATCGTGCTGGGATCGGGTCCCAACCGCATTGGTCAGGGAATTGAATTTGATTACTGTTGTGTTCACGGAGTTCTTTCTGCGAAGGAAGAGGGCTACGAGACCATCATGATCAACTGTAACCCCGAAACCGTTTCTACAGACTTTGATACCGCAGACAAGCTTTACTTTGAGCCAGTATTCTGGGAACATATTTATGACATCATTCTTCACGAAAAGCCCAAGGGAGTTATCGTTCAATTGGGAGGTCAAACCGCCCTTAAATTGGCTGAGAAGCTCGAGCGCTTTGGTATCCCCATCTTGGGAACTTCTTACCAGAGCTTGGACTTGGCGGAAGACAGAGGAAGATTCTCTTCACTACTTGAAGAAATCAACATTCCTTACCCCAAATTTGACGTAGTAACCTCTGCAGACGAAGCTTTGGACAAAGCCGATGCACTTGGGTTCCCTATGCTCGTAAGACCTTCTTACGTATTGGGTGGACAAGGGATGAAGATTGTTCTCAACAAAGAAGAATTGGAGCATCACGTAGTTGAACTGTTTAGACATTTCCCCAACAACCGCGTATTACTCGATCACTACTTAGAAGGTGCCATTGAAGCTGAGGCCGATGCCATCTCTGACGGTGAAGATGTTCACATTATCGGAATCATGGAGCACATTGAGCCTTGTGGGGTTCACTCCGGAGATTCTAACGCAACGCTTCCTCCCTTTAACTTAGGTGAGTTGGTGATGCAACAGATTAAAGAACATACACACAAAATTGCCAAGGCTACCAATACGGTAGGTCTTCTCAATATTCAATTTGCAATTAAAGACGATGTAGTATACATCATCGAGGCCAACCCAAGAGCTTCTAGAACCGTTCCGTTTATCTGTAAAGCCTACGGTGAGCCTTATGTAAACTACGCTACCAAGTTGATGTTGGGAACCAAGAAACTCTCGGATTTTGAATTCAATCCAGAGTTGGAAGGCTTCGCAATTAAAATGCCTGTATTCTCGTTTAACAAGTTCCCCAACGTAAATAAGAACTTGGGACCTGAGATGAAATCTACAGGGGAGAAAATTCACTTCATCAAAGATTTGAATGATCCTGTATTTAGAAAGCTCCACAGAGAGAGAAACTGGTATTTGAGTAAATAATGATTTTTAAATTAATAATAGGTTTTGTGGTTCTCTTCGCTGCATATCGATACCTCACGAGGTTTTCGGCAGCTGGAGAACCGCTAAAGTCTTCTGGGCCAGAGGTGACCGTAAATTACGATCGCAAGAAGGCCAAGAGCAAAACCCCTGATGAAGTTGGGGAATACGTGGAATTTGAAGAGATTGAAGACTCTTCCAAGTAACCCACTTCCATGACGGCCCAAAAACCACGTGTACTTATTATCACCTATTACTGGCCACCTGCTGGTGGACCTGGGGTACAACGATGGTTGAAGTTTGCCAAATACCTTCCAGAGGCCGGGTTTACGCCTGTGGTCCTAACGGTTGATCCCAATACGGCCACCTATCCCGTTCAAGATGAAACCCTGTTAAAAGACACGGAATCCATTGAGGTTCACCATGCACCCACCAAGGAGCTCTTCAGTTTGTATAAGAAGGCTTCAGGAAGAAGCGAGGTGCCCTTTAGTGGATTTGCCAACGAATCCGACAAGCCGGGCCCCCGTCAACGCCTAGCCAAGTTTGTTCGAGGCAATTTCTTTATTCCCGATCCCAGAAAAGCTTGGAACAAGCGCGCCATTAAGAAGGCCTTGAAACTCATAGACACCTATGATATTCAGCATGTGATTACCACGAGCCCTCCGCATTCTTCCCAATTGATTGGACTTGCCATCAAAGCCAAGAGAAATGTGACGTGGTTGGCGGATTTGCGCGACCCTTGGACGGATATTTACTACTACGATTTGTTCTATCCTACGCGTCTTGCAAGAGCCTACGACGCTTCACTAGAGCGCAAAGTATTGGAGCGAGCAGATGCGGTATCTACCGTAAGTCAAGATTTGGTAAGACTCTTTACGGAGAAGTCTACTTCAATTTCTAAGGACAAGTTTTTGATTTTGCCCAATGGGTATGACGAGGCAGATTTTGATCGAAGCATCAAGGTCTACGAAGACAAGTGGACGATTAGCTATACGGGAACGTTTACCGCGGATTACTCCATGGATGGTTTTTACCTGGCCATTGAAAGTTTAACTCCAGAACAAGCTCGGAAGGTACGCGTACAGTTTATTGGACGTCGCGATGAAATTTCAGAAAAGCGCCTGATCCAACTCAGAGAGGAAACCGGTGTTGAAGTCATTCTTAAAGGATACGTTCCTCATTCCGAGGCGGTAGTTGCCATGCAACAATCTCAAGCTTTGTTGTTGGGTATTCCCAACTTGGAAAACAACAAGGGGATTCTGACGGGTAAAATCTTTGAATACCTAGGGTCTAAACGACCCATTTTGGGTGTGGGCCCCGTAGACGGTGATGCCGCCGAAATCATTTCTCAAACCCAGGCTGGAACGTTTTTCGATTATTCCGATTCCGAAGGGATGACCCAGTGGTTAGTCAACGCCATCGACAACGTCCCTGAAGGTTCTCAGTCTGTTGATCAGTTCGAAAGAAAAAGCCTTACCCAACAAGTGGCTAAGGCTCTTTCCAAATCCTAGAATTTCCCTCTAGGTATTTTTTCTTTATTCATTCTTGAATTCGCGTTTGATACTCAAATCAAATCTTACGCTGCATCCTCCTCATTGGGAGTTCCTCCATTGTCCTTGTAGGCTCTAAAGGCCGCAAATCCCAAAGCGGCAAACAATAGAATGGAGAATACCAAAGAGATGCTTTCTCCCATGTAGTAGGAGCGTGGCTCAAAGGTGAACTCAATGGTGTGTTTTCCTTGCGGAACCTTGAGTCCTCTCAAGAGGTAGTTGACGCGGATGTGGTCAACGGGCTCTCCATCGATTTTTACTTTCCAGTCGTTGTCTCCTCCTTCGTAATAGATTTCAGAGAACACAGCCATGGCAATGGGTGAGGTAATGTTTGCCTCATACACCATGTGTTTTGGGTCATAAGAAGTAATGTCGATGGTAGAAGTAGAATCTGCAGAACGCGCGGGAACGTCAGACATGTACTCTGCATAACGCTTGTCCACAATGACCTGAGTCTTTGGAGCAAATGAATTCAACGCTTCCATTTCTGCATCGGCATTTTCTACCTGAATAATATCGTTTACAATCCACGCAGCGCCACAGGCACCGGGGTTGTTAGAAGGTTGCAATTGTCCCTGTTGGTCTGCAACAATAAACCACTTCGCGTTGAGCATGTCAAAACACGCCATGTTTTGCTTGGACAATTGGTAATCAATCAAGTCTTCGTACTTGATCAATTTTGCACCGTGATATCCTCCAATAGACTTGTGGTGGTATGAGGTGTAGCTATCTGATTTTAACGGAGCAGTCGTGTTCCAAACGCGGTAGTGAATGTCTTGATCCTTTAGGATAAACTGATCGGCTCCGGAAGGGGCAAAGGCCGCTTCGTAATTTTTCGCAGTTGAGAAGTCATCAGCGTTTAGGTGTTGCTTGTCAAAGTTCCACTGGTCAATAACAATGATAACGGCAAGCCCCGCAATGGCGAGGGCAGGTTTTAATTTTTTATTGGCTACGACCCAAATCCACAAGAATCCGGCCCCGCAGAAAACCAAAGTCTTAATGGCTGATTTTCTCATCAGAGAAATTCTGTCGTCCACTAAGAGATCAAGGTCAATTCCCATTTCGGCAAAGCGCGCATCGTTTGGGCCTTCAAATGGAAAGAGGTATCCTCCAAACAATGCCAAGGCAAGCGAAAGACCTCCCGTGATGGCCAAGGCTTTCTTTCCGTAATTCAAAGCGTCTGCTTTGTTAATCTCACCGGTAAAGACCTTGTTGATTCCCAAAAAGGCAAAGAAGGGAACGGTAAAGAACAAAATCACAAAGGTCATAGAGGGCACCCTAAATTTGCTGTATATGGGCAAGTAGTCAAAGAGGAACTCATTGAGCCAAGCGGCATTTTTTCCCCAAGCCAATAAAACAGAAAATACGGTCGCTGCAACAATCCAGGTTCTCAACTTTCCTTTTACGGCGAAGAGTGAGAACACAAAGAAGAAGAAGACTACGGCACCCAAGTAGTAACCTCCGTTTACCAAGGCTTGATCTCCCCAGTAGAACCATGAAGCAATGTATCTGTTGGCTTGCTCTTCGGCTGATTTTTTGGGCGTTCCTCGCTGCTGAAGACTTCCCGCAACATTTTTAAAGTACTGATCGTGAGTTTGGGTTCCTTCGTACAATTGGGCAGAACCACCTCCTGAGAAGTCAGGGTAAATAAGGTTAAAGGTTTCTGATAAACCGTAACTCCAACTCATGGCATATTCAAAACTCAACCCTCCCTTGGACTCGCTTTTTACAGAGAGTTCGGAAGAACCTCCACGCATGGTTTCTTTGGTGTATTCATAGGTAGACCACAAGTTACCAATGTTGGGTCCAATACCGATTAGCGCGGCAGCCAGCAAAACCAAAGACGCTTTAAAGAATTTGGCTAGGGTATTTTCAATTACGGCATATACCAACTCAACCAATCCAATAATCACAATGAGAATGGCTAGGTAGTAAGTAATTTGAAAGTGATTCGAAAAAATAGACATTCCCACAAACAAGGCGGTAAGAGAAAATCCGGCCAAGAGCTTCCCGCGATAGGCCATCAAAACTCCCATGACCACTGGGGCAATGTAGGCTGCGGTTCTCACCTTTGCATTGTGTCCAGCACCATAGGATATAATAAAGAATGCCGAGAAGGCAAAAGCAATGGATCCTACAGCGGCGAGCCAAGGATCTATCTTCATGGCAATAAGCGCTAAGTAAAATCCAAACATCAAAGAGAAAATGATGTAAACGCTAGAAGATTTTCCACCGATCCAACTCACCGTTTGCTGAAAGAGATTCAGCCAGTTGTTGGGATACAGAGTAGAAATCTGAAAAGTGGGCATTCCGCTGAACATGGCGTCTGTCCAAAGAGGTTCTTCTCCTTTGTCTTCACGGTAATCTCTAATTTCTTTACCCTTGGCATATCCCAATTTTATATCGTCTTGTTCTAAGACTTTTCCTTGGAGGGCAGGGTAGAAATAAATAAAGTTTACAATCAACAACCCGATTATGGGAAGTAAGAAGTGAAGAATTTTGGAGTTCTTGAACATGTTGTGGAATATTAAATGCGGTTGGCTAATATAGCAGGAATTTGTTTATTTAAATTTGCTCAACGATTAATTATATGCCACTACCAAATGTTATCATAGCAGGTGCCCCAAAATGCGGAACGAGTTCTCTGTATTTTTGGTTAGCAGCCCACCCTCAAGCCTGTGCGAGCAAGCAGAAAGAGACCTTTTTCTTTGCGGACGAGGTCAGTCGATTCAACACCCAAAGCAACTTTAAGGAGCACGGTTTGGAGGCTTACTCTAAGCATTTTTCTCATTGTCAAAATGCAGAAGTCACCTTTGAGGCTACTGCACCTTATATCTATTTTAACACGGCCTTGGAGCAGATTCCTCAATTGGAAAGCCAGCCCAAGGTTGTTTTTATTTTGAGAGATCCCGCCAAGCGCATTCGATCCCAGTATCTCTTTGAAAAGTTTAGAACCCAAAGAATTTCTGGTTCTCTGGAGGAATATGTTAAAGAGCCGGGAATTATGGAACACGGCAAGTACATTCAGTACCTACAAAAGTGGAAAGACGCCTTGGGAGAGGACAGAATGGAAGTGGTCATCCTAGAAGAAATGCTCGAAGACTTGCCCAAGAACATGGGTGCCCTTGCAGAGAAGTTGGGATTGGACGGAAGTTTTTATTCGGATTTTGATTTTTCAGTTCGCAACGAGACGGTAAAGATCAAGAGAAAATGGCTTCATCAATGGGGATTAAAGATTCAGCCCATGATTCCTCATTGGGTGCAAAAAACCCTTTTGCCCATGTACCTTTCCATGAACAGTGGCGGCAAACCCAAAGCTTCAGAAGCGGATGGAGAATACTACACAAAACACCTTGCGAATTATTACGAAGACACCAATAAAGAATTATTCGCGTTCTTGGGTAGAGAAATCAAGTACTGGTAAACCAAAAACACAATGGGTAAAGCGGCCAAGCAAGGCATTATGAATTCCATCAACTCCTACATAGGAGTAGGGCTGGGCGCTTTAAATACGATGATTCTCTTCCCGAGAATCTTCTCAGACAACCCTGAGTTTATGGGTTCGGTCAATTTGTTATTGGCCTATTCGACACTTTTTGCAGCCTTCGGTCATTTGGGAATTCCCCAGTCGGTAATCAAATACTTTCCACAATTTTCTGAAGAAGACAGAGGCAAGTTCCTCTCTTCGGGACTTTGGTTGGCAGGGCTGATGAGCGTGGGACTTTTGGTTTTTTCACTGGTGGCAGGCGAAAGCATCACCCACTCGTGGCCCTTTTTGGCCATACTGGGTGGGAGTATGCTGTTCTATGAGATTTTTGCCTCGGTTTCTCACATTCACAAAAAGACGACCTATCCCATATTTTTAAAAAATGTAGGTAGGCGAATCCTTCTGCTCTCAGTTTTGCTAGCAGAATTCTTTTTGGATTTGACAGAGGTCGAGTTTCTGTGGCTACTGGCCATTGGGTACATTCTCCACGCTGTGTTAATGATGATTTACGCCGCAAAAGATCTTCCTCCACTGAGCTTTTCTCTTGATGTTTCTAAGTACTCTGTTCAATGGGTTTATGGAGTGTTTATTGTCTTATCCGTTTCTCTCGATGTCTTGGTATCTCGATTGGACATCATTATGATTGGAGAATATCTGGACAATGCGCAGGTGGCTTTTTACTCCATTGCCTTTTTTGTGGGGTCCGTAGTCAGTATACCTTCCAAATCCTTGGTGACCAGTTTGCGTCCCTACATTTCGGAATCATGGGCTCAAGGTGATACGGAAAGACTCAAGAGACTCTACACACGTGGCGCTGAGGTCCAGTTGCTCGTGAACACTTTGGTGTTTTTTTTAATTGCCATCAACGCACAAGCCATCAATCAATTTTTACCGGATACGTATGAAATAGATCCCATGGTGATTTTTGCCATTGGACTGGGACAAATTGTGTTGGGAGGCACGGGCCCGTCTGCCATGATTCTCATCATTTCTAAGAGCTATCGCCTCAATTTTGTATTGGGATTGGTTATGGTCGGTTTGAGTATTGGACTCAATGCCTGGCTCATTCCGCAGATGGGGATTCGCGGTGCGGCAGTCGCCACACTTTTTTCAGTGATTATTTACGAAATATTAAAACTCATAGTCCTTCAACATCAATACAAGATGAATCCTCTTTCCAGAAATTATCTCTGGGCCTTGTTGGGAGTAGGCCTTTACGTTGTCGCGGCGTATTACCTCCCTCAGGTGGATTATTCACTGTACGACTTTCCGGTGATTTCCAATCTTGTGGGGATTTCGGTATTGATGGCAGGAGGGTATTTTATTAAAACGAAACTCGCTTCTTTTGAATAGTACCAAGGCCTCAGAAAAACCCATTTGGATGGTGACCCATTGGTTTCCAAAGGAGGATAAGCCTTCTCAAGGAATCTTTATTTTGGAGCATTTGGAGGCCTTTAAAAAATGTGGAGTCCCAATAGAGGTCATCAGTATTCAGTTCGGGAAGGGACTGCTTCCATCAGCAAAAGCCCAAAAAGTAAAATACGGCTCATTAGAAGCTACAGAAATCACCCTCTCTGGAGTGTCTCCCAAACTTTGGTATGCTGCCCCATGGTCCCTTATGTCTCTATTTAAGGGCTTTATCAAAAAGGCGTTATCTGAATTGCCTTCCCCTCGTTTGGTCAACAGCCATGTGGCCTTGCCCGCGGGATATTTTGGTGATTTTATTGCCGAATCTGAAGGCGTTCCTCACGTGGTTACAGAGCATTGGTCCAAAACGCAAAAGCACCTCAAAGGGCGGATGTTTGGTTTTTCGTCCTCCAAAACCCTGTCCATTTACGCTCGTGCAAAAGCCATTACCACGGTTTCTGATTTCCTGAAAAACTCCATGTTTTCAGGAATTGATATGCCGCAGACTCCCATCTACATTACGCCCAATGTCATTGGTAGAGAGGGACTAGAACCTAAAATTTCCAATGAGGATCCCGTCAACATTTTGATGGTGGCCAATTGGAAGGACAGGGTATCGGATCCCAAGCGACCGGAACTTGCCATGAAGGCCATTGCGCGTTTTTCTCTAGAATCAGGAAGAAAAGTTGTTCTTACTCTTGCCGGCGGTGGAGATGGTCAAGAAAAATTGAAAAAGGCCGCTGATGAACTTGGTTTGTCTACGAATTTTCCCGGTTTTTTGAACAAGGAATCACTCTTTAAATTAATGCATGAACACGACTTGTTTATGCACGCTTCCATAACAGAAACCTTTAGTTTGGTTATTGCGGAGGCCCTTAAAAACGGCCTTCCGGTCATTGCAAGCAAAGTAGGAGCTATTCCTGAAGTAATGCACTCCGATCAATGGGGATGGGTGGTAGAAAACACTGAAGATGCCTTTGTGAACGCGCTTCTTTTGTGGAATGAAAATCCATTGGACAAAGCCAAAATATATCGTGAAAATGCGAATAGGTTTACTCCAGAAACTGTGGTGAAGTCATTCATGGACGTTTACAAGACGGTTGGCTAGACTACTGAGAAAAGCGAATCAAATCAAACCAATATACTTTCCCGTAATTCTCTCCACCGTTTGAATGTCTTCTTGAGATAGCTTTTCTTTCCATTGACCTACGCTTTTGGCAGAAATGGGTTTGGATAGATTTCCGTGATGTGCCAAGGTCTGTGTGCCTGCAGCAGAAGAATTGGAGCCGTCAAATGAAAATTCAAAAGGGGACAGTCCAGCAAATTCCGCAATTTCTGAAAAGGTCTCTTTGGGATGTGTTACCAAGTCTTCGTATTGAACTTTTAGAAAGGGAGCACTTTTAGAAATAGCCTCTGATTGACGCTTGGCCTCCACCCATTTTTTAGCCGCATACGCACTGTCCTGAGCGGGATGACCTTCTAGTTTTTTGTATGAAAGGGCCACGTCTCTGGGGTCTCTCGTTAAAAACACAAAACGCGCATTGGGGTACATTTTGAGCATCAATTCTGAGAAAAAGGTAGAAAGCGGACTCTGATCTCCAAATGCTTTTGGTTTTTTTCCCGCAATCTCTGCCAGTGTCTCTAGCGTTTCTACGTAGGCGTTGGCAATGTTGTGGCGGTCCACAGGGAGTTGGTAAATCCTATCCAAAACTTGTTTTTGAACCTCTCCTGTGAAGTCCCAGTTTTGATTGTTTTTTGCCAATTGACGAACCCATTTTTGGGCCTTTTTTTTCCACGAAGTGTCTCTGTCAAAAACCCATTTCATATGCCCGTAGGGCAAGGCGTACTGTTCCGGTGGACAGTAAAATTCAGGGTGTTGGTTGAGAATGGAAGCCAAAAGAGTAGAGCCGTTTCTTCCCGATCCCACAATGAAAATAAAGGGAGTGTCCGGAAGCGTTTTGGCCGACTTGGGAAAGAGGGTGTTCCACGTCTTTTCCATCAGTGGAAAGAGGATGTGGTATTTGATTTTTTTGGAAGACTCTATCATGAAATTCACTTCAATATTAAGGAAAATATAGATGCTTGACGCATTCTCCGTAGCTGGTTTTTTGGATAGATAGCGAGGCTAGGATGTGCAGTAGACCCCTCAAAAAGTACGCTGTTTGCAAGGCAAAAATATGTATCTTCCGAGCGGTAAATAAATCATACCTATCGTTCGTGTAAAGGAGGGTAGGTAAATACGGTTATTTGCGCCCAATTCAATATTTTTATCGAATGTTACAAAAATCGATTTCGTTTGTAGCTGGATTGCTCATTGCAGCACCAGTCTTTGGACAAAATACCATCACCCTTGATGTAACGGCTTCGCCTACCACAGTTTGTGAAGGATCTGAAGTTAACCTTACCGCCACCATTACCGAGCCCATCAACTACGCATGGACCTTTGATGGAGGCAATGATCACATCTCTGTTCCCGATAATCCAGTCTTGGAAATGGCCGCAGGAGCCAATTTCACCCTAGAAGCTTGGATGAGAACCACGGACAATACGGCCATCTTCAAATCTATTGTCTCTAAGGGCGTAATTGGAGAGACCGGTTACAGACTCGGTGTCCAAGGTGGGTTTTTGTATGGTGAAACCACTTTGGGAGCTGCCAACGTAACCACCAATGGAAACACAGCCATTGACGATGGAAACTGGCACCACGTTGCTTATGTGGTAGACGTAACCACTGGAGAGTTTACATTGTATTTAGACGGTTTTGTGGACGCAGTAACCAACGTTACACTTCCTGCAACGCCTGCTATTGGAAATAACTTTGCTTTGGGTATCGGAACTGCCATTGGTGCAGGAGGTCCCGATCACTTCTTCTTTGGTGATATTGACGAAGTGAGAATTTGGTCTCGAATTCTAACGGGAACCGAACTTCAATCCAAATCCATGACTCATCTAAACCCAGATTTAGAAATGAATTTGATTGGTTATTGGGATTTAAACGAAGAGTCTACAAACACCAACTTGTTGGATTGTTCTGGATCTGGGATGATTGGTGCTCCTCAGAATGGAGTTGCCAATACGACCGCCTCACCTACTTTAGGGTGGAATTTAGGGGTTGTTTGGTCAACAGGGGATCAAGGTCTTTCTGTGGTAACAAAGCCTACGGTTTCTACCACGTATACGGCCTCTGCTGGATATTGTAAATACCTAACATCAAGCGATATTTTTGTAACGGTAGACCCTTGTGATTCTACCATTGGTGAGCCCAATGAGTACTCTTCTGTTTGGATTCCCAACTCTTTCACACCCAATGGTGATTTCAAGAATGATGAATTCTTGATTCAGGCAAGCAACATCACGGGATATGAGATCATGGTCTTTAACCGCTTGGGTAATGTTCTTTATCACTCTCAAAATATTAAAGCGTCTTGGGACGGAACCGATCCTTCAGGAAAGCAAGTTGCGGAAGGAACGTATGTATATAAGATTTTGTACATAGACCTTGATGGCAATCCTCAAGAAAAGAACGGACACATAACTATCTATAGATAGGGGAGACCTTATTTTGGTTGTTGTTGCATTGTCCTGAACCTTTCTTGGTTAGAAATTGTTGCATGGACAAATGAAAAAGTTCTACTTACTTATTCTACTTTTTGCATTGACATTTATTGTTAAGGGACAAAACCCCTTGGCAGGAAGTGGTAATACCTATAATTCAGGGGCCAACTCTTACATTTCCGTTCCGGCAGGTCTTGATTCATTGTCGTTTCCCATAACCGTGGCGGCTTGGATTAAACCGTCAGGGTTTGGACAGGGTCCACTCTTTACTTCTCAGGTAAATCCCTCGGGATTTTCTGGATTTTCCATTTTGGCTACCACCAACAATATCCAAGTAATTTTAGGAGACGGTACAGGTTTTACCTTTTTTGACTACAAGGCCTATAGTGTAAATACGGGATCTTTTTCTTTTGGAGGGAACGCAGATTGGTTTCACGTGGCAGTGGTCATTAACTCAGAAACAAGCATAGACGTCTATATCAATGGGGTGTTGAAAACAGGGACCTTCTTTGGAGCTGGAGGGGCTATGGAAACCTCTTCAACGCGAAATTCTGCCATTGGATTTAGGGACAATTCCTTTTTTGACCAGTATTTCAATGGCGAAATCGATGAATTTGCCATATGGGATAGAGCCTTGCTACAAGGTCAGATTCGCCGAGTGATGTCTACAGGAGTCAATCGATATCAAATTGATCAAGTCCTTAGATACAATATGAATTCCGTAACGGGAACTACCGTTTCTGATGGAACCTCTAACGCCTGGAATGGAACCTTGGCAGGAGGAACGGGAGTTACTTTCCCATTGTCTGGAGCCGCCATTGGCGATACCAGTATTTGGGGGTTTGCAGCCACTTATCCATTCACGGTTTCTTGGCCCAATGGAAACGGCCCTTCCATAACTACCAACAATCCCAATATTACTGGGTTTTATGTCTACAGAGTGGCCGGACAGCCCAATACTTTGTCAGGACTTAGTCCATGTCCAGAGGACCCTTATTGGGGCGTATATTCTGTAAGGGAAGGTTTTTTTACGACACCACCGACTTATACAGCTACCTTTTCGGGTAAAACAACAATTAGCAGGCGGGAGAATAATTCGGTCTCGCCATGGTATACAGGAACTTTTGCCAACGGAGCAGTTTTGGACTCAGGGAGGGGTGAGTTTGTTCTGGATTACACCATTGATACAACAGACTTTATCGTTTCTCCAGACACCTTTGTCTGCGGTAATTCATTTACCATTCAGGGTCCAACTAACGCGGCGGGGTTATCCCTGCTGTGGAATACAGGAGACACTACTTCAGATCTTACCGTAAACACATCGGGAACGTATATCCTACAAATTAATGAACCCTGTTATGTAGGCTGGGATACCGTGGTGGTTGATTTATACCCCATTGATCCCTTTGATGTTGCCGATACGGTTTCCTGTGACGCTTCAAATATTCGAATTGATTTGCCAGACATTTCTCCGGCCGTTTATCAATGGAGCAATGGAGGTACTGGTACGGCACAGTTTTTCGCAGATACAGGAACCTATTGGGTGACAGCCGTGGACGGACAGTGTTCCTACACAGATACTTTCAAAATTTACCATATGCAACCCTTGTCGGTTCCTGATTACTCCATTTGTGACGGGGTGGTTCCTACCATTTTCCTTCCGGACATTTCGCCTGGGGTATATCAATGGAGTGATGGAAGCACGGGTAATTCGTTTACCCCGCCTGCATCAGGTTCCTATTGGGTAAGAGCGGTATTGTTTCAATGTACTGAGGTCGATAGTTTCCAGGTCGATATTGTCTCGTCCAGTGTGGATGTCCTACCAGACTACGAAGAGTATTGCTTTGGGGAAGTGGTTTCCTACACCGTTCCGGAAATGGGATATGCCATTGAATGGTCCAATGGTCAGTTTGGTACAGAAGCCTATCCCACAGAACCTGGATTTCTGGCGGTTACTTACAAGACACTCTGTGGAGATTTCTCAGATTCTGTATATATAGATTTTATTCCGTGTAGAGAACAAGCTTTCTTTGAGCCCAACAGTTTTACGCCCAATGGGGATGGACTCAATGACATTTATAAAGTCAGTGGTTTCTTGGGTTCTTATTTTGAAATGCACATCTACGACAGATGGGGCCGTGAGCTCTTTATGACCAGAGATCCCGATCAAGGATGGGATGGAGGCGATGCCGAACCGGGTGTCTACATGGTCCGATTCCTATACAGGGACCCAAACGACAAGGAAAAAGAGAAGATTACTCATATTACCTTGTATAAGTAACCGCCCTCTCACTCAATATTTCAGTATTAAACTTTTTTGATTGTCAGGTGTTTATGTTGGTGTGAAGCTTGCGATTAAACAGTGTTTATTCGCCCTATTGCTGGGTTTGGCACCTTGGGTCATCCAAGGTCAGATTACGGGTAGTGGTGATGCCTACAGACCCCTCAATCAAAGCTATGCTGAAATTCCCCCGGGCATAGATACCTTGACATTTCCCTTCACTCTTTGTACCTGGGTGCAACCGTCAGGATTTAACCGGTTCCCTCTTTTCTCTTCCCAAGTCAATGATTCTGCGTATTCTGGGTTTAATATTGAAGTAGGCATATCTTCTATTGATGTAACCTTTGGAGATGGAACAGGATTTTCATTCAATGATTACAGGAGATTTACTGCGGGTACGGGTAGGTTTTGGCTCAGTGGGCAGTGGACACATATTGCCGTTAAATTCAATTCTGAGGTCAACGTACAAGTGTATGTAAACGGAGTCTTTAAACCGGCTACTGTATCTGGTGCTGGGGGCTCTATGGATATCTCATCACTAAGATCTTCTGCGCTAGGATATTTGATAACCGATCAAGGTGACCAATTTTTGCAAGGGACTATGGATGAATTTGGTATCTGGAATCGTGGTTTGCTCCCTGAGGAAATTCGTAAAATCATGACTACTGGAGTGGACAATTATTCTTCTGATTTGGTTTTGTCTTACACCATGGATTCAAACACAGGTACCACTATACCGGATCAAAGCACCAATAATTGGGATGCAAATCTCATCGGAACCACGCATAATTTTCCTCTATCAGGTGCAGCCATTGGAGATACTAGTGTTTGGGTGTATTCCAGAGCAAATAGCATTTCACTTTCTTGGCCAGGCGGCAATGGTCCTACGGCTTCCGTTAATAGCAATAGATCTTGGGGAATGTATTTGTACAGAATAGATGGAGCACCGAGTTCCACAAATGGTCTCACACCTTGTCCCCAAGATACCATTTGGGGTGCATTTCACATTTGGGAAAGCGCTTTTGGCAATCCCTATCCCATAACCATTTCTGGCTTTGGAAACTCCGTAGTGTCGAGACGCGAGGGCAATTTTGATTTGACGTGGAGTACCAACTCATTTCCCAATGGAAGCTTTGTGGATACCAATCGAACGGAGTTTGTCATTGACCGATTTTTGGAGAGCAATGATTTTCTGAAAACTCCAGATACCATAGTATGTGGAAGCTCTTATGTCTTGCGGGGGCCGCAGTTAAAAAATGGATTGTCCTTGCAGTGGTCTACTGGAGACACTACTCAGAATACTACGGTAACCACCTCTGGAAGATACTTTTTGGAAGTGACCACAGATTGTTTTGTGGCTAGAGATTCGGTGTTTGTAACGTTTTATGATCAACCAGATTTTGACATTCCCGACACAGTGATTTGTGGCGCCGCTACCATTCAAATTGGATTGCCTTCCTTGGCTAGCGGAACTTATTTATGGAGCAACGGACAAGTGGGAGATTCTGCCATTTTTACTACGCCCGGCACCTATTTGGTCAGTGCTAATAACGGTCCCTGTACCTATATTGATACGTTTTCTATAATTGAACTTCCGCCACTGGCCATTCCGGATGGCAGCATCTGTGGAACGCAACCCGCAGCGATTGCTCCCGATTTACCGGGGGTTATATATACCTGGAGTGACGGATCAACTGGAAGTCAATTTTTCCCGACCACACCGGGAACCTATTGGGTGCAGCAGCAATTGAACACTTGTGTGCAAACGGATACTTTTGAGGTGGTAAGTGGTGTATCCGTCATTGACGAACTTCCCGATTTTAAGGCGGCCTGTGTAAATTCTGATGTTTCGTTTACAGTCTCTGATTTGGGATACCCTATTTCTTGGTCCAGTGGTGATTTGGGTTTTACGGCTCGTCCTGTCAATAGTGGATGGCTGACGGTAAGTTATCAGACGCCTTGTGGAGAGATTTCAGATTCTGTTTATGTGGACTTTATAGAAGATTGCAAGGAAGAAGTTTTTTATGAACCCTCCGCTTTTTCTCCCAATGGGGATGGGGTCAATGATTTTTACGAAATCAAAGGGTTCTCGGGGAATCAGTTTCACATATACATCTACGACCGATGGGGAAAACTGGTTTTTGAATCTACAGATCCCAATTTCTCTTGGGATGGCTCCAATGCAGAATCAGGAGTGTATATGGTACGTTTCTTTTATCGCGATGCCGCGGACGAAGAGGGAGAGAGAATCACTCAAATAACGCTTTTCAAATAGTCCTTTTAAGCATTTCTGCGCAGTATTTCAGTATTCCAAAAGAAAACCCCTTCCAATTTCTCAGAAGGGGTTGCTCCATTCGCTTTGCGCGAAAGCGTTGTGTTTTTATTTTACTCGGGTCCAGATCGTGCTTCGGCCGATAAGGCTAAAACCAACATAACCTTTTAGGTAGAGTTTGTCCTTGGCTTCCATTCTTCCAAAACAAGAATACACAGAACCTCCCCTTGGGTCATAAATGGTTCCGTCTTGCCACTCTTCATCATCGGCATCCCACTCAAGGTCTTTGAGAATTACTTTGCCTTCAATGGGAAGTTTTCTCTCGGCAGCATCTTCGTTTTGAATATCGAGTTTTGGGCTGGTTCCGTCTTCGTTGGTGTTGTTTTTCAACCAAATGATTTTTCCGTAGAATTTGCCATTCTCTTTGTACACTTCAATTTTACTATCCTTCTTTTCGTTCAACCAGGTTCCTAAGATTTCTTCTGATTGCGAGAATCCCAATAAGGGCATCATAAATACGGCCAATAATAGTGCTACTCTTTTCATGGTGTTACATTTTAGTGTTTGTATTCTCTGCTTTCAAAAACAGTACCTAGTTTAGGAACCTAGGGTCTTTTTCTTCAGAGTTTTCGTTAATTAATTTCTGTTTTACGCCTTGAATACTGGCGTCCAATTCAAATCCGATGATTAAAACTAATGAATTCACATAAATCCAAAGCATAATAATCATCAAAGTTCCAATGGAACCATATAAACGGTTGTACTGGGAGAAATTGTTCACGTAATACGCGAATAAAAGAGAAGAAAGAATAATTAACGTGGTGGCCAGTATGGAGCCTGGGCTAAAGAAATGCCAGTCACTGTGTTTGATGGGACCAAAGTAAATGAGAAGCGACACAGAGGTTTGAACCAGTAAGATTAGAATCAGATAGCGAGCTACTTGTAATAAATCAGCAACATAACCGGAGAAGTAATCCAATTCCACAAAGTAGTTTCCTACCGATTCAGAAAACATGAGTACCGCAATGGCCAAGAATAAAAGAACAGAAAGAATTACGGTCAACCCCACCGCCACTATGTATTGCTGCCAAAAGCTTCTAAAATCAATTTCGTGGTAGGACTGAGAAAAGTTTGTGATAATAGAATACACTCCATTCGTTGCAAACAAGAGCGTTGCTATAAATCCGACGGAGAGCAATCCCCCTTGTTTCTGTGTGAGGATATCGTCAATGGTACTCTTCGCCACTTCATAGGTCTTTGGAGGCATGATGTCTTGCATCAACTCAAAGAGCTCCATCTGAAACCCGTCAATTCTAATGTAGGGGATAAGGGTGAAGAGAAATAGAATGGCTGGGAAAATGGCCAAGAAGAAACTGAACGCAAGACTAGAAGCACGGGTGGTCACGTTGCCTTCCACAATTCCTTTAAAGAAGAATGAAATCACATCGAAAAGTGACATGCCTTCCATAAACGGAAGAGGCACTTGTTTGGCCTTCGCTTGGATAAAGCGAAAGATGACCAAGAGCCTATTCGTTGCCTTTTTCTTCATTATTTATTTTCAGGAAATGGCCTTAAGGCTCAAATCCAAGCTACTAATTTGATGGGTTAGGGCGCCTACAGAAATATAGTCTACACCACATTCTGCATAATCGCGCAAGGTCTTGTCCGTTATGCCACCACTGGATTCGGTTTCTATTTGACCGTTGATTACCTCAAGGGCTTTTTGCGTCTCAGAAATGGAAAAGTTATCTAACATAATGCGGTCCACCTTGCAATCTATGGCCTGCTGTACTTCACCTAAGTTACGAGTTTCTACTTCAATCTTTAGGTCTTTTCCTATGGATTGTAAATATTCTCGTGTTTGGGAAACGGCCTTTTCAATACCTCCACAAAAATCAATGTGGTTGTCCTTGAGCATGATCATGTCGTAGAGTCCCATTCTGTGGTTTCCTCCGCCGCCAACGGTAACGGCCCATTTTTCCAATCCGCGGAGTCCGGGTGTAGTTTTGCGAGTATCCAAAATTTGAGTATTGGTACCCACAGTAAGACTTACGTAGTACGCGGTTTTGGTGGCGATCCCAGAAAGTCTCTGCATGTAGTTGAGGACCAATCGCTCACAAGAGAGTATGCTTCTCTCGGATCCACTCACAATAAAGGCAATATCACCAGGTGTTACCGAAGTGCCATCTGTGATTTTTTCTTCGAATTGCAAGGAGGGATCGTAGAGTTCAAAAATGATTTTTGCCAGTTCCACTCCGGCGATTATTCCTCCTTCCTTGACCAAAAGCTGGGCGCGCCCTTCTTGTTCAGCGGGAATGCTGGCCAATGTGCTGTGGTCTCCATCTCCAATGTCCTCGGCAAATGCATTTTTGATTTGCTCCTGTAGGTTTGGAATGTTCTTTAATTCCATTCGATTATCCTTAATATTGCAAAGGTAAGTAGAACTCCAACGAAGATACAATTTCGGCATTCAAAACCTTTAAAAGTTTTGTGGAAACCTACTGCTGTGTCTAATCTTCATCTCATTGCCATGGAAATCTGTTTTTGGGTCATTGGAAAAACCAATGCCTCTCATTTAAAAGAAGGAGAACAGGAATATCTCAAGAGACTTCCGCATTACACCAAGTTCTCTTATGAGCAATGGCCAGATATCAAGCGCTCCAAAAAGATGGGAACGGATGAGGTTAAGCGCCTTGAGGGCGATATGATTCTCGGAAAACTCAATACATCAGACCACTTGGTTTTGTTGGACGAAAAGGGAAAGACCTTCAACTCTGAAGCCTGGGCACAGCAACTTCAAAAATGGATGAACGCCAGTCCCAAGCGACTGATTTTTTTGGTGGGTGGTGCCTTTGGATTTTCCCCTGAAGTATATCAAAGGGCGCAAGGCAAAATCGCCCTAAGCGCCATGACCTTTTCTCATCAAATGGTTCGAATGATTTTCTTGGAGCAGCTCTACAGAGGATTTTCTATCCTCAACAACGAGCCCTATCACCACACCTAGGTTTTTAAGACTTTTCCTTTGACTTAGGTCTTTGAGGTACGGGATCATAACCCCAAGTCCCCCAAGGATGACATTTGCTCAATCGCTTTAGCCCAAGCCAAGTTCCCTTAAAAGGGCCCCAAACTTGAACTGCCTCTATCATGTAGTTGGAGCACGTGGGGGTGTGTCTACACGATGGAGGAGTCAAAGGAGAAATCACATATCTATAGATATACACCAATAGCAGCAAGGGCAATCCCAAGATCCATTGAATGTATTTCCAGAGTTGTTTCATAATCCGAATATGAATTCCTACTGAATGGTGTAGGTGGTGCCGTCCTTTCCGTCTTTGAGTTGGATGCCATGTGCTTGCAAAGATTCTCTGATCTTGTCGCTAAGCGCCCAATCCTTATCCGCTCTGGCAGCATTTCTCAACTCAATGATCACCTGCATGGCAGTATCCAATCCATCGGCATTGCCTTGAGATTCTGAGGAACGCAAACCAAATACATCAAACAAGAAGTGATCAAACAATTTTTTAAGGCCTGCAATGTCTTCTGCTGTCAATGTCTCGATTCCCCCTTTTACCGCGTGAATAGCCTTAACCGCATCAAAGAAATGTGCAATGGCAATGGGTGTGTTGAGGTCGTCACTCATGGCTTTGTAAACCTTATCAGTCCACTCGGCCAAATTCCAAGAAGAGGTCTTGCTCGCCGAAAGTCCCTCCAATGCTTTGTAGGCATCCATCAATTTGTGGTATCCCTTTTCAGAGGCCAACAAGGCATCATTAGAAAAGTCAAGAACACTGCGATAATGCGCTTGAAGCATAAAGAATCTAACCACAGAAGGATCAAACCCCTTGGTGAGGTGAGGGCTGTCTCCAGAGAACAATTCTTCGGGGAGAAGGGTGTTTCCTGTAGATTTGCTCATTCTCTTTCCGTTGAGAGTCAGCATGTTGGCGTGCAACCAATATTTAACCGCGTGATGTCCGTGGCAAGCTTTGTTCTGAGCGATTTCTGCTTCGTGGTGTGGGAATTTCAAATCCATTCCACCTCCGTGAATGTCAAACTGCTCGCCCAAGTACTTGGTGCTCATTACAGAACATTCAAGATGCCATCCTGGGAAGCCAACGCTCCACGGTGAGGGCCATCTCATAATGTGAGTAGGTGAGGCTTTTTTCCATAGTGCAAAGTCTAGAGGGCTTCTCTTTTCGGATTGACCGTCCAGTTCTCTAGAACCGCTTTGCAGCTCGTCAATTTTGCGCTTGGACAGCATTCCGTAGTCGCCGTCTTGTGCATTGTATTTTTCTACGTCAAAGTATACAGACCCTTCCGATTCATAAGCAAACCCTTGTTCAAGGATTTTCTCTACCATCTCGATCTGCTCAATGATGTGGCCCGTGGCCGTGGGCTCGATAGAAGGAGGGAGTGCGTTGAATTGACTCATTACTCCGTGGAATCCCGTAGTGTATCGCTGAACGATTTCCATGGGTTCCAACTCCTCAAGACGAGCCTTTTTCGAAATTTTATCTTCTCCCTCGTCGGCGTCGTTCTCCAAGTGGCCTGCATCCGTAATGTTGCGGACATAGCGCACCTTGAACCCTACATGTGAGAGGTATCTAAAGAGCACGTCAAAAGAGATAAAGGTTCTACAATTTCCTAGGTGCACGTCGCTGTACACAGTGGGTCCACAAACGTACATCCCTACATTGGGGGCGTTTATGGGTTCGAACAATTCTTTGTTTCCAGAAGTGGAATTGTGCAAGTAAATGTCTAGGTCCTTGTAGTTTGCCATGACTTAGGCTCCGAAATTAGTGGTTAACTTGATGTAGTCTAAAAACTCTTTTTTGACCTCAGTATTTTGGAAAGATCCTCCAAATTCTGCGGTCACTGTGCTGCTCTCGATATCTCTGATACCTCGAGAATTCACACAGAGGTGTTTTGCATCAATTACACAAGCCACGTCTTCCGTCCCCAAAGCTTCTTGGAGAGCCTTCACCACCTGACGCGTCAAACGCTCCTGAACCTGAGGTCTGCGAGCGTAGTAATCGACAATTCTATTCATTTTAGAAAGTCCCAATACCTTGCCGTTGCTGATGTAGGCTACATGAGCTCTACCTACGATAGGCAATAGGTGGTGCTCACAGGTAGAGTACAACGTAATGTTTTTCTCTACGAGCATTTCACCGTATTGGTAACTGTTTTCAAAGGTGCTTAAACCGGGCATGTCTTGGGGATCCAATCCTCCAAAGATTTCTTTGACGTACATCTTGGCCACGCGCTTTGGCGTGCCCTTCAGGCTGTCGTCATTGAGGTCCATACCCAATGTTTCCAAAATCCCCTTTACGTGATCTTGGATGCGTTCTATTTTTTCCTCTTTAGAAAGTTCAAAAGCATCCTCTCTCATGGGAGTTGTTGGGGTATTCGAAAAATGCCCATCTCCAATAGAGTCAATGATTTCTTCGACAGAGGGCAAGGCCCCATTCTTTTTTTCCTTCATATCACTTTCAGTTGCAATCCTTTTGAAGCTCCTTTTGCCCCATCAGAATGTGGAGTAAAAGGTCTGCAAAGGTACCTAAATTTAATGTTTTGACACAGTCTTTAAAAAGGAAACAAAAAGGTGAGAAAGCAGTTCAATGATTTTGTGGATTATTAAATTATTTAGCGGTAATTTTATTAATCCTACAAAAGAGTAAAGAAATTGTAATAAAAACACCGCCATGTCAACAATTGTCAGTACACTTGGCGAATAAAGTTTACCACCATGTCATCTGTAATTATCACGGGAACGGGACACGTTCTTCCGGAAAAAATAGTAACCAATGAGGAGTTTGTTGAGAATCTCTTTCTCGATGAAAATGGAGAGCCTTTTGAAAAGGCTGCAAGTGAGTTGATTGAAAAGTTTGTAGCCATTACAGGTATAGAAAATAGACGATACGCTCGCGATGAGCAAAACAACTCCGACCTCGGAATTGAAGCGGCGCAAAAAGCCATAGCAGAAAGTGGCATCGACCCTGAAGAAATCGGTGTGGTTATCGCTGCTCACAACTTTGGAGATGTAGAAAAGCAAACGGGTAGAACGGATGTTTTGCCAAGCATCGCTTCGCGAATCAAACACGGACTCAATATTGCCAATCCCAATTGTGTGGCCTTCGACATTCTCTTTGGATGTCCCGGGTGGGTGCAAGGGATGATACTCGGAGAAATGTACATCGCTTCTGGAAAAGCCAAGCACGCTTTGGTTGTAGGATGTGAAACCTTGAGCAGAGTATTGGATCCCTCGGATAGGGATTCCATGATTTTTGCAGACGGTTCGGGAGCAGCTGTTCTCTCAAAATCCGATGCAGATGACGGTTACGGAATTGTTCACTCCAAGGTAAATTCTCACACTCAGGAAGAGGCCTTCTTCCTATACGAAGGGCCTTCTTATAAGCCCGGTTCAGACCCCAACGAGCGCTACATTAAAATGAAGGGTCGCAAGATCTATGAATACGCACTTAAGAATGTTCCTGCTGCCATCAAGGCTACTTTGGACGAGGCGGGAGTTCACTTGAGCGAGGTGAAAAAGATTTTTCTCCACCAGGCAAATTCCAAATTGGATCACGCTGTGGTTAGTCGTTTGTTCAGATTGTTTGGAATGAAGGGTGATGTGGATGAAATCATGCCTATGAGCATTCGCAATTTTGGAAATAGCTCAGTGGCTACCATTCCTACGCTTTTTGATCTCGTGAGAAAAACGCGATTTGAAGGCCACCGACTTCACGATGGTGATACCATAGTATTTGCCAGTGTAGGGGCAGGGATGAACATCAACGCCATGGTCTACAAGTACAAGGAGTAGATTAAGGAGTAGATCAGAATCTCAAATTAAAGCTGACCATCACATTGTTTTGGACCAATTCCGTGTTTACGGGATCGGTAAAGTCTCCAGAATAGGGGAAGTATCTATCGGTCTGTTGCACATTTTGGTATCCCAAATCAATGGAGTATCCAGGTTTTCTGTAGCCTATTCCCAAACCAATGATATTTCTCTGGCCTGTGTTTCCTTCAAAGGTATACGGCGAGGAAAGAAAGTTGTAACCCCCTCTAAAGTAGAATTTATCCGCTCTGACTTCTCCACCCAACTTGAGGTTGATGGCATCATCCATCAGGGTGTTGATTTCGTCATTAACCGCTCCTCCTAAATTGGAGTAGGAAGACCAAGTGTAGGGGATGTAGCTAAAGTCTACATCAATAAAACCGTATTTCTTAAAGACAAATCCGGAGTACAGCGAGAATACTGGAGCTGTATATACTGTGTAATTGTAATCGTCATTGCCCACAGCCGTGGCCTCAGGAATGGGGCTATTGGCAAATTGTGAGGTAATGGTGGTTTCCCAAGCGCCGCGTAAAAACAAAACTTCTGGAGTCTTTATGGACGCACCAAGTCGTACCGTGTGGTTGGCTTTGTAAATAAAACCAAGGGTTGCACCAATTCCCGCACCGTCTGTGGCAAAGTAGTTTTCTTTGGTAAAGCCCGTAATGAAATCTCCGCTAAACCCCGACTCGGTAAGTACTACATAGTCTCTAAATCGTAGGGTAGGAACTTGGAAAGAAACGCCCCAATGCAGTTTTTGGTTGTAGACATCAGCATAAGCAATGTTGATTTCTCCCTTGTTACCGGTTCTTTCAATTTCTATCGTTTGGCGGGGAAGCCCCAATGCTACCGAGGTGTATCCACCGCCTATACTGTCATAATCTATGAGATAGGAGAAATAGGCCGCACCCTCTTCGTAAAGACCTTGATTGTAAAGTTGCCAAGGGGGAGTGTTTCCTGCGTTAGCAATCCAAGCGTCTATGTTGGAACTCATGGGATTGTCTACGGTTACGACTTGTCTCTCTTGGTAGTTGATATGCTGATTGTAGGTGATGCTAAACGTAGAGGAATAGGGATCGTCTTGATTGATCTTCTTGAGATAACCTAGGTTGTTTAAGAGAAATCTATTGGCATCTTGGATATTGCTTTGGTCAAAGTAATCAGCAGTTCCCTGTGCGTTGTAGAAAGAAACCGAAACGCCAAATTCATCAGACCTAAAAATGCTCGCTGCTGCCGGGTTGTGAGAAATAGCGGTCATGTCATTTCCCATGGCCCCCATGGCACCTGCCAAACTTACGTAGCGACCTTGGCCTAGGTATCCAGGTTGGGAAAATCTAAACATGTCTTGGACTCCTTGGGATTGTGCAGCAAAGCTGAAAACAACCCCAAGTATGGCTCCTGTAATGGATTTTTTCATTGGTGTTTTTTTCTGGGACCTTTACCTACGACCTCGCGTTGGGGTGGTGCTTCTCGTTCCTCCCGAAGACCTTCCGCTGCTTCCGCCACGGCTTCTCGTAGGTGCACTGTAACCAGAGGAAGGTTTGCTCTGTCTTGTTCTCGTGGGTGCCGACTGTCTTTGCGCAGGCATTCCGTAATAATTGGAACGTTGTCTTGTAGATCTCTGGGGAGAATACGTAGATCGAGTTTCTGTGTTCTTGTAATTGCCCTGAGAAGTTCTTATCACTCTTTCTGTGGTGTTGGCACTTCTTCGGTTATATGGGGTGTAAGTAGCGCGATTTCTAGTGGTTCCCGTTTTGCCCGAAGAACCACGAGTTCTTGCGGCGTATCCCGTACCTCCTGATACGTTGTTGGATCTTCCTGGAGCGGCTCCGTTTACACGCGTTCTATTAACTCTTACATTATTCCCATTGTCAAACCCGGGAGGACAATATCCGGGGTATCCCCAGCCGTATCCAGGGTAAGGCGGGTATCCGAATCCAGGTCCAAAGCCTGGGCCAAAACCGGGCCCCCATCCGGGACCATACCCTGGATAGCCATATCCGTAACCGGGGTATCCCCAACCAGGATACATGGGGTATCCCATGCCGTAACCCATACCGTAACCCATGCTCATTCCATAATTCATTCCATACCCAGAAGAGTACATCATGTCAAAGGAGGAGTATCCCATGCCCATTCCTGTACCAACACCTACGCCAAAGCTCCAGTTAGATTGAGGTGAAGAAATCAAAGGACCGTTAGAGGGGACAGCGCTAGAAGTAGAAATAGGGGCCGAGGTTTGATTGTCTTGAGGGTCGTAATAATCAAATTCTTGTGAACCTTGGTTAAGAGGATCGTAACCCGGTGTATTGTATTCGTCAGAAGAGGAGGAGGCTGTCAAGGAGCCATTGAAAGATTCGTCAAAGTAAATGCCGTCTTCGTAGTAATTGTTTACCATTTCATTGCCCGAAGAACAGGCCATAAAAATTAGTGGAATTCCCAGTAGTGCCGCTGCTTTTAATTTACTCTGTCTCATGTCTTCTTACCTCTTTATATTTCTTAGCTTTGTGCTCTAAATATAACAATTTCTATACCAAATTAGTTTGCAATGGGGATAACGAAGAGATCTGAAGATTATTCAAAATGGTATAACGAGTTGGTGGTCAAAGCGGACCTCGCTCAAAACTCCGGGGTGCGTGGCTCTATGGTCATCAAGCCCTACGGATTTGCCATTTGGGAAAAAATTCAAGCTGAGCTCGATAAGAAGTTCAAGGAAACCGGTCATGTCAATGCCTATTTTCCGCTCTTTATTCCGAAGTCATATTTCAGTAAGGAAGCCGATCACGTAGATGGCTTTGCCAAGGAATGTGCTGTAGTAACTCACTATCGCCTCAAGAATGCTGAGGACGGTTCTGGCGTTGTGGTGGATCCCGATGCCAAACTAGAAGAGGAACTCATCGTAAGACCCACTTCAGAAACCATTATTTGGGATACGTATAAAGATTGGATTCAATCGTACCGCGATCTACCCATCTTGGTAAACCAATGGGCCAATGTGGTTCGTTGGGAGATGAGAACTCGATTGTTTTTGAGAACAGCAGAGTTTTTGTGGCAAGAAGGCCATACGGCACATGCTACCAAGACGGAAGCCATCGCTGAGGCGGAAACTATGCTTCACGTATACGGAGACTTCGCAGAAAACTTTATGGCCATTCCCGTGCTCAGAGGGATTAAATCTCCCAATGAGCGCTTTGCTGGAGCTCTTGAGACGTATTGTATCGAAGCTATGATGCAAGATGGGAAAGCTCTTCAGGCGGGAACATCTCACTTCTTGGGTCAGAACTTTGCCAAGGCATTTGATGTAAAATACACCACCAAAGAAGGTAAGCAAGAACACGTTTGGGCGACTTCATGGGGAGTTTCTACTCGTTTGATGGGCGCACTTATTATGACTCACTCTGACGACAACGGTTTGGTCTTGCCTCCAAACTTGGCGCCTTTCCAAGTGGTTATTGTTCCCATCTACAGAGGGGAAGATCAGTTGGCTGAGGTTTCGGCGAAAGCCCATGAAATCAAGGCGGAATTGGAAAAGCTAGGCGTTTCTGTGAAGTATGACGATAGAGACACGCACAAGCCAGGATGGAAGTTTAACGAGTACGAACTCAAAGGAGTACCTGTGAGAATTGCCATCGGACCCAAAGATTTAGAAAAGGGAACGGTTGAGGTAGCCAGAAGAGATACTCTCGAAAAAGAGATTCTTCAACAGAGCGACGTCGCCAATAAGATCGTTCACCTATTGGAGCAAATTCAAGAGAACTTGTACACCAAGGCCAACGACTTCAGAAATGAATCTACTCACAAGGCAGATTCTTGGGATGAGTTTGTTGAAATCTTGGATACCAAAGGTGGTTTTGTATACGCTCACTGGGATGGAACCCCCGAAACGGAAGAGGCAATCAAGGACAAATCCAAGGCCACCATTCGTTGTATACCTCTTGACAATGCCCAAGAGGAAGGAAAGTGTATTCTTACCGGGAAGCCGTCTACTCAGAGAGTAGTATTTGCCAGAGCGTACTAGGTCCAAAACAAACTCAACGAATCTTTCCCATGGAAAACAACCGTGAAATATTAGATCTACTGGCGAGTAAGTCTTCTACCAAGCAATTGGTCTTTAGAGAGACTAAGAAGGCTTTTGATGAGCTCAAATCCATTCTAAAGGTCATTGCCGCAGAGCTCAATAATAGCATTGTACAAGTTGACAAAAACGTCTTGGTAGAATATTACGACCGAGGACCCTTTGAGGCTGAGATCAAGTTCTCTGGGGATACCCTGGTGTTTCACATGCACACCAATGCATTTACCTTTGAGAAGTCTCATAGCGTATTTAAGAGCATCTACGTGAAGAAAGACAAGTACAACGCCTACTTTGGGATGATCAACATCTACAACTTTCTCACGGACTCTTTGAAGTACAACCGCATAAATGACTATGGTTTATTGATGGGAAGATTCTTTGTGAACAAGGAGAGACATTTCTTTGTGGAAGGAAGACGTCAGCTTGGCTTTGCCTTTAACGATTTGGAAAAGCAGGAGCTCAATAATGAGGCTTTGAGGAAGGTGATAGAGCAAGCCATTATACAAGCCATTCAATTTGATTTGACGGCTCCAGACATGGCGAAATCGAGCATTGTATCGGTTTCGGATATTCGTTCCATCTCTAGCGACTTAAAAATTTCTACCGCTAAGAAGCTGGGCTTCAGGATGAGTTTAGACTCGGACAAAAAAAAGTAGAAAAAAAGCTGATTTTTTATTCAATCAGTTTGTGGGTTTTAAATTTTGATTTACATTTGCACCCGCAATCGCAAGAAAGCACGCTCATAAAACATTTTGGCCCGTTCGTCTATCGGTTAGGACGCCAGGTTTTCATCCTGGAAAGAGGGGTTCGATTCCCCTACGGGCTACAAGATTTTGAATTGGAAGCCAAGCACTAAAGACTATGGATTCCGCTAAGTAACGCACTATGGCAAATCACAAATCAGCATTAAAACGCATTCGTCAATCAGAGAAACGTCGCGTACACAACAAATACTACCACAAGACAACACGTAACGCCGTGGCTCGTCTTCGTGAAAACACTGACAAGAAAGACGCAGGAGCTAAGCTTCCTACAGTTATCGCTATGTTGGATAAGTTGGCTAAGCGCAACATCATCCACAAGAACAAAGCGTCTAACCTTAAGTCAAAACTAACGAGATACGTGAATAGCCTGTAAGCATTCACTGAAACTCTTCAGTTACAATATTGGAAAGCCTCACAGATGTGGGGCTTTTTTTATGCCCAATAATTTCTTCCATTACCATTTTAAAACTCACTAATCGTTTACAAACGGTAAGAGGCGTTTACTTGCCTCCTCAATCGGTGGTCCCACGGTATATTGCCAAAAAATTTAAATGCCCATTTTTTCACACGTTGCGATTGAGGATAGGCCGAGGGAGAAATTGATGGCCCATGGTTTACACAGTTTGTCAAATTCAGAATTGCTGTCTATAATTTTAGGCAGTGGTTCAAAGGACCAGTCGGCTCTTCAGGTGGCTCAAAAGTTGTTACATCGCTCAGATTACAAACTTTTTAAAATGGCCCAGTTGGGTTCAGGAGTCCTCCAGAAGGTTGAAGGCATTGGTCCTGTAAAAGCAGCTATTGTTAGAGCTGCATTAGAGTTAGGTCGTAGGATGAACCAAGAAACCGATGGGGCCACTCCCGAGGTCATATCCTCTTCTCATGATGGATACACACGATTGAAGTCAAGTCTTGCTCATCTGTCTCATGAGGAATTCTGGGTAGTGTTTTTATCACAGTCTCATGCGATTCAGTCTGTGGAATGTCTTTCTAAGGGGGGATTGACCGGAACGGTGGCGGATATTCGATTGATTTTTGCAAGGGCTTTGGAGCATCGATCTACTGCGATTTTGTTGGCGCACAACCATCCGTCGGGTCGCCTCAAGCCTTCATCCGCTGATCTGTCTCTTACTAACAAAGCGCGATCAGCCGGAGAAATTCTCGATGTATCGGTCTTGGATCACTTAATCTTGACCGATAAAGGATATTTTAGTTTTGCGGATGAAGGATTGATGCATTGATTTTGTAGTTTTAACCCATGCAGAAAACCTTACTTCTGGTGGGGGCTAGACCACAGTTTATCAAAGCACAACCTTTGTTGAAAGCTTGGGGGCATAGTGCCCTGTCCAAGGATCAACTGGTTTTTGTGCACAGTGGTCAACACTATGACCCCTCGCTTTCTAAACTCTTTTTTGATGGTCTTAATCTTCCCAAACCGGATTATCATCTCGATTCTGAAAAGAGTTCTGTAGGAGCGCAGCTGGGATTTATGGTGGACGAATTAATTTCCATCATCCAGTCCGAGAAGATTAAGCAAGTCATCGTTTTTGGTGATACGAATACCACTCTAGCGGGAGGTCTCGCAGCCACCAGGACTCATTGCACTTTGGTACACATAGAAGCTGGGTTGCGATCAGGAGACTACTCCATGCCAGAGGAGGTCAATAGAATATGGGTGGATTCTGTTTCTGATGTTTTGTTTGCTCCATCAAAGGAAGCGGTTGTAGGACTTCACAAAGGGGCCATAAAGCCCAATGCCAAAGTTTTTGAGGTAGGTGATATCATGCATGATGTTCTCCTTCAAGTAGCTCCTAATGCCAAAGGGAAGGCTAGAGGTACCGAATGGTTTATGACATTGCACAGACCGGGAAATACGGATTCGAAAGAAAAATTGACTTCCATTCTCGACAACGTCAATAGGCTGGCAAAGGAGAATGGTAAGAAGGTGTTTTTTCCGGTGCATCCCAGAACTCATAAGGCGTTGGCAGACTATGGATTAGATCTAAGTAGGTGGACGGAGATTGATTTTTCCGAACCCATTAGCTACGAAGAGACCTTGTATCAAATCAAAAATTCTGATTGGGTGTTTACGGATTCTGGAGGACTTCAAAAAGAATCCTTTTTTTTGAAAACACCTGTGATGATTTTGCGGGATACCACGGAGTGGACAGAAATTGTTGAAGCCGGATGGGGCGCCCTTACACAAGGTGAGTATGCAATTATGAAAAAGGCCTATGAAAACCTTGCTCCCAACGGAGAGCCTCCTCTTTGTTACGGCAACGGTGAGACCGCAACGAAAATCATTGATATTCTAAAAGATCTGTAATGAGGGAGTCCTCCTTTGCTTGGTGGTTTTCTGAACTCAACAAGAAACTTTTCTTCTCTGCATATTCCCAAAGGATTGACCCATCTGTCTGGATTAAGGCCAGTAGAGAGGGAAGGGCTTGGCTTTTAAAAAACGATGATTCCAGAGATTGGGAGGGAATTCCTGAGCTTTCCTATGACCCTTCAGAAAATACTACAATGCCCAATTCGGACGTTTGGAAGGAGATTCCAAAACTTTCTAAAGAGGAACTACAACGAGAAGTTACCTGGCAACAGCGTTATTTTTTTGAGTCTTCGAAGACCAAGGGCTGCTTGTTCATTGAGCATCCCGCTCCACAGTTGAAGCAAAGAATTCCCGATGTGGAAAGAACGGCCCGATTGGTTTATAACCTGTATTTTTTCTCGTGTAATCAGACGTCCTAATTTGTATCTTTAGAGTCACAATACGCCTATGATTACAGTCTTTACGGAAAAAATTACTCCGAGAATTAAGTATATATTTTCTCTGATTTTTGTCGATGTGTTGGGCACACAAGTGACCTTAACTACCGATGAAAGCATCTTTGAAGACACTTCTGCTAATATCTTAAACTACAGCAAACGCAGGGTAAACCGAGGGGTGACCATTATTCCTAGTGACCTTTTGTTGGAGTCCGATATTTTTGAGCAAGAGATCTATGTAGAGAAGTACGAAGGTGTTCCTATTTTCTTCAGTACACAAGGTAATTCTGTCTTGCCATTTGATCCCTTTTCTGCAGCCTTTTATTTGGTGACTCGCTATGAGGAATACCTCCCGTACATCCCCGACGAGCACGGAAGATTCCCGCCTTCAGAAAGTTTGGCTTATAAAGAGGGTTTTTTGGAGATCCCCGTAGTCAATTTGTGGGCCCGAATGGTTAAGAACAAAATGTTAGCGGTCTATCCAGAAATAGAGTTCAATCCGCCCGCGTTTTCCTTTAAGTCCACAATAGATATTGATAACCTCTACGCCTATAGGAGTAAAGGTGGTTTTAGAACCATTGGAGGTTTCCTAAAGGATTTATCTAGTTTGAGTTTTAGAAATGCATGGCATCGATTGCTGACCATTTTATCCATAGAAAAAGACCCCTACGATACCTTAGATCTACAAGCACAGTTGATAGAGGAATTAGGGTTTGACTGCCAGTATTTTATGCTGTTCTCTTCTTTTGGACAGTTTGATAGAAACGTCCCATTTTATTCCCATTCTATGCATGCTGCCGTTAAGGGAATTAATGATTTTGCTCCGGTGGGAATTCACCCTAGCTATAAGAGCAATCAAAATGAAGCCACTCTAGAAAAGGAAATAAAGGGTTTGGAGCATGTTTTAAACGTGCCCGTACGTCGCAGTCGTCAACATTTTTTAATGTTGCGATTCCCTTCGACGTATAGAAATTTGATGAAGTTTGGAATACGAGAAGATTATTCCATGGGATATGCCAGCGAGTTAGGCTTTAGAGCCGGAATCGCACACCCCTTTGATTTCTATGATTTAGAAATGGAGGTCAAAAGACCTCTAAAGGTATTTCCCTTTCAAGTTATGGAGGGCGCCCTTATGTATCACAAACAGACTCCTGTGTCAAAGGCGTGGCCATTGATAAAAACCCAAATTGACGCAGTTAAAGCAGTGGACGGAATGTTCGTTTCTGTTTGGCACAATAGAATATTTAGCGAAGAAGAGCCCGAATGGAAGGGTTGGACCGGTCTGTACAGAAAAATGATTTCTTACGCCAAGAGTGAAAACCCCCAGGAATAAAGTAACCCACCCTATGATTTCCTATAAAGAGAGTGCGGATATAGATGCCGAAAAATGGGATGCTTGCGTTATGCGGTCTCCCGCGGAAATGCCCTATGCCCTTCATTGGTATTTGGATATATCTTCTCCGTTTTGGGGAGGTCTTGTGCTCAACGATTACGAGGCAGTAATGCCTATTTCGTACGATAAGAAATATGGAGTTCAGTATGCCTTTAGACCACCTGGGGTTCAGCAGGCTGGGATTTTTGCTTCTTTCCACATTGGAGAGGAGCTAACTCGCAATTTTTTAGATGCCGTACCCAAGAAATTTTGGTTTGCAGATGTTTTTCTCAACGCCTATAACAGTGTCTCACCCGCACGTGAGGCAGTGGAACAGACTAATTTGGTGCTTTCTTTAAAGGGTACTTCTGAAGAAATATACAAGGGGTACAACCAGCGCACAAAGAGAAATATTAAAAAGGGAGAAAAGGCAGGCCTGCAAGTATTTACCGCCGGTTCGGTAGATCCTATTATTCGTTTGTTTGAGCAAAATCAGGCGCCAAAGCTCAATTTGCGTTCGGACTTTTTTCCTGTTATGAAGCAATTGATGTATGTGATGCTTCACAAGAACAAGGGAGAAGTTTGGGCGGCAACCGATGAGACCAATACGGTAGTTGCGGGATTCTTTTTAGCCGTTCACAAAGGGCGAAAGATCTTTTTGTTTTCTGGAAACAACGACTATGGAAAGGAAGTAGGTGCTATGTCATGGTTGATTCATCAATGTCTTACGCTCAATGCAGAGACAGGGGTTCTCTTCGATTTTGAAGGGAGTAACCTTCCAGGTCTGTCTGATTTTTATCGAGGATTTGGCGCGTATGAAGAAAACTATCAGCACGTTGTGATCAATAGACTTCCAGGATTCTTGAAATTTTTAAAGAGGTAAAGGCTATGAAGTACCGTCATCTCTTTTTTGATTTGGATCACACACTTTGGGATTTTGAAAAGAATAGTAGCGAAGCACTCGGTGAGTTGTACGAACACCACAACCTTCTCAATAGAGGAATTCCGGATGTAGAAGCTTTTCGGTGTCAGTATCGAATTCACAATGATGAGCTGTGGGATTTGTATCGAAAGGGCGAAGTGAGTAAGGCCAATTTGCGCACTCTGAGATTTTCAAAGACGCTGGCAGATTATGAAATTAATGACGATCAATTGGTGTCTGATCTGGACCGCGATTACGTAAATACATCCCCCACAAAGGGCCATTTAATGCCAAATGCCAAAACGGTCTTGGAATCTCTTTCCGATCAATACGCCATTCACATCATTACCAATGGGTTTAGTGAGATTCAGCAGATTAAATTAAAAACCACAGGACTCCATCCCTACATTAAGGAATTGATTACTTCGGATGGGATAGGGGTTCAAAAGCCACATCCCAAGATTTTTTCCCAGGCCATGGTTGCAGCCGGTGCCAAGAGAAAGGAGTCCTTGATGATAGGTGACCATTTAGAAGTGGATGTTTACGGTGCGATGAAGGTAGGAATGGATGCGGTGTACTTCAACCCCAAGAATTTACCTGTCCACAAAAAACCTACGCATGAAATTTCCGATTTAGGGGAACTTTTAAGTTTTTTGTAGCATGGCACACAGCTTTGACAGCATACTTTCAGAAATAAAGAACAAGACGTACCGACCCATCTACTTTTTGATGGGGGAGGAGGCCTTTTTTATCGATCAGGTTGTGGATGCCATTGAGCACACGGTTTTGGATGAAGCAGAAAAGGGTTTTAACCAAACGGTTTTATACGGAAAGGACACGGATATGGTGACCATAATATCGGAGGCCAAACGCTATCCCATGATGGCTCCCTATCACGTAGTCATTGTCAAAGAAGCACAACAAATACGTTCTTTTGACGCCTTGGAGGGGTATTTAGAAAATCCATCTCCTACTACCATCTTGGTCTTTGCGCACAAGTATAAAAACTTGGACAAGCGCAAGAAGGTGGGCAAGCTATTGGCAAAGAATCACGTCATGTTGGAGTCTAAAAAACTCTATGACAATCAAGTGCCCAGCTGGATTGAATCCCGTGTTAAGAGCCGTGGATTTTTGATTTCCAATCGAAGTTCTGCGTTACTTGCCAACCAGGTAGGAAGTGATTTGGCTCGACTCAACAATGAATTGGACAAGCTATTTGGGTTGCTCCAACCTGGAACGGAGATTACCCCCGATGTCATTGAAGAGAATATTGGGATCAGCAAAGAGTACAACAACTTTGAACTCATAACCGCCATTGCTCACAAAGACGGTCCTAAAGTCTTCACCATTTTGAAATACTTTGAAAGAAACCCCAAGGACAATCCTCCGGTTTTGACATTGGGAATCTTGTTTAATTACTTTTCTAAAGTCTTGATGATTCACGGTTCCAAAGGCATCGATCCTTCAGGAATTCCGAAGCTCATAGGTGTCAATCCCTATTTTGTCAAAGATTATCAGCTAGGAACCCGGAACTATTCTATGGGAAAGGCGTTGAGAGTCGTGAAATACTTACGTGAATACGACGGGAAAATAAAGGGAATAGCTTCCGGAGATGTCTCGGGTTCTGAGCTCATGAGAGAGTTGCACATTAAGATTTTGTACTAGAAATCTGAAATCAACATCTCTATCCTTCTTTATCCCAGCTCCAAAGCAGTTTTTGTTATATTTGACCATCACAAAAAACACATTATGAAGAACCTACTCCTCACTCTTACTCTTGGTTTTTCTGTCTTTTTATCATCTGCTCAAGGAATTTTCAGGGGCTTTGTATATGAAGAAAGCTCAGGAAGTGCCATTCCTTACGCAAACATTTCTCTAAAAGAGCGCCCTGTTGGTGGGGTAACGGACCTCAATGGTTTCTTCCAAATCAACGAAATCCCAGAAGGTAAGTACACCGCAGTGATTTCTTTCGTTGGGTTTGAAACGCAGGAGTTCCCCATCGAAATTAAAAGTCAACGAATTACTTCTGGAAAATACTACCTCAAGGAGTCTTCAGAGATTCTTGATGACGTGGTAATTTCTGCCGATAAGATTAAGGCAAAAACTCAGGTCTTGACTTCTGTAACTACGCTAGATGCCAAGACCATTACACAGTTTTCTGTGGGTGGGGATCCAGATTTGGTAAAGGCCATCCAGGTAATTCCCGGTGTTGTGACCACCGGTGACCAAGGGGGACAATTGTACATTAGAGGAGGTGCACCCATTCAAAACCTGGTTTTATTGGATGGAATGATTATCTACAATCCCTTCCACAGTATTGGTTTCTTCTCTGTTTTTGATACGGATATTCTACAGTCTGCAGATGTTTACACTGCGGGTTTTAATGCAGAGTACGGATCCAGAACCTCTTCTGTAATGGATGTGAGAACTCGCCCCGGTAATACCAAGCGTTTTGCAGGAAAGGTCACTGCCTCAACTTACATGTCTAAACTTCTTTTTGAAGGTCCTATTGGAAAGAAGAACTCTCAAGGGATTTCCAACCAATCCTTCTTGGTTTCCGCCAAACACTCTTATCTAGACCAGACCAGTAAGGTTCTGTACCCTTATGCCGAAACAGAGTACGACGGCCTTCCTTTTACTTTCACCGATATTTTTGGAAAGTATACCATCCAAAGTTCAACGGGGTCAAAGTTCAATGTTTATGGATTTTCATTTAACGACGGTGTTCAGTTCGATTCTGACAAAGCCATTGAATGGAATTCTTTCGGATATGGATTGGACTTCTCAGTAGTTCCTCCTTCTTCTGCAACGTTGATTCAAGGGGATTTGGCCATTTCAAATTACGAAATCAACAGTACTGAAATTCCTGGACAACCCAGAACATCAAGCATTAGCGGATTTAATGGTGGACTGGACTTTACCTATTTCGTGAGAAAGGCCGATGAGATTAAATACGGTTTTGAAGCCATTGGATACGCTACCGATTTGTTGTTGACCAATGAAGTGGGAACTCAGATTCGTCAAACCGAATCTACCACAGAAATGGCCGGTTACGTTACCTATCGATTTGTATCTAACCGTTGGGTAATTGACCCTGGGTTTAGAGGTCACTACTACGGCTCTTTGGGGGAATTTTCATTAGAACCCAGATTGGGAATTAAGTTTTCAGCCTCTGATGTATTTAGAATCAAGGCTTCGGGAGGTTATTACAGCCAGAACCTCGTAGCGGCCAACAGTGATAGAGATGTAGTGAACTTGTTTTACGGTTTTCTCTCCGGACCTACTAACTTGCCAAGTACCTACAAGGGAGAACCTTTGGAAGGGAGGCTTCAAAAATCTCAACACGCTGTTTTGGGATTTGAGTACGATTTATTGGAAAACCTGACTTTAAATGTTGAGGGGTATGTTAAATACTTCTTCCCCATTACCAATATCAATAGAAACAAGCTGTACGAAGACAATCAAGTGTACGCGGATCAACCCGAAATTCTCAAGAAGGACTTCATTGTAGAAGAGGGTTTGGCGCGAGGTATTGACTTCACCTTGAAATATACCACCAGAAATCTATATTTATGGGCGGTTTACTCCTATGCTAAAGTGACTCGTGACGATGGTATTCAGGAGTATTCACCGCATTTTGACAGAAGACATAATGTGAATTTGGTTGCTAGTTATTCGTGGGGTAAGAAGTTGGATTGGGAGGTTTCTGCTCGTTTTAACTACGGATCGGGATTCCCCTTTACCCAGCAGCAAGGTTACTACCCTCAAATGACATTTGTAGATCCATCGGGTAATGCCAACTTAGACTTTGACTACACTTCAGAGAACGGTCAGCTCGCCATTAATTACGGTGAATTGAACGGGGGTAGATTGCCTGCATACCACCGCTTGGACATCACGGTTAAGAAGATGTGGGATCTCTCTGAGACCTCTAACTTGGAGGTGGCTGTAGCAGCGACCAACGTTTACAATCGCGAGAACATTTTCTATTTTGACAGGGTAGATTTCCAGCGTGTAAATCAGTTGCCCATCATGCCCACTTTAATCGTTTCTTGGGGCTTCTAAAAAAGCCTGAAAGACTTTTGGGGGTGAATTAGAATGCCTAATTTTGCAGCGGCTTTTCAATGAGTCTTTTCATGGGACCTATTGACAAGTCGGTTCAATAAGCCTTTTTAATAAGCTTTACTACGGCATGGGAAACACCAAGTATATCTTTGTTACCGGAGGGGTAACGTCTTCACTCGGAAAGGGAATCATCTCTTCTTCACTCGCTACTCTTCTTCAAGCAAGAGGGTATTCTGTGACCATTCAAAAGTTGGATCCATACATCAATATTGATCCGGGGACTCTTAACCCCTACGAACACGGAGAGTGTTATGTAACCAATGACGGTGCGGAAACCGACTTGGACCTCGGCCACTACGAGCGCTTTATGAACCGCCCCACCTCTCAGGCAAATAACGTAACGACCGGTAGAATTTATCAGTCGGTTATCGAGAAGGAGAGAAAGGGAGAATACCTAGGAAAAACCGTTCAGGTAATTCCCCACATCACAGATGAGATCAAGGACAGAATCAAAACCCTCGGCAATACCGGTGAGTTTGAAATCGTAATCACTGAGATTGGTGGTACGGTTGGGGATATCGAAGCCCTTCCTTACATCGAATCGGTTCGTCAGTTGCGTTGGGAGTTGGGTGATGACTGTATGGTTGTTCACTTGACATTGCTTCCCTACTTGGCTACAACGGGCGAATTGAAAACCAAGCCCACTCAACACTCTGTTAAACTTCTACAGGAGTCGGGGCTTCAACCGGACGTTTTGGTATGTAGAGCAGAGCATGAAATTGGCGATGACATCAAAAAGAAATTGGCTCTTTTCTGTAATGTGAAAAAGGAGTCAGTAATTGAATCTTTGGACGCTTCCACTATTTACGAAGTACCGATGTTGATGTCTCGCGAGAAGCTAGATGAGGTAGTTCTCAAGAAATTAAATCTTCCCATCGCAGGTGAGCCTGAATTGTCTCGCTGGAAAGATTTCCTATACAGACTTAAATACCCCAAGCACGAAGTTGAAATCGGCTTGATCGGTAAGTACGTAGAGTTGAAAGACTCTTACAAATCCATATCTGAAGCGTTCATTCACTCCGGGTCAACGAACGAGTGTAGCGTTAAGATTCGTTGGATTCACTCAGAAAAGATTACGGATAAATCTGCGGCTCACATCCTCAAGGGATTGGATGGCGTTCTCGTTGCTCCTGGATTTGGAGAGAGAGGATTTGAAGGAAAGATTGCCACCGTGAAGTACGCCAGAGAAAACAACATCCCCTTCTTGGGAATCTGTTTCGGAATGCAAGCTTCCGTGGTAGAATTCGCCAGAAACGTAATTGGTTGGGACGATGCCAATACCTCAGAAATCAATCCAGAGTCAAAGCATCCTGTGATTGATTTGATGGAGGAGCAGAAGAAGGTTACTGAGTACGGTGGAACCATGAGATTGGGAGCCAACGACTGTGACTTGGTAGAAAATTCACTTGCTCATTCTGTATACAAGAGAAAAGAAGTATCCGAAAGACATAGACACCGCTACGAATTCAATGGCGACTTCCTCAAGCAATTTGAAGAGAACGGCATGAAGGCTACAGGAGTAAATCCAGAAACCGGTTTGGTAGAAATTGTTGAGATTCCTGCACATCCTTGGTTTATTGGAGTACAGTTCCACCCAGAGTACAAGTCTACGGTGGCCAATCCACACCCCTTGTTTGTTGGCTTTGTTAAGGCGGCCATCGAATACAATCAGAAAGCACAGTAACGCGCACTAAACGATCAAATTACTCGGCGTGTTTGGCTGAGATCAATTAAACAAGATCAATAAAACAAATGGAGCAAAAAGGACTCGATAGAAATACACTGGTAGCGTTTGCGCTTATTGGTGTTATTATGATAGGGTTTTATTGGTGGAATGGGCAAAACGCCCCCGCTGAAACCCCAGTAGAGGCTCAGTCTACCGAAGTGGTAGAAGAGACCCCTGCCGCTTCTTCCATCTCTCAAGACACATCAGCTGCGGCTATGGCAGTGGTGGATACCGATACGATAGAAGAACAGTTTATCACCATCAGCAATGCAGATTTGGAACTTACCTTTAGTACGGTGGGTGCTCAGATTGCAAAAGCCAGAATTGGAGATTACCAAACGTATGATAGCCTTCCTCTTCACCTCATTGACAACAGCAGTTCTTTGGTTTACAGTTCAGGAGAGGTTTCTACGGGAAACTACCACTATGGAGCTCGCCAGTCTCAAGTAGATGGCAATGCGGTCATTGAGTTTACCTCTTTGGATGCGCCAAAGCCCATTACCATTGTGTACACCATTCCAGCTGAGGGGTATATGATTTCTACTTCGGTTTCTGGAATTCAGAACGGAGGAAACCTCAAAGTGGATTGGATTCAGTCTACCTTGAGACAAGAGAAAAACATAGACAACGAGAGAAACGCTACCACCATTTCTTACTTAGAAGGTGCCGATGACTACGATTACCTTTCGGAAACTAGCGATGACTCAGAAGATTTGACCAACCTAGGTTGGGTAGCACACAAGCAACAGTTTTTCTCTGCCATCCTTACACCGACCTCAGGATCCTTCTCAAAAGCGAGCTTAGACTCTAAAATCCTTACCGAAAGCGACAGCACCACAAAGGCTTTAACTAGCCGTTTAGAGGTGTCTTCACAGGGAGGAACGTCAACATTTGACTTGTACTTGGGGCCCAACCACTTCCAAACGCTAGAGAGCTACGGAAAGCAATACGAGGACATTATCCCATTGGGATGGGGAATCTTTGGTTGGATCAATAAGTATATTGTAATTAAGGTATTTAACTGGTTGGATCAATATGGTCTCAACTACGGTTTGATCATCTTTATAATGGCGGTATTGATCAAGCTCATCCTCTTCCCGTTGACGTACACCTCGTACAAGTCTATGGCCAAGATGAGAGTTCTCAAGCCAGAGATTGACGAAATCAACGAGAAGTACAAGGACAAGGATCCTATGAAGAAGCAACAAGCCACGCTGGAATTATACCAGAAGGCAGGAGTAAACCCATTGGGTGGTTGTCTCCCCATGCTACTTCAGTTCCCCATTCTCATCGCCATTTTCCGATTCTTCCCCTCGAGTATTGAATTGCGTCAGCAAGGCTTTTTGTGGGCATCGGATTTGAGTTCATACGACAGCATTTACAACTTGCCTTTTGAGATTCCATTTTATGGAGACCACGTGAGTTTGTTTACCCTTTTGATGACGGTTTCTACCCTTATCTACACCTGGATGAACAGCCAAATGACAGGTTCTACGCAACAGATGCCACAGATGAAGTACATCATGTACTTGATGCCCATTATGTTCTTGGGAATCTTCAATAACTACGCATCAGGTTTGAGTTACTACTACTTCTTGTCTAACATGATTACTTTTGGTCAGCAGTGGGGAATTCGTTCTATGATGAACGATGAGGCCATTCACGCCAAGCTTCAGGAGAACAAGAAGAAGCCCAAGAAAAAATCAAGATTTGCCGCCCGCCTAGAAGAAGCGCAAAGACAGGCACAGAGTACTAAAAAGAAATAGGAAAAAAAATAGGCCTAAGGAATTAGGAACGATAAAAGACACGAAAGAAGAACCATTCTTCTTTTCAAAAAGGGATCCCAATCTGGGGTCCCTTTTTTTTTGGTCAGTTCCTTGCATATTGCGTTTTCAATTCAACCTTCTTGCTCTTGGGCATTGGCTATCCGTTTTTCCAACTATTTTTTAACTTTAAGTATGGAATTCAGGATATTAACCTCAAAAGACAAAGAGGAAGCCGTGGCTTTGGCGGTTCAATTGGAACCCGATACTTACACCGCAGAAATGCTCAATCCTCTGTTTGACGAAATGTTTGCGCATGACGGACATCGGGCCTT
>CBFHSF010000002.1:57998-81237 GCA_965658445.1 uncultured Schleiferiaceae bacterium | reverse complement strand
TGGTGTTTTTGAAGAGGGCGCTATGGTAGGGTGGAGCACCGGATGGCTCAGTACGCGTTTTTACTGCGGTAGACAATTGGAATTGGACAATGTGGTTACCGATGCGAGTAGACGCTCTCAGGGTATCGGAAAATTCCTCGTAGAGAAGATTTTAGAGTGGTGTGTCGAAAACAAACTCCACGCCGTAGAACTCAATGCCTACATTCCCAATAAGAGGGCTCATTCCTTTTATGAAAACTTGGGGTTTAACCCCGTGGGCATTCACTTTCAGAAAAAGCTTTGACCAACGGCCATAAAAAAACGCCCGCTATTGCGGGCGTTTTTGTTTTGTTGTCTGTCAAGTCTCTTAGTTTGAGGTGTACGAAGAATGGTATCCATTAACGAACTCGTAGTAAGGGTTATCACCTGTTACAAGCTTCCAAACGATAGTAGAGAAACCAATATCTGTAGGGTACTCCAAAGAGTCCTTAAGAATTGAAATAGTCATGGGAGTGTACTGCGTTCCGTAAACATCATCCTTGGTGTAAACACTTCCAAATGGATTTACTGTAGATAGGTCAAGACCCCAGTTGGGAGTATTGGCTCCGTCTTTCCAAAGAACGTCTTCGTGAATGTAAGTGTCACCCGACTTGATAAGGAAAGTTCCGTCTAAATCTGCAGCATCTTGAGTCCAACGAGTAGGAGTAGACCCTGATCCAGTAGAAACTGTGGCTACAGAAGAAACTTGGTTTAGGTCCAAACCGTTTCCGTAATCTTTGGCTTCAATTCCTGTCAAGGTCATGTAAGACTCTACGTAGAAGGTCTCACCATTAACATCTTCGAAGAATTGAATTTTTGGATAGACAAGGTATGCTGTATCGTTTTCTGAAACGGCATGAGAAACCCCTAACATGGGAGTAACCGTTAGTGCTTCACCCACTTTGCTTCTCAATTCATTGTAATTGTCTACCTGTACAGTGTCTACATAAAAGTTGGGTACTGAGCTGGTGGGGAAATTAGTCATGAACAATGTAGAAGCAGGAGTTTCTAGAATATCCCCAGAGTGGGTAGAAATTGAAACCACATCTGCTCCGTAGGCGCCCTTGGCGATGGTCAATTGCTCTGCTCCGTTTGGACAGTACTGACACCAAGTTCCCGTAGTTTCTTGTACTAGGGCTCTTTTCTTAACCTCTACTTCAATGTTGTCAGTAGGGTATGTGTTGGAGCCGCCGGTGTTTCCACCATTATCGTCTCTACGCTCACATGAGCTCAAGATAACTCCGGCAGAAAGACCTAGGATGATGAGTTTTTTCATTTTGTCAAAAGTTTAAGATTCTGCAAGATAATAAGATTCTCTTAACCCTGGTAACAATGGGATTGTCACTTAGTTTTCGGGTTGGAAATTAAATTTTGCCGCAACGGGCAAATGATCGCTAAATCCCCCTATGTACATGGGACCTTTCCAACTCCTAAACGGAAGGGGTTCTTTGTACTTTTCAGAATATTCAAAAAACATGGGCTCTTGGATGGTTTGAGCAGATTCTGGTAAATAAAAACTGTGCAACCTGGGGCTGATGAGAATTTGATCCAAATAACTCCAATGTCCTCGGTAAAAATGCGATCCTCCTTCGGCGGAAGCCATGAGATTGAGTAAAGTGCTGGCGCTGTCTGTGAGCCATGTCATGTTTTCCTCTGAGGGGGATTCGTTAAAGTCTCCCATTACCAATTGAAGATTTCTTCCTAGGCTCAATAAACTATCAGATACATGAGCCAACCTCTCCGCCATGATTCTTCGTTTTTTTACCGCTTTTTCTCCACCTCTTTTGCTTGACCAATGATTGAGGAATACGTCCAAGGTGTCCCCGTTCTCCGTGTAGAGTTCTACCCAAACAATGGGGCGACTTCTCCAAAAGCCATGTCCTAACGGATAGATAGAAAAAGCGTTGTGCCCGGTAAAAACAGTACTATCATACAACAAACCCAAATCGATGCCTCTGGGATCATTGGAAGGACAATGCACCCATTGATAGGGTGCGTTTTCTAGCGGTGGGGCCTTTGAGATATCCTCTAGTACAGTGGCATTTTCAATTTCTGCCAATCCCACAAGGGTAGCTGGCCTTTCTCTTCCAATGGCGCGAATGCCCTCGGCAACTTTTCTGATTTTGTCACTGTATTTATAACCATTCCAATTCTTTTTGGATTCTGGAGTAAACTCTTGATCCGCTGTGTGAGGGTCATCTAGGGTATCAAATACGTTCTCTACATTCCAAAAGGCATAGAGGTATTGGGTACTCGGTTTTTTTTGCGGCTCGTAGGCCGATTGTTCACTGGGACCACAGTTCCACAGGAGCACAAGAATTGAAAAAAATAAGGTAATTTTCCGCACAGAAACTAAGATACACATTGAACGCCAACTTTTCACATTCCAATTTTTTCATGGGCTCTTCATCCAAGTGTTTTACCGTTGTTTTTTTGTTCCTTTTTTCTGCGTTTGCGAATAATTCACTCGTTGCGCAAGAAGTGAATTGGGCAGAATATGGCATGTCCTACGTCTATGATCCTTACGAGGTCATTACGGACCCAGGAGACTGGAAGGGAAAGGACTGGGTGTTGGCCAGCAGTTTGGTGGTAGGAGGTAGCCTCTTGATTCTCGGTGACGAGTACATAGCCACTTCCGCTAGAAACAACTCAAGCGATTGGGCGGACGCTACCAGCATGTATTTTGCAGAACCCTTGGGATCCGGATTGATTACACTCCCCGCCATGGCAACACTCTCAACGGTGGGTTGGGCCACGGATAACGAACAACACGTTTACGTGGGGCTGCAGGGAATCAAAGCGTATTTCTTGGCAGGCGGTGCTACATTGGCTTTGAAATTTTTATTCCGCAGAGAAAGACCTTCCGAACAAGATATTTTAGACCCTTTGGCATTTCACGGTCCCTTTACCCCAGGGACTGATCATCTGAGTTTTCCCAGTGGTCATACGGCCACCGTTTTTGCTGTGGCTACCGTGGTGGCAAAGGGGTATCCAGAATCTCCATGGGTTGGTTATATGAGTTATTCACTAGCGGGATTGGCCGGCCTTTCTAGAATTTACGATGGAAAGCACTGGTCTTCGGACGTGTACTTTGGCGCCTTGCTAGGATGGTACATTGGTCACGTGATTATGGAAAAGCCGACTTGGCAAATGACCGCGGGACAGGTCCAAGATCAGAGTACGATAGGAGTCGTCATTCCTTTTTAAAACCGTATTTGCGCATTATAAAGCCATGCCTTTCATGACCCACTTGAATATTGAAAATATAGGCTCCGGGAATTAGATCTTCTACGGGGATTTCAATGGTGTGTTCTCCCGCGTCAAAGACCCCGATTTTTCCAGACGTTACGGTCACTCCATTGGATGAAATCAAAGAATAGTAAATGGGACCTCGAGTCCACGTCTCTACACTAAAGGTGAGATTGTCTTCAATGACCCTTTCCGCCACCGAAACCTCTTTGCGTCTCTGCTGTGTAAAAACTCTTCGGACCTCTCCCAAATTCATTCGGTACAATTGCTGGCCTCCCATGATGTTTTTCTCGTCAGAAATCAAGAGAATAGAATCGTTTACAAAAGTGGCCGCTTCTCTTTGTGATAGAGAGTTAAAGGGAATTTCAGAAACGTGGCCTCCCAGCCAATCACTTCCCCAGGAATCCTGAATTACCCACATCTTGTCGTACCCCAATAAAACCAAGCACCTTCCGTCAGGGCTGAGGGCCGCCCCAGAAACCCAATCCCTTTCCTTTGGGCCTTCTCCTAAAAACAAAGAGTCCTTGACAGTCAAAGAATAATTCCCCGGTTCTGCGGGCAAAGAATGCATTCTGGTAAATCCCGAGAAGGGTTTGGTTCGGTTTTTAGAAAATAGATAAATCCTTCCTCGCCTTACGATCATGGCTTCCATATCGTAGTTGAGCTGGTATTCTTCTGGGGGATATTGATTTTGGTCGTCGAATTGGATTCTAATGATTTCTGCAGTCAACGTGTCTTTTGCGTAAAAATCATTTCTGGAGAGGACGTAAATGACTTGGTCTTTTCTCTTGTTTGCATTGTTTCCAAAATCGCCTATGTAAAAGTTACCCTGTTCATCCTTGGTCATTTCTTCCCAATCTATGTTGGTGGCATTGGTGAAGTACACCTTTCTAACAATGGTCCCGGTGCTATCCAATCCGTAGAGTATGGGTTCGTTACCAGAGTCGTTGTGCGCGTAAAGCAACCCGTCGGCACCAATGGCCATCCCAGAAATTTCTTCCAGTTCATTGGGCAAAGTCCATACCGTATCGATGGCAGGTGGTGCTGATAGTAAGGAAAGCAAGGAAAAATAACTGTGAAGGATAAGGGATTCCATGCTTATGCGTATTGTGAGTTGTTGTTAGAAATGGGGTGGTTGGGAATGGGCAAGAGACAGCCATCGCCATAGCTCAAGAACCTATAATTGTTGTCCAAAGCGTATTGATACAAATCCTTCCAACGATCCCCAAGGGCCGCAGCAACAAGTAGTATTAACGTACTTTGAGGCTGATGGAAGTTGGTGATCAATTGATTGATCATTCGATAGGTGTAGCTAGGGGCAATCAATAATTGAGTCTTGGTGTAAAAAGAGTTGACCTCCTTGTAATCCATCCAGTCCAACAGATTTTGAAGTGCGCTCTCTGCAGAAATGTCCTCTCTCTTTTCATAGGGAAGCCATTGGGGTATTTCCGGCATTTCTTCGGGTCCTTGACCGTTGACCAAACAACCCAACCAATAGAGACTTTCTAAGGTTCTAGCCGAAGTGGTTCCCACTGCGGTAAGATTCCCCAATTTGGATTGTAGAGAAGATAGGGTGTCTCGATTTACATGAATCTCTTCAAAGTGCATGGGGTGCTCCTCTAGCGTTTCTGAAGACACCGGCTTAAACGTTCCCGCACCTACATGAAGGGTTACATACTCTTTTCCAATGCCCGATGCATTGAGGTCATTCATCAACTGTTCTGAAAAGTGAAGACCGGCAGTAGGAGCCGCTACGGAACCTTCGTAGGTTGCGAAAACCGTTTGATATCTCTCCGCATCGGCCTCTTCAACGTCGCGGTTTAAGTAGGGAGGAAGAGGGGTCTTTCCCAATATCTCCAATACTTCAGCAAAGGTCAAGTCTAAGTTCCAATCAAAGGTCACGGTAAAGCTACCCGCCTCCGCATCTCCTTTGTGCGCATTGAGTACTAGGGTGCCGGCTTTGGTTCCCAAAACCAATTGTTGCGGATTGTTTTTCCAGCGCTTGGCTCCTCCAATTAAGCAGGTGTACTCTATGGTATTTTTAGTGGCCATGGCCCTCTGAATGTCTAAGCCACTGGAGGGTTCTAAACAGAAAACTTCAAAGGGTCTAATACCTTCGCCACGAGGAAAGAGCAAACGCGCGTGGATAACCTTGGTATTGTTAAAGACCAAAGTCGTTTCTGCGGAAAGCACGGTCGGAAGATCCGAGTAGTGCTTAGTAGCAAAACCCTCTGGGGTCACCACCGCCAATTGACTGGATTCTCTTTTTTCGAGAGGTCTTTTGGCGATCCTTTCTTCCGGAAGGTCGTAGGTGAAGTCCGTAATTTTTAAATCCTTTGGGCTCATGCAATCTCGATTCTAGGCAAATGTACTATGCAAAGTGGTGAAGGAGGTTATTTTTCTAAAAATTTACACGGCTTTGTAGGCTCCCAGCGTTATCCTAACTTAGCACACTTCTGCAATTGCCTATGAGTGTAAAGGGAGCTCCCAAAGTAATCGTCAGCGTAACCAATGACCTCGCCACGGACAATAGAGTCAAAAAGATTTGTACTCTGTTGGTGGAAATGGGGGCAGAAGTTGTTTTTGTGGGAAGGGAAAAAGCGGACTCCACTCCATTGGATTTTAAGTACACAACGCATCGCTTTTCCATGTTTTTTAGCAAGGGAGGACTTTTCTATGCGGAGTTCAATATTAGATTGTTCTTTTTCCTGCTCTTCAACCGTTCCCACCTTTTGGTGTCTAATGACTTGGACACTTTACTGCCCAATTACCTCATTTCAAGAATTCGGAAAACCCCTCTGGTATATGATACTCACGAGTACTTCTTGGGGGTACCTGAAATTCAAGACCGTTGGGTAAAAAAGGTTTGGGCCGCAATAGAGCGAAGTATCTTTCCCAAGTTAAAAACCGTTTTTACGGTCAATGATTCCATTGCGGGGCTATATGAGAAGGACTACGGAATTCGTCCTTTGGTTTTTAGAAACATAGGCGACATTCCAGCGGACATTCCCAAGGCTCAGCGTTCTGATTTGGGCATTCCTAAAGATGCCTTTGTATTTATCAACCAAGGTTCAGGAATCAATGTAGACCGAGGAATGGAAGAGGCCTTGGAGGCTCTTGCCAAAGTTCCAAAGGCTCATTTGCTCTTGGTGGGCAATGGCGATGTCATACCGGTCCTCAAAGAAAGAGTTCCCAAAATGGGAATCGAGAACAGAGTTCACTTTGTGGGAAGAGTTCCCTACAACGTTTTGTTGAGTTACACTTCTTTGGCGGATGTGGGGCTCTCTCTCGATAAGCCTACCAATATCAATTATCAGTTTAGCCTTCCCAATAAAGTTTTTGATTACATCCATCGCGGATTGCCCGTGTTGTGCTCTAAGGTGGTTGAGGTAAAGTCCTTAGTAGAGAACTTTGAGGTGGGCATTTCCGTTGATTCCATGAATCCACAATCCATAGCCAGTGGAATGACCAAAATGATGGAGCTAGGAGCCACTCCCTTTGAGGCTGGATTGCAAAAAGCTCGTACTCAACTCACTTGGGAAGAGGAGTCAAAAGCCGTTAAGAATGTTTATGCTACCTTGCTTGACAGTTTAAAAAACGGATAAACCTAAAATCACTATCTTTAGTAAAGGGTCGTTGGAAAGCGGCCACGAATTATAACATTAGACACCAAGAAAAATATAACCAAATGTATAGATCAAAAATTGCAGGCGTTGGCCATTATGTGCCCGATAACGTCGTAACAAATGATGATTTGTCAAAGCTCATGGAAACCAACGATGAGTGGATCCAAGAGAGAACCGGAATTAAAGAAAGAAGATTTGTAGTACCTGGTTCGGAAGATTCTCCGAGCACCATGGGAACCAAGGCCGCTCGCATGGCCATAGAAAAGGCAGGGCTTACTCCTGACGACATTGACTTTATCGTCTTTGCTACATTGAGTCCCGATTACTACTTCCCAGGACCGGGTGTAATGGTGCAGGAACAATTGGGAATTAAAGAAATTGGTGCATTGGATGTAAGAAACCAATGTTCTGGATTTGTGTATTCACTCTCCGTTGCAGACCAGTTTATCAAAACCGGAATGTACAAGAACATTCTCGTTATTGGATCGGAATTGCATTCGGGAGGATTGGATATGACCACAAGAGGTCGCGGTGTTTCCGTGATTTTTGGAGACGGCGCTGGAGCCATTGTTCTGCAGAGAAGCGAGGACGACAGCAAAGGAGTTTTGTCCACACACATGCACTCGGAAGGAAAGCACGCTGAGGAGTTGTCTCTGATTGGACCGAGCACTCGTCATTGGGTTCCTGAAATTCTCGAGGCCAATGACCCAGAAGACATTTCGTACTACCCATACATGAACGGTAACTTCGTGTTTAAGCACGCAGTCGTTCGCTTTGAGCAAGTCATTAACGAAGCCTTGGCAGCCAACAACAAAACAGCAGAAGACATCAATCTGCTCGTTCCTCACCAGGCCAACTTGAGAATTTCTCAGTTTATCCAAAAGAAGATGGGCTTGAGCAATGACCAAGTCTACAACAATATTATGCGTTATGGTAATACCACGGCAGCCTCTATCCCCATTGCCTTGTCTGAGGCTACACAAGAGGGAAGAGTTAAGGCCGGCGATTTGGTTTGTCTGGCGGCATTTGGTAGTGGATTTACTTGGGCGTCGGCGTTGATTCAATATTAATAACTGGTAACTAGTGACTAGTGACTAGTGACTTGTAGTGACTGGGAAGGAACACTTCATGAATCTGTCCTTTTTTTGCGATGGGTCAAATTAAACATTGTCGTTGTCCTGTGCGTTTCCTTTGGGAATACAGATTTTCGTCGATAATCACACGCAACCACCAACCACTCCAAAAAGATGACCACAGTCCACTTTTTTACTTTTTCTGGACGATCCCAAAAATGGGATGCCTTTGTCTTGATGGGAAGATCATCCCGTGAACTCAAAGACCTTCCCGGAGCCAAGTTCATAAAGATGCTGGGAGTAGGGGGCGGTAAGGGTTTTGCCATTTATCCCAACTGGGGAATGTACGCTGTGCTTTCTCATTGGGAAAGTGAAGAAGATGCCTTGTCCTTTGAAAAAAGCCACTCGTTTTTTGCTGAACTCAAGCAGAAGTGCGACAAGCATTTGAAAATCATTGCGGACCCGTTATATGGGCATGGAAGTTGGAACGGTGATCAACCCTTTGAATACTCACAAGAAAAGTGGGAGGGAAAACTCATGGTGCTAACTCGCGCCAGCATTTCCCGAATCAAATGGCCTATTTTCTGGTTTTTTGTTCCTGCGGTAAGCCGTAGAGTTTTTAAGAGAAAGGGATTGCTGATGGCTCGAGGTGTTGGGGAGCTTCCGATCCTTGAACAAGCGACCTTAAGCGTATGGAAAAATGCGGAATCCATGGCTTCTTATGCCTACAAGCAAAAGGCGCATTCTAAAATGATTCAGATGACGCGTTCCATAAAGTGGTACCGAGAAGAATTGTTTGTTCGATTTGCCGTGAGAGAAGTTCACGGTGATTTTGCTACCTTTAGTATACCTTCTTAGTTTACCTAAACAAAATACTAGCGAATAAGACATTCTTTGACTATCGATTTTTTTGAAACCAAACTACCAATAACCATGACTTTTAAAAACCTATCCATGGCCTTGGGCCTTCTCTTTTTACTGGGCTGTTCCTCCCCAGAGGACATGACCGTTGTGGAATCTGTAGAGCTCGAAAGGTATATGGGTACTTGGTATGACATTGCACATTTCCCAAAGAGTTTCCAAAATGGATGTTCTTGCATTTCTGCTGAGTACGCCATTGAATCCGACAGTCGTGTTTCTGTTGTCAACTCGTGTACTGAAATAGATGGCAACGTAAGAAAGGCAGAAGGCCACGCCTACATTGCGGATACAGAGACCAATGCCAAGCTCCGCGTGAGTTTCTTTTGGCCCTTTTTCGGTGATTATTGGATTATTGACCTCGCCGAAGACTATTCGTATGCTTTGGTGGGAAGCCCCGATCGTGAGAGCTTGTGGGTATTGGCACGCGAGAGAACATTGCCAGAAAAGACCTTTGAAAGCATCTTGGATACGGCCCAATCCAGGGGATTTGACATCACCCGGATTGAACTCGTTTCTCAAGGAGATTGTCCCCAGCCTCCACCTGTGGAGGAGGTTGATAAGGAGTTAGAGGAAGAAGAGGTGGAGTAAGCTTCGCTTTACGCCCTCTTGATACTATTTCTCAAAGGGGTTGGTGGCCCACACGCTGAGTTCCGTGATAAAGCCTCTATCGTCCATTTCTAGACATGAGATAATGGCGTGTGCAATTTCTTCTGATCGGAGTTTGTTGTCTGCCTCAGGGCGAGAAGTCCTTCCCTCGTTATCATAAAATGCCGTGGTTACCTCTGAGGGGTTGATTTGCATGACCCGTACGTTATCTCGTCTAAATTCATCGCGCCAAGCTTCTGTCATGGCAGAAAGAGCAAATTTGGATCCGGCATAAACCGATCCGCGACCAAAGCTCTTGCGTCCGGCCGTAGAACTGATATTGATGATATTTCCCTTGCCGGCTTTTCTAAAATAAGGGATGGCCGCCTTGGCCGTCATAGCGGCACCAAATACATTGGTAGAGAATACGTTTTGGAAATCTTCGAACGTAGTTTCTTCTAGAGTGGGAAAAATCCCAAAACCTGCATTGTTGATCAATACGTCCAATCCACCGAGTTTTTCATCCACAAAGGCGTACATGGCGTCAATGCCCTCTTGATTGGAGACATCTGCGGCAATACCGTGAGCGCCTATGGCCTCTGCTTGTCGTTGTACTTTTTTGGCATCACGACCGGTGATGACAACGTTTGCGCCTTTTTCAATGAGTGATTTGGCCGTGGCCAATCCTATACCTGAAGACCCTCCAGTGATGAGTATGTTGCTGTTTTTAATATCCATGCTGTGTTTTATTATAAAGATTGTGGAATTCGTTCTCCACTCACTTAGAACTCTTTTTTGGCTAGAGTGTTCACGGATTCAAATAACAAACGGGAAATCTTGACAGATACCTATCTCTTCGAATTCTTCGCCTTGATAAAATCCGTGATGAGGTAGGTCGTGGCCTTGGCCAACATTTTATCCGCAGTGGCTTCTCCTGTGGGGCGGCCTTCTGGAAGGTGCAGGTAGCGAGCGTTTTTGTGAGCACCTGTGGTTCTCGTGTACAAGCGAGCTTCATTTAGAGACACACCTGAAGGTGTGATGGCACTTGTAGGCATGTATTCTATGGCGTCCAAATCCAATTCTACCCCATAAGGGTCTTCAGGCAATCTCTCCATAAAGGAGGTGAGAGAGGCAATCAGACTGCCCTTTCCTTGAATCCAATGATCTTGAAAGTGAACTTCGAACCCAGGAGTGTCTAAAAGCCTTTTAATCATCTCATCCGAATTGTAATTCTGGTGGAGTCCCAACAAATAGTAATTGTTGAGGAAGCCTTTTTCCTTGGCGTATGAAAACCCGTTGCCGCTGTGACGTCCTTCAAGGGGTCTGAAATCCGCATGAGGATCGAGGTTGATGGCGTTGACTTTAGACTTTAAAGCCTTTGAGGTTCCGGCCAATAAGGGGTAGGCATTGTTGTGTCCACCGCCGATGAGAATGGGGATCTTTCCGGCCCCAACAATTTTCTCTATCGCATTACCTACTTCGGCATCTACGGTTTCCACGGCTTTTCTAGCGCGCTCCGGAGTGGCTTGAAGGCCTAGGGTTTCATAGAGTTTCGTGGGTTTATACGATCCGAGAAGAATGACGTCATTGCTGGAGAGAAACTGATTTTCTTGGACGTTGACCAAAACGGGCAGAAGGTTCTTCCACGCCTTTTGGGTTCCGCCTACGCCGTGATTTCCCAAAACGCCAAAATCCTCTTCCACACCCAAAATTACAAAGGGTGCTTCCGAGGATTCTAAGTCGTCTAAGCCGGAAACAAAAGAAAAGTGTTGACCCCATTTTTCTTCACCCTCTCTGAGCGAGAGCATGGGAGCGATATCTTCTTTATTCAAAAAGTTCCAAGCCATAATACGTGTTCGTTTGAGAGTACTTTTTTGAAAATGCTTTCAATATCAATTCCCTAGGAGTACACTCCAAACATTTCACCCGAGGTATTCAAATCCTTAGGGTTAATGATGATAACGGGAATCTTGGCGTCATTGGTGATGACATTTTGATCAAAGTTAGATCCCAACAAATTGATAAAACCAGACTCTTGGTGGTTTACCATAGAGATGAGGTCCGCTTGGATTTCTTGAGCAAAGTGAAGAAACTCTCTAAAGAAGTCCTGTGAACCCTGTGCTTCGTGTACTTGGTTTTCAATTTTTCTCGAGTCCAAGTGTTTTTTCGCGAAAGCGACATTTCTCTTTACCGCATTGGCAGAGTACTCATCTGCGGGATGCGCTGCAAAAATAGATACCTTGGCGTTGTAGGTATTGGCAACAATGGCCAAAACGTCGAGTTGTTGTTTGTCTTCTGCCGCAAAATCAATGGGAACGGCAATGTTAGAAACGGTTTTTTGTTCCGTCTCTTCCTGTACAATAACATAAGGAACTTTGGACTGAGTAACCATCTTCAAGGCACGGCTACCGAATACATATTGCAAGCCAGACAATCCATGGGTTCCTAGGTACACCATGTCAATATTTAATAACTCAGAGGCCGCTTTGATTTCTTCGAAGAGTTCTCCCGTTCTCACGGTGGTTTGGGAAGAGACGCCTTCTACCTCATGCGCCTTTACCAACGCATCCAATTTGGCCAAGTCTTCTTTCTCTTCTCTCTTTTCTTCCGCTATGTGAATGAGGTGAACCGTGGTGTTTCCCAATTCAATCCCCGTAAAATATGCACTTTTAAGGGCGTTTACAGAGGCTTCTGTAAAGTCAATGGGAACTAAAAAATTGTAATTCATAAGGAGGTTTTTGCGAGTTTTTAAAAGAGGTGTACCCTAGGGTGACACTGCTTGTTTCTACCTCCTAAGGTATAATTTAATCCGATGGTATGGAAGGATTCTTCGCAAAAAGCTAATGGAAATACGGAATGGGTTTAAGAGGGATTACACAAGGATGAGTTCCTTCTTTTTCATGTAAAGTCTCTTGGAAGGTCCAAAGTGTATTTGTGCGTATTGGGTGTTGAACTGATGTTGGTTCAAAAAGCTCACTTCCAGATCTCTGAATTCTTCCATAGAGGAAATCTTCCCCAAGTTGACGTATTCCTTTCTTAACAAGTCACTCCATTTTTCGGCGTCGGGTTGACCAAGGTAGGAGAGGTCTGCGTCTTTGAGAATGGCCTGCATTAAGTTGGTAGGCCTTTTGGAAGGATGCGTGTGCAGAATCATTTGGCTCATGGCCATTACGTCTGCTGAGGTAAGCTGAAGCTCCTGAGCAATCTGAGAGATGTATTCTGCAGATTTGATTTCGTGACCGTGATGGTCGTGCAAGTAGCCCATGTCGTGAAACAGCGCTGCCACCTGCATAAGCCTAACGGCTCGCTTGGAAAAGCCCATATAGACCGCCATGGTTTTTACTGCTGCCATGACCATCAACGTGTGCTCCGAACGGTGATAACAATATTTCTTGGGCAACTGGCTCTCCAAATGGTCGAGCCAATGCTGAGTAAACTTGTTCAAAATTTTGTCGGGTTGGTTAACGGAGGACAATATCTGCATTTAGCGATGGTGGCAGTTGTGGTCAGGTTTCAATTATTTGTGATTTTTGGAGGCCTCCGAGGGCGAAACTCCAAATTCTTCCTTGAAAATTCGGGTAAAATAAGCCGGTGAGCTAAAGCCAAATCGGTAGGAAATCTCAGAGATGTTTCCGGTTTTATTTACAATTTCACGATACGCCTTTTTCAACTTGTACGTGCGTATGTACTGGGTAGTACTCATCTCTGTAAGGGCCTTTAACTTTCGGTGAATTTGGGTTCTGGACATGTACAATTCGTCCGAGAGCTTTTTCATATCAAAGTTCTCGTTGTCCATGTTTTCATCAATGACCTGATCCAATCTTCCCAAGAAGGCCTCATCAATGCTCACTGCTTTTATTTCTGTGAGTTTTTGACGGGTCAATCGCTCCCCTTGACTAAAGAGTTGCCTGCGAAGCTCAACCACGTTTAGGGCTTTGGCGCGAAGGTGATCCACGTTGATGGGACTTTCCAACACGTCATCAGCTCCCTTCTCGATGGCCTTGATTTTTAATCCTTCATCCATGTCATCTACCAAGAAGATTACGGGAATGTGACAGGTGGCCTCCGCTTCTTTTACGAAGGTGAGCAAATCCAAGCTTCGGTGCCAGTCTTCAGTAGCGTGAAGGAGAATGACATCGGGAATGTGTTCCAACGCTTGAGCAATCCCCTCTGAGAAATCTGCGGTTTCTAAGGTTCTGAATTCGTCGTGAATCATGGCGTCTAAGCCCTTGTCTTCAAATTCAGGTCCCACTCGTAAGGCAATGGGTTGGTTTTGTTGTCCCAGTAAATTGATATCGATAATGTCCAGAGTCGCCGTCTCGTCAGGATCGGAGAATCCAATGACCTTAGACGGACTGACGTTGTCGATGATTTTGTAATTCTCAAATGGAAAGTCCTTGGGTGAATCCAGAAGAGGTAAGAGAACCGTAAAGGTTGTCCTCACGTTTTTTTCTGATGTCACAGAAACCGTTCCGTGTAGGCTTTCTACCAATTTTTTAATCAAGAACAATCCCAAACCGGTACTCTGGTACAGTCTCAAATGCGTTTCCTCTTGGTAAAAGGGATCAAATACATGGGGTACCTTCTCGGGTACAATTCCGATGCCCGTATCCATGATGGAAACTTTGAGGTTTTCTTCGGATGTATCCAAACGTACTGCAATGGAAATTTTCCCACCGGGCTTGTTAAAGCGAATGGCATTGGCAATCAGAACCTGAAAAATCTTCTGAACTTTTGCCAAGTCAAAGTAGGATTCTATAGGGTCAGAAGAAGCGGAAAAGTCCACTTCCAATTCCTTTCTCTTGGTCAAAGGGGAAAGGCTTTCTAGAATGGATTCAATGATTTCTCTATAATCTCCTCGCATCAATTCCAAAAAGGGTTCACTAATGCTCAAATGAGAAATGTCCAACAGGTCAGAAAGCATGTTTCTGAATTTGGAGCCATTTCTGAATACGATCTGTAGTTTTTCCTTTTTGGCAGGGTCCGGCTCTTCCCTTATGAGTTGTTCCAAGGGGAGTAGCATCAAGGACAAGGGAGTTTGAAACTCCTTTGCCAAATTGGTCATGATTTGAGCAATGCGTCTTTCTTCGCGTGAACCTTCTTTGTCTAACATGTTAGGATTCGTTGTGTGGGGTTATGATTTTCCCGTCAATAAACAGGCAGTCAACGTTGGATTCCCCAAATGAGTAGGGGATTTGTGCAAATGAATTTACCGGATGGCTGATGATAAAGTTCGCTCTCTTGCCAACCGAAATGGATCCAATTTCTGATTCCATCCCGATAGCCTTGGCACCATGTAGAGTGGCGGCGGTCAAGGCTTCTAAGGGCGTCATTTTGTATTTAATACATGCCAAGGAGAGTACAAATTCCATATTTCCGGAAGGCGTACTCCCCGGGTTGTAATCCGTGGCCAAAGCTACGGGGAGACCTGCATCTAAGAGCTCTCTTACCGGGGCGTAGGGAATTCCCAAAAAGAAAGAACAGGACGGAAGGACCGTAGGCATGGTGTTGGAACCTTTTAGAGCTTCAATATCTGCCCCTTCCATCACTTCGAGGTGGTCTACACTTACCGCATTTTGACGAACGCATTCGGCAATTCCACCTAAGGAATTGAACTGATTTACGTGCACTTTGGGTTTGAGACCTTGCGCAATGCCCGCTTCGAGAATTTCCTTCATTTCCTCCACAGAAAAATAGCCGTCTTCACAAAATACATCAATGTACTGCGCCAAGTTTTCTTTGGCGATTACAGGCAGCATCTCGTTTATGATCTGATCTATGTATCCACGGTGGTTTTCTTTGAATTCTGCAGGGAAGGCGTGGGCACCCAAAAAGGTTGCTACCACTGGGATGGGGCTGAATTTAGCAACGCGCTTAATTACGCGAAGAATTTTCAATTCTGCCTCTGGAGAAAGTCCGTAGCCACTTTTGATTTCTATGGCTCCCGTTCCAGTCTTCATTACATTTTGCAGTCTTTCCCAAGTTTGGTCAAAGAGATCTTCTTCGTCCATGTCCGCCAGCTTTCGCGCGGAATTTAATATACCTCCGCCCTTGGCGGCGATTTCTTGATAGGTCAGACCCTTGATTCTGTCTTCAAATTCACCTTCTCTAGTAGAGGCAAAAACCAAGTGGGTATGTGAGTCCACAAACGCGGGGAAAACCACTCGTCCTGCGGCATCGTGAATTTCTGACACATTGGCCACGTCCACTGCGGACAGTTGATCCATGGTACCCATTTTGGTGATTCGACCTTCTTCGATTTCTAAAAAAGCGTCTTTAATGACTCCGGTTTCTCCCTGTGTTTTTCCAGGGCGTTGTGTGGTTTCTGGAGATTCTACTCCTAGGAGTTCGGAGATATTGGTTACGAGTTCTTTCACTAGTTATGCGTTTGTAGTAGAATGCACAGTCTACAGGTTTTGTTTATTCTGCAGGAGCTGTGTCTTTTTAATTTAGCATTTGGATGATGGCGTGGCGTTATTTGGGGACACCACCTGGTCATACCTCGAATGTAGCGAAAATAGGAATTTGACCCAAAGATTTGCCATGTGGAATTGAGGTGTTGAAAAAAGGGGGGGTATCCTCGCCAATTGCCTCATATATTCTCTATTTTTGATGCAATGAGCACCCATACCATTGGAAATATTATTCAGCTTACCACCTTTGGTGAATCCCATGGATCACACATTGGTGGCGTGTTGACAGGAGTCCCTGCGGGGCTCAAAATTGATTTTGATGCCATTGCTGCAGAAATGGCCAGGCGCCGTCCCGGTCAATCGGATATTACCACTCCCCGAAACGAAAAGGATGCCGTGCAATGGCTCTCGGGAATTTTTGAAGGAAAAACCACTGGATCTCCCATTGGATTTACCATCGCCAATAAGGATGTGAAATCCTCAGATTACAACAACCTGAAAGAGGTTTATAGGCCTTCACACGCAGACAAAACCTATTCAGATAAGTACGGAGTTAGAGATCATAGAGGAGGGGGAAGAGCTTCTGCCAGGGAGACAGCGGTTCGTGTTGCTGCGGGAGCTTTGGTAAGGCAAATGATGCCAACAATTTCCTTTCAGTCCTATGTGAGTCAGGTGGGTGATATTGCTGTACCGCTCAGTTATAAAGAATTGGATTTGTCACAAACGGAATCCAATAAAATTCGATGTCCACACCCCGAGTCGGCTCAGAAAATGGAGTCGTACATAGAGTCTCTGCGTGATACTGGAGACACCATTGGAGGGGTAATCACCACCGTAATCAAAGGCGTACCCGCAGGTTGGGGCGCCCCTATTTATCAAAAACTTCACGCAGCTCTAGGTTCAGCCATGTTGAGTATCAATGCCGTTAAGGGATTTGATTACGGTTTGGGGTTTGAGGGTTTACACCTCACGGGTTCCCAACAAAACGATACCGCCAATGACCAAGGAGGGTTGGCTTCTAACAATAGCGGAGGGATACAAGGTGGTATTTCCAATGGGGAAGACATTTATTTCCGAGTAGCCTTTAAGCCTATTGCTACTTTGGGCTTAGAACAGAAAACGACCAACTCGGAAGGGGAGGTGGTTTCTCTAAAGGCAAAGGGAAGGCATGATCCTTGTGTTCTGCCAAGAGCAGTGGCCATTGTAGAAAATTTGAGTGCGTTGATCCTAGGAGACTTTTCTCTGCTGGCACGGTTGGATCAGTTCAAGTAGAAGAAAGACATAGAAAGAAGAAGTCGACGGCATAAAGAGTTTCCCGTCGGAATTTTGAAAATAAAATATGAAGAAGAAATTACCCTTACACATTCAAATTATCTTAGGCCTTGTAGCTGGAATCCTGTGGGCTGTTGTCGGAGGTTACCTCGGATGGTCAGATTTCACCATTGATTGGATCGATCCCTTCGGAACCATTTTTATCAATGTGCTCAAGATGATTGCCGTGCCTTTGGTGCTCTTTAGTATCATCACGGGAATTACCAGTCTTACCGACATCTCTTCTCTTGGAAGAATGGGAATTAAGACGTTGGGAATGTATATGTTGACCACGTTTTTTGCCGTATCAACGGGAATTCTTTGGGTAAACTTGGCTCGACCCGGAGACAACCTCCCCGAAGAGCAAGCCATCGTAAACCGAATCTCTTATGAAATTTGGGCACATGACAACGACGTAGAAATTTTGGACGACGACAACTACTTGGGTAACCCCGATTACGCTCGATACGTAGAGGCTGCTCGCGGCAAGGTTCAGGAATACGCCGATGATGAAGCCGCTTCCGAAAAAATTGCCATGGCCAATGACACCAAAGAGGATGGGCCGCTGCAGTTTATTGTAGACATGGTGCCCAACAACATCTTCTCTTCCTTCAATGATTCTAGCATGTTGCAGGTCATTTTCTTTGCCATATTCTTTGGGCTTTCCATCGTAATGCTTCCCACAGAAAAAACGACGACGGTGGTTTCCTTTTTTGAAGGAGGCACAGAGATCTTTATAAAGATGGTAGACATTGTTATGAAGGCAGCACCTTACTTTGTGTTTGCATTGATGGCGGGATCTTTGGCCAAGTTGGCGGGAGACAATCCCTCGAGGATGTTCTCCATTTTCTTTGCCCTAGGATGGTACATGGGCGTAGTGATTTTTGGGTTGGCCTTTTTGGTTTTTGGAGTGTACCCAGTTTGGGTGGCTTCCATTATTTCAAAAAAGCACGGCGTTTCTTTTGGAAAGGCCTACCTATTCTTCCTCAAGGGAATCCGTCCCGCTCAGTTGTTGGGATTCTCTACGTCTTCCAGTGCGGCAACCTTGCCAGTGACCATGGAATGTGTTCATGAAAACCTTCACGTAGATGAAGAGGTCAGCAGTTTTGTATTGCCCATTGGAGCGACGGTAAATATGGATGGTACCTCATTGTATCAGGCTGTAGCCGTAATCTTCTTGGCGCAGTTTCACCTAGTAGATCTTACCATAACGCAGCAATTTATCATTGTGCTGACTGCGACGTTGGCTTCCATTGGATCCGCAGCGGTTCCCAGTGCAGGGTTGATCATGCTGATCATCGTCTTGGAAAGTGTAGGTCTTAACCCGGCATGGATTGCCATTATTTTCCCAGTGGACCGCATACTAGATATGTGTAGGACCGTTGTTAATATTACCGGAGACGCTACGGTGAGTACCGTTGTGGCGCAATCGGAAGGAAAACTGGGTTCTGTGGATTAAATCGAAAATAGATGTAAAAATTCTCTAGGGAAACTAGTTGAATGCGACATTTCTAAATACCCCCTAACATGAAGAAGTTTTTAAAGATTGTTGGCATTTTACTCGTCGTATTGTTCGGCGCAATGATTGCCATTCCTCTGTTGTTTAAATCTCAAGTGGTTTCTATGATTGAAGAGGAGGTCAACGCCAACGTGAATGCCGAGGTAGATTTGGGAGAAATTTCCCTTTCTCTGTTCTCTGACTTTCCCAACTTGACCTTAGAAATCAATGACTTTTCTATTACCGGTGTGGAGACCTTTGAAGGGGTTCCCTTGGCTCAGGCAGGCCAGTTGCTTTTTGAAATTGACTTGGCGTCATTGCTCACGGGATCGCAGGTAAAGATTGTGGATGTGCAGTTGAATTCAGCTCGTTTTGAAGCTCGAGTGCTGGAAAGCGGAGAGGCCAACTACGACATCTTTCCCACCACCGAAGAATCCCCTGCGGATTCAGAAAAAAGTTCAGGAGACTTCAACCTCGCCCTCAATCACTACAGAATTGGAGATTTGGAAGTGGTTTTTGTAGACGAGAGTCAAGATATTCACTTTGCCATGAGCGGTTTTACCCATGAAGGTTCTGGGAATTTCTCCGCAGCAGAAACCGAAATTCACACCACCACAGAAATCGCCAGTATGTCTGCCGCTACGGAAGGCATTCACTGGATTTCTAAGGCTAGTTTATCTTCTGTGTTGGACGGCCATTGGGATGGAAATACTCAGGTGCTTACCCTAGGAGAAAACAATATTTCTTTCAATCAACTAAGGCTTCACTTTACGGGTGGAGTGGGAATGTTGGAAGAGGGGTTTACTTTGGAATTGGAAGCGTCGTCTCCCTCTACAGACTTTGCCGATGTGCTGTCTGTAGTTCCCGCTTTGTTTACTAAAGATTTTGAAGGGATAAAGACATCAGGGTCCTTTGATGTAAAGGCGAAGGTAAACGGAAAGTACACTGAGCAAGACATGCCTGCCTTTGACGTGGCCGTTAAACTGGAAAACGGATCGTTCCAATATCCGGAATTGCCCGCTGGAGTATCTGCCATCAACGGAAACATTGTAGTAGCTCATCCCGGTGGAGATTTGGATAGGTTGACTTTGGATATCAACTCCTTTTCTTTAAAAATTGATCAACAGCCCTTGGCCTTTGATATGCATCTCAAGCATCCCATGACAGATCCCTACGTAGCCATTGATGCCGACGCCAATTTGGAGTTGGGAACGTTGGGTAACAGCTTGCCCATGGACAGCGTAGAGCTTATGGGGAATATTGATTTGTCGGTTCACGCCAGTGGTAGACAATCAGATTTTGAGGCTCAAAATCTCGAATCAATAAAACTCGAAGGAACCGTAGTGGCCAAAGAAGTAGAAATAGGCGGTGATATGGTTCCTATGCCCGTGGTCATTGCTTCGGGAACGTTGAAAATGACGCCTCAAAAGGCCTCCCTTTCCAAACTCAAAATGAACGTAGGTTCTTCCGATTTCTCTGGATACGGCCAGTTGGATAACATGGCGGCTTTTGCCCTAGGAGCAGAAACGCTTGAAGGTCGCTTTGTATTTTCTTCCGATGTGGTCAATCTCAACGAGTGGATGACGGAGGAGGAAGCGCCCGCCACCGAAGCTTCCGCAGCAACCGACTCATCAGCTCTTGAAGTTATTCCCGTTCCGGAAAACTTGGATTTAGAGCTCCTTGCCGATATCAAAAAATTAGATTTTGAACTTTTCCCTGCAGAAGACATCGCGGCCAAGCTCGTGGTGGCCAATGGTCGTGTGACCATTGACAACGGTCGTATGAAGGCCATGGGGGGACAGATGAAGGCCAATGGTTTCTACGATGCTGTGGAAGGTCAAGAGGCCTTTGTGGCTTTTGATTTGGATATGAAGGGTATGAACTTCGAGCAAGTCATCAATGGGTTTGAAAGTTTCAAAACTTTTGCACCTGCCTTGGAGGCCGCTACTGGAAAGTTCAATGGAGGATTTTCTTTTGAGGGGCCGTTACAATCGGATATGATGCCCAACACCGAAAAGTTAGACGCCAAGGGATACTTCAGTACCAAGGGCATTGGTTTTACTCATGAGACCTTGGAGAAAATAGGTGAGTTGGTGCAGAATCCCAAATACAGTAAAATAAGACTGCAAGACGCTTTGATCACCTTTATCATAAAGGACGGTCGAATGGAAGTAGAGCCTTTTGAATTAAAACTAGGAGGCTACAAAGGAACGTTTGAGGGAAGCAGCGGCTTGGATAAAACGCTAGACTTTGCTTGGTCTGGTGATGTTCCCGTTAAGGACATTGCCATGGGACAGCCCATTCCAGACTTCTTACAAACATCTGCCAATATTCCTTTGGTCATTACCATCAAGGGAACCGCAGATTCGCCCAAGGTTGGAGTAGATTTTGCCAGCGCATTGCAATCCACTGGAGACGTTGTAAAAGAGATTATCTCCAACGAGATCAAAAAAGCAGAGGAGCAGTTGGTAGAAGAAATCAATAAAGGTGCCCAAGATTTGGTGGCTGAAGCCGAAAAGATTGGAGACCAACTCATTGCCGATGCTCAGGTCAAGGCGGATCAAATCAAAAAAGACGCTCGCAAAGAGGGCGATAAGATTCTTGCAGATGCCAAGCGAGAAATCAAAAAATTACAAGATGAAGCCAAGGGGAATTTCTTTGCAGAACAAGCCGCTAAAGTAGCTGCTGAGGAATTGGAAAAAGAAGCCAAAAAGCAAGTAGATGCCTTGATTGCAAAAACCGACAAAGAGGCGGATAAGCTTGTAGAAGCCGCGCGTGCAGAGAAAGTGAAGTTGGTAGAGGAGGCGAAGAAGAACGCAAAAATATGATGAGAAAATTACTGATTTGGGCGGTAGCACTTCTACTGCCCATGACTACATACGCACAAATTGAACTGGGACTTTGTGAGGGTTACGAACCCGATAAGAAGGCAAAGAAACAAGTGGATAAAGCCGTCAAAGCTCTCAATAAGAAAGACATTAAAATGGCGAGGGTCTACCTCAGTTCTGCGCTAAGAATAGAGGAGGCCAATCCCGATGCGCTCTACCTTATGGGTGATCTTTCTATCAAGGAGAGAAACACTCGCAAATGTGAAGCCTATTGGAACCAGTTATTGGAGGTATGTCCAAACTACCTAGCTGAGGTTCAGTTTTACCTTGGAGTGGTTACCCTAGAAAACGGAAATCCCGATAAGGCTGAGGTGCTTTTGGAAACCTTCCTGAAAAACGGGGAACGCGATAGAGGTTATGACAAGGAAGCCAAGCTCATCCTCAAAGAAATAAAACTCAAAAGAGACCTCTTTGCCAATCCCATTCCCTTTGAACCCAAACCTGTGCTGGGAGTATCTACTTCAGACGACGAATACTTAGCTATTATTTCTCCCGATGGGCAGTACTGCTTTTTTACCCGTCGCTACAAAAAGGTCAATAAGTATGCTGGTCCTGGACAGGGCGGTAGAATGGTGGAAGAGTTTTTCAAGGCCGAAGCTTTGCCCACCGACTTTACCTTGGGGGATGCTTTGGAAAGTCCCTTCAATCAAAATTACAACGAAGGCGGTCCTTCCATAACCGCTGATAACAAGGAGCTCTATTTTACGGTGTGTATGGAAACCCCACAAGGACAGAACTGTGATATCTACTACACCAAAGTTGACGATTTAGGGTTTTGGTCCTCTTTGAGGAGTGTAGGTGATCACATCAATTCTCCGGATTCTTGGGAGTCTCAGCCCTCCGTTTCTGCCAACGGGGATGTTTTAATTTTTTCTTCCAACCGCAAGGGAGGACGAGGCGGTTTGGACTTGTACATCTGTAATAAGAATCCTGACGGTACTTGGTCTGCACCCGAGAACATGGGAAAGGCTATCAATACTCGAAAAAATGAAAAATCCCCCTTTTTACATTCCGACAGTCGCACCTTGTACTTTGCCAGCGAAGGTCATGTGGGTTTAGGAGGATATGATATATTCTACTCTCATCAAGACATTGACGGAAATTGGTCCGACCCCTCCAATATTGGCTATCCCATCAACACGGAATCGGATGAGTTGGGATTGTTTGTGAGTTTGGATGGCGAAACCGGATATTTCAATTCTAACAAGCTCAAAGGGCCTGGTGGCTGGGATTTGTACTCCTTTGCTTTTCCAGAGCCTGTACGCCCAGAAAAAGTTGCTCTGATCCGCGGAGAACTGGTAGATGAGGATCACAATGTGGTGGAGGGTGCAGAATTGGAAATTAAAAACTTGGCCACCAAAGAAGTTCAGAATGTAAAGGTCAACCAATCTACGGGAGAGTATACAACCGTTGTTAGAATGGAGCCAGAACAAGATCTCATTGTAAAGGTGAAGAGCGAAGGAGCGGCCTTTAGTTCCCGTTTTATTGACAGCGACAAACCTGGAGTCATCGAGGCGGACCTTGCGGTAAGTACTCTTGCGGTAGGAAAGGAATACAAGCTCAACGACATCAATTTCTCTACCAATTCATACGAGCTTTTGGACAAGACGATGATGGTAATCGATGAGTTTTCCATTTTTCTAGAGGAGAACCCTCG
>CBFHSF010000002.1:34998-57900 GCA_965658445.1 uncultured Schleiferiaceae bacterium | reverse complement strand
ACACGGATAATGTCGGAAACGCTTCTGAGAACAAAACGCTATCGCAGAATCGTGCTCGCGTGGTGTATCAGTATTTAATTGACTTGGGAATTCCTGCCTCCAGAATGACCTATAAAGGATTTGGAGCTACGCGTCCCGTGGCAGGAAACGATACGGAAGAAGGCAAGCAGAAAAACCGTCGTACGGTGTTCCGCATCACATCGAAATAAGGCAATTCATCGAAATAAGTCGAATAGTAGACCCTACTTGGAAAATTTAAGAATGAGCTTCTCGAAAAACGTAGAAGCCATCTCTCTGCTAGAGAATGAGTATTTCTTGGACTGAATGCTAAAGGAAAACAAATACCAATGGGCCGTCACAACGTACTTCGTCCCATTGACTTGGAAGAAGTAGGCAGAGAAGTTGCGAGTTTTGTGAGTATTGAGAGTTTTATATCCTCGAATGTATTTTTCCATCGTATTACGACAAACCTAATGTCCAATTATCGAATCCAATTATCGCGCGTCCAATTATTGGACACAAAAAAAGCCGGTACAAAGTACCGGCTCTCTTGTTATTAGGATGTAAATCTTACATTCTTCTTTCTTTAATTCTAGCAGCTTTACCTGTGCGCTCACGCTGGTAGAAGATACGAGCTCTGCGAACCTTACCTGTCTTGTTCACCTCGATTTTTTCAATGTTTGGACCGTTTACTGGGAAGATTCTCTCTACACCAACGTTTCCAGACATTTTGCGGATAGTAAAGGTTTCAGAGAGACCAGAACCTCTTCTTTGGATAACGATTCCACGGAAGAACTGAGTTCTTGTTTTCTCACCCTCTTTAATTTGGTAGTATACTGTGATAGTATCTCCAGCTTTGAACTCAGGAAGTTCATTCTTTGTAACATACGTGTCCTGTACGTATTTGATCAAGTCCATTACAATGTATTTTTTTAGTTTTTTGTTTACGTCAACATTCACCATTCACACCGGGCCAGAGGTTAAAGCAAACCGTTTTGGTGACTTTTCAATCACCGCATTTTGAGGTGTTTATCAATTGCTCTAATCAATCATCTATCAGAGCATTTTGAAGAACATGTCCAAAACGGGCTGCAATATTACGAATAAATATTGGAATGAAAATCCTAATTAGAGAGAAAAAATTTGAAATCTTTTTTGACTCAACTTATTCACCGTCAAGCAAGTCGGGCCTTCTCTCTTGGGTTCTCTTAAGGGCCTGTTCTTGGCGCCATTCCTCAATCTTGGGGAAGTTGCCACTGAGCAGGATTTCGGGCACGGTCCAGCCGTTGTAATCCGCAGGTCGCGTATACACAGGAGGAGCTAACAAATCATCCTGAAAAGAATCCGTCAAGGCAGAGGTCTCATCATTCAAAACTCCGGGAATCAATCGGATGATGGCGTCGCTCACCACGGCAGCGGCTAATTCGCCTCCAGACAAGACATAATCACCAATGGAAATCTCTCGAGTTACGATGTGATCTCTTAATCGCTGATCAATTCCCTTATAGTGTCCACAAATGATGATGATGTTCTTGGCGAGGCTCAATTGATTGGCGTCACGTTGATCAAATCGCTTGCCGTCGGGTGTCATGTAGAGGACTTCGTCATACTCTCTATCCGCCTTGAGCTCGTTGACCAAGCTGAGAATGGGCTCTATCATCATAACCATACCGGCACCACCTCCAAATTGGTAATCGTCAATTTGGTTGTGTTTGCCCAAGCCGTATTTCTTGAGGTCGTGAACCACAACTTCAACAATGCCCTTGGACTGGGCTCTCTTTAGAATGGAGTCGTTAAAAGGACTTTCCAACAAAGAGGGAATGGCCGTAATGATGTCTATTCTCATGCGGCAAAGGTAGCTTGATATTTTGAATTCAAAAGAGTTCTGTAAGAACGAAATCTCAACGAATGGCTTACTTTATCAAACCAATTTCTCTCAATCTCTGTGTTAGATAATCTCCGGCATTAATGTCCTCGAACTGAGCTGGATTTTCTTCCGTCACACATTGAGGGAGCACGTTGAGCGGCATTTCCGGTCTGGGATGTAAGAAGAACGGCAAGCTGTAACGAGAAGTGCTGTGGTCCTCTCCGGAAGGGTTAGATACTCTGTGAGTAGTGGAAGGCAGTTGACCATTGGTCAAACGCTGCAACATATCTCCCACGTTCACCACCAATTCGCCCTCCGAGGCAACAATGGGCAACCACTTATTGTCACGGGTCAATATTTCCAAGCCTTTGGAACTGGCGCCCATCAAAAGAGTGATGAGGTTGATGTCTTCGTGCGGTGAGGAACGCAAGGCGTCTCCGGGATCCTTCGTCAGTCCTGGGTAGTGAATGGCGCGCAAGATGGAATTCCCACATTTAATGTAGGGATCGAAGTAGTTTTCATCGAGACTTAAATACAATGCAATGGCGCGCATCAGATCAGAACCAATGGATTCCAATACTTTAAAGGTTTTCATACCCAAGGGGTTGAACATGGGGAGTTCTGCGACGTGCAAGTTTTTGGGGAAGGAGGGATGTCCTTCGATCTCCTTGGTCACCTTTTGTCCAAATTGCCAAAACTCTTTGAGGTCCGGGGTGGAGGCGTCCTTTGCATGTTCTTGTCCAAAGGGCGTATAGCCTCTCTGGCCCGCAAGACCTTCTGCGATGTATTGTTTTTTCTGCTCCTGAGAAAGGGCAAAAAAGACTTGAATCTGCTCGTACATGTCCAATCGCAATTCTTCTGTAAAAGAATGCCCTTTGATCACGACAAATCCTGTATGTGTAAATGAATCCCCAAGGGATTGTACAAATTTCTTAACTCGAGAGGGGTCTCCGTTGGTAAAGTCCCCCAAATCCAAAACGGGAATAGCTTCCATAGTGGCAGTGATTGAATTATTTACTAGGGTGAAAAAAACACTTGCTTAGTGTGTTCCTCTAGTATAGAACTAAAGTACACTTATTGCCATCAAAACAAAAGTGGGGGGCGTCAATTTTATCCACAAATAAATGAGGTAAATAGTTGTCAAAAATTCCCTGTACTCCGCGTTAATATGTACATTCGTCGTTCTAAAAATGTTACGAACGCGCATATCCGGCGTTTTCAAACTGAAATAAATGGATCCAATTACATACGCCCCTCATTCCCTTTCCCCCGATGAATTGAAGGAGGCTTATAGAAAACTGGCCTTGCCCAGAATGATTGAGGAGAAAATGCTCATTGCCCTGAGACAGGGTAGAATCTCCAAATGGTTTTCTGGTTTTGGTCAAGAGGCTATCAGTGTAGGTGTGGCCATGGCGCTGCACCCTGATGAGTACATACTCACCATGCACAGAAACTTAGGGGTTTTTACCACCCGAGACATTCCTTTGCAAAGACTGTTTAGTCAGTTTCAAGGAAAGATGAACGGATTTACCAAAGGGCGTGACCGCTCATTTCACTTTGGTTCTAAGGAGCACCACATCGTGGGAATGATTTCTCACTTGGGCCCTCAATTGGGAGTGGCCAATGGCATTGCTCTTTCACATAAAATTCAATCTCGAGGCAAAGCCACGGTAGTATTCACCGGAGACGGTGGAGCCTCAGAAGGTGATTTTCACGAATCGCTAAACACAGCAGCTGTATGGCAGTTGCCCACCATCTTTGTGGTTGAAAACAACCAATGGGGATTGTCTACGCCCAGTCAAGAGCAGTTTAGATGTAAGCAGTTTATTGACAAGGGAATAGGGTATGGAATGGAGACGGTTCAAATTGACGGGAACAACATCCTGGAAGTATGGACCAAAATTTCAGAAATCGCCGAGGACATCCGCACAAATCCAAGACCCATTCTGGTAGAGGCTTTGACCTTTAGAATGCGAGGACACGAGGAGGCTTCGGGAACAAAGTACTATCCGGAAGGACTTCAAGATACGTGGAGCGTTAAAGATCCCGTTGAGAACTTTGAGAAGTACCTCGAAGAAAATAAGGTGTTCACCACAGAGGAGATGGACGCCATCAAGAAAGAGTACAAAGCGCAAATTCAAACCGCGTTTGATGCCGCCTTTGAAGAAGAGGATGTGGTGTTTGATGCCGAGGTAGAATTGGCCGATGTGTACGCTCCGTTTGATTCGAGTACGGTTTCGCCGAAAGGTAAATCCAGAGAGCTGCGATTGGTAGACGCCATTTCTGAAGGATTAAAACAGTCCATGGAGAAGTACGATGAACTCGTAATCATGGGACAAGACATCGCAGAGTACGGTGGTGTTTTTAAAATTACCGACGGATTTGTAGACGCTTTTGGAAAAGACAGAGTGCGCAACACACCGCTTTGCGAATCTGCCATTGTAGGTTCTGCATTGGGACTGAGCATTGCCGGTCAAAAGGCCATTATGGAAATGCAGTTTGCCGATTTCGTTACCGAAGGCTTTACTCAAATTGTAAATAACCTGGCAAAGATTCACTGGCGCTGGGGGCAGAATGCCGATGTGGTCGTTCGCATGCCAACGGGAGCCGGAGTGGCCGCAGGTCCCTTCCACAGTCAGAGCAACGAGGCTTGGTTTACCCACGTTCCAGGGCTTAAGGTCGTGTATCCAAGCAATCCATATGATGCCAAGGGGCTTCTCAATAGAAGTATTGAAGATCCCAACCCCGTGATGTTCTTTGAACACAAGGCGCTCTACCGCAGTCTTTCAGGAGACGTGCCCGAGGATTATTACACCTTGGAAATAGGAAAAGCCGGGGTGGTTCAAGAGGGTAGTGACCTAACCATCATTACCTACGGAATGGGTGTACATTGGGCCCGTGAAATTGCCGCTGAATTTTCTGAAAATTCTATAGAAATTATTGACTTAAAAACATTGGTTCCACTGGATGTAGAAACCTTAGTGTATTCTGTGCAAAAAACCAATAGATGTTTGGTTCTACAGGAGGATACTCTCTTTGGTGGTATCGCATCTGAAGTCGCCTCTATTATCCAAGAACGCTGCTTTGAGCATCTAGATGCGCCCGTAAAAAGGGTAGGATCGTTGGATACGGCGGTTCCGTTTTCGGCTGTATTAGAGAATGGATTTTTAGCAAAAAGTCAGTTAAAAAATGCGATAAAAGGCACTTTAGATTATTGATAATTGACTAGATTTTTTTAAAAAATTTATGAGTCATTTTTTGACATTTTAATTTTTGTGTATACATTCGTTCTATCAGAACAGTGAATGCTCCAATTATCTTAATTCAAAATGTTACACTTTTATGGCAAAAGATAAATTAACTCCAAGTACGCTAGTCTCCAAGATTCGAGAGAATCAGAACAACAACAAAACGCTAAAGTCTCTTTTTGCAAGTCAGTTCTTAGGGAAGTTTACTCTAGAAGAATTGGATGCACTGAAACTCAGCATTGACAAGGAGATTGAGGCTCGCAAGGACATTGAGATCCACAAGCGAATCGATTACTTGGAGTCTTTGGGTTACGAGGTAACCAAGAAGTGATTTCCAATTTTAAGAGTTCACTCAAATAGATTACTGATACGATAGGGTATAAAAGAGGGGAGCCTGTTAAAACCGACTCCCCTTGCAAAACAAAAAAACTACCACCCTATAATATTGTTGCCCCTTGTTTGTTCAAATTTTGACGCTCAAATTGGACGCCCAAAATTGGATGTATGCGGGGCTTTTTTTCCAACTAATTTGGACTTTCAAACTCTGAGAGTGCGTTTAACGCAACATAATTACTATCAGTGTTTCTCTCGTTGTCTGTTGAAGTATTACATTGTAAATGTAGCATGATAGTCCGTGCGATTTTTGATTTTTACACGAATCGCAGGTTTTATTATACTACCTGTAGTGGAGGTTCGATTTCTGGATTTATAGTTTCAATACTCAGATTTTAAGGGGTTTGTCGAATGATTTCCACAAGAAAAATTTAGATAGTTACCGTTGGTCTACGGTTTTTTTCGGTTGGGGGGGAGCTGTAGATTTACTTCTCCTCTTTAAATGAAATGAATGGCTTTTAGTCTTGGAGTGATTTGTAATCCGTTATTTCTTTTTCCAATATCTATCGGGATTAAATACCCCGATCCGCGACTAAAGGATTCGTTCGCCACAGGCGGATGAAGACAGCGTAGTTAGACTGCAGGGTTTTCGAATCCGTGCAAGCACAAAATGGGCGTCCCTACAGTCGTCGGGAGGGTTCGAACCAATGACTTAGATTTTAGACAATAAAAAAAGCCTTCTCATTTCTGAGAAGGCTTTTTGAAAGTTGTGGGCGATACTGGGTTCGAACCAGTGACCCCCTGCTTGTAAGGCAGGTGCTCTGAACCAGCTGAGCTAATCGCCCTTTCCTGCATTTGCTCTACTTTATTGCCTTTAGATGGCGTCTAGTATTGCGTCATTGCGGGTGCAAATATAGGTCAAAAAGTAAACCATGCAAGTGCTTTGAGAAAAATATTTACCTTTTTTTTAATGCGTAAATCGAAGGGTTTTACAACCGGTTGATTACGTGCAGGATACCCAAATTGAGTTTGAATTAATTCTGAAACTTATTCCTGAATTTATTTCGAATCGTTTTTCTCAGTAGACTCTTTAGATTCCTTGGTGGCGGTTTTGTCCGATCCCGAGGGAGCAAAATCTACTGAAACAGAATTCACACAATATCTCAGTCCTGTTTCTGTGGGACCATCGTTAAATACGTGTCCTAGGTGGCCACCACATTTGGCACATACAATTTCTGTGCGGACCATTCCGTGAGATTTATCTAGGACTTCTACAATGGCTCCGGATTCAATTCCTGCATCGAATGAGGGCCATCCACAGTGGGAATCAAATTTTGAGTCAGAGGAGAATAGAGGGGCGTTGCAGCCCGCACAGTTGTAGGTGCCTTCCTCGAAGTGCATATTGTATTTTCCCGTAAAGGGTCTTTCCGTAGCCTTTTGCCTTAGAATGGAGTACTCTTCTGCGGTTAACTCCGCTTTCCACTGTTCTTCCGTTTTTTGTACGGGGAAGTTCTCGGTCTTCATAGTTTCTGATTTGGTTTGAGTTTGACAAGCCCCTAAAAATGGCATAGCCAGCATAGCGGCCAATACTGCAATCGTTTTCATTGGATGTGAATTTTAATGCGTGTAGCGTTAATAAATGAATATTGCGGAATAGGGGTCTCCAATTCTACTAACCCTCAGTCACGGGCTTTGTTGTCGTTTCAACAAAGTTTAACACTTTATTGATGACTTCTTGATCGCTGAGGATTCTCCTATGACCGAGTCCAGCGGTTTCCAAGAACTCAGAGTTTTTCCAATTTTCATGCGTCAGTTTAGCTTCTTCTATTGCGACGTCTAAGTCGTTTTCATCGTGAACCACCAATCCCGGAATCTCCAAGGTCTGGGCAATTTTAAAGGCGTTGAAATTAGGAAAGTCTTCGGAAAACTGTTCTTTGAGAACATCGATAAGCATATTGACTTCTTCCTCAGAAAATCGAAGGTTGGATACAAAGTCCTCAACAATGCTTTCAATTCTTGAAGGAGATCCCAGAACTACCAAGCCCTTCGTATTCATTCCTTTTCTAATCGCGTTCATGCAAGCCAGTCCGCCAATGGAATGACCAATAACGGTATCAATGGGACCCCATCGCCTTTCAGCTTCTAGAATGGTATCTGCAAATTGTAGCATATGAGTGTACTTTCCCTTAAACTCTCCGTGGGCAGGCGCTGTGAGGCAAATACAACAATATCCCATTTCCACCAATTGAGGAACCATTGCGTAGAACTGTGTGCCTCGACCGCTCCAACCGTGAATGAGAACAATCTTAGGATTCGATAAGTCTCCTTTTATATGCGCTATGGCTTTTAAATTGTCGTTGGTATCTGAGGGGACTTCGAATATCGTTTTTTCTGCCTCGTTGTAAAATGCGTCTTCTCTCTTTGGTCTAGGAAAGGGAATGGGTCTAAAAAAAATAGCCAACAGATTCTTTTTAAATGCCTTTGGAAAAAAGCGTCTTAGAAATTTGAGGTACCAAATCAAAGCAGTAGGAACCGTAAAGCTTCTCGTAGTGGTTGATGTCTGATCTTGACTCATAGTGGGAGAGTAGATGATGTTTTTGGAGGGAATGAACGTCCCTCTTATAAAGTGTGCGAATGTGTATGTAAAAATAGGATATTTTTTGGCTAGCTTTAGGTGTTCAATAATCCACAGATACACATGAATTACCGCCTTCCAAAATTTCAATACACTTTCTTTTTTATTTTGATGTCTCTGATTACGATGCCTGTCTTTGGTCAAGGTTTGGGAAATAACAACTTTCAAAGAGATACCACCAAAGAGCCCTATGTTCATCTAAACGGACTGAATTGGACTACAGAAAACTACGCGGGAGAATCTTTTTCTAACGGAGACCCCATTCGTGTTGTGACTTCCGTCGAAGAGTGGGTAGAAGCCAATAAAAACGGAGAACCCGCCTGCGCATCTTATGATTTTGACTCCAGCAACGACAACCTCTTTGGCAAGTTTTACAATGGCCATGCAGTGAAAGACGAAAGGGGCATTGGAGGAGACGGATTTCGATTGCCTACTAAAGAAGAGTACGATGCGCTTCAAAAGTTCTTGATCAAAAACAAAATGGAGATTTATTCAGAAACCGCTTGGCAAGATGTTACAGACCTCTTTGTTCCCTCTGGTTTTGATGCGCTTCCAACGGGCTTTTTGGACAAAGACGGAAGTTTTGCAGAAGCCGGCCTCAACGGGTATTTGTGGACCTCAACAGTGTACGACGGATACAACAGCCATGCGTACATGATTTATCCTTCCTCACGCAAGTTTTTCATGTACCACTACGTGTGGGATATGGGCATGCCTGTGAGGTTGGTTAAGGAGTAAGTCGAAAAGAAAACCAAGTCAAATCAGGTATTGCGCTGGAAAGGACAGGAATTAATCTCGTCCTCCTTCGTCGGACTCGATTGAGTCCTGTCCGGCCGAAGTCAAAATGAAGCCAACGCCACAAAGTGGCTATCTTTTTTTGTGTTTAAATGTTCACTCAAGTAAACTTGGCTCACATTGTAAGACACAAAAAAAGCCAAATCGAAAGATTTGGCTTCATTTATTAGTGCCCAGGACAGGACTTGAACCTGCACGACCGTAAGGTCACTACCCCCTCAAGGTAGCGTGTCTACCAATTTCACCACCTGGGCAGGAGGATGTCAAAAATAAAAAATAAGCTTCTAATAAGCGCGAATTCAATTTTTGACTTGGACTCTCCGGAATTTGAATTATCTAATAAAATCAAAAATGAGCGGAGAGAAAAAAGGGGAAAGATAAAAATCCTTCCCCTCGTTTTGTGACTCCTCTGGGGCTCGAACCCAGGACCCTCTCATTAAAAGTGAGATGCTCTAGCCAACTGAGCTAAGGAGTCATTGTTTACATCCGTTGTTACTTCTGTAAAGCGGGTGCAAATATAGGCTAGAAATCTAATCGCACAAACCTTTTTCAAGTTTTTTTTGTTCTCTTTTTAATCTTTTTTTGAGGCACTCATTCTGTGAATTTCTATCGCTGTAATTACTAGAAGTTTACGCAAAATACATGACCTTTGAACCATGATAATACTCTTGGGATATATGGGCTCCGGGAAGACTTCCGTCGGAAAAGCCCTTTCCAAACTCACCCAATGGTCCTTTACAGATTTGGATCAATACATTGAGAAAAAATACAATCAGTCCATTTCTGATTTGTTTGAGGAGGGAGAGATTTCCTTTCGAGGCAAGGAGCGAGAGGCTCTGTTGGAATTGAAGGAGGAACTTCCCGATGAGCACATTCTTTCCGTGGGAGGAGGAACTCCGTGTTATTACGATAATATGGAGGTCATCAATTCTATGGGCCGCACCGTTTATTTGCGAACCAGCATAGGCAATTTAGTCTCTAGGCTTAGCGCCGAATTGGAACATCGTCCCATGATTGCCAGAGTTTCGGAAGAGGACCTTCCGGAGTTTTTAGGAAAGCACCTCTTTGAAAGAAGAGCGTTTTACGAAAAGGCTTCCTTCACAATAGACACCAATGAGAGTCCTGAAGAATTGGCGACTCAAATCAGGAATCACGTCTTGGGTCACCCCCAAAACTCGAAATAGAATAAAATCATTTAGCACCCTTCAACTCAAAACAACATGAGCTCATTTGATCACATACTCATCAATAGACGCACTGTAAAGCCCGATAGGTTTTCAGATTCTGTCATACCCGATTCTACTGTAGAAGAACTCTTAGAACTAGCCAATTGGGCTCCTACCCATGGGTTCACCGAGCCATGGCGATTTGTGGTGTATACAGGAGAAGGAAAAAATCGTTTGGTGGACTTTCTCATTGAACAAAGTCGAAAGACCAACGGAGAAAATACCGTTCGTGAAGACAAGATCAGAAATCGAATTGCCAAATCATCACATGTAATTGCTTTGGGAATGGCTAGGGGAGACAATCCCAAAATTCCCGAATTAGAAGAGCAATTGGCCGTAGCCATGGCCGTTCAAAACCTTTGGCTAGCCGTTCATCAAAGAGGCTTGGGTGGGTATTGGAGTACGGGCAGTGTTGCTTTCTCTGATGAGCTCAGAGATTTTATGGGGCTTGAAGCCAAGGACCAATCGCTGGGATTTTTCTATTTGGGAATTCCTGCTATTGAAGGTCTTCCCGGTAGGAGACTTACTACGGGTGCTGACAAAACCCAATGGGTGAAGTCCTAGTACAACATCACGGAATAAGGTGTCTTCTCGATTTCCGCTGAGATGTGTTCTGCCAAGCTGGTAGAGAGAGAAATCCCTTTGATATCCGCCTTGACGGGGAATTTCTTGTGAGATCTGTCCACCAAAACCACCGTGGTCAAACGCTTAATAGGAACTTGTAGAAAGTGGTTTACACCGTAGATCAACGTGCGCCCTGAATTGAGAACGTCATCCATAACCACAATGCACTTGTTGGCCAAAGATTGAATGTCCGTATCGATTTCAATGGGAGATTCCAATGGCGCTTTCTTGTCCATGGAAATCTTGACCAAGTTCACCTTGAGGTCAGAAATGTCCATGAGTCTTTTGGCAATGATTTCTGCCAAGGCAAAACCGCGCTTCGCTATGCCTGCCAAGGTGATTTCCGTCTCGTTGACGTGCTTTTCATAAACCTCCCAAGTCAGGCGGTTTAAAATCATTTCTATGCGTTCGTGGCTCAGTACTTCGGTCTTGTCCATGGTTGCCGTTTTAATCTTTCCGATAAACTATCAGTGATGCTTCAAAAGTACGTTTAATCCCCTTTTCGAGCAATGAAAAAGAATTCTTTGCCCATTCTGGGTTTGATACTGTTTTGACAGGGCTCTATTTGAAGCATTCCCAGTCTACCCATTCTCTCTTTGTATTCTTTCAAGCTTCCGCCGAAGGGAGGACCCACTTCCGTTAAGGGGAAATCAAAGAGCAGTCCTGCCAATGTCCCATTTGGAGTCAGGAGATCACTCATTTTTTCAATGTATTGATCTCGGTTTTCTACGGGAATGGCGCAGTAAAAGGTTTGCTCTAAAATCAAATCAAACGTTCTGTCCAATTCCCAAAATGAATCCAAGAGAAATTGGTCTGCGGGAAAGTCGGGAACCCGTTTTAAAAACTCTGCTTTCGCTGAAGGGGCAATATCCAATCCGTAGGCGTTTTTGAATCCCGTTTTCCAGAGGTATTCCAATTCATAACCGCGGCCACAACCTGGAATGAGGACTTTTGCATCCGTGTCCTTCCACTGGTCAATGAATTCGGCCAATGGGGTTGAAGGGTAGCCGATGTCCCAGCCTGTGTTTTGCTCTGTATATCTGGATTCCCAATTAACGGGATCTTCTGTATGATTTTTTGATTTCACTTTTTAAGTGCTTTTAAAGCGTTGAGAAATATTACTATTTCTTACGAATTTTTCCACTCCAACACACAGATGTTTTCTATGTGGTGGGTATGTGGGAACATGTCAACCGCCAAAGAAGTTTTCACATCGTACAAATCCTTTAGCAAATCCAAATCGCGTGCTTGCGTTGCAGAATTACAACTGATGTAAACGATTTTAGGCGTTTTCAGATTTCTCAATTGTTCAACCACATCTTTGTGCATTCCGTCACGAGGAGGATCCGTTACAATGATGTCTGGCTTACCGTGGCGAGAAATAAAGTCTTCTGTAAAGACGTCTTTCATGTCACCGACCTCAAAATCCACATTGGTCAAACCATTTTGTTTTGCGTTGTAATGTGCGTCCTCAATGGCTTCGGGTACCGATTCTACACCTATGACTTTTCCGGCTTTTTGCGCCAAGAAACAGGCAATGGTTCCTGTTCCGGTGTAGAGGTCATAAATGTTTTCTCCCCCTTCAATACCTGCCATTTCTAGGGCTTTTGCATACAAGGTATGCGCCTGTTTGGGATTGGTTTGATAGAATGATTTAGGTCCCACTTTAAATCGAAGAGGCGCTGTGTTTTCAAAAATACTAGGCATCTCTTCCACAATGTGATCACGACCGGAGAAAACGATGGTTTCCAAATCGTAAATCGTATCGTTCCCCTTGGGGTTGATCACGTATTGACAAGAGGTGATTTCTGGGAATTTTTCCATGACCGCAGACAAGAGTCCATTGATGGCTTCTGTGTCATTTTCAAAAAATTGAAACAGTACCATGATTTCGCCAGAGATGGCGGTGCGTATCATGAGCGTTCTCAACAAACCTTCCTGAGCTCTGAGGTTAAAGAAGGCCAGCTTGTTTTCTAAAGCGTATTGCTTCACAAAATTGCGAATGGAGTTAGAAGGCTCCGGCTGAAGGTAACAGTTGTCAATGTCAATGACCTTGTCCCACATTCCCGGCTTGTGGAAACCGAGGCCGTTGCGATCAAATTCCTCATCAGATTTTACTTCCTCTTCCGTTAACCACTTTTGGTTGGAGAAGGTGAATTCCAATTTATTGCGATAGTGGTAGATGTCCTGAGAAGGTTCAATGGGAAGGAGGTTTTCTACTTCCACATGGCCAATGCGCTTGAGGTTGTTTTCTACCTCAGATTGTTTGTACTCCAATTGCTTGGTGTAATCTACATTTTGCCATTTGCATCCGCCACAAATACCAAAGTGTTCACATTTGGGTTCTATGCGATCGGGACTCAGGGATTTAAATTCTGTGGGAACCCCCTCCAGGTAGCTCTTTTTTTTCTTGGTTACGCGAATGTTTACTACATCTCCAGGAACGGCTCCTGCAACCATGACAACGCGTCCATCTTCTGTGTGTCCAATGGATTTCCCTTTCGCTCCCGCGCGGGTTAATTCAATACCTTCTAGGTGAATTACTTTTCTCTTTCTTCCCATGGCGCAAAGGTACGTTCAATTACCATGTGCCAAAAGTGCAGACAAAAAAAACCGGGCCCTTGAAGGACCCGGTTGTAAAGTAGGTAGGTTGGAGCAGAGAAATCTCTACTCAAAGTCGACTGTTAAGGTCGTCTATTATTGAACGATAAAACGCTTGATCAACGACTTGTCTCCAGACTGTACTTTTAGAATGTACATCCCTGGCTGGAGAGAAGAAACGTCAAAGCGGTGCTCGAAGTTACCTTCGGCAATCGTTCCAAAATCTTCGAAAATTACTTGCTGTCCCAAAGTGTTTACAACACTCATGCTCACGTCGTCAGCATCGCGGTACAAGTCCATAGAAACAGAAAGCTGATCGCTTGCGGGGTTAGGGAATACCTTAACACCGTTGATGTATCCGCTCTCTTCTAGAGAAATGGTTTTCGTCAAGTAGTTGGCTTGAAGAACCTCTTTGGTAGAGAAGTCTTGAACCCAAGCTACCACCAATAGATCCCAAAACTCTTCTACCGAATGCTCAGTAGCGTGGTCAATGGGGTCACCTGCGTTATTAGAAAGACGGTAAGATCCGTTGAAGGTGTAAGAGAATGAATTGTTCTCTACTTGACCTTTAATCAAAGAGCTAAGACTTGTGCCTCCTTCATCCGGAACCATTTTCTTCATCACGTTGTGGAACTCAGTCTCACCGTTCGATTTTACGTTGTTAAAAGTCTCTCTTTCTGAGATGGCAACGTATAGTCTCAAGTCAGAAGAAGTGATGTCTTCTAGTGGGTTGATGGCAACATTTATGGTTACATCTTGTCCTACTACGCCGTAGTCTCCATTGATTTCAATGAAAGAAGGCACCGCAGCAGCGTCGTCCATAATTTGTTGCGTCAAGCTGTTTCCGTTTCCGTCCCAACCTCCGTCAATTTCTACGCGAGGTACTGAGGTGATGCCGTAGTAGTTTCTGCGACTACCCCCTTCTGCTGTGTAGTAAGGATCTCCTGTTCCGGGCCAGCTCATTTGGTACTTAAGAGAAACGTATTTTCCTTGGTTTTGCGCGTCGGCAAACAAACCTTCCATTGTGGTGTTCGCTGGAGTACAGGGGCCACAAGTAGAAGAAGTGAACGTTTCGTACAAAGGCTTGCGAACGGCAAAGTTGTCCATTACGTTGGTAGTGGCCATGGCCATGTCGTTTCCTGTATTTCCGTCAGCGTTACCGTTGAGGTTAGACAACCACACGTCTACAGTGTAAGTTCCTGTTGCCGTAGGAGCCCAAGCTGTTGGGTGAGTCAAAGTAACGGATGCGTATGGCGCGGCAGAAAATCCTGAAACCGCTATAGTAACCGGAGTGCCTCCGTTGATAGAGTAGTTCATGTCAGCAGAAGTAATCGTCTGCGTACCCAAGTTGGTGAACTCGGCCTCAATGGAGAAAGGACCGTTGTTCAAGATTAAGAAGTTGTCGATGTTAACATCACCTCCTGCCATATCGTAATCTGGCTGAGTACCTTGAATAAATTCGAAGTACGTGTTGTCTGATTGATCAGACAGAGACTGTGTGTTGTTACAGTTGATGTTTGGAGATCCTGCAACTTCATAAGCTGTAGAAGCGTCTACTTGAATACCCAACGTTAAACCGTTAGCGGTCATGTTGTTTCTTTGGTCTACAATGTAAATTTTGTTAGACCCTTCCTCCAATACGATAGACCAGTAGTTCCAGCCCGTTTGGCCAGTAACACTGTAAGAGGAGAAGAATACCCAATGTTGTCTAGAACCTGCTGTACCAAAAGTCTTGGTTACGATGTTGTCATTGGTTCCTGAACCATTGATTCCCCATACTACAATAGACTGATCGGGAATGTTTGCACTTGGTAAGTTGGCGTTTGCATCCGAAGGTGCCGTTGCGGCAGCTACGTCAAAAGTCAATACTCCAGTGGTAGATACCTTGTACTGTGTTACAGCCACTCCGTTGAAGTTAAAAGAAAAGGGTAGTGTTTGTGTTGCACTCCAAACGGGGGTGCTGCTAGGGCCCTGAATACCTGTCCAAGAAGCGTCTAGTCCACCTCCAAGTGGGAACTCGGCATCGGTGTTTAAGGGTCCTGGATTTCCGAATCCAGTGCTGGGCACGTAGTAGTACTGCGCGCTCATCAGCGTAGAAATAAGTAATGCTGAAAGCAAGTAAAATTTCTTCATACGATTAAAGTTTAGTTTAAGTGACTAAACTTAAGGAAATTAGACGGACTAATAATGCCTGTTTATCGAAAAATACGGGTTTGATAACCGGGTGTTTCTTTTACCTTTGTGGAAAATCAATAAAAAATGGAATCAACAATGACCCCTCAATCCCTTTCATCAGCGGATTGCATTGCTTTAGAAGACCGTTACGGAGCCCATAATTATCACCCGCTTCCCGTGGTTTTAGCCAAGGGAGAAGGCGTGTATATGTGGGATGTAGAAGGTGTTAGATATTACGATTTTCTTTCGGCGTACTCTGCCGTTAATCAAGGACATTGTCATCCTAAAATCATAGGAGCACTTGCAGAACAAGCGGGAACATTGACGTTGACTTCCAGAGCTTTTTACAATGATGCGTTGGGAGCTTTTGAAAAATATGTGACGGAGTACTTTGGCTTTGACAAGGTGCTTCCCATGAACACAGGAGCTGAGGCAGTAGAAACGGCCATTAAGCTCGCCAGAAAATGGGGATATGAGAAAAAGGGCATTGCTGAGAACGAAGCAGTAATTGTTGTAGCTGAGGACAACTTCCACGGAAGAACCACTACCATTATTTCCTTCTCTAACGATCCGGATGCTCGCAAGAACTTTGGACCGTACACACCTGGGTTTATTAAGATTCCATACAACGATACTGCTGCCCTAAAAGAAGCTTTGGCACAACCCAATGTAATCGGTTTCCTCGTCGAGCCCATTCAAGGAGAAGCCGGAGTAAATGTTCCCGACGCTCAGTTTATGACCACAGCCAGAGAGTTGTGTACAGAAGCTGGCGCCTTGTTGATTGCTGATGAGGTTCAAACGGGAATTGGAAGAACCGGTGCATTGCTTGCCACTTGTGGAGATTGTACTTGTGAGGCGGCTTGTGAGAGAAACGCTCCCAATTACGTTCGTCCCGATATGATCGTTTTGGGTAAGGCCATTTCCGGTGGGGTTTATCCTGTTTCAGCGGTTTTGGCAGACAATGAGATTATGGATGTTATCAAGCCCGGTCAACACGGTTCTACCTTCGGTGGAAACCCAATGGCCGCCAAAGTAGCCACGGCTGCTCTTGAGGTTATTGAAGAGGAGAAGCTAACCCAGAATGCCCGTAGATTGGGAGAAATCTTCCGCTCAGAGCTCAACGCGTTTGCAGAAACATCGTCTTTGGTAAAAATGGTTAGAGGAAAGGGATTGCTCAATGCCGTTCTCATCAACGACACTCCGGATAGCTCAACCGCATGGGATATCTGTGTGGCATTAAAAGATAACGGATTGTTGGCAAAACCAACCCACGGAAACATCATTCGTTTTGCTCCACCACTCGTAATGACAGAGGAGCAATTGATGGAGTGTATTGAGATCATCAAGAAGACCATTTCTACTTTCGAGTAAAGAAAGAGAAACATACAGAAACATAGCATTTGCCAAAAGCTCCGCACAATTGCGGAGCTTTTTTTATTTTAGGGTCACCAACGTACCCTATTTTCAAACTAATTTCATTCCACCATGAAGAATTCATTGAAGTTATTTACCCTTTCTGCAGGACTTGCATTCACCCTTTCGGCGCAAGCCCAATCCAATTCTGGATCTAGTCTATACACCGTCAAAGATTCTGTAAACCTAGCGGGACAACCGGCCTTGGCCTTTTTCTTTCCCAATGCCCAAACCGAAACCGGAATGGAGTTGTGGGAAGATCACATAGAGGACCACGCCACAGGAAAGACAGAAGTAGTAGGCACTCAGGTCAAAATTTCTGGTGTCTCTTTTGAAGCTCCCTTGACCGGTCCTTTTGTTTCTACCTCTGACTTTGTGCAGCAAAGAGGCGGGCTTATGGTCTTTTTCGTTTTTGAGGATTCAACGGGAATTGTCACCGAGCCTACCAACCCCAATTACTGGGTTTTGGAAAAGAGACTGTTGAGTTTTGTCTCAGAGATTTTGGTGGAACAGCTTGGCAAGATGGTCGACGAGAGGGAAGACCTTTTGGACGACCATGAAGACGAGGTTAAGAAATACGTAAAGAAGAGAGAAAACCTCCTGGAGGACATTGAAGAAAACCGTGTAGAAATCCGTCAGAAGGAGCAAAAGATTTCCATCGAAAAAAATATGCAAGATCGCATCGTAGGTCAGATAGAAAGCAACAAAGCGCAGTTGGCCAACGCCGAAACTAAAGAACAGCGTAAAGTGCTCAAAAAGAGTCTCAAAGAATACGAAAACAACCTAGAGGATTCTCAGGACGAAGAGAAGGATTTGCGAGAGGATATTTTTGATTTGGAAAGCGAAATCCGCGAATGGGAAACTGAAATCAGCTTGGCCAAAGAGAAGACCCAATACTACACTCAAAAATCCGAAGAAGACCGTGCGGAGCTCTTGCGCTTGGAAGAGCGCGTGTACGAAGCCAAGAAATTAGTTCGAGAATAAGTTATTCGAGTTGTCCGTTTTTTCGGAGCGAGCTACAAAGTAGTGTGAGAGGTGATTTCCAAGATTTTCAGTTGAGGATAACGGAGACGCCAAAGTTCGATGTGGTCGAGAGAGCTCAATGTAATTACTTGATTTTTCTTGAGTTGGACCCTGAACTTTTTGAAGCGGTATTTCTTGGTCATGGATTGTAGCTTTGATAGATAGACAGTCGGTTTATCATAAAAACGATACGTATTCTAACTTAGTATAATTTTCGGATAAAATTTTGTGATAATTTAAAGATTTCGGTGGAGAATAGACTCGGTTCCAAAGCGTTGGGTCCGTCGAATCAAACATTGATTCAAAAAACCGAAATCAAAACACCGAAACCAAAAACAACTCTAGAACATTCTCTTCATCACGCGCAACTTATGCGTGTGTTGATCCAACTCTGCGTTGTAAATCCCACTTTGATCCAATCGGTCCAATCGAACTTTTCCCGAAGCGTGAATGATGTAGTGGTTTTCAAGAATAATTCCCACGTGAATAATCTTTCCTTCGGCATTGTCAAAGAATGCAAGGTCACCGGGTTCGGCCTCTTCAATAAATGAAAGCACTTCCCCTTGCTTGGCCTGTTGGCTTGCATCGCGATTTAGAGAGTAACCACCCAAACGATAGACCATTTGAGTAAATCCAGAGCAATCTATTCCAAAAGGAGTACGACCTCCCCAGAGATAGGGAGCATCCAGGTAGCTGTAAGCGATATCTATCAGTTCTGATTTTTCTCGCTTTTGGTTGGTAATATCTCCGTGAAAGGTAAATTCAGTTTGTGGGAAAAGAACCTTTTGATCCTTGTAATAGGGAAGGGGAGAGCCCATAACCACGTTGTGAGCTTCGTTGTCGGATCGGGCGAGTCCTATGGCGTCATTGGCCAATGGATGACCTGCGTTTACCCATTTGAGGTATTCTTCTTCGGAGATGAGTTGGGTCTGCTTTACGTCAATCCAACCTTCGTACTTGTCGTGAGCTAATCGCACCAAGTTCCACTTGGCGTTGGATTCCAAAATCTTAAAGGCCTCACCAAAGAGTACCTGATTGACCATCTCACTGGCATCGCTGGGTTCCCCTCTCATAGGGATGATGCTTAAAGTACAAACGCCGTATTGCATGCAGTAAAGAGTTGGGGCGGACGAATCCGCCCCTTTACCTCTTAGGATTTTGTTTTATTCTATAGATTATAGCCTATTTCTCAAGCCTATTTCTCGTTCTTGATAACCACAGCAGAAGCACCGCCACCTCCGTTACAAATACCCGCCGCACCATACGTTGCGTCGTTTTGCTTAAGGACGTGAATCAGGGTTACCATGATGCGAACACCTGAACATCCTAAAGGGTGTCCTAGAGAAACCGCGCCACCGTTAACATTGGTCTTGTCTGCAGAAATATCAAGGAGCTTCATGTTGGCCAATCCCACAACAGAGAATGCCTCGTTTAGCTCGTAGTAATCGATGTCGTCAGCCGTAAGTCCCGCTTTGCCAATGGCAATGGGCACAGCCTTGGCAGGAGCCGTAGTGAACCACTCTGGTTCCTGTGCAGCATCTGCGTAAGAAGAGAGTACCGCAAGAGGCTTAAGCCCCATTTCTTCTGCCTTTTCTCTGGACATGATTACCATGGCGGCAGCTCCGTCGTTAAGAGTAGAGGCGTTGGCGGCAGTTACCGTACCGTCCTTTTTAAATACAGGACGCAACGCAGGTACTTTCTCTGCTTTGATGTTTTTGTATTCTTCGTCTTCAGAAATTACGATGGCGTCACCGCGTCTCTGAGGAACTTCTACGGGAACGACTTCCGCGTTGAATTTTCCTGCACTCCAAGCTTCCGCAGAACGGCGGTAAGATTCCAATGCAAAGGCATCTTGCTCTTCGCGAGAGAACTCCATGCCTTCAGCACAAACTTCAGCACAGCTTCCCATGTGAACGTTGTTGTATACATCGGTAAGACCGTCTTTTACGAGACCGTCCACCAATTTCATATCGCCCAATTTTTGGCCGGTACGGCCATTGCCTAGGTAGTGAGGTACGGAAGACATGTTCTCCATTCCGCCCGCCACGACGATGTCAACGTCGCCGGCCTTAATGGCCTGAGCCGCCATCATCACAGCCTTCATTCCTGAGGCACAAACTTTATTTACGGTAGTACAGGGGATCTCGTTGCTCAAACCGGCAAAGATGGCGGCTTGACGGGCGGGTGCTTGGCCTTGGTTGGCCTGTAGCACATTTCCCATGATTACTTCCTGAACCGCTGAGGGATCAATGCCTGCTGCGCTAACCGCTCCTTTGATAGCCGTAGCTCCCAGTTGTGTAGCGGGGACAGAAGACAAGCTGCCGTTGAAGCTACCCATGGGGGTACGTACGGCAGATACAATTACAACTTCCTTCATTATGTGTTTTTTTGATTCTATTCTTGGTCTCGCGAATTTAGGGAATAAAAGGCAATTGGAGGGACCTTCTGATTTCCTATATTTGAACAAAGAGGGCAGTAGCCTTTTTGGCCTGTGCCACCTAACCAGCAGATTCTCTTTGATGAAAAAATTTATTCTGTTTATACAGGAAAGACACCAATTTCTCTACAACCTTTTCTTGTTGCTCTTTGCCATGAGCATCGTGGTTTACGTACTGCCGAGAAAGGGTTCGTTTAAGTACGAATTCCAGAAGGGAAAGCCTTGGCTGCACGAAGATTACGTGGCGCCATTTGACTTCGCCATCATTCGATCACAAGCCGATATCGATACAGAGAAAGGAGAAATTTCTGCACGAAGCCCCCTCTTTTTCAAACGCCTTCCCGATGAGGGGCCCTTGCAAATTCAAAAATTTGAAACCTCTTTGATCGAGGTTCAGGACTCTACGCTATCACCTGACGGTGAAGTGGCACTGCACGCCAGAAGACTTCTCAATTCCATTTATGAGAAGGGTTTGATTCAGACTTCAGAAATCGAAGTACAACCCAACAAACCCTTGCTTATCAATCAAGACGGGGTCAATGAAAACTTGGACATCAATAATTTCTACAGCCTAAATCAGGCCAAGGACGTTTTGCTTACGGATAGCATTCTCAGCCAAGACGAAAGAATCAGAGCCTTTGCCTTGGGCGCCTTGAATTACTCTGTCCTCTTTGACAAGAAGACCACGGATGCGTATTTAGAAAGTCAATTGGGAAAAGTCCTTACCACCCAAGGTTTGGTTCAGCAAGGAGAAAATATTGTGTTTAAGGGAAACATTGTGGACAAGCAAATTTTCAATAAACTGAGCTCCATTAAAAATGCCTATGAGGGATCCTTTGCCAACCGTTCCAGTTTTTATCTGGTTTTGGGAGGTCAGATTCTCTTGGTGGGAACCTTGCTCTACATGCTCTTCCTCTTCCTAAGTCACTTTAGATCCCATATTTTGGAGAACAGCACGAGCTTAACCCTTGTGCTTTTCAACATGGTGGTCATGGTTATCTTGGCCAAGGTGGTAGTGGGATACAATCCGTCGTGGATTTACCTGACGCCATTCCCCATATTACCGATTATTCTGAGGGCCTTCTACGATACCCGATTGGCCTTGTTTGCCCATATCGTAACCATTTTGCTCATTGGATTTTTGGCCCCCAACGGATTTGAATTTGTCTTCTTGCAGTTTGTTGCCGGTATCTTCAGCATTCTCACCGTAACGGGAATCTTTAAACGAGCACAGCTCTTTACGGCCTCCTTAAAAATTACGGCCATCTACATGATTGTCTTCTTGGGCTTTACCATCATCCAAGAGGGGACAGTAGATCTTGATGACCTATTGGTTTTGGGATTCTTTGGCATCAATGGTTTCTTGAGTTTGTTTGCCTTCCCATTGATTTACCTATTCGAAAAGATATTTGGATTGGTCAGCGACGTAACGCTTTTGGAACTTTCCGATACCAATTCTCCCATCCTCAGAGAACTTTCAGAAAAGGCTCCAGGTACCTTCCAGCATTCATTGCAGGTGGCTAATTTGGCAGAGTCTGCCACACTAGCCGTAGGCGGCAATGCCCTTTTGGTACGCACGGGAGCCTTGTACCACGACATCGGAAAACTGGATGCGCCCTTTTACTTTGTGGAAAATCAAACCACTGGCGTAAACCCACATGACGAGCTCAGCTTCCAGGAGAGCGCCAAGATTATCATCGGTCACGTCAGCAATGGAATCAAACGCGCAAAGAAGGCCAAGTTGCCAGAGACCATCATTGATTTTATCCGCACCCACCACGGAACGTCTACGGTTCAATACTTTTACAGACAATACATCAAATCCTTCCCAGACAAGGAAGGCGATTTGGAACCTTTCACCTACCCAGGCCCCAAGCCCTTCTCTAAAGAAACGGCCATTCTCATGATGGCAGACTCCGTAGAAGCGGCCTCAAAGAGCCTCAAAGAATACACAGAAAGCTCCGTTACGGACTTGGTAACTCGCATCATCAACCATCAGATGCAAGAAGGACAATTTGAAAATGCCGACATCACCCTCAAGGAAATCCTTGAAATTAAGGCGGTATTTGCCAAAAAGCTCCTAAATATCTACCACCTCCGCATAGAATATCCTGATTAAAAGGCCATTACGATAAATTCTATTTTACATCAATTTTTTTCCGCAACACTTCTTGCCGAAAGTCTTTGAATATTTATATTTGCACCCCACGGTGAGGTGGGTGAGTGGCTGAAACCACATGTTTGCTAAACATGCGTGCGGGAAACCGTACCGGGGGTTCGAATCCCCCTCTCACCGCAACAACAAGCAAAGGCTTCCTGAAAAGGAAGCCTTTTTTGTTTGTGAAATTTTTCGAAGCTCGCTTCAGCAAAATTTCAAGAACCAAAAAAGCGACTCGCATTTGCGAGTTAGGCTTTGCTTGTTGTTACGGTTCCCCCTCCGGGATGTCGCAAGCCGCGTAGCGGCGCAGCGAAATCCCCCTCTCCCCAAACATTCTTAAATCCCACAAAGTATTCGTGAGTATTTC
>CBFHSF010000002.1:3116-34902 GCA_965658445.1 uncultured Schleiferiaceae bacterium | reverse complement strand
GCGCTAGCGAAGGAATTAAGAATGTTTGAGGTCCACCTCCACGGGCATCATGACCGAGCGAAGCGAGGGAGTAATCCCCCTCTCACGAAGTTTTGATTTGCGAAGCGATTAACCTAAAATACCCACCTCTCAAACTGCACCCACAAAAAATACGCAGTAAATCCCCATAAAAAAACGTGTCCCGCATAACTAATCACGCGAATCCAAGTGGGGGGAGTATCTTCTCCAATTCGCTTTTTATTGACCAGTCGGTGGTTGTAAATGGCGATGATGGGCGCTACCAAAAAAGAGGTGGTAGTAGCCACGTTGACCAACCCCTTCATGCCCCAGTGTATATTGGAAAAGAAGAATATTAGAGAGAGCCCGGCCAAAGACGTCAATACAATGTAGAAGGTATACGACAGGCCTTTCGGTTTTTTATGGGAATCAGAATCTCTGGATTTCAACACTTCAATACTCGTCTTAACCGCTCGGGCGTAGCCATCAATTACGGTAATGCATGTACTGAACATAATGGAAAAGGCACAAGCAGCAATCATTGCGTAAGACCAGTCTCCCAAGGAATTTGTGTACAAACCAATCACCCCATTGGCAAAGGCTGCCGCCCCATTGGGAAGGGTATTGTCCGTTCCGTAAATCACATAGGCTCCCAAAATCAAAAAGCAAATGGCGAGGACGGAAGTTATGATGTACCCGAGGTTAAAATCAAAGAGCGCGTCTTTCTTAGAAATTTTCACCCCTGAAGTTTTTTGTTTTTCCAAGAGCCACAAACTGCTCCAAGCACTGATGTCTACCGCTGTGGGCATCCAACCCATCAGCGCGAGTAAAAAGAAGACGCCTATTCCTGAGGTGGGGAATTCAAAGGCTTTACTGGAGTCAATGGATCCCTGAGGTCCTTTGAATAAGACAGCAACAAATGTGATGAGCGTGGTAATGACTAAGACCATTCCCAAGACCTTGATCAGTCTGTCCAATGTTTGGTATTTGCCAGAAACCAGAAGTGCTCCACAAAAGACAAAGAGTAGTATGGGGGCCAGTATGGGCCAATCAATACCCAAAAGGTTTTGCATAAAACCCGCGGTTACAAATCCAACCGCAGCCGTCACAAACCCCATAGAAATCACCGCCACCACGAGATAAATCCTCAAAGGTGTTTTTCCTAGGGTTCTGTACCCTTCTATGGTGGACTTTCCCGTGGAGCTCGTGTACCTCGTTCCGTATTCAAAAAAGGGATATTTGAGGAGGTTTGCTAATAGAACTGCCCAGAGTAATCCCCACCCATATTGAGCTCCCGCCTGGGTGCTCTGAACGAGGTGGGAAACGCCAATGGCCGTGCTAGCAAAGAGAATTCCGGGCCCAAGGGCCTTGAATTTAGATGAGTTTTTCAACGCGATTTGGAATTGTAGTTTGTTTTGGCAAATTCAAATATAACGCCTTGGGAATAAGAGCCAAATGGCATTGAATTTTCTGTCCCCGAGATTTTGGGTACTTTTGTGCCAAACAAGTTCCCCGTTTGGGGGTTTACACTATATGCTCCATTACACGACCTACCCCTGCAAACCCGATAGTCCATGGGTCACTTTTGTCCACGGCGCCGGAGGTAGCAGCACCATCTGGTACAAACAGATTCGCGCGTTTCAGGCTCATTTTAATGTGCTAATGATAGACTTGCGCGGTCATGGTAAGTCCAAAGGAGGAGTGTACGAAAAACTCAAGAGGTATAACTTCGATACCATTGGTGACGAAATTGTAGAGGTTATTGACCACCTCAAGATCAAGAGTTCCCATTTTGTGGGAATCTCATTGGGTACCATCATCATCAGAGAGATCGCCGAGCGTTACCCTCAGAAAGTTCAGAAGATGGTAATGGGGGGAGCTGTTATGAAGCTCAATTTGAGAGGTCAGGTTCTCATGAGAGTAGGAGCTGCGCTAAAATCCGTGATTCCCTACCTATTGCTCTACAAGCTGTTTGCCTTTATTATCATGCCCAAAAAGACGCACAAAGAGAGTAGAAACCTTTTTGTTCGAGAGGCCAAGAAGCTCTATCAAAAGGAATTTAAGCGTTGGTTTACCTTGGTATCTGAAGTCAATCCACTCCTCAAGTATTTTCGGATAAATCAAGGTCAGCACAAATCCCTTTACATCATGGGTGAGGAGGATCACATGTTTTTGCCCAGTATTCAAAAATTGGTAGAAGATCACGAGTTGGCGACCTTGGAGGTCATTCCAGAATGTGGTCACGTGGTAAACGTGGAACGCCCCAACGATTTCAATCCCATTGCTGTCAATTACTTATTGGCTTCCGCCGAAATGAATGCGGCCCAAAGTGCGAACGTTTCCACTGCCGAGTAATCACTCCTGATATTCCCTTTCTACAATTTTCTCAAAACCCATCATCTTGGTAATGGGCTGGTAGAATCTATGCAGAATCAATTGATTTCTGTCGTGAACGTTTTGCTGAAAAACCCAGGGCTTGAATTCACTTTCCTCAAACACCAAGAAATCTCCTTTGAGCTTAAAGTAAATGGTTCCCAAATCATTGAGCGGTATATTGCCCTTCCCTTTGCTTCTCTTGAGAATCTGATTCCACTTGTACAAAGGGCGGAAATACGAAAATGCCTTGCGTGTAGATTTTGAATCCAAGGACGTCCTCCCGCAATTAGGACAGGTGGTTTTTTCAATTTTTACAAAGACTCCCGTTCGAAGATTTTTCTCGTTTCCGCAATGGGGACAGGTGGGGATTGTCGGTGATGGTGAGGGGATAAAAAATCTCGCATCAAAGGGCGGTCTATATAAGCTGTAACTCAATAGGAGCTTCAGGATGTTGTATTGAACGATGGCTCCTCCGATGTATATCACGCTAAAGAAAATATTCAATTGAACTTCAAACAGCACGGCATCGTACAGACCATGAAGGGTGCTTGCGAAAAGATAACTCCACAAAATGCCTATGTAGTTTTTGGCTTCGCGCAAGTGAATGACCACCGCCGCTCCCATAAAGGCAGAAAATGAAATATGCCCTATGGTTGAGGTCAACGCTCTCATAGCCAACAGCTGGTAGGGAGAGTCTGAACTAATGGCGTAGAATACATTTTCTATAACGGCAAAGCCCAGGGCTACAGAGCTCATGTAGATCACACCGTCTACCAACTCATTCATTTCTTTTTTTAAATAGGGGAGTAGTATGACAAAGGCCAATCCCTTTCCAAATTCTTCAATCAACCCTACGCCAAACGCATCTATGAAGTTTTGCTCTAGGGGCACAAAGTTGTAAATGAATAAAGAAAAGAAAACCGATAAGGCTCCTCCGGCCAACATTGCAATGATCATGGGTAACCACGGTTCGGGTTCGTAAAGGTCCTTAGAACGGAACCACGCGAGGTACAAAAGCCCAATAACTAGGGATAACGCTGAAATGAGAATCATGAGTTAAAGATAGGGAATAGGGAGGAGGTGGGGTTTTCCAAATTCCTCATTCCTTCTATTTTCCTGATGCCCGTTGCCTGATGCCCGATGCCCGTTGCCCGATATATGTGGCAGGATTACGCTCACTTCGTTCGCGTGATCCTGAATGGGAGGTTCGACAACAAAAAGCCTTGACTCCGCTTCGCGGATCAGGCTTTTTTCGTTCTTTAAATAGAATAGATTTGGTGGCAGGATTACGCTCACTTCGTTCGCGTTTTCCTGGTTTGGGGATAGACAACAAAAGCCTTCCACTCACTTCGTTCGTGGTGCTTTTTTCGTCCCCTTACTCCTTCAAACAAGTTTGAGTCGTAAGGGTACAAAAAAAGCCTCACAACTTTCGTTGCAAGGCTTTTTGTTGTCGGGGTGGCAGGATTCGAACCTGCGACCTCCTGCTCCCAAAGCAGATTTTGATTATTTGTGTTACTATTGTTTTCTTTTGCGATTCTTTGTTTTTCTTCATTATTGTTAAGTTTTAGTTGTTGGTGATAATGGTTTTTTGTGTTGTTGTTTTGTGTAATTTTATGCAAATCTTATGCAACTAATAAAAACAATGGAATGACATCAGCATATTCTATTTCCGTCTACCTTGATCTTAGGAGAGCTAAAGCTAGCGGAAAGTTTCCTGTGAAGTTACGTGTTTATGACTCAGTAACTCAGAAACAAAAAATGTATTCAACCCAATTTGAGTTCATTGAAAAAGAATTCAAAAGTATCTGGAAAACAACGAAGCCTCGTTCAGAATACAGACAAATCCGGTTGAAATTGCAAGCAATGGAAAATAGGGCTAATGAGGTCGCCTCCAAACTAAATCCATTTTCCTTCGATCAATTTGAAAAACGTCTCTATCGAAAAAAAGGAGATGGGGTTAATCTTAAATACAACTACGAGCAAAAGATTCATGCACTGAGAAGTCATGACCGTATTGGAACTGCGAGTAACTATGAACTGAGCCAGAAGTCATTGATTAAATTCAGCTCAACCATAAAAAATCAAGACTACGGTCAATTAACATTTTACGACATCACGCCTGATTGGCTGAGTGATTATGAGTATTTTATGGTTAATACAACAAATAAAAGTCTGACGACAGTGAGTATGTATTTAAGAGCGTTGCGAACTCTTTTTAATGATGCCATTGCAGAAAATGAAATCGAACGAACTCATTATCCATTTGGTAAGCGAAAATACCAGGTTCCTGCCTCACGAGGAGTAAAAAAAGCTCTATCAACGGATCAGCTAAAAATCTTATATAATTCTACTCCCGACACTCAAGAGCAGCAAAGAGCTAAAGATTTTTGGTTTTTTTCATATGCGTGTAATGGTATTAATACTAAAGATATAGCACAGCTTCGCAACCGAGATATTGATGGAGATAAGATCTACTTTTACCGAGCCAAGACTTTAAAGACCTCCAAGGCAAACCTGAAGCCTATAGTTGTCTATCTAAATGATTTTTCGTTAAATGTTATCGAAAAATATAAGAAGCAAAGTAGCAACTCCAACGATTTTGTTTTTAGTATTATCTCCGAGGGAGATACCCCCGAACAACAGCACAAAAAGATTAAAAATTTTAATCGATTCTTAGGTCAACACCTTAAAAAACTATGTGTAGCGAATGACCTCCCAAAAGAAATCTCCCCCTACTGGGCCCGACATAGTTTTGCCACAACGTCCATTAGAAAAGGTGCTTCTATGGAATTGCTGCAAGAAAGTCTAGGCCATGGGAATATCAAGACCACTCAAAATTATTTTGCAGGATTTGATAATTCTACCAAAAAAGATTTTGCGAATCAAATAATGGATTTTGATTAATCGAATTATGACCCAATATTTGAGAGAGAATTGAATTAACTCTTAATGGGGAATAAATGAGAAATCAAGATGAGTTTAACCTTTTCAAGGAATATTTCAAATCTAGATTAAATCTAGAGATGTGGAAATTTGAAACCCTTGGTAGGACAAAGTATTTCAGTACAGAAAATACTTTAAAAGTACTCGACAATGAAATCTATAGAATGTCGAATATTCTTGATAGCGGCTGGCCTTTTACGAGTTATCATTTTGATAGTAGCGTCTTTGATGAGGACAATTTTTTTGAAGGTGAATACATCCACAATTTTCTTTGTGATTATCAAAAATTTATAGCTGAATGTAATGAGAGTTCCGAAATAATGACAAGTATCGAAACTACATACACTCGTGCAAAATGGTTGGAGTTTTTGATTCAGGAAAAAAATAGGCTATTGCAACCAAAGAGCACGGAAACAAATCATTCAGTTGAGGTCAACAAAGACACGCGATTTTGGCTCACCCGTTTTGAAAACAAAGAAGTGCAAAACAGTGGGAACTATAAGAGCTTTCAAAGAAATATCAATGATCATGGATACATAGCTTTTAATGTAGGTTCTGGTTCTGTAAAAGTCTACACCCCTGAATTGTGTGTGATTTTCACCTCATCAGAGTTAGAGGGTAGGAATATGGATACAAAAACAGAAACTAAAATAAACGGCAGGGAGTATCTTGATACATACGTTGATTCCTACAAAGAAGGAGAGCTGTTTTTCGAATCAGAACACAAAATCTCAACGGACACTCTTTATGGCACGAATGCAAAAAAATATGTAACAGACATCCGCTCAAACTTTTTTCACATTAATCACATCGGTACACATCAGGGATGGAGCTATGTGAAATATAATTATCCTTTCATTTTATCGCATAAGGTTATAAGGGACTTTGGATACTATTCAGGTATTGTAAGTAAGGTCGAGGAACAAATCAACAGATACCCTGAGCTATTCGCAGATTTTGATAAATGTGAACAAGCCTTACCTGATCAGCAAAGCGAAAAGTCAGGTTCGATAAAATTTATAGCTAAAGAATACGCATTAGCTTATATCTTCGATTTATACTCAGAAGGTAAGCAGATTCCTGTTAATAGAACCGATGGCGGTTTGAATGCAAAACAAATTAAAGAAGACTCAGCCCTTTTTAGCTCTTATGATAAGACTGCCGATGGATTTTATAGAGCGGTAAGGACTGTTTCAAAATACGACTTAAACAAATCCACTGACTTACAAAACATATCAAAAGACTGGTTAAATGCCGTAAGAAGGTTATCCAACAACTGGGTAGTAACCGAACAATGTTTAAAAGAGAAAGGGTTAATTGGGGATTAGCAAGGAAAATTCCCTAGAAATCCCCACAAAATTCCCTGTTCATATTTGATGGATAATTAAAAACCATCATTATGCACAACGTAGTATTAAGTCCTATTGACCCCGAAAAACTCATAACTGATATTTCGGAGCGTGTTACTGTAAACATTCTTAATGCAGTAAAGAACAACAACCCAACCACCGAACAGCTTGAACAACTCTTAACAATTCAAGGGGCGGCCGCCTTATTACACCTTTCAGTCCCAACCCTCTATTCCAAGCATTCTAAAGGTGAAATCCCAGGAGTTTGTAAGCGCGGCAAACGTTTATACTTCAATAAGCAAATTTTAATTGAATGGATAAAGGAAGGTAGTACAAAGTCAAACGCTAAGATTGAACAGGAAGCGCAAGAGTATTTTGTAAACAGAAAAAAAGGGTCAAACCATGGAAAATAACCACAGAACGACCCTCGAAAATAACTCCCTTAAAGATACTCAAAATAGTTCCGAACCGGTAACTCTAAACCCACAGTTTGATGCCCTGCAGCAACCTGAAACCTTTACAAGGCATATTGATAAAATCAAAAGGGAATTTGAATCAAAACGAAATCCCTTCCCTGTTGAAGTATTTCCTACGGCCGTACAAGAAATCATTACCAACACCAACCAAAGTTTGAATTTCCCGATTGATTTTATCGGAGCCTCCCTCTTATATGCTGTTTCTGTTTCCATAGGTAACACCCATAAGGTTGAGATAAAGAGCGGTTGGCAGGAAAGCGCTGTTTTGTATTTATCCATTGTTGGACGTGCAGGAACCAATAAAAGCCATCCTGTTAGTTTTGCTTTACAACCTATCGAGCAACGGGATAAACTAAAATTTCAGAAGTATCAAAACGAGAAAAAAGAATATGATACTATTTCTGCACTGAGCAAAAAGGAAAGGGAACAACAAGGTTATAGCGACCCTATAAAGCCAAATTGGGAGCAACATTTAGTTACAGACTTTACACCCGAAGCCCTGACAGATGTACATAAATTCAATAAAAGAGGTATCGGAGTTTATGCCGATGAGCTGGCAACTTGGTTTAAGAATTTTAACCGATACAACAAAGGGAGTGAGGAGCAATTTTGGTTGAGCGTATGGAGTGGTAAATCCATACGGATAAATCGAAAAACGACCGATCCTATTTTTATAACAAAACCTTTCATTTCAGTAATAGGGACCATACAGCCGAAAGTGTTAAATGAATTGGCGGACAATCGAACCGAAAATGGTTTTCTAGACAGGCTACTATTTGTGGCCCCTGAAAACTTGAAAAAACCGTATTGGAGTGATCAAGAATTAAATCCCATAATATCTGAGAAATGGCATACCATTATCTCTAGTCTGTTGGATTTGTCATCCCTCCAAGACGAAATGGACGGTCCACAGCCCGAAGTATTGCAATTTACCCCCTGCGCAAAGCAACTTTTATTTGAATGGCAAAGAGAATTAACCGATCAGAGCAATCATGCCGAGAATGAAGCCTTAAGCGGAATAAACGCCAAAATAGAAATGTATGCTGTTCGGTTGGCTTTAATACTCCAAATGATGCGATTCGCCTGCAATGAGGACAATAAACGAGCGGTTGGTATAGAAGCCTTGGAAGGAGCTCTAAAGTTGGTTGAATACTTTAAAAGAACAGCCATAAAGGTACATTCTATTGTAAACAACTCGAGTCCGTTGGATAAGCTACCAACTGACAAACAGAACCTTTATAATGAGTTACCCGAAACCTTTACAACAAGTGAGGGCGTTGCGGTTGCCGAAAGTTCAGGAATGGCTGAACGAACATTTAAGTATTTCATAAGTAATAGGGATTTGTTCGACAACCCAAAACGTGGCGAATATGAAAAACGGATTTAGCCATTGTGCACATTGCATTTATTGCATTATTGGCACGAACTGCACAAACTCAAATGCAACTTGTGCGATAAATGCCACTTATGCAAAGTGCATCATAGGATTTTGATAGCATGAATACAGAACACCGATACATATTTGAGAAGGGAAGTAAAAAGTACCATTGCCCAAATTGTAATAAAAGACGCTTTGTAAGGTACATTGACACCCAAACGGGCGAGTGTCTACCCAACTCGTATGGACGTTGCGACCGTGAAATCAAATGCGGTTATTTTTTGAATCCATACAAAGACGGCTACGCAAAGGCTATTCGGGAGCATGAACACGGCAATAAAACAGACTGGAAGCTACAGCCACCAAAACGAGTAAATAAGCCCGTAAACAATCCCAAAAGAGTGTTTATTCCTGTTGAGGTATTCAACCGTACCCACTCAGGATTTGAAAAAAATGTATTTATTCAAAATCTACTTACACAAGTGGCCTTTCCTTTTGATGTGCAGGACGTTGAAAAGGTTATTTCAATGTATCATTTGGGTACAGTCCAAAACGGTTACCGAGCAGGGGCTATAACTTTTCCTTTTATTGATGATAAGGGTAATGTGAGAGCGATCCAGGTAAAACAGTTTGATCAACAGAACCACACCACTGACACGGACTTTTTACATTCCATAATCAAGAATCGCCACAACAGAAACAACAAGCCGTTACCTGAATGGTTGGAAGCTTACTATAAGAACGATACAAAGGTTTCTTGTCTATTTGGCGAACACCTTTTAAGTAAATACCCCGACAACCCCGTTGCGTTGGTGGAGGCTCCCAAGACAGCTATTTACGGCACGTTGTATTTTGGTTTTCCAAAGCAACCTAAAGACTTACTTTGGTTGGCTGTTTACAGTTTGAGCAGTCTAACCTTAAACAAGTGCCAAGCGTTAAAAGACAGGAATGTCTATTTGTTTCCCGACCTATCGAAAGACGGTAAAGCTTTTGAGTTATGGAGCAATAAGGCAACCCAAATACAGAAAGGTATAAAGGGTGCATACTTTAAGGCTTCTAACTTACTGGAACAGTTAGCGCCACAGCAGGACAAAGAGCAAGGCAAAGACCTTGCAGACTATCTGATACAACTGAATTGGCGATTCTTTAGAGAGCAGGATTCTGAAAAGTTAGAACCTGTGGTTGTCAATACATCCGAGGAGCGTGTAGCAAGTGACGAAAGTGACGCTCATAAAACAACTTTTTTTTCTACGCCCGATTCCTCTTCTACCTTTGAAGAGTCCCGTTCGGCTTCCGCAATAGAGGTTTCTCTAGAGCAGGAGTTAGTAACCCATTGGGATGATGAAATTGAAAAATTAGAGACTTACTTTTCAAATCGTAAACTCACCCCCCAGCCGATACCGTTGAATGCCTGCTCTACGATTCTGGATGTACCCCAATTTGTGAAAAGCCATTTGAAAATCATAAAGGTCCATAATGGTCATGCTACTTATAGACCCTACCTCGATCGATTACAAGAATTACAAAACGTTTTAAACCAGGTATAAACTAAGCCATTACCGTTCCCTAACGATTTAGGTTTCAATCAAAAATAATTTCCTCAATGCCAAAGCCCTACACTTTCCCCACTCTATACGATGATGTATTACAGTTAAGTATTACTAAACTCAAACAATGGAAATACCTTGGCTCAGAGCACATAAAAAGCGGAACGATAACTTGGAGTAGCAACGGAAACTCTACCGGTAAGATTTCCATACGAGTGAACACCTTATGTTCAGAGCCTTACATTGAACTAGACTACAGATATGGAGGTGAGCCCAGAAAGTATAAAGTCCCCTTGGTTTGTGTACCGTCCAATCTAGGTAAGGGGTATCTCTGGTACTTTCTTTGTCCACAAACCCACAAGAGATGTCGAAAGCTGTATTCAATAGGTGGTTACTTTTTACACCGTGAAGCCTTTAACGGTTGCATGTACGAAACACAAACTTTTAGCAAAAGTGCACGAGAGTCTATCAAAGGGATGAGCCAATGGTTAAAAACAGAAAAGCTCTATGACCAACTCTTTGAAAAGCACTTTAAAAAGACCTATGCAGGGAAGCCTACCAAAAAGTATTTACGAATCATGAACAAGTGACACCCCACATATTCAGAGGTCATAAATTCTAATGAAAATTGAGACCAATAGTCACTTTTTCAACCGAAGAAAAACACCCGATTTACAGACAAGTCTCAATTTTGACACTCGATTTTGAATAAATGATCAATAATGTCCAAAAAAAGCTAAAAAGTGCTCACAATTTGGAACTTATTTTTTTTAACTGTTCAAAAACGGATTCTATATTGGTTTGAAATATTTAATGTGACTTTACGTACCTGAGGAGAAATACAAACAAGTAGGTATGATTGAAACATCCAATATTTTCGTAAAATTGCCTGAATTCTTGATTCTATTGAAAATCTAATTACCCAATGATTAAATCTATTACTACCCTAATTCTTTTAACATGCACCCTATCGGTGCAAACTCTTTATTCCCAATCCTCTGTTTTACCGGTGTCTTATGACACCCAATATGATGTAGATTCCCGAACCCTTGACAAGACTAAGGGGGTGGGTTCTCTGGGCGGAAGCCTTACGATCGGGCCTTCTGGAAACGCCACTTATTCCCTTCCGTTAGATGTCCCTTCTGGGTTGGGTGTAGCCATTCCAGCAATTAGTATTAATTACAATAGCTCTGGTGGTAACTCTTCTATGGGGTATGGCTGGTCAATATCTGCCCATAGTGCGATTACCCGAACGGGATCTTCTAATTATTATGAGGATTACGGATTTGCCAACCCAGTCGACGACGAGTTTAATGATGCCGTAGATTTTGATGATTACGACCGTTTTGCCTTTAGCGGTCAAAGACTGCAAAACATCAATCGCGGTCCTATGGACTCGTACTACAATCCTTCCAAAGCAACTGAATCATGGGAGACCTTTTTAGCCAATTATGCACAAATTACTTCTTATGGGAATGTCTCGGGTACACAGTATAGTCCCGACTATTTTGTAGTGATCAGTAAAGACAATATCAAGACCACCTTTGGGGATAACAGGATTTCTTCCCAGTCCAAAATACAGTCCGCCACTCATAATAATGAAGTACTGGCCTGGTTGGTCTCAGAGGTAGAAGACCCCAATGGAAATACCATGAGTTATGAGTATGCGTATGATGCGGACTACAACCATACGAGGCTTACCCAGATTACGTACGGAAACAATAACCACATTTCCGCTTCTAGTCAGATTACGGTTCATTTTGAATACGGTCTTAGATCGGATATTCACTATACATGGATTGATGGGGAGCGTTTTGAGGAACCGTATCTTATCACAGCGGTAGAGATGAGAGTCAATGGCCAGAAGTACCACCGCTATGAGTTTTCTTATACAGAAGACAACAAGCGTTCTCAGCTGATAGAAGTATCTTATAAGAACTACTCTCAAAGCCAGACCCAACCTGAACAGATCAACAGCACGGTAATCAATTACGGTGAACAAGGCAGCATTACCCCTGAAGTTACCATGTCTCATTCCTTAGAGGGTAAATTGTATCCCATAGACCTTAATGGAGACGGATATACTGATTTTATCTCTGAAAGATACACTAAAAAATACTCTGGTAAATGTGTGTTGCTTAACCAGAACCTAAACACCTACGAGCATCTGTACGAAGTCTATGCTTATATCAATAACCATAACAACACCTATAATGAAATTCTAGTAAAACCTCAGTTTATCAGCCAGATCAAAGTAGGGTGTTGCAATGATAGAAGAGGGTTTTTACGTGTTAAAACCGGAGACTTTAACGCCGATGGCAAGGGGGATTTTATGATTACACGGGTTACAAAAGAGAATGACCAAGGAGATAATTGTGGTGATATTCTTGATCCTGAAGTAAATATCAGTCCCGAGTTTACCTGTGAGTTCTACTCTTTTGAAACAACGACTCAAAACTTTACACAGCCCTTAGCCAATTTTGATATTAGTTGGAACGACTACGATACTTGGCTAAATTCCTCTGCTTCTTTATTTCCAGAAGTGTTCATTGCGGATTTTAACGCCGATGGGTATACCGATTTACTTTGGGACAAGAGATATTCCAATACTACAGATATTACCTGGCAGCTTATCTTAGGTTCTCAAGGGCTTACGGACTGGAAGGCAGCTCCGAATTCGGATAAATTACAAGTGGATTTAGTGTCCACTCAAGACAGCCTTCTCTTAGGAGATTTTACAGGTGACGGTCAGGTGGATATTTTTTCGGGTTCTGGCAATGGTAACTATGTGATTTATTCTTACGGAAAGCCCGCAGGACTTCACAATTTATACGTAGTACAATCAGGAACTTTTGATGGCACATTGGCTGGAATCGCCGACTTTAATGCCGATGGTAAAGCGGATATTGCGACTTATGATATTTCTGTTTTCGCTCAGACCTCTTTTTTGAGAGTTTATGAGAATACGGGGCAATCATTTGAAGAAAATGTGGGTTTAAAAACCTCACTAGACATATACAGTCCCACACAAACCTCCCGAGATCACCTTTGGTTTTATGATGTCAACAGCGATGGCTATAGTGATGTAATCCAACTTAGTGGAGGGTATATGTTCTTTGGGAATTGGGTACCCCTACATTCCAGAGTTCTTCAAATCAACCCATTAACCCAATCATTCGTCCCTATCTCATTGCCTCATGCCTCGATAAAAACTAGAGAAAACTACTTGCTTGCTGACACTGACGGGGACGGTCATTTAGACCTTTGGGATCGTTCGGGAACCACAGATAAGATTATTTCCTTTTACCCCACTGGGGAAAACTTTTTACTCAAAAAGGTGAGCGATGGTCTAGGAAGGATTACTATGATAGACTACGGCGTTCTGACCGAAGATCCTACTTCTGATTTGTATTCTCAAAACGGCACCTATTCCTATCCTATAGTGAGCGTTAACGCCCCCTTTAAAGTGGTTTCTTCCATACATTCTCCAGACGGCATTGGGGGAACTACGACTACAAATTACAGTTATAAGGACCTTTTGTTTTCTTTTGAAAAGGGGCTTTTGGGCTTTGGGGAAATGCAAACGCACAATATGACCACTTCCATTAAGTCCATAACGGAAAACTCTCTGATCAGTCAAGAGTTTTTATTGCCCACTCGGACACGGGTTATGGAAGATGTGTTGATCAGCGAACAACTCATACAATATGTTTTTGAAGCCCGATTAAACACCAATGGAGGGCTCTATGGCTGGCGCCATTATTCACCCATTACCACAGAGATTAACCACCTGACCCAAACCAGTAAACAAATTGTAATCGGGTCGGGAGAGTCTGGAACGGGAGTGGATGACTGGGGTAATCTGGAGACCTCTACTACCTATTGGTACAACAATACCACAGCTTCAGGAAGCTGGGTACGTAAAGAGGTGGCGAACTATACCTACAGCCCCGTTGGAATTTATGGAAATAGTGGAGGGCTCAACAAAGTAACCCGCGTTATCAATACCAGTACAAGAGCTGGGGAGGCGGACTATGTGAGGCAAGCTCAAACGGAATATTATTCATCCGGTAACATCAAAAAGGAAACCTTTGATCCGGGAAGTACAATGGAGTATTCGATAAACTATGAGCACTCCCATGTGGGAAGTTCTACCGGGTTTCTAACCAAAGAATCGGTAACGGCTCCCAATCTAACACCCAGAGAAACCTTTTACACTTATTCTTCTGATTATCGTTTTGTAGAGCAAACCACAAATTCTTTAGGACACACTTCTACCAAGTATTTTGACCCACTGAGCTCAGAGCTGTTGTGGGAAGAAGATGCCAATGGACTGCGAACTACCTATTCCTATGACGGATTGGGAAAACTCATCCGAACGGATTATCCGGACGGTACTTTTGACCGTCAAGGGGTAGACTGGACACAGTCCGGTTCGGGCATTCCTCTGTCGTTATTCTACTCCTGGGTAAAACCCCACTCCAAAGGATATTCCCATAACTACAAAGACATCTGGGGAAGAGAGATCCGTTCAGAGATAGAAATGTTCTCAGGAGTCATCAGTTGTATAACTACAGAGTACAACCACAAAGGAGAAAAGTATCGCGTCTCCGAACCCTTCAATAAGATGATAGGGGCGACCCATTGGACTACTTATTCTTACCGTACAGACGGCAGACCCCACAATATTCAATCGCCCAATGCACAGCTAAATTATTCCTACAACGGTAGAGAAACCTCCATCACTAATCAGCAAACCGGACAACAATCCAAAAAAGTCATGGATGCTGCCGGTGCCATTGAAAGTTCAACGGATGAGGGAGGTACCCTTACCTATACCTACTACAGTCATGGAAAGGTTAGAGAAATCACTACCCTATCGGGTACTGTAAGCATGCAGTACGACTTGCATACCAACAAAACTCAAATAGTAGATCCCGATGCAGGAACCCTTACCTATACGTACAATGCATTTGATGAGTTGTTGGAAACCACCGATGCGGAAGGAAACACCCATTCTTTTGTGTATGATGTATTGGGAAGAACTACGGAAAAGACAGGGCCCGAAGGTGTTACCTCATGGGAGTATGACCACAATTGGTTAGGTGTGGTTTCTATATTGCAAGGCCCTAATGGAATACAATACGACTATTCGTACGATGCTCTGGGCCGAATGGAGTCTCAACAAAAAAGTATACTGGGAGAAACCTACACTTTTCAGTACAATTACAATGCAGAAGGTCAGGTAAGCCAAATTACCTACCCGGGTGGATTGATCGTTCACCAACTATACGATACCTTTGGGAATATGGTTAAGATTAATACCAGTGGAGTCATTGAAAAGGAAGGAATATGGACGCTTTCTGAGATGGATGCCAAAGCCCGTATTTTGCAGGAAACTCATGGAAATGGTCTGATGACTACCTACGGATACGATATATCTGATTATGGATACCTTAACAACTGGCAAGTAGGTTCGGTAATCAATTACTCCTATGACTGGGAAGAAACTACTGGGAATCTTCTGTCAAGACAAGATGTAGGCAAAGGACTTACAGAAAACTTTACCTATGATGATATGGATCGTCTGCTATCGGCAACGGTAGCGGGACAATCTCCTGTTACCCTTAACTATACTCCTAATTGGGACGGTAGCATTGAGACCAAGAGCGATGTAGGAGAATACGTATACAATGCCCAACGTCCACATGTCCTCGACATGCTAGTATCACCGGTTAATCCACAGATCAAAACCCAAAACGTAACGTTTAATTCCTTTAAGAAGGCGGCAGATATATCCGAAGGAGACCACAGGACGGAGTTTATCTACGGTCCTGAAAAGCAACGCAAACAAGCGCGCTTCTTTGTTCAGTCGTCTTTATCAGCTACCCGTACCTATGTAAATAGTTTATTTGAGGAAGACCGCGATGCTGAGGGAAACATGACCCTGCAAAGAAACTATATCTATGCCAGTGGAAGGGCTGTAGCGGTAGTTACTCAAGACCCTGGATCAGTAAGAGATTACTATCTACATAGTGATTATCTAGGTTCTGTATTGGCAGTCACGGACGGCTCAGGAACTGCGGCATTAGAACAAACTTTTGATGCCTGGGGGAATCACCGTGATGTATGGACCTGGCAAAACCAAAGCCTTGGTTACATTCCGCAGAATTCAGAGATTGTTGGTGAAAGAGGATATACCTTTCACGAACATCTTCCGGAGTTTGCTCTGATCAATATGAACGGGCGTATCTATGATCCGGTACTTTGCCGATTTATCAGTCCCGACCCCCATGTTCAGGCGCCTACCAATACCCAGAATTTTGATCGCTACGCCTATGCTTTTAATAATCCCTTAAAGTATACCGATCCCAGTGGGGAGGTGATACACGCAATCATTGTAGGAGCTATATACGGGGCTGCCATGGGAGCTTCCTCATACACTATTAGCGCCCTAATGACAAACTCCTGGGATTGGGGTGAGTTTGGAATGTCTGCATTAGGAGGTGCGGTATCGGGGGCCCTATTAGGTTGGTTTAGTCCAGTGGCTGTTCCTAGTTTATCTCTTACGAGTGTTGCCAATGCTGTAGCGGGAGGTGCTATAGGTTCTATTACTCCAGGATATTCCTTCACCGTCGGTGAATGGTCTTTTTCTATTTCGCCTTCCCTTATGATAGGTAATTCAATGGGAGCCGGTGTAAACCTTGCCGCGGGATATTCTAAGAAAAACGGTTTTCAATTTTCTATGGGAACCGGATTTACTTTTTACGGAACCCCTCAGGGAAGCAATCGAAGTTCCGGATGGGAGGGGCGATTTGCATTTAAAGTAGGATATATTGGTAGTGATTTTGGAATCGTTATGGGTTCTAATTTCTTCTACAATGGGGCAGGATCCGAATTCAATCAACAAGTTAGTTTACTGGAAATTCACTCAGGGGATTTTATGGCAAGCTATGAGAATGATGGCTTTCCTTTCTCTTCCTGGTATTTAGCTGATGGAGGAGATAAATACAGAACCGCAGCAGCCAGTGTACGATATAAAAACTTTGGGATTGGGTTTAATCTGTTTACGGGGACCCCGATCTCTGATGGAGAAAAACCTACCGAATACAAAGATGGGTACCCATACAAAGTCTATACCGCTTCGTCCGCAGATAGGCACAGAATGGGAGCGGTTTATCTTATGGTAGGAAACTTTCGTTTTGGAACGGATTCAGAAGCCCATAGACATGCCATCCAAAATAAGTTTGCACATGGCGAGACTCGTATAGGTAGTTGGGTATTAAAACAAGGTCAACCCTGGTTTAACGTGTTGGATATTCCAACTATAAACTACATTCAGTATCACAATAACTCCTTTACGCTATGGTAAAAAGACTAATTTTTTTATGGGTTACTATTATACTTTGTGGATGTACTCGACCCATATCTCAATACCTATGCGATTATTACTACAATGATGCAGGAGGTACCCGGTCACATAATAAATACAAAAAATTTCAGAAACTGGATACACCATTACCGCCGGGTATTGAGGAAAATTTGGTTTTTGAAAATTTGTATTCTGAAAGAATTGACAATGGGGAAATAAAACAAATTGAACGTAGGTATTTGACTCGGTTATTTCCAAATGGCAAGTGTGCATTCAAAGGATTTTCTTTATCCGAAGATTTATCTCAAGCTTCTTTTGATATTGACACTTGGGAAATAGGATATTATAAGAAGTCCAAAGACGGATACCGAATATATTCCTATGGAACCATTAATTGTGGACAATTCGATGAATATAAACTAATAACTTGGTCGAATGACACTTTGAAGTTTAAATCAAGAACCTATTATCGTTATGTGTTGAAAGTATCAGGTATTCCTGATGCTTGGTTAATCGACCAACAACCAGATTGGTAAAGCAAATAACAAACGACTCTAACTCTAAATAATCCCTAACATGAAAAGAAAATTACTTCTTATATACCTGATTTTCCCTGCCCTAGTCTTTTCCCAATCCAAAGACCCAAAAGGGCAATGGTACATTCAGGGGAATGTAGGTTATGCGTTCTCCTTAGAGAATGTAGATGCGAGTAAAGTATCAATTGTAAATGATTCTGTACGGTCTAATGAGGAGTATAGAACAACAGACAAAAGTGGTTCTGGGATTAATATTAACCTGGAGTTTCTCTACAAAAAGAAAAGTGGTTGGCATTATTCTCTGGGACTTAATAGTTTTTTAGGTCAGGAAATGGAGTTTATTTATGCTAATGATTATGATTTCCCTTATCCAATTACTCGTACATGGAATCACAAGGTGCAACAGCAAACCCTTCTAATAAAGGTTGGTATTGGTTATGAAACAACGTATAAAAAACGAGCCAATGTCTATACGCGTCTCCATTTAATGACAGGGGGTGGCTGGTATTCTCATTTGGAAGGAAATGGTACAGATTTCACTGATTACATAGATTTTAGATGGGGCTATGATGATACGTTCTTAAAAACTTGGGGGATAAGCTTAGCCTTGGGTGCGGAACTCAAACTGGATAGGAATTGGTCAGCTTTAGTTCATTCCGAACTTTCTATTGTTCAAAATACTTCCCTTGACGACGTAGAGGGGACAGCGGGTATAGGGCCTTATGAAAACCCAATTCAGGCATACCCTATTACCTGGGGAGAAACAAATGTTAGTAATCACTTTGGATACACTAATATTTCACTCAGCCTAGGCCTTCGCTATAAACTTTAAAAACAAAAAAATTATGAAACCTATTATTTTATGCATTCTCATATGTGCCTCTTTTTCCATTAATGCACAGGACATAAGCTATGAACACGACAACAACGGGAACCGCGTATTACGCGAGGTCGTCGTACTTAAGACCGCTACGGCAGGAGACAACCCTTCTGTGGTTACAAATTCCACACAATTGGGAGATTATTCTATAAAGGTATTCCCTAACCCTACCCAAGGGTTGGTTGTAATGGAAATTTCCAATCTGTCACCAGAAGACCAGGGAGAGATTTTTGTCAGCACTATTAACGGTCAACTACTGGATCAATTTCCTATAGACTCCTCTGGAAAATTAGAGGTGGATTTACAAGACCAACCTTCTGGGGTGTATCTGGTAAGAATGGTACTCAATGACCAGAGCAAGATTTGGAAGATTGTTAAAGAATAGCTGAATCAAAGATTTGCCGACCCAACAAATCCCTTTTTAGCCCTCGTTTTATGTAAATCTTGTGCAAATGATAAATAGAGAACGAGTAATCAAAGGCCTAAAAACAACAAAACCCCCAGTATTACTGGGGGTTTTGTTGTTGTCGGGGTGGCAGGATTCGAACCTGCGACCTCCTGCTCCCAAAGCAGGCGCGATAACCGGGCTACGCTACACCCCGAGGGGTTTTAAACAAATCAGGATAAAAACCCGTCTTTGTTTCGGGCGACAAATATACCAAAAGTTCAACCTCTCGCAAGGGGTGGAGAAAAAAAAACCAAAGAAATTTTATCGCACCAAAACAAGGCCTTCGGGCTGAGTCATTTACTTAAATGAAATGGTCGATGGAATAATGCCTGTAGCGAAAGAATCCAACAAGCTTCCGTTCATGTCATAGCGGTAAACCATACCGGTTTGGTTGAAGTCTTTTGCATCCGTTCCATAGATATCTCCGTTACTTGGATCTACAGAAAAATTATAGAATCCTTTGTCAATCAATGGAGTGGTTGGAAGGGTAGAAGAGCTCGCGTCCATCTTCATCACCTTACCTCCATAGTTGGTTGAGAGGTAGAACAAGTTGCTACCGTAAACGTGAAGGTGGATGGGGTGGTTGAAGTTGTCAGGGAATACCAAAGTTTTTGCGGGCTCGTGTGTGGTTGGATTCAGCATAATCAATTCTCCGGCTGTGCTGTTTGCTGGAGTGTTCCAATCTGAGTATCCAGAACAAAGAACCCAAGGGTTTCCGTTTTCGTCATACTGAAGAGACTGTGGGTTGTCACCTACTTGAACGATCTTCAATACTTCGTGATCATTGGAATTGATTACAGTAACCACGCTATCGCGCGTCCAAGCTCCTGAGTTCGCCACGTAAGTGATTCCCGCACCGTTTGAAATCATTTTTTCTGGACCTACTCCTGTAGAAATAGAATCTACAATTCGGAAGGAAGTCAAGTCAATAACCTTTACATCGTCTGCAAACCAATCCGAAACGTATGCATTTTGGCTAGAAACTACAGTGAAGTAGCGAGGAGAAGTGAATCCCGTTACGCTGTTTTTTGATTTAAACGTTCCGGCTTCAACGACTTCCATAGTGCTTGAGTTGTTTACAATTAGGAATCCATTTTCACCATTAAAACCAATGTCCTGAAGAACGTTTCCAACAGGAAAGCCATTTTCTTGAATAAATACTTCGTTTACTACGGTTTTGGCTTCAGGCTGGTAGTAAGAAACCGTTCCAGCTCCTGTTTGGAAAACGCCTTCGTTGGCAATGTAAGTCCCAGAACTGTATTTGTCAGGCGTTCCAGGAGTGTTTGTGTCGCCGTCATCACCACACGCAAAGAGCGCAAGTGCGGAAAGGGCATAAAAGACTTTTTTTATTTGTGTCAAAATTTAAAATCAAGTGTTAGTGTATAATTTCTTCCCGGCATGGGATAGTATTTTACAGTTTCATAAGCCTGGTCCGTGGCATTGAGTACTCGGAATCGAATTCCTGTGTTCATCGTTTTCTCCAGTGGGTATCGGTAACCCACAGAGAAATCCCACGTTCCAAAAGCATCAATCCTACTGGATGGCTTGTGATCGCTATTGGCGAAGGTCTCAGATGTGAAAGTGTAAGAAGAGCCTAAGGTCAAATCCCAAAGCGAAACTTCTAGACCTCCGTGCACTTTATTTTCTGGTGTGTAGATAATTTGTTTGCCGATGGATTGATCATTTGCGATTTCACTTTGTGTAGTCACTACTTCATTCCATGTATGTCCCAATCGATAATTCAGCTGTAGGCGTTTGCCAAGGATTTGATTTCCGTTCAATGTTGTCTCCACTCCTTTGGATTCTACTTGTTTGATATTTTGAGGGGTCCAAAACCCTGAGGGGCCTGGGTTCCAAGCGATGTAATCGTCAATTCTAGAGGTGAAATAAACCGATCGCAATTCAATGCCCCACATTTCCCAATGCAAACCAATTTCTCCTGAGTATCCCGTTTCGGGTTTTACGTCGGGATTACCACCTTGTATCCAAAACCTATCGTTGAGTGTGGGGTATCTAAATTGGTAGCCCGATTTCCCTACGAGAGAAAAGCCCGCGATTAATTTTTGAGAAAAGGCGAGAGAAGGGATAAAAGGAACAACGTTGGTGTCAATGGCTTCGTGTCTAATGATGAGCTGCGCCTTGGTTCCCCTCCATGTATAGTACAGGCCGTAGTGAATTGCAATATTGTTTTGATCAGCATGTCGCGTTGCCGTTCCATACGTCCTAGAGTACAAATAATCAGCAGCAGCATAGGCTTTTAAATAGTTGGTAATCGGTCTTTCCCACTGTCCACTGATTTGACTGTTGATAGTAAGATTGGTATCCTTAAACTGTTGATTAAAATCCGTAAATCGCTGTTGTTGCCATTGTAACCCGGTCGTTAGTTTCCAATGGTTTTCTCCCGTTTGACTTGTAATCCGTCCACTCAGTTTAAACTGACCGTCATAAAGGGTGGAGGGGTTCCCTTGTGTAGAGATTATCGAGGCTGGATTTTCCCGCAAAGCGTTGGTGTACCACGCTCCCAGCCAGGCTTCTCCTTTGATGGAAGGTATAGAAATTTCAGCCTCTTGAATAATGTGATGGAAATGAGCAGCGGCATTTTTGCGTTCGTGCTCAACATCCCTATATACATATATGTAGTTGTTTTCTGCGGCTTGGGCCGAAATCTGACTTCGAAGTTTCCAAGATCCTAATGAGTAGGCAAACGAACCTTTGCCAGAATACATATTAAAGGACCCCATTGCCAGTTGCACATAACTACTCGGCGATTCCGTGGAAGAAATTAGGAGGCTGGAGCCCATGGCTTGATTTCCCTCAGCGGCAGAATGCCCCCCTGTGAATTGAGATACAGAAAACAAATCCAAAGGAACTAAGCTGGCATCAGCGACGCCAAGACTTGGTGAGGCCACGTTTAAGTTATTCCAAAATACGCCTACTTGATTGGCACTGGCGCCTCTAGATGAAAAGGTGGTTGCTTGTCCTGGACCAAAAGATCGGACATGTGTTGTGTGGTTGGAATAAAGAGCTTCTGATAAATCGGAATTGTGGACACCGGGAGATTGGGAAAGAGAATAGCCATTCTCGTCCGTAGAAAGAAGCGTAGATACTCCCAATAGGGGAATCTCTTTCAGAACAATGGTATCTGTGGTCTGTGCAAAAGAAGTCCCGACGGCCATACACAGTAAACACAGAGCGGTGTATTTACTTTTCATTTTAGAGGTTCTTCAATTCCCGAAAGAATACTCATTTCGCTTTGATGGCAGGTCTTCTGGCTTACCGCTCCATTTCTTATGCCTTCCCGGTGTTAACCAGTGGTCTTTTGTTAAGAAATTTCAACGCGGCTTACAGCAGCGGGGACTGCTCCGGAATTGCACCGGATTCCCTTTTAAAAAGTAGAGTCAATTCTACTTTACCAACAGGGCAAAGGTAGGTTAAAAAAATCCGATTTCTCAGAAAAAAAGTTGTTTTAAAATTAACACAAGCCTTGATAATAAAAGGAGTTTAATTATCTTAGACGGCTCATGCTAAAGTCTTGCTACGTCATTTTGTGAAGTGAAACATACAAATGACGCGCTTTTGTCTTTAGGTTTGATAAGATTGTCATCGAATTATTGAACTCTCTACTCACCGGTAATTCAAGTAATTTTAAAAAACCAAGTATGAAAAGAAATTTACGAAGTTCGCTTCGAGGCTTCGGTGCGTTCATTGCTTTGGCATTATCCTCAGGGGTAGCCTATGGTCAGTGTAGTACCTTAGTTTCAACTTTTCCCTATTCGGAGGATTTTGAAAATCCACCAAACACGCAATGGGGATCATCTACTACTGACTCATGTTGGGTGACCTCACCTACAAACTCGGGTTATCACTGGGGATGGGATGGATCTGGATCCACACCTTCTTCAGGTACAGGTCCTTCTGGAGCACACAGTGGTTCTGGATACCTATTTACTGAGGCATCTTCTTCAGGTACAAGTGCTACCGTAGGAATGCCTGCTTTTGATTTGACTTCATTGACGTCTCCACAACTTACGTACTACACTCACAAGTTTGGTACTGCAGTTATGGGAGATTTGTTCGTTGACGTTTCTACTGACGGCGGGGTAACCTGGACGGCAGTTGATTCCGTTTTGGGAACAAATGTGGGTGCTCAAGGAGATCCTTGGGAGTACCGCATCGTAGATGTGTCCTCTTACAACACAGCCAACACTACTTTCCGTTTCCGCGGTATTTCCAACGGAACATTCCAAGGAGATATGTGTATTGACTTGGTAGTTGTTGAAGAGGCACCTCCATGTCCTACTCCTTCAGGTTTTGCCGTGTCTAACGTAACGGCTGCTTCATTTGACGTTTCTTGGGGTGGTACTTCTACTTCGGGAGATGTTATTTATGGAGCTACTGGATTTGATCCTGCAACCGGTGGAAACACTTACGCAGCGACTGCAGATCCTGCTACAGTAACTGGATTGTCTCAAGCTACAGCTTACGATGTATACTTTGTACAAGATTGTGGTGTTAACGGAACTTCAGATACAGTAGGTCCTGTTGCTGTTACAACTTCTTGTTTAACTCAGTCTTTGCCTTACTCGCAAGACTTCACTACATGGGTTCCTCCATGTATCGATCCTACTTTGGGAACTGCCAACTGGTTGCACAATACAGGTGGTTACGCTTACGCTGACTTCTGGTCTGTTAACGGTGGTATCTACATCATGGAATTCCCTGATGTTGACATCAACACCAACGCTCGTCTTAAATTTGATTGGTCTTCTAACTTGAGTACGTTCTACACGGACTCATTGTACGTAGAAGGAACTACAGACAATGGAGCGACTTGGAACACCCTATGGGTAAGAGGTGACGCGGGTCTATCAACTATTTCTGGTGGATCTAACACCACTCTTAACGCCGGTTCTTGGGTAAGTGAGAAAATTAACTTGGATTCAGCTACATACACTGGAGACACTCTTAAGATTCGCTTCCGCGGAATTTCTGACTGGGGTCCCAACGTATTCATTGACAACGTAATTATTGAGGCATTGCCTGCATGTCCAGAACCTACATTTGATGGGTTTTCTAACATCACAGGTACAACTGCTGATATCTCTTGGTCAGGTCCCGGTTCTAACTTTACTTTGGAAGTAGGTCCTACAGGATTTACTCAAGGTACAGGTTTGACCTTTACTTCGACTACCAACATGGCCACTTTGACGGGTCTTAACGGAGCCACTACATACGACGTATACATCCAAAACGATTGTACTCCATCCAATGGATTCTCAATCTGGGAAGGACCGTTTACGTTCACAACGTACCCAACTCCTGATTACATGACAGACTTCGCTACCTACTTCCCAACTTCTGATTACCAAGAAGCTATTGGGTTCATGGGCGATACATTGACTTACGCATCTAGTGACTGGGCTTCTGATGGTTACTTGAACAACGGATTCTCTGGTGCCATTACTGGATACTTCCGTACTTCAACCTTCTACATCCCAGCGGATGATTGGTATGTAACTACGCCTGTTGACTTGGGTGCTGGTGGTAGCTATGAAATGCACATCGATATGGGTGTGACTCGCAGCTTCCAAACAGGTCCTGGTCAGTTTGAAGCCGACGATACACTTCGCATTGGTATCTCTACTGACGGAGGAATCACATTCTCTGAATTGGCTTCATTCCACTCAGGAAACCAGCCCAACGAGATTGGTGCTACGTACACATTTAACCTTACTGCATACTCTGGAGTCGTTCGCTTTGGATTCATGATTGACAACCCTGTTGTTAACACCAACGATCCAACTTTCGGATACCCACAGGTACACATTGACAACTTTGGTGTTCGCACCATTCCAGCGTGTCCAGATCCAGGAGTATTTACAGCTATTAACGTAACGGCTTCTACTATCACGGTAGGTTGGGATACAACAGGAGTTGGTGCTTCTGCGTACTACGTAGAATACAATGCACCAGGAACCTCTCAAGGAACGGGAGTTGTTGATACAACCGTAGCCGATTCTTTGGTTATCACTGGATTGATGCCAGCAACAACTTACCAAATTTGGGTACAGTCTGACTGTGGATCAAGTGTGGGTAACTGGGTTGGACCTATCACCGTGACAACGGCATGTCCACCTGCCTTTACAGCTCCTTACTCAACAGATTTCGAGAACATCACTCTAGGTGCTGATCCCGGTTCTGGTTGGGAAAACTGTTTCTCTGCGAATACCAATATTGGTTATCGTTGGGAAGCGGAAGTGAGCCCGACGTTTAACTCGTCGTCTACAGGTCCTTACTACGATCACACGTTCTTTGGAAATACTGGTGGTCACTATATGTACACAGAAGCGTCTTCTTCAGGTAACCCTACTTGGATGACTTCACCATATATCGACCTATCTGGATTGACTCAACCTGCAATGTACTTCTGGTACCACATGTACGGACAAGATATGTCTGACTTGGATGTTGAAGTAAACAATGGTTCAGGATGGGTAAATGTATTCTCTATTAAAGGAGAGCAGCAAACGGCTGATACCGATCCTTGGTTAGAGGCGGGAATTCCACTTCAGGCGTACATTGGAGACACTATCCAAGTTCGCTTTATTGGAACGCGTAACGGATCGTTCTACGGAGACCTATCTATTGATGATTTCTCTGTAGCTGAGGCGGTTCCTTGTATGGGAGTTTCTGGAGGTACTGCGGTTAACGTTACTACTTCTTCAGCTGACCTTACTTGGTCTGGATACGGAACAAACTTCACTGTAGAGTGGGGACTTCAAGGATTCAACCAAGGTTCTGGTGTAGGTACAATTATTACCAACACAACAGCTCCTACTTCTATCTCAGGTTTGACTGAGAATACATTCTACGATTTCTATGTAAATGATCCTTGTGCTCCTGGTACTTGGTACGGCCCTTACACCTTTAAGACTCCTTGTTCTTCTGCCTTGAGTGGATTGTACACAGTAGGAGGTACTCCAGGTGCTACTAACTTTGCTACTTTGGATTCAGCGGTTTCTCGCTTGATCGGTTGTGGAGTTTCGGGTGCTGTTACATTTAACGTTATGGCTACTGCTGATACTATGGAGGTTGTTCTTCCAGAGATTGAAGGAGCGAGCATGACGAACACCATTACCTTCGACGGTATGGGTATGTACACGCTTTACGCTTCAGGTGGTGCTTACGGTGCCTTCTTCTTGGACGGTGCGGATCACATTACTATCCAGAACATGACTTTGGTTAACATGAATGGTTCTAACGCCAACGCTATCGTTGCGATGAACAATTCAGATTACTTAACCATTGACAACAACACCTTGATGGTAGATACTACATCTACTTCATTTACTGTAAATGGTTTTGTAGGTACAAACTCTTTGACTTCTCCAACGACAACAGGAGCTGACATTGATCACGTTACCTTTACCAACAATACAGTATACGGTGGTTACTACGGTTTTGCCTTGAATGGAGACCCTAGTGCTAATGACTCTGTATTGACATTGAGTGACAACACATTCATGAACCAGAACTACTACGGTTTCAGAGTTTACGGTGTGGATTCAATTGAAGTTCACCGCAACGTGGTTACTAAGCCAAGAAACAACTCCTCTTACGGTGGTTACCTGTATTACACAGATGCTGCCAACGTAACTAAGAATAACTTGGTAGGTGCGAACTACGGATTGTACACATTTGCCTTCGGTAATGACCCAACATGGTCTACGCGTTCTTTACTAGAGAACAACATGGCCGTTGGTGACGGTAACTCTGGATTGTATGCGAGCTCATTGGGTAGCGCAGATATCTTCCATAACTCGTTCAAAGGAAACTACGGTTTCAGAGCCTTTGGTTCTACAACGGCTTCTTTGTCTGATATCAGAAACAACATCTTCTATGGTACTACTTTGGCTGTTGACTTCAGCTTTGAGTTGGATACTGTAAACGCAACGTTGAACTTCAACTTGTACGAGTCTGAAGGAACAAACCTTGCAGAGTACGGTTCAGGATTCCCTGCACCAGCGTATGTTGACCTTGCTTTATGGCAAGCGGCTCACGGAGCCATCAACATGAACTCAGTGGAAGGTGATCCAGTATTTGTTGGACCAGAAGATCTTCACGTAATCGGAGCTTTGGCTAACGATGTTGCAGATGTGTCTACAATGACTCCAGATGATATCGACGGTGATGTTCGTCCTGCTTCAGGATCTACGGCTACTGATATCGGTGCGGATGAGTACACTCCTCTGAACTACGACTTGAAAGTTAATGCCCTAATGGTTCCATTGGCAGGATGTGGTGATTCAGCAATGGAGGTTAGCATCATCGTTGAGAACCAAGGATTGCTAGATGCCACAGGATACTCTGCGACTGTAGAAGTAACCGGTGGTGTAGTAGCGACTTTGAACTCTGCGAGTGGTTTGACGCTAATTGCTGGAGATATCGATACTATCATGGTAGGAACTATCAACACATACAATGGACCTTCTGGTGTTGACTTTGAAGGATTTATCAACTACATCTCAGATCAAGATAACAGCAATGATACCTTGATGAAGATGGGTGGAACGTATATTCCTTACGAGCCTCAGGTATACCCTGGACCTACAGCGTGTACTTCCGTTTCTGATTCGGTTACATTGGCCGGTGTGAATATTCCTGGAACCATGTACAGCTGGTGGGATGACCCAGTAGCAGGTACTCAGGTTGGAACGGGAGATTCTATCAAAGTTCCTACAACAGGTCCTACTACATACTATGCTAAATACGAGAACAATGCAGACAGCTTGTTTACCACAAATGCTGCCGGTAACGGTCAGTCAGGTAACATGTTTGACTTGAACATTATCTCGGGTGTAACAATCAATGGATTTAGCATCAGCCCACAGGCTGCTGGTTCCGTAACAGTAGAAGTTTACCATAAGACAGGTTCTTATGTAGGTTCTGAGACAAACTCAGCTGACTGGACGTTGATTACTACTTACACAGGAACTGCAACCGGTACGTCATTTATGTATGTTCCACTTTCTTCTCCGTTCGCGGTAGCCGCAGGTGGTCACGCATTCTACGTAACGATTTCTTCAGGAGGTAACGTGAACTACACCAACGGTTCTACCTTAGGTGCACTTTACGCCTCTAATGCAGATATGGAATTCTTTGAAGGAGTTGGTAAATCGTATCCATTTGGATCGACCTTCTCTCCAAGAATCTTCAACGGTACTATTCACTACGGATCAGTAGGTTGTTCAGACATTAGAACTCCAGTAACCTTTACTGTAGATTCTTCTATGGCAACGGCTGATTTCATGTGGACAGAAGACTTGCCAACAAATCCAGGAACCATCCTATTTGATGCATCCGGTTCTACAGATGCTGATATGTTTGATTGGGACTTCGGAAATGGTATGTCAGGTGCTGGACAGTTCACATCTAATGCGTACCCTGCGCCAGGAGACACCTTCTTGGTAACTCTTATCGTAACGGACACTACATGTGGAACTACCGATACCATTTCTAAATGGGTTAAAACTACTATTGGAATTGAAACCTCTATGCTTGAGAGAAGCCTAGAAGTCTTCCCGAATCCTACCGATGGTAGATTTAGAGCGGACTTCTCACTCGAAGGAATTCAAGAGGTTACCATCCGCATAGTGAACTCACTTGGACAAATAATGGAAGAAAGAGAACTCGGAAAGATTTCCGGTTCCTATAAGGCTGACTTTGACTTAAGTACTCAACCGAGAGGAGTGTACATACTTCAGATTCAGACTGACGATCAAGTCGTGAATAGACGAATAAATCTGCACTAAATTTCACTTACTTGTTTTTTTAGAATGCCGCCTCCTGCAAAGGGGGCGGTTTTCTTTTGTGGGGTGGGGAAAGGATTTTTCTCGCTAGCGCTCGAAAGATCCTAGCGAGTGTTTGATTTTTTGGGAATTCCGAGATCAAAGCCCAGCCCGCTTCACGGGCAAAAAATAGACAAGCCGGCTTTTTTCAATTTACCCTCCCACGAATAAATTCGCGTCGGGTAAAATTAAAAAAAGCCCAATGCTTGCGCATTGAGCTTTGATTTCTTAGTGATCGCGCTAGGATTCGAACCTAGGACCGTCTGCTTAGAAGGCAGATGCTCTATCCAGCTGAGCTACGCGACCGTTTGAAAAGGTAATTGATAAATAAAATTTATCTTTTCGATTGGGAGTGCAAAGAAAATGATTTTTTGTGAATCTGAAAGCATCATGAATAAAAAAATGACTTTACTTTTGGGCTATGGCGGAATTCAAAAAAGGGCAGAGGGTAAAATTCATGAACGACGTGGGAGGTGGTGTCGTGGTTGCCGTTGAGGGTGACCTAGTTACCATTGAAGATGCCGATGGATTTGAGGAGGTGGTTCCGGCTCGGGAGTTGATTTTGGATCAATCCTTGGAGATGGATGATGCCTTTATTCCCAAAGAGGAGGAGACTTCCTTTTCGCGCCAAGCCAAGAAAGCCAATCCCAAGAGGCGCTCAGAAAAATTGGTGGACCTGCATATTGAAGAACTGACCGATCAGAGTACGAGACATTGGCCCAATTTTAAAATTGTGACCACACAGATGCAAGCGGCACAGAAAGCGCTGCACAAAGCTCGTAAAGGAGGGACCAAATATTTAATTCTCATACACGGAGTGGGAGATGGAGTGCTGAAAAGAGAACTCTGGAATTGGTTGCGTGGCGAAGTGGATATTGAGTTTTACGAAGCCGAGTATGCTCGTTTTGGTTGGGGAGCTACGGAGGTTCATATTACCCGACAAAGCCAAGGATACCTCTAGAAAAGCAAGGAATACCCCTCCTTGTAAATCCTTCAATTTTTATCAAACTATTGAGAAAAACAAAGCGGCATGCTCAGGCGTTTACTACCTTTGTGCGCACAGGCCGCCTTATCGCCGCGAGGCAACTCGGGGAGGAAAGTCCGGACAACGCAGAGCAATACGCTTCCTAACGGGAAGGCAGGTTTTTGTTTACAAAGACTTGACGGAAAGTGCCACAGAAAGGAAAACCACCGGCGCAAGTCGGAAAGGGTGAAAAGGTGGGGTAAGAGCCCACCAGTGCTAGAGGTGACTCTAGGAGCTAGGTAAACCCTGTATGTTGAAATGTCATGTACACCAGCGTTTAAGAGCTGCTCGCTCGTGCTGGGGGGTAGGCAGATGGAGGCTGTGAGCAATTGCAGCCCTAGATAAATGATAAGGCATTGCCTTCGGGCAATGACAGAATCCGGCTTACAGGCCTGTGTTTTTTTGTTTTTCAAAGATTAGAAACGGTGAAAGTTCTCAAGAAATACCGCCAAATACTCAAGGAGAATGGATGGAAGGGACTCGTTAAAGAAGCGGGTTGGAAAGCTGCCATCCTTGTGTTCATGTTTTTCCTAATTAAAGGGATAGGCTGGCTGGTTGTTTTTTATTTCGGTGCGAAAACCGTTGCGGGGTAACTTATTGAATTTCTTTTCTCTACCTTTGCACCAAATTTTACTGAATGATTCATTTTGATTCGATGGGACTCCATCCCTCTGTGTTAGAGGCGATTTCAGAGTTAGGTTACAAAGAACCAACTCCCGTCCAGGAGCAATCCATCCCCCTTTTAATTCAAGAAGACACGGACTTAGTGGCCTTGGCACAGACCGGTACCGGAAAAACAGCTGCCTTTGGCTTACCGCTCATCACTCGGATCGATACTTCCAACAGAAACACTCAGGCTCTTATTTTGAGCCCGACCAGAGAACTTGCGCTTCAGATTTCTAAAGAGCTCAAAGGGTTCTCTAAATACATCAAAGGCCTAAACATCGCCACCGTATACGGAGGAGCGAGTATTGAAGGTCAGAGAAAAGAATTGCGCTCAGGCGCACAAATTATCGTAGCAACGCCTGGTCGTTTGCTCGATATGATCAACAGACGCTACGTTCAACTTCAGCAAACGGAGTTTGTGATTTTGGACGAGGCCGATGAAATGCTCAACATGGGATTCTTGGATGACATCGAGTCCATCCTTTCAGAAACACCCGAAGACAAGCTTACTTGGTTGTTTTCTGCAACCATGCCTGCTGACGTTTTGAGAATTTCTAAGCGCTTTATGACGGATCCCAAAGAAATCACTGTGGGAACCAAGAATCAAGGCGCTGTAAATATCGACCACAACTACTACATTGTAAACGGTCGTCAACGCTATGAAGGACTTAAGCGCATCCTTGATTTCTACCCAGAAATCTTCGGTATCGTTTTCTCCAAAACGCGTAGAGAAACTCAAAATATTGCCGAAAAGCTCATCAACGATGGGTACAACGCCAATGCGCTTCACGGTGAATTGTCTCAAGCACAGAGAGACGCCGTTATGAAGAGTTTCCGCAATCGTCACCTTCAAATTTTGGTAGCCACCGATGTTGCGGCTCGTGGTATTGATGTAGATGACATTACACACGTAATTCACTACAACCTTCCAGACGATATAGAGAAT
>CBFHSF010000002.1:0-3017 GCA_965658445.1 uncultured Schleiferiaceae bacterium | reverse complement strand
TTCACACACCGTTCGGGTAGAACAGCACGTGCAGGTAAAAAGGGAACCAGTATTGCACTGGTAACCAAGTCGGAGGCTAGGAAAATCGGTCAGATTGAGCGCCTTATCAAATCAAACATCGAGCAAAAGGAATTCCCTTCTGGATTTGAAGTTTGTGAGGTGCAGCTCAACCACTGGGCCAATGAGATCATGGAGTCTGAAGTGAAGGACGAAGACATCGGTGAATACATTTCTCCCGTAATCGAAAAGCTCAACGAGCTCTCTAAAGAGGAGTTGATTCGTCGTGTGGCTTGGACGGAGTTAGATCACTTGATCAAGTACTACCGCAACAACGTAAACCTAAACGATATCTCCGATCGCGACCGAGGAAACTTTGGCAACGAGGTGAGATTCTTTATCAACCTTGGTCAGAAAGATGGCTTGCAGTGGCAAGACCTCAAAGACTTCGTAAAAGAGGTGGCTGACTTGGGTCGAAATGATGTTGCCCATGCAGAGTCTAAGGGATCCTTCGGATTCTTCTCTGTAAAGGGAGATTTGGCTGAGAAGGTTCAAGAAGCTTTTGAAGGCGTAACCTTTGAAGGTCGTCGTGTTTCTATTGAAGTTGCCAACAAGTCTGGTGGCGGCGGAGGAAGAGGACGCTCTAAAGGGGGAAAGAGAGACTTTGGTGGAAAGCGCGATCGCAGAGACGGTGGTGGCTTTGATGGAGGTCGCTCAGGACGCGGAGACAATAAGAAGTACCAGCAAGGTGGATTTGCCGGTGGCGGAAAGCGTCGCAGCAAGGGCAATGACTTTGACGGTGGCTTTAAGAAAGGAAAGAAAAAGAGAAGATAATTCGATTTTTTAACCATACAACCGGATCCAATCGCTGGTAAAACCATTGGTAAAATAAAAGGGCGGTTCGAATTGCGAACCGCCCTTTTTAGTATGTGTTTGTTTTCATGAATTATTTTCCCACGAAAACAGAGAATTCAATTATTCGAACTCGGCCAAGTAGCGCTCAGCTTCCAAAGCTCCCATACAACCCGTTCCTGCAGCGGTAACTGCCTGACGGTAGATTTTGTCTTGAGCATCTCCCGTTGCAAATACTCCAGGAATGTTGGTTGCCGTAGAATCTGCCTTGGTAATCAAGTAGCCTGTGTCATCCATATCCAATTGATCGGCGAAGATGTCAGTGTTGGGTTTGTGTCCAATGGCCACAAAGAATCCTTGTGCAGGAATTACTTTTTCCTCGTTGGTTTTGTTGTTTTTCACTTTGATCCCGTTTACTGTTTGGTCTCCCAAAACTTCAACGGTTTCTGTGTTCCACAATACCTCGATGTTTGGTGTGTTCATTACGCGGTGCTGCATGGCTTTAGAAGCACGCATTTCATCGCGACGAATCAACATGGTAACCTTAGGACAAAGCTTAGAGAGGTAAGTAGCTTCTTCAGCAGCAGTATCTCCAGCACCTACGATAACAACTTCTTGTCCTTTGTAGAAGAATCCATCACAAACGGCACAAGCACTTACTCCGTGACCCATGAATTTGGTTTCAGATTCCAATCCCAAGTACTTAGCAGAAGCACCTGTAGAAATGATAACCGTTTTGGCGTGAATCTCTTTGGTCTCATCTACCCATACTTTGTGCACACCACCGGGCTCGGTAGCGAACTCCACCTTTGTAGCCAATCCAAAGCGAACCTCCGTTCCAAAGCGTTCTGCTTGTTGCTTGAGCTGCTCCATCATGGTAGGTCCGTCAATTCCTTCAGGGTAACCGGGGAAGTTGTCTACTTCTGTTGTGGTAGTAAGTTGTCCACCCATTTGCATACCTGTGTACATAACGGGTTTGAGGTCAGCTCTAGAAGCGTAGATTGCTGCGGTGTATCCAGCAGGTCCTGAACCGATGATAAGACATTTGATTTCTTCTATTTGATCAGACATTGTCTTTATATATTAAATATTAATGTAGCGTTTTCCTATGTGTACTCAATTCCGCCTTTCTATGTGATTCTCTATGAGACTCTTTTCGAAATTTGGAACACAAAAGTAAATATCCCAACCTGAATTGGGGCATAAATCTAAGAGAAAAAAATTATGCACTTATTGACAAAATCAAAGATTGCCAATTGCGGAAATATTATATATTTGCAGCCGTTCGCAAAACGAACGACCATCGGGATGTAGCTCAGATGGTAGAGTACACGTCTGGGGGGCGTGTGGTCGCAGGTTCAAGTCCTGTCATCCCGACGAAAAAACGAAAAGGCATCGCAATAGCGGTGCCTTTTTTTGTTGGGGGTATTTGATGGGTGTTTTTTGGGGACCGTCGGTCCCATCCCAGTGTGAATTTCGGAAAACATTCAAGCTAGACTGATTAATTTACAAAGCAGGCTCTATTCTTTAATAATCTTCCAGACCTTGTTTTTCTCATTTAGAACCACTTTTACAAGGTATATTCCCGAGGGTTGATCCTGTAAATCCACCTCCCATTTTCCAGAGGAATCCAATGCAAAGCGATTTAGTAGTTGACCGTTAATAGTGCTTACAAAAATTTCTCCCTGATCTTCAGGGGATAAATCGGAGATCTCCATTACAACCAACCCTTTGGTAGGATTGGGAAATACCTTAATGGAGAAAGCACCCCATTGCGTAGAGTTTGCAGACCCAGAAGGGTTGTCTCCTGCCATAGTGGTTTTGAGTACAACGACCTCGCGTAATATGCGGTTCCCGTTGTTATCATGTTCGTAATTTATGTCCTGTGCGCTTAAAGCAAAAGATGTACAGATGAGAATACATAAAATAATAGGTTTCATAATTTTTTAGTTTTTAAAGTTTATAACGAAGACCCAGGCCGAGGGAAATGTTGGCATATCCAAAGTGATTACTGACATTAGTTTCTCCCCAGGTAATAGGATATGTCTGAATTGGGTTTTCATAAGGTCCTACTCCAGTTGTCCCCTCAACGTCATCGAGAGAAGCATTTTGAACAATAGAAAGTTCGGAGTGAACAAGGGCCGACCAATTCCTGTCTAATTTAAGTT
>CBFHSF010000001.1:311306-350971 GCA_965658445.1 uncultured Schleiferiaceae bacterium | reverse complement strand
CCCTTTGCTTTGAGTGCAACCACAGAATTTTCTAGTGACATTCCCTACAATACCATCAGTGGACAAGAGAATTTATTCAAATGGAATTCAGGTAATGACGGTACGGAGTGGACCGGTTGGGAAGCCTACACAAGCAGCTCGCTGGCCGCTGGAGATATTTACACCGTTTATGCTGGTGGGTCTAATTTTCCCTACTCTGGGAGTAGTTTCCTAAAGTTGAGTGACGACATTAACTGGGCGGGGCGTTCCTATTCTGCCACTCATAGCAATAGCACGGGGCTTTACTATAATCCAGGAACTGGCGGAGCAAATGACCAAGGCTGGAACCCCATTCCCAACCCATACCCAGCTCACCTCAAGGTTTCCTCTATAATTTCGGAATTGACTAGCAAATCTTTTAGCTATGAGGCGGTTCACATTTGGGACCCTTCCGCCAATGGGTACATTGCATACGTTGATGCAGGAGTAACTACCATTATTAGCAGCACCGATGGCGGAACGGCAAGTGCAGGAACCTATGATCAACTCGTACCTCCCGGTCGCTTTTTTTGGGTGAAATCATTTGGTGCCATCAGTATTGATGTAACCGCAGCTATGAGAGCAGAGCCATCGGATTTTACGACACCCATTAACATGCTACACGGCTTAAAAAGTCAAGCAGAGTACTTACGCCTCGAGTTAAACAGTGGAACTCATAAATCACACATAACCTATATTGACAGACCTCAATTCGCTGCAGACACGGTTGGAAAGTCGGATGCTCATGCCCTGCGTTCCTTTGATGCCAGCATTCCAAGGTGGTATGAAGTATTGCCGGACAACAATGCCTCTGAGTTGTGTATCAACTCTTTGGACCTTCAACAATTTGGATCTCGATCCATTTCTGTGGAAACAAGCAAATCAGAAAACCTTTCAATCGCAATAGATACTTCTACTCTAAGCGGGTTGAATCACTTATACCTATTGGATCACAAGCTCAATATCAATTGGGATTTGGTTCAAGGTCCATATGTTTTCACTCATGACGAAAATGACGTAAAAAATCGCTTTTCTCTTGCAGTAGATGTGTCGAGCATTGGTATTGAAACATTGGATAAATTGAATATTTCAGCTCATTTTCAAGACCGTAATCTGAGAATGAATTTCCCAAAAAGTGATGTATACACTTTACGCGTATATACAATTACCGGGACTCCTGTTTTTGAATCCACGCAAAAGATCGATGGAAATTTGACTTGGAATCAAACAATGGATCTACCCCATGGGATTTATATTATTCACATTCAAGCCGAATCGGAGTCTTCCTCATTTACCCAAAAACTCATTAAATAATCCTCGTTATGAATAATCAGAAAATCAACCTTGTTCTATTTCTTATGGTTCTTTCGGGAGTTGCACTCGCGCAACCAGGAAACCCCAATACCCCTGTGCCCTTTGGGGCCATTGAAATTTTAGCCATCTCGGGATTAGCTTATGGGGCAATCCGGAAAGCAAAAAGTAAATAGGTAACTGGGAGCGGGGAACAGGTAACGGGAAATTGCACCAGTTTCTAGTCACCAGTTACTTCCTGGGGCTGCACCCTACTCCCCAGTTCCTAACCCTGCAACTGCTTAATCTGATCTTCCAGAATCGCCAATTTCTCCTTGGCATCCGCCTCCTTCTTGCGCTCATTAGCTACCACCGCTTCGGGGGCACCCGCAACAAAACGCTCGTTAGAAAGCTTCTTCTGAACAGACTGCAAGAATCCTTGAGTGTATTCGTATTCTTTCTGAAGTTTGGCAATCTCTTCTTCCATGTTTACCGATTGGCTCGCAGGCAAGAAGAATTCTCTCTGTTTTACCAAAAGGCTAAAGGCCTGTTCCGGTGCCGCATCGATGACTTCAATTTGATCAATGTTGGCCAACTTAACCACTACTTCTTCCATGGGTAACGCCTCGTTGCCCTTAACCATCAAGGTCAAAGCCTCTTTGGGAGACAATCCCTTTTGCGCTCTAAAGTTTCTCACCTGAGCAATCAAATCACTGGCTATTTCAAAATCGGTCAAAGCCGCTTCATTCTTAACTTCCAACTTTGGCCATGAGAGGTGCATTACCGATTCTCCCTCTTTGCGCTCAGCCATCAAATGCCAGATCTCTTCCGTTTGGAAGGGCATAAAGGGATGAAGAATTCCCAAGAGCTGCTCGAAAAAGGCCTCCGTTCTCTCGTAGGTATGGGCGTCTATTGGGTGTTGGTATTCTGGTTTTACCATTTCTAGGTACCAAGAACAGAAGTCGTCCCAAACCAATTTATAGGTGGCCATCAAGGCCTCGCTGATGCGGTACTTGCTGTACTTATCATCGATATCTGCAACGGCCTGTGCCAAGCGGTTTTCGAACCAAGCCAGGGCTTGTGCTGCTGCGGCAGGTGTTTCTAGTGATTTGTCCACGTCCCATCCCCTTGTGAGGCGGAAGGCATTCCAAATCTTATTGGCGAAGTTTCTACCCTGTAGACACAACTCCTCGTCAAAGGGAAGGTCATTCCCAGCAGGCGATGTCAACAACATACCCACACGAACTCCGTCGGCGCCGTATTTTTGCATCAACCCAATGGGATCCGGGCTGTTACCCAAAGACTTTGACATCTTGCGTCCTTGCTTGTCGCGAACAATTCCCGTTAGGTATACATTCTCGAAAGGTCTTTGGTCTCTGTATTCATAACCCGCAATGATCATACGAGCCACCCAGAAGAACAAAATCTCTGGAGCGGTTACCAAATCTTGCGTTGGGTAGTAGTAATTGATTTCCTCGTTTTCGGGATTGCGAATGCCGTCAAAAACGGAGATAGGCCACAACCAAGAGCTAAACCATGTATCCAAGGCATCAGGGTCACGAGTAAGGTCAGCCGCCGTAAGATCGGCGTTTCCTGACTCTTTACGAGCTAATTCTAAAGCGGCCTCTTCGGTTTCTGCAACCACCATTTTCTCATCACCGTAGTACCACGCTGGAATCTGGTGTCCCCACCACAACTGGCGAGAAATACTCCAATCCCTAACGTTTTCCATCCAGTGACGGTAGGTGTTTTTGAATTTTTCGGGGATGAGTTTTACCTCGTCTTCCATTACCGCTTTTAGGGCGGGCTCAGACAAGTCCTTCATTTTCAAGAACCACTGTTCAGAAAGTCTGGGTTCGATAACGGCTCCTGTTCTTTCAGAAGTACCCACACTCGTTGCGTAGTCCTCTATTTTAATGAGAAATCCCTTTTCTTCTAACTCTACGGCGATATTCTTGCGCGCCTTAAATCTATCTTGTCCTGCATAATGCAAGCCCAATTCATTGAGAGTTCCATCGGCATTGAGAATATCAATGATCTCCAATTCGTGCTTATCACCAATTTCCTTATCGTTTACGTCGTGAGCTGGGGTAATTTTAAGACAACCGGTTCCAAATTCCATGTCAACGTACTCATCCTGAATGATGGGAATGCTGCGGTTGGCCAAAGGCACAATGGCTCTCTTGCCCTTTAGGTGAGTAAATCTCTCATCCGCTGGGTTAACACAAAGAGCAGTATCTCCCAAAATGGTTTCGGGGCGCGTTGTGGCGATGGTTACCTTTTCGTCAGAACCTTCAATGGCGTAAGAAACGTAGTAGAGCTTGCTCTGTATATCCTTGTGGATTACCTCTTCATCAGAAACAGTAGTCTGTGCCTGAGGATCCCAGTTCACCATTCTAAATCCTTTGAAGATCAATCCTTTGTTGTACAGGTCAACAAATACTTTGATTACGGATTCTGAACGCTCAGTGTCCATGGTGAAGGCCGTGCGATTCCAATCACAAGAAGCTCCCAATTTCTTGAGCTGTTCTAGGATAATTCCACCGTGCTTATGCGTCCACTCCCAGGCGTGCTCCAGAAACTCTTCGCGGGTAAGATCGTTTTTATCGATACCTTCCTCTTTGAGCTTGGCCACTACTTTGGCTTCTGTTGCGATGGATGCGTGATCCGTTCCAGGAACCCAACAGGCGTTCTTTCCGAGCATGCGTGCGCGTCTGACCAATACGTCCTGAATGGTGTTGTTGAGCATGTGTCCCATGTGCAATACTCCCGTTACGTTGGGTGGGGGAATTACAATGGTGTAAGGCTCTCTCTCATCCGGTTTGGACGAGAAAAAATCATTCTCTAGCCAATAGGCATACCACTTGTCTTCGGTTGTGGTGGGGTCGTATTTACTCGGAATTTCCATGTTGACTTTCCTGCTTTTTTCTGCTTTTTTCGTTTCGAATCAATGAATGACGCTTGATTTCCTCGCCATCAATGAATGCGCAAAGGTAATGATTCACCCCACAATAAAAACCCCAGCGCAGCGATTAATTTATGGCGAAAACTCAATCAAAACTGGGTTAGAATGGTTGTCCATTTATATTCGTCATACAATGTTTGTCCATATGCAGAAGAAACTTAAATTTGTTATTCTAAAAGATTAGAACTTATGAAGAAGTATTTCCTTACGCTTGCGGTAGTTGCCTTGGGAGTTTTTACCGCAGCAGCACAAGAAAACCCCAACGCTCCTGTAATTGAATTCGAAGCCACTACCATAGACTACGGAACCATCGAACAAGGTTCTGACGGTCGTCGCGAATTTGCTTTTTCTAACTCTGGGCAAGAGCCTCTAGTAATCAAAAATGCAAAGGGAAGCTGTGGATGTACAGTACCTACATGGTCTAAAAACCCTATTGCTTCTGGCGAAAGCGGAACCATCAAGGTTAAATACGACACGCGTCGCGTAGGTGCTTTTGTAAAATACGTTACCGTAACCAGTAACGCCAAGAACAAAAATGTACGTTTGACTATCAAAGGAACTGTCAACAAAAAAGCGGCAGAACCTAAAGCAAGCCTAGAGCCTGAAAAAAGCAAGGTTGCTAGATAAAATGTAAAATATTTTAAGAAATTTGCCCCGCCTCTGAGCGGGGCATTTTTTTTTAACACATATAGCTATGCCAAAGATCTCTTCTAAGGGGGTACACATGCCAGAATCCCCTATTCGAAAATTGGTTCCCTTTGCAGAAGGAGCCACGCGCAAAGGACATCACGTTTACTACCTCAATATTGGACAACCCGACATCAAGACCCCACAAGTGGCCTTAGATGCCGTTACCAATAATGATATAGAAGTTTTGGAATACAGCCACAGTGCTGGTTTTGAATCGTACCGCAAGGGTCTTTTGGGATACTACTCCTCTAAGGGAATTGATTTAGACCTTTCTAACGTATTAGTTACCACCGGAGGTTCCGAGGCTCTTCTGTTTGCCTTTGGTTCCATTATGGACGCAGGTGACGAGGTTATTATTCCCGAACCCTTTTACGCAAACTACAACGGTTTTGCTGTAAGTTCTGGAGTTACCGTAGTTCCTGTTGAAGCCAATATCCAAAACGGATTTGCCCTACCTCCTATCGCAGAATTCGAAAAATTAATCACCCCCAAGACGAAAGCTATCTTGCTTTGTAACCCTGGGAACCCAACGGGATACCTCTACTCTAAAGAAGAGTTGGAGTCCTTGAGAGATATCGCCATAAAGCACGACTTGTTCATCATTGCAGATGAAGTGTACAGAGAATTTACCTATGACGGTGTGCAGCACACTTCTATTTTGTCTTTGGACGGATTGGAAAACCACGCCATTGTAATTGATTCGGTTTCTAAGCGCTACAGTATGTGTGGAGCACGCATCGGGACTTTGGTTTCTCGCAACGAGGAATTCATGGCCACGGCCCTCAAGTTTGCTCAGGCTCGTTTGAGCCCTCCTACCTATGCGCAAATCGCATCGGAAGCTGCCCTTTCTACTCCAGACTCCTACTTTACAGAAGTAAACGAAGAATACGTGGAGCGCAGAAATGTGTTGGTTGACGGACTAAACTCCATTCCAGGCGTTTTCTGTCCCAAACCCAAGGGTGCGTTTTACGCCGTTGCAGAATTTCCAGTAGAAGACGCAGATCACTTTGCTCAGTGGCTATTGGAAAGCTTTGATCACGAAGGTCAAACGGTTATGATTGCTCCAGCGGCTGGTTTCTACGCCAAGGCAGAGCTCGGTAAGCGTCAAGCGCGATTGGCTTATGTCCTCAACGTGGAAGCGTTAAAAGCATCCGTAGAGGTTATTCGAAAGGCTTTGGAAGTATATCCAGGAAGAATTCAAGAATAATACATTGTGGGTGAAGTAGCCCTTTCGCTATTCACAAAAAGCCACAATTTCCATTTGATAAGTTTAATCCCATCGTTCCCTGTGTTCGGTGGGATTTTTTAATTTCACCCTACCACAAATTCTCACCGAGAAAAACAAAGAACATTTGAGCACTTCCCTCCGCCCCCAAAAGAACGTATCTCTCAAAACCTACAACACCTTTGGTTTTGATGTAATGGCAGAATCTCTTTTGTCGGTTTCTACCGAACGGGAGCTTCAGGAATTTGCCAAAAACCCCGATTTGACCAATGATCTGTCTTTGGTTTTAGGAGGAGGATCCAACCTCTGTTTGACCTCGGATATCAAAGGCCTCGTTCTCCAAAACCAAATTATGGGAAAGGCGGTGGTTTCGGAAAACGATGAGGAAATCACCCTTCGCTTTGGGGCAGGAGAAAACTGGCATCAGACGGTAATGTGGACCTTGGATCAAGGGTATTTTGGTTTGGAAAATTTGAGTTTAATTCCCGGAAACATCGGAACGGCACCCATGCAGAACATCGGAGCCTATGGTGTAGAAATCAAAGATCTATTCCACTCCTTAGAAGCCGTTGAATTGGGCTCAGGAAAAGTGAGAACATTTACCGCTGAGGATTGTGAATTTGGATATAGAGAAAGCGTATTTAAAAAAGCCTTAAAGGGAAAATACATTATCGCTTCGGTTTGCTTTACGCTGAAAAAGAAAAACCACACGGTCAAAACGGCTTATGGCGATATTCAAAAAGTATTACAAGACCGAGGAATTAAAAACCCCACCCCCAAGGAGGTCTCTGACGCGGTCATTACCATTCGACAAAGCAAACTACCCGATCCTGCAGAGATTGGGAACTCCGGAAGTTTCTTTAAAAACCCCATTATTTCGGCGGAAGCCTACGAGGCCGTAAAGTCCAAACATCCAGAAATCGTAGCCTATCCTACAGGCGATGACTACAAAGTAAGTGCCGGGTGGATGATTGACCGAGCCGGTTGGAAGGGACATACAGAAGGTCATGTGGGTGTGCACAAAAAACAAGCCTTGGTTTTGGTACACTACGGTGAAGGTAAAGGCTCTGAAATCGTTGATTTGGCGCACAAAATCATAGAAGATATCTATGAGAAGTACGGCGTTCGCTTAGAACCGGAGGTAAACATTTTGTAACTTTGCACACAGAAAGATACACTGGTCTTACGACCTTTGAGATTTCTAATACAAAGACATAAAAAAATACATCATGTTTCTCAAGCTCTTCTTACTAGCCTCTTTATTCATCGGATTGGGATTTGCCGGAATTGCCATTAAAATTTGGGCCAAAAAAGACGGAGAATTTTCAGGTACTTGTGCCAGCCAGAGCCCCTTCTTAAACAAAGAAGGAGAACCTTGTTCTTTCTGTGGTGCCACTCCAGAAGAAAAATGTAAAAACCCAGAATAGGCGTAACCAGAATAGGCTAAACTAGAATAGGCTATGGGTCTTATCCGAAAGATATTCCGCACACATTACAAAAAGCAAAGGCTAGCATTTGATGCTGGCCTTTTTTATTTTTTGTTGGTTATGTCGGTTCGTTTCAACGTTTGGTTTAGCAATAGGCTTCAAGGCTCGAAGAAACGCAAGAATGAATGCCTGTTGAGATAAATACAAACGAGGTCAATTAGTTTTCCTCAGCATTAAGCCCGAAAACAAGGTGGTGAGAATTCCCATGGCATATACTCCTAGGGTCATTATCAAAAAAGTGAAAAACACTCCGAAACCACCGGAAAACAATGCTTTGTTCTCTTCCATGTAGACGGTGAATTTCTCATACTCTTGTGCACTCATGGACGACTCTGCCTCTTGAACTACGGATGTAAAGTACGATTCCGCAAAATCGGGATCAATAAATATAACATACACCATATTAAAGAACCCATAGAGCAATGCGGGAATGATCATTATGGCCAATCCCGTCCGAAGGGCCTTTCCAAAGGATATTTTTCCATTGCCAAAATGGTCTCTTTGATGTTTGATACCAAAGAATACCACAAAGGAAGACATAATGATAGAGGCATAGGAAATGACCTCTCGCATGGCAAACGACATTTGATCGCCTAAGAACCAGCCAAGACTGGAAAATAAAACAAGGACAGCCCCTCCAATAAAGCCATACTTTAAAATGGTTCCTCTCATAGTTGAGAATTAAACCCGCGCACCCCGCGCTGTGGTGAATTGAACTTGGAGAGGACTGGGTATGCTGATAGAGTTGAATAAAACGGCCTAGAGCTTTCTCATAGCCTCAAATCCGGGGGTGTACCACTCTTGCCACTCGCCTTCGTCATCACTAAAAATAAGAAATCCTTCTAAATGTGGATTGTCCAACAAAAAGGCCTTGGCTTTATTGAGCCCCATAACAAGGCTTGCAGTAGCCATGGCATCTGCTGTAGCGCAGTCATCGGCAATGATGGTAACGCTCAGCAAATTGTTGCGAACGGGATAACCGGTGGTAGGTAAAAGCGTATGCGCGTACTTCTCACCCGTCTCCTCGTCTACGTAGTATTTTCTGTAATTACCTGAGGTGGCCAGGGCTTTATCGTTTAAGCTAACAATGGCTTGAAATCTCTCCGCCTGAATCTCGTGGGCAGGTTTGTCAATTCCAATTTTCCAAGGTTCTCCTTTGTCGTTGGTCCCATGAGCAATGACCTCCCCTCCTACTTCTATCATGTAATCGGTAATTCCCTGGGAAGTAATCCACTGCGCGATCTGATCCACAGTGTAGCCTTGGGCTACAGCATTAAAATCCAATTTCATGCCCTCTGGTAGACGAACTCGGTTTCTACTGAATCCTATTTTTCCAAATCCAATATATGGCAGCATACTGTCTACAACCGCAGAATCTAGCATGCCTGAGGTCTTCTTGTAACTAAAACCCCAAGCTGCCACTAAAGGACCAATGGTAGGGTCAAAAAGTCCCTTGGACGCAAGGTGAGCATTTTGGGAAACTTCCAAGACATCGTAAAAGGCTCTGTCAATTCTCACATTGGTATCTCCACTATTGATTTTACTCAACAATGAGGAAGGCACCCACAGAGACATACTTTGATCCATGGCCAAAAGGATGGAGTCAATGCCCGCTTTGAGCTGGGGGTCTTCCGTGGTTTTTACCAAAACAGAATACGTTGAACCCTGAGCAGGCCCTGCATAGCTAAATTGTCTGGGACCTGTTTGCGAATTACATCCTACCGTTAAAATGGCAAGGGATAGAATGGGAAGAATTAGCTTTTTCATGATGATGAATCCGTGAGGTATTTATTTCTTTGAATGTGATATCATATGATGTGTTATCGTATGATGTGTTATCGTATGATGTGTTATGGTATGATTTGATGCGTTGCTTGGGCAAAACTTCAAAATAAGTGAAAACTCTTGAAACAAGGTAAAAAAGAAAAGCCCCGCGTAATGCGAGGCTTTCTATATTGATGTGGAGAATTAACCTCCAAAGTCGTCAAATGCTACGTTCTCATCGGGCACACCCCAATCGTCACACATTTTGAGGACGGCTGCGTTCATCATAGGAGGTCCACAGAAGTAGAACTCGATGTCTTCAGGTGCCTCGTGCTTAGAAAGGTAGTTGTCGATAAGCGCTTGGTGAACAAAACCGGTAAATCCATCACCATCCTTGTCATCAAGGTCTTTCTTCGCTGTCCAGTTATCTTCTGGAAGGGGCTCAGAAAGTACAATGTTGAAGGAGAAGTTAGGGAAGGCTTTCTCGATAGAAGTAAAGTCATCCAAGTAGAACAACTCTCTTCTAGAACGTCCTCCGTACCAGTAAGATACTTTACGATCAGTCTTAAGCGTGTGGAACAAGTGGAACAAATGAGAACGCATAGGCGCCATTCCAGCTCCACCACCGATGTAAACCATTTCAGCATCAGTCTCTTTGATAAAGAATTCACCGTAAGGTCCTGAAATTGTTACTTTATCACCCGGCTTGCTTCCGAATACGTAAGAAGAACAAACTCCAGGGTTTACGTTCATCCAACCGTTCTTAGCTCTATCCCATGGCGGAGTAGCCACACGGATGTTCAGCATGATGATGTTTCCTTCCGCAGGGTGGTTAGCCATAGAGTAGGCACGGAAAAGAGGCTCGTCATTCTTCATCTTAAGATCCCAAAGACCAAATTTGTCCCACTCGGTTTTGAACTCCATAGGGTCCTTTCCAAGTCTTGGGTGAGAAGTAATGTCGATGTCTTTAAAGTCTACTTCTACAGCAGGAACATCTACTTGGATGTAACCTCCTGCTTCAAAGTCAAGCGTCTCGCCTTCGGGAAGCTTCACTACGAATTCTTTAATGAAAGAGGCTACGTTGTAGTTAGAAACCACCTCACACTCCCATTTCTTGATACCGAAGATCTCTTCTGGAATCTCCACTTTCATGTCTTGTTTTACTTTAACCTGACATCCCAAGCGGTAGTTTTCACTGATCTCCTTACGCGTAAAGAATCCAGTTTCTGTAGGAAGAATTTCGCCTCCTCCTTCAGTAACTTGACATTTACACATGGCACAAGTACCACCTCCACCACAAGCAGAGGGCAAGAATATTTTTTGGTTGCTCAAAGTAGAGAGAAGAGTACTTCCCGATTCTACTTCAACTTCCTTTTCTCCGTTGATAGTAAGGGTAACCGGTCCAGATGGAGCCAATTTAGCTTTTGCCTGAAGCAAGATGGTTACCAAGACAATCATGATGATCACAAATACAACAATACTTGTGATGATAATCATAGATGTGTTTAATAAAAGCATGTGCTATCTCTTTTTAATCTATTAGAGTTTGATTCCCATAAAGCTCATAAAGGCAATACCCATAAGCCCCGTAATGATAAACGTAATTCCCAATCCCTTAAGAGGTGCAGGAATGTGAGAGTAACGGATTTTCTCGCGAATGGCAGCAATGGCAACGATGGCCAAGAACCAACCCACACCCGATCCAATTCCGTATACGGTAGCTTCAGAAATGGTTTGGAAGGCTCTTTCTTGCATGAAGAGAGATCCACCCAAAATAGAACAGTTTACCGCGATCAAAGGCAAGAAGATACCCAAGGATGCGTACAACGCAGGAGCAAACTTCTCAACAACCATCTCTACGAGCTGTACCATAGAGGCAATTACGGCGATAAACATAATGAAGCTCAAGAAGCTAAGGTCCAAAGAAGCAAACTCGGGTCCCATCCAAGAGAGAGCACCTTCTTTTAAAACGTAGTTTTCTAGCATCCAGTTAACGGGTAGCGTAATGGCCAATACAAAGATTACGGCCGCTCCCAATCCTACTGCTGTTTTTACGGTCTTTGAAACTGCTAGGTATGAACACATCCCGAGAAAATATGCGAAAATCATATTCTCTACGAAGATGGACTTTACAAATAAGTTGATTAAATCCTGAAACATAACTTCTTAGTTTTCTTCGATTAGTTGAGTATTTCTGGCGCGCTGAATCCAAATTACCACACCCAAGGTGATCAATGCCATGGGAGGGAAGAGGAAGAATCCGTTGTTGGCGTAAAAGCCACCGTTCTGGATATACCAAGAGTCAGGAATGATTTGCATTCCAAACAAAGCACCAGAACCCAACAACTCGCGGAAGAAGGCTACGATGATCAAAATAATACCATATCCCAAGGCATTTCCAATTCCATCCATAAAAGACTTCCAAGGAGTATTTGCCAAGGCAAAGGCTTCAAAACGACCCATAATAATACAGTTGGTAATAATCAATCCCACAAATACAGATAACTGCTTGGAGACGTCATATACAAAGGCCTTGAGAACCTGATCAACCAAAATTACAAGTGCGGCTACAACCACCAACTGTACAATAATTCTAATACGGTTGGGGATTAAGTTTCTCATGAGAGAGATGATCACGTTACCCGCACCCAATACGAACATAACTGATAGAGACATAACCACTGCTGGCTCCAACTTTACGGTAATCGCAAGAGCAGAACAGATACCGAGTACCTGAACCGTAATGGGGTTGTTGTCGTTTAGTGGATCGGTTACGAGCGCTCTGTTCTTCTTGGAGAACAAGGCCTCTTTTTCTTTCGCTACTTTAGTTTCCGTACTCATAGTATTTTATTGAACCGTTTTCAAATAATTCTTGTAGGGCTGGATACAGTCGTCCAACATAGCTTCTAGACCCACAGAGGTAATGGTACCTCCAGAGATTCCGTCCACTTGGTGGTTACCACTTGCTGTTCCCTTCATAACCATAATGGGCTCGTAGTTTCCATTGTCAAAAATGGATTTGCCCAAAAATTGATTTTGGAAGGCATCTGTAGAAATTTCAGCTCCTAGTCCTGGAGTTTCTCCCTTGTGATCAAAAGTGGCACCTGCAATGGTTTGTCCATCTTCTTTCAAAGCGATGTATCCCCAAATAGGACCCCAAAGCCCCTTTCCTCTCAAGGGAAGGATGTAGAACTTCTCGCCATCCTTATCTGCGATGTACAAAGGCACTTCGCGATCGCTAGGAACTACTTTAATGGCTTTGGCCATATCAATATCAAAAGCTGCAACCTCAGGAGTTTCAACAATGGCTCCTCCTTTGATTACATACTCGGTAATCATCTTTTCAAAAGGAGCGTCAGCTTCGTTGCGCTCAACCACAACTCCAATAGATTTCAAGATGTTTTGTTTCTTTTCCAATTCGATGTTGGCCTGTTGGAAAGGCTTCAACATAGACGCTGCACCGGCCAAGAGAGCGGCCACCACGATTACGAGAATCAAGGCAAAGGTGTAAGTATAACTGTTGCTGTTTACGTTCATAACTTATGCGTTTGCAGTTGCTCTTTTTAGACGTTTTTTGATGTTGCTCTCTACAACGTAGTGATCCACAAGTGGAGCCATAACGTTCATAAACAAGATGGCAAGCATCACCCCTTCTGGGTAGGCAGGGTTAAATACGCGGATTAGGATACACAACATACCGGTTAGGAATCCGTAGATCCACTTACCTCTTGTTGTTTGTGAAGCCGATACAGGATCCGTAGCCATAAAGACAATACCAAAAGCAAATCCACCAAATACCAAGTGGTAGTAGAATGGAATGGCCATAAAGTTTTGCTGAGCTTCAGAAATCATGTGAGGCGCTGCCCAGTTGAACATAATTCCCATAAAGATGGCTCCCAATACACCAGAAAGCATGATTCTCCAGCTACCTACTCCGGCAACGATCAACCAAAGAGCTCCAATGAGAATCATCAATGTAGAAGTCTCACCGATAGAACCGGGAATAAAACCTAGGAAGGCGTCCATAGCAGAGTAGCTAGAAGTACCCGTAGTAGCGTACTCACCCAAAGCCGTAGCTCCAGAGAATCCGTCAACTACGCTTTGTCCAGCTTCTGTAGATGTATTGATCCAAACCTTGTCTCCAGACATAAAGGTTGGGTAGGCAAAGAATGCAAAGGCACGAGCCGTTAGTGCAGGATTCAGGATGTTCATCCCGGTTCCTCCAAATACCTCTTTTCCGATCAAAACGGCAAAGATGGTAGAAACTGCAACCATCCACAGTGGAATGTCGATGGGCATAATCATGGGAATCAACAAACCAGAAACCAAGAACCCTTCGTTTACGGCGTGTCCGTTTCTCCATGCGAAGTAAATCTCAACTCCAAGACCGGCCGCATAGGTTACGATGATCATGGGAAGGATTTTCATCAATCCGAAGAGAATGTTATCCATGGCTGCCATTTCCAAACCGAGGGCTTTGTAGTGCTGGAAACCAGCATTCCACATACCAAAAATCAAGGCGGGAACTAAGGCAAAAATTACGGTTACCATTGTGCGCTTTAGGTCAATGCTATCGCGAACGTGGGCTCCAGAATGTGCGGTGTGACCCGGCACGAACATCATTGTGCTTAACGCGTCGTGAAGGGGGTAAAAGATATTTCTCTTACCGTCTTTCTCCACCAACGGAAGCGTACTATCGAGAATGTTTTTAAGAAACTTCATCTGTATAAATACTCTACGTTGATTAACTCATTTCACTTTTGAGGAAGTCCAATCCTTCGCGAACCATCTTCTGTACTTCTAGCTTAGAGGTACAAACCACTTCACAAAGGGCGAAATCTTCTTCTACTACTTCGTAAATACCCAATTGTTCCATTTTCTCAATGTCCTTGATAAGGATGCTCTTGAGCAATTGAACGGGGTAGATGTCAAATGGGAATACTTTTTCGTATTCGCCAGTTACCACAAAGGCACGCTCTTCTCCGTGAAGGTTTGCATCCAAAACGTATTCTTTGTTTGGAGTCAACCAAGAGGTAAAGGTCTTTGAGATAGAGAACTTTCCAAATCCTGGAAGTACCCATCCTAAGAACTCATCCTCTCCACCTTCAGGGATCACAGTGATTTGGTTGGGATAGAATCCCATGAAACCATCGGCAGCGATCTGGGTTCCGGTAAGAACATTTCCTGAAATGTAGCGTGGGTTATCAGATTTTACCACCTCAGCAAACAACTTAGACAAGTTGGCTCCCTGAGTAATCTTGTAGTACTTGGGTTTTTCAACTTCAGAACCTGTCACCGCAACGTTTCTTTGAACGTTGTACTTCTTCTCGGTGAGTAGGCGTCCCAAAATGGCAACATCCTCTGGAGCCAAAGTCCAAACCACTTCTCCGCTGTTCATGGGAGAGATGTGGTGGATCTGAACTCCTACGTTACCCGCTGGGTGTGGCCCTTGGATAGAGTGGATGGTAAGCCCAGGACATTCTGAGTATACTTTGGAAACGGCAGATTTGCCATCAACCGAAAGGTTAACTGCACCCTCTGTCAGTTTAGAAAGCAATGAAACTCCAGCAGCAAAGGCTTCCTCTTGACCGTGCAATACAAAGTCAAGGTCTGGTCCTAGGGGTGCTGAATCAAAACCAGAGATGAAAATTGCCTTGGGAGTATCGCTTGGATTGGCGATGGTTCCGTAGGGACGCATTTTCACAAATGGCCATGCTCCGTTGTCCAATAGGAAGTCAATAATTTCTTCGCGAGATGCTTTGGCGGGATCCAAGTCAGCTACAGAGCTGTACTTTACCTCCTTGTCCGCGAGGATTACTACTTCTAAAATTTTTCTCTTAGCGCCTCTTCTTACTTCGGCAACCTCACCACTTACGGGAGAACAAAAGCGAACGCGGTCATTGGCTTTGTCGTGAAACAAAACATCACCGGCTAGAACGGTTTGTCCTTCTTTTACGTTGAGTTTGGGAAGTAAGCCCGGAAAATCCGTTGGCTTAATGGCGTAAGTTTCAGCGGTTGGCATTTCTCCATACACTTGTTCGGCTTTGCCTTTCAAGTTGATGTCCAACCCTTTTCTTATCTTGATTGTTTGAGACATATTAACTGTCGATAAACGTTTAAATCGGCCGCAAAATTAGTGATTTGTGTCTTGCTAAACACGTAAAAAAATTATTTAGAAACAGTCTAAACAATGCTTTGCTAGTCGGTTTTTTTCGTATTTTCCGGCGCAAAGTAATGAACTACACGATTCAATGATAACTAAACACTTGAACTTTTTTTCTGTTCTCATTTTCTCTCTCTTTTTTTCGTCTTTAAGCGCTCAAAATGAATTTGTTGAGGAAGGTGGGCTTGTGTACAAGGACAGAATCTACAACGATTTCATAAAGACCGTTACCGTGCGTCCCCTCTCCGATCCCTTGGGAATGCCCATTATCAAATTGGGAACGGCGGATAGACTCATCATTGGATTTGACGATTTAACGGCCGATGCACGCACTTACAACTACAAAGTCATTCATTGTGCGGCCGATTGGACACCATCGGATCTCATGCCTCAGGAATACATCAACGGATATTTTGAGTACTTCACGCAAGATTTTGAGTATTCAGTAAACACCTACGTAGCGTATACGCACTACGACTTTATGCTTCCCAATGAGAACATCTCCTTCTTAAAATCAGGAAACTACTTGTTGGTCATGTACGAAGATGACCCCGAAAAGCCACTTTTTACAAGGCGATTTGTGGTGTACGAAGACATCGTAACCGCAGGTGGTGAGGTCAAAAGGGCCACTAGCGTGGACCGAATGATGACTCATCAAGAAGTTGACTTCTTTGTAAACACAGGTGGCTACAACGTCCCCAATCCCTTCACAGATCTAAAGGTTACCCTCATTCAAAACTTCCGCTGGGACAATGCCATATACGACCTCAAGCCAAGGTTTCTCAATGGCAATATGTTGGATTACAACTACGACATGGAGAACAACTTTGAAGGCGGTTCAGAGTACCGATTTTTTGATTTAAAGAGTCTAGCGGAGCTAACCTCCGAGGTACAGCAAACCGTTTTAGAGGATCTGTGGATGGTAACCCTCCTACCCGACTTGCCTCGCGCCATTGAAAACTATTCCTACACTGACGATATCAATGGTCAATTTGTAGTCAGAAAACTCGGGTCGGACAATCCCGGTTCCGAAGCAGATTATGCCTATGTAGACTTTTTTCTCCCCATGGACATACCCCTTTCTGGGGGTAACCTCTACGTATGCGGTCTTTTCAATTTCTGGGAACCCACAGAAGAACACAAGATGAAGTACAACTACGAAATGAAGGCCTATCAAGCGCGTGTGCTCATCAAACAAGGATACTACGACTACCTTTACGGATTCCAAAGAAATGGAACGCTCGAGTACAGCTTGGAAGAAGTAGAAGGCCATCACTGGGAAACGAGAAACGACTATACACTTTTGATATATAACCGAGATTTAGGCGCCCGCTACGACCGCGTAATAGGTATGAATCACTGGGTTGATTCTGAGGTGCGATAAAACACAAAATCACCAGAGAACGGACTGTGAACTGTCTGAAAACCAATTGGACCAAAGATGTTTAAAAGGGTAAGAAAAAAGGGATCTCAATGCCTCAATTGCGAACACCCTTTACACGGAGAGAACTTCTGTCCCAACTGCGGACAAGTCAACAATACCCATAAGCCTACCTTCTTTGAGCTCATTGGTGAAATCTTCTCCAACCTATTTTCTTTCGACACCAAGTTCGCCCACTCCATTGCCGTTCTGCTGTGGAGACCAGGGAAAATGAGCACGGAGTTTAACGCCGGAAAAAAGGTCAAGTACACCTTGCCCATAAGACTGTTTTTGATGACGGTCATCCTCATGCTTCTCTCCGGTAAGGCCTTTGAGCTTTCTCAAGTAGACAATTATTACGATACCTCCAACCTGAACGCCGAAACGGAAAACAACATCATTGACTTGTCAGATGCTGCACTAGACAGTCTAACATGGGAATTAGACACCACGGAAGGAGCTGTTGAGCGCATTGTGAGCTATGCCATGGTTCGCCCCACAGACACTACGGAATATGCCTTTCAACAAATGGAACTGGAGCCCACCTTCTTCCGACGCATGTTGTTTTTTAAGATGGCACAGCTCAGAAATTTAAACGGAGATGACTTCAACCGTTTTGTGAGAAATCAAACCCTTTTGATTCTATTGTCCTTTATTCCCATTCTCGCACTGATTCTTAGAATCTTATTTTTTCGACGCAAGCAGTACTACTACATTGATCACTTTATTTTCGCCATACACTCCCAAACTCTTTTGATATTCACGATGGGAGCCGCCTTGCTCTTGGGGATTTTCATAGAAATAAACGTAGCCCTTGCCATTGGCTCTCTTTACGTTCTCGTTTATCAATGGATAGCCATCAAGAGATTTTACCAGCTTTCGTGGTTCAAAACAACCCTTTACTTTTCAATAATCAACACAACACTTGTTTTTGTGTCGATTATTTTTTTATTTTTAGTTTTTGCTGTTTCATTTTTGATCTATTAACCAATGACCACCAAACTTACCAATGGGATAAGGGTTTCTGTTAAACCCTTCTTCAAGGGTCGATACACCTCTAAAATCGGTCCCTTGTATTTGTTTGGTTACGAAATCAGCATTCTCAACGAAACGTCAGAAACCGTACAACTCATGGGAAGACATTGGTATATTTTTGACACCGGTGATAGTCCCAGTGAGGTTCAAGGAAAAGGCGTTGTGGGAGAACAGCCCATTCTCAAATCGGGAGAAACCCATACCTATGAGAGCGGATGTCACCTCAGGGCGAGTATCGGAGCTATGAAGGGCCACTACTACATGTACAACCACACAACCCAGAAGTATTTTACGGTCAACATCCCCACTTTTCAATTTTTTGCTTCTTCGCGAGTAAATTGATTTTACCTTTACCGCATGTCAGCGGAAATCGGAAAAAATATTGAATCGGCCTCAACCCTACTCAGGGGAGGAGATATCGTGGCCATTCCCACCGAAACGGTGTATGGCCTCGCAGGCAATGCATTGGATTCACAGTCCGTTGCCAAAATCTTTTCAGCCAAAAACCGCCCCGCATTTGATCCACTCATCGTTCACGTACCCTCGGTGGAATCTTGGGACCTGTATGCCAAAGACATTCCGGAGTCCGCTAGAAGCCTCGCCAAAAAATTAGGCCCTGCCCCCATTACGTACATTCTACCTAAAAAAGAGGTCATTCCCGACTTGGTAACTTCTGGACATCCTACCGTTGGTCTTCGCATTCCGAGACATCCTTTGACTCTCTCTCTTTTGGAATCCTTGGATTTTCCATTGGCAGCACCCAGTGCCAACCCATTTGGATTTGTTAGCCCTACCACAGCGCAACACGTAATGGATCAATTGGGAGATCGCATTCCCTATATCTTAGACGGAGGCCCCTGTACCGTAGGTTTGGAATCTACCATTCTTGATTTTTCTGGAAAACAACCAAAGGTTTTGAGACTCGGAGGCTTTGAGGTGGAAGAGTTGGAAGCGTTGTTGGGAACCAATCTGGCGATCCAAACTTCTTCGAGTAATCCTTCTGCTCCGGGCATGCTGGTATCTCATTACAGCCCAGGCATTCCTCTCAAATTGGGAAATGTTTCTGAAATGCTTAGGGAAGCGGATACTCATGAAATTGCCGTCTTGTCCTTTTCAGACAAATGGCAAGACGATAGAATTGTTTTTCAGCGTGCGCTTTCGCCGAAGAGGAACCTTCAACAAGCCGCCACAGAATTGTTCTCTGCACTGCGGGCCGTAAAAAATTCTTCTGCAAAAGTGATTTTGGCGGAACGTTTCCCGGAAGAGGGATTGGGAAGAGCCATCAACGATAGGTTGACACGAGCTACTGGGAAACAGGCTTAGCGGAAAGCGAGTCTACTATTTTTCTTTTATTTTTTTATCACGCCCTTTTTGCGCAACTCAAAATTCTGGCCCAAGTACACGCGTCGTACTTGCTCGTCTTCCGTGAGTTCTTCGGCCGTTCCGCTTTTGAGAATGCGACCTTCGAACATCAAATACGTTCTATCTGTAATGGCCAACGTCTCTTGTACGTTGTGATCGGTGATGAGAATACCGATGTTTTTATCGGTTAAGTGCGCTACAATGGATTGAATGTCTTCTACGGCGATGGGATCTACACCGGCAAACGGTTCGTCCAAAAGAATGAATTTGGGATCAGTGGCCAATGCCCTTGCAATCTCCGTTCTCCTTCTCTCGCCTCCAGACAACAAATCCCCGCGATTCTTGCGAATGTGCTGCAGTCCGAATTCGTCCAACAGACTTTCCAACTTATCCTTTTGCTCTCCCTTTGAGAGTTTTGTCATTTGAAGCACCCCGCGAATGTTGTCCTCAACCGAAAGTTTTCTAAAGACAGAGGCCTCTTGCGCCAAGTACCCAATACCCTGCTGGGCTCTCTTGTACATGGGGAAAGGTGTGATCTCTTTATCATCTAGATAAACCGCCCCTTCATTGGGTTTCACCAATCCAACTACCATGTAAAAGGAGGTGGTCTTTCCGGCACCATTCGGTCCCAACAACCCAACGATTTCTCCTTGTCTTACCTCAAAGCTTACGCCTTTTACAACGGTTCGGGAACCGTATTTCTTAATGATGTTGTCGGCTCTAAGAACTAGACTCATGCGGTTTTCTGTTGTTTTTCTACTCGTTTAACAATTACTATACCTACTTCGTACAATACGAGAACGGGCAAGGTTACCAAAATTTGACTGGCTACATCGGGCGGGGTAATTACAGCAGATAAAACCATAATAACCACAATGGCGTGTCTGCGGTACGTCTTCATCAAAGAAGATGTAATGAATCCGAGTCGCGCACCAAAGTACACCAAGATAGGCAATTCAAACAAGAGACCACAAGCTAGAGTAACACTTGTAACTGTGGAGATAAACGATGAGAGATCAATCAAATTATTTACCTCATCAGAAATCGTATACGTCCCCAAAAACTGAATGGACAACGGAACGATAATGAAGTAACCGAAGAGTACACCCGTGAAAAACAACAATCCTCCAAAGGATAAAATACTTTTAGAAGCTCTGGCTTCACCTTCGTGAAGACCGGGTTTTACAAAGCGCCATACTTCAAACAAAATGTAGGGAAAGGCGATGATGATTCCCGCGATTAAACTCACCCAAATATGGGTAGAGAATTGACCCGCCATTTTGGTGTTGAGAAGGGTAAAGGGCATCTCCTCAAAACAAAACATATTGGCTCCGATGGCTTGTGACCATTGGCAAATCTGAACATAAGTCCAAAAGGTGGGTGACTTAGGCCCGAAAATCAGGGTGTCAAACAAGAAACTCTTGTTGAGAAAAGCCAAAACGGTGCCTATCATAACGGCCACGGTAGAGCGTATCAAATGCCATCGCAATTGCTCTAGGTGATCCAGGAAGGACATGTTATTTGCGTTCGATTCTGAGGCCATTTTCTTACAATGGAAAATCGGATTTTTCCAATTAGAGTGCAAATATGAGGGATAATTCCATAAGGTGGTAACTATTGAAGAAAAGAATACTAACTTTGATTTCAATTAATTCCGTCTGTCACTAAACATTTCGTATCTTACCTTAGAAAAGCATCCAGCTGCGCGGAGGTAAAACCAGTTTCCAATGAATCATCAGGTGCAAGAAAAGCTAAAGCAGTTTTTCGGTTTTTCCACTTTTAAGGGAAATCAAGAAAAGATTGTAGCTCACCTTTTAGAACAACAAGACACTTTTGTCATCATGCCAACGGGCGGTGGCAAATCCCTTTGTTATCAGCTTCCTGCATTAATGCAAGAAGGAACGGCCATAGTAGTCTCCCCTCTCATCGCACTGATGAAGAACCAAGTGGATGCCATTCGTGGAATTTCTGAAGAAAACGGAATTGCCCATGTACTCAATTCTTCCTTGACCAAAAAGGAGGCGATTCAGGTACGTGAAGACGTGACCTCAGGTTTGACCAAATTGCTCTACGTTGCTCCTGAATCACTGAACAAGGAAGACAATGTTGAGTTTTTTAAAAACGTAAACATCTCCTTTTTTGCCATTGATGAGGCGCACTGTATTTCGGAGTGGGGACACGACTTCCGCCCTGAATATAGAAACCTTAGAAATGCCATTGAAAAGATTGGTCGCAAGCCCATTATCGCCTTGACGGCCACCGCTACGCCCAAAGTTCAGCAGGACATCATGAAGAACTTGGGGATTGAGGATGCAAAGGTCTTTAAGTCCTCCTTTAACCGCGAAAACCTCTACTACGAGATTCGTCCCAAAGTGGATGCCGAAAAGGAAATCACCAAAATCCTCAAAGACCAAAAGGGAAAGTCCGCCATCATTTATTGTTTGAGTAGACAGAAGGTGGAAGAAGTAGCCCAAGCCTTGCAAGTAAACGGCATAAAAGCCATCCCCTATCACGCAGGACTCGATGGCAATACCCGAGCCAAGCATCAAGATGATTTCCTCAACGAAGAAATCGACGTTATAGTAGCCACCATCGCATTTGGAATGGGTATAGACAAACCCGATGTGCGATACGTAATTCACCACGATATTCCCAAATCTCTAGAGAGTTATTACCAGGAGACCGGTCGTGCAGGACGCGACGGTAAAGAAGGGAATTGTATCACTTTTTACTCTTGGAAGGACATAGAAAAACTGGAAAAGTTTCTTTCCAAAAAGCCCGTTGCTGAACAAGAAATTGGAAAGCAACTGCTTCAAGAATCCATGGGCTACGCCGAAACTTCTATGTGTAGAAGAAAATTCCTTTTACACTACTTTGGTGAAGCCTACGACGCCGACAATTGCACCGACATGTGTGACAATTGTAGATATCCCAAGGAGACCTTTGACGCTCAAGAGGGATTGGATTTGATATTGCGCGTTATTCAAAAGAGCAATCAGAAGTTCAAAATTCAGCAGGTGGTAAATACCATTTTGGGGAATTTGACAGCCGTTCTCAAGAATTACAATGCAGACAAGCTCGAAGAATTTGGGGAAGGAAAAGATCACGCAGACAATTATTGGTACAATATCATTCGTCAGGCGGTTGTAGCCGGTTATATCGACAAGGACATTGAAACCTATGGCGTTCTAAAAATGAATGACCAAGCGAGGGCCTTTTTGGAGAAACCGGTTCCCTTCAGCGTACAGAAAGAAATTGATTTCTCTAAAGCCGTTTCGTCAGATTCCGGTTCAGGAGGTGGAGGTGCCTCAGCATTGGACAACGTCTTGTTCAAGCTTTTAAAGGATCTCACTCGCACAGAAGCCAAAAAGAAAGGGGTTCCCCCCTACGCGGTTTTCCAAGAACCTTCTTTGCAAGAAATGGCCACAAACTATCCTTGTAACCTAGAAGAGTTGAAAAACATTTCTGGAGTTGGGGAAGGAAAGGCCAAGAAATTTGGAGGTCCCTTTATCGATGCCATTTCTAAATACGTAGAAGAAAATCAAATAGAACGCCCTTCTGAATTCGTAATGAAATCGGTGGCCAACAAGAGTGTTCTCAAGGTGTACATCATTACGAGTATTGACCGTAAGCTCCCATTGGACGACATTGCCGACGCGAAGGGATTATCTCTTGATCAGCTCATTGGGGAAATGGAAATTATCGTCAACTCGGGAACCAAAGTCAACATCGATTACTACCTGGAAGATGTTCTTGACGAAGAATCCGTAGAGGAGGTCTTTGACTACTTTATGGAAGAGTCGGAAACGGGAGATCTACAAGAAGCCTATGAAGAGTTTGACGGCGATTACAGCGAAGAGGAGCTGCGCCTGGTTAGACTTAAGTTCTTCTCTGAGGTAGCGAATTAAAATCCACAAGACTAAAAACAAAAGCCCTCAGCTGACGCTGAGGGCTTTTACATTCTGGGGTTTCCAGAAATTTGTTCAAGAGTTTTCTCTTTTATTCAGAGTGTGCCCTAAAAAGAAACCTAGTTCTTCGGGGTCTTCACCCAGCCATACTGAGTCTTCTTGAACTCTGTAGACTTGGAATAATCAAGGATAAACTGAATAACCTGTCGAGGTGGTTTCACTTCGAGTTCACGGTTCTTTGATGGAGTAATATTTGACATAGGCGCGATTTATTTACACAACTAACGCTCAGATTGTCACCGTAGTATATATCCTATCAAAAAAATCCTTAACCTCGGATAGGTATGCGTTTATCGGGTCAAGATTACTTTGTTTGACTCAATGATTTTTCTCAAGTTGATCAAGGCGTATCGCATTCTACCCAAGGCAGTGTTAATCGAAACATTGGTGGATTCTGCAATTTCTTGAAAGCTCATTCTTGAGTAATGTCTCAGCTTGAGAACTTCTTTTTGTTCCTCGGGAAGAAACTCAATTAGTTTTTGAACGTCATTGATAATCTGATCGTAAATCATCTTTTCTTCGGCATCCATCTTACCGTCGTTGATGATATCAAAAATATCAAAGTCAGAGTTGGGAGATACCGTAGGCATTCTCTTGAGTCTTCTGAAGTGATCAATCACCAAGTTGTGAGCAATGCGCATTACCCAAGGAAGAAACTTTCCTTCCTCGTTGTAACGACCTTGTCTCAAGGTGTTAATCACTTTTACAAAGGTGTCTTGAAAAACATCATTTGCCAATTCTGTATCCTTGATCTTGGAAAGAATAAAGGAGTAAATCTTGCTTTCGTGTCTGTTGATGAGAATGGCTAAGCAGTTCTCTTCGCCTGAAATATAGCGCGAAACGAGTGCGCTATCGGGAGTTTGTTGTGCATCCATAGTCTACTGTTTTAGAACGTAAGAGACCGGTTTTCGGACTCTTGAGGTTTGAGTAAATGTTGTCTAAAAAGTAACTATGTGTCTATAGGCGTGACTGCTTTTGTTTCCTCAAATATAGAATTTTCTGTCAAACTTTACCATTTTTTTAAAATTTTTAGAGTTTTTTCCAAAAAGTTTAACGGGGTCTGAACAATAATCTGGCTTTTCTCTTTTTCATGAAGAGGGTACGGATAAGTATAATTGGTACCTTTGCCATCTGCTGAAAAAATTCATTGATGACCGAGAAAGAATTAGAATCCTTTGACCCCCGAAAATACATTGTTATCAAAGGGGCTCGATTGCACAATCTCAAAAATATTAACCTCGCTATCCCCCAAAAAAAACTGGTTGTAATCACCGGTTTATCAGGGTCTGGAAAGTCCTCTTTAGCCTTTGATACATTGTATGCAGAGGGCCAAAGAAGGTATGTAGAAAGTTTGAGCTCCTACGCGCGTCAGTTCTTAGGGAGATTGGACAAACCCGAGGTCGATTGGATCAAGGGAATCAGTCCCGCAGTGGCTATTGAACAGAAGGTTACCAGCAGAAACCCACGTTCAACCGTAGGTACTTCCACAGAAATCTATGATTACCTAAAAGTTCTGTATGCTCGAATTGGAAAAACCTTTTCTCCCGTTTCTGGAAATGAAGTAAGGAGACACCGAGTTTCTGACGTTCTTGAAAAGATTTACCAGTGGGAAGAAGGTACTCGATTCTACATTACCTGCCCCGTTCCCTACAATGGAAGAGGCATCAATGAAACGCTAAAGATTCTGGAACAACAAGGATTCTCCCGCCTCATGCACGGTGAAGAAATTCACAACCTTGGAGAGTTTGAAGTAACTACGGATACGCGTCCTGAAGATTTGCAATTGGTCATTGACCGTGCAGTTGTCAAAAAAGGTGATGAAGATCAGGACAACCGAATGGCAGACTCCATCCAAACGGCATTTTACGAAGGGCATGGAGTGCTTCGATTGATTTTGGCTGATTTTTCTGCTACAGAAACCTTCAGCAACGCCTTTGAGGCAGATGGCATGACCTTCGAGGAGCCCAGTCTCCACCTCTTTAGCTTTAACAATCCGTATGGAGCGTGTAAGACGTGTGAAGGTTTTGGGTCCGTCATTGGCATCGATGAGGACTTAGTAATACCCAACCCTACTCTCAGTGTCTTTGAGGAGGCCATTGCGCCATGGAAGGGAGAAAAGATGTCGGAATGGAGAGAACCTCTGCTCAACAACGCTCATAAATTTGACTTTCCTGTTCACCGTGCCATTTTGGACTTAACGAATGAAGAAAGAGAATTGCTCTGGACAGGGAACCAATATTTCAAAGGACTTCGAGAGTTTTTCAAATACATCGAATCCAAGAGTTATAAAATTCAATACCGCGTGATGCTCTCTCGCTATCGCGGAAAAACAGAATGTCCTACTTGTAAGGGCACACGCCTTCGCCCAGAGGCAGGTTACGTAAAAATCAACGAATCTTCCATTCAGGATTTGGTAGACTTGTCTATTGATGATATGGTGGCGTTTTTCTCTGGATTGGAATTGACGGAGTTTGAAAGTCAGGTGGCCAAGCGCCTATTGATAGAAATCAACAACCGCCTGTCCTATCTTCAAGATGTTGGATTGGGATACCTTACCCTCAACCGAGTTTCCGGAACGCTATCGGGTGGAGAATCTCAGAGAATTAACCTCGCGACCTCCTTAGGTTCTAGTTTGGTGGGATCTATGTACATCCTCGACGAACCCAGCATTGGCTTGCACCCTCGAGATACTCAACGCTTGATCAAAGTGGTCAAAAACTTGAGAGATCACGGAAACACGGTAATTGTGGTAGAACACGATGAAGAGTTTATGAAGGCCGCCGATTACATCATTGACATCGGTCCCGGAGCAGGTCGGCTTGGTGGTGAAATTGTGAATTCTGGAACCTACGATCAAATCGTTTCCAACGGAGGGTCTTTGACAGCGGAATACTTGCGCGGGGATAAGTTCATTGAACTTCCCGAGTCAAGAAGACCGGCAAAGCACTTTATTGAAATTGAAGGAGCCCGAGAGAATAACCTCAAAAATGTGGACATCAAAGTTCCTCTGGAGGCCTTCACAGTAGTAACTGGAGTTTCAGGATCTGGAAAATCATCACTCATCAAAAAAATCCTCTACCCTGCCCTTTCCAAGAGACTGGGTGGCTATGGAGAAAAGACAGGTAAATACACAGGCATTAGCGGAGCCATAGAAAAGGTGGAAGCCATTGAGTTTGTGGATCAAAACCCCATTGGAAAGTCCTCTCGAAGCAATCCCGTAACGTACCTAAAGGCCTATGACGAAATCCGGAATCTTTTCGCGCAACAGAGCCTTTCAAAAATCAGAAACTTCAAGCCCAAACACTTCTCATTCAATACAGACGGCGGCCGTTGCGAAACGTGTAAGGGAGAAGGGGAAGTGACCATTGAAATGCAGTTTATGGCGGATGTTCACTTGGTTTGTGAAACCTGTGAAGGCAAGAGATTTAAAGACGAAGTACTCGAAGTACAGTTTGCTGGGAAATCTATTTTCGACATACTAGAACTGACCGTAAATGAGGCCATAGAATTCTTTGAAGGAGAAAACCAAATGAAAATCGCCAATAAAATCAGACCGCTCCAAGAAGTGGGATTGGGATATATCCATTTGGGACAAAGCTCCTCTACTCTATCGGGAGGAGAAGCCCAACGCGTGAAACTAGCCAGTTTCTTGGTGAAAGGGGCTTCTTCGGATAAAACGCTTTTCATATTTGATGAACCTACTACAGGACTTCACTTTGACGATATCAAAAAGCTCTTGGCATCATTCAACGCCTTAATTGAAAGAGGCCACTCCGTGTTAGTCATAGAGCACAATACCGACGTAATAAAATGTGCGGATTGGCTCATAGATTTAGGTCCTGAAGGTGGAAACAAAGGAGGCGAAATTGTGTTTGAAGGGGTACCGAATGACATTTTCTCGCACAATACGCACACAGCGGATGCTCTCAAAGGAAAGTTGTAAGGGACTTAACTCAACAAACCATTGAGTGGAATTCATTGCCTACATACCCATCATCACCACCCTATTTGCGATTTACTTTACCGCAGAAATCTATAAGCACTATAAAAAACACCCCACTCAATACCTTCTCTGGTGGACACTTGGGGTAATCACCTTTGGATTGGGAACTTTATCAGAGTCGGTTCATGCGATGTTTGGATGGCAACTGTTCAACCTAAAAGTCTGGTATATCCTGGGTGCATTGTTGGGAGGATTCCCCTTGGCACAAGGATCCGTCTACCTCTTAATGCCCAAGAAATTCGCAAAGACCTCTACCTATATATTCATGACGTTGATCATTATTGCAAGCATTGCAGTGATTATGACGCCCGTATCCATCCCTGAAGGATTTGACTACCACCTGACGGGAAAGGTCTTTGAATGGAAATGGGTACGTTCCTTCTCTCCCTTTATCAACCTATACGCCTTCATTTTCCTTGTTGGAGGTGCCATTTACTCCGCATGGAGATATTCAAAATACCCAGAACACAGAGTTCGCTACAAGGGAAACATCTTCATTGCCATAGGTGGATTGCTCCCAGGAATTGGTGGAACCTTCACTAGAATGGGATATGTGGAAGTGCTGTTTGTAACGGAACTTCTCGGTTTGCTTCTTATCTATTACGGGTACCTTATTATTCGCAATCGCAAGGGGTAGAGAGTGGTGAGTGGTGAGTAGTTGAATGGGAAGGAATGAGGAATGAGGGAGAATGAAGGAATGAGGGGGGCAGATTTCCAGAACTGGGTTAACTTAAGATTCCTTTTTTCCACATTCCTATTTCCTTCTTCGTTTTGGAGAGTAGTGAGTACCTGTCCCGATGGATATCGGGATTCAACTACCCCGTCTTCGTCAGCCTCAGGCTGACGAATCCACCCCTTCGCCAGCGAAGGGGAACGTCAATTGTTAGTTAAAGGTATTTTAACCGAGGGACATTCAGGAAATCCTGAAGTTAAATTGTTTTGGGTTTTTACAAAGTCTGGGAATAGCGCTACTACCAAAATAGAATTTCGGATTAACTACGATAAAGTCTGAATACAATCAGAAAAACCAAAAGCAAAACGTGCCCCTTCGATGTTCCCAACTTTAATTGACACGGTGGTCCGCGACAAATCGCAAAGGTGGTCCGCAACTAAATAATTCGTCGCGGAGCGGGGTAGTTAGATTACAGGAATTGAAGTTTTATTTCCGGAACCAACCCAAAATCAGGAACGTGACACCCAGTCCCCAGTACCTAATCCCTAACTCTCAAGCTCTCAAAAAACGCAATCAACGTCTCTTGGTCGTCTTCCGAAAGACCTGCCTCTGAATGCATGACAACATAGGATTCCATAGGCATCTCACCTTCTTCTATCAACTCCACACATTCTTCCAATTTGTGATCAGCTCTCTTTTCAGAGTACTCACCCCATTTAGAAAAGTTCAACTCTTCCCTACCCTCTTCTACGTGATGCTCTATGTAGAAAGAAATCGGTGCCACAAAACTGTACCAAGGGTGCTCCGTCTTGTGGGAGTGACAATCGTAACAGGCGACTTTAACCAAGTTAGAAACCTTTTCATTGGCCTGAGTTACCACCAAAAAATCGAGGTTTTCTTCTGAGGCCGGGTTGGTGTGATTTACAGGAACCAACTGCAATAACATCATTACAACGGCACCAATTAGCAGCGATAGTTTTAATACTCTTTTTAGCATTTGATATGGATTGAGGTATAGTAGCGAGGCAAATATGCAACAAGAAACCTTGAAGCGGACCAAAAAAATAAAAAAGTTGCCCTTTAAGGTCTTTGTAGGAATCTTCCATCAAAAATTATCGATTTAGGGGGCTAAACCCATTATCTTTGAAATCAAATCAAACTAATAATGAAGAAATTTTTACTTGCCACTGGGCTGGCCATCTTTACATTATCCGCCACGGCCCAGGACGAACCAGACACAACCCTTGGTTGGAAGTACAATGGACTCTTTAGCCTTTCGGCCTCTCAATTGGCCCTGGAAAATTGGAATGCAGGAGGGGATCCCAACATCACCGCCTCTTTAATCGTTAAAGTCGCTGCGGATAAAAAGGGACAAAACTACACCTGGGCCAACCTCTTTGAAACCAACCTCGGTTTAATTGACAAGAGTTCCTCCAGAGAAAAAACCGAAGACCGAATAGAATTCACCACTCGTTACGACCAAAGACTCTTTGACAACAAGAAATGGGCGCTTGCCGCATTGGGTAACTTCAAAACCCAATACTTGCCCGGGTATACGGATGAGAGAACCATAGAATCCGAATTCATGTCACCGGGATATGTTTTAGCGGGTATCGGTTTCACGTATGCACCCAATGACAACTTCACAGCATACATTTCACCCATCACCAACAAAAACACCATCGTAAACAACGATAGCTTGGCCGCATTGGGTGAATTTGGTGTGGACCCGGGCATTATTGACACGGCTGGAAATATCATAAAAGGAGGTGCCAATGTTCGTTACGAGGCGGGAGCCTATGTAAACGTTCGATACCAAAAAGCTTGGGTAGATGACAAGTACTCTTTGGTTTCTAAGTTGGAATTGTACTCTAACTACATTGAAAATCCGGAGAACATTGACGTAAACTGGGAAACCGTTTTCTTGGCCAAAGTCAACAAATGGCTAACCGTAAACTTTGTAATTCACTTGATCTACGATCACGATATCTTAGTGAAGGACACTTCGGGTGATGGAATTAACAACGCACCTGCCCTGCAATACAAACAAGGTTTCGGGGTAGGACTTTCCTATACGTTCTAGATTAGAATTTGATTTTTTTAGCACAGAGAAGCTGCGGGATTTTTATTGGACTTCTCTCAAAAAACCGCCACATACAAAACCAAGGATTATTCCTTGGTTTTTGTATTTTGTACCTATGTGTGAACCTGAACTCTGGGTAGAAAAATACAGCGATACACTCTTCGCATATGCCTTGCAGCGCGTCCGCGATTCTCAAGTGGCCGAAGATCTTGTGCAGGAGACCTTTCTATCCGCTCTACAAGCCCAACATACCTTTTCCGGAAAGTCTTCCGAAAGTACTTGGTTGGTGGGAATACTCAAATTCAAAATCATTGATGTCTACAGATCTCAGACAGAGAAAATAGACGATGATGAATACCTAAAGAGAGAGATCTCTCTCGATGCTGTTTTCGAAAATGGCGCTTGGAAGCCTCACGCGCGTCCTAAAGAAAGACCCAAACCTCATCCCATGAGCGATTCCGATTTTGCCGAGGTATTGGAACTCTGTCTAAAAGGCGTGAAGGGAAAGGCAGAGCTCGCCTTTCGGCTGAAATATGTAGAAGGACTCTCTACAGAGGAAGCTATGAAATCTTTGGAGGTTTCTGAAGGCAATTATTGGGTTTTAATTCACCGAGCAAAGCAATGGCTGAGACCTTGCTTGGAAAAAAAGTGGAAATAAAATCATTTCTCAAAGCGCTGTTTTTCAGCGTTTTAATTTCGAATTCGAAAATATTTTCAAAAAAGTTCAAATTTTCTGTAAGGTTTTTAAAAATCTCACGACTAACTAAGTGAAAGCACTGATATGAATGGTATAGCAAAAAAGATGTTTTACAGTTGCGAAGAGGCTTCGAGACTGACGATTCTAAGAGAGACCGAAAAGGTTTTTTTGATGACTAAGTTGAGACACCAAATGCACCTGATGATGTGTAAAGGCTGTAGAGCTTTTAACATTCAAAACAAATGGCTGAACGAGAAAATGCACGATCATGCACATGCCCATCCCAATCAAAAACCTTCGGCGGAAGCCAAAGAAAAATGGGAAAAAGCAATTGTTAACAATGCAGACGGCCACAAACGAAATGACACAACGAAAACACATAACTAGAAAACTTTTCTCAACTCGATTTTTATTAATTAAAACCCCATGCACTATGGAAAATTCGAACAAAAACTCAGTATTAGCAGGTTCTATCCTCTTAGGTTCAATGGTAACGTTGACTTCTGTAAATCTCAATGCAACGCAACTATCTTCTTTTGAAGACTTGGGTTCAGGATCCGAAGTACGCGCTCAATTGGTAGAATCCTCTACTGTATTTCACAAGGCTTCTGAACTAAAATGTGGTGAAGGAAAATGTGGAGAGGGAAAATGCGGTGAAGAAAAAACCGAAAAAGCCTCTACAAAAGCAGAAGCAGGTAAAACCAAAGAAGCGAAGTGTGGCGAAGGAAAGTGCGGAGAGCACAAAACCGAAAAGAAATCTGCAGAAGGCAAGACCAAAGAAGCCAAATGTGGAGAAGGTAAATGTGGTGTAGAATAGTCTAAACCCCCTTTTCACCATCGTTAACCCTTTCACACACGACAATCATGGAAACATTTACTGGATTAGGATTTAGAAGAGACTTTGGAGAGGAGTTCTTGACTCAAGAACATCTTAAGCCCGCCTTCTTGGAGGTGGCGCCTGAGAACTGGATGAACATGGGAGGCTATTGGAAGAAGATATTTGATCGCCTTGCTCAAGAATACCCCATTACATGTCACGGACTCTCACTTTCCATTGGATCTCCCAATCCATTAGATGTTTCCTTTATCAAAGAGGTTAAAGAATTTTTGGATCGCTACGAAGTAGAGATTTACTCAGAACACCTAAGCTACTCACAAGTAGACAATGCTCACCTCTACGACTTGCTCCCTATTCCTTTTACGCCGGATGCCGTAGCTCATATCGTAGACAGAATTCAGAAAGTTCAGGACATCATTCAACGTCCTTTGGTTTTAGAAAATGTGAGTTATTACACCCCCGTGGCGGCCCAGATGTCGGAAATTGAATTTGTAAATCAAATCGTGAAGCAGTCCGGTTGTAAGTTGCTATTGGATGTAAACAACGTATACGTTAACGCCTTCAATCATCAATACAACCCCGTGGAGTTTATTAATGAATTGCCCCTGGATCAAGTGGCCTACATTCACATGGCAGGTCATGAGCAGGTTTCTGATGATTTGATTATTGACACCCACGGAAGAGATATTATCGAGGCGGTTTACGATTTGTTTGACTACACGGTAGCCAAGACAAACCCCGTTCCCGTTCTGTTGGAGAGAGATTTTAACATCCCTTCATTTGACAGTATGGCGAGAGAAATCCAGCAGCTCAACGAAATCACACAAAAACACTGGTCTCATGCAGAAGTCAAGTAATCTGCTCACTGAGCACACGTATGATCAGCAACGAAGGTTAGCTGACTATTGCAGGACCGGAGAGTTGTCTCCCATTGAGGGCTTAACCCCCAATCGGGTAGAAAATTACAGGAGGTTGGTTTCCAATATCGTTTTTGATTCCTTGAAATCGGCCTACCCGTTGACATACAACCTTTTGGATTCCATAGAGTGGAAAGAATGGGTGCACGAGTTCTTCTCGACCCAACCTTTAGGAAATCCCCAGGTTATGAAAATGCCTTTTGAGTTCCTCGAATTTACTCGAGAAAAAGGCGAAGCCCTCACTCAGAAATATCCTTTCCTTTTGGAATTAATGGAATTTGAGTGGACGGAATCGGACATGTACATCATGCCGGACGAAGACATTGAAGACCACGACGAGTTTGGAGACATTACCCATGAACCCGTTGTACTCAATCCCGAAATGCGATGGTTTTCTTTAGAGTGGCCCATTCACACCAAACCGGCTCCCGATATCACAGCCGAGGACAAAGGTGAATACTACTATTTGGCCTACCGCGATTTAAAAACCGGTGCCATTCACTTTAACAACTTGGGCCCTTTACTGGTGGTTCTCCTTGAAAATTTGAAAGCGGGACACCCCTTTTCGGAAATTTTGGAAGCCGTATCGGCCCAAATTGAAATTCCCAAAGGAGAACTCGAAGCCTCCATGACTTCCTTTTTGCGCAGCGCACGTGACAAGGGAATCATCTTGGGCACCCGAAAATCCATTTAACGCAGAAAAAACTACTACAGATGACAGCAGTTATTAACGACATCGCAGACAAGTCAAAAGACCTTGCGCTACTATTTATCAGACTCTTATTGGCCTTCGGGTTTTACACCCCGGCCATCAACAAAATAAACAACTTTGGTTCCATTGTAGAATGGTTCGAAAGCATGGGGCTTCCCGCTCCAGGGGTCAACGCCTTTTTGGCGACGGCCACCGAAGGACTGGGTGTAATTTTACTCGTCTTGGGATTGGGAATACGATACATCACATTGCCGCTGATCATCGTAATGATTGTGGCCATTGCTACGGTACATGCCGGAAATGGATTTAACGCCGGAGACAACGGATTTGAAATCCCCTTGTATTTCATGGCCATGCTCTTTGGGCTGTTTGCCTTTGGAGGAGGAAAGCTAAGCGTTGATCACTTTTTGGTCAACCAAAAAAATAATGAAAAACACAAGAACTAAAGCAGAAGATGAAAGATTAATTTGTGCATGAGGGTTGGCCCTGGGGTTTCCTCTACAACTTGGATCGATTGATGGAATAGGGTAAACGGATCTGAGTTGCTCTCCTAATAGAAAATCCCCGGGGCTGCTCCCTCTTTGTCACGAGTCAGACAACACATGTGACAAAAAACAGATAAACACATTCTCGCCGAAGCGAAAAAAAATGAAGAGACAACAAACATTGTCTGCATTTCAAACGGTGATTTATAGGATTTTACAATGATGGCCATGGTCTCGGATATGTTTTAAAGATTTCGTTGTCTTACAGCTTCAAACACCACAATGGCTGTCGCCACACTTACATTCATTGAGTCTACCACGCCTGCCATGGGAATAATGGCTTTTTGGGCTCCATTCTCCACCCAAAAGGGGGTAACACCAGTGGCCTCTGCTCCCACCACGATGGCCGTAGGGCCTGAATAATCAATTGTTGTGTAGGGAACCGATGCTTCCAACCAAGTAACCACCGTAGAAAAACCGCGTTCATTGAGGTAGTCAAAAGCCTCCTGAGAACTTGTAGAAACGATGGGAACAGAAAACAAGGCCCCCAAGCTATTTCGGGCAACATTGGGATGAAAAACATCACCAACGGAATCCACCACGAAAACTGCATCTACCCCAGCCGCATCGGCCGTTCGCAGAACCGCTCCTAGGTTCCCGGGCTTTTCAACCGCTTCCATCACAATGACCAATGCATTGTCTGGAAGGTCCAAGTCTTCCAAGGAATCAGAAGGCTGCTCAAAGACGCCAAGAATTTCCCCTCTTTCTCCACGGACAAAAAGCGTTTTGGCCAAGTCGGGGGTAATCACCCATTCTTCGGATTCATTGGGAATATCGCCCTCGTAATCACCACTGTGAATGGCAATCTTAGGGGTCCATCCCGCTCTTAACGCGAGTTGGTACTCCTTTCTTCCCTCCACCAAAACGACGCCCTCAGATCTTCTGAGCTTGGTCTTTTGTTGCAATTGCAACAACCATTTGACCTTGGGATTTTTGGAACTCTCTATATATAAGGGCATCTTGCAGCTATTAAATCGTTAGATGAATTCAAATCTAGTCAAAACTGCGCTTGGCTCGGCATCTCTTATCATTCTGTGGATGCTATTTCTCAGTCCCTTGGAGCCCACTTGGACCCTTCTATTCGGGTTGGCCATTGCCCTTGTGGATGCCTTCTACCTCAACAGGGGAGAAAACCGTTCGTCGCAGTTTCCCAGGCTTCTCATTCTCTGTATTCTCTTAGCCAGCGCCTGGGAATGGGGCTATGACTGGGCAAAAGGAGATTTGACTTCTGATGTTTTTAGAGGAGTTTACGAAAAGGGATTGGGTCCCCTTTACGGAAAAGAACAGGTGTTTTCTTCTGCTTATCAATTCCTATGGCTCGGAGTCTGTATTCTCCCTGTCATACTTCCCAAAAATTTGAAAAACCCGTGGGTGTTCGCTGGGGTAACCCTATTGCTTATTCTGGGAACCAGTGCACAAGATGGCTGGATTCGATTGACGGAGTGGAAGTCGCATATGGAGACGTTTACAGAAGGACTTTCCGTTTTTCCCAATGGTGTGGAATGGAACCAATACATTTCCAACATGGGGCAAATGGGTGTTCACAATGACCACTACCCTCCACTGCCCTTAACATTGCTATCGGAATTATCTCCATTGACTACGTCCATATTTTTAATGCTTTGTGTATTGGGAGCTGCGTTGTTGGCTAGGAAATGGCTTGGCGCCGAAATAGCTCTGGCCCTGCCCTTGCTCTTCGTTTTCACCCCCTACACTTGGGTACCCTTGTATTTACTTTTGGGATTTGTTGCTCTCGGCCTAAGCCGAAAAATCGAAAGCAAAAACTCTTGGATGGGACTGATTTTCCTTTGGACTTTCCTAGCCTTCTTTACCTATGGCGCTTGGATGGGAATGGCTGTATTCTTTGCCATTTTAGCTTTGCGCCAAAGTCCAACTTCCCTTATCGTCCCCGCCTTAGTCGTAGGCATCGGTACCATCGTACTCGTTGTTTTGATTTCAATTTTATCTGGGTTTAACTACTGGGAAGGGTTGCAGGAAGCCATTCGTCAGAACTCGGAATTACTAAAGAATCCAGAGTATTGGTCTCCATTTACCGCTGGATTGTGGAGATCTACAGGAAACCTATTGGCCTTTGGCCTTATTCTCGGTCCTCTTACCTGGACCCGAATCCAATCATACTCTGCAAAAAACCAATGGGGATTGCTCGTAATCTTTGGCCTTATGGCGTTTTCTGGTTTGTTCTACATGGAAACCGAAAGAGTCTGGGCTCTCTATGCACCGTTTTTGTTTTTGCTTCCTGCAGATAATACCAAGACCACAGAGCAAACCTCTGAAAATATGGAGGTGCCTTTGTACCTTTGGATTCTACATTGGACCTACTTGGCGATTATGATCTACCGTGTGGACCTGTCCTTTGGGGCGTTTGGATAACCATCAACAGAACGATGACGGTTTCGAACTATTAACATCAGTCTTGATTTCACATCGATATGGCAAAAAAGAATAAAAAGATAAAACTCGGGTCTTCTGATGAGGGCGGTTTCGTGTTTTCAACCAACGAAGATTTTGATTACTCTTCAGAAGAGTCCTTTGACAATCTATCCCCGGCAGAACAAGAGTTGACCGTTCACTTAGAAAAGAAAGGACGTGGCGGTAAGACGGCCGTTGTGATTAAAAACTTTCAGGGAAAAGACTCTCAACGAGCCGATTTGGCGCGTGCCCTCAAAAAGTTTTGCGGTGTAGGTGGAAGCGTTAAAGACGGAGAAATTATAATTCAAGGGTCCGTCCGAGAAAAAGTCATGGAATACCTTGCCAAAAACGAATACAACTACAAAAGAGTGGGCGGATAGATTTCAAAATTCAAATCCTAGCCTACAACCTGCTGATACAATGATTCGTATTTAGGGCCTATCTCATCAATGGTAAATTGAGAAGCTCTTTCAAAAGCTCTTTCCTTAAATCCTTTGTAGACTTCCTCGGAAGATAAAATCTCCATGGCGTTTTTGGCCATGTCCTCAACGTCTCCAACCGGCGAAGTAAATCCAGTGACGCCGTTCACGTTTACCTCAGGCAAACCTCCCGTGTCCGTAGAAATCACAGGAACCTTAGCTGCCATTGCTTCCAAGGCTGCTAGTCCGAAACTCTCGGTCATAGAAGGGAGAACAAACAAATCACTGGAGCATAAAACACGGTGTACTTCTGTGGTTTTTCCCAAGAAAATAACATCCCTTTCAAGACCCAAGCTCCGAGCCATGTCCTCGGTTTTACTGCGTTCTGGACCATCGCCAATAAGCAATAATTTAGAAGGCATTTTATCGTGAATGGCCTTAAAGACAGAAACGACATCTTGTGTTCTCTTTACCGGTCTAAAGTTGGAAATATGGGTAATGAGTTTTTCTCCCTCTTCTGCCAATTGAGCACGAGCACAGTTTTCGCTGCCCTTGTACAATTCCAAATCCACAAAATTGGGAATGACTTCAATGTCTCGAGTAATTCCAAAAAAGTCTTGAGTATCCTCCTTGAGGCTTTCAGAAACCGAAGTCACGGCATCTGAATGATTGATGCTAAAAGTTACGGCGGGTTTGTAAGAAGGGTTCTTTCCCACAAGCGTAATGTCCGTTCCGTGTAACGTAGTCACGATGGGAATATTTACACCGCGGTCTTTCAGGATTTGCTTGGCTGTATACGCTGCATAGGCATGCGGAATGGCGTAATGCACGTGCAGTACATCCAATTTTTCTCGGAGCACCGCATCTACCATGGCGCTGCTCAAAGCCAACTCATAGGGCTGGTATTTAAAGAGGGGATAATCGTGAACGTTTACTTCGTGGTAGTAAATATTTGGGTCCAGTATGTCCAGTCTAACCGGCTGGTTGTAGGTAATAAAGTGCACCTTATGCCCTTTCTTAGCCAAATAATGTCCCAATTCAGTAGCTACCACTCCGGATCCTCCAAAAGTTGGATAGCATACAATTCCAATATTCATAGACGTCATTTTTTGGACGTGAGAGTTTTCCTTACAACCTCAAAGATAGCAAAGGGTTCACGGTCTTTAGAACTTTTCTTCTCGTTCCAACTCACCGGTTTCTGTGTAAAATTTCCAAGTCCCTGATTTTTCACCCTTTGTGAATTGACCTTCCTCCTTAACCTTTCGGTTGTCGTAATACGCTTTGTACGTTCCTTCTTTCTGGTTGTCCACGTACTCAGTTTGGCTCTTGGGGTTACCACTGTCAAAGAAGTACTCCGCCAGACCTTGAAGTTTTCCCTTAGAGTACTGAAATCGAGTAGAGAGGTTTCCACTTTCATAAAACCACGAAGACTCCCCTTCCTTTTGGCCACGGTAATAGTTTTCTATGGAAGAGCGCTTTCCGTTGGTGTGAAACTTGACTTGTCTTCCGTCCAATTCACCCATGTAGTAATTCTTCTCTTCTACCACGTGACCTGCAATAGAATACGTAAGTTGAATTCCATGTCTTTGGTCTTCTTTGTAGTTTTCTAGAGCGCGGAGTTGACCAGAATACGAAAGGTGATAGATAGGGCCATTTCTCTTTCCGTTCTCGTAATACTCTACGGTTCTGGGAATGGTGTTGTTCCAAGGGGTCACCCAAGCTCCTTGTTTTAGATCGTTAGAATCCAAGCGGTTGATCATCTCCCTTTCAGGCTGAACAACTTGTCCAAAAGACGCCTGAAGACTCAATAGACTAATGACGAGCAGTGGCAGTATTTGTCTCTTCTGCATGGTGAATGGCTTCGTATATTACTTCTTGAATTTTTGTGCGGTAATCCCCAGAAATCAATTTTCTATTTTCTGCGGACGGATTGATACGGTTAGAGAGGAAGATGTAAATGAGATGGGTATCGGGATCAACCCACGCCATGGTTCCAGTAAAACCGGTATGGCCAAAACTCGCCATGGATACACATCCACAAGTGGGGCCTACTTCATCCAACTGTGGCTTGTCAAAGCCAATGCCACGACGGTTTTCATTTTCGCAATATTGACAGCGTGTAAACTCATCGAGAGTACTGCTCTCCAAATACTTCACATTTCCGTAAACGCCTCCGTTTAAGTACATCTGCATGAGTTTAGCCAGGTCGTTGGCATTGGCAAAAATACCGGCGTGACCGCCCACTCCTCCCATCATTGCTGCCCCCTGATCGTGGACATACCCGTGTACCAATTGGTATCTAAAGTACTTGTCGTACTCTGTGGGAACTATTTGCTTGGGCGTAAATCGCTCCAAGGGATGATATCCCATAGAATAGGCTCCAATGGGCTCATAAAATTTTTCACGCGTCAACACCGACATGGGCTTTCGGTAATGCTTTTCGATGACTTTTTTGAGAAGGTAGTATCCTAAGTCGGAGTACTTGTATTTCTTCCTTCCCAAGGGGCTGTCGTAAATGGCTTGATAAATGGTATCCGTGTAATCGCGAGTGATGTATAGTTCATCCGCAACCTGCAGTGGATATTCTGCAGAGCGCTTAGTTTTGTAGAGCGTAGGATCGGGACTTTGGTCTACCAAGGTATTGAGGTAAAAGGGAATCCACGCTTCCAATCCCGCTTGGTGTGCCATCATTTCGCGAATGGAAATGTCGGCCTTATTTGTTCCTCCAACCTCTGGTAAATAGGTAGCTAAGGGCATGTCCAAATCAATAATACCCTCTTCGTACATCTCCATGATCAGCGGCATGGTAGCACTGATTTTGGTGATGGAAGCTACGTCGTACAAATCGTAGTTAGTAACCGGAATATTGTGGTCATAAGTATGGAACCCAAAGGATTTTTGATAAAACACCACACCGTCCTTGGCGATGAGAATCTGTGCGCCTGGAGTGGCTTCGTCGGC
>CBFHSF010000001.1:297082-311218 GCA_965658445.1 uncultured Schleiferiaceae bacterium | reverse complement strand
ATTTGCCCCGTCTTTAATCCGTATCCATTGTCCAACAAATCAGAAACCGAAACCGGAAGTCTTCCACGTGCGGATAAGGCACCAAAAACTATTTGCGCTACTCCACGCTCCGCATCGGGATGGTTTTGATAGCCAATCACAATGGCTTGAGCATCCTCAACAAAGGGCTGATCCTTAAGGCCGTAGGGATTGGCAAAATGAGCCAACACGTATTTATTTTGAAGGGCCAGTTTCTTTAAAAATCTCTTTTGAGATTTGGCGTATTTGTAGTTCTTCCAAGGATTGGCGTTGCTGGAGTAAAAGGCCACGATAACTTGGTCGTAGTCAGAAAGCTCAGAAAGAAGGGTATTTTCCATTCCCGGCTCAAAGGAGAAGCTCTCCACGGGCATGTATTCCTTACAGGTTTTAGAGAATTGATCTGAAACCGCTGTTCCCATCGTCACCACGGCAATTCTGCTTTGAGTTTCTACAATGGGCAAGGTCTTGTCTTTGTTACTAATTACCGTAGCAGCCGCTTCGTAAAGTTTCTTGTTGAGGACCTCGTCTTTTGTCGTGTTCAAATCGGCGACCAAACCGTCTGTAGAAATTACGGGAGTCTTCTGGAGGCCCATCCAATATTTGGCGCGAAGAATTTTGCGCACGCGATTTTCAATTTCTGGCCAAGTAATCAAGCTGTCGCGAATGGCGTCCTCAATCATTTTTTTGGCCGTGCTTACGTCTTCAGAAAACAGCAAAATATCATTGCCCGCTACTAAGGCTTTGGCATCTACCTCACCCGGTTTGTAGTAGGCCGAAACCCCTTTCATATTTAAGGCATCCGTAAAGATCAATCCCTCAAAACCATAGTCTGTCTTTAACCACTGATTGACCGCTATTGGACTCAATGAGGTGGGCGTTCCTTCGTCTATAGAGGGAACGTTAAGGTGTGCCACCATGACAGATCCCAAGCCCCTCGGAATCAAATATTCATAAGGCTTTAAGTCTTGAGCTTTTAGCGTTTCTGCCGAGTGGTTTACTGTGGGAAGGGTTTTATGAGAATCTCCATCGGTATCTCCATGACCGGGAAAGTGTTTGGCACACGCCAAAACCCCACCGTCTTGAAGTCCTTGCATGATCCAACGTGCCTTGTGGCTTACATCTTCCGCATTCTCACCCAGGGCACGAGCGTTGATAATGGGATTGTCTGGATTGGTATTGACGTCCACGACGGGAGAAAAGGAAACGTGAACTCCCAAGCGCTTACAATGTGCCGCCATGCGCAAGCCCATTTCGTACAAAAGGGCCGAATCTTGAACGGCTCCAGCCGTCAATGCCCAGGGAAAGGCAAAGGTGGAGTCCAATCTCATGGCCAATCCCCATTCGGCATCCATGCCAATCATCAAGGGAATGTCTGCCATCTCTTGGTAGTGATTGGTCAATCGCGCCTGTCTCACAGGGCCTCCTTGAAAGAAAATCAATCCGCCCAACGCCTCGTCTTGTACGAGTTTTTCTATTTGCTTGACGTGCTCTGACCCTCGGTTGGAATAGGCCGCCACCATAAAGAGTTGGCCTAACTTTTGATTGTTGTCCAGGGTGAGTAAAACACTGTCTGCATAAGCTGCAGAGGCCGCATCGTCAAAAACGGGTTGAGCCATTAGTTGAGCCATTAAAGGGCTGGCAAAAATGAGTGCAGGACAGAGTAATTTAAAGAGCTTATTGATAATCATAGGAATACGACGCAAAAAGGGGAGAAAAATTTCATCAAAAGTGACTAAAATAATAGACTTATCAAATCTTTAGCCAAACGAACTTTTAATCCCCACAATGTTGCGTTATATTTGTTTTAAAGCAAAGAGAGCATGGCACTTTTCGGATTTTTTAAGACAGAGAAGCCCCGTAGGTTTGATCCCAAACCCAGGTATTACGATGAGCGAAAGGAACGCCTTGAGAAATTGATGGCAGACAAGAGCTATCCCAGCGCAGGAGAGGACTATAGAGAACACCTCAGAGAGGGATGGTCCAAGCGCAGAAAGACTCGCGTCAATCACATGTCGACCCTTCGCGTACTTTTGCTGGCCGCTCTCCTCTTTGCCATAGCTCGATATTTTTTCTATCAGTAGACGACCTTCATGCCAAATATCATTAACCTGCTTCCCGATCACGTTGCCAACCAAATTGCAGCGGGAGAAGTAGTACAAAGACCCGCCTCCGCGGTAAAAGAATTAATTGAAAACAGCGTAGATGCTGGCGCCACCGAGATTCACCTCAACGTAAAGGACTCGGGGAAGACGCTTATTCAGGTCATTGACAACGGCAAAGGAATGTCTTCAACGGACTTGGTAAAATCCTTTGAACGACACGCCACGAGCAAAATCTCCAATGCAGATGACCTGTTTTCCATCCGAACCAAGGGTTTTAGAGGGGAGGCTTTGGCATCCATTGCAGCGGTTGCTCAGGTTGAAGTCCTCACCAAGCAAGAGGAGGACGACCACGGCACCTGTTTAAAAATTGAAGGTTCGGAAATCAAAGATCAGGAACCGGCCCCGGCCCCTACCGGAACCAACTTCCAAGTAAAGAACCTGTTTTTCAACATACCCGCCCGCAGAAATTTCCTAAAGAGTAACAACGTAGAATTTAAGCACATCATTGATGAGTTTGAACACGTAGCCCTCGCCCATCCCAATATTCACTTTACACTTACCCACAACGGGTCGGAGATTATGAATTTACCGGAGGCAGTGCTTAGACAGCGCATTGCCGGAGTTTTTGGAAAGAAATACAACGAAAGACTCGTCCCCGTGGAAGAACACACGGATGTGGTCACGGTTTCTGGATTTGTGGTTAAACCCGAATTTGCCAAGAAGACAAGAGGAGATCAATTCTTCTTTGTCAATGACCGATACATTAAAAACAGTTATCTGCACCACGCCGTAAACGCCGCCTTTGAAGGGCTATTGCCCACAGGCGTTCACCCGGGTTACTTTTTGTTTATGACGCTGGACCCAAAGCGCATTGATGTCAACATACACCCCACAAAAACGGAAATCAAATTCGAAGACGAGAAGGTCATCTACGCCATGTTGCGATCCGCCATCAAGCACAGTTTGGGGCAGTTCAACATTTCTCCGACATTGGACTTTGATTCTGAAGTAAAGCTGAGTGTACCGCCCTTGCCAAAGGGCCAAATGGTACAGCCGCCAACTATCGAGGTCGACCCCAATTTCAACCCCTTCGCAGAGGATGAAGTAAAGGCACCCAAGTCTTTTCAGGGCTATCAACCTCCCAAACCTCCGCCCAGCGCAGGTGGTTCTTATGAATGGACACAACTGAACACCCATGCCCAAGAGGACTTCCCACGGGAGTCATTCTACGAGGAGGAAAGCTCAACGGATTCCGGTCACCAACTGGAATCAGCATCTGATGATATGTCTTCTCAAGGTTCGAGCGACTCTGGTGAAGTCTGCGTTCAGCTCAACAAAACGTATATACTATCTCCGCTCAAATCCGGAATGGCCATCATTCATCAACAAAGAGCCCACGAGAGAATTTTATATGAGGAATACCTCAACAAATTAGAAGGGGGCACTGCGGCCTCACAACAACTACTCTTCCCTTTACAGTTGGCGTTAAACCCCTCTGACGCTCCCTTGCTTTTAGAGCATTTGGACATTCTTAGAGGAATGGGTTTTGACATTGAACCCTTCGGTCAGTCAGGTGTTGTTATTCAAGGCATACCCTTGACCATGAAGGATTCTGAAGTAGAAGGCGCCATACACCATCTCTTAGAAGACGCTAAAAATCACAGAGACGCCTTTACCTCGGCTCCTCAAGAACTCATGGCAAAAAATTTTGCACGCAGTGGCGCGATAAAAACCGGAGTTGCGTTAGAGAGGGAAGAAATGTTACATTTAATACATCAATTGTTTGCCTGCTCCATGCCCTTTATGGGAATTCAGGCAAAGCCAACGCTCATCCACATAGAAGGTGAAGAACTCGCCAGCCGATTTGCGTAAAAACACTTAAAGCACACAGTATGCAATATAGACCTCAGTCATTTAACCTACTGCCACCCGTCATCAAAAACCTATTGATCATCAATGGTTTGGCCTTTTTGGGCGCGCTCGGATTTGGCAATATGTTTGGTTACGACGTCAACGGTAACTGGGGATTGTACCTTCCCTTTGTATCTCCAGAATTCAATCCCTTTCAAATTGTTACCCACATGTTCCTGCATTCCACAGCGAACTTTTCCCACCTCTTCTTTAATATGTTCGCCCTTTGGATGTTTGGTAACTCCTTGGAAAATCTCTGGGGAAGTAAGAAGTTTTTGATTTTTTACATGGTTACCGGATTGGGGGCGGCCCTTTGTCACTCTTTGGTAAACTACTATGAATACACACAGGTCATCCAGAACATGTCTCCGGAAGCCATAGAAATCGTTTGGCGAGAAGGTCGCGACGTTCTTCTGAGCAATAAAAACTACACGGATTACAACATGGGTAAACTCAACAGCCTGATCAATATTCCTACGGTAGGAGCCTCTGGTGCTGTATTTGGCGTTTTGATGGGCTTTGGGATGATGTACCCCAACGTTCAGATTTACCTCTACTTCCTTTTCCCCATTAAGGCCAAGTGGTTTGTTTTGGGATACGGAATTCTTGAGTTTATCTCAGGGATTAGCCAATCGCAATCCAACATTGCCCACTTTGCACACTTGGGAGGAATGCTTTTTGGGTATCTGCTTATCCGTTACTGGAAGCGCAATCAATTCAGAACGTTTTAGACTTTATTTTCAAGACACATGGCGGGATTGCGAGACACCATAAAAAATGAATTTGCCAAGGGAAATTACCTGATTAAGGTCTTACTGATCTTGGTGGGGATTTTTCTTCTGCAAACCATAGTAGGTATCGTGAGCGCATTGACGCAAACTGACCTCAACTATTTCCTTGAAAAATACACCTATCTACCCAGTAACATTGTAGATTTTGCCTTTAGGCCGTGGACTTTGTTCACCTACATGTTCTTTCACGCAGGCTTTCGTCACATCCTCTTCAACGCATTGATTCTGTTTTTTACAGGGAGGATTTTCGTTGATTTCTTGAACGAAAAGAGGTTTTTAGGAACCTTTATTTTAGGGGGATTGGCCGGAGGACTTCTCTTTATTTTAAGCTATAATATCTTTCCACTATTTGAAGGAGTAAAACCTCCTCTTGTAGGAGCCTCTGCAGGGGTTATGGCAATAATGATTGCCACCGCAGCCTACGCTCCCAATATGCCGGTGAGACTCTTCTTTATCTTGGAAGTAAAGCTATGGCACGTTGCAGCCATCTTTTTAATACTCGATTTAGTAAATCTTCCGGTGAGCAATCCAGGAGGCCACATTGCCCACTTAGGGGGTGCTGCCATGGGATATATCATTGTCAAACAATTGGCCAAAGGAAAAGATTGGTCCATGGGATTCTTTGAATACATGCAATCTGCTACACGTTGGTTGGAAAGAAAACCCAAACTCAAAACCGTTCACAAGACCCAAGCGCAGAAAGCAACGCAAACCAAGGCCTCAGCGCCCAAATCTCCAGACCAAGAAAGGCTAGACCAAATCTTGGAGAAAATCCAAAAATCGGGATATGAGAAATTGTCCAAGGAGGAGAAAGAATTCCTTTTTAAATTTGGCAAACAATAATCCGTAAGATCCAAGGCAACTGACCGCTAACTACTCATGAAAAAGAAAACCCGTTGGATCTCTAGACCGCTCTACCTGCTCAATGCCCTTGTGGCCTTTGTTCTGTTGGCCAGTTATCTTTCCTACTTTCTAAGCCCAGAGTACTTCAGTTGGATTTCGGTCATTTCTTTGGGCCATCCCATCCTGGTGGCTATAAACTTGGCCTTTTTGATTTTTTGGGGCGTTCAACTCAAGAGATACTTTTTTACGTCTGCGCTTACCTTGGCTTTGGGCTGGACCTTTTTGGCGTCCACCTATCAATGGCAAGGCAAGTCCATGGACACGAGGGGAAGAGAGGATGCCTTGTCTGTTATGACCTTTAACGTTCGCTCCTACAACCAATATCAAATGGATGAAAAGGAAGGATTACAAGCCAAAGTAGAGACCTTTCTAGAAGAAGAAGATCCCGACGTACTGTTTTTGCAAGAACACTACACCTATCACAGAACACCGCTCTTTACACAGAACTACCAATACATACCCGGATCCAACCGCAACAAAAAATTCAGTTTGGGAATTGTCTCGCACAAGCCACTTTTCAACCGAAGGGAAATTCCTCTTCCCCATGGTCCTTATCAGCATTTTTTATCCGCGGACATGGTATGGAATGGAGATACGGTTCGTTTGATGTGTGTACACCTCATGTCCAACAAACTGAATCCAAAAGATTACGAGGCTCTTAAGGATCCGGCCAACAACGACGCAGAGGAAGTGGAAAAAAGCACATTAGACCTCTTGGCAAGACTTCGTAAATACGGTACCATTCGTTCTGAGCAGATTCATGCCGTGCGCAAAGAAATTCAAGAAAGCCCCTACCCTGTAATATTGGGCGGTGACTTTAACGACCCTCCTTCCTCTTATCCGTATCAGCAAATCCACAAAGAGTTGGAAGATGCCTATAACGCCAGCGGAAGAGGCTTGAAAAAAACCTACCGCATCATCCCCATCCCCTTGAGGATAGATCACATTTTCTTTTCTGATGATGTATTAAACGCCTGGAATTACGAGGTTCACAAGGTGGATTTCTCCGACCACTTTCCCGTATCTGCAGACTTTACACTTTCTAAATAGAATTGTAAAAACTGTCATGAAACAGTACCTAGACTCCTTTTTATCGATACCTACTTCTTTTGAACGTGCTTTAGGGTGAGCAGATTCAGGGCATTGGGCTCCAATCCTTCTATAGATTTTGGAAACACGCGAACAACTTGATCGTAATACAAGGGAACGACAGGAGCCTCAGACATCACCAAACTATCCAAAGATTCGTAAAGTGCTTCGCGAACCTTGGCATCGGATTCGGTACGAGACTTCACATAGAGAGAGTCAAAAATAGCATTGGAAAAATGCGTGTAATTGGGGCCATTGGGCGCCGCATTGGAGCTGTAGAAAAGGCTCAAGTAGTTTTCGGCATCGGGATAATCCGCAATCCAAGACGCTCTAAAAAAGGAAAGTCCTCCTGCGGCCTTCTTCTCTCGCAATGTACTTGGAGGCAACACTTCTACTTTCAATACAATACCCAAAGAACTCAACTGCCCTTGAATGTACTCGCAGAGATCGAGGTAATTACTGGTCGTGTAAAGCGGAATGGCTGGTAATCCCACTCCATTGGGATATCCTGCTTCGGCCAACAACTGTGCGGCCAATTGAGGATTGTAATCGAAACCAATATGAGATTGATATCCGGGAAGACCCGCGGGAATCATTCCTCCCGTGGCAGGTTCTCCTACCCCATTTCTCAGATACTTCATCATGGGTTCTTTGTCAAATCCCAAATTGATGGCCTTGCGAATGAGGACCTTGTTGATTTCGGATGGATCCGGAACGTAAAAGGCCAAGTATTCTGTGTTGAGATAGGGCGATTTTTGAAGCACAAAATCATTCGCGTGTTTGGGTTGCAATTCCCCATCAGAAGTCAATAAATCATCCTTGTAGCTGGCGTCCAAACCGCTGATCAAATCTTGTCTACCCGATAAAAACTCCATGTAGGATGACTGTTTATCGGGAATAAAACTGATCACGACGCTTTCTAAATGGGGAAGCTGTTTTCCATTTTCACCTTCAAAGTACAATGGGTTTTTACGAAGAATCATCACCTCATTGTCCGCCCATACTTTTAGGTAAAACGGTCCGGTTCCAATGGGTTGTGAAGAAAACTCTCCCAATTCAATAATCTCCTGAGGAACCACCGAACAATACTTCATGGTCAACAAACCCAAGAACGGTGCGAAAGGCTGATTGAGCTCTATGCGAAGCGTAGAATCGTTAACCGCGTATAAGGTGTCTACATCCTTGACCACCCAAGCGCCTGGAGCGGCCGTTCTAGAATCCGCCAATCGCTGAAGGCTATACACAAAATCATGAGCCGTTACAGTGCGCGTACTGTCTTCCCCAAAGGCTTCGTGTTTGTGAAAGAACACATCGGTCCTCAGGTCAAACTCATAGGTTTTACCGCTGTCCACAACCGTCCAAGACTCCGCAATACTGGGAACCACATTGAGGTCATTGTCCATTTCCACCAATCCATTAAAAATCTGGTGCGTAGCCCAAATATTGGACTGGACACGTGCAAAGGCGGGATCTAATGAAGAGATCCCAGAAAACTCATTGTATCTAAAAATGGTCTTGGGGTCCCTCTCAGGAGCAGAAGTACAACTGCTCAAAAGGCCTGTAAAAATCAGGGCTAAGGAGCCGAGTAGTCCAATGGAAAAAGGTCCAGTCTGTAATGCTTTACGCATAATGGATTGTAGTTATTTCGAATGATTTGGGGACGAATAATTTGGGAAAATACTCCATCCCATGTCGCCTTGCTAATATACGCCCTTGAAGGCAATGTTGCGATAGTTTGTGGGAAGCTTGGAAATGAGATTTGGGAAAAGATTATGCAACATAATTAGACAAAGAATTTGACTTATCTTTGCAGCCCTCTTCTCGCATTGGTTTCACGACTTTCTGAACAATAGGATGACAGTCGATAACTAAACTGATAATGAGAGGAGTACGAGGAAAAGAAACGAATGGCGATGGCAGAGACTCCAACAGTAGCATTTCACACCTTGGGTTGTAAACTGAATTTTTCAGAGACTTCAACCATTGCAAGGGATTTTGAGACCAAGGGATTTGAGAAGGTTGACTTTAAGCAACCCGCAGATGTCTATGTGATCAATACCTGTTCGGTTACAGAGAATGCGGATAAGGAGACCAAGTCTCACATCAAAAACGCCCTCAAAGCCAACCCCGATGGATTTGTTGTCATTGTTGGGTGCTACGCTCAGCTTAAGCCAGAAGAAATCTCCGCCATGGATGGCGTGGACATGGTTTTGGGCGCCACCGAAAAATTCAACATCACACAGTACTTAGACGACCTCACCAAGAAAGAAAATGGTGAAGGCATTGTTCACTCCTGCGAAATTGAAGAGGCCAACTCCTTTGTGGGCTCCTACTCTGCAGGTGATAGAACCCGTGCGTTCTTAAAAGTTCAGGACGGTTGTGACTATAAATGTACGTACTGTACCATTCCTCTGGCCCGCGGAATTTCTCGTTCAGACACGTTGGAAAACGTGATGAAGAACGCCGCAGAAATTTCAGAAAAAGGCATCAAAGAAATCGTATTGACGGGGGTTAACATTGGCGATTACGGAAAGGGTGAATTCGGCAACAAGCGCCATGAACACACCTTTTTGGATTTGGTAGAAGCCTTGGATACCGTGGAAGGACTGGACCGTCTCCGCATCTCATCCATTGAGCCCAATTTGCTTAAAAACGAAACCATTGACTTCGTTTCCAAGAGCCAATATTTTGTTCCTCACTTCCACATTCCCTTGCAGAGTGGATCCAATGAAATTTTGAAAAAGATGAAGCGCCGCTACTTGCGCGAATTGTATTCTGACCGAGTAGACGCCATCAGAAACGTTATGCCCCACGCCTGCATTGGCGTGGATGTAATCGTTGGATTCCCCGGCGAAACAGAAGAGCATTTCTTGGAGACCTACAACTTCATTAACGAGTTGGACATCTCTTACCTCCACGTATTTACCTATTCAGAGAGAGCCAATACTGAAGCCGATGAAATGGACGGCGTAGTCCCCATGGCCGAGCGCAAAAAGCGCAATAAAATGCTAAGAGGCCTTTCGGCGAAAAAACGCCATGCCTTTTACCAAAGCCAGATCGGAAGCACCCGACGCGTATTGTTTGAAGCAGAAAACAAGGCGGGATACATTCACGGATTTACCGAAAACTACGTAAAGGTAAAATGGCCTTGGAATCCCGCATTGGTCAACACCGTTCATCACATGAAAATCACAGAAATGGATTCTGATGGTTTGATGCGTGGGGAGATGGTAGGCGAACCGGTTTCAGCCTAACCGTTAGTTGTAAAAATTACAAGACCTATTACCTGACTCATTTCGAAACTCAATAAAACACCATCCAAATGAATCTAGCCCAGACAGCCGAACGCATTGGAGAACTCGCCGCCAAAGTAGGTACTTACATCGCTTCAGAACAAAGCAAACTCGCTGAGATTGAGGTGGAAACCAAATCTCTTAACAGCTTGGTGAGCTACGTAGATAAAACTGCTGAGAAGCAGATTGTGGAAGGACTAAAAGCCTTGGTTCCCGAGGCGGGATTTATTGCTGAGGAAGGCACGGAAAAACCCAATGATTCCGAATACCAGTGGATTGTGGACCCTCTAGATGGCACCACCAATTTCTTGCACGGACTGCCTATTTACTCAGTTTCTATTGCCTTAACCCAAAAAGTCAATGATCGATTTGAACCAGTGATTGGTGTGATTTATGAAGCCGGACAGGACGAACTCTTCATTGCTTCCCAAGGCAACGGAGCGACATTGAATGGAAAAACCATTTCCGTAACCAAAACCCCAAAACTACAAGACACCTTGTTGGCCACGGGTTTTCCCTACTACGACTTTGGAAAGATGAATGAGTACTTACAATTGCTCGCTCACCTCTTTGAAAACACACGCGGTCTTAGAAGATTGGGATCCGCCGCAACAGACTTAGCGTATGTGGCCTGTGGACGATTTGATGGTTTCTTTGAATACGGCCTCTCCCCTTGGGATGTGGCAGCCGGTGTATTGATCGTTCGCGAAGCGGGCGGTCAGGTACGTGAATTCTCGGGTGGAAACGACCCTATTTTTGGCAAGACCATCTGGGCTTCCAACCCCCAGATTGCGGATGCTGTAGACTTTTCGGAATTGGCGTAGGGGTTTTCAAAATCGGCACGCAAACAGTCCTCCTCCCCTTTTTCTTTACGGGCTTTGCGCGATTAGAAGTTCGGCTTGAGCATGTACTTACTGTAGAAATTGTCGATGATATCTACGGCTTCACGCGGCGTATCCACCACGTGAATTAGGTCCATGTCCTCTGGGCTGATGGTGCTAAACTCTTTGAGGAGTGTGGCCTTTACCCAATCCAATAGACCTTCCCAAAACTCGGTTCCCACGAGAATAATGGGGAATTTTCCGATTTTGTTGGTCTGAATAAGCGTCAAGGACTCGAACAACTCGTCTAGAGTTCCAAAGCCTCCCGGCAAAACGATAAAACCTTGAGAGTACTTGACAAACATCACCTTGCGAACAAAGAAGTAATCAAAATTCAGGTTCTTGTCGTGATCGATGTAGGGGTTGGGCATTTGCTCAAAGGGCAACTCAATATTGAGACCCACGGACTTTCCTTTTCCTCGTGCCGCTCCTTTGTTTCCGGCTTCCATAATTCCAGGACCACCGCCAGTAATCACACCGTATCCTTGTTGAGTCAGTATAAACGCAATCTCTTCGGCTAGTTTGTAATGAGGATGATCAGGAGACGTTCTCGCCGAACCGAAGATAGAAACACAAGGACCAATCTTGGCTAAGCTGTCGAATCCGTCCACGAATTCCGCCATCACCTTAAAAATTCCCCAGGAATCGTTGGTCTTTATTTCATTCCAGTTCTTGGCGTCAAAGGCCTCTCTGATTTTATCATCACTCATAACTCTAACTTTAAAAATTTACCCGTCTCGCTGTTTTCTACCTCAGCGACTTCTTCGGGAGTTCCTTCACAAACGATAGTTCCACCGTTCTTCCCTCCTTCGGGGCCTATATCTATAACGTGGTCTGCCAGCTTTATGACATCCATGTTGTGCTCAATAATCAAAACGGTATTGCCGCGCTCCACCAATTTATTGAGGACATCCATCAAAACCTTCACGTCCTCAAAGTGAAGCCCTGTGGTAGGCTCGTCAAGAATGTACAAGGTCTTTCCGGTGTCTCTTTTGCTGAGCTCTGTGGCCAATTTCACACGCTGTGCCTCCCCACCCGAAAGTGTGGTAGACTGCTGTCCGAGGGTAATGTATCCCAATCCCACATCGTTGAGGGTTCTTACCTTTTGGTAGATTTTGGGAATGTGCTCAAAGAACTGAGTAGCCTCCTCAACGGACATGTTGAGCACGTCAGAAATGGATTTGCCCTTGTAGCGAATCTCCAAGGTCTCGCGATTGAATCGCTTGCCCTGACAAGTTTCACAGGGTACGTAAACATCCGGCAAGAAGTTCATTTCAATTACTCGCAAACCGGCTCCCTCACAGGTTTCACAACGACCTCCCTTTACGTTAAAGCTAAAGCGGCCGGGTTTGTATCCACGGATTTTAGCTTCGGGCAATTGGGAAAACAACGTGCGAATATCACTGAGGACTCCTGTGTAGGTGGCGGGATTAGAACGCGGAGTTCTACCGATGGGACTCTGGTCAATGTCAATGACCTTGTCTATGTTTTTAATGCCCTTAATGGATTTATAGGGCATTGGAATTTTTACCGATTTGTAGAAATGCTTGCTGAGAATGGGATACAAGGTCTCATTGATCAGTGTAGACTTACCACTTCCAGAAACTCCCGTAACCACTACCAACTGTCCCAAGGGAACGGTTAGGTCTACGTCCTTGAGGTTGTTTCCCGTAGCGCCTTTGAGATCAATGGTCTTGCCATTGCCCTTTCTGCGCTCTGCAGGCACGGCAATTTCTCTTCGGCCACTGAGGTACTCGGCCGTAAGGCCATCGCTTTCTAGAATGTCATTGAGATTGCCCTGAGCGATGATTTTACCTCCGTGAATCCCAGCGCCTGGACCAATGTCGTAAATGGCGTCTGCAGCTTCTATCATGTCCTTGTCGTGCTCTACGACAATCACACTGTTGCCGACGTTTTTGAGTTCGATCAAGCTATTGATCAACTTTTGATTGTCTCTTTGGTGAAGGCCAATGCTAGGCTCATCCAAGATGTACAAGACATTCACCAGCTGAGAACCAATTTGTGTAGCCAAGCGAATGCGCTGCGCCTCCCCTCCAGAAAGTGTTTTTGCAGAGCGATCCAAACTCAAATAGGTAAGTCCTACGTCCAAGAGGAACCCTGTGCGTGCTTTCAATTCCTTGAGAATTTCTACCGCAATAGTTTTCTGTGTTTCGGTCATTTGCTCGGGAGCTGACTTTAGCCATTCCGAAAAATCTTGAAGGCTCATGCGGGCCAACTCCGAAATGTTGTTCCCTGAAATCTTGAAATAGTTCGCCTCTTTCTTCAGTCGAGATCCTTTACAGGTTGGACATTCTACGGGGTTCATGTAGGTCTCTGCCCAACGCTTGATGGAGCGACTGCTGCTCTCCTTGCTCTGGTATTCTATGAATTTGGTCAACCCTTCAAAGTCCAAGTTGTACTTACGGGTGACTCCTAAGTTTTTGCTTTCTACCTCAAAGGTTTCCTTGGAACCGTTAAGGATGACGTTCATGGCTTCTTTAGAAATGTCCTTGATGGGCGTATTCATATCAAAGCCATAGCGCTTACCGATGATTTCTAACTGGTTAAAAATCCAGCTGCGCTTGTATTCTCCCAATGGGGCCAATCCTCCTTTTTTGATGCTAGCCTTGGGGTCGGGAATGAGTTTTTCCAAATCCACGACGTTGACTTGTCCCAATCCGTTACAGTGGTCACATGCTCCCTTGGGAGAGTTGAAAGAGAAGGAATTGGGCTCGGGGTCTGGATAGGCAATTCCGGTGGTGGGACACATGAGGTGTCTGGAAAAGAATTGGGGTTTGTCCCCTCCCATTTCCAAAACCGTCATAATTCCTTTTCCATGTTTCATGGCCGTCTGAATGCTCTGCTTCAGTCGAGAAATGGAATCGTCATCAACAATGACTCTATCGATTACAATTTCAATATCGTGGGTCTTGTATCGGTCCAGGCGAAATCCTCGAGTGATTTCAATAATCTCTCCATTGACGCGGGCGCGCAAGAATCCCATCTTTCCGATTTGCTCAAAGAGCTCGCGGTAATGCCCCTTTCTGGATCGTACTACGGGTGCCAAAAGAGATATTCGCTTGTCGCGGTATCGCTCCATAATGAGCTCCACAATCTGATCATCTGTATAGCTGACCATCTTTTCTCC
>CBFHSF010000001.1:294984-296982 GCA_965658445.1 uncultured Schleiferiaceae bacterium | reverse complement strand
GATATTCGCTTGTCGCGGTATCGCTCCATAATGAGCTCCACAATCTGATCATCTGTATAGCTGACCATCTTTTCTCCGGTATTGTATGAATACGCGGTAGAAGCCCTGGCAAAGAGCAAGCGCAAGAAATCGTAAATCTCCGTAACGGTTCCTACGGTGGAACGCGGGTTTCGCGAAGTGGTCTTTTGTTCTATGGAAATCACAGGACTCAGACCGTTGATCTTGTCTACATCCGGTCTGTCCAATCCTCCGAGGAATTGACGGGCGTAGGCAGAGAACGTTTCCACGTACCTCCTTTGTCCCTCGGCATAAATGGTATCAAAGGCCAAGGAAGACTTGCCACTCCCGCTGAGTCCGGTAATTACTACCAGCTCATTTCGGGGAATGGTCACGTCTATATTCTTGAGGTTGTGTACACGTGCACCGTAAACTTCAAGAGTCTCTCTATCTTCTGCAACAACTTGCGCCTCTTGGGCTTGGTTGCTTTTCTTTATACTGGTATCGCTCAAATCTTGTGATGGTTGAACTGGGATAAATATCTATTGGATTCCCAACTTTCTTAATTATTCTTCTTGAGGGGTAGAATCCAAGTAAATGCCTTCGTATCCCTCCTCCGGAATCTCAATAACATAGGTCTTGCCCTGTTTGTTGGTGAGATAGTGATCTCTTAGCCAGGGGTTGTGATATTTCAAGGTCTTATAAGACATGTCATACTTTGCCGCGAAGTCCGCAAAATGGGCAACCCCACTGTCAACTTCTACGGTGGTGGTGGGAATGGGCTTGTAGAGATCTACCTCTCTAAAGTTGAATCCGTAGCGCTTGGGATTTTCAATAATCTCTTTCACCGCAAGGATTCTAAATACATAACGACCCGTTTCTTGGTTGAGAAGCAAGTCGTAGTAATTGTCGGTTTTTTGACGTGCAAGCTGCTTTTCCACCCCTTTCATTCCCATGTTGTAAGAGGCTGCCGCCAGAGTCCATGAACCAAATCTCTCGTGAGCCTCCAACAAGTAGTCACAGGCAGCTTCCGTACTCTTTTCTAGGTGATATCTCTCATCGATTTCGTCGTTCACCTCCAAGCCTCTGTCCTTGGCGGTGCCTTTCATGATTTGCCACATTCCGGTTGCGCCTGCTGGAGAAACTACATTGGTCAAACCCGATTCAATCACGGCGAGGTACTTAAAGTCATCCGGCACACCCTTCTCTTTGAGAATGGGCTCAATGATGGGAAAGTACTTTGCGGTGCGCTTGAACATCAACAAACCGTTAGATTGCCAATAGGTATTGACCAAGAGTTCCTTGTCCATGCGCTCGTACACATCGGGATCGGAAAGCGGAATGTCCTCTCCGGCAAAACTCAAATCTTTAGGGATGGAAAGTGCATACACCCCGTAGTCTTCGTGAAATTCAGAACGAAATTCTGTGTCTAGGTTTTTGTCTCTTTTGGAAGCTAATCCCACAAAAATCACCAAGGCGCCGGCGATAAGCGAGAGTAGTAACGGAGTGTTCTTGTTCATGTTTGTTTTAATCATAATACTCAAATTATCGTAACCCTTTTTGTATGCAAATCAATTAAAATTGAAAAGGCGTTTGTAAGTCTGCAAAGGAAGGGGCTTCGTCGTCCTTCTCTGAAGTAATTAACTCGGAAGCAAAATCTTGAATGGGCCAATCGATTTTTAAATCGGCGTCATTCCAACGAACAGCTCCTTCGCTTTCTTTGTTGTAGACGTTGGTGCATTTGTACGCAAAAATGGTACCGTCTACTAGGGTCACAAAACCGTGGGCAAACCCCGGCGGAACCCAGAACATTTTTTTGTTTTCTTCTGAGAGATGTACCCCGTGGTACTGTCCGTAGGTAGGAGAGTCTTTGCGAATGTCAACCGCCACATCCCATACAGATCCCTTGATCACTCTAACGAGCTTTCCTTGGGCAAAGGGAGGCGCCTGAAAATGAAGTCCTCTCAACACACCGCGCTGAGACAAACTCTGGTTGTCTTG
>CBFHSF010000001.1:225483-294886 GCA_965658445.1 uncultured Schleiferiaceae bacterium | reverse complement strand
GTACAAAAACGTCGGGGATTCCTGCCGCGGCAAAGGCATCGGCATTATACGATTCAAAAAAATGACCTCGGGCATCTTCAAAGACTCTGGGCTCAATTTCTACCAGGCCTTCTATTGGGGTTTTGATTATTTGCATTCTTGGTAATGACTTGTTCTATTGGATTTCAATAAAATGAATTTCACTAAAAATGAATTGCCGCTCCAAAAAGCGGAATCTTACAAAGATACCTTTTCCACATGACAAAAAGAACCCCCTGAATCGTTTTTAAACGGATTCAAACGGTTAGTTATCAGCAATCGAATAACAAAAAAAACCACGACAATGGAAATTGCCGTGGGCCACAGATTCTCGTAGAATTGGGTGGTTTAAGAAGAGTTTTCTCTATTCGCTACACCTTTGATCATTCTCCTTGTCCCAGAGAGAATCCGCGCTTTTTATTGAACTCGTAGAGGTTTTCCGTTTTGATGACGTCTAATCCTATGTGGAAAAGCGATGATTGGAGGGCCACCACGTGTTCGTACACTACGGGCTGGTAGGATGCGTCCGTGTTAGAGAGGTCCGCGTCAGCACCTACAAAACGACATCTCCAGTGGTCCGTACAGTACGTTTCTTTGAGTCCGTCAGGGTAAACTTTGACTCCTCGGTTGGTGATCATTTTCAGTTTCATGTGAATGTCTTTGTGATGGGTCAACAAATCACCAAGCTCATTGGGATCGGAACCCGGCCAATCCAAAAACACATCCACTCCCACCAATCTTTTTTCTTCCGTTTTGCGCTCGTAGTCAGGGATTTCAATATTTCCCTTACCACTTTCTAGTTGACTTACCGGAAGGTTTTGGGGTGTTTTTCCGAGGTTGGAAATTATTCTATCGGCAAACTCCTGAGTACTCACTTTCTGAATGCTCTTGTTTGCGTTGTAGATATCCGCTGTGTGGAAGCCTTGCTCCAAAGTGGTTAACCAAGCGTTTTTCACCTTGTCCCCTATGGCAGACTGACCGATGTGCGCCAGCATGGAAATGGCAGCGTTTAACAATCCAGAGGGGTTGGCGATTCCCTGCCCTGCAATGTCTGGGGCCGAACCATGGATGGCTTCGAACATGGCTACGTTCTTGCCAATGTTGGCCGAGCCACACATTCCCACCGAACCTCCGATTTCCGCCGCGATATCGGAAATGATATCTCCGTAAAGATTTGCGGTTACGATTACGTCGTAGTTTTCGGGGTTGTTGGCTAAGCGAGCGGAGCCTATGTCAATAATTTGAGATTCGGATTGAATCTGAGGATATTCTGCTGCGATCTCTTTGAAGACGGTGTGGAAGAGCCCGTCGGTAATTTTCATGATGTTGTCCTTCACCATACAGGTCACCTTCTTGCGACCGTACGCCACGGCATACTCAAAAGCGTAGCGGATGATGCGCTCACAGCCCGGCCTTGTAATGAGTTTGAGACATTGGTACACGTCCTGAGTCTGTCTGTGTTCAATCCCTGCGTACAAATCCTCCTCGTTCTCGCGGATGATGACCACATCCATTTGCTGAAAATGAGAGGGAACGTAAGGAGTGTAAGCCTGAACGGGTCTTACGTTAGAGAAAAGCCCCAGAGACTTTCTCAAGGTTACGTTCAGTGATTTGTAGCCCTTACCCTGAGGAGTGGTAATGGGCGCTTTGAGTATAACTTTGTTTCTATTGATGGCTTCCCAAGCGTCGGAACCAATTCCGGAGGTATTCCCTGAGAGGTATACCTTTTCTCCCAAGTCAATAAACTCAGGTTGGATTTGAGCACCGGCGGCTTTTAATACGCGTAGGGTGGCGTCCATGATTTCGGGGCCGATGCCGTCGCCTTTGGCCATGGCAACTTTTACGGGGGTGATGGTTTCTGTGTTTGAGGAGGGAGCAGACTGCTCTTTGATTAAATCCATGCTCATAGTTATGGGGGTTTAGATATTCTTAGTTTCTATGGGCGTTTGTTTTTGTACACTGCAAATATGAAAAGAGTTTTTCATATATTTTTATTTATGTTTTTTATCTAATGCATAAAATTTACTTATTAAACCAATTTCACACTCTTTTGTTATCTTCCCCTTCCATTGCCATTTGGCATCAAAAACCTTCGAACACCATCAAACCATGAAAAACTGGAATCGAACCGGAAAGATCAAGGCCATTATTCTGGCGGTGCTTTGTATTCCCAACCTTATTTATCCTCCTCAAGGCGGCATGGGAGAAGGTTTGGGGTTTGTACTGATCATGCCTCTGGTATTTGGAGCTTTTGCCATACCGTTGATTTCAAAATTTAACCAAGGAGTTTTTGGCCAAGAACTCACACCTCCCCATTGGAACGAAAATCCTTTGCGCTTTTCTAAACCCACAGTTTTCTGGCAGTTTGGAGGTTTTTTCTTTTTGTCCAATGGCTTTGCCATGATCTTAGGAACGCTCATTCAAAACCTGCAAATCAATCGATTTGGATTGTTGGCCGTTTCCTTTGGATTGGGAATTCTCATAGGAGTAGAACTCACCTTGCGTTGGAACCGAAAATCATCAGAGTGAAAAAAGAATGAGTCAACCAAAATCAGGAATAGGTCACTCCCCTCCATTCTTCCTCATTCCTTCATTCTTCCTTATTCCTTATTCCCTATTCAGACAAACTAATCCTCATAGGCCCACCGATACCGTTAAACAGCAAATCACCGTTTTCAAAATATTCAATGAGGGCGTAGGCACCATTTCCGTAGGAAGTTTTTCCCATGTTGACCTCGTGAACCAACATGCCCGATTCCCAATCGTAACCCAAGACCTGCCAACCCTTCTCTTGGTTGTAGGTGTTGATCAAAACGATGTTTGATGAAGAGCTCACGGCAGGAACCATACTGGTAGAACTCACCTTGGAATTGCTCCAGCCTCGAGTCCATTTATGAGTGGCTTGGTCCCAATTAAACTTCTCTATTCCGCGGCCAGGCTTAACGATGGGCCCAACGGCGAGAACGTTAAAAATCAAATCAGCTACTTGGTTGGTGGTGTCAAAATCTCTGAGTCCTTCGGGTTGTGGAGCAATGTTATTTACCACAAAGGCTCCGTTGCCCAATGTGGCTACTGACTGCTCCGATTGGATGAACCTTGGTCCTTTCTCGAAACCACAATTCACCACAATAGAGTCTGCAAATTGACCTCCTTCACGCGCATCGCGGTAAAAAGCACATAGATGCATTCGGTTGGCCCCGTCCGTAAAGACGACCAAGCGGTCATCGCCAACATCCATTAAAGTGGGTGTTGAACCGGTTCCCGTTCCGTATTTAATGGTCGGAGTCTTTTCCCCCGTATTGTATGCCTCTGACCACGCACCATGGGCGGGATCAATGGAGAACTTTCTATCCTTCCACACCACCTTGTTAATGCTGTTACCCGTAGCAACGTAAACGGAATTGTCCGTGTCTATAGAAAAGGAGTTGGAGATAAACTCTGGAGTTTCTCCCGGCTTGGGTGGGAAGTTGGAAAAGAAGGCCTGTATGGGGAAAGAGAACTTATCCACTACAGCAGACAAATCCGGCTCCACAGCCATCAGTCCAAAAATGGTTCCGACAAAAATGGTTCCGTCGTATCCGATGTTTACTCCTTGAATTCCACCAGGGATTTTCTCCAATGGAATTACATCTTTAAGCGCATCGGGTACGGCCATTTGACTTTTGAGTTCTATGCTGCTAGTCATGGCCACTTCGCCCTCCACCATATTGAGCTTGTAAATATGACCTGAGGCCGTCAAATACAGAGAGTTTTCTTTGTCTACTGTGGCGTAGATAGAATTCCCCGTCATCATTCGCAACGTAGGATTCTGCATGGGGCTGGGCGCCCAGTATTGGTAGTAGTCCTTTGCCAATTCATCACTTGAACCATAGGTATTGTCCAAAACGGCGTCTAAGTTTTCTACAGGAATCAAAGCCACCTTGGGAAGTGTGAAAGAGCTCACCGCGCTCCAACCGCCTTTGCGGCCGTCTATGTAGGTGACCTTATCGGTTGCCAAGGCCCACCAAAACCCCTTCTCCGTAGATTTGAGTGTTATGATATTAACGGGACCTGCTGGCACCCTCTGAACCTTAGACGTGTCCTTGGGATCAATGTTGTACAATCCCTTGGGAACGGGTTGGGTAAAGTTATCGGATTGCTTGAGATCAAAATGCGTAGTCGCCAATTTTTCATGCGCCAAGAAGGGGTGCTTTACCTCCTGAACTTCTGGCTGAGACTGGGATTCAACCTCTTGATTTTCTGCACAAGAGCTCGCGAAAATTCCGGCTACTAGGACCATTGAGCCCAGTCTAAAGCCGTTAAGCCATTGCGTGTAGTGATTCATAATCATTGGATTAAGTTGTTTGTTCGGTAAGGAATTAAATACATTAAGGTAGGGTATATTCTGAGAATATCCAAAATCACCTTCAGGGAAATGAGAAACAACCCTTTAAAAATCAAAAAATAGAGTACATTTATTGGGACAAACCAAACCCGTTTTCACTCTGTAATGGACTTGATTTCCACTTTTATTTTTCTGTTTGCGGTCATTGACCCTGTCGGATCCATTCCTGTGTTTATTGCGGTAACCCAAGGGTTTGATAAAAAGCAAAAAAAGGCCATTGCCATTCGTGCCACGGTGGTCGCTACCATTGTGTTGCTGTTTTTCATTGTGGCGGGAGAGCCTCTCTTGGATGCTATTCAGGTGCCCTTACCCTCTTTTCAGATAGCCGGGGGAATTGTCCTGTTTATGTTTGCCATGACTATGATTTTTGGGGAATCCAAACCCGAAAGAGAAATCAACACCATTACGGAAGTCAATGAAAAGGCCATTTTCCCATTGGCCATTCCCTCCATTGCAAGTCCCGGTGCTATGTTGGCCGTTGTTCTGCTTACCAAAAACGAAGATCATCCCATCTCTGAGCAAGCCATTACAAGCCTTGTAATGCTATCGGTCCTGATCATTGTGGTTGTCTTTTTGTTGATGGCTAGCAAAATTCAAAAGCTCATTGGAGAATCTGGTGCCAGTCTTATTTCAAGGATCATGGGGCTTATCCTTTCTTCTATTGCCGTATCTAACGTTGTGGAAGGCATAAAGGCTTCTTTTGATATTATTTAAATGAATCTAGTTTCCAGCCAAGACGCTTTTGCGCTAAGCCCAACCTTTGCGGATTACCTCACTGCGGTTCAAGACAGTTTGTACAACCCCAGCAATGACCCCTATGAACCGGGAGAAATGTACGTGGACGATTCTGAGGAACCAAGGTATGTGTCTCGGGAAGAGGTGGATCAATGGAATGCCGAAGAACTCGCCAAGTAAAATGCCGAACGCGATGTGTACAACGGAGAACACAGAGAGATTCTGGAGGAAATCATCTTTGAAGGGCCTAAGGTTCCTCTCCCACAATACCTTGAATTACTCAGCAAAAGCCTGGAAAAATTATTGGAGGAAAAGGGAGCAAAATCATTACTCTTTATGTTGGCCTACCCCACTCCTTGGTTGTCTCAGAAAAATAAATTTCCACCCGTGGCCAAGGCAAAAATTGACAAATAGGTGACTTGCAAAAGCAAGAGAACCCACGCCACATCCTATAGCAATTGTACAACCATGTACCTAAGTTAGGTACTTTTTAGGTAAAATCGTTAGAAAAAATCTCCGTTGAGAAAATTATTGGGCAATGATCTTCACCACAGCCGTAGCTCCTGAACGAGCCATCAAATGAACAAAGTAAAAACCAGAGTTCAATTGAATCTCCTCTCTGCCGCCTACGAAGTCCGATTCCAAAATCAGTTGACCTACCGTATTGTAAACAGCGAATCTATCCAACTCTTCTCCTTCGTAATCAATGGTAAAGGCTCCGGAGGCTGAAGGATTTGGATAAATTACAGGCAAAGCCCCTACCCACTCTTCTACACCAACACTTTCAGGAACCAATTCAATGACCACATTTTGGTTTTGACCACTCAACCAGGTTACAGGAAGTTCATAGGTCTTATAACCCGGCTGTTGAACCATGATGGTATCTTGGGTAGTCAGCGTATTTCCAATAATAAACTCACCCATGAGGTCCGTAGTTATGTTTTCTCCAGAAGAAATAAAGTTTACACTGGCAATGGGAATGGGAGTTCCTGAAACAGAATCTACCACTACACCACTAAAGCGCGAGGCTCTCACATAGGGAGAGGAAAGCACGAAGAGTCCTTCCTCAATATCTGTAGAAAGTATTAATCCTGAAGGCAAGTAAGGATAGGCTCCCCAGCTTCCACTGTAAGTATTTCCAAAAAACGCTGAATGATCATAGTATCCCACTTCCACAAGATTATTTGGATATTCTGCATCCACAATTTGAAGTCCACTGGTGTAGTAGGAAGTCACCAAGAAATCCCCATAAACGTGAGTGTTGTGAGGAATAACGTCCAAACCATAGGAGCTTTGAATTCTATCCAGTTCGGTAATATTACTCAAATCGGTAACGTCGTAAGAGGCGATATAAGCATCGGGAACCTCATCGGTGGTGTACACTGTTTTTCCGTCGTCAGAAACCCAACAGTTGTGAGTAAATGCACTAGGAGTAGTGATAGAACCCATTGTGGTTGGGTTGGATTTATTGGATACATCAATGGCATAGAGGTTTCCTATTAGAATTCCTCCCGCCCAAAGGGTGTCTCCTCTTACCATTCCGTCATGCAGATACTGCTCGTCCCACATTCCCAAGTAAACGGGATTCATGGGATCTACCGTCAGGTCAAACATCAACACCCCGCCATTTTTTACGTTGGCACCAAAGACATACAGTACACCATTCTCGTCTATGTAAACATTGTGCGAACGAGTGTACAAGAAAAACTGAGAAGAATCCGGTTCCGGAATCATAGGGTAAAACTTCGTAAATGTAGGTGTGGTATCCATGTCCGTTAAATCGACAATAAGGATTCCGTCGGTGGTTCCGCTGTAACTATCGTGAATGACATAGGCGTGGTTATTCCAGGTTTTTACATCTCTCCACACAGAGTATGCTCCAGGAATATCAAAAACTTCCACCGGATTGGAAGGCGTAGAAATATCTACCACACTGAAGGAATTGCGCGTTCCTACTAAAGCGTATTCATTGTCTAATGAATCCACATACCCCCATACGTCATTGAGTTCAATGTTAGGATAAGGCAGGTGCCCAATTTTATTCATGTTGAGACTGTCAAATTGCCCCCATGAAATAAAGGTGCTCAATGCAAATAGGGTCAGGAAGTAGTGCTTTTTCATATGTGAGCTTTGTTTTGGCGAAGCCTAAAAAAGCGACGCCTGTTCTCCAGGGTCTCCCGGACCGGAATCTTCCGGGTTATTTGTGTTTTCTTTTGTATCCTTTGTCGGTTGCTCTGCAGGTTTTTGCGGTGTTTCTTTGGAAACATCTTCAGAACGGTTAGATTCAAACTGAATTTCTGCTGAAGTCTCAGGTGTAGTAACCGGCTCAGGGAGTTCTGGTTCAATAAGAACCAATTTTCTTACCGAATAGCTAGTCAACTGGTTACCAAGGGCCTTCATACCTTTAACGCTAATAAACTCCTCAAGGTTGGTTTTTTCGTCATCACGTTGTTTCCCCTTCTCTTTGCGGAATGTAATTTCCACCTCTGGTGAGGGGTGGTAACTTACAATCTCCAACTTAGAACCTTCGGTCTCAGAAATAAAGAGATCCTTTTTACCCAAACTGGGCTCAGGAATAAAACGTTTCACGTAGAATTTGGCTTTAGCTCCTTCCCAATACACCACAGAAAGCGCTCTTGTGGGATCGTACTTTTCGATGATGATCATATCCTCATCAAAATGAGTAGCCAAATCAAAACCGACGAGCTTCAAATGACCTGAACTCATTATGCTAAGAATCATATCTTCCCCTCTAAAAGAGCCGAGAAGTCTTCCTCTGCCATCCGCGTTGAGGCGTTTAACGGTATCGTCAAACCATATTTTTCTAGGAGCAAGCGTAGACACTCCTTTTTCTTTGATTTCAATTTTCTTGATGGGGTTTTTGGTAAGGATATTTCCCTTAGAAGACCTTCCTTTAATAGCCAGTTCTCCAAAATCAAAGTCCATTCTCAATTTCTTGAGCTTGGCCAAGGGCTTAAAGTAAGCGGTAATGCTTTCCGCCTCTCCGTTGGGATTGGCAGTAAAGTACAACACCTTAGTTCCTTTGGTTCCCTGGGTCAAATCGTACTCGCGCTCTCTTGTCACCGATGTTACATTGAAGCGTTTGATATATGAAACCTGAGATTCTCCATCCAAATAGGCCATGTTGAAAATAGTGCGCTTATCCCCTTTTTTGAAGACGGCCACGTGAATTATATCCTTACCCACATAGACCTTGGCACCCACTTTCACCACTTGCATTACCCCGTCTTTTCTGAAAACAATAATGTCATCGATGTCCGAACAATCAGAGACAAACTCTTCCTTCTTAAGGCTGGTTCCAATAAATCCTTCGGCGCGGTTTACGTAGAGCTTTTCATTGGCGATGGCCACTTTTGAAGCTACGATGTCGTCAAAAATTCTAATTTCTGTCTTGCGCTCTCTACCCTTTCCGAATTTATCCTTGAGATCTTTAAAGTAATCTATAGCGTGCTCTACGAGATGGGCTAGCTTGTCCTTGACACCGGCGATTTTACCTTCCAATGCTTGGATGTTATCATCAGCCTTATTGGAGTCAAACTTGGAAATTCTCTTGATTCGGATTTCCGTAAGACGGATTATGTCGGCTTCGGTAACCTCCCTGAGGAGATGTCCAATATGAGGCTTCAACCCTTCCCAGATAAAGTCCAAAACCTCTTCCCAGGTCTCAGCATCTTCTATGAGTCGGTATATTTTCTTTTCAATAAAAATGCGCTCTAGCGAGGCGAAATGCCATTGCTCCTGTAACTCGTCCAATTGAACTTGAAGTTCTTGGCGAAGCATTTCTAGCGTGTGATCCGTAGACAGCTTTAGCAGTTGAGAAACTCCAACAAACATCGGTTTGTCATCGTGAACCACAACGGCCTGAGGAGCTACAGAAGTCTCACAGGCGGTAAATGCATAGAGGGCATCAATGGTTTTATCTGGAGACAGGCCTGCAGGAAGGTGAATGAGAATTTCTACATGCTCTGCCGTGTTGTCTTCAATTTTCTTGATTTTGATCTTCCCTCTGTCATTGGCCTTGAGAACCGAATCAATCAAAGATTGAGTCGTGGTACCAAAGGGAATCTCGGTAATGGCCAAGGTCTTAGCATCCAACTGGGTGATTTTCGCACGAATGCGCACACGGCTGCCCTTGGCACCGTCATTGTACATAGAAAAGTCAGCAATCCCACCCGTAGGAAAATCGGGAACGATGTCTACTTTCTTACCCTTGAGAATTTTGATACTGGCGTCTATGAGCTCAATAAAGTTGTGAGGAAGAATACGAGTACTCAAACCCACGGCGATACCCTCTACTCCTTGCGCGAGCAAGAGAGGAAACTTCATGGGAAGATTTACGGGTTCCTTTCCTCGGCCATCGTAAGAGGCCTGCCACTCGGTAATCTTGGGATTGTACGCTACGGCATGGGCAAACTTTGTAAGACGAGCCTCAATGTAACGTGGTGCCGCGGCACTGTCTCCCGTGAGAATATTTCCCCAGTTTCCCTGCGGATCAATCAACAAATCTTTTTGCCCTAACTGAACCAAGGCATCCCCAATAGAAGCATCCCCGTGGGGGTGATACTTCATAGTGTGTCCAATGACGTTGGCGACCTTGTGGTATCGTCCGTCGTCCATCTCCTTCAGGGAATGCAAAAGTCTTCTCTGTACAGGCTTTAGGCCATCATTAAGGGCCGGCACCGCACGCTCCAAAATTACATAGCTGGCATAGTCCAAGAAATAATCTTGGTACATCCCAGAAACTCTTGTAATGGTGGGTTGAGATTCGTTATTGGATTCCGAATTTGGAGTAAGGTTATCTTCCATGAAGCTACGCGTAGTGTTTTATGGTTGTTTCAGCTCAAGGCTGAAGCGTTAATTCTCTGGTTACTTTTTCTCTTCTTTGTTTTTACTGAGAGTATTTCTCAATGACCTTTCCAAATCTATGGTCTCCCTTGAATTTAAATAGGAAATGGAATATCTGAAAGACTTCACTCCCTTGTCTTTACTGCTCACTCTTATGGTCAATCTTCTTCTGAGTGGCCATTTGGAAATTTTAAAACTCTCCAACTTGTACTTTGGTAATTCTACATGCTTGTACATGGCACTGGAAAACCTCATAAGAAAAGGCTCTTTGTTGGTGATGATAAGCACTTCACCGTCTGAATCGTAAATAAATACCGGCAAGCCACGATAAACCAAAAACGCTATCCCAACTAAAGAAATGAAGGAGAGGCGTACAGTTCCTGACCCAATAGAGCCATCTATCTGAGAAACCACTATGTCAAAAACGACAAGGAGTATCAACAAAACATATAGGTACACAAAATTGGAATACTTAGCTAAGGTATTGATTCTCATGCGTCAACAGTTTGGTTGGTGGTAGGACTCTCCTGTTCCTCATCTTCCATCACATCCTTTTCTACTCTAAGGTTGTCAATGATAAATTCTTGTCTTTCCTGAGTGTTTTTACCCATGTAAAAATCCAATAATTGATCAATGGTGGCATCTCGACCGATCATAACGGGTTCTAGGCGAATATCCTTGGAAATAAAGTGCTTAAACTCGCTGGGAGAAATCTCACCCAATCCCTTAAATCGAGTGATTTCTGGTTTTCCTGTAAGCTCTACCAAAGCAGCTCTCTTTTCTTCTGGACTGTAGCAGTATCGTGTTTCCTTCTTGTTTCGAACGCGGAACAAGGGCGTCTGCAGGATGTACAAATGACCTTCTTTGACCAATTCTGGGAAGAATTGCAAGAAAAAGGTGATAAGTAGCAAGCGAATATGCATACCGTCTACATCGGCATCCGTTGCGATAACAACATTGTTGTATCTCAGATCATCTAAACCGTCCTCTATATTCAAGGCCGCTTGCAGTAGGTTGAATTCCTCGTTTTCGTAAACTACCTTTTTGGTGAGACCGTAACAGTTGAGAGGCTTACCTTTGAGCGAGAAAACCGCCTGGGTCTTTACGTCTCTACTCTTGGTAATGGATCCAGAAGCCGAATCTCCCTCAGTAATAAAGAGAGTAGTCTCCAATCTTCTATCGTTTTTGAGGTCGTTGTAGTGAACTTTACAATCTCTGAGTTTTCGGTTGTGGAGGCTGGCCTTCTTGGCGCGCTCACGAGCTAACTTCTTAATACCTGACAACTCTTTTCTCTCTTTCTCTGCACGGAGAATCTTTTTCTGAATGGCATCAGCCACTTGTGGATTCTTGTGAAGGAAGTTATCGAGTTTGGTCTTAAGAAAGTCGTTTACAAAGGTTCTAAGGGTCGGTCCATCAGGACCGATGTCGGTAGAACCGAGTTTGGTCTTGGTTTGAGATTCAAACACGGGCTCCATTACTTTTACGGATACCGCACCAATCACACTGTGACGGATGTCAGATGCATCGTAGTTCTTGGAGTAAAAATCTCGAATGGTCTTAACGAGCGCCTCTCTAAAGGCCGCCAAGTGAGTACCTCCTTGCGTGGTGTGTTGACCGTTTACAAAACTGAAGTACTGCTCACTTTGAGATTTTACAGAGTGTGAAAGGGCTACTTCAATATCATCTCCTTTGAGGTGAATTACGTCGTGTAACGTTTCTCCATCAATATTGGCTTCTAACAGATCTTTCAATCCGTTTTCTGAATAGTACTTCTCACCGTTGAAATTTATCGTTAGCCCTGGATTCAGGTAAACGTAGTTCCAGAGCATCTTGTCTATGTACTCATTGACAAATCGGAAGTTGGTGAAGATATTGGAATCAGGATAAAAACTGATCTTAGTCCCCCTGCGTCCACTGGAGGCAACAATTTCTGCATCGTTTACGATGTTTCCTTCAGAGAACTCGGCGAGCTTGGTTTCACCATCGCGGAAAGATTGAACGGTAAAGTTTTCAGACAAGGCATTCACCGCCTTGGTACCTACCCCGTTGAGACCTACGGATTTCTTAAAGGCCTTGGAGTCATACTTGGCACCCGTATTGATCTTGGATACACAGTCAATTACTTTTCCCAAGGGAATCCCCCGACCGTAATCGCGAACCGTTACCCATCCTTCTTTGATACTGATGTCTATCGTCTTTCCTACTCCCATGACAAATTCGTCAATGGAGTTATCCAAAATCTCTTTCAGAAGAATGTAAATTCCGTCATCCTGTGAGGTACCATCTCCCAGTTTCCCGATATACATCCCTGGACGCAAGCGTATGTGCTCCTTCCAGTCCAGACTTCGAATATTGTCTTCGGTATAATTTACTGCCATATAGTTATTGAAATCTCAAGATTTTAAAAATAGAAAAAAGCCCCTTTGTTGCGCAAGCATTTTCAAAACGCTTTCCACAACGTTTTTCACAATTTATCCACCGATTAAAACAGAAAAAAAGCCCAATACCATTGAGCTTCTTTTGCGGTTTCAGAAAAAGGTCATTTCAAAACACATTGAAAACCTCTTACCTAAAAAATTTTCTGAAGATAGTGTGGGGCCACACCCCTCTAAACACAGTTTACACGTTAAAGCGGAAATGCATAACATCCCCGTCGTGAACGATGTATTCCTTGCCTTCTACTCTGAGTTTACCGGCGTCTTTAACGGCGGCTTCAGAACCCAAATTAGAATAGTCGTCATAGGCGATCACTTCGGCGCGGATAAATCCTTTTTCGAAGTCTGTGTGAATAACACCTGCTGCTTGAGGTGCGGTAGAACCAACGGGGATGGTCCAAGCTCTCACTTCTTTTTCTCCGGCTGTAAAGTAGGTCTGGAGATTTAGAAGTTTATAAGCGGCTCTGATCACCTTGTTTACTCCGGCTTCTTCTAAGCCCAAGTCATCCAAGAACATCTGGCGCTCTTCATAGCTGTCCAATTCTGTGATATCCGCTTCGGTTGCAGCTGCGATGTGAAGAACCTCAGCATTTTCTGAGGCAACAGCTTCTCTAACCTTCTCTACCCACTCGTTACCAGAAACGGCAGCGCTTTCGTCTACGTTACACAAGTACAAAACGGGTTTTGCCGTCAACAGCTGAGCCTCAGTAATTAGCTCCTCCTCAGACTCGGTAGCCTCAAAAGAGCGAACGCTTTGTCCAGACTCTACGTGCTCCACTAAACGAGACATAAGATCGGCCTCCTTGGCAGCGTCCTTATTTCCTGTCTTGGCAATTTTCTTTGCCTTTTCTGCTTTCTTTTCAAGGGTCTCAAGGTCTTTGAGCTGTAGCTCGAAGTCTATAGTCTCCTTGTCTCTCAAGGGGTCTACAGAACCGTCAACATGTGTGATATTGTCGTTTTCAAAACAGCGCAACACGTGAATAATGGCATTGGTTTCACGGATATTTCCCAAAAACTGGTTTCCCAAACCTTCGCCCTTGCTGGCTCCTTTTACCAAACCGGCAATGTCCACAATTTCTACAACCGCGGGCTGAACGCGTTGAGGATTCACCAATTCTTCCAATCGCGACAAGCGATCGTCGGGAACAGAAACCGTTCCTACATTGGGTTCAATAGTGCAAAAGGGAAAGTTCGCCGATTGCGCTTTGGCATTTGACAAACAATTAAACAAGGTTGATTTACCTACATTGGGAAGACCTACAATTCCACATTTCATGAGCTGCGTGCTATAATTCGTGCTGTTATTCTTTCTAAATAATTCGGCCTGCAAAGATAGCGTCTTTTCACCAAATCATAAAGCCGCAAAGCCCTTGGTTTTCCCTCCGTTGCAATTGTTTACAAACTTGTTAACATAATGGGCTTCTCGACCAACAAAAAACCTTCGAAAACAAATTAAATAATTACTTTTGCCGTTCATCCAATGATATAGATTGATACTATGCAGAGCGTTCAAGAATTAGAGAGCACAGCTTCACAAGTAAGAAGGGATATTGTAAGAATGGTTCACGCCGTAAGTTCCGGGCACCCAGGGGGTTCACTTGGATGTACAGACTACTTAGTAGCCTTGTACAACGGCATTATGAAACACGATTCCAACTTTAACATGGACGGTGTGGGAGAAGACCTTTTCTTCCTATCCAACGGCCACATCTCTCCCGTTTTCTACAGCGTTCTAGCAAGAGCCGGATATTTCCCCGTATCGGAGTTGGCTACTTTCAGAAAAATTGATTCTCGCCTACAAGGTCACCCGACCACTCACGAGGGACTTCCTGGAGTGAGAATTGCTTCGGGATCTTTGGGTCAAGGAATGTCTGTTGCCATTGGTGCCGCCTTGGCAAAGAAACTTAACGGAGATTCAGGAATCGTTTACTCTTTGCACGGAGACGGAGAAATCCAAGAAGGACAAATCTGGGAAGCGGCTATGTACGCACCTCACAATAAGGTGGATAACATCATCTGTACCATTGATGCAAACGGTCAGCAAATTGACGGTTCTACAGATGACGTTCTCAACTTGGGATCTATTGGCGAGAAATTTGCAGCATTTGGTTGGGATGTGATGTCTATCGAAGATGGCAACAACATGCAACAGGTTGTAGACGGACTCAATGAAGCCAAAAACAGAACCGGAAAAGGCAAGCCTGTTTGTGTTATTATGAAAACAGAAATGGGAGCTGGGGTTGACTTTATGATGGGCTCTCACGCTTGGCACGGAATTGCACCTAACGACGATCAGTTGGCAGAAGCACTTTCTCAATTGCCAGAGACTTTGGGAGACTACTAGAAACCATCCCTCCAATACATGCATTTACGCCTTTACATTCTCTTAGTCATCGGATTGTTGAGTTCCTCCTTGGGAGCGCAACCCAAACCCGATGTACCCAAACCCGTCACCCGAATACTCTTTGTATTTGACGGAAGCCAGAGTATGTACGGCCGTTGGGATTCTGGAACCAAGATCGACATCGCTCAGAAGATGATGACAGAAATGTTGGATTCTCTAAATCAGTTGGACAAGAGCACTTTTCAGTTGGCGTTGAGAGTATACGGTCATCAAAAGCCCGTGCCTCCTCAGGATTGTAATGACACCCGACTGGAAGTTGGTTTTTCAAATAATAGTATCCCCAAAATAAAAAGAGTTCTCAAGAGCATTCGCCCAAAGGGAACCACTCCCATTGCACGATCGCTGAGCAGAGCAGCCAATGACTTTCCTCCTTGTGATAATTGTAGAAACATTATTATCCTCATTACGGATGGAGTGGAGTCTTGTGATGAAGACCCTTGTGCCGTTTCTCGACAACTTCAGAAAAAGGGAATCATTCTCAAACCCTTTGTCATTGGAATTGGATTGGATGACAACGCAAAGGACAACTTTGAATGTGTCGGAAACTACTACGATGCAGCCGATGAAAAGACTTTTGAAAAGGTACTAGATGTCGTGATCTCCCAGGCATTAGACAATACGTCTGCACAAATCAATCTCATCGACAAAAACGAGAAGGCCACCATTACCGATGTGCCTTACTCATTGTACAATCACACGTCTCAAAAACCGGAGCAAAACCTGGTTCACACGTTTAATTACAAAGGCAATCCAGACACCGTAAAGCTAGATCCACTCATCAAATACGACTTGGTGGTGTACACCGTTCCACCGGTGAGAAGAGACTCTATCCAAATCACTCCCGGAATGCACAATCAAATTGGGGTTAGCGCTCCATTGGGGACCCTTGAGTTGAAATTACCCGGTCGCAAAAGTGATGACAAGGTGTTGTGTATTGTTCGTCAGGCGGGAAAAATGACCACCTTAAACGTCCAAGAATTCAATTCCAAACAACGATATATAGCCGGGAAATACGATCTTGAAATCCTCACGCTTCCTCGCATGATGCAATATGGAGTAGAGGTCAATCAAAGGTCGACTACTACGGTAGCCATCCCTCCTCCTGGAAGTTTGAGCCTTCAATTGCCAACAAGTGGTTACGGTGCTATCTTTGCCATAGAAAAAGATGCCTTGGTTTGGGTTACCGATCTCAACACAGAGGCCACCCGACAATCATTTAGTCTTCAACCCGGGAGATTTCAAATTATTTATAGAGCCAAAAACGCTCAAAACACATATTACTCAAGATCCGAAGCCTTTACCATTACATCAGGTAGTACCACAATATTGAAAATGAAATAGGATGACAAAGTACACAGACAGCGGAAAAAAAGACACTCGTTCGGGATTTGGCGCCGGCCTTTCTGAACTTGGTAAAACACACCCCAACGTAGTAGCTCTATGTGCCGACCTTACGGGTTCACTAAAGATGAACGCCTTTGCGGATGCACACCCTGAGAGATTTTTCCAGGTAGGTATCGCAGAAGCGAATATGATGGGATTGGCCGCAGGTTTGACCATTGGAGGTAAAATTCCTTTCACGGGAACTTTTGCAAACTTCTCTACAGGTCGTGTTTATGATCAAATCAGACAGTCCATTGCGTACTCTGACAAAAACGTAAAAATCTGTGCTTCACACGCTGGTTTGACACTGGGCGAGGACGGTGCAACCCACCAAATCTTAGAAGACATTGGTTTGATGAAAATGCTACCGGGAATGGTCGTTATCAACCCATGTGATTACAACCAAACCAAAGCAGCCACTATGGCTATTGCAGATTACCACGGCCCTGTATACTTGCGCTTTGGTCGTCCTAAGGTTGCCAACTTCACTCCAGAAGACCAAACCTTTGAAATTGGTAAGGGAATCTTGCTAAACGAAGGAACAGATGTAACTATCGTAGCAACTGGTCACTTGGTATGGGAAGCCATCCAAGCCGCAGAGGAATTGGAAGCCAAAGGCATTTCCGCTGAAGTCATCAATATTCACACCATCAAACCACTAGACAGCGAGATCATCCTTAAGTCTGTTGCCAAAACGGGTTGTGTGGTAACTGCAGAGGAGCACCAAATCAATGGCGGATTGGGAGACAGCGTGGCACAAGTATTGGCCATGAACAACCCAGCTCCACAAGAGTGGGTTGCCGTAAATGATTCTTTTGGAGAGTCTGGAACTCCTGCACAGCTTATGACCAAATATGGATTAGATGCAGGAGCCATTGTTAAAGCTTCTGAAAAAGCGATTTCAAGAAAGTAAAAGCACAATCTGAAATTCTTGAATTTGATATAAAAGGCTGCCCGAGGGCAGCCTTTCTTTTTAGTACATTTACCTAAACCAACCAGTAACTGATCAGCCCGGTGAGAAACCGAATACTACTCTTTCTCCTCCTTTTTTCCTTCACAACTTCCCTGTGGGCGTAACATAGCGCGACCCAACAAGACTCGATTTTTAATTTTTATGAAGAGTTGGTGACCCAAGATAAATTAACCGCCAAGCACCTAGAGAACTTCATTAAAATTGACAGGATATTGTATTCTCACAATCCTACAAAAACCGTTTACATAACGCGTCAAATGTTGCTTTTTGCAGAAGAAAACCAATTGCAAAAACCCATCGAGGTTCTCTTGAATAGAATGGGTGTAATCTATAGGGAAATGGGGCTCAACGAAAACGCTTAACACTATTTTCTCAGAGATAAAATTGCAACAGACCGAAGCAAAGACCTATCGGGAATGGGCTTTGTCAGAATTGACCTCGGTAATATCTTCTACAAAATCAAAGACTATCAAGAGGCTAAACGTTGGTACGAGGAAGCTTTAGAAATTGCGGACAGTAAGGGATTACAAGGGATGAGAGGCACAGTCCTTAACAATTTGGGAATCATCTCTCGAGACATGGGAGATTAGATGCAAGCATTGACCTATTTCCGCTTGGGTCAATTGGCAGATACAGCCAATGAAGAGAAGAGATTGAAAGCACATTCCCTTCGATATTTTGCCAGTGTCTACCATCTTCAAGGTGATTACTCACGCGAAGTTGACAGCCTTTTAAAATCCATCGAATATTTAAATTACGAGCGAGCCAATAGAGGCGAAGTCGTTCCGACATACTTGGCCCTAGCCAATGCCTACGAGGCCATGAACCAGTTTGTAGCCAAGCGTTTTTTCTCAAGCTTTGGAATTGAGCTCACTTTTGCCAACAACGGGAAAGAAGGTTATGATCAAGCGTTTATTGCTGAGTACGACCTCATCTTTATGGATATCCAAATGCCCGTTTGGGATGGCTTTATTGCCGCAGAGAAAATACGTCAAGATTCAATGAACGTGGACACACCCATCGTTGCCTTAACGGCGGATATTCAACAAGGAACAGTAGATAAAGCGAAGGCAGTTGGAATGAACGACCTTATCACAAAACCCGTTACGCGGGATTCAATCTACTCCATCCTCAGTCAATTCCTTGCGCCAGATACTTCTCTCTAAGGTAGTCTGCCGAGTGGTCCTTTTCGTTTTGAAAAATCTCATAGTGGAAATAATCTAGTTTTTCCATGATATGCGCCAAGGTCCATTGCTCGTTTTCTGATGTTTTCCCAACAATGACGTGACCTACTTTTTCAATATTTTGAATGACGCGGACAAATTCATTTCGGCCTTCCATTGTAATTCTGATTTGTTTGGCTCTCTTGTCATTGGGATCCGGAAATTCCTCTGCCAAACCTTTGGTGACCAATCTCTTTACCACGTCCATCCCTGAGGGAATTTCATTGACGTTGGTGGTAATCAACGCACTCTTCCCCATACTGGGAGCATACATCAAACTGGCCAAAAAGGAAAAATCATCGACACCCACCAGAGGAGAATCCTTTAATGCATCCTTGACATACATCCTAGCATACTTGTTCAAGCGGTACAATAAGAAACTTATATAAGCCCTTGGATTGCCAAAACTCTTCATAAGAGTTCCTGCGTCCATGGCCCCGTTTTCTCTCATAACTACCTTAGGTACAGGCTCGGTCTTGGCAATGATCCATCTTCCAAAGTCTGAGACATCGTCATCTCCCAATCCTTCATTCTCATATTCTTCCAAAAGAGGAAGAATTTTTTTCAATAAACTAAACTTTTTATCCAACTTTGTGTTCTTAGGTCATCATAGTAAAACTAAATAAAAAACAAGGAAAACCTAAAATAGTTTCAATGCGATTTTTTTGGACCGCCACTTTATTAATCCTCACCCTATCAGCCACAGCCCAACGAGGAAAAATTATGGGACGTGTTTACGACGTGGTAAACAACGAATCGCTACCCCTTGCGGCCATTGCCATCCAAGGTACCGATATTGGCACCACCACAGACTTTGACGGAAACTACGTACTAGAAGGCTTAGAGCCCGGACTGTACAATGTTGAAGCTCAGTTTATTGGATACAAACCCATGGTGATGTACGAAATTGAAGTCACCAATGCCAAGCCCAGAACCTTGGACTTTCCTCTGGAACCTTCCACCCAGGAATTGGAAGAAGTTGTGGTAAGTGTTCAGAATAAATTTATTGAAAACAAAGAGAGTCCGACATCACTTCAGACGCTTGGAATCAATGAAATTCAAAGAAACCCTGGAGGTAACCAAGATATCTCTCGAGTGATTCAATCCTTACCGGGTGTAGCCTCAACCGTCGCGTTTAGGAATGACCTCATCATCAGAGGAGGTGGCCCCAATGAAAACCGCTTTTACTTGGACGGGATTGAAATTCCCGCCATCAACCACTTTGCCACCCAAGGTTCTAGTGGTGGTCCCGTAGGAATGATCAATGTAAACTTCATTAGAGATGTAGATTTTTATACGGGGGCGTTCCCCGCAGACAGAGGAAATACGCTGTCTTCATTGATGGAACTCAATCTCAAGGACGGTAGAAAAGATAAGATTGGAGGAATTTTCCAGATCGGTGCTTCGGACATTGGATTGACGCTTGAAGGGCCGCTGAGTAAGAAGACCACCTTTTTGGCATCGGCCAGAAGATCTTACCTACAATTTTTGTTTTCAGTACTCGATCTCCCCTTCCTTCCTACCTACAACGATTTCCAATTCAAGGTTAAATACAATATTGACAACAAGAACCAATTGACTTTAATTGGTTTGGGAGCCATTGACAACTTTGAACTCAACCTCGATGCCAACGAAACGGAGGAGCAACGCTACACATTGAATGTCCTTCCCGTAAACGAACAGTGGAACTACTCTATTGGAGCTAAGTATACTCACTTTACCTCCACCTCAGCTACCGATGTGGTTCTCTCTCGTTTTATGCTAAACAACACAGCATTTAAGTACCAAAACAATGACGAGAGCGACACCAAATTGTTGGACTACGTATCTCGTGAAATAGAAAACAAACTCCGTGTTCAAAACACATGGAGACCCGGTCCTTACAAAATTACCAGTGGATTTGGATTTGAAGAAGTGAAGTACTCAACCACTACCCTGGATAGACGCTTTCCCAATGGTCAGGAGCTCAATTATGAGTCCAACCTCACCATGTACAAATACAGTTTGTTCGCCCAAGTAACGCGTTCCTTCTTGGAAGAAAGGCTAAGCCTTTCAGCAGGATTGAGAACCGATGGAATAGACTTTTCGGAAAATACTGCCAACCTTCTCAACCAATTGTCACCTCGACTTTCGGCAAGCTACAACATTACAGATGCATTGGCCTTCAACGCCAACTGGGGAATCTTCTATCAGCTTCCGCCCTACACTACGCTCGGATATCGTGACGCAGCTGGCAACCTCGCCAACAAGGATGTGACCTATATCCAATCTATGCACACCGTGGCGGGATTGTCTTATTTGTTTGAATTCAATGGAAAGCTCACCGCCGAAGGATTTTTGAAAAACTACAGCAACTATCCTTTCCTAACCGCCACAGGAGTTAGTTTGGCTAACCTGGGGGGTGATTTTGGGGTTGTAGGAAACCAACCCGCGACCAGTACCAACAGCGGTCGGGCCTACGGGTTGGAGCTGAGCTATCAGCAGAAACTCTACAAGGGCTTCTTCGGAATCGCCTCTTTAACTTTCGTAAAATCGGAATTCGAAGACGCGAACGGAGTTTTGGTTCCCTCATCTTGGGACAACCAACTCCTAAGCACCGTCACCCTCGGAAAGAAGTTCAAAGGCAACTGGGAAGTTGGCTTGAACTATCAATACCTTGGCGGTGCGCCATTCACACCCTATGATGTAGAAGCTACTCGAACCATTTCTAATTGGGACAACATTGGCCGTGGAATTCCAGACTATGACTTACTCAATACACAGCGCGTGAACTCCTTCAACCGACTCAATGTTCGCGTAGACAAAAAATGGTACTTCAACAGCATCAACTTGGATGTATATCTAGACATTCAAAATATTTTAGGAGCCACCGTCCAAGGGCAACCCAATATTGACGTACAACGCAATGCGGATGGCATACCTATTATCGATCCCAATGACAACACAAAATACTTGGTCAAAGAACTCGAGAACTCTACCGGTTCGGTTCTTCCTACCTTTGGTTTAATCTTCGAATTCTAGTAGAAGAATTCAGCAATTTAAACTGAAAACCATACATTACTTCTCGATGAAATGCCGGTTCACTAAAGTGAACCAGCATTTTGTTTTAGCGAAGCTCTAAAACCAATGTTTCCGCTTTTTGTTAGGAGAGAAGTGGACACATCACTTCAACATACAGAAATCCTAACGCAAAAGGTAAACGCAGTTTGGTTAAAAAGAGACCTTCGCCTCCACGACCATCAAGCGCTTTGGGAGGTAGAAAAAGCTCCAGAAGACTATATCATAATCTACATATTTGAGCCGTCCGCTTCTCTCCGCCCCGACTTTTCTATAAGACATTGGCAATTTATTTATCATTCACTGAATGAAGTAAACCAGGCCCTTCGGAAACATCATCGAGAAGTGATGATACTCTACGGAGAAGCCCGCGAATGTTGGGATTCTCTCTTAAAAAAATATGAGATTTCAAACGTTTACAGCCATGCCGAGACGGGTACAATGTCCACATGGAACAGAGATAAGCAAGTAAAAAAGCTTTTCGTTGAGCGTTCTATTCAATGGCATGAATACCAAAACAATGGGGTAATCAGGGGATTGAGAAACCGAAGAAAATGGGACGCCGGATGGTATTCTCATATGAATGCTCCGATGCCTCAAAATGAAATATCCAAAAGCACGATTCCCAATATAAAAAGCCTATTTCCAATTCCTTCAGAACTCCAAAAAAAGCTTACAATGTATCCAGAAAGCTTTCAAAAAGCTGGGGAATCCATGGCTTGGAAATACCTGCAATCCTTTTGCGAAGACAGAGGTAAAAACTACATGCGTCACATTTCCAAACCAACGCAAAGCAGAAAATCCTGTGGAAGAATTAGCCCTTATCTAGCTTGGGGCAATCTTTCGGTTCGACAAGCGTATCAATACGTAAAAAATCATCCTAACTACTCCTACAACAAAAGGGCTTTCAATGGATTGTTAACACGACTCAAATGGCATTGTCACTTCATTCAAAAATTCGAAGCGGAGTGCGAATACGAAACGCAATGTGTGAATAGAGGGTATGAATACTTAGAGCATCAAAACAATGCAGAATGGATTAGTCGTTGGGAAACGGGAACTACAGGATTCCCATTAATCGATGCCTGTATGCGTTGTCTTCGGGAAACGGGGTGGATTAACTTTAGAATGAGAGCGCTTTTAGTTTCCTTTTTTTGCCACCACATGGATTGTGATTGGAGACTAGGAGTATATCACTTGGCGAAACTGTTTTTGGATTACGAACCGGGAATTCACTATCCTCAATTTCAAATGCAGGCAGGTGTAACGGGAATTAACACGGTGAGAATGTACAACCCCGTGAAACAATCCAAAGACCATGATCCCAAGGGCCTTTTCATTAAAAAATGGATTCCCGAACTTAGAGAACACCCTGAAGAATTCATCCATGAGCCGTGGAAAATCACCCCCATGGAAAGTGAATTATTGGGACTAAAAGACGATTATCCCATACCCATCTTAGACGTTGAAGAAAGTGGGCGTCTTGCAAGAAAAAAAATCTGGGGGCACAGAGCTCACCCCAAAGTCCGAGAAGAAATCAAACGAATATTACCAATACATACCAGACAAAATGAACGCAGGGAAAGACGAAATTCGTGAGTTGGATAGAATCTATAAACTCAACCTCATCAACTCCATTTCGGGAATCAAACCCGCCAACCTCATCGGTACGGTTTCGCCGGAAGGGATAAACAACGTAGCCATTTTCTCCTCTGTGGTTCACTTGGGAAGCAACCCACCTCAATTGGGAATGATCATGAGACCCCAAACACCCGACATTAAGGACACGTACAGAAATATCAAAGAATCTGGATTCTACACCATAAATCATGTAACTGGGGATTTTTACAAAAAGGCTCATTACACCTCAGCAAAACTATCGAGGGAGGAAAGTGAATTTGACAGAATGAAACTCACACCAGAAATCATCAACGACTTCGCCGCTCCATTTGTAGGTGAAAGCCCCGTGAAAATGGGAATGAAACTACTTGAATTCATTGATCTACCCAATGGCTGCATACTTGCCATAGGAGAGTTAGAAAGACTCATTGCAAGGGATACAGCACTTCTTGAGAACGGCCAATTGGACTTGTCTGAATACGGAAATGTCGGGATTTCGGGACTCAATTCGTATTACGAACTGATCGCTTTGGATACACTACCCTATGTGAGAGAAGATGAGATTCCTGAGTTTGGTGAGTAGTGACTGGTGACTGCTGACTGGTGCAATTTTCCTTGTGCCTTTCTGTTCCCTGATCCCGTTACCTGTTACCTGTTGCCCGTTGCCCGATGCCTGATTCCCGTTACCTATTCCCTATACAACAAATACTTCGCACGTAGCACGCGGTAATTATCTAGACCCGGCTTCCAGCTTTCGCGGATTTGCTCTTCCGTCCAGCCATCTTTGATTTGTTGTTGGAGTTGATCGGTTCCGGCCAATTTTTTGAAGTAATTATTGAAGAATCCTCCTTTGGTAGGGCTCGCCTCATACATTGCAAGCAGCCAGTACAGGTAGAGTTGATCTAGATTTTTTACGTAAGAATTGGCAAATCCATCCAATCGAATACCCTTACACTCCACGTTTCTGTATTTTGGATTGACAGAGCTCTCACTCGCTCTGGGAATAAAATCATAATCCCCTTCCTCAAACCAAGGAGCACCCATTAATTGAAAGGGGTATTTGGTCCCGCGGCCTACACTCACGTCCGTTCCTTCAAAGAAGCAAAGAGAAGGATACAACCAAACAGACTCTGCATTGGGAAGATTTGGAGAAGGCGAAATGGGCAAGATGTAAGGAGTTGAATGAGTATATTTTTCGCAAGTAACCAAGTGTAGATCCAACTTGGAAGCTTCGTTAATCCACCCCTCCCCTTTGATCATTTTAGCATATTCGGAAACCGTAAGCCCGTGAACTACGGGCACGGGATGCATACCTACAAAAGAAGCAAATTCCATTTCCAAAATGGGGCCATCCACGTAGTGCCCATGGGGATTGGGTCTGTCCAAAACGAAAAAGGACAGGCCGTTTTCGGCGCAAGCCTCCATACACAAAGTCATCGTGGAAGTAAACGTATAAAACCGCGTACCCACATCTTGAATATCAAAAATTAATATATCCAACCCTTTGAGTTGATCGGGCTGTGGCTTTTTGTTTTTTCCGTAGAGTGAAATAATGGGAAGTCCCGTTTCCACATCTTTGCCGTCTTCAATGGTCTCGCCATCCGCTGTCTTTCCTCTAAATCCGTGCTCAGGCGCAAAAACCACCTTCACATTTACTCCTTTGTCCATTAAAAAATTGACCAAGTGCACATCACCTACAAAAGAAGTATGATTGACAACAAGCCCAACACTCTTGCCCTTGAGAGCGGGAAGGTATTGATCCGTGCGTTCAGCACCTACCCTAATATCTTGAGAAAAGAGTGGCTGTACAAAGAGAAAAAACAGGCATAAAGCCCCTATCTTTTGTATATATTTGAGTTTGATTTCAAAAGGGAAATTCTTGAAAATTTCGTGGTTCATCAGTAAGCGATTAATATCTTCTCAACGTATAGAAGGTTCCTTTTCGCGCCCCATTATACGCTTTTCTGTAGCCTCAATGGCTATGGGAATGATTTTAATGATCGTTTCTATTGCCACGGGAACGGGACTCCAGCAGCGGATTAAAGATAAAATTATTGGGTTTACGGGGCACATAAAAATATCGCGCTATGTGGCGAATGAGAGTTTTGAAACTCTTCCCATTTCTGTAGAACAAGATTTCGTTAGCCAACTTCCTGATATTGAAGGCGTAAAACACATTCAACCCGTTGCCACCAAAGCCGGAATTCTCAAGGCCAATGAAGATTTTGAAGGTGTGGTTCTCAAGGGAATCGACCCCACTTACGACTTGTCTTTTCTAAAAAGTGTAATGATCGAGGGTGATATTCCCACCATCTCCTCCACTCGAAATGACTCCGTGGTTCTCTCCAAAGAAATTGCCGATGCCCTTCAACTTACATTGGGCGATAGAGTGGAAATGTACTTTTTGCGAGAAGCTCCCAAGCCTCCTCGCCTCAGAAAATTCTACATCTCCGGGATTTTTGAAACCGGCCTAGAAGATTTCGATAAAATCTTTTTGATTGGCGACCTAAAGCACATTCAGATTCTCAACAAATGGGATTCTACCTACGTGGGAGGTTTTGAAGTTTTGATTGATGACTTTGATCAGGTAGCTCCACTCACAGAAACCCTTCGCACGGAAATTCCTTATGATTTAGAAGCGCAAAGTGCCACATCCACCCATGAGAGAATTTTTCAGTGGTTGGCATTATTTGATATCAACATTGCACTTATCATTGGAATTATGATTGCGGTGGCTACTTTGAACATGGTTTCTGTTCTGCTCATTCTCATTTTGGAAAGGACACAAATGATTGGAGTTCTCAAGGCTGTTGGCGCCAATAATTCTACCATCAGAAACATCTTCCTATATCAAGCAACGTATCTGGTAACTCGTGGTCTTCTTATTGGAAATGCCATTGGCTTGACCTTCTGCTTTTTGCAATCTCAATTTGGTTGGATCAAATTGGACCAAACGACCTACCACGTTTCGGAAGTCCCCATCTACCTTAACCCTTGGCATTGGTTGATCCTTAACGCGGGAACCCTCATGGTTTCTTATGCGTTATTGATCATTCCATCACTGTTGGTGGCGAGGATACGACCGGTAAAGGCCATTCGATTTGATTGATTTTCAATGAGAATTCAGGAGTCTTTTCCCATAGAAACCACTAATTTAGCGCTTCAGAAGAAGGATGTAAAAACATTACACCTCTTCTAAATTTCCCCGCACGAGATCTAAAACAAACGGACAACACGAAAATGGACGTAAAAAACAATATTCTTGAGACCATCGGTAACACACCCATGGTTCGCATTAACGAATTAGCCAAGGACATCCCAGGAACCATCCTCGGTAAAATGGAGTACTTTAACCCAGGTCATTCTACTAAGGACCGCATGGCTCTCAAGATGATTGAGGATGCCGAAGAAAAGGGACTCATTAAGCCGGGAGGAACCATTATTGAATGTACTTCGGGAAACACCGGTATGGGCTTGGCATTAGCCGCCGTGGTAAAGGGTTACAAATTGATTTGTACTCTTTCTGACAAACAGTCCAAAGAAAAGATGGACATTCTCAAAGCACTCGGCGCCGAAGTGTATGTTTGTCCTACCAATGTAGCTCCTGATCACCCCGAATCGTACTATTCCGTGGCAGAGCGATTGAACAAAGAAATCCCCAATTCCTTCTACCCCTTTCAATACGACAACCTAGCCAACAGACAGGCTCACTACGAATCTACAGGTCCTGAAATCTGGGAACAGACGGAAGGAAAGATCACCCATTTTGTAGTTGGTGTAGGAACAGGAGGAACCATTTCTGGCTGTGCAAAATACCTAAAGGAGAAAAACCCCAACATCAAGATTTGGGGTGTGGATTCTTACGGTTCTGTATTTAAAAAATACCACGAGACGGGTGAGTTTGACGAGAGTGAAATCTACTCGTACATCACTGAGGGAATTGGTGAAGATATCCTTCCCAAAAACGTTGACTTTTCACTTATAGACCACTTCGAAAAAGTAACCGATAGAGATGGCGCCATTGCGGCGAGAGAGCTCGCTCTCAAGGAGGGAATGTTCTTGGGATACTCTGCAGGTTCTGCTTTCCAGGCGGTAAGACAACTAAAAAATGAATTGGACGAAAACAGCGTGGTTGTGATCCTTTTCCACGATCACGGTTCTCGCTATGTAGGCAAGATCTTCAACGATGATTGGATGAACGAAAGAGGATTCTTAAACGACGAGAAAGAAACGGCCAAGGACCTTATTGGAGAGCACGCAGATTTACCATTGGTAAGCGTTTTACCAGGAGAACCCGTACATGCGGCCCTCAATCACATGAAGAGATTGGGCATTTCTCAAATTCCCGTTTTCCAGGACGGTTCACCAGTTGGAGCCCTTACAGACACTCACTTATTTGAGATATTGGTAAACAACCCTGAAGCCAGAGACGAAAAGGTATCTGACCATATGCTTCCGGCTTTCCCCTTGGTAGCACTTTCTGATCCCATGAATGCAGTGGCCAAGAAAATGGATGCTCAGCTGGGAGCGGTTTTGGTAGAGCTTGGAAAGGGTAAATATCACATTATTACAAGACATGACCTGGTCAGTGCTATGAGCTAAGTTATTTTCAATCAGATCATAAACTGATTCCAAGAAATAGACTTCAAAAAAAGCGCCCCTCGAATTCTGTGAATTGAGGGGCGCTTTCTCTTTTGCTAATCTGTCGCTAGTCTATCGCGTCACACAAAAAACCTAGCATTGATCCTATAAAGTCGTTACCCGGCCTTAGGCAATTTCAATTTGCATAGGAGACTTGGGTTTTGCTTCTTCTCTCTTGGGAAGAACAACTTTTAAAATCCCATTTTCATAAGCCGCTTTGATGTCTTCTTCTTGGATTTTTCCCTTGGGAAGTGCAAAGCTTCTTTCAAAAGCTGTGGGCTTAAACTCTCTAGTCGTGTACTTTCCTTTTTCCACAGAACCTTCAGTTTTTGTCTCTTCGGTGGGAACCTTAGCAGAGATGATCACGTGATCATTTTCCACCTTAAGGGTAAACTGATCCTTGGTAAATCCAGGGGCGATCATCTCAATTCCATACTGGTCATCGCCTTCCAAAATATTGATGGCAGGATACTTTCCAGTGGATACGGGTGAAAAATCAAGTGAGGTAAAGATTTCATCTACAAAATTTGGAAATCCTATGGGCATGTGTCTTCTAACTTTCATCTTTTTAGATTTTACGATTATTCGTAGTTTAATTTTTATTGATATGCTGAGGATAGAGCAATTGGAATACCATTGCCAAAAAAGAGGAGTTTTCCGTACAACTTGTCGGTTTTCGGCAAAAAAGCATGACGAATCGGCAGTTGTTTTCTAAAACCACATGACGGAATGTCGCTAAATGATCTGACCACGTGCAATGCGAGCATAATTTTTAGCTCACATTCGTCTAATATGATGGGGCAAATGGTAAATTAGGGCAGTCAAAAGCAAAAGTCATATCCATTGAATCCCATTATTCTCTCCATACCCATCTTTTTTATCCTCATCGCCATTGAGGTCACCTACAGTTTGGTTACCAAAAAGACTTCTTATAGATCCGGGGATGCCTTTGCCAACATTGGATGTGGAATTTTTGAACAGACTACCGGTCTCTTTGTAAAGCTGGTTACGGTTGGGATGTACACGTTTGTATACGAATACCGACTATTTGATATTCCTACGACGTGGCCCTTTTTGATTTTGCTGTTTTTGGGAGTAGACTTTCAGTATTACTGGGCCCATAGACTTTCTCACCAAATCAATTTGTTTTGGGTGGGCCACGTTATCCACCATCAAAGTGAAGATTACAACCTCAGCGTGGCATTGAGACAAGGAGCGCTGCAGAAGTTCTTTACCTCTCCTTTTGCCCTGCCTCTGGCATTTTTGGGTTTTGACCCCTATTGGTTCTTGTACATCTCGGCCCTTAATACGCTGTACCAATTCTGGATTCACACAGAAGCCATAAACAAAATGGGCTGGTTCGAATACATCTTCAATACGCCCTCTCACCACAGAGTGCATCACGGTCGCGATCCCAAGTACATTGACAAAAACCATGCGGGATCGCTTATTATTTGGGACAAGATGTTTGGAACGTTTCAAGCAGAAGAAGAAAGACCTCATTACGGCATTACCAAGCCTACAGAAACCTTTAACCCTGTCATGGCACATATTCGTCCCCTTCAACAACTTTGGGAGGATGTGCAACAGGTACGTGGATGGGACAAGGTTCGATTGCTTTTTAAAGGCCCTGGATGGTTTCCAGAAACTGCAGGTGGCCCAAAGTTGCCGCCAGAAGTTCCTGTGGATTACAAAAAATACGACGTTAAAGTACCTATCAAACTCAACGCCTACGCCCTCGTTCAATTTCTATTGACATTGGGTTATGTAGCAGGATTCCTGTTTACCTATTCATCCTTTGAACTATACGATCAAATTACAGGCGCTGCCTGGATTATTTTAGCCCTAGTTGCCTTGGGTGCCCTTTTTCAAAAGTCAAAGGGCTTTGTGGTTTGGGAACTCTTGCGCTGGGTGGCCCTATTGTATATCTTGTCTGACTTAGACAGCAACAGCCCCGTTTACTATGTTTCCATGGCTTTGGGCGCAATTTCCATGGCCTATCTACTACTGACTGAAAAGAACCTTTCTTCCGATGAAACTTCGTGATTTTTCTAAGATTTACTTTGCTTTACTTCTCGCCCACCTAGCGTTTAAACACGTTGGAGAGCATCCTTTATTGATTGGAATTACCAAGGGACTCCTCTTGTTTTCTCTGATGGCATATTTTCTTCAAACTCAAACAGAAGGCCCCTTTCACAGAACCAAAAGACTCTTTTTCTCTGGACTCTTTTTTAGTTGGATTGGGGATATTCTTTTGATTTTTGAAGGAGACCTATTTTTTATCCTCGGGCTTTCTTCCTTCTTGACCGCCCATGTCTTTTACACATTCGCCTTTGCCAAGCAATCCTCCGGATATCTCTCCAAAGCCAAGTATTGGTATGTGGTATTGGGAGTTTACCTCATTGGCTTTATGGGATGGGCGGGACCTTCCCTCGGCGCGATGCTGGCACCTGTATCCGTTTATGCTTTGGTTATTTCAGCTATGGTCCTCACAGCCATCAACCGCAAGGGTAACTTATCTACAGAAGCGTATAAATGGGGAATCTTTGGCGCCGTCTTCTTTGTGATTTCTGATACGGCCTTGGCTATTAACAAATTTGTAGTTGCCTTGCCTTACGAAGGATTCATTGTGATGGGAACGTACGGAATTGCTCAATATGCTCTGGTGGTCTCTATGGAGCAAAGCTTTTTAAATGCATCGGGCGATACTGCAGAGGAAGTAGAAAGGATAGAGTAGAAACGATTATGCAGGATCTACATTAATCACCAAGCGAACGCGAGCATACGGAGGTTGTGTAAAGTAGTGGTCCGCCAATTTTTGAATGGCCGTTTTTACTTGATGGTAGTTCAGGGCCTTTTCGAATTTTATCCAAATCTTTTTGTTGTACTGGCCTTTAAGGCGAGGAATGGGTGCAAACTCAGGACCCAGCACTCTGTCACCTAACACTTCGTGCAATGCCTTGGCATAGGCTTCTGAAGCCTGTGACACCAATTTAGAATCGCGGTGCTTTAGCGTGAGCTCAATCAATTTATAATAAGGCGGATATTTGTAATTCTTCCTTTCGTACAGCTGATCCTTGACCATGGCTTCAAATTGCTGATTGGCCACTTGTTGCACAATGGTGTGAAAGGGGGAGAATGTCTGAATTAGTACCTTGCCTCTTTCGTCTCTCCTTCCCGCTCTTCCCGCCACCTGAGAAAGCATTTGGTAGGATCTTTCAAAGGCTCGGAAATCAGGAAAATGCAACAGGCTGTCCGCGTTCATGACCCCAACCAAGGCTACTTTATCAAAATCCAAACCCTTGGTCACCATCTGGGTTCCTATGAGGACATCTATTTCTCCATTTTCAAAATCGTCCATTATGGACTGAATATCTCCCTTGCGGCGGGTAGAGTCCAGATCCAATCTCTGAATCCTCAGTGAGGGCTCTATGGCAAGAAGAGAATCTTCAATTTTCTCCGTTCCAAATCCCTTGAGCTCCAAATCGTAGCTTCCGCATTGTGTGCATCGCTTGGCGATGGGCTCAGAATACCCACAGTAGTGACAATGCAAACTATGTGTGTACTTGTGAAAGGTTAGAGAGATATCACAGTGTTTACATTGTGGAGTATGGCCACAGGTCTGGCATTCATGAGTGGGTGCAAATCCCCTGCGGTTTTGGAAGAGAATAACCCTTTTGTTTGCCGCTTTGGCCTCTCTAATTTCTTCGAGCAGACGACGAGAAAACTGTTCCGTCATCAACTTCATCTTGTGCTCTTTCTGGATGTCTACAATTTCCATTTCAGGAAGCTCCGCACCTCCAAAGCGCTCGGGTAAGGAAACCCATGCGTATTTCTTTTCTTGGGCGTTGTAGACAGATTCCAAGCTTGGGGTAGCGGACCCCAAAACAATGGACGCCTTGTGCATCCTCGAAAGCACAATGGCAGAGTCTCTCCCATTGTATCTCGGGGCGGGATCGGATTGCTTGTAAGAAGGATCGTGTTCCTCATCCACTACCACCAAACCCAAATGAGTAAAGGGCAAGAAAATAGAAGATCTCGCACCGATGACCACACAGGGATTGTCTTTTTGAGTTCTCACCTGATTCCAGGCATTGAGACGTTCTCTGGGAGATATTTTAGAGTGATAGACCACCACGCGTTCCCCAAAGTATTTTCTAAGCCTTTGCACCAACTGAGTGGTAAGGGCGATTTCTGGCAATAGGTAAAGGGCAGATTCTCCCTTTTCCAACACCTCTTGAATCTTCTGTATGTAAATTTCTGTTTTTCCCGACCCAGTAACTCCGTGTAACACGGCTACTTTGTCTTTGGCGAAAGCCTCATCCAAATCACGGAGAGCTTTTGTCTGCAATTCAGAAAAAGACAAATTTGGAGTCTCCAGCGGAGGCATTCCACCCCAAGGATCTACGTCGCGTTCCTCTTCAACAAAGAGTTCCTTCTTTATCAGTGGCAATACATGCGCTCTAGAAATATCAGGGTTCTTGGTAATATCAGTAAGTCTTACCCAGTCCTCACCGGTTTCTTCAACCGCGGCGAAGTATTCCGTAAAAGCGGCCTCCTGTTTGGGTGCGCGTTTTAGCGTTTTAAAAACTTCTTGAATAATCTCATGCGTCAATGACGAGTGCAGACATATCCAACGTTCCGTTTTGGGCTTTACGTTTTTCTTTAAATCCTCTTCCGTGTAGATCACCCCTCGGTCCAAGAGCTTGTTGACGATTTTCATGGGAGACTTTTCTCCCGTCAAATTCCCCAATTCAGACACGCGAATTCTGGGATGTCCTCCCAGGGCTTCCATGGCCAAAAACTCAGAGTCTGAAAGATCGTTCCAAGGAATTTCTACATCGTCCACGGCCGATATCACCGTTTCACTTTCCAGTTTAAGCGGACTGGGAAGGGCGGCATTCATAACTTCTCCCAAGCTACACATGTAGTAGCTGGCCACCCATTTCCAAAATTCAATGGAAGTGGGATTGACCGTGGGCTCGTCATCCAAGACCTCAACAATGGGTTTGATGGAATAGTCCGGAGGGTTTTGGTGAAGTGACTCTATGATGCCCGCATAAAAGCGACGCTTGCCAAACTGTACAATCACTCGCTTTCCTACAGCACATTCTTCCTCCCAACCGTGCACGGCGTAGGTAAAGGTTTGTTGTAAGGAAAAGGGTAGAATGACTTCGGCAAACACAGGCTAGAGACTCAAAAATATCAATAACTAAATGTAGGTCAATTGTTGGAATTATCCGCGATGGGTCCTCCCTTCTTTGTTCCCTTGTACAATTCGTATTTTACAAACCTGCATTCCAAAGCTCCGTTCATTACGGGGATGCGTCGAGAAGTTCTCAAGCCCAAGGTTTTTAACCCTTCCAAATCGGAAGTGATCATCCACGCATTAGTTCCTGAGTAATTTGTCTTTAGCGTATCTCCAATGGAGCGATACAACGTGCCGGTATCAGCGCGAAGCTTCTCATTATAAGGCGGGTTAAAAATGAGCATGGCATTTTCTGCGGGTGGTTGAGAATTGATAAAGTCTCTGCGCTCCACTTCAATGACATCGTCAAACGTGGCTTCCGAAATATTTTTCTTGGCCTTGATAACCATTACGGGATCGATGTCCGAGCAGTAAATCTTGTGATCAAATCCACGTGCTTTCTTTAGTGCACTCTCTTCAATTTTCGCGTGTAGTTCCTGGTCGTAGTCGTTCCACGTCATAAACCCAAATACATCACGGGTGAGGTTGGCCGGCAAGTTTTGAGCAATCAAAGCCGCTTCAATGGCCAAGGTTCCAGCTCCACAGAATGGATCGTACAAAGGCGTCAATCCATCCCATCCCGAAAGGAGAATAAGACCAGCGGCAAGCACCTCAGAAATAGGAGCTTCACCCACGGCTACCTTGTACCCTCTTTTGTGAAGGGACTCTCCACTGGAATCTAAAGAGATGGAACATTCGTGGTTTCTCAAATACACGTGAATATGGACATCAGGGCTCCTCTTGTCCACATTGGGACGTTCACCTGTCATTTCTCTAAACTGGTCTACAATGGCGTCTTTTGCCTTTTGAGCGGTAAATAGGGAGTGGGTAAAGGTATCCGATTGACCCGAAGCGTGAATTACAAAGGTTGTATCTACATCTAGAATGGACGCCCAATCAAATTGCTGAACTCTGCGGTAAAAGTCGTCTTGAGATCGGAATTTAAATTCGTGAATGGGCTTGAGAACTCTCAAGGCCGTGCGCAAACAGAGATTGGCCTTGTACATAAAACCCTTATCTCCTTCAAAAGAAACCCCTCTTACCAAGGTTTTTACGTTCTTACCTCCCAGGCGCTTTACTTCCGTTGCGAGGACTTCCTCCAAACCGGGAAGCGTCTTGGCCACCATGGCAAAGTCATTGGGATCCATGGGCTTGCTTCTGGACGATTGAAACTCGTATCGCTTAGAATCTGATTTTTTGAAGCTACCGCGGTCTCTGCCCCATCCGTCTCCCTCGCTGCGCGTACGCTTTTCGAAGTTGCGCGCGTTTCGAGGGCGTGAATCTGAGGAGTGTTTTCTATTCTCCAAGGGCTTTCTATCCTCTCTGGGTTTTCTGTCGTCGCTGGAGTTTCTGTCGTCTCTAGAGTATCGGTCGTTTGATCTCTTGTTGAAAGAAGATTCGTCATTAGAATCTTTGCGCCTGTCGAAGTTTTTGGACTTCTCTGAATAACGGTCAGAATTGGACTCTTTGGATCTGAAGTCTCGTGGTTTTGAATCACGAGAACGGGAATCGTCTGATTGCGAAGGTTTAGACTCTGATGAATCCGAACGCTTGGATCCAGGACGTGAAAAGTCCTTACCCGAGCGGGTAAAATTCTTTTTAGGGCCTTTGCCCTTTGGGTCTGAGGAAAAATCACTCATAATATATTCACCTTTAGATATTAGGGATTCACCTTCCGGCGATGAATCCATTTGTATTTCATAAAAAACCCCGCACTTGCCGTGCGGGGTTCTTGTATGCTTAAGCCTGTCCTGTAGGACCTCCGAAGTTCAGAGGTAATGCAGGCGGTTCTGTATCACTAATCTCTCCGTGCAATTGCTCAAAGCGCTGAACGTTTTCGTTGAGTGCCTTTAAGAATCGCTTGGCGTGTTGTGGGGTCAAGATTACTCTAGACTTCACTTTGCCTTTGGGGAGTCCGGGCATTACTTGGATAAAATCCAAGACAAATTCCGAGTGTGAATGATTGATGATGGCAAGGTTGCTATAGGTACCTTCCGCCATTTCTTCATTCAGTTCAATATTCAAAGAACCTTCAGGGTTTTGATTATCTGCCATTACTCAACAATTTCTGTTGAGATGGTACGATTCGCCATCATGTTGTCGTAATCCTCCTGAGATCCAACCACCAATTGGTTGTACTCCTTAAGACCCGTTCCAGCAGGAATCTTGTGTCCTACAATAACGTTCTCCTTAAGACCCTCAAGAGTATCTTGCTTACCAGCAACCGCAGCCTCGTTCAATACCTTAGTCGTTTCCTGGAAGGAAGCCGCTGAGATAAATGACTTGGTCTGAAGTGACGCTCTGGTAATACCTTGAAGTACAGGAACTGCAGTGGCTGGTTGAGCATCTCGCGCTACTACCAAGTTCTTATCTGCTCTTCTCAACAACGAGTTCTCATCTCTCAATTGACGGGCAGTAATTACCTGACCGGCTTTCAAGTTCTCAGAATCTCCAGCGTCTTCAACAATTTTCTTATCGTAGATCAAGTCATTTTGCTCAATAAAGTCAATTTTATTGGCCAAATGTCCTTCCAAGAACATGGTGTCTCCTGGATCTTGGATGTTCACCTTGCGCATCATCTGACGTACAATCACCTCGTAGTGCTTGTCGTTAATCTTCACACCCTGGAGGCGGTAAACTTCTTGAATCTCATTTACCAAGTACTCCTGAACCTTAGTAGGTCCTTGGATGGCCAAGATATCAGACGGTGTAATGGCTCCATCAGAAAGTGGCATACCCGCTTTCACAAAGTCGTTCTCCTGAACGAGGATTTGCTTAGACAAGTTCACCAAGTACTTCTTGATTTCTCCCGTTCTTGACTCTACAATAATCTCGCGGTTACCACGCTTAATCTTACCGTAAGAAACGATACCATCGATTGCTGAAACCACAGATGGGTTAGATGGGTTACGCGCTTCGAACAATTCCGTTACACGTGGAAGACCTCCGGTAATATCACCCGCTTTCGCAGATTTACGTGGGATCTTAACCAAGATTTTACCCGTCTTAATTTCGTCGCCTTCATCAACAATAATGTGGGCGCCTACAGGCAAGGTGTAGTGTTTGAGTTCGTTTCCTTTCTTATCCAAAATCTGGATAGTAGGAACCAACTTCTTATTTCTCGTTTCAGAAATTACTTTTTCTTGGAAACCGGTTTGCTCATCGATTTCTACGCGGTAGGTAACTCCTTGCTCGATGTCCTGGAAGGCAATCTTACCCGAAGTTTCTGAGATAATTACGGCGTTGTATGGATCCCAAGCACAGATTTCTCCGCCCTTCTCGATCTTCTGTCCGTCTTTTACCATCAGGGTAGAACCGTAAGGTACGTTGTTGGTCATTACTGGGATTCCAGTAGTCTCATCGATTATTTTCACTTCACCGGTACGACCGATAACGATCTTAATCTTGTTGCCATCAGCGTCTTCAGAGTCAACCGTTCTAACGTCTTCCAACTCTAGTTTACCGCCAAACTTGGCAACCAACTTAGACTCTTCAGATACGTTACCCGCTGTACCCCCAACGTGGAATGTACGTAGAGTAAGCTGAGTTCCTGGCTCCCCAATGGACTGGGCAGCGATAACTCCTACTGCTTCTCCTTTTTGTACCATCTTGGCAGTTGCCAAGTTTCTTCCGTAACAGTTGGCACAGATTCCCTTCTTAGACTCACAAGTAAGAGGTGATCTTACTTCTACTGAATCAATAGGAGAATCTTCAATTTTCTGAGCAACTTCCTCAGTGATTTCAGCACCTGCTTCTACGTATACCTCACCAGATACTGGATCGGTGATAGTGTGTAGAGATACACGTCCCAAAATTCTTTCGAATAGTGGTTCAACCACTTCTTCGTTTTTCTTAAGAGCAGAAACTTCCAATCCACGCAGTGTTCCACAATCTTCGTGAAGAACAATTACGTCCTGAGCAACGTCTACCAAACGACGTGTCAAGTAACCTGCATCCGCCGTTTTAAGGGCCGTATCCGCAAGTCCTTTACGTGCACCGTGAGTAGAAATAAAGTACTCAAGAATGGAAAGGCCTTCCTTAAAGTTAGAGATAATCGGGTTTTCGATAATCTCACCACCAGAAGACCCTGATTTCTGTGGTTTGGCCATCAGACCACGCATTCCAGAAAGCTGACGAATCTGCTCCTTAGAACCCCTCGCACCCGAGTCAAGCATCATGTAGATAGGGTTGAACCCTTGGCGGTCAGTGATCAAGTGGTGCATTGCACGCTCAGTCAATCTTGCGTTGGTGTTTGTCCAAACGTCAATTACCTGGTTGTAACGCTCGTTATTGGTAATCAATCCCATGTTGTAGTTGGCGAAGATTCCGTCAACTTCAGACTCGGCAGAATTGATCAATTCAACTTTTTCTTCTGGAATAATGATGTCTTTCAATGAGAACGACAAACCACCTCTAAAGGCCGTTTTGTAACCCATCTCCTTGATATCATCCAAGAACTTAGCCGTTTGAGGAACATCTGTACGCTTCATAATGTAAGCGATAATGTCTCTAAGGGCTTTCTTAGTCAAAAGCTCGTTGATAAAAGGTACAGTTTCTGGAACCGCCATGTTAAATAGCGTTCTACCCACTGTAGTTTCAATCAACTTGATTTCCATTTCACCCGCTTCGTTCTCTACTCTAGCCTTCACCTTGATGTTGGCGTGTAGATCGGCTCTTCCTTCGTTAAAGGCAATGCGCGCCTCTTCGAAAGAATAGAAAGTAAGACCTTCTCCTTTTACGTGGTGCTCCTTAGAGTCCTTGCGCGACTTGGTGAGGTAGTACAATCCCAATACCATATCCTGAGAAGGTACAGTAATTGGAGAACCGTTGGCAGGGTTCAAAATATTGTGAGAAGCCAACATCAACAACTGAGCCTCTAGGATGGCTGCAGGTCCCAACGGAAGGTGAACCGCCATTTGGTCACCATCAAAATCCGCGTTGAATGCAGTACATACTAGTGGGTGAAGTTGAATCGCCTTTCCTTCAATCAACTTAGGCTGGAAGGCCTGAATACCCAAACGGTGAAGCGTTGGAGCACGGTTGAGAAGTACCGGGTGGCCCTTCATTACGTTTTCTAGGATATCCCAAACTACGGGATCTCTCTTGTCGATAATCTTCTTGGCAGACTTAACCGTCTTAACAATTCCTCTCTCGATAAGCTTTCTTACGATAAAGGGCTTGTACAACTCAGCCGCCATGTTCTTGGGAAGACCACACTCGTGAAGTTTGAGTTCAGGTCCTACAACAATTACAGAACGCGCAGAGTAGTCAACACGCTTACCCAATAGGTTTTGACGGAAACGACCTTGCTTACCTTTCAAAGAGTCAGAAAGTGATTTCAAGGCTCTGTTAGATTCCGTCTTAACTGCAGAGGCTTTACGAGTGTTGTCCAACAAGCTATCAACCGCTTCTTGAAGCATACGCTTTTCGTTTCTCAAGATTACTTCAGGAGCTTTGATCTCTAGAAGTCTCTTAAGACGGTTGTTTCTGATGATTACACGACGGTATAGGTCATTGAGGTCAGATGTCGCAAAACGACCTCCATCCAGTGGAACCAAAGGTCTCAATTCGGGTGGAATCACCGGAATAACCTTGAGGATCATCCACTCTGGATTGTTCTCAATTCTAGAATTTGCATCTCTGAAAGCCTCAACTACTTGAAGACGCTTAAGCGCTTCTGCTTTTCTCTGCTGAGAAGTTTCGTTGTTGGCTTTGTGTCTCAAAGAGTAAGACAACTCATCCAAATCCAAGCGACGCAACAATTCGATAAGTGCCTCAGCACCCATCTTTGCGATAAACTTGTTGGGATCGTTGTCATCCAAGTACATGTTGTCTTGTGGAAGACGCTCCATGATTTCCAAATACTCCTCTTCCGTTAGGTAGTCCATTTTTTCAACGGGCGTACCGTCAGGCTGAGTTCCAATACCTGGCTGGATTACTACGTATCTCTCGTAGTAAATGATCATGTCCAACTTCTTAGTAGGAAGACCTAGTAGGTATCCAATTTTGTTGGGCAATGAACGGAAGTACCAAATGTGAGCTACAGGTACTACCAAGCTGATGTGTCCAACGCGATCGCGACGAACCTTCTTCTCGGTAACTTCTACCCCACAGCGGTCACACACAATACCCTTATAGCGGATTCGCTTGTACTTTCCACAAGCACATTCGTAGTCCTTTACAGGTCCGAAGATGCGCTCACAGAACAAACCGTCTCTTTCGGGCTTGTGAGTTCTATAGTTAATGGTCTCAGGCTTCAATACTTCACCATGAGAACGCTCTAAGATGTCCTCTGGAGAAGAAAGGCTGATTGTAATCTTTGAGAAGTTAGAGCTCAAAGAGTTCTTTTCCTGTTTTTTAAGAGCCATATACGCGAGGTTATTTAATTGTGTACCCGGAGGGCCGAAGCCCTCCGAATAGTTATCAGTCTAATGTTATTTTCAATCCAAGACCACGAAGTTCGTGGAGCAATACGTTAAAGGACTCTGGAATACCTGGAGTAGGCATCTTCTCTCCTTTTACGATAGACTCATACGTCTTGGCACGGCCAACTACGTCATCCGACTTAACCGTCAAGATTTCACGTAGGATGTTAGAGGCACCAAAGGCTTCAAGAGCCCAAACCTCCATCTCTCCAAAACGCTGACCTCCAAATTGAGCTTTACCACCCAATGGTTGTTGCGTAATCAAAGAGTAAGGTCCGATAGAACGTGCGTGCATCTTATCGTCAACCATGTGACCTAGCTTAAGCATGTAAATCACACCAATAGAAGCAGGCTGGTGGAATTTCTCACCGGTTCCACCATCGTAAAGGTGAGTGGTTCCGAATGGAGGCAATCCTGCCTGATCTGTGTACTGAGTGATTTCATCCAGTGTAGCACCGTCAAAAATTGGAGTGGCAAACTTGCGCCCCAACTTCTTACCGGCCCAGCCCAATACGGTTTCGTAAATCTGACCGATGTTCATACGAGAAGGTACACCCAATGGGTTCAATACGATATCCATTGGAGTTCCATCCTCAAGGAATGGCATATCCTCTTCGCGAACAATACGCGCCACGATACCTTTGTTACCGTGACGTCCCGCCATCTTATCACCTACTTTGAGCTTTCTCTTCTTAGCGATGTAAACTTTGGCCAATTTGATGATACCAGAAGGCAACTCATCACCTACAGAAATTGTAAACTTCTTGCGACGGTAAACTCCAGTGATGTCGTTTACTTTGATCTTGAAGTTGTGAAGTAGGTTTGCGATCAAGTGGTTCTTCTCGTCATCAGTAGTCCAAGAACCTCCCACGATACGAGTGTAATCGTCGATGCTGTTGAGGACTTTCTGAGTAAACTTAGTTCCCTTGGGGATTACCACCTCATTGAGGTCATTGGTAATTCCTTGACAAGTTTTACCAGCAACCAACGTAGAGAGTTTTTCTAGGAATACCTGACGAACGCCCTCCATTTGCATGTTGAACTCCTTCTCTAGGATTTCCAATTCCTCCTTGTCTTTGATGCGTTGCTTCTTGTCTTTGATAGAGCGAGCAAAGAGCTTCTTGTTAATCACTACCCCATTCAAAGAAGGAGAAGCTTTTAGTGAAGCATCCTTAACATCACCAGCTTTGTCACCGAAGATGGCGCGAAGAAGTTTTTCTTCAGGTGAAGGATCAGACTCTCCCTTGGGAGTAATCTTACCGATCAAGATATCACCAGGCTTCACTTCAGCACCGATGCGGATGATTCCGTTTTCATCAAGGTCCTTAGTGGCCTCTTCAGAAACGTTAGGAATATCTGCTGTCAATTCTTCGATACCCAACTTGGTATCTCTTACCTCAAGGGTGTATTCGTCAATGTGAAGAGAAGTAAAGATATCCTCTCTCACTACTTTTTCTGAAATTACAATCGCGTCCTCAAAGTTGTAACCTTTCCAAGGCATAAAGGCAACGAGCATGTTTCTACCCAAGGCCAATTCACCTTTCTCGGTAGCGTAACCTTCACAAAGTACTTGACCTTTTTCAACTCGGTCTCCCACTCTTACAGAAGGCTTCAAGTTGATGGTAGTACCTTGGTTGGTCTTGCGGAATTTAACGAGGTTGTAAGACTTCACGTCATCGTCAAAGTTCACCAACTCCTCTTCTGGAGTTCTATCGTACTTGATAGAAATTTGTTTGGCGTCAACTTTAACAACTTCACCGTCTCCTTCTGCGTTAATCAACACTCTTGAGTCCTTGGCAACTTGCTTCTCAAGACCCGTTCCTACGATAGGAGACTCAGGTCTCAATAGAGGCACCGCCTGACGCATCATGTTAGATCCCATCAAGGCACGGTTTGCATCATCGTGCTCCAAGAAGGGAATCAAAGAAGCGGAAATAGAAGCAATCTGATTAGGAGCAACATCCATAAAGTCAACATCCTGTGGATCTACCACTGGGAAGTCACCTTCATCTCTTGCCTTAATCTTAGGATTCTCAAATCCACCGTCTTCCTTAACGGGAGCGTTGGCCTGAGCAATTACCTTTTCTTCTTCTTCCTCTGCGCTTAAGTACACAGCTTCTTTGTTGAGGTCCACTTTACCCTCTACCACTTCGCGGTAAGGAGTTTCAATGAATCCCATTTGGTTAACCTTGGCGTAAACACATAGAGAAGAGATCAAACCAATGTTTGGACCTTCCGGTGTTTCAATAGGACAAAGTCTTCCGTAGTGTGTATAGTGAACATCACGTACCTCGAAACCTGCGCGCTCACGAGAAAGACCACCGGGTCCAAGAGCAGACAATCTACGCTTGTGGGTGATTTCTGAAAGCGGGTTGGTTTGATCCATGAACTGAGACAACTGGTTGGTACCGAAGAAAGAGTTGATCACCGAAGAAAGAGTCTTCGCGTTGATCAAATCAATCGGTGTAAATACCTCGTTGTCACGAACGTTCATGCGCTCTCTAATAGTACGAGCCATACGGGCAAGACCTACAGAGAATTGGTTTGCCAACTGCTCACCAACGGTTCTTACACGACGATTACTCAAGTGATCAATATCATCCACCTCAGCCTTGGAGTTTATCAATTCGATCAAGTATTTGATGATAGAAATGATATCGGCTTTGGTCAACACTTGGGTATCGGCGTCGATGTCGAGACCTAGTTTTTTATTGAGTCTGTAACGACCTACTCCTCCGAGGTTGTAACGAGTCTCTGAGAAGAACAACTTGTCAATAATACCACGCGCCGTCTCTTCGTCTGGCGGCTCGGCATTTCTCAATTGACGGTAGATATGCTCAACAGCCTCTTTCTCGGTGTTGGTCGGATCTTTCTGTAGTGTATTGTGAATAATGGCGTAATCAGAAGCCTCAATGTCTTCTTTGTGAAGAAGAATTGTTGCTACTTCTGCATCCAAAATCACTTCGAGGTGCTCTTTCTCGAGAACGGTATCGCGGTCAAGAACCACTTCGTTTCTCTCGATAGATACCACCTCACCAGTATCTTCATCTACGAAATCTTCAATCCAAGTCTTGAGGACACGAGCCGCCAAACGACGTCCCATCACTCTCTTAAGACCTGTCTTTGAAACCTTAACTTCTTCTGCAAGGTCAAAGATTTCGAGAATGTCTTTATCGCGTTCGTAACCAATAGATCTCAAGAGAGTAGTTACAGGTAACTTCTTCTTACGATCGATGTAGGCGTACATAACGCTGTTAATATCGGTAGCAAATTCAATCCAAGAACCCTTGAATGGAATGATACGCGCTGAGTACAACTTGGTACCGTTGGCGTGGTAGCTCTGACCGAAGAACACACCAGGTGAACGGTGCAACTGAGAAACGATAACGCGCTCAGCTCCGTTGATGATGAACGTTCCACGGGGAGACATATAAGGAATTGTACCTAGGTATACGTCCTGAACGATGGTCTCAAAGTCCTCGTGCTCAGGATCTGTACAGTACAACTTAAGTCTGGCTTTGAGGGGCACACTGAAAGTAAGCCCTCTTTCGATACACTCTTCTTCTGAATAGCGAGGAGGATCGATAAAGTAGTCGATGAATTCCAATACGAATTGATTTCTCGCATCAGAGATTGGGAAGTTTTCTGCGAAGGTGTTGTACAACGCCTCCTCAGATCTATCCTCAGGCTTGGTATCGATCTGGAAGAAATCCCTGAACGATTTTAACTGAAGATCCAGGAAATCTGGATAGTCAGAATTTACCAGTGTTGAGGCAAAATTAATCCTTTCGGTGGATGATTGAGCCGGGGAATTTGCCATAGAAATAAATCATAAGTTAGTTTATACACAAAAGGGTTTAGGCCCAGGAACCGAAGTCCCAAGACCTAAACCTTAAAAAGGTGGACGAGATGAAATTATTTCAACTCAACCTCAGCACCAGCTTCTTCAAGCTGAGTCTTCAAAGCAGTTGCTTCATCTTTAGAAACACCTTCTTTGATAGCGCTAGGCGCTCCGTCTACTTTTTCTTTAGCTTCTTTCAAGCCAAGACCAGTCATTTCCTTAACAAGCTTAACTACTGCAAGTTTAGAACCACCGGCAGCTTTAAGGATCACGTCGAATTCAGTTTGCTCTTCAGCACCACCACCGTCTCCGGCAGGTCCTGCAGCAACTGCAACTGCGGCAGCAGCTGGCTCAATTCCGTGCTCCTCTTTCAAGTAAGCAGCTAATTCGTTAACTTCTTTTACTGTGAGATTAACTAAAGCATCTCCTAATTCTTTAATATCAGCCATTTTGTGTTGATTTTAAAAATAAAAATTTAGCAATTCAATATGGAAGCTTGAGTGCGTACTTTTAAATGGATTGTCTACGCGCGCTCTTCGAGAGCTTTTACCAAGCCAGCAAGCTTCTGCGATCCACCACCCTGAAGGGCAGAAATAACGTTTTTCGCAGGAGATTGAAGCAAAGTAATTACGTCGCCAATCAATTCTTCTTTAGACTTAATTTGTGTCAGTGACTCAAGTTGGTCGTCACCGATGTAGATAGACTCCTCAATGAAAGCACCCTTAAGGATGGGCTTTTCTACTTTCTTGCGGAAGTCCTTAATCAACTTAGCAGGTGCATTTCCAGCTTCTGCAATCATAATGCTGGTGTTACCTACAAGTGTTGGATAGAGCTCTTCAAAATCCTTTGAAGAAGCCTCCATAGCTTTTTTAAGCAGTGTATTCTTAACTACAGATAGCTTGATTTGCTTGCTGAAAGCGGCACGACGAAGGTTCGAAGTGTCCACTGCGTTCAACCCAGCGATATCTGCAATGTAAACCGTGTTAGATCCTTCAAGGAGTTCAGTCAACTCCTGGATGGCCTGATTTTTTTCTTCTCTTGTCATCTCTTAGAAAAATCTTTTAGTTAACAGATTTTGAATCCACAGCAATACCGGGGCTCATGGTACTTGTCATGTAAATGCTCTTTACATATGTACCCTTAGCTGCAGTTGGCTTCAACTTCATCAAAGTCTTAAGCAACTCCTCAGCATTTTCATGGATTTTGTTAGCATCAAAAGATACTTTACCTACAGACGCGTGTACGATTCCGTAACGATCAACTTTAAAGTCAATCTTACCAGACTTAACATCAGAAACCGCTTTAGCGATATCCATTGTTACGGTACCTGTCTTAGGGTTAGGCATCAAACCACGAGGTCCCAATACGCGACCTAGAGGTCCTATCTTACCCATTACAGAAGGCATGGTGATGATAACATCAACATCTGTCCAACCGTCTTTGATCTTTTGGATGAATTCATCTAAACCAACGAAGTCAGCACCGGCATCTTTTGCTTCTTGCTCCTTATCTGGAGTAACCAAAGCCAATACCTTAACGTCTTTACCCGTTCCGTGAGGAAGAGTAACAACGCCTCTAACCATTTGGTTTGCTTTACGAGGATCTACTCCAAGGCGCACAGCAAGGTCAACAGAAGAGTCAAACTTAGTGTAGCTAACCTCTTTTACAAGAGCAGAAGCTTCCTCAAGAGAATATACTTTCTGAGCATCAATCTTAGCAGATGCTGCTTTTTGATTTTTTGTCAATTTTGCCATTTCTTAAAAACTTTTGCAATTAAAATGGTTTAGGACCTGTTACGGTAATACCCATAGAACGGGCTGTACCTGCCACCATGCTCATTGCAGACTCAATGGTAAAACAGTTCAAATCGGGCATCTTGTCTTCTGCGATAGTGCGAACTTGATCCCAAGATACTTTCGCAACCTTAACACGGTTAGACTCTGCTGATCCACTCTTAACTTTAGCTGCTTCCAATAGTTGAACGGCAGCAGGAGGAGTTTTGATAACAAAATCGAAAGACTTGTCAGAGTACACGTTGATAACAACGGGAAGTACCTTTCCAGCCTTGTCTTGAGTTCTCGCATTAAACTGCTTACAGAACTCCATAATGTTAACTCCAGCAGCACCAAGAGCAGGACCTACAGGAGGTGCAGGGTTAGCTGCTCCACCGCGAACTTGCAGCTTTACTACTTTACTAATTTCTTTAGCCATTACTTTATTTATTAAGTGATCGTTTATGGAGTAATTAAATGGAAGCTTTAATTACCTACGAGCTCACATCACTTCAGTTTATCCTTCTTTTTCTACTTGCATGTAGCTGAGTTCCAATGGTGTCTTTCTTCCGAAAATCTTAACCATAACCTCTAGCTTACGCTTCTCCTCGTTGATCTTCTCAATGGTACCGTTAAATCCGTTGAAAGGACCGTCGATAACCTTAACCGTCTCACCCAGAACAAATGGGATGTTTACTTGGTCAGCAGTTTCTACGAGTTCATCTACCTTACCGAGCATGCGCTTAACTTCAGCTTCTCTCAAAGGCACAGGGTCTCCCCCTTTGGTTTCTCCCAAGAAGCCAATCACTCCAGGGATGTTCTTTATCGTGTGAACAACTTCTCCTGTCAAAACAGCTTCTACCATAATGTATCCAGGGAAATAATTTCTCTCTTTAGAAACTTTCTTACCGTTTCTAATCTGGTATACTTTTTCAGTAGGAACGAGTACTTGTCCTAGATAATCAGTCAAACCTGAAAGTTCGATCTCATTCTCAATGTAGGACTTCACCTTGTTCTCTTGTCCGCTTACCGCGCGACATACAAACCATTTTTTTCCAGAATCAGCCATTCTATCTTATATCTTATTGTGAGATCTCTTATTTGAAGAGACTGTAAAGTGTTTCAAGACCAAAAGAAATACTTGTATCCATGGCCCAAATCACTAGAGAAAAAATGATAGAAGCAACCACTACAAGAACAGAGCTCTTTTGAAGGGTGCTTAGCTGAGGCCAAGTTGCCTTAGTGACAAACTCCTCGTATGATTCCTGAAAATAACTTACAATTTTACTCATCTTATCGTCTTTGCACGGGTTGAGAGACTCGAACTCCCGACACCTGGTTTTGGAGACCAGTGCTCTACCAACTGAGCTAAACCCGTATTTGGAAACAAAGGCGTCCCGATTGCTCGGGACACCTTCTAAATCCAATTACTAATGTGTTGGTTGATTACTCAACAATTTCAGTAACCTGTCCAGCACCTACTGTACGTCCACCTTCACGGATAGCGAAGCGAAGACCTTTGTTGATAGCTACAGGAGCGATAAGCAATACGTTGATAGTAAGGTTATCACCTGGCATTACCATTTCAACTCCATCAGGAAGTGAAATCTCACCAGTAACATCTGTAGTTCTCAAGTAGAACTGAGGACGGTATTTGTTGTGGAATGGAGTGTGACGTCCACCCTCTTCTTTCTTAAGGATGTACACCTCAGCTTTGAACTTAGTGTGAGGAGTAATAGAACCTGGCTTACAGATTACCATACCACGACGGATATCTGATTTTTCAATACCACGTAGAAGGATACCTACGTTGTCACCAGCTTCACCAGTGTCAAGGATCTTACGGAACATCTCAACTCCAGTAATAGTAGAGCTCAATTTCTCGTCTCCGAATCCAATGATATCTACAGCGTCGCCAGTGTTAGCAACACCCGTCTCAATACGACCAGTAGCTACAGTACCACGACCTGTAATAGTAAATACATCTTCAATAGGCATCAAGAAAGGCTTATCCTTATCACGCTCTGGCTCTTGGATGTAATCATCAACAGCAGCCATAAGCTCCATGATAGTGTCTACCCACTTCTGCTCTCCGTTCAATCCACCCAATGCAGATCCAGAGATTACAGGAGCGTTGTCACCGTCGTACTCGTAGAAAGAAAGCAACTCACGTACTTCCATTTCAACAAGCTCTAGCAACTCCTCGTCATCTACCATGTCAACTTTGTTCAAGAAAACTACGATGCGTGGAATACCTACCTGACGTCCCAAAAGGATGTGCTCACGAGTTTGTGGCATAGGACCGTCAGTAGCAGCAACTACTAGAATCGCTCCGTCCATCTGTGCAGCACCCGTTACCATGTTCTTAACGTAGTCGGCGTGACCTGGACAGTCAACGTGCGCGTAGTGGCGGTTAGCCGTTTCATACTCAACGTGTGATGTATTAATAGTAATACCACGTTCTTTTTCTTCAGGAGCGTTGTCGATAGAATCGAAGTCACGCTTTTCTGAAAGACCTGCATTTGCCAATACTGTAGTAATAGCAGCAGTCAAGGTTGTTTTACCATGGTCTACGTGACCGATGGTACCAATGTTCAAGTGTGGTTTTGAACGTACAAAATTCTCCTTTGCCATGATCAGTTGTCTTTGTTGTTATCAAATTAAAAAAAGACTATACAACTTAGAGCCAATGACGGGATTTGAACCCGTGACCTCTTCCTTACCAAGGAAACGCTCTACCCCTGAGCTACACCGGCTTTTGGACGCAAGTCCTAATTGAGCGGAAGACGGGATTCGAACCCGCGACCCTCAGCTTGGAAGGCTGATGCTCTAGCCAGCTGAGCTACTTCCGCATTTCGAAAATCCTGTTGCTTTCAACAGAAATTCTCTGGCTAATTTTTTTTTGTGGGGAGAGCAGGATTCGAACCTGCGAAGGTTTCCCAACGGATTTACAGTCCGTCCTCGTTGGCCGCTTGAGTATCTCCCCGATCCATTTTTTCTAAGAACATTTGAGCCGGTAGAGGGACTCGAACCCACGACCTGCTGATTACAAATCAGCTGCTCTAGCCAGCTGAGCTATACCGGCGCTTTTTCCAACCTGAGCACGCTGCTCAAAATTGGGACTGCAAATGTATAAAAGAATTGAACTTGTCAAAAAAAAAGTTTAGTTTTTTTCGCCCCCTGATTTACGGCCTAATAAAATGACCAAAAATATCAGGGATTGAATCCAATCCGATTTATCTATAGAGGTATCATGTCAATGAGCTAGCAGGTAGAACCCTGCTGAAAAAGCGGTGGCAAAAATCGCTTATTGCATGCATACCATCCAAGCATTTCAAGACATTTTTTTTCAAGGCAATTTTACCCGTTTGTATTTCAGTAGGTTGCATAAAAAAAGCCACTCTTGCGAGTGGCTTTAATAGCAATTTTTGTCGAGTGATTACACTCCAGCCATCTTTTCCTTGCGCTTTTTGAGCTGTCTACCCAAAACAATAGTCGCTTGGTCACCGGCTTCTTCAAAAGACGTGCATTCTTTAGAAACGATTAAATCGTTCCCTGGAATGTTAAGTCTAACTTCTACGATCTTGTTTTCCTTAGAGTGATTGTTGTCGAGCTTCAGATACACATCCGCATCGATAATCTTGTCATAAAAGTGATCTAGCTTGTCCAACTTGCGTTGAAGGAAATCAATTAATTTTTGATCAGCGTTAAAGTTAACTGCCTGCACGTTCATTTTCATAATTCAATCTGATTGCGGCTTTTCTCCTCGGAGATTGGCCTGATTATACACTGATTTTAATTTCTCTATAGAGTTGTGAGTATAGACTTCGGTCGCGGATAAATTGGCGTGGCCTAATAGCTCTTTAATTGTGTTGAGCTCTGCCCCGTTATTCAGTAAATGCGTGGCGAAGGTGTGACGCAATAAATGAGGACTCTTTACGTCTATGCTCGTAGCCATACTAAGGTAATAATTTACCCTCTCATAAACAAGGTTTGGAGTGAGGGAAGCTCCCTTCTCCGTGAGAAAAAAAGTACCGCCTTGATTTCCATGGATTTGATTTCTCACTTTAACAAAACTTTGTAGAATGGTGGCGAGATGAGCGTGAACGGGAATGAGTCTCTCCTTCTTCCTCTTTCCTACTACTCGCATTAGATTTTGACCGAGGTCTACTTTTTCAAATGGCAAATCTATAATCTCCTGACGGCGCATACCCGTATAGTATAGAGTCGTTAACAAGGTCCTTTCCAAAATTCCCGAATAATCTCCGGAATAGAGTCCAGGATCTAGTACTCGTTCTATCTCCTCCCATCGCAGGGCTTCCACAATTCTATGCGGCTGCTTCAGTCTAGAAATCGTTTTGAGGGGATTGGCATCGACATCTCCCACCCTGCGCAAGAATTGATAAAAGGCCGTAAGACTAGAAATCTTGCGGTTTATGGTTCTGTGAGAAAGGTTCTCTTCCGCCATAGCCATAATCCAATCACGCACTTGCAGCGAAGTGACCTCCTCTGCGGAAAGCTTGCCTATGTTTTGTGAACAAAAATCAAAAAACTGATTTACATCCCTTTTATAAGCCTCTACCGTATGAGGAGATGCTCGGCGTTCGGATTCTAAATACTGAATAAAGGGCGTGATGTCCGTCATGGGTTTGGCGCATAAAAAAAGCCACAACAAGATACAAATCTGTTGTGGCTTTACTATGTTCAAACGAACGAATGTCGAGAGTCTATCTCTATCCTCTGCTTATTCTTCGTTGTTTCTCAATTTCTGTACGTATGCGGCTTTAATCACTTCACCTCTTCTCTTTACAGATTTTTTAGTGAATTGCTGACGACTCCTCAATTGACGAATCGTGCCCGTTCTGTCAAACTTACGCTTGTAACGCTTAAGTGCGCGTTCGATTGCTTCTCCTTCTTTTACTTGTACTACGAGCATTTAAAACACCTCCCTTCTTTAGTGGCTGCAAAAGTAATCACATTTTCTAATGTGACAAGTCTTGCTTACATTTCTTTCAATATATTTTTGGAAATCACCACTTTCTGGATTTCACTGGTTCCCTCTCCAATGGTACATAGTTTAGAATCTCTATAGAACTTTTCTACTGGGAAGTCCTTGGTGTACCCGTAGCCTCCAAAGATCTGAACGGCTTCCAAAGAGTTTTGTACCGCTACTTCACTGGCTAAGTACTTAGCTTCTGCAGAAATGGTAGTTACCGGAAGGCCATTGTTTTTTAGATACGCTGCGTGGTAGGTCAAAAGCTCCGCGGCTTCTAAATCCGTAGACATATCTGCCAATTTAAAGGCAATGGCTTGGAAATTAGAAATAGGCTGTCCGAACTGTTCTCTTTCTTTAGAATACTTTATAGCTGCATCCAAGGCACCATGTGCAATTCCCAAAGACAAGGCAGCAATTGAGATGCGACCTCCGTCGAGAACTTTCATAGCCTGAATAAATCCTTCTCCTACTTGACCCAAGACGTTCTCTTCTGGGATTCTACAGTCTTGGAAGATCATTTCAGCAGTTTCTGAAGCGCGCATTCCTAGCTTGTCTTCTTTCTTTCCACCTGAAAAACCAGGAGTTCCTCTTTCCACCACAAATGCAGTAATTCCATGGCTGTCCAACAAATCACCCGTGCGGGCAAGAACAACGGCAACATCCCCCGTCTTACCGTGAGTGATCCAGTTTTTAGCTCCATTCAGAACCCATTCGTTTCCGTCCTTCTTGGCGACACATTTCATGCGCATGGCGTCGGAACCGGTATTGGCTTCAGTAAGTCCCCAAGCTCCAATCCACTCACCTGTGGCAAGTTTGGGCAACCATTTTTTCTTTTGCTCTTCAGAACCGAATTGTAGAATGTGACCAGTACACAAAGAGTTGTGGGCTGCCATAGACAAACCTATTGAAGGGTCTACTCTTGCCAATTCCAAAATGGCGGTAACGTATTCGTCATATGTCAAACCAGAACCGCCATACTCTTCGGGTACCAATACTCCAAGAAGTCCGAGTTCTCCGAGTTTTTTCATGGTCTCAACGGGAAAAGTCTGAGCCTCGTCCCATTCCATAATATGTGGTTTGATATTCTGTTCACAAAAATCGCGAACCGTTTGCGCGATCATCTCTTGTGTTTCTGTTTTTCCGAAGTGCATAGTTGTGTCTTGGTTTTATTTTATTGAGTGGGGAGTCTCTTCTTTAATAGATAAATAGGGTACAATTTTACGGAATTTATCTGAGCTTAATTCATTTAATCCTTCGATTTCAGCTGTGGAAGAAAAGGGCCTCACCTCTTTAACGAACCCCAAAATTGCTCTCGCTTCGCGAGGACCGATATAGGGGTGAGACACCAATTCAAGATAAGAACAAGTGTTCACACAAATAGTTCCTACCCTACCATCAATGTAAAGGTTGTCTAGGTTGTAATCCACAACTGAAGAATCCAATCCAAATACCTCATAAAGTTGATCGGTTCTCGCGAAGCCACCCAATGCATTCCGGTACTTAACAATTCGCTCCGACAAAACCGGACCAACACCTCTGAGGACCCTTAGTTCTTCTGCAGTTGCACGATTGATATTTATCTTCCTTACAGATGGTTTTTTGACATTCTTCTTTTCACCATGTCCTTTTTGAGTGGGAAGAACGTAGGCAGAGACTTCATCCATTGAGGTCTGATAACCCGAAGTAAGGGATTTGGATGTGTGGTTTTGAGAAGACCTTGGTAAGACTTCTGCACTTAGCTTTACGGGTTCCGGATTTCTCATTGACTGCACTACCATCTCAGGAATGGGACGATTGATCTCCCAAATGATAAATGTCGCCCAAGAAACCAAGGCAAAAAACCACACTGTCCAAATACCGCGGCGCTGGGCCGCATTTCCTAAAAATGACATGGTGTAAAACTAAGACTTCCCGCCGAGGCGGGAAGTCTGATAAACCACTGTATCCGTTTGAAAACGAATACTAATATGTTAAAATAGTTGAACTATTTGTCTGCGGATTGATCGCTATTGGGCTTTGTGTAGAGCACCTTGTAAAAGAAGTAGCCCGTTAGCGCGGTTACTACGACTTGTGTAAGAACCATGGTGATTAATGCGGATGTGTTCATATGGTGTTTTCTTTAAGACGCTTCTTGTAAGCAATGTACACTAAAAATGCGATTCCAACAAAGAGGAAAGCCAATAGAGAACGTCCGATATTCGTAAATAGTTTTGTCTTCTGTAATTCTTTTGCCAAAGTGGGGTTATCTGCGTTGGCGATTTGATCGTTCAATCCAGTATTTGCCAATTGTGCAATGATGGCAGAATTGTCTAGCTCCCATCCATCTCCGCTTAACAAGTCAGAGAATTCTCCGGCCCAGTTTTGGAAATCAGAAACCTTGAGCTCCTCAGGCGTTAAACTAAACTGCTCCATCATGGCTTTCTCAAATTGAACCTGAGAGGCAAACTGAGTAGAGAATATATTTCCAGAAACCGTCATTTTGGTTTTGTCTTTGGCTTCTCCCCTAAATTCAAATCCTTTGTCTGCAAGGAAGTTGACTACTTCAACTCGAGTACCTGCATCCACTCCTTTTAGGTCAACCACCTTAATGATTTTTGGAGTGATCAATGAACCTACAAAAACGAACAGCAATAGTGCTGGGGTAATGTACTTCATAATAAACTTAAAGATGTTGGGGATTTTGATATCCGCCCCGCGGTTGATTTCTGCCCAACCCTTGTCGATGCCAAAGATCCAAGCAAATAATATGGCTTCAATCAATGCGAATACTACGAGAGATACGGTACCTCCCCAATAGTCATATTGGTTAAATATGGTTTGCTGCATAGCGCCCCCCACATAGGTATTTCCAAAAACAGTGGGAAGTCCAAAAATCAAAATAATCAAACCAAAGGACCAAGCGGCCTTTTTGCGATTCCAGTTGAATTCATCTTTTAGGAATCCAACCCAAGGAGTACCCATGGCTAGTGAAGAGGTAATTCCGGCAAAGAACAAAAGACCAAACCAGAAGACTCCAGAGAGTGTAGACAATATGGGACCCCATTTATCAAATAAATAAGGCATGGTTTGGAATGCCATTCCAAACCCAGCGTTTTCTCTTACCCAATCAATTCCCAAATAACCAGCAGCGATGGGGATAACAATCATAGATCCCAAAACCACTTCTACAAACTCATTGGTAAATCCAGCGGAAACGGCGTTGAGCGCCACATCGTCTTTCATTTTGAGATACGAGGCATAACAGTGAACGGTTCCCATCCCCACCGAGAGGGTGAAGAATATCTGACCTGCAGCAGCCAGCCAAACCTTGGGGTTGGCCAGAGAATCAAACTGTGGCGTCCACAAGAAGTTGAATCCATCCCATGCATTGGCATCGGGGTTTTCTATGCTGGCTCCAGAATCTCCAAGAAGAAGACCTTTGATAGCCAAAAAGGCTCCAAAGATCAGGAGCATGGGAACTCCAATTTTAGCTACGCGCTCTACTCCACCCAAACCCTTAGATAGAATCCAAGTGTTGAGTAGCAGAACCACCAAGTAGAAAATTACCGCCTCAAAGGGAATACCCGTGGTAGATTCATCCAACTTGAGGTAATCCAAGAAAAAATCAGCAACTCCACTTTGAGAGAGTCCTCTAAAGGAACCAATAATGGAGTGGTACACATAAGACAATGTCCAAGATTCAATGTAACAGTAGTAAGAAGCTACCGCGATGTTTGTGAAAATTCCAAAAACCCCGATGTACTTCCAGAACTTTCTCTTGTTCATGGAGTCTAGGATAAAGGGCGTAGAGTGGTGCCCCTTGGTTCCACCAAAGCGACCGATTCCCCACTCCATCCATAGGAGGGGAATCCCCATCAAAATAAAACAAACGAGATAGGGAATGATAAAGGCTCCTCCTCCGTTTTGAACGGCTTGTACTGGAAACCTCAAGAAATTACCCAAACCAACGGCATTTCCTGCCATGGCTAAAATCAAACCGACCCTGGAACCCCAGGATTCGTTATTGGTGGTCATACGTGCTAATTTTTTGGTGAATTCCCCAAATATAACAGAATAATTGGGGCCTGCTAAAGGATGCTAGACTTTCTTTTGACTCGCAGCTTGCTCCTCTATGATTTGTATACTTTCTCTGAAACTTCTGGGAGAATATCCCAAGTTTTTAATGGCTTTATCTAATTTAAAACCAGTTACTGGAGGACGCTTAGCTCGCTGATTTAAAGTCTCGGAAGACACTTCCTTAATGTGAGACTTATCAAAACCAAAGTAATCCGCAATTTGGTGTACAATCTCCAAGATTGACAAGAAGTCTTTTCCTGAAATGTTAAACACTCCGGCCTCGCCCTTTTCGGCGATGAGCATGCAACCGTCTGCAAGGTCTTCCGCAAGGGTGGGCGTTCTGTACTGGTCATTGACCACGGAAATTTCATTGCCGGTTCCCAAGGCGCCTTTGGCCCAAAGAATAATATTGGAGCGAGACATACCCTCGGTGATTCCTATGACTAAAACCGTGCGGACTATACTCCACTTGCACTGAGACTTCATGACAATTCCCTCAGAGAGTAACTTACTCTTGCCGTAGTAACTCAAAGGATTGGGAATGTCGTCTTCGTCATAAGGCCCGTCTTTTCCGTCAAAAATAAAGTCGGTAGAAAGGTGAATAATATGTGCATTGATTTTTTCACAGGCTTCAACCAGATGTTTGACTGCCTCTACATTGAGCTCATCACATCCCATGGGATCGTCCTCGCAGGCGTCGACGTTGGTCATTGCCGCGGTATTGATCACTACATCTGGCTTCTGTTCTTCAAGTACACGGAGAACATCCTGTCTTTTGGTAATATCTAGAGTTACGTATGAAAAATCAGAATCGGAAGTAATTCTGTTGGGACCCAACCCCGTTCCGATAATTTCCCATTCGGGCAAACTCGCATAGCCTAGTATTATTTTTTGACCTAGTAGACCATTGCTTCCCGTGACAAGTACTTTTTTCATTCGTTAAGGGGTCATATTATTTTGGTGTAGTCGACTTTCCTTATGAAAACAACTTTTGTAAATTCTTGATTTGTTCGGTGGTTCCCAAGACAAATAGCTTGGAGTTACGGGTAAGCTTAACGTCTGCACCTGGGTTGATTTCGAAATCGCCATTTTCCGTTTTGTAGCCTATAACCGTACATCCCGTAGTTTTTCTAATGTCCAAATCTGAAATCTGTTGTGTATTTTCTGCGAGAATGTCATTGACCAGAATTTCTTCGATATTGGTTTCTGAAGATCCTCCTACCGAAAGGTGGTCAATGAATTCTACCACATCTGGAGACATTAGGTTATCCGCCATATGAGTTCCCCCGACTTCATTGGGCATGACAGTGCTGGTTGCTCCCGCTGCTAATAATTTACTCTTTGATGTTTCCTCGTTGGCGCGGGCTACGATGTTAAGGGAGGGGTTCAATTGTTTTGCGGTTACTACCACAAAGAGGTTATCAGCGTCGTGCGCCAAAGAGGCTACTACCGCCTTCGCTCTTCGAATCCCAGCTCTCTCCAGTATTTCATCGGCAGAAGCATTTCCAACAATATACAGCATGTTTCCAGGATCGTAATCAGACATCCTTTCCTCAAGTAAATCCACTACGACAAAGGATTGCTTGTAGGCCTTGAGTTTTCTTGCTACTTGTTTTCCATTTCGGCCAAAGCCACAAACGATAACGTGATTTTCTAGTTTGTCAATCTTTCCTTGCACTCTGTAATATTTATAGTAAGAAGCGAGGGAACCATCAAATACAATTTGTACGATAATGGAAGCTCCATAGGCAAAGGTACCAAAGCTCGTGAGTATTAAAAATATGGTAAAGTACTTACCTCCCCCCGTAAAGGGTTGCACCTCATTGAATCCAACGGTAGAAACCGTCTGAATCGTCATGTAAAATGCATCCTCAAAAGAGTAATTCTCAAAATACATGTATCCGCCGACTCCGACCACATTGATCAATGCCAGAAGCCAGAGGGCTCTAAAGAGTTTACGTGTGGGAATTACAGGACTCATTTACAGGTCAAACATGGTGGTTCGACGACTGTAAACGTAGTCTTTGAGCTTTAGTAAAAAAGCTAAAATGAGATAAATAATCAGTGGGGATCCCAATGCCAAGCAAGAGGAGTAGATAAAAAACAATCGAATTCTGGAAGGACGAATTTGCAATCTATCCCCAAGACGGCTGCACACCTCAAAGCCTCTGCTCTCTATATACAGTCTTGTTTTTTCCACGAATAAAATAGGTTTGAAATATCTGGTTACAAACAGGCACCCGCCTGTTCAATGATTCTTTTCTGCAAGTTAAACAAAATAGTACACAGTCTTCAAGCCAATCAAAGTCTAGGGGCCAAAAAATCTTAAAAGTGAAAAATGCTGTAGGTTTTCATTTTGATAAAGTCCGTAAAAAAGCCAAAATTACAACCACTCTTCTTTCCGCCATTAGAAATTCCCAGTTGAAATGAATACTTCTGGTTTTCTACGCGAACAGAGGTCCCAACTTTAATCTGCCCGGTTCCAAAACTCTTTCTCAGATACATGTAATTGGAGTTGGGCACAGGGCTAAACATTCCACCATTAAACAGATTGGGAGGACGTGTACTGAACAAGTTCTCTCCCCCCATGGGAACTAAGATAATGAGGTAAAAGCTTTCCTTGGTCGTTCTATATACCTCAACAGATTTGGAACCTGTACAGCTCAGAGGTGGGATCTGGGCCATTCCCACCTCACAGCCATACCCCGAAACCTGAGTAACGGCAAAGTCGTCATTTGAGTAGAGTGTTTCGGTTTTATTATTTCCGCCTTTCATTAGAATGCCCTTCGTTTCTCCGCGGTCCACAATTAGAGATCCCGTATCGTAATAAACTACAGTGTTGTCCTTTACTCCCGTAATAAAAACTACGTCCCTATCATCGCTACTATTCCCAGTGAGTCCCCCACGAATTACTATGTATTCATTGCCGAGATTTTCCTCAGGCACGACTTGGTCACCAATGAGATCAGCGCAACCTCCGTAAGATTTTTTGAGCATGCTGTCTTCAGAAATGGTAACGGCTATTCCCTTTTTGGCCGATACTTCTGTTCCTGTTAGCATTTTGGTGGGACCACCGTAAAGAGATTTTATGCTCACCGTCTCCCCTTTTTTAAGAAAGAAAGTATTCACGGATTGAGTAGAACCATCCAAAGGCACTTTGGTCTTAACGGTTATCAGATTGTTGTCTTCTACGGATACAATATTGATCTCTGCGGTGGGCTTAGGGGTAAATCGAGTAGTATCTAAATTCCAAACATTCTGACTAGGGACTATAAATTTTGTACCAATGGCACTTGCTCCCTTCAGTGTAAAAATATCTTTGTTGTATCGGCTGGATATTACTTCGTAAAAAGCTTGAAATTTTTCGGTTCCCACAATGCGAATACCCTTTTTGGTGGTAACCATGGAAGCTCCAGATTCTATATCGACGATAAATGGAGTCAAATCAACGCTGGTTGCCCTTCCAGGTAAAACAGTAACCGTGATGGGTGTGAAACTGGAATTTGCCGGTTGATCAATAGTAATGGTATTCTTCTTCTCCAGATTGATCAAGCGTACAGCGATGGGTCTATCTGTATGTCCTTTGGTGACCATAGGCGCTGCGAACCAAAACTCCGTTCCGGTCTGAGCTTTACTTACATTTGAAAATGCAAGAAGTAGTATGGTAATAAAGATTCTACCTAACCACTGTGAGGTGGCCGAAGAATTTATGGGCTCTTCCGTGGTAATCATAAGCTACAATTCTATAGGTATACACTTCAGCGGGCACGGGGATTCCATTGTAGGTTCCGTCCCATCCTTTTTCGGGTTCATCAGACCAAGAATACACTTCGTCTCCCCACCTATTCGTTATCACTGCAGAAAACGATCTCAAGCCTACTCCTTTAAATAAGAACACATCATTTACCCCGTCTCCATTGGGGCTGAATGCATTCGGTACATGTAACTGAAAATCCTCCCATACAAACAACGATTTGGTAATGGTATCTCCACAGCCTTCTGTAGACACGATGAGTTCCACTTCTTTTTCGCCTGGGTCATAGAAGGCGTGAGAGATTTGATTTTGATCGTAGATTTCAACTCCATCAATAAACCACTTCACCTCATGGGTGGGTTGGAAATAGGGAGTGACCGTTGTAAAGGTTACCGTCTCTCTAGGAGTTACGGAATCTTTGTCCATTGTAAAATCGGCGATGGGATTGTCTATGACCTCGATGTAGTGATAAGCCGTATCGTTGGGACAAGGGCCGTTAAAAGTCACCAGGTAAATCATGGTATCTCGATCTACCACGAGGTCAATAATGGGGGTTGTTTCGTTCGTAGACCACTTGGCACTGCTTCCTGAAACTCCTTCTAGAGTTATCCTTTCTCCCCTACACACAGTGTATGGGCCTTTGATGGTGGAGAACTCAGGCTCGGTCACGTAAACACTTGCCTTGAGGGTATCCGAAGAGCAGCCATTGGAATCTGTAGAAATAACGGAGAGACTGTGCAGTCCTACCGTGTTCCACTGAACGAGAACGTTTGGAGAACTCCCTCCCGAAAGCACCTGACCACCAGCGATATTCCACTGGTAGGTGTTTCCTGGGATGGTGTCTGTAGCGAGGTATGAAGGGTTGCCTTGTACACAGAGCGTATCGAGTACTTGATCAATAGGTTGCGCAAAAGCTCCCCTCCAATAACTCCCAAAGACTAAGATGATTATGAAAATCTTAGTTCTCACGTTGGTGTTGAGTTAACTTAAATAAAGGGCGGTTGATGGTGGTAAAAAAGAGGAGGGGAGGGTTAGACCCCACCTCTTTGTATGGGTTTTCTTAACGTGAAGTCAAGAGTGAACTAGGGAGTGTTGGGCTAGCCTAGTAGTGGTAAATGTTGCTGATAGAAATTGGCTTCGGTCTTACAACTACAGAAACAGAAGGCAATGTTCCGGCGTCGGCATCACAACCGTTGTTGTCAGTTACAGACAGTACGTTCACTGTGAATGTAGACGTGTGCGTTCCGTTGATGTTGATAAAGTGTGGCGAAGAAGTTGCCGTATCGGTAATAGGTGATCCACCGTCTACGTCATATGTGAAAATATGAGGAGCTTCTCCTGTAAAGTTAAAGGTAACGGCAGCTACTGTAGAGTTGTAACATACAGTGTCTCCAATAAGAGCAACCGTTGGTAGAGGTCTGATGTTAATACTCAAGGTCATAGTATCACCCAAACAGCCATCGATTGTAGTTTCCACTACTTTAAGGTCAACGTCGCCAATGGTAGTTCCCCAGTCAATTTGAATGATACTGTCATTGGTTCCCGCAATAATGGTGGAATCGATCGTACCGTAAGAGTTATCTGTTAAAACCCATGTGTAGATACTTGTGGGGTTGGCTCCTGTAATTCCATAAACAACATCCTGTGTGCTGGCACAAACGGAGTCAGGAGTAGTTACTTGTGCATTCGCTTCTGAGCCTGCGAAAAGCATGAGTCCTAAAGTGGTGACGGCGGTAAGGGTCTTCTTTAGGTGTTTGGTTAAAAGTCCCATAATCTTAGGTGGTTAAGTGTTTGATATTTAGTTACTGTCAATGAGCAAAATCGGATTTCTCAAAAGAGAAATTGGCAGTGTAAATAGACCGTATAACTAAAAGAGACTTTTGGGGATTGAGTTGGGTAACTCTCTTTAGGTTGGTTAGGTCAGTTTGGTTTCCCCTTTGGCAAACCACCTCAAGTGGGGTTGAGATGGTTTGCTTTAAGGAGTCAATCAAGTCTGGTGAAACTTGGGTTTTCATCAGGTACTTCATTTTGGAGTTGGTTGGGGATTCCAAATTATAAAATGAACCAAACGAAAAACACATATTGTGATGTCTGCACTTTTTCTCGTTTTGAGAAATAACTATGACAACATACAATAACAGTATTTATGCGGGATGGGGAGGGAACAGAATATTCTGAATTACATATAATTAATGTATTGTTAACATTCAGTTAACGTTTAATCCGAATTTTCATATGTGATTTTGTAGGAATGCCCTGATATGGACATATTTAAAAAATCAAAAAAAGAAATAATAGGTCAAAAAAAAGAAGCTTTTTAACCAAAAAACGAAACATTCATACCGAAAAACGAAACCGAATTTTCAGATAAATTCAGCCATTTGTTTGGATAGGTTCTCAGCCTCGGTTTTGGCTACCTCAGCAAAGTCATTTCCATTAGAAGCGTAAATTATTCCCCTTGAGGAATTTATGAGAAGTCCAATATCGGCATTCATGCCATTTTTCATTACGTCCTCTACGGTTCCTCCCTGCGCTCCTACGCCAGGAACCAAAAAGAAGTGATTGGGAACGCGCGCTCTCAAAGCCTTCATGGACTCTGGATGCGTAGCCCCTACAACGTACATGAGTTGGTCATCTTCTACCCACTCCTGGCTCTTGGAAAGAACGGAGGTATACATTTCTTCCCCTGTCTCAAGGGCAAGCCTTTGAAAGTCCTGAGATCCTTTATTTGAAGTCAAAGCCAATAGTATGACCCACTTTCCCTTTTCCCTTACAAAGGGCGATACAGAATCTTCTCCCATGTAAGGAGCCACAGTGATACTGTCGAAATTGAGCGTTTCCAAAAAGGCCTTGGCATACATCTTAGAAGTATTGCCTATATCTCCCCTTTTGGCATCGGCAATGGTAAAGTGGTTGGGATAGTTCTCATTGAGGTAATCAATGGTCTTCTTAAGACTCTCCCAACCCGAAACGCCATGTGCTTCGTAAAATGCAATATTGGGCTTATACGCTACACAGTGATCCGCTGTAGCATCTATGATGGCTTTATTAAAGGCAAAAAGAGGATCCTCTTCTGAGAGAAGGTGAGTTGGGATTTTATTGATATCGCTATCCAATCCTATACACAGTGCAGTCTTCTTTTCTTTGATCTGTGCTACGAGCTCTTCTCTAGTCATGATGTAGTGTAGTATTTATGATCAGTAGGATTCTGATCCTTCTTTAAGTCTTTCGGCGTTCTCCGCCATTTGCAATTCGTCCAAAAAGGGCTGGATATCTCCTCCAACGACATCGTTGAGGTTGTATACGGTCATTCCTATTCGGTGATCCGTAACCCTACCCTGAGGATAGTTATACGTTCTGATCTTTGCAGAACGGTCTCCCGTAGAAACCAAAGTCTTTCTCCTCTGCGCTACTTCGTCATTGTGCTTTTTGAGTTCTTGATCATAAAGTCGAGTCCTCAACACCTTGAGGGCTTGTTCAAAGTTTTTATGCTGAGAACGTCCGTCCTGACACTCTACTACCAATCCCGAGGGAAGGTGGGTCAAACGAACTGCAGATTCCGTTTTGTTTACGTGCTGCCCTCCTGCTCCTTGCGCTCTAAAGGTATCCTTCTTAACGTCGTTCATGTTGATTTCAACATCGACGTCCTCGGCTTCAGGTAAGACGGCTACGGATGCCGCAGAAGTGTGCACACGGCCTTGGCTTTCTGTCGCAGGGACTCTCTGTACTCGGTGGACACCCGATTCGTACTTTAGAATACCGTAAACGCCTTCTCCGTTTACTTCAAAAGAAACTTCTTTATATCCTCCCGCAGTCCCTTCGTTGACCGTTAAGGTTTCGGTTTTCCAGCCTTTGGTTTCAATGTAGCGTTGGTACATTCTGTATAGATCCCCCGCAAAAATACTGGCTTCATCTCCACCGGCTCCGGCGCGAATTTCTACCACGGCATTCTTGGCATCTTCCGGGTCCTTTGGAATCAACATAATTTTGATTTCCTCTTGGAGTTCTTCCAATGCAGGCTCTACCTCCTCCAGTTCCATTTTGGCCATCTCACGCATCTCTGCGTCCTTTTCATTCTTGATGATATCTTGGGCCTCTTCTTGGCGACTGGTGAGTTCTAAAAATTGCTTCCTGGCTTTTACAATGGGCTCCAATTCGCGGTACTCGCGATTGAGGGTTACGTATCGCTTTTGATCCGCAATCACATCGGGCTGAATGATCAAATCATTCACTTCATTGAAGCGCTGTAAAATGGAATTGAGTTTATCGAGCATTACTTATCGTACTTAAATTCTCCGTGCTCTCCCGTAATGGTGAGCTTAGGAGTTTCGGAGGCTTCTACCCTTCCTACAATCTGAGCATCCACCCCCATAGATTGAGAAATTTCAATGATGCCTTCAGCAACTGAAGGATCACAATAGATCTCCATTCTATGTCCCATGTTAAACACCTGATACATTTCTTCCCAAGGCGTTCCCGACTCAGACTGAATCAAAGAGAACAAGGGAGGTGTTGGGAACATGTTGTCTTTTATGATGTGATTTGCGTCTACGAAGTGAAGAATCTTCGTTTGAGCGCCTCCACTACAATGAATCATTCCGTCAATCTTATCCGCGTACTTCTCGAGTACAGGCTTTATAATAGGCGCGTAAGACCGCGTAGGACTCAATACCAGCTTTCCAGCATCCAATTCCACACCCTCAATAGCATCTGTCAATTGCTTCGTTCCTGAGTACACCAAATCCTCTGGAATAGAGTGGTCAAAGGACTCTGGATATTTCTCTGCCAAAACTTTAGAGAACACATCGTGACGGGCACTGGTCAATCCATTGGATCCCATTCCACCGTTGTAGTCTTCCTCGTATTTTGCTTTTCCTGTAGATGATAATCCTACGATGACATTTCCAGGTTTAATATTGGCATTGTCAATGACTTCAGATTTCTTTACGCGAGCCACTACGGTAGAATCAACAATAATGGTTCTCACCAAATCGCCTACATCGGCGGTTTCACCTCCTGTAGAACGGATGGTAATTCCCCATTTAGAAAACTCTTCCAATAGACTCTCTGTTCCGTTGATGATTTCAGAAATCACTTCACCCGGAATCAAAGATTTGTTTCTTCCTATCGTAGAGCTCAACATAATGTTGTCTACGGCTCCAACACATAGGAGGTCATCGATATTCATAACCAAGGCATCTTGGGCAATTCCCTTCCACACAGAAAGATCACCGGTCTCCTTCCAGTACATGTATGCTAGAGAGGACTTCGTACCTGCGCCATCAGCGTGCATTACCAAGGCGTACTCATCGTCACCAGAAAGGTAATCGGGAACAATTTTACAAAAGGCCTTGGGGAACAACCCCTTGTCTATCTTAGAAATGGCCTTGTGAACATCTTGTTTTCCGGAGGATACTCCCCTACCGGCATATCTTTGACTTTTTTCCATTTTGCAAAAATAAGAAAAGCACCCCTTTTGAGGGTGCTTTTCAATCAATTGTATTGTACTATTTTATTTTGATGTACATACCCGGTTGTAAATCTTTGGATTTGATGTCCGGGTTAAGATCTTCCAAATCTCCCTTGTCCATATCTAGACGCTTGGCGATCTTCTTGTAATCTTCATTTCTTTGAACCATGGTGTGGTTTGCATCAAACTCAGTGTAATCACCATTTGGAGTTACCTTTAGTACCATTCCTGGGAAGGGTCTAATTCCTCTCAATCCACCGTTAAGCTTCTTTAGAACTTTGAGTTTGATTCCAGCATCCTTGGCAACGCGCCCCCAAGACATTGGCTTAGAAACGGTGTAGAACTCACCTTTAACCGGTCCGGTGGGCTCTTTTGATGTAGGTGTTTCTCCAGGTACAACTACCGGCGCATCGGGAACAAAGTCGTCGCGCAATACTTTAAAGTCAGTACGACGGTTTAACTGGTTTGCCGCGTCAGGCACTTCACCACTTTGTCGCTTAATCCACTTTTCGGTGAGTTTAGTTCCCGCTGCAAAGAGCTCATTTCTGTACCCTTTGAAGTTTTCTGGAATCACAAATGGCTCGGACTCACCCATACCATCCGCTTCCAATCTTCTGGGGTCAATTCCCTTAGATATTAGGTACTTCACACAAGTGTCAGCACGATGCTGTGAAAGAATTTTGTTTCTCTCTTCGGTATCCTTGTAATCCGTGTGTGAGCGAAGTGCAATTACAATATTGGGGTTGTCATTCAAAATCTGAACCACGGTATCTAGAGATACTTGTGCTTCTGGACGGAGATCCCATTTGGCCGTTTCAAACAGAACGTTAGGAAGAACAATTGGAATTTCGATGGGGTCGATTACTTTGTCCAATTTCAATGGATGCAAGTAATACTTTTCATCTTCTACATACTCAAATGCAGAAATGGGAATCCCAATGGTAGTTACATCTCCGGTGTTGTTCAAGAACTTCTCCTTCTCGAAGGCCACCTTGTAGGTTTCTCCTTCTACGAAGTTTTCTTTTTCAAAGAAGTACTTTCCTTCTGAATCTGTCATCGCCGTTACAGAAGTACCGTCAACTCCTGTCAATCTTACCGTGGCTCCTTGTACAGGCTTACCATTCTTAAGACTGGTTACGATTCCATCCAAAGTGAATTGCTTTGGAACGAGGTAAACAGAATACAAGTCGTATCCTCCTCTACCGCCTTTTCTATCGGATGTTAAGTATCCCTTTTCAGCAGCTTCTGCCTCAAAGATGATGGACATTTCATCGTAGTTGGTGTTGATGGGGTACATCAAGTTTTCAGCTTCTTCAACGGGCATTCCCGTTTCGTCAAGCTTTACTCGGAAGATATCGAATCCTCCCATTCCTCCTCTTCCATTTGAAGAGAAGTACAAGTAACCATCTGCGTGAGCAAATGGGTAGTACTCGTCGCCATCGGTGTTAACCTTGGGGCCCAAGTTCTTTGGAGTATTCCATCTTTTCTCGCGACGGTTGTAGGTGGTCATAAAGATATCTTTTCCTTTAGAACCTTGAATCTCACCTGAGAAGTAAAGCACTTCATCATCAGGAGAAAGGCTGGGATGCCCCACAGACTCCGAAGAGTCAGCCGTGAGAACTACCATTTCTGGCGCTTGCCATGATTGTCCTTGGCGCTTAGTCACCATGATAGAACATCCCATGTGGGCTCTTTTCATAAAGACACAACGCGTAAAGTACATGGTCTTTCTTCTGCTATCAAAAGTCAATGATCCTTCGTGATCAGGGGTATTGATAACCTCATCCAAAGGCAACGGAGTAGACCACGCTAATTCTTCTTCTGACTGAGCAGACTTTTTACCCTTTTTCTTCTTCTTTTTCTTTTTGGTTTTGCGCTCAGCGCTCACTACATAGATGTCAGAAAACGCTTGTCCCGTCCATCCATCTTCGTACTTTCCGGTAGAACCTTCACGCATAGAACCGAACATTAGCTCGTCATAGCGATTGATTTTTGCAGAGTACGCCAAGGCAAAGTCGTGTTGCTTTGAGTTGATATCGCCCAAGTTGAGAACCTCGTAACGAGTAGGGCTCGATTGCCACTCTATGGCTTTATTACAACTCTCAATACCCACATCCGCTCTCTTGTCTGAAGGATTGAGTTCTTTGTATTCGCGGTAAATATCCAAGGCATCTTCGTACTCACCTAAGAAGCGAAGCATTTCACCTTGCTGGAAAAGCGCTTCATCGCCATAGCCCATTTTAAAGGCTCTTTTGTAGTAGTTGTTGGCGTTCTTTCCATCTCTGATGTGGTTGTACGAATCTGCAATCTTAAAGGTAATATCCGCCTTTTGTTTACGACCGTTGGCCTTGCTGAAGGCATCCTTAAAACGCTCAATGGCTTCTGTGTATTCTCTGGCCTCGTAAGCTTCGTAAGCGTCCTTTAATTTCTTGTGAACAGATTCTTCTTGTGGCGCCTCTTCTTTGGGTTCATCTTGAGCATAGACAAACGCAGTAGATAAAGTGAGGAGCAGTGCAAATAAGATCTTTTTTAAATCGTACATAAAGTAGTCTTTCTGTCTTTTAATTCTAGGGTCTTTACCTAACGTGCTAAAATAGGCATTTATGCGAATAAAAAAAATCCCCGCACAATGGCGGGGATATCTTTTTTTAACATGGGAACGGCTTATCTCGTAAAGAGGAGCTCTCTGTACTTTGGCAATGGCCAAATTTCATCATCGATAAGCATCTCCAACTTGTCTGATTCATAACGTATGCTATCTAAGAAAGGCCTTACCTCATCACAGTAGGCAATGGCCAATTCTCTGGCGTCCTCAATTTTATTTACGCGCTTGCGAGTATCAATCATCGCTTGCTTTTCAGAAATAATTTTAGAGATTCTGCTTGAGATTTCAGAAATCATATCCAACTGCTCTTTAGCAACGGTTTTGTATTCCTTCTCTCCCATCAAATCCTTGAGTCTCTGAACGTTCTCTATCAAGGTGTTTTGGTAGCGGATAGCGGTAGGAACTACGTGGTTTCCTGCGATATCGCCCAATACTCTAGACTCAATTTGAATTTTCATCATGTACTCTTCCAACATAATTTCGTGGCGAGCCTCAACTTCCGTTTCGCTCATTACACCCGTCTCAACAAATAATTTCTTGTTGTTTAGGTAAGCATCTAGAGCTTTTGGAGTGGTCTTGATATTGCTCAGTCCTCTTTTCTCAGCTTCTACCTCCCAATCTTGAGAGTATCCATCGCCTTCAAAGCGGATTTTCTTAGAATCTTTGATGTAGTTCTTAAGAATGCTGAAGATGGCTTCGTCTTTCTTAAGACCTGACTTAATCAAGGCATCAACTTCTGTCTTAAACTGCTTGAGTTGTTCTGCCATAATCATGTTGAGAACGGTCATTGGACCGGCACAGTTTGATGCAGAACCTACGGCGCGCAATTCAAATTTATTTCCAGTAAATGCAAAGGGAGAGGTACGGTTTCTGTCCGTGTTGTCTAGCAAGATTTCAGGAATCTTACCTACCACGTTCAACTTGAGTTCTGTTTTCTCCTCTGGGGAAAGCTTTCCACCTTCTAGTTTCTCCAACTCATCCAATACCGCAGATAACTGAGATCCGATGAAAACAGAGATAATAGCAGGAGGTGCTTCGTTGGCTCCCAATCTGTGGTCGTTACCTGCTGATGCAATGGTAGCTCTCAACAAATCCGCATGATCGTGAACCGCTTTGATACTGTTCACAAAGAAGGTCAAGAACTGTAGGTTGCTCTTTGGAGTCTTTCCTGGAGACAACAAGTTAACACCTGTATTTGTAGCCAAAGACCAGTTGTTGTGCTTACCGGATCCGTTGATTTTTGCGAAGGGCTTTTCGTGAAGTAGTACGCGGAAGTTATGTCTTCTGGCCACTTTCTCCATCAAGTCCATAAACAATGAGTTGTGGTCAACAGCAACGTTGGCTTCCTCAAAAATAGGAGCAAATTCAAACTGCGCTGGAGCTACCTCGTTGTGACGAGTCTTGATGGGGATACCCAACTTAAGGGCTTCAAATTCAATTTCCCTCATGAACTGGATAACGCGCTCTGGAATGGATCCAAAGTAATGATCATCCAATTGTTGACCTTTTGCAGGAGCGTGCCCCAAAAGAGTTCTACCTGTCATCATAAGGTCTGGACGTGCGCTGTAGAAAGCAGAGTCTACCAAGAAGTACTCTTGCTCCCAACCCAAAGTAGAGTTTACCTTGGTCACGTTCTTATCAAAGTATTTACACACTTCTGTAGCCGCGTGATCTACAGTTTGAAGAGCGCGTAGAAGTGGTGTCTTATTGTCAAGTGCCTCACCAGTGTATGCAACAAAAACGGTTGGAATACACAAAGTGCTACCGATTACAAAGGCAGGAGAAGTAGGATCCCAAGCCGTGTAACCACGAGCTTCAAAAGTATTTCTAATTCCTCCGTTGGGGAAAGAAGATGCATCTGGCTCTTGCTGAACCAACATTCCGCCATCAAACTTTTCAATGGCCTGTCCATCGTGAGTAGGCTCAAAGAAAGAGTCGTGCTTCTCTGCAGTCGTTCCAGTAAGTGGTTGGAACCAGTGCGTGTAGTGAGTGGCGCCTTTTGCCATAGCCCAAGCTTTCATGCTAGAAGCTACCTGATCCGCGATATCTCTACCAATTTTGGTTCCGTGAACCATGGCATCCATTACGTTTTTGTAAGCTTCTGCGGTCAAGTACTCGCGCATCGCTTTTTGGTTGAAGACATTCGCTCCAAAGTAGTCAGAACCCTTTTCTGTTGGCTTTTCAAAAGAAACGGGACCTCTTCCTAGAGTCTCTTTAAGTGCTATGAATCTAATTGCTGGCATGTGAATAAATTTTACAAAGTAATTTTTACCCCGCAAAAGTAGACCAAATTCACATTTCACAAAAAGAAAAACAATAAAAAATTACAAACACCCCTGTTGAAAAAAGGGGTGTAGCTATAAAAAACAGCATTTCCAGAAGCTTGACCCCCCCTAAAAATATAACACCTACTTAATAATTAAGAAAATATATAAGAAATATGCAGCCAGTAAGATACCTCCCTCCCATCGGTTGATCTTGTTAAAGGAACCAATGGCTGCTAGAGGAACCAGTAAAAGGGAGAAGCCCAAAGCCCACCAATAGTCAAAAGTAAAGAGGTGCGGATTGTTTACTGGAATTTCAGTGAGAACAGAAGTCAACCCCAAAACAGCCCCTATATTAAAGAGGTTAGAACCGACCACATTCCCGAAGGCAATGTCTGATTCATTTCGCATGGCTGCAATTAGGCTGGCGGCCAATTCTGGAACAGAAGTTCCAAATGCTAGCACCGTAACAGAAATCAATCGTTCGTCAACCCCTAAGGTCATTGCCAATTGAACCGAATGCCCTACCAGAAACAAAGCCCCAAATCGAAGCGCTCCGGCCCCGAGTAAAAAGTAAGCTATCATCTTCCAGGGCTTAACTTCCTCCTCCGGAATTTCAACAGAGGATTCTAGCTCAGATTTTTTCTCAATTCTAGAACGTCGGATTTTGTAAAAAACAAAACCCGAGAGGGCCAACAAAAGAGCAAGGCCTTCCAAATGCCCTAGACTATTGTCGTAAACAACTAAGCCATAAAACAAAAGGGTAATTACAATTAAAAAGAAGAGATCAAATCGAGCACTTTTGACATTGATGATAATGGGCCGTATGATGGCCGTTACCCCGAGTATTAAACCCACATTTGCAATGTTGGAACCAATGACATTTCCAAAAGAAATATCGGTATACCCTTGCAAAGCTGCCGAAAGTGAAACAATGAGCTCCGGTGCGGAGGTAGCAAAAGAAACGACGGTCAAGCCGATGACCAGAGTGGATACTTTTAATTTAAGTGCGAGAGAAACGGAGGCCTTAACGAGCCAATCGCCTCCAAACACAAGGAGGACCAAGCCAAATACTATAAAGAGTAAATGCGTCCACATCTATATCTTCGTATTCCTTTTAATAGCCCCAGTAATTTCTTCTACGGTTTCTTTGCCCTCTTTGAGGCCGTCCTTGAGATTCTTTAAATCTTCATTATTGTCAGCACTTTCGGTGATTTCTCTTTTCAGCTCATT
>CBFHSF010000001.1:119264-225385 GCA_965658445.1 uncultured Schleiferiaceae bacterium | reverse complement strand
TAGTGGCGTTTTTGACATTGTTGATTCCCTTGCCCAAACCTCGGGCAATCTCTGGGATTTTATCTGCGCCAAATACCATGATTATCACCAAAACAATGAGGAAGATTTCCCCACCCCCTAGATTGAAAAACAAAAAGAGATCTGTCATGCTATCACTTGAAATTACATGACAAAGTTACAAATAAAAAGAGCCCCCTGACATCAGGGGGCTCTTCTATATACGTCAAATAAATTCGATATACAACGCGTGTATTTTCACTTACTTGTTCTCCTCTTCTTTCTTCTGGCTATCGAACATTACGGGCGTCGCGATAAAGAGAGATGAGTAGGTACCCACGGTAATACCGAGAAGGATGGCGAACATAAATCCTCGAATCACTTCTCCTCCGAACAAGAAGATAATCAACAATACGAAGAATGTAGTAATCGAGGTATTGAAGGTACGACTCAAAGTACCGTTCAATGCACCGTTGATAATATCGAGCATAGAGCGCTTGGTGTGGTAGTGAGAATGGTACTCTCTAATGCGGTCAAAAACAACCACGGTATCGTTGAGAGAGTAACCTACTACGGTAAGCAAAGCAGCAATAAATGCTTGGTCAATTTCCAATTGGAAAGGCAAGATTCCGTTGAAGATAGAGAAGGCACCCAATACGATGATTACATCGTGAGAAAGTGCGGCAACTGCACCCAAAGAGAACTGCCATTTCTTAAATCGAATCAAGATGTAAATAAAGATTACGATCAGAGAGAAAAGAACCGACCAAATCGCAGACTTCTTAATGTCATCTGCAATGGTAGGACCTACCTGACGAGAGGCCTTGAGACCAACTCCCTCTTCTTCGTCCATTCTAAACTTCTCTAGAGAAATCTCCTCTGCAAAGAAAGGCTTAGAACCGGTGTATAGTTTCTGGATTACGTCCTCTTCTACGTCTTGACCGTTGTCTTCAATTCTGTACTTGGTAGTAACCACTACTTGGTTAGAAGATCCCAAAGTTTTCACTTGAGGAGTAGAGGCATTTCCATCCGCATCAACAAACACGGCAGAAAGAGATGAAGTCAAATCAGAAGTATTCACCGGTTGGTCAAATCTCACTTGGTAAGAGCGTCCACCCACAAAGTCAACGCCTAGGTTAAGACCTTTGGTAAAGAGCGATCCGAGAGAAAGTGCAATCACAACACCAGAGATGATGTAGGCAGTTTTTCTCTTGTTGAGGAAGTCGATATTTACGTTGGCGAACCAACCATCTGAAAACTTAGTAGCGAAGTCAATCTTGCGCTTACCTGCCAATCTCCATTCAAAAACCAATCTTGAAACAAAGATGGCACAGAAAAGAGAAGACAAAATCCCGATGATCAATGTAGTGGCGAAACCTCTAATAGGACCTGTACCAAATGCGTATAGAATAATACCCGTCAAAAGGGTCGTAACGTTCGCATCAATGATGGAAGAGTACGATAGACGGAAACCGTCTTTAATCGCCAAGCTCATTCCCTTACCATTTCTCAATTCCTCACGGATTCTTTCGAAGATCAGTACGTTGGCATCAACCGCCATACCGATGGTCAATACGATACCCGCCATACCTGGAAGTGTCAATACCGCTCCCAATGCATCGAGAATACCAAAGATGAAGAACATGTTCAACAACAACGTAAAGTCAGCGATAGCACCGGCTCTAGAGTAGTAGAAAATCATGTAAATCATTACCGCAATCAATGCGATAACAAATGAAGTCAATGAAGAAGAAATCGCCTCCTTACCCAAAGAAGGTCCTACAACGTCCGCCTGGATAATACGAGCAGGAGCAGGAAGTTTACCGGCGCGAAGAATGTTTGCCAAATCCTCAGCCTCTTCCAAAGAGAACTGGCCGTAGATTTGAGTTCTACCTCCAGAAATTTCGCCTTGTACGGTTGGGTATGAGTAAATGTGGTTGTCGAGTACCACAGCTACAGAACGCTTGGGCTCCTCAGAAGAAGCTTCGCGTGTAATTTTTTGCCATTTGCTAGAACCTACAGCATTCATAGCCATAGAAACGATGGGCTTACCGTATTCGTCGTAATCTTGACGAGCATCGGTAATAGCACCTCCATCTAGTGGAGCAATTCCTTCGCGGTTACCTTGAATAGCCAACAAGTACATCGTCTCGTTGTCATCTGGCTTAGCAGTCCATAGGAATTCTGTATATCTCATGTTTCCAGGAAGAAGTGATCTTACCTGTGGCATGCTTAAGTACTGGTTTACTTTAGAAGTATCCTGAACTCTAGAGAAACCTACAATGGGTCCTCCTTGTGGAAGCCCCTGCTGATTTACGTTGGGGTAAATCACTGCAAACAATGGATTGAAAGAAGCGGCAACATCTGCAGAATCTACACCGTTGTCTACCAAAGAATCCAATGCGCTTAAACCGCTGTCACCTTCGGCAACCTCTCCTGACTCTTCGCCAGAAAGCTCTGCGTTTAGGTCAGATGTATTGTCATCCGCTAGATCTGAGGCAATATCATTAGATGATGTAGTCCCTGATTTTGAAGCGTTGGGGTTGTCGAGAATATCTCTCAACTTGAGGTTGGCATCGTTTAGGAAATTTAACATTTCCGCTCCGTGGTGAAGCTTCCAGAATTCCAATTCCGCTGTAGACTGAAGAAGTTTACGAACACGCTCTGGCTCCTTAACACCAGGAAGTTCAACGAGGATTCTTCCCGTTCCCTCAATGGGTTGAATATTGGGCTGTACTACACCAAACTGGTCAATACGAGCTCTCAATACAGTATATACGTTTGCGATAGCCGCTTTTACATCTAGAGTAATCTCTTGTTTGATCAACTCATCCGTTGCGTTAAACCCAACGCTTTCGGTCATGTCTTTGGTTCCGAAGAATGCAGGAGCAGAGTAGGCTCTTGGATTTCCAGAGGCCGCATTGGCCTTGTCCAATTCTTGGAAGAAAATATTCAGGTACGAATCTTGACTATTGGATTGAGCCGCATCTGCATTGCGAAGGGCTTCTAGGAAAACAGGATCTTGAGAATCTCCTGAAAGGCTTTTAATAATGTCCTTTACAGAAACTTCCAAGATTACGTTCATACCTCCCTTGAGGTCCAAACCTAGGTTAATTTCTTTTTGCTTTACCTCTTTGTAGGTATAGTTGAAAAACACTTCTTGAGTGCTCATTGAGTCTAAATAGGCGGCCATTTTTTCCTGGTCACCCATGGTTGCCTCCTGAGCTTGGCTTTGAACGCGATTAGAAACAAACGTAAAAGAAAGTTCCCATAAACACGCCAATGCAAACACAATTGCAAATAATCTTACTACTCCTTTATTTTGCATTTCGAGCGAATTTGATATATGATTCGTAGAATAACGCGCAAATATATAATTCTCAATGAATAATTAAGAAACAACCGCAGACTAATTGCAAACCTTTTTTTTGCCGGCATTTTGTATTTTTGATTGAAATGTGAAAACACAATGCAAAAAGCACTCTTTACTCTTTTTACTCTCCTCTCTCTTTCGGCATTTGGCCAAGGAAGAATCTCATTTGAATACTCGGATACGGTTTCTGTGACTATGAATGGTCAGACCCTTTCTCTTGCTTGGGCAGGCGGAATGAATTCCGTGCAATTTGGAGAGATCGATTTGGACCTCGATGGAACCAAGGACATGCTGGCCTTTGATCGCGAAGGCAATCGTTGGATTCCCTTTCTTCGAGTGCAACAAGGGGGGGCAACCGTGTATAAGTACGCCCCTCAATACATAGAATACTTACCAGAAATCCAGGCTTGGATGGTCATTGCAGACTACAACTGTGATGGCAAGAACGACATATTTCACCATGTTAACTTAGGTATTGGGGTAATGGAAAATACCTCTTCGAATGGTCAATTGAACTTTACCTGGGCATTGGGTAATGACCCTTACATTCGATCGCATTACGCAGGTAATTACGGAAACCTTTACGTGCTGTCTACGGACATCCCCGCCATTACTGATGTAGATAACGATGGAGACCTTGACATCCTAACTTTTGGTGGAGGGAACACGGTGCTGTTCAACGAAAATGCCGCTTCTTGTGGACTTGATTTTACTCGCGTTTCCAATTGCTGGGGAGGATTTGCAGAAAATGCCCTCAACAATTCCGTTACACTAGACGCATGTACTCCAAGTGCTCCCGGAGGGAACACCAATTCAACTGGCAAAGTCCAGCACTCTGGATCGACCATGCTCATCAAAGACTTCACTGGAGATGGTCTTCCCGACTGCTTGCTGGGAGATGTCAGCTTTAACAACTCCACTATGGTAATCAATGGAGGAACCCTTACCGACGCCTACATGATAGGTCAAGATTCTACCTACCCCACCAATGACGTACCGGTAGACCTTTATATTTTTCCTGCATTTTTTGATGTGGATGCTGATTTTGACGGGGTTAACGACCTCGTGGTTGCTCCAAATATAGGGGGATCTAAAAACACAGAAAATGTTTGGTTTTACAAAAACCACGGGACCAATGCCGTTCCCAACCTTCAATTGGAATCCAGAGACTGGATGCAAAAAGACATGATGGATTTTGGCGAAGGCTCTAAACCGGTTTTTGTGGACTTAAACAGTGATGGACTCCAAGATTTGGTGGTATCCAGTTCCGGAAAATACATAACCTCTGGGGTATACAGTTCTACCCTTTACTACTTCCAAAACACAGGGACATCTCAATTGCCTAGCTTCTCTTTACTAGACACCAATTTGGGGAACCTCTCTAGCTATGGAATTGGAAGAGACCTTCACCCAGCGTTTGCAGATTTGACCAATGACGGACTTCAGGATCTCGTAGTAGGAAATGGGAATGGAACGCTTATTTACTTCAAGAACACGGGAACCTTTGCTTCCCCTCAATTTACCCTTACGGATGCCAATTTTTTAAATTTTGACGCCGGAGAAAATTCCACCCCTTATTTCTTTGACATTGACAACGATGGCAATGTGGACCTTTTTGTAGGCGAAAGACAGGGAAACATAAATTACTTTAAGGGAAATGGAGGCACTTCTTTTACTCTTATCAACGAGTACTTTGGTGGCATTGATGTAAGCGCACCCGCTTTTAACGGTTATTCGGTTCCTTCCTTTGCAACGGTAGACGGCATTGATCAAATGATGATTGGGTCACATACTTTTGGGGTGGTTCAGTTTGACAGCCTTAATGACGTCATCAACTTACCCCCACTCATTGAAAGCACGTTTGGTACTGACACCATTACCAGTGTAGGTGCTGAATTAACACCTCTGGGAACTTCCAAGAGAACGGGTCGCAATCAAATTTTGGTTCTGGCCAGTGAGCTTCTCGCAGCTGGCTACGAAAGAGGAAACCTAACCTCCTTGAGTTTAGAGGTGGCTAGCACAGGGAACCCTCCAATGACTCAGGGGCTTAACATCCGACTTAAAAACACCCTCGTAAGTAGCCTTTCGGGTTTTGATGATGACATGACGGAAGTCTACAATCTAGCCACTGGATTCAATCCCGGTTGGAACCAAATCAACTTTACTTCCCCCTTTGAATGGGACGGTATTTCTAATCTTTTGATTGAAGTGTGTTTTAGCAAAAACTTCCCTCAGATCAATATTGACGTAAAAATGACGGTAACTCCCTTTACCAGCAATGCCGTGGGAGACATCACTGGATGGAATAACAATACGGCAAAGGGTTGTAACATGCCTTACAAATACACTTCTTCACAACGCCCAAATTTGAGATTAGGACTCGTACCCACCGCTACTCATATTGAGTCTGTGTTAAAGGACGGATATTTCAATGCGGCTGATTTTGCAGATCTCAATGGCGACAGCTATCCCGATGCCGTGTTGGGAAATCAGTCTGGAGGTTTGATCTTTTACTTTGGTGGTGAATACCAAGGCATTGGATTGGATGAGTGGCTTGCTCCAAAGGCAATGGATTTGGCCATCTTCCCCAATCCAGGAAAAGATCAGGTAACCATCTCATTTGAGAATGACCAGTTGGGAGACAAAACTCTTCGCATTTTCTCTACTACGGGTCAACTCGTTCTCGAAATGGAGTCTAGAAACACGGAAGAAGTGATCAAAACCAATTTCCTTCCCAGTGGACTTTACATAATCGAAGCCACAGGTAAACAATGGAGAGGGGTTGCTCGTTGGATTAAATTATGATAGAATCTCCTGCTGTAGCTGAAACCAACCCCCAATCGACTGCCCTTCCTCAAGGGAAGTGGATTGTATACGACGGACATTGCATTCTTTGCAATGGAACCATTCAGTGGATTCTAAAAAACGACCCCAAAAAGCAGTTTAAGTATACAACTCTTACCGGGCAATGGGTGGAGGAACACAACGTTCCGGTGTATGCTCATGGAGAAAGTGTGATTTACATCGAAGACGGTGAAATTCATTATCTGTCCGATGCAACCCTCACTTTGTCCAAACATTTAAAATGGCCGTATTCTTGGTTGCGAGTGGGACTCATCATTCCAAAGTTTATTCGCAACGGAATCTACAAGTGGATAGCCAAAAATCGCTACAAGTGGTTTGGGCATTCCGAGACCTGCCTCCTACCCCCCGCGGGATGGAAGGATCAATTTGTGGATTGAGTTTCCATATTAGAAAGTAAATCCGAAGACGAACGACGAAATCAAAAAATAGTAAAACAAAAAAAGAGCGGTCAAATGACCGCCCTTTTCTATTTATGGCTATTTGTTAGACCCTCTTATTATAGAGTATCTAAAACGCTATTCATTTTGCGAACGGCTTCGGCAGACTTTTCGAATTCAGCTTTTTCAGCGTCGTTCAATTTGAAGTCAATTACCTTTTCCCAACCGTTCTTTCCGATGGTTACAGGAACACCAATACAAATGTCTTCTTGTCCGTACTCACCTTCTAGGTAAACACAACATGGGAACATTTTCTTTTGGTCTCTTACGATGCTTTCAACCAAAGCCGCACCAGCAGCTCCAGGAGCATACCAAGCAGAAGTACCAATCAAACCAGTAAGGGTAGCACCTCCTACCATAGTAGCTGCTTTCACTTCTTCTACCTCAGCTTCGGTCATGTAGTTAGCAACGGGAGTACCGTTGTAAGTAGCCAAACGAGTCAAAGGAATCATAGTAGTATCTCCGTGTCCACCGATAACAACTCCTTGTACATCGTTTGGAGAAACTCCCATTTTAGTGCTCAATTGGTACTTGAAGCGAGCGCTATCCAAGATACCACCCATACCGATTACACGGTTCTTAGGCAAACCTGAAGTCTTAGCTGTCAAGTAAGTCATCGTATCCATTGGGTTAGAAATTACCACGATGATAGCCTCTGGAGAGTGCTTAAGGATGTTTTCAGTTACAGTTTTAACGATACCAGCGTTGGTTCCAATCAACTCTTCACGAGTCATTCCTGGTTTTCTTGGAATACCTGAAGTAATTACCACTACAGAAGATCCTGCAGTTTTTGAGTAATCCCCAGTGGTTCCAGTGATAGTAGTGTCAAAACCAGAAAGAGTTGCGGTTTGCATCATGTCTTGAGCTTTACCTTCGGCAAAACCTTCTTTGATATCGAGAAGAACTATTTCTTCTGCAATCTCTCTTCGTGCCATGTTCTCTGCACAAGTAGCTCCTACGTTACCAGCGCCAATAACTGTAATTTTCATGTGTCTAAATATGATAAATCGATGAATAAAATTTTTCGGACCACAAAGGTAGTTTCTTTTTTTCGTAACCGTTTGGTTTATAACAAAAAAAACCCTGCAATTGCAGGGTTTTAAGATGTCTAAAAGCTCTTGATAAAAGAGTATGTCGGAAGGAGAACTACGCGTCGATCTTGGCGTATTTCGCGTTCTTTTCAATAAACTCTCTACGAGGTGGAACCTCGTCTCCCATCAACATAGAGAATACTCTATCGGCTTCAGCCGCACTGTCAATGGTTACTTGCTTAAGGGTTCTAAACTCTGGATTCATGGTAGTTTCCCACAATTGCTCAGCGTTCATCTCCCCGAGACCTTTGTATCGTTGAATTCCCACACCGGATTCGTTTTCGCCACCGTACTCTTTGGCCAACGCATCGCGTTGATCGTCGTTCCATGCGTAAGAAGACTTAGAGCCTTTTTTCACCAAGTAAAGCGGTGGAGAGGCGATGTAAATATTTCCGTGCTCTACCAACTCCTTCATATAGCGGAAGAAGAAGGTCAAAATCAAAGTGGCAATGTGAGATCCATCCACATCGGCATCACACATGATAATGATTTTGTGGTATCTGAGTTTTTCTGTGTTGAGGGCTTTAGAATCTTCCTCCGTTCCCACGCTTACTCCCAATGCCGTAAAGATGTTTTTGATCTCTTCGTTTTCGAAGACCTTGTGAGACATGGCCTTTTCTACGTTGAGGATCTTACCTCTCAAGGGAAGGATGGCTTGGAACTTACGGTCTCGGCCTTGTTTGGCCGTACCCCCCGCCGAATCTCCCTCGACTAAGAAAATCTCACATTCTGCAGCGTCTGTACTCGAACAATCAGAGAGTTTACCGGGAAGTCCTGAACCGGACATCACGTTTTTTCTCTGAACCATTTCGCGAGCCTTGCGAGCGGCCACACGTGCACGTGCTGCAAGCACTACTTTTTGTACGATGGTCTTGGCTTCATTGGGATGCTCTTCCAAGTAATTGGTAAGCATCTCACCTACCAATTGGTCTACGGCACCACTTACTTCGCGGTTACCGAGTTTTGTTTTGGTCTGACCTTCAAACTGAGGCTCCATAACTTTTACAGAAACTACAGCCGTCAGACCTTCTCTAAAGTCATCTCCAGAAACTTCTACCTTCTCCTTGGCGAGAATTCCACTTTCTTCCGCATACTTCTTGAGTGTACGCGTCAAGGCACGTCTAAAACCTGCCAAGTGGGTTCCCCCTTCGTGGGTGTTGATATTGTTTACGTAGGAGTGAATATTTTCTGAATAGGAAGTATTGTAGTGCATGGCCACCTCTACGGGGATGCCTGCCTTTTCCCCTTCCATATACATCACTTCGGGAATGAGTTTCTCGCGAGTGGCATCGATAAAATCAACAAACTCACCCAAACCACCTTCGGAATAAAACTCTTCGTAAACGGGATTGCCTTCCTCGTCCTTTTCTCTCAAATCGGTCAAACCAATGCGTATACCCTTATTCAAGAAGGCCAACTCGCGCATTCTCGCCGCAATGATATCAAAGTGGTATACCGTCTCTGTAAAGATGGTAGGATCTGGCTTAAAGGAAACAATAGTTCCTCTGTCTTCGGTTGCTCCCTTTTCTTCTACAGGTCCTGAGGGAACCCCCTTGTTGTATTCTTGAACGTAGATTTTTCCGTTTCTGTGAACCTCAGCTCTTAAGGGATCTGACAATGCGTTCACACAGGATACCCCTACCCCGTGAAGTCCACCAGATACCTTATAGGAATCCTTGTCAAACTTACCTCCGGCGTGGAGTACAGTCATTACTACCTCAAGGGCTGATTTATTTTCCTTGGGGTGCATGTCTACGGGAATACCCCTTCCGTCATCTTTAACGGTAATGGAGTTATCCTCATTTATTGTCACGTCAATAGTAGTAGCGTGACCAGCAAGCGCCTCATCAATAGAGTTATCAACCACCTCGTAAACCAAGTGGTGGAGTCCTCTGATTCCGGTATCCCCGATGTACATCCCGGGGCGTTTGCGTACCGCTTCAAGTCCTTCGAGAACCTGAATACTACCGGCGCCGTAATTTTTCTTTTCTTCAGCCATAATTATTAGATCGTCTCGAACAAAAATAACCTTTTAAATGCAAAACAGGGGTGTAGACCTATGTCAAACACCCCTGTTTTTCAACATTTTTTTCAACAATTAGCAACTTTCTAGACTTTAGCTAGGTCTGATGCCCTTTTTTTAAAATTTATACGAGAGAGTAATTAAAAAGCGTATTTCTTGCGCATTGTATCCCAACCATTGCTCATAGCTAGAAGATAGTAAGTTAGTTACGTTGATTCCCGCACTTAAATTGGCGTTGTAAAAATACTCAGCTCCCAATCTGGCATCTATGTAAGAATCAAGCGTGGGAGAAAGGAATGGATAGTTGATAGCGGGATCAAAAGCGTATCGCTCGCCTACAAACAACCAATCTGTATTGAGCTTGATTTTGTTTTTCCACAAATAAGACAAGGCCAATCCTCCTTCTAACTCAGGAAGGTAAAAAGGTTGTGCCAATTGCTCGAGGCCTCCGTAGTAGTGGTACGTTCCCCAAACACCCGCTTCCCAGCCTTTGGATTCCCAACCCAACTCTGCACGCAGGGCCAAGTCGTTGAGTTTGTCGTAAAACACCAAAAAGGTACCTAGGTCCGATCCGTTGAGCACTCCTCTGGGATCTCTGTAGAAAAAGGCTTTCTCGGTATTCCACTGCTGAGTAACCCCCAAGTTGTAGCTCAAGGTTTTGGATAGCTTTCCGCGCAACCCTCCGTATACATTTACATAAGAAGAAGGCTTCACGTCTACATAGCTTGCCAAATAGGGATTGACTCTTGATAAACTCCAAACGTCGTTAATGGTAGCATCTCCTTCTACTCCGGCATAGAAACTCAACACGTCTTTAGCCAAGGGCATTTGGAGTTTGATAATGGGAAAAAACCCAAAGCGAGTCTCTGATGAGGTAACTCCAGTATTATTGGTTGTGTACGGCATGACCGCATTAAAACCAAGAGTGAACGCCACGTTGTTTAATGAGGTCTGAATGGTGGGCTGCAACCTGGGAATGAATTGCTGTGTTAAGGCAGAATTCTGATTTGTGTTGTTGTAGTCCAAACCAAAGAGGATGTCAATGTCTTGATCTCCGGCTCTTACCTGCCAATCGGTATCAATGTAGGCACGGTGACCGTTGGTGCTGAAGTCATCAAAGTAGTACTCGTACTTTCCTCCAACTCCCCTAAAGAATTCCTTAGAAGATTTTCCTGTGTAGCGGTAACGTGAAGAAACTCCTACTCTGTTGTACATGTTCTGTATCAACTCCGGAGTCTGAGGCAAGGCCGTATCAGTAATGCCAGCAACCTTTGGAATTCCATACAAGCTGTACAAGGTATTATCCCCATAAACCTCTGACGTCCATTGCGAAGACCTGTAAAGCTTTTTAAACTGAGCTTCTAAGCGGTTTTCGTAGAGGGTGTTCTTGTCAAAAACAATATCTGAAACACCCGTTTGTGTTCTGAAGTGATGGAATCTGGCATTCCATACAAAGTCGCGAGTTCTATTACTTCCCGTTTGGATCTCTGCAAAAGACGTGATGTAATTACCCACCCCCAAAGTCACTCCGTTGCTCGGAAACTTCTCTACACGCGCTTTGGCAATGCGCGCTGCAGGAATGGGCTTCGGAGAATACGGAAATTGCATGCCTCGTGGACGCACCTCGTACTTCAAGGCAATCTTTCGAGTTGTAGAGTCCGAATAATTGGGCTGTCCGGTAACCTTCTTGGCCTCTTTGATATTGGCCTTGTACGATTCAAATACATTGATCTCTACAGATCCTACTTTCTCTTTTGGCTGGGCGGCAACGGCCGTTGAAATCAAAAGTCCAACGGCTACACCTAAGTAGTTGAATTTACTTCTCATCGCTTTCGTTTTTGATTTCATTACCATTCTCTTCTTTGTCAGTCTTCTCTATCTCTTCTGCGGGCGTTTCTTCCATCTCTTCAATTTCTGAAAGACCGCTAAGGTCTATGTAGGTATTGTTGAGTTCTTCTTCCCGTCGGTCTCGTTCCATTTCGCGTTGCGTCTTTTCTTGAGACATGACCATTTTAAACTCCTTGGCGTCGTTTACAATTTCTTCTGAATAGGCTTTGTCGATTACAAAGTCCACAGTGTAATTGGCCTGGAAGGGGTCGTTCAAGGCGTAGTAGTTTTTAGAAAGGACAATCAATGCGCGGTATCTCCACTCGGGATAACCGGGCAAGTTTTCTATGAGGTCAAAAACTTTGGCGTTACTGGAATCGTACTCTCCCTTGTCGTGCATTATCTGTGCGAGGTAGTACTTCGCCTCTGCCTTGGGCTCGCCTTCCGCAATTTTCTCCAAGTCAATAAAGGCCTGATGGGCGGCATTTACGTTTTCGGTTTCCCAAAGATTTCTGGCTTTGATCACATAGGCTTCGTTGACCACCTCTGGCTCCATCTTGTCATCTCCAATAATGATTTCTGCGTACTGTATGGCCTTCATCAAATGACCTTCTTTTTGGTGAGAGCGCATCAACCCAACGTTGGCAGTTCTATAGGTATTGATGTCCTCGGAAGATGAAATCATCTGGTCGTAGTATTCTATGGCTTTGGCAAACTCGTCATCTTGGTAAGCCATGTAAGCCAACTTGGCCAAACTGCGCTCCGTGTAGGCATTGGGTTCTGCATAAGCCACAGCATCGTAACTCGTTTTGGCAGTTGCCAAATCGCCGTCCGCATAAGAACATTCTGCGAGGTAAAAATGAGCCTCATTGGCAAAGTACCCCAAAGGGAATCTTTCTAAGTAGGTGTTAAAACCTTCAATGGCTTGTGCACAATCTCCTAAACCGTAGTAGTCATAAGCTGTAGTGTAGACCGTTGAATCCAACGCTGCTTTTTTCACATCCGCAAAGTCTATGCTCTCCACCCATGTGATGTACTCATCCATGTTGTTGGTTTTGCTGTAAACCAACTTGGCGAAAGAAATCGCCTCATTGGCCTCAGGTGTTGCGGGATAGGTTTCTACCACTTTCTTCAGTTGCTCAATGGACTTGTCGTATTCATCCATGTTTCTGTAGATCACCCCCATCTGCAAATACGCTCTTTTGGCGTGAGTAGACTGAGGGTAATTGGTCACAAAGCGTTGGTATACAGCTAAGGCTTGCTGATATTGATCTTGCTTTAAGTAGGTTGAAGCCAACTCGTACTGTCCGCTAATCGCGTACTTACTCGTTGGATAGTCGTCAATCAACTGATTGAGCAAATTGGCCTTGGTTTGAGGATTCCCCTTGAGGCCTTCACAAAGAGACCATTGGAACAAGGCGTAATCCATGTCTTGGGCCTTTTTCTGTTTTGTGTAGCTTTTGTAGTATTTACTCGCTTGGGCGTAGTTGGCGATCATAAAGTAACAATCGGCCAATCGCACTTGTGCATCTCGATATCTAGAGGCCGTTGCCTTCTTATCGTCCAAAAACAGTCTAAACTGTGTGGCGGCGTCTCCGTATCTCTCCAAGTAGAAAAGGGCGTATGCTTCGTTGTACAAAGAAGCCGGAAACTCTGACAAATTGTATACTCCGGGAACTTTCTGGAATTGATTTAAGGAGGCCAAGGCCTTTTCCATTTCCTGAGTTCTAAAGTACGCTTCCGCTTCCCAGAAATAGGACAATGCTAAAGTCGTCTGGTTGATGGGGTATTTTCTGGATTGCTTAAAGAGCGCAATGGCCTGCTTCCACATCAATGCATTGTAAACCTCAACCCCTTTGTAATAGCTCACCTTTTGGTAGGCCTCTTGCAGGGGCAGCGAGTTGAGGTTGGTGCGATTCAAGGCCTTAAGGGCTCTGTCGTAGTCTTTGGTGGTCAAAAAGAGGTTGGCCAAATAGTTGTTGACCTCTTCTAGTTTGAGGGAGTTCGGATACTTTTCGTGAAAGTCTGTCAACGCTTTGATGGCGTCCTCGTAGGGGTTGGCCACCTCGTAGCTCAACTTGGCGTACAAGAAATTGGCTTCCTCCGCAATGGCGGGATCCACATCGATTTGGCTAGCTGCACGGAAGGAAACTAAGGCCTCTGCCTTTTGATCGGTCTTTAGATAACAGTCGGCCAAGTGGAAATAGGCGTTCTGAACCAAGTCACTCTTCCCTTTGACAATTTTGTTAAAGGCCTCCTTAGCCTTGTTGTATTTTTCCAACCGGTAATAGGTAAATCCGAGTTCGTACCAATCGGTAACTCTCATCTTACCTCCCTTGTCTTTGTAGAGTTCTAGATAGGGAAGCGCTTGCAGGTAGTCTTTTCTTTGGTAAAATGCATTTCCAATAAGCTTGGCAATTTCAGGAACGCGAGATTCTGCCGCTTGATCAATTAGAGATTCACCCACTTCCAACAGCTCATCGTACTGCTCTGTTTGGTAGTAAATTTGTGCCAAGTAATACGGCACAATGGGACCAAAATTGGGATCTTCCTTGAGGGGAATAAAGTACTTGAGCGCCGTAACGTAATTGGAATCTGCGTACGAAAGGTGGGCGTAGTAGTACTGCGCAGAGGTTTGCATGGAAAACTCTTTGTCAAGAACCGAGTAAAAGTCCGCCTTGGCCTTGTCATTTTCCTTTTGGTCAAAATAAGTGTACCCTCTCTTGAAGAGGTAGTTGTATTTGACGTCACCACTCAGGTCATCGGGATTGAGTTTGAGCAGCCACTGTTGGGCTTTCTTGTATCTCTTTTTGTTGAAAAAGTACGTAGCCGTTTCCAATATCCCCTCCTGAAGTAAGGGACTGGTTGGGTGATCTTCCGCAAATGCCGTCATCAGTCTATCGGCATCCACGTTCATGCGATAAACCGCGGTCATGGCGTGGTAGTACTGAGCTCGCTCGTACCAGAGTGATTTCTTGTCAATGTTGGAGTTGAGAACTTCTTCAAACTTCTGGGAAGCCCCACCGTAGAGGCCTTGGTCATAAAGGGTCTTGCCCTCCTCGTAAACCTTTCCCACTGAAGTCTCCCAAGTGGTGATTTGGGACCAGCTAAGTAGGGTGCTGAGAAGAAATACCAGCGTGAGTCCTAGCGATTTTTGGATCATACCTTGTGTTTTACCTCTCAAAAATATCGATTACCGTTTCTTACGTAACGCCGTCTTCGATATCTTATCAATATTGGATTGTTAATTGAATTCGTCGAAAATTCAATGAGTTATTTGTTGGGGGCTGTACCAGAATAACGAGATAAATTGTTTCTTTGTATGGAAACACAACCAAAAATGCAGGCATGAGTACCCAAAACGTAATTGATTTACGCGATGTAAATATTTTTCAAAGGGAACACTTGGTGCTGTCTTCTGTAAACCTTTCTGTGGCGTCTCATGAGTTTGTTTACTTGATTGGCGAAACGGGAAGTGGAAAGTCCAGTTTACTCAAAACTCTTTACGGTGATTTGCCTTTGCAACAAGGCCAAGGCCAGGTAACTGATTTTTCTCTCAACGAACTAAAAGACAGCGACATACCATTTTTGAGACGAGAGCTTGGAATTGTTTTTCAGGACTTTCAATTGTTGACCGACCGCTCCGTAAACAACAACCTATTGTTTGTGCTTAAGGCAACGGGATGGAAGGATAAAAAAGCCATCGACCAAAAGATTCAGGAAGTCCTAAAAAAGGTAGGTATGTCTACCAAGGGACACAAGATGCCGTACCAACTCTCTGGAGGGGAACAGCAGCGCATTGCCATTGCAAGAGCCCTCCTGAATGACCCCAAACTTATCTTAGCTGATGAACCGACCGGGAATTTGGACCCCGGAACTTCAGAAGAAATCATGTTATTGCTAAAGGATATCAACGCCTCTGGGACGGGGATTTTGATGGCCACGCATGATTACTCCTTGATTTTAAAGTTTCCTTCCAAGACCATTAAATGCGATCAAGGTCGCGTAGTAGAAACCGTTCAACGCTCCCTCTAAGATGCTATCAATTCTCATCCCCACATTTGACTGGCCACTAGGTCCATTAGTTCAAGAGCTTCACCACCAAGGAAAGCAACTAGGCATTCCCTTTGAAATATTGGCTTCTGACAATCACGGAAGTTCATCACACGCCTCAGAAAATCAAAAACTCAACGACCTTGAAGGCGTTGAATACTCTATTGATACGGAACATTTAGGTCGATCAGCCAATAGGAATCAATTGGCAAAAAAGGCCCAATACGAATGGCTTCTCTTCTTGGATGCCGATGCAGAAATTGCCTCAGATGACTTTTTAGCTCAGTACGTTGCCGCCTTTGACAAGGCCGATGTACTCTGCGGTGGGACATCCTATTCCAACGAGGTTCCCGAGAGGGAATACCTATTGAGATACACCATTGGCAAAAACAAGGAAGAGCGCACGGCGGAGGAGAGAAATCAGCATCCCTACTCAGCCTTCTCATCGTTTAATTTCTGTCTAAAAAAGTCTGCTTTTGAGAAAATTGGTTTCGACGAAAGTCTGACCCAATACGGACACGAAGACACCCTTTTTGGAAAGTCTCTAAAGCACAATGCCATTTCTCTTCTTCACATCAACAACCCTGCGCACCACGTGGGATTGGATGACAACGCAACATTTATTGAAAAGACCAAAACAGCGGTTGAGTCCCTTCAAAAACTGATGGAAGACGGAAAGGTAGACGAAGACATTACCCTCTACAAATGGTATCAGCGCATTAAGAAATCAGGTATGGTAACTCCCATGTCCCTACTCTTTGACTACAGCCATGCCCTTTGGGAGAAAAAACTCGCCACAGCGCCTGACACAAAGGTCTACGACTTGTACAAATTGTCGTATTTGGCCAAGCTAGAAAAGTCACAATAGCCAACTTTCACCCCCAGTCTTTCTTTTTTAACGACATCTTGTCACAACCACCCTCTTGGCATATTGGTTGAGTAGGGTAGAATCATCGCGGGGAAAACCTGCGAATGAATCAAAAATTAGAATTGACAAATACATAAACAAATGGCTTCAGGAAAAATCAATGTAACGGCGGATAACATCTTCCCCATTATTAAGAAATTTCTTTACTCAGACCACGAAATCTTTTTGCGTGAGCTCATCTCAAACGCAGTAGATGCCTCTACAAAACTCAAGCACCTCACTTCTTTGGGAGAGGCCAAAGGAGAATTGGGAGACCTTACTCTACAAATCAAAGTAGACAAAGAGGCGGGAACGCTGCACGTCATTGACCGAGGAATTGGTATGACGGAGGAAGAAGTGGAAAAATACATCAACCAATTGGCCTTCTCGGGAGCGGAAGAGTTCCTGAAAAAATACGATGACAAGGTAGACAACGCCGGAATCATCGGTCACTTTGGACTCGGTTTCTACTCTGCCTTTATGGTGGCTAAGAAAGTAGAAATCATCTCTCAATCACACACTCAGTTGGGCACCGGAGAAGGCGTTCACTGGACCTGTGAAGGCAGCCCAGAATTTACCCTTGAAAAAACGGAGAAAGCAGACAGAGGAACAGAAATCATCCTTCACATCGCTGACGATTCAACGGAGTTCTTGGAAGAGGGAAGAATTGCTGAGCTATTGGCTAAATACGCCAAGTTTATGCCCATCCCCATTCAGTTTGGAACCACCGAGCAAAAGGAAGGAGAAGGCGACGACGCGGTAACCACTGAGGTTCCCAACATCATCAACAACACAGAGCCCGCATGGACTAAATCTCCAGGTAGCTTAAGCGACGAGGACTACACGGCATTTTACCGCGAATTGTACCCGGCTACATTTGATGAGCCCCTATTCAACATCCACCTGAACGTGGACTACCCCTTTAACTTGACGGGAGTTTTGTTCTTCCCCAAGCTAAAGCCCAACATGGAAATTCAGAAAAACAAAATCCAACTCTACCAAAACCAGGTTTTTGTTACCGATAACGTAGAGGGTATTGTCCCTGAGTTCTTGACCATGTTGCACGGAGTGGTAGATTCTCCAGACATTCCTCTCAACGTAAGTAGATCCTACTTGCAGGCAGACGGAAACGTAAAGAAAATCTCTGGACACATCACCAAAAAAGTCGCCGATAAACTCGATGAAATGTTCCGCAACAACCGCGAGGACTTTGAATCCAAATGGGATGACATCAAGGTGATCATTGAATACGGAATGTTGAGCGAAGCCAAGTTTTACGACAAGGCGGAGAAATTCGCACTCTACAAAAATGCCAAAGGTGAATACTACACCTTCCAAGAGTACTTGGACAAGGTAAAAGAGGCGCAGACCAACAGCAATGGCGATACGGTAATCCTATACGCTTCTCACGCAGAAGCGCAGCATAGCTTTATTGCTAAAGCTGAAAACAAGGGCTATGACGTATTGATTTTGGACAGCCCCATCGTAAGCCACCTCATCCAAAAATTGGAAACAGAGAAGACCAACCTCCGATTCTCTCGCGTAGATTCTGACACCATTGACAACTTGATCAAGAAAGAAGAAAACACGCTTTCTAAACTCTCTGAAGATCAAGAAAAGGCTTTGACAGAGTCTATTGAAAAGAACGTGGACACAGCCAAGTTTACCGTGAAAATTGAAAAACTCGACAGCGAGGAAGAGCCCTTTTCTATTACCGTCCCAGAATTTATCCGACGCATGAAAGAAATGTCAATGTCGGGTGGAGGAATGATGGGAATGGACAACTTCCCCGAACAATACAACTTGGTGGTAAACGCCAATCACCCCTTGGCCACTAAGATTATTGAAACGTCAGAAGGAGACAGAGCGCAAGTCATCAATCAAGCCATTGACTTGGCCATGCTTCAACAAAACTTGTTGCACGGTGAGGCTTTGACTGCCTTTGTGAAAAGATCTTATGACCTCATTAAATAAGTTTCGAAATCACTTTACAATACCCCGCCTTGTGCGGGGTATTTTTTTGCCCAAAGGCCGCGTGGAATAAAAGGCCTAAAACGCTACCTTTACCTGTAAAGTAAACTACCCCCATGAAAGCTATTGTATCCAAAACAATATCCACTACGGCCAAACTTTTGGTCGTTGCCATTCTCTCTTCCTGTGCCATGGGCATAAAGGGAAAAGGACAGGTGGAACGCACAGTCATTGAACCGGAATCCTTTACATACATTGAGGTTTCTGGTTTTTTTAATGTGCACTACAGACAAGGGCCCATCCACGAGGTGACCTTGGTTACTCATGAAAACATATCCGAGTACGTTACCATTACCATTGACGACAATGAGATCTCTGCGGAAATTTCAGATAAGGTGTCAGACGCAGACAAATTGGACTTGTTCATTACATCACCCGTCCTAGAATCTATTCGCATTTCTGGGGCTTGTGATTTTGAATCGGCCAACACCATTGCGGGGGACTATTTATCCATCAGAGGCTCTGGGGCCTCAGAAGTTGATGCCGAGGTTCGCGTTTCCAAATTGGAAATTCGCGCTTCAGGAGCTTCTGAACTGGATTTGAGTGGACGGGTTCAGATGGCCAAAATTGATGTATCCGGAGCCACTTCAATTGATGCGTATGAATTGGAGGCGGACCGCTGTAAAATCAGTACATCGGGCGCTTCAGAAATTAAAATTCACGCCACGCAAGAACTCATTGTAAACGCCTCGGGCGCTTCAAGCATTAGCTACAAGGGAAATCCCGCCATCACCGAAGACTTATCAGGCGCTGCCTCTATTAACTCAGTACGATAAAACCATGGACTTAACCCAAGAAATCAAAGACAAAGCCCTTTTTTGGACTACCGAATTATTTGATGAAACCACTAGAAACACCGTAACCCAATGGTTGTCGGAAAACCCACAAGAGGTGGTGGAATCCTTCTACAAAGACCTGGATTTTGGAACCGGTGGAATGCGCGGTATTATGAGCGTAGGAACCAACCGAATCAATAAATACACGTTGGGACTGGCCACACAAGGTCTTGCCAACTATCTCAAGGCACAGTTTCCAGGAGATGACAACCTCAAAGTAGCCATTGCCCATGACTCCCGTAATTTTTCCAGGGAATTCTCAGAAGGCGTTGCGGAGGTTTTGAGTGGAAATAACATTTCCGTGTACCTCTTCGAGTCGCTGCGACCTACGCCAGAACTTTCTTATGCGGTAAGAAAACTGAATTGTCAAGCGGGTATTGTTCTCACCGCAAGCCACAACCCCAAAGAGTACAACGGATACAAAGTGTACTGGAGCGATGGCGGTCAATTGGTTCCTCCACACGACAAAGGAGTTATCCAAGAGGTGAGAAAGGTGGTCTTAAAAGACGTGATTTTTACGGGTAAATCCGAACTCATTCACAGCGTGGGTACGGACATCGATGACCCTTACGTAGAGGACATTGCCAATTTGAGCTTGTCGGATGAGGGCAAAAAAGATTTAAAAATTGTCTTTACCGCTCTTCACGGAACTTCCATTACACTCCTCCCTCCTGCGCTGGAAAAAATGGGATTCACACAAGTAGACATCTTGGAATCTCAAGCAACACCCGATGGTAACTTCCCGACAGTAATTAGCCCCAATCCCGAAGAAGCAGAAGCCTTAAAGCTCGCCGTCGAAAGAGCGAATGAGACAGGTGCTGATTTGGTTATCGGCACGGACCCCGATTCGGATAGAGTGGGAATTGCCGTGAGGGGAAAGGACGGAAACATGCACTTGCTCAACGGAAATCAAACCGCCTCACTTCTCGTGGAATACGTATTGCGAAAAAACGCAGAAGCTGGAAATTTCAAGGGCAATGAATTTATTGCCGAAACCGTGGTAACCACCGATTTATTAGAAAAAATCGGTACCGCTCACGGGGTAAAAACCAAAAAGTGCTTGACCGGATTTAAGTGGATTGCAAAACTCATTGGAGAAACCGAAGGCCGTGAAAAATTCCTCGTAGGAGGAGAAGAAAGCTATGGATATCTCGTGGGCGATTTTGTTCGCGATAAAGACGCCATTGCTTCTGCTGTTATGATAGCCGAGGTAGCCGCCGAAGCCAAAGCCAAGGGATCTGACATGCTTACAGAATTACAGAGAATTCACTGTGAATACGGTCACTACCAAGAAGCGTTGGTTTCCATGACCAAAAAGGGAATCAGCGGTTCTCAAGAGATTGCCGCAATGATGGAAGACCTCAGGGTCAACCCACCTTCTCAACTGGGAGGAGAAACCGTGACTCACGTTATGGATTACAATTCTCTCACTACCAAAGAAATTGCGACAGGAACGACTCAAGCCATTGATCTTCCCGCCACCAATATGATTCAACTCCTTACCGAAGGCGGCGCCAAAATTACGGCAAGACCTTCTGGCACAGAGCCCAAAATCAAATTTTATATCAGTGTGAACGAAACGTGTACAGCTGACCAATACGAGGCGAGCAAGGAAAAGCTCCTCAATCAAATTCAAACCATTAAATCCGAAATGAACATCTAATGGGTTTATTCTCTAAATGGTCAATGCAGGTAGTCTTTTTTGTGGCTACCTTCCTGTACATAAGCGGATTGTTTTTGGAGGTGATGGAGGTAGATTCTGCCCAGTACGCTGCCATGAGTATGGATATGGCGCGAACCGGAAACTACCTAGAAGTCATGTACCGCGGTGTAGATTACCTAGACAAACCGCCATTGGTTTTTTGGACGGCTTCATGGATGTATCAAATTTTTGGAGTCAGCAACTGGGCGTTTAAGCTCCCCTCTTTGCTATTCACCATTTTGGGACTCATTTCCACCTACAAGCTCGGTCATTTATTGTACAACAAGAGAATTGGTTTTGTTGCGTGTTTGATTCTTCTGACGACACAGGCCACTTTCTTGATGAACAACGACGTGAGGACAGACACCTTACTCACCGGGGCCGTCATCTTTGCCGTTTGGCAAATCATGGCTTTTTTACATTACCAAAAATTCAGAAACCTAGTCTTTGGATTTTTAGCCATTGGCGTGGCCATGTTGGCCAAGGGCCCACTGGGAATTATGATTCCCGCACTGGCCGTAGGTAGTTACATCGTGGGAAGACAGAATTACAAAGATCTGTTCAAGTGGCAGTGGTTGGCCGGTTTGGCCATTTCTGGATTGGTTCTTTTGCCAATGGTTTGGGGATTGTACCATCAATTTGACCTTCATCCCGAAAAGGAGATCATCTTTCACAGCCAAGGAGACCCCGTGATTAAATCCCATGTCTCTGGGGTGGAATTTTACTTTTGGACTCAGTCTTTTGGCCGCTTGACCGGTGAGAATGTTTGGGATGACGGATCCGGACCTTTCTTCTTTGTCCACACTTTTTTATGGTCCTTTTTACCCTGGGCATTATTGGCCGTTTGGGCCATTTTATGGAGAGTGTTTCACACCGTTCGAGATGTCTTTAAAAAGAGACCCAAGCAAGAATGGCTAACCTTGGGAGGAACCTTACTTCCCTTTGTGGCAATGTCCATGTCGCACTACAAGCTTCCTCATTACATTTGGCCTACCTTCCCTTTTGTGGCCATCATCACCTCGGAATTTATTTTGAGAATATCCTTTGAAAAACCTGCGTGGTGGAGAAATTCGCTGACGGGAATTCAACTTTTCGTGTCCTTGATTTTGACATTAATCAGCGCTGCGCTTTTGTTTTGGGCTTTCCCGAACCCCAATATCTGGGTCGTTATTTTGTGGGTAGGGCTTACGGGATATGGCTTTTTCAATTTTTGGGGAAAGGCCACGGTCAACAGAATCATTCTGTCTACAGCAGTGATTGCATTGGCGACCAACACCGTTTTGACCCTGCACTTTTATCCCAACCTCTTCCCATACCAATCACCGGCAGTTGCGGGAAAGTGGTTTTTGGAAAACGAAATCCCAACGGATCGCGGATTTATTTTAGAACATGAATCGGTATTTACTTTTGACTTGTATTCTCGAAACTTTTATCCAAAAATTTCTGGAGCCTCTTTTGCGGAACTTCAACCGGAGGAATGTTGGATTTATGTCAATCCAGAAATGCTGCATCAATTGGATTTATCGAACTATGAGGTTGCCGATAAACAGATTCTCCACAAATTTCACATCACGGCCTTGAATGCGGAATTCCTAAATCCCGACACTCGATCGGAGGCTTGTAAGGACCGATACATTCTACACTTAAAGAGAATTCAGTAAAACGGAGAAAAAAACATTGTAGCCCTTGGGAGGTTACACATTCAAACTCACACGTCATGAAAACACTTCTCTACACCGCCGCTGCCTTAATGATTGCTTGCTCAGGCCCTCCTGAATCCAATTCTAATAATGAGACAAAAGAAGGAAACACAGAAGCCTTCTTCTCAGGAGACTTCAGAATGGAGCTTCACCCCAATGACTCGGTGGCACTGCCCTTTGTTATGAATTTTGGATCCGACGTCATCAAGATTTACAACGGAGGAGAAACGCTAGAAGCCACAGAGTTCAATGGAACAGATGACAGTCTTTACATTGACATCCCCGTATTTAACTCAGCTTTAATTGTAACTAAAGACGGAGGCGCTGTCAGCGGATATTTCACCGTTTTAGATAGAGACGATTACCGAATTGACCTCACGGGAGAAAAGGGAAACAACCAACGCTTTAAAACTGCCAATGCCAACGCCTCCATGGACGGCGCATGGAAAACTCAGTTTTTCCGCGAGGGCGATAACGGATGGATTGCCAAAGGGACATTTAGCCAAAAGGGATCTCGCGTTACAGGGACCTTCCAGACCAATACCGGCGATTACCGCTTTTTGGAAGGACAAGTATCCGGAAACGATTTTGAGATTTATGGATTTGACGGAATCACCTCCTACTCTTTTATTGGGACCATAGAGGGAGATTCTCTTCGCGGAAATTTCTATTCGGGCATGACGGGGTTTTATCCCTTTGCAGCCGCCAAGGACCCTTCCTATACATTGGATGACCCCAACCGACTCACCTGCATGCTGCCCGATGCAGAGGAATTTGCCTTTGCCTTCCCGGCGGTAAACCCAGAATTAAACAAGGGTACGGTTACCAGCAACCAATCGACTCAAGCGGGTAAGGTAACTGTGATTCAAATTTCAGGATCGTGGTGCCATAACTGTATGGATGAGACGCGCTTTTTTGTGGATCTCTACGACAAGTACAACGAGCAAGGAATGGATGTTTACGGCATTTGCTTTGAGCGATATGAGGATTACGACAAAGCCTCTAGCGGCATCCAGAAAATGATAAAGGACCTCAATATTCCCTATCCCATGCTCTTCGCTGGGAAGACGGGAGCGGAAAGCACAAAAGCCGCTTTGCCCATGATCAATCACGTGATGAGCTACCCCACTTCCATTTTTATTGACAAAAAGGGGCAAGTGAGAAGAATTCATACGGGATTTGCAGGACCCGGCACTCAAGAATATGATGACTTGATTCAGGAAACAGAAGCTTTTGTTGTGGAACTCCTCAACGAGTAATTCAACCTTTTAATTAACCTCTCCGAATCGTTTGCATTATGGATCCCGTAGAAAAGCACCTCCAAGACCTTTCGGCTAAAGCCAAAAAGAACCGAGTGGAAAACCAGGCGTTTTTCAAAAAATTGAGAAGGCTCAAAGGGGGAAAACTTGACGGAATCATTCATGAGCAACACGACGAAGTCTTTGAAGAAACCGATTGTTTGACCTGCGCCAATTGTTGCAAAACAACAGGTCCGCTCTTTACAGAAAAAGACATTGAACGCTTGGGAAAGCACTTTCGCATGCGCCCGGCAGAATTCGTAACCAAATACCTCCACAAAGACGAGGACAACGATTGGGTTCTCAACGTTCTACCCTGCCCCTTTCTGGGCACAGACAACTATTGTTCTATTTACGAAGTAAGACCCAAGGCCTGCCGAGAATACCCACATACAGACCGCAGAAACCAACGAGAAATCCTTTCGCTAACGCAGAGAAACATTGCTTCTTGCCCTGCCGTATTTGAAATGGTGGAGCGCATGAAAAAGAATGCGGGGGTTTAGGACTCTTGGTGAATTTAAATTTCAGCCACTTCTCTCTTCCCAGGCAGCATACCTTGAAAAATCAGGGCAAAAATCACTACCGCCGCGCAGCCAATGGCATTGTACCATAGAAACCCAATGTCCAAATATTCCGTGACTACCAGAGTGTGAATTCCCAAGACCAAGGCTTCTCCTAATAGTGCTGCGAAAAACATGGCTCTGGCCTTCACGAATTTGATAAAGAAGGCCACCAAGAAAATCCCCAATATGGTTCCGTAGAAAAGGGAGCCCAAAAGGTTTACTAGCTGAATGAGGTTGTCAAACAAGTCAGCTGCCAAAGCAATTCCAATGGCACCAACTCCCCACGCTAAAGTTATGATTTTGGAGAGTTTCAAATTCTGTTTTTCTGTCCGCTTTTTGGTTGAATACTTGTCTACAAAGTCCACCATGGTAGTTGATGCCAATGCGTTGAGTTCTCCTGCTGTGGAGCTCATGGCTGCAGAGAATATGACGGCTAAAAGAATTCCAATAATTCCATGAGGAAGGTGATTGACCACAAAAGTCAAAAAGACGTAGTCAGAATCCTTGGTGACAATCTCTTTGTCCAGCTTTTTGATTTGAGCTAGGGTTTCATTTTTAATTTGAACTTGCTGCGCATTGAGTTCTTGGTATTGAGCCTTGATCTCCTCGGTGTTGCCCATCTTTCGGTCCCATTGGTTGAGAACGGCTTTCTTCTGCTCAAAGACTTGGATATGTTGGGCGTTTAAGTCTTCCAATACGCCATCTGTATCCAATTGAACCGCCGCTTCATATCCCGTCTGGTTAAAGAATACTGGGGGACGTGTGTATTGATAAAACACAAACACCATAATGCCCACCAAGAGAATAGCGAACTGCATGGGTACTTTAAAAAGTCCGTTGAACAACAGACCCAATCGAGATTCCTTGAGGCTCTTTCCTCCCAAATATCTTTGAACCTGAGATTGATCTGTTCCAAAATAGGAAAGGGCCAAAAACAATCCTCCTGTCAAACCAGACCACAATGTATATCGCTCGGAATAGCTAACATCGGTATTGATGATTTCCATTTTATCTGCCCAACCGGCCACTTCCAATGCACCTAGGAAGGAAAGGTCATCGGGCAGTCCTTGGAGGACATAGTAAAAGGCCAAGGCCATCCCCAAAAAGATAACCCCCATCTGCCATTTCTGAGTAAGGCTCACCGCCTTGGTTCCTCCACTCACGGTGTAAATAATTACCAAAACTCCCACCGCAATATTCATGAGGTTTAAATCCCACCCCAAAAGCGTACTGAGAATAATGGCCGGGGCGTAAATGGTAATTCCCGCGGCCAGTCCTCTGGAAAGTAAAAACAGAGAGGCGGTAAAAATTCGCGTGTTGCCGTCAAAGCGCTGTTCCAAATACTCGTAAGCGGTGAAGACGTTCAGCTTGTAGTATCTAGGCAAGAAAAAGGCGGAGATGATGATCATGGCTATAGGCAGCCCAAAGTAAAATTGCACAAAGCCCATTCCCGACTGGAAGGCCTGCCCCGGTGTAGACAAGAAGGTAATGGCGCTGGCCTGAGTTGCCATAATGGAAAGTCCAATCGTGGGCCACTTTAAAGAGTGATCTCCCGTGAGAAATCCTTCTACGCTCTGGTTCTTACGAGTTTTGTATACCCCATACCCAACAATGGCCAACAGGGTAAGACCCAAAACCAACCAATCCAATAAATTCATGAAGAGAAGGTTTTAGTCAAGTACATAAAAAACAGAATCTGAGCTACCAGGCTGGCAAAAACTACCCAGTAAATCTGTTTCCAGTTTGAGAATATTTTCTTGGTTTCTTTAGGGCTCATAGGAAACTAAGTTTGCCAATAGTTTATACGCGCCAGGAACCCCCGCAGGCAATTGTCTAAAAAAGCTAATTCCCGTGTAAATAAATCTTCCCTTGCCGTAATCAGCCACCAAAAGGGCTCCCCTCAAAGGATCATCGCCTTTGTCATGGCCTTCAAAAATTTCGTCGAAGTTCTCCGCGTAGGTCTCACCAAAGTACAGCCCGCGCTCTTGTACCCAATTGTCAAAGTCATCATTCTTCATTCTATTGGGACGCTTGAGAATGGGATTTCTAGAAATGCGCTTGAGTTCAGCGTCCTCCTCAGAAATCCTTCCCCTACCCACTTGCAATTCAAAGGGTGCAAAGGGAATGGGCGTCGGTCTAAATCGGCTGCTCGTATTGTACTGGACCACTACGTTTCCTCCATTAAAGATGTACTCCAATACGGCCTCCTTGGAATTAGATAATTGAGGATAGACGTTAAACGCCCTGATTCCAAAAACAAGGGTTTGAAACTTGCTCAAATCCGCAGTGGCCAATTGCTCTGGCGTAAGGTTTACCACCTGGCATCCCATTTCTCTCAGGGCCTTATCCACCTGATCGCCGGCCCCTTGGACGTATCCTATCAAACCCGAAGTTACTTCCAACTTTGGTTTGATTCCTTTAGACACCTTAGGAGTGAAGGAGATTTGATAGGGAATATGAGAATACTCAATGCGCTGCAATCCGGGAAGTGCATTCCCTTGAGCGTCCAAAAGGTGAAGTGTAAACTCTTCTACATCCTCTGGGATCTCAACTTCAAAATTCACGATGACCTCTTGTAGAGATTTTTCAAAAGAAACCCATTGATACTGAGCCTCTGCAAGATTCCCCGAAGGTGAAGTCAAACCAATTCTTACACTGTCGGGCTGCCCTCCAAAATAGGTTATGGAGGCCTGAGCCATAAACTTCTGGGTGCCTACAATAACATAAGTGCTTTGCGAAAGGTTACCCGCCACCGTGGGTGCCACACCAAAGGGCCTTTTGAGTTCTCCCTCCACGCGTTCTGACCACTTGTAGATTACAGGCAACGTGTGAACGAATTGAACTTCACCGTATTGAAGAACGGCTTCTACCGTCATGGCAGGATCGTTTTCGGGTTTTCCAATATCTGAGGAATTGGAAACGCTGTATACCTTGTCATATGGGTTTTTGAGCCAATAGGGCTGCGATGTTTCTATGGGCGTGGGTTCTAGTACACCACTTGTATAAATCTCATTGATAGGAAGGGCTTCATTGATTTCCTCCACTCCTCTGAGGGTTCTCAATTCTGACAACACGATGGGGTTGGGTGTGGGGTTTCTTTGCAACCACTCGGTTTTGATGGTGATTTCGGTTTGATTGAGGGCATAGTACTCGGGTGCCAAGGCTTCGGCGTAAAGCCCCGCACAGGCCACAATCAATTTCTTGAGCTCTTCCTTTTTTCTCTCTCCGTATTCCGAACGAGGAGCGCTCTCTAAAGCGTCCAATAGGCTTGCCAATTCATCTACCGATTGACCGGGGTTTTTGGGATCAAAATCTCGGATGATTTTCTCCACCCATTCCGTACCGTTATCGGTTGCGGTAATTTGATTCCAATCGGAAAGCTCATTGTCAAAAAAGTCATTTTCCAACACTTCCCCTTTTAACCATTGGAAATACTCCATGGTAGATCCTCTTTGTATGGACACTCCAAATCCTTGGCATTTGTGCTGTGAACGGGCCTTGCTTCCCAACTCGTTGTAATTGACTCCTAGCAAGGGATCGTATCCTCCAATATCAAAGGCCAAGTACTTCGGATCGTTGGCAGCAATGCTGTCCAAATCGGGATTCCACCAAACCGAGGCGTTCCAATACACAGAAGTAACTTGCCAAGGGTTGAGCCCCTTAAATTCTGAAGGATAAAAATTGGGGTCCGCAGCTTTGTCATAGGCTTCCAACGCCAACATAGCAGAAGCGGTGTGATGACCGTGTCCGGCGCGTTTGTCGGGTGGAAAACGAGTGATTATCACCTCGGGTTGTACTTGGCGTATTACTCTAACGACGTCCTTTAGGATTTCCTCCTTGTCCCAAAACGAAAGGGTTTCTTCTGCGGTTTTGCTGTATCCAAAATCCACGGCTCTTGAGAAATACTGATTTCCACCGTCAATTCTGCGAGCGGCCAACAATTCCTGGGTTCTTAGGATTCCAAGCTCTGGACCGAGTTCGCCCCCAATTAGATTCTGTCCACCGTCCCCACGGGTTAGAGACATGTAAGAAGTAGATACCAAACGTCCCTTGGACAACCATGCGATAACACGGGTGTTTTCATCGTCTGGATGCGCTGCAATGTAGATTGCCGAATGAAAGTTCATCAGCTTTTCTAAATCGTGCTGTATTTCTGAAGAGGACTGCGCCTGAAGGCGAGTTATTGAGGCAAGGGCAAGAGCCCAGAGAATCAATTTTTTCATCATTTTTTCATCAAAATGGTATTGAGGGTCTAAAGTACAAATACAGACCAACAAAAAAGAATGAAGTGAGTTTTGATGGATGGTCTTTTTTTCGGGGTGGCCTAATAAACAAAACAACCTGAAAAAGAGTTTACTATATTTACTGATTCACGCGTAGATCACAAAAAATTAACTATGAAAAAACACTACTTTCCTCTAGTGACAAGCGTCGTATTGACCTTGTGCTTTTCGTCTGCGGCCATTGCCCAGCAAAGCGTTCCGGTAAAACTTCAAAGCGGAACCTACCACATTGAGGCTTCCTCAACGACAGAATTGCCCGACCTTACCGTAAGTGAAAAATTGTCAAACTCCTCCTTGTATTTGGCAACCTTCACCCAAATTCCCACCACAGCAGAATTGAATCAACTCAAATCCTCGGGATGGGATGTAATTGGATACTATCCAGAAAAGACGTACTTGATCAATAGGAACTCAAACAATAGTTCGGTTCCTACCATCAACTCATTAAATGCGGTGACTCCTTTTGAGGGAAACATGAAGCTTTCCAAAAGGGTATTGAACCAAGAGTTTCCCTCCTACGCTCTCAACGGAAGCAACGGAATTAAACTGGTTCTCAAAACCGTAAATTCAAAAAGCCTCAATTACCAATTGAGACAGCTTCAAAACCTAAACGTAGAAGTAACAGGGTACCGCACCGATCTCAAAACCATTGATATCAATGCGTCTTGGGACGATGTGGAGGCGTTAGCCGCCCTTCCCTTTGTACATTTCATTCAAGCGGCGGAAGATCCCGGTGAAACGGAAAACTACACGGCGAGAACTTCTCACCGCTCCAATTTCATAAATACAGATGCCGACAACGGCTTGCACTTTGACGGTGAAGGTGTTGTGGTTGGATTGGGTGACGATGGTCCCATTGGACCACACATTGATTACTCAGGTCGTTTGATTGGTGACAAGTCTACTATCAACCAAGGAGATCACGGAGACCACGTAGCCGGAACCATTTTTGGCGCTGGAAACGTAGATCCAGAGGGCCGCGGAATGGCGCCTGGAGCAGACATGGTTTACTACGACTACCCAGACAATATTTTTGACAGCCCCGCTGACCACTCTGCTTTTGGAGTGAGAATTACTTCAAGCTCTTACAGCAACGGTTGTAATGCGGGATACACAACTTTTACAGAGTTCATTGACAACTCATCTTATCAAGAACAATCTTTATTGCACGTATTTTCTGCCGGAAACTCCAATAACCAGAATTGTGGTTACGGAGCAGGTACTCAATGGGGTAACGTAACTGGTGGTCACAAAATTGGTAAAAACGCCATTGCAGTAGCCAACTTGACCAACCAAGATATTATTGCGAGTTCAAGTTCTCGTGGCCCATCGGCTGACGGTAGAATTAAGCCCGATATTTCAGCTACGGGTACTTCAGTATACTCCACCATCGATCCCAATACCTACGGGTTTAAGACGGGAACTTCCATGTCTTGTCCTGGAGTTTCAGGAACCATTGCACAATTGTACCACGCGTACAGAACCACCCACTCAGGAAATGACCCCAATGCTGGATTGATGAAATCCATCGTTCTCAACACGGCTGAGGATTTAGGGAATGCAGGCCCTGATTTTATTTTTGGTTACGGAAGAATCAACGCAAGAAGAGCCTACGAAGTAATCGAAGGTGATTACTTTATGTTGGATTCTATCTCCAATGGCCAAACGGATACTGCTTACATCACCGTACCTGCCAACACCGCAAACTTGAGAGTTATGGTGTACTGGACAGATCCCTCCGCTACCGCAGGTGCAGGAAAAGTTTTGGTAAATGACCTCGACATGCAGGTGATTTCACCCTCAAACACTTCGTACCAGCCTTGGGTATTGGACCCCACTCCCGACGCTACGACTTTAGATTTGCCTGCCGTTAGAGGAACAGACTCACTCAACAACGCAGAACAAGTAACGCTTACCAATCCTGCCGCGGGAACCTATGCCGTGGTGGTAAATGGAACTTCTATTCCCTTTGGATCGCATGGATACTACATCACGTACTACTTCGAAAACGAAAAGCCTCAATTGACCTACCCAATGGGTGGAGAAGGCTTTGCCAACTTGACGCAAGAAACGATTAAATGGGACGCTCCAAAGAACCACTCTGATAACTTCCAAATTCAATACACGGTAGACAATGGTGCGAACTGGTCTAACGTAGTGGCTTCGTTGGTTCCACAAACTCGTCAGCACACTTGGACGGTTCCTGCGGGAGCAGCCAGTTCACAAGCAAGAGTTCGAATCATTTCAGGTTCTGATACAACCATGAGTCCCGAGCCCTTCTCTATTGTTGGGACGCCTACTAACTTAGTATTCACAAAAGCATGTCCTGATTCTGTAATTATCGAATGGGACAATGTGAGCAATGCCGTGGGTTACGAGGTTATGGTACTCGGCAACAAATACATGGATTCTGTAGGAACGACAACCCAGACTAAATTTGCCATTACCGGCTTTAATCCCAACAACCCCATGTGGGCAACGGTAAGAGCCATTGCGCCGGGCGGCGGAAAAGGACAAAGAGCCTACGCTATTGAAAAACCCGCTGGGACCTTTAACTGTGCCTTGCCAAATGACTTGGCCTTTGACTATTTTGCCTCTCCTTTTGAAGGCGAGATTCCAACCTGTCTATTCCCATCTCCTGCGCCGGTAAAAATCAGAGTAACCAACAATGGAACGGCCGCGATTACCAACTTTGACGCAGGTTATATTTTTAATGGAAGTCCCACAGTAACGGAAACTTTCAATGTTAGTATTGCTCCCGGAGCTTCTCAAACCGTTACGTTCAGCTCATCGGTTCCGGGCTCTCCCGGATTTACCAGAACCATTGAAGGTTGGGTAGATGCGCCCGGTGATTTAAACATTTACAACGACACGGCGGAAGCATCCTTTACACTTTACAATTCAGTAAGCGCGCCGGCCAATTACGTGGAGAACTTTGACAACATGCCCACCTGTGACGATGCCATCGGATGTGGAATTGACTGTATCCTAATGAATGGAATGCACAATTACAGCAATGGTACTTTTGATGATGCCGATTTTAGAGTACATACTGGATTTACCGCATCCAACAGTACCGGCCCAAGTGGAGACCATACCTCTGGAAATGGAAATTACGTGTACATAGAATCCTCTGGTGATTGTTTCAATTCTGTGGCCTTGATGCATACCCCCTGTATTACTGTGGTTCCCGGACCTTTCTACTTGAAATATGCCTACCACATGTTTGGATCGGACATGGGTGAACTTCACATTGATTTAATTACTTCCGACGGTATTGTGGAAGATGCACATCCTCCTATAGTGGGGAACCAAGGAAACACGTGGTTTGAAGACTCTGTAGACTTATCAGCTTACACGGGACAAGAGGTCGTGGTAAGATTCCGCGGAGAAACCGGCTCCAACTTTAGATCAGACATTGCTATTGATGACATTCAAATCACTCCCAAAAACGTGAGCCTTTCTGAAAGTGCCGTCGCAGCAAAACTCAAAGTATATCCCAATCCTTCTGAAGGTGTATTCAGAATTAAAAATGCAGAAGGTATTACCATTGACAACGTAGAAATTACGGACATCGCAGGAAAACTTCTATTCAGCAGTGACTTCAACAATGACGAAGTTACTATTGATGTGAGCTATCTGCCCACCGGAACCTACTTTTTAACCGTTAATACCGCAGAAGGAAATGGTACACATAAAATCAGGGTTGAATAAACTCTTCACAGGCGCCCTTATCGGGCTTTTCTCTACCGCTTTGACCCCAAACATTTGGGGTCAAGGTTGTAGTGACGCCGGCTTTTGCTCTTTAGGAGCAATGGACGGAGGCGATCATGGAGAACGCACAGAATTTAGTTTGCGCATTACCCAAACGGCAGAATCCGGACAGGACGAAGTTTTTATGTTTGGAACCAAACTAAGATCCTCAATGTACTTTGGCGAGTACACAGCTATTGAATTGGACCTACCCTTTTGGAACCGAACCGGTCCTCTCGGAAATCTCTCTGCCTTTGGTGACCCCAGTATTGTTTGGGTTCAAGAATACCCGACAGATTACGACATCCAACTCAAAAGTACCGTAGGATTTAAAATCCCCTCCAACCGTGCGGATTTAAAAGACGATTTGGGAAGAGACCTTCCCATGGTTTACCAATCTTCATTGGGTACTTATGACGGTTTGGTAGGAATTTCATTTACTGTGAAGTCATTCGTGGTTTCTTTGGGATCACAAATTGTTCTCAATTCAGTCAATGAAAACAAATACACGCCCGGCTTATTTGACTCGACCCTGACCAAACCACCCGTAGCGTATTACAATCCCTTGAGACAATCCGATTTGCTTTTGCGATTGCAAAGAGGATTTGGTTTGGGACAAAAATCAGAGATCACAGGAGGCTTGGTGCTCATCTATCACTTGGCCAAAGACCAGTACACAGATGTAACGCAAGATGAAATTGTTGATATCAACGGATCTGAGGGCTTGACCCTCAACTTGAACGTTGGGTACTCTCAAACCTTTGACAACGACCAAAGACTAGACGTTAGCCTTGGTTTCCCGGTAGTCACAAGAGACACACAACCTTTTGGATTGCAAAGAAAATGGGTGCTTTCTCTTTCTTATTCTATTGATCGATAAGAAATTGCCCAAAGACCTAGACCCGTCAATAGTCCATTGACAATGAGAAGTTCAAATCCAAAAGAATAGCCAAACCAGGCTTCACTATTGGCTTTTAAGACATAGCAGATTATGGGAGAGGCGATGGCGACCCAAGGAACCCATCGATCTCTTACCATTTTGCGAGTAAAGAGGCCAAATCCATAGAGTCCTAGCAGTGGACCGTAGGTATATCCCGCAGCAATAAAGAGTTCTTTGATCACACTTTCGTCCAAACTGGACTTAAACCAGATGATGACAAAGAACAACAAAACCGAAAACCCGATGTGAGTTAGTTTTCTGATGCGCTCCGGTTTACTTGAAACTTCATCATTTAATCCCTCACTAGAATTTTCCGATGGGTCAACTTTCTTTTGGTCCACTTTTATTTGGTCAACTTCTAGAATGTCCACGGAAAAACTCGTGGTCAAACTGGTCAAAGCAGAATCTGCTGAAGAATACGCAGCAGCGATCAAACCAATAATAAAGAAGATTCCCACCCAAGGCCCAAGACCTGCATTGAGCGCGATGGCAGGGAATAACTCATCTCCAACCGATTCTATCCCAAAGGCATCCGCGTATTGATACAGCATGGCACCTAAGGCCAAGAAAACCGCGTTTACCCCAATGAGAATTACACTAAACCAAAACATGTTCTTTTGGGCTTCACCCGTGTTTTTACACGTTAGATTTTTCTGCATCATATCCTGATCCAGCCCTGTCATAGCCAAGGTGATAAACATTCCTGAGAAGAAGTTTTTAAAGAAATGCTTAGAATCGCCCCAATCTTCAAAAAAGAAAACCTGCGTGGTGTCAAGCTCTCCCAAATAGGCAATAAGCGTTTCGCCCTCAGGCACCAAAATTCCTTTTAACAAGTACAAGGTCACCCCCACACTCAAGAGCATAAAAAGAGTTTGTAGCGTATCCGTGTAAACGATGGTCTTAATCCCTCCTTGAAAGGTATAGACCCAAATCAATAAAATGGTCACGGCCACGGTAACCCAAAAGGGAACTCCCATGGGCTCAAAAACCGCGTATTGCAATACATTGGCTACCAAAAACAAACGGAAAGACGCTCCCAGTACGCGACTTAAAATAAAAAAGGAAGCTCCCGTCTTATAGGTTCTCACCCCAAAACGCTCTCTTAGATAACCGTAAATGGTGGTGAGGTTTAATCGATAGTACAAGGGCAACAAAACACCAATAATTACCATGTAACCGGCAAAGTATCCAAACACCATCTGCATGTAAGAAAACTGGCTGGTGGCCACCCATCCCGGAACGGAGATAAAGGTCACTCCCGAAAGGGAAGCTCCAATCATTCCAAATGCCACCACATACCATGGCGATGATTTCTTTCCCGTGAAGAAGGTTTCGTTGTCAGAATTCCTGCCCGTTATGCGGGCAATCAAAATAAGCAGGGCAAAATAACCCGCGACCAATGAGAGAATAAAAAGTGGTGACAAAAGCGTATGTGTTTTCCACAAAGATAGAAGACTTGGGATAGGAATTAGAGGCTAAACATTTACATTTGTAATAGAAGCACTATACATGTCATTTTCATCTAAATATATTGAGGAGGCCGTTGAACACATCAGCAAGCTTCCGGGCATTGGAAAGAAGTCCGCGACACGCCTAGCGCTGTTCCTGCTAAATCAGGAGGCAGACGATGTCAAAGCCCTGACTGAGGCCATTGACAAAATGAAGAGCGAAACGCTCTTTTGCTCAAAATGCCACAACATTTCGGACACACCCATTTGCGAAATTTGCAGCAACCCTACCCGCTCGGATGAAATAATCTGCGTGGTCGAAGACATTCGCGATGTAATGGCCATTGAGAACACGCATAACTTCAAGGGAAAATACCACGTCTTGGGAGGATTGATCTCACCCATGGACGGCATTGGCCCCAGTGATTTAACCATTGACTCTCTGGTTTCTCGAGCTCGTGAAGGAGGCGTATCGGAAATTATTTTTGCGCTAAACTCCACCATGGAAGGAGATACCACCACCTTCTACCTGTACAGAAAACTCGGAGATTTTGACGTTCAACTCTCCACACTCGCCAGAGGACTTTCGGTGGGCGATTCTCTAGAATACGCAGATGAAGTAACGTTGAGTCGCTCCATTCAAAACCGAATTCCCTACGAAACCTCCATCCAACAAAACCGCTCATGACCCAAGACTTGAGCGCCCAAAAAGATGGCTTCGAAAACCAAAGTTCCCAAAACCAAAACCAGGTGAACCCCTCTGCAAAAGATCTCCGAGCAAAGCTCCTGCTCATTCTCACGGTGATTGGAACCCGAATTCCCTTTGTCTTTAATGGGTATGGAAACGAAGAAGATTCGTGGACACACGTGGTCAATGCCTTTGAAAACTTTACCACCGGTACTTATCAAATTTCCCGACTGCCCGGCCACCCTTTGATGGAAGGTTTGCTTACAGGGTTATATCCATTGCATTCTCCATGGCTATACAATGGCCTTTCTGTAATGGCTGCCGTTTTCAGTACGCTGTTGGTCTATCAAATTCACAAGGACTTCAAGGGGATTTATCCCTTTTTAACCGCTGTAGCCTTTGCCTTTTTTCCCACCGTATTTGCGTCGTCTGTTAGCACGATTGACTATCTGTTTGGATTGGCATTGGTATTGGCCAGCACGCGAAGCATGTTGCAGGGCAAACCCGTGGTAGCAGGAGTTCTTCTAGGACTGGCCGTTGGTTTTAGATTGAGCTATTTGGCTTGGGGGTTACCTCTTTTGTTCTTTATGCCCAATATTTCTCGACAGTCGCACCGGGGAATTTTCCTATTCGGATTGGCGACTTTGGGAATTTCCATCTTGTGTTATTTGCCAGCCTACAATTTACATGGCTGGGGATTCTTTGACACCTATGATCTTCCCCTTCCACCCCTTCCCAAAATAATTTACAAGGGAACCGTTGGCGCCATTGGCCTCTTTGGAATGTTGGGAATGCTGTTACTGGGAATCAACCTTTTGAGAAAGGCCTTGGCAAAGACGCTCCGCGACGATTACGCTCGAGGCTTGTCTTCTCCTATACTTTGGGGACTGGGATTGTGGATTGCCTTTACCATTGCATTGTATTTGCGAATTCCTGAAAAATCTGCTTTTATCATTCCCTTGCTCCCTCCCATTCTCTGGCTGACTATGCGTGGCTCTAGAAATGCATTTATCAAATGGGCCTTGATGTGTTTTTTACTGAGCCCTTGGTTGTTGGGCGTGGACATATCAGATCCGTTGCGCGGAGCTAGACCAAGCCCCATGGCAGTCCATACGGCCAATTCTGGACAAGACGTGTTTATTGACCCCGTTTCAGGTCCCATAATTAATGACGCCACAAAGCGTTTCAACAAGGCCGATGCCACTCAAAAAATGGTGCAATGGATGGGTGAAACCCAAGACAGCACCTTGTTTATCGCAGGTTGGTGGTATCCAATGATACAAGTTTCTCAAATTGAAAAACCCTTTGCAACCGGAGTAAAGGTGGTATATTACGCCACAGAAGAAGAAATTAAAAATGCCCTGTCTGCGAATATGACTATCTATTTCGCCCCAGGACAAGATGAAATCAACCAACAGAAATACGGTCATGACTTGGCCGAAAAATACGGTATACTTCTAGACCTAGGTCCATGAAAGAACTCTCCATAATCATTGTTAACTACAACGTTGTCCACTTCCTGGACCAATGTCTCCAGTCCGTTTATGCGGCCACTCAAAACATGGACGTTGAAATTTTTGTGGTGGACAATGTGAGTTCTGACGGATCCCAAGAATTTGTCAAAGAGCACCACAAAGGGGTGACCTTTATTGAAAATTCTGAAAACGTAGGTTTTTCCAAAGCCAACAACCAAGCCATGCGCGAGGCTACCGGAAAGTATATCTTACTGCTTAACCCCGATACCGTTGTTGGAGAAAAGACATTGGAACGCTCCGTTGCATTTATGGATTCTCATCCCGAAGCCGGTGGATTGGGCATTCGAATGATTGATGGGACAGGCACCTTCCTTCCAGAATCCAAGAGAGGGCTACCAACTCCTTGGGTGAGTTTTTACAAAATCTTTGGGCTTTCTAAATTTTTTCCCAAATCAAAAGTATTTGGCCAATACCATTTGGGGCATTTATCCGACAGGGAGAATCAAGAAGTCGATGTTCTGGCAGGAGCCTACATGTTGATGCGCAAAGAGGCATTGGACAAAGTAGGCCTATTGGACGAGACGTTCTTTATGTACGGAGAGGACATAGACTTAGCCTATAGAATTCAATTGGGGGGATACAAAAACTACTACCTCGCCGAAGACGAAATCATTCACTACAAAGGAGAGAGTACCAAAAAGGGAAGTATGAACTACGTCTTCATCTTCTACCAAGCCATGATCATTTTTGCGAGCAAGCATTTTTCTAAGCGCTATGCATCTGCATTTTCCGGACTGATTCGTTTGGGGATTTGGGTCCGTGGAGGAATGGCTATTGTTTCGAGGATTTTTAAACGATTGGGTTTTCCCATTGTAGACGCCGCCGCCATATACGCGGGGCTTAGGTACATCACCTATTACTGGGAACACAACCATAGATTTGTGGAAGGCGGTGAATACCCAGAGATGTATAAGACCTATGTCCTTCCCACGTATGTTCTGCTTTGGCTACTTTCCATTGCCATTGCCGGTGGATACCGACCTCCCATTAAGGGACAAAAAATTGTAGGTGGGCTGTTTTTGGGAACGGCCATATTGCTCACCACCTATGCATTAAGCCCCGATGAATATCGATTCTCAAGAGCCATCATTTTGTTAGGAGCCGCTTGGGCATTCACCTCCATTTTGGCCCTTCGATTTATTGCCAGCACCATTCCATCCGTAAGTGTAGGTTGGATTTCTGGAGGTCAGAGAAGACTGGCCATTTACAGCCCCAAAGGAGAATACGAGCAATGGCTTCAACAGGTCAAACAACACGGTGATCCCATTGATGCCTCCGTTTGGATAGGACCGGGAAGTGAATGGGGAAAGGTAGAGGACCTCGAACAAAACGCTAGAGCATTGGACATTACAGAAATGGTTTTTTCAGTTTCTAGTATGGCTTACGCCGAAATCATTTCGTCCATAGACGAATTGTCCGACTTGAATTGCAAGTTTTACATAGCCCACCCTGAGAGAAACTGGCTGATCGGAAGTCAGAGTATCCACACCCAATCCAAAGCATTGGGAAGAACGGAATGGGCGCTTTCCAAAACGGAAAACCGCAGAGCCAAAAGGTGGTTTGACATCATTATCGCTGGGCTCTTTATCGTTCTCACTCCATTCACCCTTCTGATTCCAAAAACCCGAAAGCATTGGGCACAATCCTTTGCGGTGTTAGTGGGACAAAAGACGTGGGTGGGTTATGAAAACCAGGAGGATCTTCCCACCTGCAAGCCATTTGTCATTGACATTTCTGCTGAGGCTCAAACCCCTGCAGAAAAAATCATGGCTAAAAAATGGTATGCTCAGACCTATTCAGTGAATTTGGATTGGAGGAAGGTCTTTTCTCTGTAAATCTGTTTCAATTCTCATTTTTGGCAGGCACATAATCTCATTTGCCTAGGGTTAATTTTCAAAATATTGAAGTCAAACCCGAGGCGATTTTCAATTTTTACAGAGTTTTTGACGAATCCACTGATAATCCTAGAAAAATAAAAATCAGGGGTTCATTTTTCTTAAATTTGCGCAACTTGAATCGGGCTCCCCCCATTTTAAACTCCATGTTTGAATGCGCCTAGATTTGAGGACAAGACCATAATTAAAACCATTTTTACATGGCACAAATAGAACTGATAATGCCCAAAATGGGCGAGAGTGTTGCCGAAGCAACCATCATTAGTTGGCTAAAAAACGAGGGCGACGCCATCGAACTCGAAGAGTCTGTACTTGAAATCGCAACCGATAAAGTAGATTCTGAAGTTCCCAGCCCCGTAGAAGGCGTTTTGGTAAAGAAGTTGTTTTCAGAAGACGACGTAGTTCAAGTAGGTCAAGCCATTGCTTTGATCGAAACGGATTCTGCCGCAGCTGGAGATGCAGCTCCTGCCGCTCCTGCTCCTGCCGCCGCTGATGCAGCACCTGCAGTTCAAGAAATTGAAAAAACCGTTGAAGTAGCCGCAGAAACGGCTTCCGGAAGCATTTCCAAAAATTCAGCGGGAAGATTCTACTCTCCATTGGTGAGAAGCATCGCCGAGACCGAAGGACTTTCTCAAGCGGAATTGGACGGCATCGCAGGAACCGGACTGGAAGGACGCGTTACCAAAACAGACCTTCTCAACTATCTTGAGAACAGAGGTTCAGCACCTGCTCCTGCTGCGGCTTCAGCCCCAGCTGCTGCCAAGTCCGCTCCAGCAGCTAAACCTGCACCCTCTGCTCCTTCTGTACCCGTTACTGAAGGCGCTGAAATCATTGAGATGGACAGAATGAGAAAACTCATCTCTGACCACATGGTAATGTCTAAGCACACTTCTCCTCACGTTACTTCTTTTGTAGAAGCCGATGTGACTAACATCGTAAACTGGAGAAACCGAGTTAAGAAAGACTTTGAAAAGAGAGAAGGAGAGAAAATCACCTTTACTCCCATCTTTATGGAAGCTGTGGTTAAGGCCATTAAAGACTTCCCCATGATCAACGTATCAGTTGATGGCAGCACCATCATCAAGCACAGAGATATCAACTTGGGAATGGCAACGGCCCTTCCTTCTGGAAACCTCATTGTACCGGTAATTAAAAAAGCCGATCAGTTGAGCTTAGTAGGTTTGACGAAGTCTGTAAACGACATGGCAAGAAGAGCTCGCGAGAACAAATTGAGTCCCGATGAAATTTCGGGAGGCACTTACACATTGACCAACGTAGGTTCTTTTGGTAATGTAATGGGAACTCCTATTATCAACCAACCACAAGTAGCCATTATGGCGGTAGGTGCTATCCAAAAGAAACCTGCAGTGGTAGAAACTCCTGAGGGAGATATGATCGCTATCCGTCACAAAATGTTCCTTTCACACTCTTATGACCACCGCGTGGTAGATGGAGCGCTTGGAGGAATGTTCGTTAGACGCGTAGCTGACTACTTGGAACAATGGGATATGAACAGAGAATTCTAGGAATATCCAATCCATAAAATTCTTTTTTTAAAAGCGCCTGAGAAATTGGGCGCTTTTTACTTTTACACTTCTTACCTTTATAGAATGGCATTAGAACTAAAAAGACCTATTTGCTTCTTTGACCTAGAGACTACTGGAGTTAAAGTCGCAAGCGACAGAATTGTTGAAATTTCAATTTTCAAAGTATATCCCAACGGAAACAAGGAAAGCAAAACCTGGCTTGTAAATCCAGGAGTACCCATTCCACAAGAATCTGCAGAAATCCACGGCATTACAGATGAGCGCGTGGCCAATGAACCATACTTTAAAGACTTGGCGCACACCATTCAAGAAATGATGAAGGATTCTGATTTGGCGGGATATAATTCCAACAAGTTTGACATTCCGCTATTGGCAGAAGAATTTCTGAGAGTAGGTATTGACTTTGACATGTCTAAGCGCAAAGCAGTAGACGTTCAGAACATCTTCCATAGAATGGAGCAAAGAACACTATCTGCGGCGTATCAATTTTACTGCGACAAGGATCTTACCAATGCTCACAGTGCGGAGGCAGATACCCTGGCTACCTATGAGATATTAGAGGCGCAAATAAAAAAGTACGAAGAGATCAATGGAGATGTGGACTTCCTCAGTGAGTTCTCCAACAGACAGAGAGTTGCAGACTTTGCAGGATTTATTGCGTACAATAAAGAAGACCAGGAGGTCTTTACGTTTGGAAAATACAAAGGACGTACCGTAGAAGAGGTTTTTGAAGAAAACCCAGGATACTACAGCTGGATGCAAAATGCTGACTTCCCACTGTACACGAAAAAAATCTTAAGTCAAATCCGTTTGAGAAAACTTCAAGGCAAGTAAGCCGTTCGTTTTACTCACCTTAAAACCAAGGCGATTCCACTATGAAGATTATTTGCGTAGGCCGAAATTATTCCGAGCACATTGCAGAGCTCAACAACGAAAGAGCCAAGGACCCTGTTCTCTTTTTAAAACCAGAAACGGCCATCCTTCTCAAAAAGCAACCCTTCTTTATTCCTGATTTTTCAGAAAACGTACATCATGAAATTGAGGTTTGTGTGCGCATCAATCGTTTGGGGAAAAACATAGCGCCACAGTTTGCGAAGAAGTATTATTCAGAGGTGACCGTTGGTTTGGACTTCACCGCTAGAGACCTTCAATCTCAGCTCAAAGAAAAGGGATTGCCTTGGGAAAAGGCAAAGGCCTTTGACGGCTCTGCAGCCATTGGAAATTGGGTTTCATTGGAGTCGGTAGGAGGAGATATCAACCACCTCAATTTTTCCCTAGAAAAGGATGGAGAGATTGCTCAATCTGGAAATACCTCACAGATGATTACCCCCGTTGACGAACTCATATCACATATAAGCACCTACTTTACTTTAAAAATTGGTGATGTCATCTTTACGGGCACTCCTGCCGGTGTCTCACCGATTCAGGCGGGAAATCAATTGAACGGTTTCCTAGAAGGTGAACAACTTCTTAATATTAGCGTTAAATAATTCTTGCGCTAGTTTACTCATTTTTACTTTCAGCGTAGAAGTACTTTTATATATTTGTAGCTACCACTAGTGTATACAGATTAAAATTAAAGTATGAGACAGATTCTACGCTTTGGATGGATGGCGGTTTTGTTCTTAGCTATCAGCCCTGCATTTGGACAGATAGTTACCACCGTTTACCAAGAAGATTTTGACGGAGGCGCTCCTTACCAGACCACTTCGTATAACACAGACCCTCTAACAACCATAACCTGGAATGATACTACTTACCTCTCCTGTAACGGTACTACCGCTATGCAAGCGAATGTAGTTTCTCTCGATACCATTATTCTCGAAACAGATGCCTTCAGTACAATCGGTAACCCTTTTGTACGTCTTTCGTTTTGTCAGATTATGAAGGAGCAGTTTACCAACCGTGGTAAAATTCAAGTTTCTAATGACAACGGTGCCACTTGGCATTTCTTGGTAGATTCAATGTACCAAGGGTATGGAGACTTCTCATTGGATTACTTCAACGAGGCTTCTTACTTGGATCCTACCCAAACTCCTTACTGGGGTGGTATTACACTAAACCCTGCTGCTGCCGTACAACCCAACAACACTTGGTGGGCCAACGAGACATTTGATATTTCAGCTATCGCTGGGGGTGTAAATGGATACTCTCAAGTAAAAGTTAGATTCCTACTCTACAAACCTGGTACTTTCCAAGCTTTGGCAGGATGGTTCCTAGACAACATTTTGGTAGAAGCGGCTCCTTGTGAGTTGTACCCTCCAAGAATTAGCTTCGGCCTCATCAACCCTAAAAAACCAGAAGGTCCTCGTTACCAAGCTTCAGAAGAAGTTTTGCTTTATGCTTGGGATGAAGGAACCGGAATCAACGCTGACTCTGTAGTTCTTCACTACGACCTTTACACAGGTGGTGCATGGTCAGGTTGGCAAGACACCATCATGACAGCAGTTACTGGTGGTGGATGTAAGGATACCGGTACGTACCAATACTTCTTTACAAACCTCAATGTGGGTGACTCCATCAATTGGTATGTTGAAGCCTTTGATTGTGGATGTCCAAACATGACGAGAAACCCGGACTCATTGTCCAATCCCAATATTTACACGTTCTGGATTGATCAAGCACCTCCCGCATATTGTGGGCCTAGCTTACCGAACTCATTCCCTTATGTAGTAGCCACCTTCCCGCACACCACAGATTTTGAAAGTGGTGAATTTGTAGCAGGTTCTGGTACAGGTGATGTTGGAAATGCGCACAGAGGTACATTCCCTGTAAACAACCCAACTTCTGGTGGAACCCAAGGAAACTGGACCGTCGTTCCCATTACTACGGCTGGTTCAGGATACGGATGGTCTATTCGTTCAGGTCCTACGGCCACTAACAACACAGGCCCCGATGCCAACCATACGTTGGGTGGGTCTAAATACCTATACACAGAAGGTTCTCAAGGAAACAACTTGGCAAACACAAGGGTAAACACATTCTGTTACCAATTGCCCGTGTCTCAATGTATGGGGCTTGAATTCTACTACCACATGTACGGTGCACATATTGACCGATTGAGAGTGGATATCGATACAGGTGACGGTACTGGAAATGCTCAGTGGATTACAGGTGCATGGATTGCAGTAGGTCAACAACAAATCAACTCAGCAGCAGATTGGGAAAAAGCTTTTGTTAGCCTTGATGGTTATCAAGGAAAATACGTTAGAATCCGCTGGTTCGGTAGAAAGCTTAACGGAGACCGTTCTGATATCGCTATTGACGATGTAACTGTGTTTGCTCCACCTCCAACCGATGTAGAGTTGGTAAGAGTAAACTCACCAGAAAACGGATTTTGTGCCTACACAGCCACTGATACAGTAAACGTAAGAGTACGTTCTTTGGGATGTTCAGGATTGACTGAAATTCCCCTTGCGTACTCTGTATCCCTAAATGGTGGGGCAACTACCATCGCAAGAGATACCATCGTACAAGCCATCGCTTCGGGTGATGAGTTTGACTACACTTTTGTTCCTAACATTAACTTGAGTGCTTACGGTACGTATGACATCTCAGTGTGGTGTGAAGTTCCTGGAGATACTACTCAGAGCAACGACACCATTTCTGGAATTACCATTAACCACGAGAACCCCATTGGCACCTTCCCATACTACATCAACTTTGACGTAGCTCCTTGGTTAGCTGGTGACAACTCCAACACCAACCCAGGTACTTTTGGAAACCAGCCAGACTGGACACCTGCGCCAGACATGGCAACTTCAGGTGTTCCTGAGTACGGTTTTGTAGTAGGCGACGGATATACGCCAACCGCCAACACAGGTCCTCTTTCTGGTATGGGAGGAACTGGAAACTACCTTGTAACGGAAGGAGATTACGGTTTTGCTCCAGCATCTGCTGTATACTTCTCTAGATGTATGGACTTTACAAGTATGACGAATCCAACATTAGGATTCTACTACCACGCTTACGGAACGGATGTAGGTGCATTGTTTGTACAAGTGGTTGAGCCCGGTGAGAAAACTTGGACTTTGGTTCCTGCCTCTTACCTAGCGGGTCAACAACAAACCTCAGAAAAAGATAAGTGGGACTACATGGAAGTAGATCTTTCACAATATGCTGGTGAAATCATCAAAGCGCGTTTGGTTTACCAAAAAGGTGGTGCAGGTACCGCTGCAGATTTAGCAGTTGACAACCTCAACATCTACGACCAACAAACTACTGACGTAGGTATTGCTTGGATTCAACGTCCTGGAGCACGTATGGATATTTGGCCATCTGCTAACCAAGTAGGTCCTATCCTATACTTCAGAAACTTTGGAACCAATACCATTACTTCTATTCCTTACGCTTACGAAATCACACCATTGTGTGGGCCCAACGCAGGAGTTCCCGTTACGTACACCGGTACTTACAACGGATCCATTGCTCCCAATGCGGAAGTATCGTACACAGTACCTGTAGCCCCAACATGGCCAGAAGGTGAATTTGACTTTAAAGCGTACACCACAGTAGCTGCTGATGGTATGGCGCTTAACGATACATTGACAAAGAGATCTGTGGGTTGGCCAACCGTTTTCATTCCATACTTTGAAAACTTTGATGCCTGTACATACTCACAAGGTTCTTTCTCTGATGGAGGTTTGAGATTGTTCGAAAAGGCAACTAACGGTTCATCAGGAGCTCCTAACTCTGCCCCTAACGCATGGTATTCCGGAACGTTCTCTCCATACCTTCCCAACTACGAAGAGTCATTGAACATTCCTGCCCTAGAAGGTTTTGATACCATTAGAGGAGCGTCATTGAGATTCAGACATAAGTTTAGCTTCTCAACCAATGACGGAGGACAGGTTCAGTTTAACTCTGCGCAAGGTTGGAAACGCCTAGGTACTCCAGGATTGGGTATCAACGTGTACAACTCGGGATCCGTTGGAGCCCTAGGTGGTGAACCTGGTTTTACGGGTACATCTGCAGGATGGGAATACACTGAAATCCCGATGAACGACTTTGACCTTTCTACAGGTCGTGTGGTAATTCGATTCTTTATTGGATCTACTGCAGGATTTAACCAAGGATGGGCCATTGATGACGTAGAACTTTACGTTCCACCTCAAAACAGTGCCGCCCCAATTTTTGCAGAATCTAGAACGTACTTCTTTGTACCTAACGTAACGAATGAAATCAAGGTGAAGATCCAGAACACTGGAGCCAAGCCTCTAGATTCATGTTTGATCAACTACCAGATTCTAGATGCTTCAGGTACTGTAGTAATTCCTTGGACACCTAAGGAAACATTTATCCCAGCTAACAAGATGTTTGCTGGAATGACATCTAACCCTGATTATGTATTTGATGAAAAATGGGTAAACCCAACTTCCGGAGCATATACTCTTTGTGTTGCAACCTCAAGACCTAATAACAAACAAGACAACTTGACTACAGACGATACACTTTGTCTTCCGATTATTGTTTTGGATGAAGTGGATTTGGGTGTAGACAGCTCGTACTGTAACGACTTTGACGATCCGGCACAAAACCCATGGGTAGCCTATAACTACATCAATAAGAATGGTTTAGTTGCTTGGGCTGAAGACGTAGTAGACCCTGTTCTAAAAGCACCATTTACACCACTTACAGGATCTCCTAGAGCCTGGATTACCAAGTTGGACACCAACTACAAGTCTAGAGATAGTTCAGCCTTGTTCTCGCCTGTATTCATTGTTGACTCAGGCGAAGTTTACAAGATTGGATTTAAGCACTGGATCCACTCAGAGCAATACCACGATGGTGGAAACCTATCTGTGAGTTTTAACGCTGGAGATACTTGGAGAACCATCGGTAAGCGTTACGCTGACGGAAGTGTGGACTGGTACAATACGGACTTTGTTACTTCACTTGACTTGATTGAGCCAGGTTGGACAGGACATGGTGGTGGATGGGAAGATGCTTCTATCAACGTTGCATTTGACACCTCAGGATCTGCAATCCTTAGATTTAGATTTGCTTCTGACCAAACGGTTGAAGATGCCGGTTGGATGGTAGATAGCTTCTGTATTGCAAGAGTAAATGACTTCTACGATGACTACATTGGAATCGATGAAGAAGAGGAGTTAGCTTCTGATAACATGGTTGTAGGATACCCTGCACCTAACCCAACCAGCGGCCTTACTGAACTACCGATGAGACTCTTAGATGGAGGAAACGTAGAGATAAGAATACGAAACATCGTCGGTCAGGATATGCTCTATGAAAAATTAAATTTGGAAACAGGCGAGCAAAGATTTACATTTGATGTAAGCCAGTGGAGCCCGGGCATATACATGTTAACACTAGATCACGATGGCCATCACTTTACCCGAAAGATAGTCGTCAACTGATAATACGCTAACAAAAGCCCGGTAGGTTACCGGGCTTTTTTTTGCTACCAACACCAACAACAACTAAATTGAAGTATTAACAACCAACCCCAACAACTATGGTCAAAGACAACTACCCAATCTTTCAAAGCTCCTTTTCAAACATTTTCATTTCAGTAGGTAAATAGACTAACCCTAAATATTTACTGTTATGAATCTTCAACCCAGGAATTTATTCCTGTGGCTGATGATTTGCGCGTGCGCTATTTCGGCTACAGGACAATCTGTTACGCTTTCCTCTACACCCGCTGCGGTCAATGATACCGTGAGGATTTGTGAAGGAACACCCCTCACTTTGAGTTATATGAGCTCGGGCAAACCAACCTCAGAAAGTTGGGCTATGCCGGGAGGATCTCCGTCATCATCACTAGGGCCCAGTCCGGTCTCAGTGACCTATGCATCGTCTGGAACCTACACGGTTTCAGTTACAGCGGGATTCTCTACGGGAAGTGCCTTTGATCAAATGTACGTGGTCGTAAGTAACGACTACCCTACGGTTACTTTTGCCTCTTCTAACACAACCCTATGTCCTTCAGATCCCAACATAGATTTATCGACGTTGGTGTCTCCATCAGGGGGTGTTTTTTCGGGACCAGGAGTTACGGGGTCGACGTTTGACCCAGGTGCTGCCGGATTGGGTACGCATACCGTGAGTTATACGGTAACCTCTCCAGGAGGCTGTTCCACTACCGAAACTTTGACCTACACGGTAACGGGACCTGACGCCTCTATAGCAGACGCCAGCATCTTTGGCGTACCCTTTTCTAATTGTATAGGGCCAGGGGACCCTGATCAATACGATCTTACCATTAACAATACTTCGACCACAGCCAACGCAAACACTAGCTACTACATAGACTGGGGAGACGGGACTACCCCCTACTCCGATACCATTCTCCCCAACGGAACCATGCACAGTTACATGAACGTTGGGAATTACCAAATCACCCTCGTGGTTTCTATAGGTAGTTGTGTTGACACAGCCACCTATTTTGTGTTTAACGGTAAAAACCCCAGTTTGGGATTGGGAATTGGTGGAGCCAATGGTTGTGTTCCCTTCACGCTAGACGTGCCTCTTCTCAATGTGGGTTCCAACCCAATGGGTACAGTATACACCGTGGATTTTGGAGACGGATCGCCTGTTCAGATTTTCAACCACCCACCACCTGACACGGTTACCTACACTTATACAACAACCTCTTGTGGTAATACAAATATCATTGGTACTCAGAACTCATATCACGTTCAGGTCATTGCAACCAACCCGTGTGGCTCTACGCAGGCCATTGTTTCTCCTGTATATGTTTCTGAAGCTCCTGAAATTAATTTTGAAATGACGGACAGTACGGTTTGTACAGGCCAATCGGTTGGATTGGTAGACCTAACGACTCCGGGAACTATTATTTCAGGTTCGTCGTGTATCAATGCCTACAGCCGTCAGTGGATTGTACTTCCCAACAGCGGCTACACCATTTCGGATCCCAATGGATCTAACCCCAACATTACATTTACAGATACAGGATTCTACCAAGTAAGCATGGTGGTTGGAAACCCTTGTGGTTTTGATACGGCTACTATTTCAGTATGTGTAGACGACGTACCCGAAATAGACATGGGAGTTTCCGTTTCGGGAATATGTGCTCCCGTAACGCTTACTTTTGATAACAATACCGTCCTCAACACGGCGTGTAGTTCAGCAACCAGTGATTGGTCTGTAAGTTCTACGGGAACTTGGAATTTAAATGGTTCCTCTACACTTGACAGTTTAGAACCCAACGTAACGCTTACTACCAGCGGAACCTATGATTTCACATACACGGTATATCACCAATGTGATACCATTACATGGGATACGACCATCGTAATTGGTGGAGAACCCTCATTATTCTTATCGCAAGATTATACTTTCTGTGGATTAGATACAGTAACTTTTGGAAATGGAATCTTTGACATCAATGTCTATGACTCCTTAAACCCCATCCAAGGATGGAATTGGTATACCATTCCGGCGCTGGGCTCAAACTTTAACGGAAGCCAAAACACGGGCAGCCCCACCATCTCTTTTGATTCGACGGGAACTTATCTCATTGTAGGAGAAGTTTGGAATGCTTGTGGAACGGCCATGGACACTATTGAGGTTACCTTCCTAGACAAACCCTCCGTGCCTGCCATTCCAGATACCACTGTGTGTTGGAGAGCTGACCCAACATACCTATTACCATCGCATTACACCTATCAATGGTGGAGTATTCCCGCAAGGTATACCTCGACCTCTAACAACCCTACATTTAATAATATCAATCGCGATTACACATTTAATGTAGCAATAACCGATTCGTTGGGGTGTTCAGACACGATTTCATTCAACGTATTTGTAAACCCCAATATCAATGTGAACTTCTCTGGAGTGACCAATGTTTGTGTGGGTGATTCTACAAATATTCAGGCGAATATTTCAGGAGGTACGGCTCCCTTCACTTTCCGATGGTCTCCGACCACTGGTTTATCAGATAGCACCATTCTCAATCCAAACATTGCCGTTGGAAACTCTGCAGCCACCTACTCTTTGACCGTTACGGACAGCCTGGGATGTACGCGTACTCGCAGTGTAACCATTACCCCTATTGCACCTATTACTGTGGATGCTGGCCCCGATACACTATTCTGCTTTAGTAACAGTTTGGAAAATCTTACAGGAGCCAATCCTTCCGGAGGATGGTATACAGGACCAGGGATTGTGGATTCTTTAGGAGTGATCAATCCGCAATTGGCAGGATTGGGAACGCATATCATATACTACCACTACGTAGATCCCTTTGGATGTAGCTACATGGATAGCTTGCAGGTTCAGGTTATCAACCCACCTGTAGTATCTGTAGGACCCGACACCACAGTTTGTATGTCTTTGGACACTATTCATCTTTCGGGAAGTCCTTATGGAGGAAACTGGACCATTAACCAGAATGCCTTCTTGTTGAACGATTCCGCATTTGTTCCGGCATTCCCTGGAACTTACGAATTGATTTACAGCTTGGGCTACGGAAGTTGTTTTTCTGCAGACACCATGATGATCATTGTGGACTCTGTGCCTCAAATCAACAACGTAACCCTAAATGATAGAATTTGTAGTGGAGACTTTTTCTCATTCACTCCCAGTTCTTCGGTAAGCTCTGCAAGTGTTCAATGGCAAGTGGTGTACTCTGGAGGTATTTCAGGGCATCCAACCTCAGGGACAGGAGTTATTAACGGAACCCTTATAAACCCCTCTACTACTACTGATTCAGTTGTGTATAGCTTATGGGCACAAGGGACCACCGCAAACTCATGTGAAGGCGATACGGCTACGTTTACGGTAGTTGTAGACCCTACTCCCATCATCACTTCCGTAGCCGCTGCAGACACCCTTTGTTCTGACGAGACCTTTACTTATGTTCCGGTATCGTCCTCAGTGGGAACCCAGTTTAATTGGATAAGCAACCCGGGGCCTGGAATCAGCGGTTCTACTGGATTTGGTACGGGAACCATTTCAGAAACCCTTACCAACTCATCTTCATCGCTAAGTTCTATTACATATACCATATTCAGTTCCGGAGGAAGTATACTAGCTTGTGCTGGGGATACCCAAACCGTAACGGTTTACATTCATCCAGATCCCATTGCTAATGCTGGACCGGACGTGACTATTTGTTCTGGAGACACGGTTTCTTTAGGAGCCAATTTCCAGTCTCAATACAGCTACAGTTGGTCTCCAGGTACCTATTTAAACTCAACTACAGATTCTGTAGTTAGCTATTCGCGAAGTGTTACTTCAACAACTTTTGATACGCTGACACTTATTGTTACGGATCTTACCACAGGTTGTAGTGATGAAGATAGAGTGGTCGTTCAAATCAACCCTCTACCGGATGCTCAGGCAGGGCCTGATCTTGGGGTTTGTATAGGTGATTCGGTTCAGATGGGTTCATTGCCACAAGCCGGATTTAGCTATTCATGGTTTAGTATTCCCTTTGGAATGGTTTCCACCCAAGCCAATCCCTATGTGAGTCCTGTGATCAATACCACCTACGTTTTGACTCAAACCAATACAGCTACTGGCTGTGTAAATATTGATACAGTAGACGTAACTGTTCTACCTCCACCCGTAGCAAACTTTGGACTTTCTGCAGATTCAGGCTGTTCTTCTCTTTCTATTACAGCTTTTGATTCTAGCACCGTTGGTGTTGCCCATCAATGGTTGGTAAACGGCAATCCCGTTTCTACCCAGCAAAATCCAAATTTCACATTTACTCATAATGGCAATGTCGGTGACTCTACTTTGACCATTACTCTTGTTGTGAGCGCGGGAACAGGGTGTATTGATTCCCTCTCGAGAGATGTTGTTTTACATCCTGCTCCCTTTGCTCAAGCAACGGCCTCTGCTATCGCTACATGTGGTGGTGACTCAATACAGCTCAACAATACGAGTTTTGGTAATGGGCCGCTCTCCTACCAATGGGTTTCTTCTCATTCTGGAGTAACTGTTGTCAATGCCAATGACGCATCTCCCATGGTGTTCTTCCCCCAAAATGCAAGCGGTTTTGACTCTACGGTAACCTTTACACTTTACTTGACATCCATTGATGGATGTTTGGATTCGACGGAGGTTCAAATAGATTGGAATACCTTGCCCATGGCAGGATTTACACTTCCTACAAATGCTTGTGGCCCCTACTCTATTTCTCCATTAAATACTTCAACGGGAACAGGTTTGAGTTACAACTGGACCATATCGCCTGCTGCAATCAACAGCTCTGGAGTGAATACGGGGTCTCCAAGTTTTGACTTGGCGGCAAGCACCAATGATTCCGTTCAATACACTATCGTTCAATATGTAACCAATGCCAATGGATGTGTAGATTCTGCTGTAGAGCGAGTTACTGTATACCCTACACCGAACGCTCAATTCAATACTTCGGCAAACGATTCATGTGGTGTATTTAGTCCTGGATTTATCAATACGAGTTCTACCAATCAAAGCGGAATGGGACTCAGCACGATGACGTTCTCATGGACAACAAGTAATGGACAAGTTTCTACGGATAGTATCCCCAACTTCTCATTTACCAACACGGGAGTTCAAGATTCCATTTACTCCATCTCATTGGTGGTAACCAATGCTTTTGGATGTTCTGATTCTACTTCAACCATAGTAACCGTTCATCCCGATGCCTATGCAAACATTGCTGTAGGACAACAAGCCAGCTGTGCTCCGTTTGTCCTAGATTCTAGCTCAGCAGTGTCCACGCAAGTACCTACTGCCAACTCAGGATACCGCTGGAAGGTATTTGACCTTTCTGGAAATCTCTTGAGCACAAACACAGGTGCTACAGGATTGAACTATACGTTAAACAACGGTGGAGATTCGGTAATTGTGAGATTGATCGCAGAATCTGCTTTTGGATGTCAAAACGACTCTACGGAAGAGCTGTTCTTTACCATTGAGAACCCCATGGCAAACTTTAGTGCTATCCCAGATAGCGGATGTTCTCCCTTAACGGTTCAGTTCAACGACTCATCCACAGCAGGAGTAAATCACAGCTGGTACCTTAATGGATCTCTCTTTAGTACAGATCCCAACCCAAGTTTGACGTTGTTTAACAGCGGATCTTCAGATTCAACGGTGACCATTCAATTGGTAATCGCAGCGGGATCCGGTTGTTTGGACAGCACAGAACAAACGGTTACCATTTTTGGAAAGCCAGTGGCAGACTTCACTCCAAGTACTTCTACCCTTTGTGGGATGGATAGTGTAGACATCACAAACTCCTCTTATGGTCCCTCGGCATTGACCTACCAATGGTCAATTTCTGGTGGGGGTACTTTGTCTAACGACACGCTTTCCAATCCAAGGGTTTATATCCCAGATAATCAATCTGGATTTGACTCTACCTACCTGTTGACTTTGGTAGTGACTTCAGTAAACGGTTGTTCGGATACTCTTATCGATACCCTGATCAGCACCAGCCGACCCGTAGCACAGATGGCACCTCTTGCCAACTTCTGTGGATCGGATACACTTTCTGCTGATGCCCTCGGTTTGACAGGACAACAATCCGCGCAGTGGAGCATTTCTCCCAATGCATCGATTCTTGGAGGCAATACGGCAAACGCGCAGTTTATCATTCCAGCCTCATCGAATGATTCGGTTCAATACCGCATCACACTGCAAGTGACCGATGCCAATGGATGTATTGATACACTTTCACAAAATGTAACTAGTTATCCTCTTCCTACGGCTGACTTTAGCCCGAGCACTCGAAGCATTTGTAATCTCTCGTTCATTCAATTCACCAACACATCAACGCCCAATCAAAGCGGAATGAACAGGAGCTCAATGAACTTTGAGTGGACCTTTAGCGACGGCCAATCCAGCACGGACTCCGTTCCGACCATAACCTTCGCCAACGCTACGAGTGAGGATACCACATACTATGTTCAATTGGTAGCCTTCAACGCTTGGGGATGTTCGGATACCCTAGTGGATTCCATTACGGTACATCCCGATCCTCTGGCTCAAATTGCCGTTTCTCAAGCCGCGAATTGTGCACCTTTTGCCATAGACACTTCAAATATTTCTGCGGTACAGTGGCCCACACAAAACAGCACGTATAACTGGGAAATTGTGGATCCTGTAACACAAACTGTATTGTCCAACAGCACAGGGCTAAACTCATTGAGTTACGTACTGAGCAACCCTGGAGACAGTGTTGAGATTCGTTTGATTGTTCAATCTCCCTTTGGCTGTAACGCAGACACTACTACTCAAATGGCCTACGCCTTTGAAGACCCAAGAGCCGGGTTTTTATCTACCGCCTTTGAAGGGTGTTCACCTTTATCCGTTTCTGTCGTAGACACCAGTATCAATGTATCCACTCGCGAGTGGTTTGTAGATGGAGTATCTGCAGGTTCCGTGAGCAACCCATCCTTTACGTTCACCAATTCGGGAACTGTAGCGGATAGTACACACACCATAGAATTGGTAATTACCTCAGGTGTGGGATGTTCGGATACCGTAGAGCGAGTGGTAACTGTTTTTGCGGCACCTGCTGTAAGCTTTACTTCTGCTCCTGCCTGTGAAGGTGACGATGTGTTCTTTGTAAATCAAAGTACAGCCCTTTCTGGAATCGCCTCCTACGCATGGGATTTTGGAACGGGAACTTCTAATCTTGAAAATCCTCAACACGCCTTTGGAGGAGCAGGTTCTTACCCCGTTTCACTTACCGTAACAGACAGCAATGGTTGTACGGCTACCTACATAGATACTGCGGTAATTTTCCCTTCTCCTATCGCGGATGTATACATTCCATTTACTTGTGGCGTGGATACGGTTTGTGTAGGGCAACCCTTCTCATTGATTGACACATCAGCTATTTCTGCCTCGGGAAGTATTACTTCTTGGTGGTGGGATGTAAACAACGATGGCATTGGTGATTACAATACTTCTACCGCCCAGCAGACATACACTGCTAGTGGTTGGGATACCATTACCTTGGTGGTTTCTACCGCTTTGGGATGTTCAGACACTTTGACCAAAGCCATCTTCATTGAAGAACCACCCGTTGCGGACTTCACCTTGTCCAACTACAAAGGATGTGGTCCTCTTTCTGTGACGGCAACCAATCAGTCTACGGGAACCATTGATACCTATCAGTGGGAAGTTTTTGCCGAGGACGCATCTGGAAACAAAGTGGTAATCTATACTTCTATCCAGGAGGATCCCAACCCTATTCCATCCCTGCCTGCTGGTGCCAATGGAGATTCTACCTACTTCGTAACCTTGACGGCCACTAACTGTTGTGGATTCTCAAGGTTGAGAGATACCATCATTGTAGAAACCGCACCACAACCAGGTATTTTAGTTCTATCACCCACGGGTTGTTCTCCTTACAATGCCCTGTTCCAATTGGACGGACAAAACAATGGAGGTGCCGATTACCTCGTAGTTAATTACGGAGATGGATCGGGTGTTATCGATACGATTTTCCCAAGTATTCAAATTCTCCCCAACGGTGATACTACATTGATCTGGGGACAGTTGAACCACACCTTTGTATACAACGGAACCAATCCAGATACAACGTATCACGTGACGGTAACCGGTTTCAACTCGTGTGGAAATGACTCTGCGTCCGTACCGGTAACGGTGACGCCCGCAGCGGTTCAGGCCTTCTTCCAAATGTCACCCTTGACAGGTTGTGCCCCTCATACGGTGAACTATCAAGACGCCAGTTTTGGAGCTACTCAGATTTCATGGTGTTTTGATTTTGACTCTACGCAGAAGGTTTGTAACAACTTTGTGAGCAACTTGAGCGCTGGCTCATTTACCTATACGCAACCGGGAATCTATACGGTGGCCCTCTTCGCTGAAGATGGGTGTAGTGCAGATACGGCCTACCTCCAAGTAGAGGTATTCCCTACCCCAGTTGCCGACTTCTCACACAACCAGCCTGTTTGTGAAAATGATGTGGTTACGTTTACCAACCTCTCTACCATAGCCTCTGGATTTATTGCCAGCTATGAGTGGGACTTTGGAGACAGTACGACGAGTACTTTGGAAAACCCAACACATTTGTACTCTGGATATGGAACCTATCAAGTTACTCTTGTGACCACTTCGGTAGAAGGATGCGTGGACTCGATTTCAAGAACCTTGACCATCAACGAAAGTCCCAAAGTGGCCTTCTCTGGACAAGACCTATGTATTGGAGAGCAACCCGTACAGTTTATTGATTCTACCTTGATGACTCAAGGAGTAATCGCTCAAACGGAGTGGCATTTTGGTGACGGAAACACTTCCACAGCTGCCAATCCACAGCATACATATGCGGCGGCTGGTGTGTATCAAGTGACCTTGATTCAAACCACCCAAGCCGGTTGTATTGACAGTGCGGAAATTACGGTAACCATTTTCCCAGATCCCATTGCAGGATTTACCACTACACAAATTAGTGGAGGAAATTGTGGAACTCCGCAGACCTTTGAGTTCACCAACTCTGCCACCGGAAACAACACCTTGCGTTGGGACTTCACCTCGATTTCCAATCCTGGAGTAAATACCTCAACGGCACAGCAACCGACCTTTACCTACACCCAACCGGGAGTATATGTGGTTTCTCAAATTGTGGAAAACATCAGTGGATGTTCGGATACTCTAAGAGACACTTTAGTAATTGCCCCTCAACCGGATCCAATGTTTAGCTTGGACAACGCCTTTGGGTGTGCTCCAGTAGAAGTGAACTTCCAAGATTTGTCTACCTACAACTTCAATGGAGCCACAGGAGTGACCGATTGGTACTGGGATTTTGGAGATGGAAACAACTCCACAGACCAAAACCCAACGCATATCTACGAAACTCCTGGTATCTACCACGTATCACTTATCGTAACCACGGAAAGTGGTTGTTCAGATACCATGACGTTAAGTTCAGCAGTAGAAGTGTATTCTGTACCAGAAGCGGACTTTAGTTTCTCTACGGAGAGCGGCAAGATCGTACAGTTCTACAACTTGAGTACATACTCGGATTCAGGAACGGTATTCCGCTGGGACTTCGGCGATGGCAATACAAGCGGCGAAAGAAACCCAACCCATGTTTACGATGTAGACTTGTTTGAAAAGGAACACTCCTTTGACGTTTGTCTGATCGTAACCAATTCTGCGGGATGTGCAGATACCATTTGCTACCAAGTGGATCTGGAAGGTTACTTATTGTACGTCCCCAATGCCTTTGCCCCTGATTTGGTAGGCGTGGGTGATGGAAGTGTATTCCTTCCCAAGGGACATTCTATTGCCAAATACAGACTTAGAATTTTTGACACCTTCGGTAACCTCATCTTTGAGACAACCTCTTTGGATGAAAACGGTATCCCGAATGAACCGTGGAACGGACAATTGTACAACCACGGAGAGATATTACCTCAAGGCGCATTCGCCTGGAGGGTAGAAGCGGTCTTCAGAGATGGAACCGTATGGCCAGGACAGAAAAACGCTAATGGAAGAACTTATGACTTTGGAACAGTTACACTCATCCGCTAAGAGAGGTCTATTCCTCTTGTGTATCCTTTGGGCACTGTCCTTTAACGCCAGTGCACAGGACCCTGTATTCTCGCAGTTCTATATGAACAAGATCTATTTGAACCCAGCCTATGCAGGGTATACAAAGGATCTCAGTGTCAACTTACAATCGAGATTTCAATGGACGCGACTACCCAGCAAATTCACGACCCACTCGGCGGCAGTCAATATTGGCTGCCCCAAAAGGGGGCTTGGATTTGGACTTCGCGTATACGATGACGAGGAAGGTGAAGGATATATGAAGACCTCCAATGTGGCGGGATTGATTTCTGTAAATCTTCCCGGAAGATTCAACGGAAGTTTGGGAAAATGGGCACGAGGCAAAAAGTTTATTGTTTCTGCGGGAATGCAATTTGCCGTAGGCCAAAAGAGGTTGAATTGGGAAAACTTAGTCTTTAGTGATCAACTCCACCCCTACCTCGGATTCTATCAACAACAGAGTTTGGTAAATCCTCAAAACGAGGTCTCCAATATGGTTTTTGATATTTCAGCCGGCCTTCGGGGTCGAATGGAGTTGAGCAAAAACGGAAGTTACATTTCCATGGGGGGAGCGATCTTCCACCTCAATCGACCTACAGAATCCTTCTTTAATTTGGAAACGACCATTGACCCGAGGTATACCTTCCACGCCTTTACGCATTTTCAATTGAACAAGTTCAAAAACAAACCCAGCTTTTTATCTGTAGGGTTTGTCTATGACCAACAACAATTCTTAAAGACCAACACCATAACGGTGTCCAAGGATTTTTACCAAAATGTTCTGCTAGGAGTGAGTCTGAGGAGAAAGGACATCTTTTCGGTTACCGAAAACTTTGAATCTATCATACTCCACGGAATGGTTACCTACAAAGGATTTACCTTTGGATATAGCTATGACATGACAATTTCTCAACTGGGAATTGACAACTCGTATGGAACCCATGAGTTTGGAATCATCTACACATTCAAAGGATTAACCCTTTGTGGAAAAGGCGGAAAGAGTCGATCTTCACAAGCAGATGATTGTTTCTTCTTAGATTTGAAACGAGTAAAACAATCGGATTTCAATATTTGGCAGCCCTAATTGTAAGACGGTCTTTTGGTAGGGAAATACCTTTGATTAGGTATGGCTAGTTTTTTTATTTTTGAGCACCTTTAGCCTTAAATCTACAAGTGCATGAAATCAAAAATTCTAATCATAGTCCTTGCGCTATTTGCTACCACTCAATTGGTAGCTCAAACCCAAGGTTCCTACACCAAGCGTAACTTTTGGCATAGCGGCTGTGAAGTAGAAGAGGCCAACGTTGCCTGGCAAATGTCAGAACTCAACAATGAAATTTTGATTTCAGGTTCTTTTGAATGGTATGCCGCCCCCGATGGAGAAAACTGTCATTTGAAATCTTCAGGCATTCTCCTCAAAGTGGTTTCCACTAAATTTCCAGAAACCTACGGATATATTCTACTCAGACCACAAATCAGTTCTTCTGGTGACATTGGTCACCAGCTCACTTCTCGTTACGATTGGTCTCGACTTATTTGTGATTCCAATGGAAAGAACTGTTGGTCCAGTTTAGATGCCAAGCAATTTTGGAAAGGTGGATTTGACGTTACCGACTGGATTCTCCTCAAAGACTGATTCGTAACCCATTAGCGTCGCTTTTTATTAGGTGAAATCCCAATTTTTTACGACATTTCGGGACCCAACCTTAATTAAAAAATCATGTCTTACCGCGGACGCTCAACTACTAGACGATCCTTTGGATCTTACCTCTTCGAATTTATTGTTGTAGCCGGAGCCATTCTCCTAGCCTTTTCTATCAATGATTGGAGAAAGGACAAAGCCCTGGAAAAAGCTACTACGGAAACCTGGCAACGCATACAAATCGTATTGAGTCAGGATCAGCAAAAGTTAGTGGACAAGGCCCAAGCTCTTGAGGAATCCATAAACCACATACAAGTTTACTTAAACGTGGACAGACGGAAAACGCCTATTGACAGTCTGCAATCATTAGTATATCCTTGTCTCCAGTACTCTGTTTGGTCACCTCCTACACCTATGGGGAAATTCACTTCGGCAAAGTCTATGGAAATGGCAGACTCGCCTTTGTTTGGAGACATCATGGCGCTTTATGGCGAGGAGTTTGAGCAACTGTCTCAGCTCTCATCCATGGATCAGGAAGTAAGTACGCAGCGCATCATTCCCTTTGCAGAAAGTCGTTTTAACTTTCTTCAAAACCCCAATGGTAAAAAGAAAGCTCGTAGAGCAGATTTCGCCTATGGTGAATTTGATGCCGTTTTGACTACTTCTCTTTCCATAAAGTCGTCGACAGCCGAAAGCCTGAGAGAAGCGGCTCGAAAAATGGAGCACATCAGAAATCAAATCAATGATATGATTTCGGCGCAAAGCCAAGAACACTAAGTTTCCGATTCGGGTCCTGTGGGATAGGACATATCGAAGGATTCTAGAGTTTCTACCAACAGCTTAGCAATCAGATAGTTTCTGTACCACTTCTTGTCTGAGGGAATAGCAATCCATGGGTAGGGTTGGTCGCACTCGTTGAACAATCTTTGGTAAACCGCCTGGTAATCATCCCATAGCTTGGATTCCTTGGTATCGGAAATATCGTATTTCCAACGCTTCTCAGGGTCGGCCAATCTCTTTGCAATACGGGATTTTTGCTCATCGTGGGAAATGTGTAAAAACACCTTTAGGATATGGGTTCCGTTGATTTTTAAATGCGTTTCAAAGTCATTGATCACTTTGTACCTTCTCTCAATGCGATCCATATCCATGGTCTTGTGTACGGTGGGAACTAGAATGTCCTCGTAATGGGATCGATTAAAGACATTGATCATTCCCTTGGCGGGAATCTTGGGGTAAACCCTCCACAAAAAATCATGCTTTTTCTCCGCTTCTGTTGGTGCCTTAAAAGAATGCACCTGGACGCCCATGGGATTCATACACGAGAAAACATGGCGTACCGTTCCATCTTTTCCAGAAGTATCCATTCCCTGCAATACAACCAGCAAGGCGTGCTTGCCTTCAGCAAACAATAAGTTTTGTAATTGAAAGAGTTTCTTCTGAAGCTTCTTTGTCTTCTTCTCTATTTCCTTTCGGTCTGTTCCTTCGGGAGGAGACGACGGAAGGTTTTTCAGGTCCAAGTGATTCATACCAAAAAGGTAGGACTTTACATCCTCATTTCAAATGCAGTGGAACCTAGAATTATTCTTACATTGAAACTTTATGAGGTTATATTGTATGACCCAAAAAAAGACAAACAAAAAACACAAACACCTCTCATGGTAGAATTGGCTAGTATTCTCGTACTGAGCGTTTTTGCACAGTGGTTGGCCTGGAAAATTAAAGTTCCAGCCATCTTACCTCTCATCGTAATTGGACTTTCTTTAGGCCCATTGAGTACCTTCTTTACCCCAGATGGGAGTAAGGTTTTTTCTGGAGATGCTATTTTTTCTGGAGACTTCCTATTTTCTTTTGTGAGTATTTCGGTGGGTGTCATTCTATTTGAAGGAGGGTTGACCCTAAAGTTCTCCGAAATCCGATCACAGGCCAGAACGGTGAGAAACATCCTATTTTTTGGGCCACTATTTACTTTACTAGGTGGAGGTTTGGCGGCACATTACATTATGGGATTGGATTACACCTACGCCTTTTTGTTTGGAGCGCTCATCATTGTTTCAGGACCCACAGTGGTTCTTCCCATTCTTAAAAACGTAAAACCCAATGCAAAAATCAATACCATTCTCAAATGGGAAGGAATTTTGATTGACCCCATTGGGGCGTTGGTTGCACTATTGGTCTACGAGTTTATCAATTCGGGAAAGGCCAGTGACGTATATACTTTGGAAGCCTTTAAGGAATTCTTTATCACCTTGGCTACAGGTGTGTTTATTGGTGCTTTGGGCGCCCTATTCTTGCGTTGGTCTCTCAACAAAAACCGATTGCCTCATTACCTGAAAAACGTATTTGCATTGGGTATGGTGATTTTGGTTTTTTCATTTTCTGAAGTCCTTCACCACGAAGCCGGCCTCATGGCATCGACCTTTATGGGGATTGCTTTGGCCAACTTAAAAGTGAAAGATTTGAAGGGGATTTTGAGCTTTAAAGAAGATATCTCCATCATATTAATCTCCGTGCTGTTCCTGCTTTTATCCTCTCGAATAGAGGTAGATCAGATGATCAAATTGGGATGGCCCAGTTTGGGATTATTTGCCGTGGTTATCTTAATTATCCGACCTTTGGTGGTATGGACGAGTTCCATAAAAAGCGACTTGACCTGGCAAGAGAAGTCATTTATTAGCTGGATTGCACCAAGGGGAATTGTTGCCGCAGCGGTGGCTTCCCTTTTCAGCCTTCAGCTGATTGCAACTTCTTCCACAGCAAGTCAAGCAGCCCAAGCCGAATTGATTTTACCTCTCACCTTTTTGATTATTGTGGGAACGGTGGTCATTCAAGGATCCACCGCCAAACCCATTGCCAGATGGCTGGGAGTGGAAAGAGATGTACCCAAGGGGATTTTGTTGATAGGCGCCCATGCAGGTGCTAGAAAACTAGCTCATATCCTCAACAAAAACGGTTCCCCTACGCTTCTCATTGACACCAGCAAATCCAATTGCGAAGACGCAGAAAAGGAAGGATTACAAGTGCTCAATGAAAATATTCTAAGAGACGAGTTCCTTGAGGACTTTGATTATTCTGATTATGGAAGGCTCATTTCATTGACTCCCAACCACGACATCAACCTCATTGCGCTGAATTTACTCAAGGAGGAGTTTAGTGAAAACCGAGTTTGGAGGCTGATCAGTTCAAACGAAAAGAAATTAAAAGACCTCCAACCCGAAGAAAACGTGGCGTTTATGGGACTTATGGACTTTGATCAATTAAACGCCTTTGGACAATCTGAGGATACCATTCAGGAAACTCCCATCACTAACAATGACAGTTTTGAGGAATTCCTAAACTCCAAGTTGGGTATTCCTCTATTCTTAGGAGAAGAAGATGGAGACATTAAGGTATTGGATCACAACTCTGACTTCCAAGATGCCAAAACTCTCTATTACATTAAAACGAGATAATTAACCACCAGAAAATTCAAGGTACCTTCATAAAAAACGAACATTCAATTTTCACCCAAATCACGAATTCATGAAAAAGTATGTAATCCCCTTTTTGTTGACTTTGGCCTTTGTACCTAATGCTCTCTCCGCTCAATCGGATACGGAACTTTCTAAGGAAGTAAAGGAAGTGCTCTTTGCGGCGTGCGGTTGCATTGATTCCGCTTTTGCTGACTTCCAACCTGATTTTAGAGCCTTCTTGACCTCCCCGGATATTTTATTAGAAGACGCGGAGGAGAGATACCAAGCCCTTTTAATGGGATTGCCACAGGAGGACAAGGAGTGGGTTTTAAAGAATATGGAACGCATTGATGACGGCGTGATTGATGAGGCCATAGAAAACTGTGTATACAAAAAATTCTCAGAAGACTACATCGATGAATTAGATTTAGACGTGGACTATGAAGAAGAAGAATTGATGAAATTCTTAGAAGAAACCAACTGCCATTTGTACTATCTACTCCTATGATTTGAGGAGGAAAGAATGGCAAAACGAAAAAAAGTGAAAAAAAACATTTTTTTTTCAAATGCTCTAAACCTTTTTAGGAATTCGATGTTTTAACATAAGTAGTAGCATTTATTGGATTAGGGTTTTTTTGAGAGCGGGCTTACCTAAGGGTCCGCTCTCTCCTTTTTTATACCTTTCTGACTTCGAGAAAATCGAATTCCAACACCATGCTAAACCAAGACATTCTCTCTTTTTACAACGCCCTTGACCTCGATCTAACCGCTCTATTGCATCGTACTGATTTGGACGTTCTCAATCCCTACGAAGATCAGGAGCCAGAAATCAAGAAGGCATTTACTACGTTTTATCAAAAGTACTACGCAGACCAGAATGCACGCGGTTTGATCCTGGGAATCAACCCCGGAAGAAAGGGCGCTGGGGTCACCGGAATTCCCTTTACGGATACCAAGCGATTGGAGACCTTTTGTGGCATTGCACTCGAGTCGGTCAAAACCCATGAGCCGTCCTCTGTCTTTGTTTATGAAGTAATTGAAGCGTATGGTGGAGTAGAAAAGTTTTATGCCGATTTTTTTATTGGAGCCCTCTCCCCTTTGGGATACGTTCAACGAAATGAGAAAAACCATTGGGTCAACTACAATTTCTACGATGAAGCTACAGTGGAAAAGGCTCTCCTCCCCTTTATCGTTGAACAACTAAAAAATCAAAAAGCCCTCTGTCAGAATCCGAGAAAGACCTTGGTTTTAGGTTCTGGAAAAAACGTAAAAGCTCTGAACAAAATAAATGATGAGCACCACCTGTTTGACGAAATCTACTCTGTAGAACACCCGCGCTACATCATGCAATACAAGGCAAAGTCAAAGGAGATATACATAGATAAATACCTCAACGCTTTGAATGAAATTGCCCCGAAAAAATAGGCGCTTACACGGTATCTAACCTATCGGTTCCAAACCTTAATTTGATCGCCTTCCAAAATTCCCGAGAGGACCTCTACGGTAATTCCATCCGACAACCCAAGCTCTAAGTCGCGTCTTTCAAACTGCTGTGGAGCAGTTTGAACCTCAACAAAAGCTTGAGGCCCCTCGAACTGAAGAAGAGATTCTTTGATGGATAAAACAGAGTCTCTAGAGGCCAGTACAATATCTGCATTGGCACTGTATCCCGCACGAATAAAGAAGTCTTCATTGAGAGAAACGCGTGCGCGGATTTGGAATTGAATGGCCCCATTTTGCTCGGTTCCCTTTGGAGAAATATATTCCAAAGTGGCAGCAAAGGTTTGGTCTTCAATGGCTCCAATGGTAATGATCAAATTCATTCCTTCATGGAGCTTGCCCACCTCGGACTCATCGATCAGACCTTCAAAAATCATATCGCCCATATTGGCAACAGTGGCCACGGTAGTACCGTCATTGAAGTTGTTGGACTCAATCACCTGGTTACCCACCTTAATGGGCACGTCCAAAATCATTCCTTCTACGGTAGAACGAACAATGGTCAATGACGTTTTTCCAGACTTGGCAGTTCCCTCTTTTACAATTTTGAGGTTATCCTCCGCTGTGCGCAATTCTTGACGCGCATTCTCATAGCGAAGTCTCGCATCTTGAAATTCAGAAATAGAAATAACTTTCTGCTCGTAGAGCTGCTCTTGACGCTTAAAGTCTTGATCAGCATTTTCCAAGTTGAGACGTGCAATCTCCAATCGATTCTCAGCATTGTTGAGCGAAATCATATCAGGGATGACCTTGATCTTGGCAATCTGGTCACCCTCTTTGACGGCTTCACCTGCCTCGACATACAAGGTTTGAATGATACCCGATACTTGGGGCTTAATGTCTACTTCTTCACGTGGTTTAATGGAACCCGTTGCCACCGTTTTGTTGACAATGGTCTCGTAGCTCGTCGTTTGCGTTTCGTAAACAATGGGATCTTCTTGAGACTTTGCATAGAGGTAGTAAAAGGTGTAACCAATACCGGCGGTTACCAAAACCAGAACGGAGATCAAGAGAACTCGCTTCATGTAATGAGGAATTTTTGTGTCAAGTAGCCAAACAAAAATATAGAAATCTGTCGGGAAATGTAGACTTCCCCTACAATTTTAACCCTTCGGGCTTTCGAAGGATAAAATACGCCCAGGCATTTTTCAAAAATCCATAGCCATATCCCCACAGCATCACCACAGAGGTAACAATGGACAGCGCCCCTACGACAAGGCTTTTATTTTGAAACACGCTATCCATAAACAAGCCTAGAAAGTAAAAGGCATAGCCAATGGTTAAGCCACTTGCCAACCACCCTGCAAAGGGAATGGGCAAAATAAAAAGTACTGCAGCAAGAATCATCCCCAACATAAAAACGGAGGGGAACAAATGCGTGACTTTTAACTCTTCGGGGTGGCGCTTCCAAATATTGATACGTGCTGCCCCAAAGCGGAAGACTTGTTTAAAGAAAGACCGCAACGTATTTCTTCTCTTGTGGTAAACGTAGATCTCTGGAATCAGACCTGTGGGATATCCTGCCTTAATCAATCGAATGGAGAGTTCTATATCCTCGCCACAGCGAAAAGTAGAATATCCTCCTACGGCCTCAAAAGCGGACTTTTTAATTCCCATATTAAACCCTCTGGGGTGGAAGACGCCAACGCCTTGTTTCTTTCCCCTAATGCCTCCGGTGGTAAAAAGAGAGGTCATGGAGTAGCTAATGGCTTTCTGAAGGGTGGTGAAATCACTGTGTGCGGCATCCGGCCCACCAAACACTTCATACCCTGTTTCCTCCAACTGAACTTCGAGTTGCTTGAGGTAATTGTTTGGGATAATACAGTCCGAATCAAAGAAAATCAAATACTCTCCATTGGCTTTTTTGGCAGCTTCATTACGAGCCGCAGAAACAGGCAAATACTCCTCGTACACAATGGTTAATGGGTATTTGGGATTGTCCAAAAACTCCTCGAGTTGAGGGCGCAGAGTATCTCCTGGCGTTCCATCGCCCAAGATTACTTCGAACTCAGGATAGTCTTGTGTTAAAAGGCTTTCTAAAAACTCTCTCACCTCTTCGGGCCTCCCGAAGGTTGGAGATATCAATGAAAATTTCAATGAAATTCGATTTTCTAATTTCGGCGTAAGCCCACTCTTACTCAGGCTGTATCTACGCTTTAATATTTACCTCACCGTCTAGGGTGTAATTGGGTTTTTTCTGTGATTGACGAAGCATGATTTCTGCCAGAAACCCCGTCATAAACAACTGTGTTCCCATAATGATGGTCACGAGCATCAGGTAGAAAAATGGATCTTGTGTAATCAAACCTGGATTCTCTCCCACTCCCATAAGGTATATTTTTCTTCCGCCAATCCAAGCCAACGAAAGAACTCCCAACAAGAACATAAAGACTCCCCAGGTTCCGAAGAAGTGCATGGGTCGCTTCCCGAATTTTCCCACAAAGGCCAAAATCAAAAGATCCAGTGGACCATTGATAAAACGATCCAAACCAAACTTGGTAGAACCGTATTTTCTGGCTTGGTGAATCACCACCTTCTCTCCAATCTTGCTGTATCCAGCGTTTTTGGCCAAGAAGGGAATGTAACGGTGCATCTCACCCAATACGTCAATATTGTGAACCACCTCACCCTTGTAGGCCTTGAGGCCACAGTTAAAGTCGTGCAGTTTAATTTTCGAAATCTTGCGAGCTGCCCAGTTAAAAAACTTAGTGGGAATAGTCTTGGTCAGCGGATCATAGCGTTTCTTCTTCCATCCAGAAACCAAGTCATAGCCCTCCTTCATAATCATGTTGTAGAGCTCGGGGATTTCTTCGGGGCTGTCTTGAAGATCGGCATCCATGGTAATGACAACATCACCCTGAGTCTTTTTAAAACCCACGTTTAATGCTGCGGACTTTCCTTGGTTTTTCCTAAACCTCAACCCCTTCACCTCGGGGTGCTTTTGACCCAATTCGGTAATGATGTCCCAAGAACTATCGGTAGAACCGTCATTCATAAATAGTATCTCGTAAGAGAACCCGTGTTCCTTCATCACTCGGTCTATCCAAGCGTACAATTCCGGGAGAGACTCTTCTTCGTTTAAAAGGGGTATTACTACCGATATATCCATGTATTCGTTTTCTGAATCGTTTGTTCTGATTCGCGAGTTTGACTTTTCTCGTTGTAACTCTTAGTCCTCTGAATCAATTATTTCTTCCGTATCTACAACGGGCTTTTCTTTTTTGGTGATGGCCGCCAAAATCAATCCAACAATAGCGTATCCAATGATGGCCCACAAAACACCTTGAAGTTGCTTGCCCAACGAAAATTGGTCATTCTCCTCAATTTGTGCAATTCCTTGTTCGATGGCTGCGTCATCAGCGCCAAAGTTTTCCATCATCTCTACGCTGGCCTCAATGGTCAACTCTGTGATTTCTTCTTTAAAACCAGGATCCACCACGTTGAAGATCATAATGTTTACCGTAGTTGAAATCAAAGTTCCCACTAATGCAGCCACTAAAAATGCAGAGAAGGCATCTTTAAAACTGATAAAACCACCCTGCTGTTTTCTAGTATTTACCGTGGCCATTACCAAGATGACAAAGTTAACTAGCATCAATGCAATTCCCATAAACCAATTCACAAACAATGTGGGATCAATGAGATAGGCAATCAAAGTATATAAGGCGGCAATACCACCTACAATTAAACCGTGTTTAACCGCGTATTTCTTTACTATTGGATTCATAATGGTTTTGTTTTTAATGGTTTGAGCAAATATAATTAATTACCCTACAAACAAAGGGTAAAAATGATTTTGCCAGCTAAAAAACATTTGTACTTTTGCGGCTGGGCAAGTCTCATACAACCAGCTCCTGGTTAACTCCCCCAGGGCGGGAACGCAGCAAGGGTATCCGGTCGTAGCGGTGTGATATGAATAGCTTGCCCTTTTTTATTTTCTTTTTTGAGAAGGAAAGAGGAATAAGGAAAAGAGGAAAATTGTAAGTATCGTATTTTACAGAATCCTCTCCATTGAATCCTTTTTTGTTTCCTCATCCCCCACACCTAATTCCTTTCTGCTCACTGCTCACTGCTCACTGCTCACTGTTCACTGTTCACTGTTTACTGTTTACTGTTTACTATTTATTATTTCGTATTAAAAGGCTTTAAAGTATCTTTGCCGCTCAAAACGAATTATTTTTCATTCGCATTAATTTTTATCAGATGAAGTTTTTCATAGACACGGCCAACTTGGAGCAAATTAAAGAAGCTCAAGACCTTGGAGTTCTTGACGGTGTAACCACCAACCCTAGCCTTATGGCGAAGGAAGGAATCACCGGAAAAGAGAATGTTATCAACCACTACAAAGCCATTTGTGACATCGTAGAAGGTGATGTAAGTGCAGAGGTTATCTCTACAGATTACGAAGGCATGATTGCAGAAGGAGAGGAATTGGCCGCCTTGGATTCAAAAATCGTAGTGAAGATTCCTATGATTAAGGACGGAGTAAAAGCTCTTAAATACTTCTCTGACAGAGGTATCAAAACCAACTGTACTTTGGTATTCTCTCCAGGACAAGCTCTTTTGGCTGCGAAGGCAGGTGCTACTTACGTGAGCCCCTTTATCGGTCGCTTGGACGATATTTCTACGGACGGATTAGAGCTTATTGACAAGATTCGCTTGATCTACGATAACTACAACTTTGATACTCAAATCTTGGCAGCGTCTGTACGCCACACCATGCACGTTATTAACTGTGCAGAAATTGGTGCCGATGTAATGACTGGACCATTGAGCTCTATTTTGGGATTGCTTAAGCACCCATTGACCGACAGCGGTTTGGCTCAGTTCTTGGCTGACCATGCCAAAGGCAATTCATAATCCGAAATTCTTAAGTCGAAATTCTTAAGTCGAAATTCCTATTTCGAAATCCGAATACTAGAATTCAACAGGTACAAATCTTTTGTATCTTTGAAGTAATGACGACTAGCGATACTATCACTATCGTCTTCACTTAATAATATAACTTCACAGTTTGCAGAAGCGCCGCTGAAATTCAGCGGCGCTTTTTATTTTTTAGGCGAAATCCTAAAGGACATGAATCGTCGTCTTGTAAACGACATTGGAATCGTCACGGACCCAAAGTATGTAATGTCCCTTTTCCTGAATATTGATCTCGGCCTCTGTGCCCTTGGGTTCCCAGATGCCTACCTCGCGACCGCTCAAATCAAAAACTCGAACCTCTTCCAGAACCTCAGCGTTTTTACCTCGAATTCTAAATCGACCCTGAGAGGGATTGGGAGCGAGTTCCAAGGCTTCGAAGAAATTGGATTCTTCTAATCCTATAGGGAATACCTCTATTTGAACTTGAACAGTATCCGATTTTCCGCAATTCTCAGCAATCAAAGTAACAGTGTAAAAGCCTGCAGAAGTATAGGTTGTGGTTCCATTGGTAGCAGCGGAAGTATCGCCATTGCCAAAGTCCCAGAGGTAACTGGTGGCATTCTTACTGTCATTGCCGAAATTAACTGGCTGCCCGACTAAAATAGTTGCCAAGGAAATAATTATCGAAGCCTGAGGATCATACGCCCCAACATTCCACTTGGGAAGACTGTCATAAACCACCCACTCTACCGCCTGACGGGCAGAGTCTGCCAAGTCTTGTGAGAAATTGTAATTGTAAACCGAATTCATCGGTGACTTTTCAAAAATAATGGTGTAAAAGCTCAACGCTGCCAAGTAGCTTCCCAGCTGAGAGGGGTGACTTCCGTCCGAAGTATACAAATTCCAGGAGGGGTAATTCGTTCGTACGAAATTCCAAACCGCTCCTACAGGAGAAACATAGGCCTCGTTGTCATAGCCCATCTGCATGTATCGCTGATACAACAAACTGTCCATTCCTTCATAGGTACACACCGGTGGCCACGCAGCACAATTGCTGGCATCGCCGTTTTCTCTTCCCCATGTCATGTAAAAAATGGGGCGTGTACAGGCGTTGTTGGCACGCATGGTATCGCACAAGCTCGCTGCATATGGGAAGGTCTGCGTCTGCACTTGACTGAGCGGGAAACTGGGCTCCTGGCTTTGACATTGCAAAACCACATGGTCCCAATCATTAGAATAAATTTTAGCGATGGCCGTGGGATTGTTTGCATGCATCTGAATGGTATTTCCCCCAGGAGTATGCGCATCGTGTATCAAGGTATCCCCTGCTCCTGTGGCAACCAAAGCCGTGAGGTTGGGAAGGTTGTTATAGCCCGTGTAGCTGTTTCCGACAAACAACACTTTCTCGGTCTGTGACCAAGAAGTAAGGCTCAATAGACAAGCAGCAAATAGTAAAAAAGGTGTAGTCGCTTTTCTCATAGATTTGGAATCTGAGTTTTTCTAAGGTAAATAAACTTTCTCCAAAGAATTTTTCTCTGGAGCAGATCCCAGCTCATTGGCTTGGCAAATTACTTCACAGGCCCTCGGTCTTCTTCTCTACCGTCAGCGTGCTTGGCAAATCTCCCCCGCAGTGGACCGTGGGTGTAATCCAAATCACCCCAAGGCCAACCTCCAAACTGAGTCTGCTGAAATTTCTGAAAAACCTGCTGAATCTCATACTGTGAATTGGCCACGAACGGTCCGTACTGAGCCACCGGCTCAAAAAGAGGTTTTCCCTGCAACACCAAAATATGAGATACCTGTGATCCATTGAAAATTTCGGTTTCTTCTTGGGAGCGCATTCTAACTCTTGAGAAGACGGGAATAGACTCACCGTTAATTTTTAGGGTTCCGCCTTTGTAGAAGTATATATTTCTGGGAACATCAGAATCAGTTTTGGGAAGTTTAAGAGTTGCCCCCGCTTGTAATTTTGCGGTCCAAATGGCCACGTCGTTTTCCGGGTTGGCAGCCCAAGAATCTGGATTGGGAGTACATCCCGTTTCCGTTCCAAATTTTCCTGTGATGATTCGAACTTCGGAAGGCTTTCCACTTTGGTCCTCCAAATCCAAAGTGGGTATCTCCTCTTCCCACAACATGGAGAAATGAGGAGGAACTTCCTTACGGTCCTTGGGAAGGTTTAACCACAACTGGAATATTTCCAAGGGATTTTCCACATCCTTCTCCAACAGCGGGAACATCTCAGAATGTTGAACTCCAGAACCCGCTGTCATCCACTGAACATCTCCTGAGCTGTATCGACCCGCTGCACCTAGAGAATCTGCGTGATCCACGACGCCTTCTTGAACAATGGTAACAGTCTCAAATCCGTAATGGGGATGGGCGGGAAAACCGGGAACCACCTCTCCGTGATACATTCTAAATCCGTCTTTGATGGTAAAGTCCTGACCGAGATTTCGGCCTGACAGCGAAACAGCTGGCCCCAATTTCTCGTTGGCCATTGGATATTCATCGCGGTGGTAGGCACAGAATAAAAAGGGATCTTCCGTGGCCCAAGGAAATCCCAGTGGAGATATTTCGAGTTTTGAATCGCTCATGTGTTCAAGTCCGTTTGTTTTGTCTCTTCTATCAAACCCAAGATACGACCAAAAGTTTTGGAGTGGAAGAATTGAGGTTCTCTGTCAATCGAGTAGAAATAATTGTATTCAATTGTAATCGATTGTATTTGTTCCAAACCGGTTGAAATCGATTATAGCTTTCCTAAAAACAAAAATCCCCCGAAATTTATCAGGGGAGGAGGCTTGGAGGCCCCGGACCAAACTCAGGGTTTCCAACGAGCGATCCCATAGCCCAAAAACATACCTCCAATAATAAATATCAGAGCGTAGTCCTTAAAAAAGGTTGTATCCGTGACACTGTTTAATATCAACAGAATCACAGCTACCAAAACAATGAGAAGTCCGGGAAACAGTTTTTTATTCATGACCTGAAAGTACGGAATCAACAACCGAATCCACTACGGAATCCACTTAATGTCCTCAAAGTTCGGTTTGCGCTTCTCCAGGAAGGCATTTCTTCCTTCTTTGGCCTCCTCGGTCATATAGGCCAAACGAGTCGCTTCTCCTGCAAATACTTGCTGACCTACCATACCGTCATCGGTAAGGTTAAAGGCAAACTTGAGCATTTTTATGGAAGTAGGTGACTTTTCTAAGATTTCTTGCGCCCATTGGTAGGCGGTGTCTTCCAACTCGGCGTGAGGGATGGCAGCATTGGCCATTCCCATATCTACCGCATCTTGAGCTGAGTAGTTTCTTCCCAAAAAGAAAATCTCACGAGCTTTCTTCTGCCCTACCATTTTGGCGAGGTAGGCAGAACCGTATCCTCCGTCAAAGCTAGTAACGTCTGCATCGGTTTGTTTGAAGATGGCGTGTTCTTTAGAAGCCAAAGTCAAATCACATACCACGTGAAGTGAGTGACCTCCCCCTACAGACCATCCGGGGACCACAGCAATAACCACCTTGGGCATAAAGCGAATCAAGCGCTGAACCTCCAAGATGTTCAACCTTGGCATACCGTCATCATCTACGTACCCTTGGTGGCCACGAGCGTTTTGGTCACCTCCTGAACAGAAAGAGTACACTCCGTCTTTGGGAGAGGGACCTTCGGCAGAAAGTAAAACCACACCAATGTTAGTGTCCTCACGGGCGTCCAAAAAGGCTTCATACAACTCACCCACGGTTTTGGGTCTAAAGGCATTGCGCACTTCGGGTCTGTTGAAGGCGATACGAGCTACCTTTCCGCTCTTTTTATACGTGATGTCTGAATATTCTTTTACGGTTTTCCAATCAGCTGACATGATATATGCTTTTGTATGATTTGAATGAATCTATGTTGTTGTAATAATCTTCCTGTAGTAAAATCAATTTTGGTTGAATCAATTGTAGTTGAATCAATCTTACGATTTGAGGGCGCTAAAATACTGTTTTAATTGTTCGGCATTCTCCGTGGATGGGGTAAACACCTCCAAAATGGAAGCTCCCAATTGCGGGTCAAAAAATACAGGCAACTTTTCAATCAATTCCTCTTCTGAATGCGCTTGGGAATAATTGATTTTATAGGATTGGGCAATGCCTTCAGCGGTAAAGCCATGCGCTGCCTCAAAGTTCTTTTCTAATAACCCGGTAGTTTGAGGTCCTGGGATGTACCTAAATATCCCACCGCCTCCATTGTTGATGACTATGGTTTTTAGGTTGGAGGGAACGTGCGGCAAAAAGAACGCATTGCTGTCGTAGAAAAAGGACAAGTCTCCTGTAATGATGACGTTAGGGTTTTTATCCACTTCGGCAAATCCTGCGGCCGTACTGAGCGTACCGTCAATACCGCTGGTTCCTCTATTGCAGAAATGAGCGTGATTCCTTCCCTGATCAAAGAGCTGAGCATAGCGCACCGGCGTGGAGTTGGCCAAGTGAATCACCGCGTCTTTGGGTAGGTTTCCAAAGAGGGTTTCTATGGCTTTCATATCGCCCCAGGGCACGTGAGCGCAGAAGTCTAAATGCTTTTGATGCGTCTCTGACTTTCTCTCTTCCCATGCATTTTTCATGGGCAATGATTCCGAAGCCTCCAATAGCGGTAAGCTTTCCAAAAAGTCCTTGGGTTGAGCGTCAATACTTCGGGTCAGTATTTGGTAGGTATCCGGATGAGGTGTCCCCTCTCCCACATGCCAATGCTCATTAGGGCGAACCGTGCGGAAAAAAGCTTTTACTTTTTTGGAAACCACGGCACCACCAAGGGTGAGTAAAATATCGGGAGCCAAGGGTGCAAATTGATCTTGACTCAGGGGCATTAGGTATCTATCGATATGGCCAAAACCAATAGGACCATTTTCACTTTGTCCATTCTCACCGGCTACAAAAGTGTTGCTCGTACTTTCGTGAAGGATAACAACCGATGGATCAGCAGCCAATTTTGTCAAGGACTCTGTCCAATCCGGTTGGGGATTGGATTGCCCTACCAAAATGATTTTTCGCTGAGAAGCCGCCCACATTTTGGCCGTCTCCGCAGTGGATTCAACATCCAAAACCGATGCGGAAGGATATCTAACAATGCGTTTGGCAGGAGCTTCTTCTCCTTCAAAAGTCTTGTACAAAGGTTCTTCAAAGGGCATATTGATATGAACGGGGCCTTTATTAGAACCCACTGATGCGTTCAACGCTTCATTGATTACTCTTTGATTAAAGGCAATGGTCTGAAAATCTTCTACATCGCGCTTTAAGCTCACTTGATATCGTATGTGATTAGAGAATACATTCTCTTGTCTGATGGTCTGACCGTCATTCTGATCTACCCACTCCGCAGGTCTATCGGCCGTAAGAGCCACCAACGGAATGCGCTGGTAAAACGCTTCAGCAATGGCGGGATAGTAATTGAGCGCCGCACTTCCGGAAGTACAACAAATCACAACGGGTTCACCGGAGGCTTGCGCCATGCCCATGGCGTAGAAAGCAGCCACGCGCTCATCGGGAATTACGTAGGTCGTAAACTGTGGGTGGTTAGAAAAACCAATGACCAAAGGGGCGTTTCGCGATCCCGGAGAAAAAACTACCCGAGTAATGCCGTGTTCCGCACAAAGGCTGACCACATCTCTAACGCTTTTTTTGGAAGATTGAATCATATAGAAAGTACCCCTCTTAGGGTCATCATTTTGTTTTCAGTTTCGGTCCATTCATCTTCTGGGACGCTATCTGCCGTAAGGCCACCTCCCGCCCAAAGGACCACTCCATTGGGAACAAAGGTAAGACACCTTAAGTTTACAGCCACCTGTTGTCTGTCCTTTGAGTTTTCGCCAAAAAATCCAGCGTACAACTGGCGGTCTAACCCTTCGTGATCAGACAAAACCTTTTTCGCTGCCTCTCTGGGAATGCCGCATACGGCAGGCGTAGGATGCAGGGCTTTTGCGGTTCTTATAAAGTCTTGGGGTGATTTGGCTTCCGCCGAAAGGCGAGTGCACAAATGCTCAATGGGCCCCGCATTTTTGGTAAAGACTTCGCCCACTTCTACTGAGGAAAGATCGCAGTCTTCCAAAGTGGATTTGACAAAGTCTGTGACGTAGGCTTGCTCCTGCTTTTCCTTTTCTCCCCAGGAATCTTTTATTCCCGCCAATCGGGTCCCTGCCAGACTCATGGTTTTTAGCAGACTGCCTTCCTTCGCTAACAACAATTCGGGCGTTGCTCCCATCCAACATCCCCACTCTGGGTGATTTAAAAAGTAAACATGGGCTTGAGGATAGGCCTTGGAAAGTAGGTCAAACCATTTGGGAACATTGGGATTACAAGCGACGAATTGCGTTCTCGCCGTCACCACCTTATCCAGTTCATTATCCGTTTTTGCCCCTCTCATTTCCTCCACCATAGCCTCCACCAATTGGATGTACTCTTCTCTGGATTTGTGCGCAAAGAATTTTAGTTGGTTTTCCGTTAAAACAATTTCAGGAAGGGAAGTCGCGGAAGTTTTCTGGTGAATATTCCACTTTTCCATTGAACCCAAGAAGGGTGAAATCAGAAAAGAGCTTTCTTCTGTGGAATCCTCCAATGTGGCTTGTTCCAGCTCATAGTGCAAAATGGATTCTTCTCCGCCCCATCGAACGTACATTTCAGCGCGGTTTTCCGAAGGGGTCTCCATACTACTTTTCGCTACTAGAAATAATCATGTTCGTAAGCTTGCACAGAGAAATCAATCGACCGGACTCATCTTCTACTCTTACGGACCAAACATGCATTCTGCCTCCCTTGTGTTCTAACGTTCCGGTGGCAATCACGCGTCCTTCTTTGATGGAGCGAACGTGGTTGCATTGAAGGTCAATTCCCACTGCGGCCTTGCCTTCAGGCAAATGCAAAAAACTACTGGCACTTCCCAAAGTTTCCACCAAGGCGGCGGTAGCTCCACCGTGCAAGAGCCCCATAGGTTGATGAACCCTCGGAGTCACTGGCATCGTCGCCGTTACCATCATAAAGTCTTCACTGACTTCGGTAAACGACATTTCTAAAGTGTGCATTAAGGTATTTGGGGTAAAGGCATTGAGTCTTTTTACGGCCTCTTCTTGTGTCATTTTCAATTTATTTTCTTCTAAAATGCAATGGCAGCATTCTTATGGGTAAAGATACAGTGTATATTAATTTTCCTCAGGATTAATTTTCCGAGGGTTTATTTATCTTCCGACACAGCCAATCTCCTGACAAAGGGCTGTAGCTCGGTTTCAATCCTATCTGAATTCAGGGCCTCCTGAACAATTTGCTTTTCCGATTGCTTGAGGTGCCAGGACAAACTCAACTCCTCCTCCCCTTTTAAGAGAGAATACGTCTGAATCTCTATGGGAAAATCAATCCAGTCTTGAGAGTACATGGCAATTTCATTTTCTGAAAATCCCTGCCAGTTGGCAAAACTCGTAACAATCCCTCCTACCGGTTTGATCAATGCGTCAAAACGCGTTTGGTATGGGCTTCCCGTCAAGTCCTCGTCCGGAGGTCTATTGGCCAACAACTTAACAAAAGTTACGCCTGAGGTGTTCTTGGAGATCCACTCTCTAAAGACGTAAACAAATCTCAGAGACAGTTCAAAACCATCGTTGTCTCTCGCACCTGCATCAATAACTTCAATGGCTGGTTCACTGGGCAAAGTAACCAAAGGGGTGATATATGGAAAGGTCGCGGACATGCGAAGCGCTGTGGTAAACAACAAACTATCTGCGTCCTGATTTGCAAAAACAGAAGAAAACTCCAATGCATCGTACTGCGTAGGAGCCTCTGGCAGGTAAGGATTGGGAATGCGAGTTAAAAAGGACAAGCCTTGCGGCGAAATCAACAAGCGCCTTCCATCGGAAATGACCGTAGGTGCTAAAATCAGTTTGGGCATCAGCCCGTGAGATTCCAATTCGCGGTACTCGCTAAGGGGTTTATTGAAAAAGTCTTGGGTGTTTTCATTGAGCTTTTCGTCAAATCCCCAACCTCTATCTCTAGGATAGATCTTGCCTGCGTAATTAACGGTCTCAAAACTGAAGAACAAATCGTTGACCGCCATGCCAAAGCCTACGGGGTTGAGAACGTCCTTTCCCAAATCTTCCAAGGGCGAACGCATGGTAAGCGCATACGGGTCGTTCATGGTGTTTCTGTAGGCAAACTCTCTGTAGAATGCAGCGCCTACCATTCCTCCACTGGATCCCGTTATGAGAAAGGCGTGTTTAGAAAGTCCCCCATTGGAAAGGCTGTCAGTCTTGTGCATCCAACCGAAAGTCCATAGCGAAGATCGCAGTCCGCCCCCTGAGCTGTTGATCAAAACCAAGGGTGGGTTTTCATCCTCGGGAAATTGAGCCCTCCACAGATCGAGCTGTCGGATCATTTCTTGGGTATCTCTTTCCAAAATTTCCTCAGATGTGAGTTGTTGCAGTCTTTCAAAAGAATACTCTGCAGGCTCCGTTTCATAGTCCAAACCGTATGCATAGTGTATTTTCTGAAAACCCGGTATGCCACTGACTTGATTAAAAATCAACAAAACAATAATACCCACCGTGTAGGTCCACGTCTTAAGCCAAGAAAACAACGCACCCGTAACCAACAAATACACCGTCATCAGCAGGATGATACTAGAAGCGGCTGGAATTCTAAAAAGAGAGATATCCGAAGCAAAGCTCAGCGAGGTAAAAATGACAAGCAACAAGAGGAAAAACACCCCTGCCTGATTTCTGTGCTGTTGAATGGTCTCTGAAATTTCTGCCGTTGAATAGTGATCTGTGGAGCGAGCGCGTCGCAAAGAATAAAAGTTTTTGAGATAAATCCTCACCCGGTTGGGCGGCTCCATGGCCATTTCTTCATCGGATTTCTTTCGCCAGAAGGCAAAAGTAGATCGCTCAATTTTTTCTGAGACGGCCTGTAAGGGGCTCTTTCTAATGGTGCTAAAGAAATAACTAAAGACTAAAGAGATAGAGAGAATAATTCCTCCATTCAGCGCCGCTGCAAAAGTCCACGCCTGCCTCACAGAAAAACCCTCTGCCTGAGTCGTCACTACAATGACCCCAGAGTAATAGGTAATAAAGAGAATGGGAATGATGGAGTTGTTGATGCTAAAGCGATACAACGGCCTGGCCAATGTGGCCAAAAACGGAAATCGAAAACTGTAAAAGAGGTAACTAGAAATGTGAAAGGCCATCACAAACAATCCCAAAACGGCTCCGGTGATCACATACCCCAGAGCACTGACTTCTCCCATGTATTCAGGGGTCTGAAATAAGAAGGGGATACCAATGGGATAGAAGAGTTTCCCGCTCACCATTCCAAAGAGTATCAACCAAAAACCAATGAGCAACAGGCTTCTCCTGAGGTGAAGAATGAGGAGGTATACTGGAAAAAACCAATACAACCCCGCCAGAAAGCGTCTAATGGCTCGCATGGTCCTGCGTATTTTAATGTTGTCCTTTATTTATCTTCTCTTTGTCTGCTCCTAGTCTTCTATTCTTTTCTAGACTCGGGGAAAATCCCAAACTGCTGGAAGTGATGTCTTATGTGCTTAAAGTGTAAATGCCTAGTTTCTTCCGCATTGAGATGTCCAAAACTCGGGTGGAAGGAAACAAAATCAGGAGCGTCTTCCGTACCTTCCACGAACTCCTTTAAAGCGTATAACAAGGCCTCTTTGTTTTCATTAAAGTCCTTGGCGGAGGGTTTGGTGTGATAGAAAAATGGCATGGGCGCTGCCTTAGGAAAGGCTCTATCACTCATTAAAAAGGCCTTGGCCCTCGGCAATTTTTCTTCAGGAGTCGTCAATTCTCCTTCTGTGATGGACAGAGAACCTTTCAATCCCAACCTCAAATGCCTCATCATTTCGGAAGCGTTCATTTCTCCCCACTCTGGTGTGGACTCAGGGGTGAGTTTTTCTAAATAACTGGGAACGTCTTCTAAAAAGTATTTCATGGTTTTGAGGCTTTTGCGAAGGAATCAGTTATCGATTTTGATCAAGTGTCAAAGTCACCGCATCCTTATTTCGTATTCTAAACTTACGACCTTTATATCGCTTTTGGGTCTCCACACGGATGGTTTCTGAAGAAACCCCCATTTTTTTCAATTCCAATTCCAAGTACGCCTTTCTCTGGGCCAACAAATCTTCGTTGCCTCTTTTCTCATACAACGTAAAGGTAAACTTGTAATCCCCAGCCTGAGAAATCATTTCCACTAGGTATTTCAAATTGTGCTCGCCCTTGGGTTCTAGGTTTTCAGCATTTTTAAAAAACGGCATTCCGTATACTTCCCAGGTCCACATCTCTGCCTTGAGCTGCGAGTTGTTAAACTTGGATCGCGGCTTGAACTTAGTGCTTGTAATTTTTACTTCTACCCTCCGGTTAATGGCTTGTGTGGCTTCGTCAACTTCTTTGACCAAAGGTTTTTTGTTGCTGAATCCACGCGCCTTAAGTCGGTCGGGGTGAATCCCTCTATCGATTAGATAAAACTTTACCATTTCGGCCCTGGCCTGACTGAGTTCTTGATCCCCCATGCAACACACATGCCCCTGAATCTCTACCGCGATTTCTGGGTTTTCTTCCAAGAACAAGAGTAGTTGCGCCAAGGGCTCATAGGACTCTGCCATGGGTATACTTTGGTTTCCAACAAACTGCAAGTTGGTCATGGCAAAGGTGGTTCCCTTTTCTAAGGGCAAATCGGCGAGGTTTTCGCTCAACGCCAAAGGCACGATAAATTCACATCGTCTGTTCTTATAGAAATCTGAATCGGAAGTGTATTTGAGTTCTCTCTTTCCCTTTCCTACCGTCGCTAGCAAGCCTTTGTCTACGCCTTGACTCACTAGGTAATCTCGCACGGCAATCGCCCTGGACACGGACAGGTCATCGTTGTAGGGCATGGTCCCTGTAGAATCGCAATGACATTCAATGGTCAATGGATTGTTAAGAGGCGTATTTTCTTCTATCCACTTATCCAACGCGGCCTTATCGCGAGCGGTCAAAACATAGGAGTCCACGTCAAAAAACACAAACACTGCCGAGGTGGACGGTGTGCTTTGCGCGAAAACAGCAGCAGGAGTCCCCAATAGAAATATCCCTAGAATCAAAAAGGGAAAAATGGAGAGACCTAAGTATGAGGAAATTATCTGGTGGAAAAATCTGTGATTGTTCATTACGAAAACAACGCTGGGTTCTAACAATTGGTACACAAATATGACCATTTTTCGGGCAATGAAGAGGGCGTTTGAAGAAAAATCAATTTTTATATATTCGATGCATGCGATTATTCTGGAAGCAATTCCTCAAAATAAAAGGTTGGTCCGTCCCCTACCCCTTTCCGAGTGATGTTCCCAAAGCCCTAGTAATTGTGGGGCCCCACAGTAGCAATTGGGATTTTGTCAATGGACTCGCCGTCCGATCGGCTGAAAGACTTACCCATGTTAGGTATTTAGGAAAAGCGGAGCTCTTTGAAGGCCCCTTTGGGTTTATTTTTAAAAGCCTTGGCGGCACCCCACTTCACCGAGGAAAAGGCGGACAGGTGGAATCTGTCGTAGAAATGATTGAAAACCACGAAGGAGACCTCCTAATCGCCATGGCCCCCGAAGGCACTAGAAAGCGAGTGGACAGACTCAAAACGGGTTTTTATCACATCGCCAAACGGGCAAACCTCCCGCTGATTCTCGCTGCCATAGACTACAGAAAAAGAGAATTTGTCTTTGGAGAGGTTATGGAACTCACCGAGGATATGGATGCCGATATGGAAAAAATCACCCAGTGGTTTGCCCAATTTCAAGGGTTTAATCCCGATCAAGATTTACACCATCTGGCCAAAAAGTAAACATCGCCCTACGAGTTATTCACATCGCGTTACCATTTGTTGACATTTGGAAAATTTTTAACCCTTTTTTACGAATCGTTTGGCATAAGTTTTGAACCTTAGCGTTTTACATAAAACGATTCATTTTTACATTCACCACCATAAATCAAATACAATAGTATGATGAATGCCATCAAGTCGCCATGGATTGCAATGGCGCTATCTGGAGTAATGCTTTCCGGATGTGTATCCAAGAGTAAATTCACAGAACTAGAACAGAGAAACAACGAAGTGGAGTCCGAATTGAGCCAAGCTCGATTGGAATTGGCCAAGTGTATTTCTGAAAAAGAGGCCAAAGCCGAGGAACTTCAAAACCTCAGAGAGTCCAATGCCAGCCTTCTCAATTCCGTAGGAAACCTATCCTTAATGTCGTCAAAAGACGCCGAGAACTTAGAGCGCTCATTGGAGAGCATTCGCCAAAAGGATTTGACGATCAAAAGTCTTCAGGATGCGGTTACGCGCAAGGACTCTGTAACGCTTGCATTAGTGACGAGCCTCAAGGGCGAATTGGGAGACATGAGCGATGAGGACGTTAGCATTAACGTGGAGAAAGGAGTGGTTTACATTTCGATTTCTGATCGCCTTCTTTTCAAGAGCGGATCTTCCAAGGTAAGCTCTGAGGCTAGAAATGTTTTGGGTAAGGTAGCAGACATCCTTCAAAACAAACCCGAACTAGAAATCATGGTAGAAGGTCACACAGACACCGATCCTATTGCGGCCCCTAACATTGAAGACAACTGGGATTTGTCGGTTAAGAGAGCTACTTCCATCGTAAGAATTCTTCAAAACGAATACAACGTGGCTCCTGAGAGAATGACGGCTGCAGGTCGTGGAGAATACCTTCCCATTGCCAGCAATGACAGCGCAGAGGGTAAGGCGGCCAACCGCAGAACCAAAATCATTGTGCTTCCTGACTTGGATCAATTCTACGGAATGATTGAAGAGGGAATGGAAAAGCAACAAAAATAAATGACAGAGTCAACCCTATAGAGTTGCGCTCGTCAAAACAAACGAGTATATTTAAAAGGCCTCTTGAGTTATACTCTTGGGGCCTTTTTAGAACCCTGTCTTAAGACGATTCGAGCCTATTGTATAGGTTCTCATTAATTCAATATCTGATGTACATATCAAAGTGCTTTCGCAATAGAGCCATTGCCATCATCATTATGATTCTTGCTGCTACGGCAGACGTTTGGGCTCAAGATGCGCCAGAACCTACCGCAAAAGAGACTGTAGAAAAAGATGCCACTTCCTGGCCTAAGGTCATAGAACACGAAGATTTTACAACGACCCTCTACACCCCACAATTGGAATCTTTCAAGAACAATGTGTTAGAAGGTCGCATGGCGTTGTCTGTAAAATCCCCCAACGGAAAGCTCATTTTTGGAGCTCTTTGGTTCTCTGCTAAATTACATACGGACACAGATACCCGCATGGCAACTATGGAAAACTTTTCCATTCCCAAAATTGTGTTTCCGGACATAGAGGACAGTTCATCTGTAGATAAATACAAGGTCAAGCTGGAAGATGAAATCTCAAGTTGGGAAGCCGAAACCTCCTTGGATGTAATCATCGCGGCCTTGGACGAGGCAGACAATGGCAACGTTCAAAAAGACCAAGTAAAAAACACACCTCCTCAAATCCTTTACCGCGAAAAACCGGCGGTTTTGGTTACCATTGACGGTGAACCCAAATTCAAAACTCCCGACGGAGAAGAATTTGAATATGCCGTAAACACCCCTTTCCTCTTAGTAAAGGACGGTGGTAATTACTATTTAAAAGGAGGGGATCTTTGGTTCCAATCCAAGGATTTAAAATCCGGATGGAAGGAAGGTTGGAGTGTGCCAAAGGCCATTCGATCGTGGGCGGAGAAAAACGCTCCTCAAAACCAAGAGCAAGATCCCAACTTGGAGGAGGACGTAAAACAAGTCCCTGAAATCATCGTGGTAACAAAGCCTTCAGAATTGATTCAGATTGATGGCGAACCTGATTACGAAGCCATTCCCAACACAGAACTCTTGTACATAAAAAATACGGAGTACGATGTGATTATGGACATTCAGTCCCAGCGTCACTTCGTCTTGATTGCAGGACGCTTCTATGCTACAGACAATGTAAAAGACGGTCCTTGGAAATTTATTGAGCCGGATGAACTGCCAGCTGATTTTGCAAAGATCCCCAAGGAATCTTCCATTTCTTCGATTAAAGCATCGGTGCCCAATACGCAAGAAGCCAAAGACGCCTTGTTGGAACAAACCATTCCACAGACCGCAGAGGTGGACAGAGCTACTGCTACTACCACCGTTAAATACGACGGCGATCCCAAATTTGAGCCCATAGAAGAAACCAACATGGAATACGCCATCAACACTTCCTCTTCGGTAATAAAGGCGGACGGCAATTACTACGTAGTGGACAATGGAATTTGGTTCATCGGTGAGTCTCCTATGGGACCGTGGAAGGTTTCGGATACACGTCCTGTAGAAGCGGATAAGATTCCTGCCTCTTCAGCAGTATACAATGTAAAATACGTATACATCTACGAGTCTACCCCTACGGTGGTTTACGTTGGATACACTCCTGGCTATACCTACTCCTATGTTTACGGAGGTGTCGTAGTTTATGGAACGGGATACTACTACACGCCGTGGTACGGCGCTTATTACTACCCAAGACCTGTGACCTATGGATTTGGAGTTCACTACTCTCCTTACGGAGGCTGGGGATTCTCTGTTGGATTCAGCTATGGCTGGGTAGGTTGGGGATGTCACCCTTACTACCGTCCCTACTGGGGACCTAGAGGATATTACCCCGGTTACCGTCACGGATACCACCATGGCTATCACCATGGATACCATCACGGATACCGCGCGGGATATGCTGCAGGTCGCGCCAATAGTAGACCTCCAAGAAACGTATACAACAACAAACCAGGAGTAAGACCCAGTAGACCCAGCACGGGTCAAAGGCCAAATACGGGACAGAGACCTAATACAGGTCAGAGACCCAACACGGGACAGCGTACAAGCACAGGTCGCCCGAGCACGGGTACGCCTACACAAAGACCGAGCACTGGGGGCAGACCTTCTACGGGAACCCCTACGCAACGGCCAAGCACGAGAGAGAATAATATTTATTCAGATAAAAAGGGAAACACCTACCAAAGACAGAACAACGGTTCTTGGCAGAGCACGTCTCCCAATAGAAGTCAACCGTCTCGATCTCAGCAACAGCAACTAAACCGCAGTTACCAAAACAGAAACCGCGGGCAAATGCAATCGAGACCGCAATCCAGACCTCAACCTAGATCGATGCCAAGTCGCATGGGAGGCGGAGGCGGAAGAAGAAGGTAATCTTCTGATTCCACAGTGCTATTAAAACAAAGAAAAACGAAAAAAGACAAAAAAGGGCGACCCAATGGGTCGCCCTTTTTTTTGTATAAATATTCTAATTACAAGTGAATCACTTCACCGTAAGCATCTGCTGTAGCTTCCATCACCGCCTCAGACATTGTGGGGTGTGGGTGAACGGCCTTGAGAACTTCCATTCCGGTCGTTTCCAATTTGCGGGCAACAACGGCTTCTGCAATCATTTCGGTTACGTTGGCACCAATCATGTGACAACCCAACATTTCGCCGTACTTGGCATCGTAGATTACTTTGATGAAACCATCTTTGTGACCTGCAGCGGATGCCTTACCTGAGGCCGAGAATGGGAACTTACCTACTTTGAGTTCGTAACCCGCTTCTTTTGCTGCTTTTTCTGTCATACCTACAGAGGCAATCTCTGGAGAACAGTACGTACATCCAGGTATGTTACCGTAGTCAAGAGGCTCTACTGTGTGACCAGCAATCTTCTCAACACATAGAATACCTTCTGCAGAGGCTACGTGAGCCAATGCTTGTCCTTTTACGATATCACCGATGGCGTAGTAACCAGGAACATTGGTTTGGTAATAGTCATTGACCAATACCTTACCCTTGTCAGTAGCAATACCTACGTTTTCAAGACCAATGTTTTCGATGTTTGTAGAAACACCCACAGCGCTGAGAACCACGTCTGCTTCGATTACTTCCTCACCTTTTTTGGTCTTTACGTGAACCTTAGAAACTTTCCCAGAAGTGTCAACCGAAGTTACCTCAGCTGAAGTTTTAATGGTGATTCCCGACTTTTTAAAGGTGCGCTCCAATTGCTTAGAAACGTCTTCGTCTTCTACGGGAACGATGGTTGGCATGTATTCTACGATGGTTACTTCAGTACCCATTGAGTTATAGAAGTTTGCAAACTCAACACCAATGGCACCGGATCCAACAACTACCAATTTCTTTGGTTGCTTTTCCAATGACATGGCCTCGCGGTAACCAATAATTTTCTTTCCGTCTTGAGGAAGGTTTGGCAATTCTCTTGAGCGACCTCCTGTAGCCAAGATGATGTGCTCAGCAGAAACGGTCTTTGTTGCACCGCCTTCTTCTTTTACTTCAATCTTTTTACCAGGAAGAACGGTTCCGTAACCCATGATTACGTCAATCTTGTTCTTCTTCATCAAGAATTTAACTCCGTTGGACATGCCCTCGGCAACTCCACGGCTTCTCTTGACAACAGCGTTAAAGTCTTTGTCATACTCGCCTACGGTGATTCCGTAGTCGGCAGCGTGTTTTATATAGTCAAATACTTGAGCACTTTTAAGAAGGGCTTTTGTGGGAATACATCCCCAGTTCAAACAAACACCTCCAAGGCTTTCTTTTTCTACGATTGCGGTCTTAAGACCAAGTTGAGAAGCGCGAATGGCGGCTACATAACCTCCGGGACCACTCCCCAATACGATTACATCATAATCCATATGTCTTGATTTTTTGGATTGATTAATTGAATGCCAAAAATAAGGATTTTAAGTATGCTGAGAACTCTTTTTTGTCTCAGTATTTTATCCCTGCTTTTCGCTCTAAACCCCAGGGGAAGAATGGGCTGAAAATCCAACGTATTGCTCCAGCCAATTGGACAGAATTTTTTTGCCGTGAGAACTCAGAATGGATTCGGGATGAAACTGGACGGCAGCCATTTGATTTTCAGGACTTTCTATAGCCATTACCACTTCTTGGTCTGTATGAGCAACAACGGAAAAGTCGGGTGAAATAAACTGAGGATCGGCGGCCCAACTGTGGTACAATCCCACATCCGTTGGATTGGGAACTCCTGAAAAAATTCCTGTTTCCGTGTGAAAAACAGATCGCTGAACACCGTGTTTCACCTCCGAAAGATTGAACAACTTCCCCCCTTTGTACTCCACCAAGGCCTGTAATCCTAGACAAACCCCCAAGATGGGAATCTTTCCAAAACAGCGATCAATCCATTGCATCAGGGCCGGCGATTCGGATGGAAGCCCTGGACCGGGAGAAAGGACTAAGGCGTCAAAGTCTTGCCAATTTTCTTCCCAAGAATCATCCACCCTATGAACCACGACATCACACCCCAAAGCTTCAAAGTAGTGAGCCAGATTAAATGTAAAGGAGTCGTAGTTGTCTATGATTAACGTATTCACGGTATAGAATGTGAAGGGCGAAATTACTAATATTGTGTAATCAAGTAAGTCCCTAGGTAGAAACTAATTTCCCTTTTGGGTAAATTGTTTTTGTAACAACACATAAACACTACATGAAGAAAATCATTCATACACCTGCCGCGCCTGCTGCCATAGGTCCGTACAACCAAGCGATTTTGAGTAACGGTACACTCTACATGAGTGGACAAATTGCTCTTGATCCTACATCGGGAGAACTCGTGGGTGGCTCTATTGAAGAGGAAACCCATCAAGTGCTCAAAAACATGGGAGCTGTTCTAGCCGAAGCAGGAATGACCTACGAAAACGTGGTGAAGTGTACCATTTTTATGCGCACTATGGATGATTATGCTGCCGTAAACGGAGTGTACTCTGAGTACTTCTCCGAGAGATCACCTGCTAGAGAGGCCGTAGCCGTAGCAGGTTTACCAAAAGATGTTAAAGTAGAAATATCAGCCATTGCCGTAACTTTATAAATGGAGAATTAAAAACACCACGGACAGGCGCTAAAGGAAATCAAAGACATGAAAAAGGTAATCATTTGGATACTCGGTACCCTAGTGGTATTGGTGGGAATTGGAATAATTGGGTTGCAATACTTAAAGAGCCAAACCAAGAGTTTAAGTCCAGAAAGTGAGGTCAGCTATGAAGTAGCCGGCGTTCATATCGATGTCTTTTACTGTAGGCCTTCCGCGAGGGGAAGAAAGGTTTTTGGGGCTTCTGCCCTAGTCCCTTTCCAACAGGTTTGGAGAACAGGAGCCAACGAGGCGACTACGTTTGTCACCGAAACGGATATTGTCTTGGGAGGCCAAGAAGTCCCCGCAGGAAATTATACTTTGTGGACCATACCAGATGCGGATACTTGGCAAGTGATTCTCAACAAAAAGCAATATTCATGGGGGGTAAATTTTGAAGGGGTCGCCAGCAGAGAGCCTGAGTTTGACGTACTCAATGTAGAAGTTCCCGTAACCCAGACGGAGCGCTATGTAGAAATGTTCACGATTGATGTGGATGACGAAGGGCTGATTTTTGACTGGGAAAACACTCATGTAGTAGTTCCACTTGGGAAAAAAGACTCCTCCAATGAAGCATCTATCGACTCTTAAATAATCGCTCTAAAAACCTTCAGATATTCAAAGGTTTTGTGCTCATATATTCTTTCGGCGTAAGCCCAGATCAGGCTTTCTTTAACGGCGTGTAGACAATCTCTAAATGAGGAGAAAAAAACATTTTTTCTTTCCCCTCATACTACTACCTTTGTGGATTCATTTTACAAAAAGTTTTAATACAAGAGATGATTAACATTACGCTTCCCGACGGATCGGTAAAACAGGTAGAGAGTGGATCTTCTGCCCTGGATGTAGCCAAGAGCATTAGTCATGGCCTTGCAAGAGCTGTGCTATCTGCTAAATTCAATGGTCAAACCGTTGAACCCGCTACCCCGTTGACGACCGACGGTTCTTTGGTGCTTTACACCTGGGACCAGCAAGAGGGAAAAACTGCGTTTTGGCATTCATCTGCTCACGTTTTGGCACAAGCTCTTGAGGAGCTCTATCCTGGCGTGAAGTTGACCATTGGTCCCGCAATTAGCCAAGGTTTCTACTACGATATTGACCTCGGTGATCAAACCATTTCTGAAAAAGACATTCCTACCATTGAGAAAAAGATGATAGAAATGGCTCGCCAAAAGGCGGAATTCAAAATGCGCGAGGTGACCAAGCAGGACGCTTTAGACTTTTACAAGGGGAATGAGTACAAGACGGAACTCATTCAAAATCTAGAAGACGGTACCATTACCTTCTGTGATCACTCTAACTTTACAGATCTCTGTAGAGGGGGACATATTCCCAACACAGGCTTGATCAAAGCGGTTAAGGTGACCAATATTGCCGGTGCCTACTGGAGAGGAGATGAAAACAACCCACAGCTCACTAGAGTGTACGGTGTTTCCTTCCCCAAAGCTTCTATGCTAGAAGAGTACAATCACTTGATGGAAGAGGCCAAGAAGAGGGACCACAGAAAATTGGGTAAAGAGCTAGACCTCTTTGCATTCTCTCAGAGAGTGGGCCAAGGACTTCCACTTTGGTTGCCCAAAGGTGCAGCACTTAGAGAGCGCTTAGAAAACTTCTTGAAAAGAGCCCAGAAAAAGGGTGGTTACCAACAGGTAATTACTCCTCACATTGGAAATAAGGAATTATACGTGACTTCGGGTCACTATGCCAAATACGGAAAGGACAGCTTCCAGCCCATCAACACGCCGGAAGAAGGAGAAGAGTACTTGCTCAAGCCCATGAACTGTCCTCACCACTGTGAAATTTACAAGAGCCGTCCTAAGTCCTACAAAGATTTGCCTTTGCGATTGGCGGAGTTTGGAACGGTTTACCGCTACGAGCAATCGGGTGAGCTACACGGTCTAACTCGCGTTCGTGGATTTACTCAGGACGATGCTCACATCTTCTGTACTCCGGATCAGTTAGCCGATGAATTCAAAGCGGTAATTGACTTGGTATTGTACATCTTTAAGACACTTGATTTTGCAGACTTCACGGCTCAGATTTCATTGAGAGATCCCGAGAAACCAGAGAAGTACATCGGTGATGTAGAAAATTGGGAGAAAGCAGAGAAAGCCATTATGGATGCTGCTGCGGACAAAGGCCTTAACACGGTTGTAGAATATGGCGAAGCGGCCTTCTATGGTCCCAAGCTAGACTTTATGGTAAAGGATGCCTTGGGAAGAAGCTGGCAATTGGGTACCATCCAAGTGGATTACAACTTGCCAGAGCGCTTTGAATTGGAATACATCGGTTCCGATAACCAAAGACATCGCCCGATTATGATCCACAGAGCACCCTTTGGATCCATGGAACGCTTTGTTGCCGTTTTATTGGAGCACTGCGCGGGTAACTTCCCCTTATGGCTTACGCCTGAGCAAGTTATCATTTTGCCAATCTCCGATAAATACCTCGATTACGCTCAAAAAGTTTCTAAATTGCTCGAAAATTCCGATATTCGCGCCCTCATTGACGAACGTAGCGAGAAGACGGGTCGAAAAATTAGAGACGCCGAGGTGAGTAAAATCCCTTACATGCTGATCGTTGGTGAGAAAGAAGCCGCTGATAACACGGTTTCCGTGAGAAGACACGGACGTGGAGACCTCGGAAGTATGGCGTTAGAAAGCTTCATTGAGCAGGTAACGCAAGAGGTTGAAAAAGAGATAGAAGGCGATATTTAAGACGCCATTTAAAAAATATAATTAGTAGTAACCAAACTGTAACTATTGAGAAAAGGAGGAAGAAGAGGTTATAATAGACCTCAGCCAAAACCAGAAAATCCGCACAGGATAAACGAAAACATCCGCGCCCCAAAGGTGCGTGTAGTAGGTGACAACCTGCCCGAACCCATTATTACCTCTACTGCAGAGGCTTTAAAATTGGCGAGAGAGCAAGGATTGGACCTCGTAGAAATTTCTGGAAAGGCAGATCCACCCGTTTGTAAAATCATTGACTACAAGAAGTTCTTGTACGATCAAAAGAAAAAGCAAAAGGAAATTCAAGCCAAAGCTCAGAAGACCGTAATCAAGGAGATTCGCTTCGGTCCCAACACCGACGATCACGATTACGAATTCAAGAAGAAGCACGCGGTTGAATTCCTCAAGGACGGATCTAAACTCAAGGCCTTTGTATTCTTTAAGGGACGTACCATTGTGTACAAGGACAAGGGAGAAATCTTGTTGTTGAGATTGGCACAAGAGCTTGAAGAGTACGGAAAGGTGGAGCAAATGCCCAAATTGGAAGGAAAGCGAATGACCATGTTCATCGCTCCTAAGAAGAAAAAGTAAGTTGAAGCAGAAATCGCTTTGACTAGACAGTAAAGCATAAGTCGGTCGATAAATAAAAAGAGGAAGAAATGCCTAAAATGAAAACAAATTCTAGTGCCAAGAAGCGTTTTAAGCTTACTGGTTCTGGAAAGATCAAAAGAAAGCACGCTTTCAAAAGTCACATCTTGACTAAGAAAGCAACCGATCGCAAGCGTCGCTTGACTCAAGCCGGTTTGGTTGACAAAGCAGACGTTGCATCCGTTAAAAAGATGTTGAACATTTAATTGTTCACTCATTAGAGTTCATTAATTAACCCTGTGTAGGAGCAAAAATGTAAAGCCCGGTTGTAAAACAGTATCGGCGCACTGCACAAAAAAATTAAAATTATGCCAAGATCAGTAAATTCAGTTGCATCACGCGCACGTCGCAAAAAGGTGATGAAGCTTGCCAAAGGTTACTTTGGCCGTAGAAAGAACGTTTGGACGGTAGCAAAAAACGCCGTTGAAAAAGGACTTTCTTACCAGTACAGAGACCGTAAAAACAAGAAGCGTACTTTCCGCGCTCTTTGGATCACAAGAATCAATGCAGGCGCCCGTCTTCACGGAATGTCTTACAGCGTATTCATGGGTAAAATCAAAGCGAATAACATCGAACTCAATCGTAAGGTGTTAGCCGATTTGGCCATGAACCACCCTGAAGCCTTCGCGGCCATTGTTAAAGGTCTAAAGTAAAAACACTTCTTCCGACTTATACGAAACCCCGGTTCTGCCGGGGTTTTTTATTGCCTTGATTTCCGAAAGAATACGGAGGCACCACTGGGCAATTTAACCTCTACCAACCAATGATCTCCTTGAAAAACCTCATTGGCAACCTCTAGAGCATCCACCCACTCCATCCAGACAGCGTCTTCAGGACGAATGAGATATTTACCGTGATGCATAGGCCATTGATGGGACAGATTACTTTTAGAAAGCGTTTCTACATCTTCCACAGAAACGTAGTTGACATCTCCCAACAACTGCGCGACCAATCGGTTTTTGGGACGGTCGTAAAGATCTTCCGCACTGCCTTTTTGAACCCATCGGCCCTTGTCCATAATCCAAATGATATCCGACACCCTAAAGGCGTCCTTGGGATCGTGAAAAGTAAAAATAGCAGACTTGTTGACCTCCTTTAAAGCCTTATACAGCCATAGGCTCAAATCTTTCTTGTGAATGGGATCTAAATGGCTAAAGGGCTCGTCAAAGAGAAGAACCTGAGGTTTTGCTACCAAGGCCTGCGCAATAGCTACCCGCTGTTTTTGACCGCCGCTAAGGGTTTCGACCTTGGCGTCGTAAAAGGGCTTCATACCCAGTCGCTGCAACCAACGCAGTGCCTTGTCTCCCTTTTTGGGATCGCCTTTGATGTGGCGCTGTACATTCTCCAAAACGGTTTGATAGGGCAATAAGTCAAACTCCTGAGAAACCATTACGATTTCGTCACGACCCGGAATTAACTTTTCATGTGGTCCTTCAAGAGGTTTCCCTCGAAAAGAGATTTTCCCATCCTGCCACGGCAATAATCCCGCAAGTAATTTTAATAGCGTAGATTTTCCAGAACCACTCATCCCAACGACAGAAGCAACCTCTCCTCTTTTCAAATCAAAAGAAAATTCAGAAAAGAGCGCTTCCGATTCTGGATAAGCGAAATGTAATTTTTGAAGAGACAACTCCACGGGGAGGTGTGCTCTCTCAGAGGTCAAACTTACTTTGGGATTAGAGGAAGTCACCAACGTTTCGATTGCGTTCGTACTTAACGTCCTTAAACAAATTGGCCTTGATTCCCAATCCAAAAGTATAGCTCTGTTGGAACCCAAAGGGCACCCAGCTAACGGTCAATTGCCAACAGTGTAAGTCACGAGCTAAATTCACACGAGTAAAAGAAAAGTCGTTGGCCACAAAATCCCAACCGGATTGAATTCCCAAGACCCAGTTTGGAGTCGGCTCAAAGGAGGCGGTTACATCCAAAGTCTGGATTACATCGGTAACGAACTTATCCTCGGCAGTAGAGAAGTAATCTCTGAGGTTCACTGAATACCCAAAACCAACGGCCCATGGGGCGTTAAAGTCCATGTAGGAATCCAAGTTGTAGTAATTGTAATTGCCCTCTTCCAAGCCTAAAGCATTGGCGGGTTGTGCGGGTTGCCCTCCTTCTTCCGTGGCTTCATCCTCTCTACGAGAACCCGTTCCTCGGGCCTTTCCCTTAAGATCCCAGCGAAGGTTAAATACTGAGTTGGTATGTCTCAGGAGGACGCCATTGACTTCAAAAGCAGTTTTATTGACACGGGTACCATCGCTCTCTACGCCGTAAAAATCAAAATTACCGGTGTAGTTGACGGTAAAGTTGTTTCCGAGTACGGTACTCGTGGCGCTAATAGAAAGTGGCGCCCAGTTAAACTCACTCACAGACATGCTGTAGGAAGTCTGGAAAGAAAAACGATCGAGTATTTTAATCTTTCTTACCCCAGTAGAATCCTTGTTGGATCCAATCTTCGCTTCCAAGGTGTTCTTTAGGTTGAAGTTTACCACTCCGTTGAGACCGGCACCCGGGGAACCGTAGATATAACCTGAGTACCTATTGAGATCGGATGTGTTTCCAAGGCTGTCTGTCTGAACGGTTTGATAGTATCCAAAGAAGGGGTCGGCGTAATCTGGTGAATAGCTAAAAGTCACGGTGGGAGTCATCACGTGGCGCATGGCCTTAAACTTCCCATTAAAGTTAAACTGCCCGTATAGGTTGGTACTCAAACCTGCACTTAGTCTCAAGTCACGAACCGCAGAAAACTCTCTGATGGTATCGGCTACGGCTGTCTGTGTAGAATCGTCGTAGCGATAATTGAGTCGAGAGGGGTACCATCTTTCATTGTAGGTAATTGCTGGCGTGAGTACAAAGTACTTCATTACTTTCTCATTGGTAGCTATCCCTATGGTATGTCTGACCCCAAGGTTGGATTCGTTGCTCAGTACATTGTCAAAATTCGCAAGTCCGTCAATGGTTGTGTTGGCAGTCGCTTCTGCATTACCTGTGTAGTTGATACCAATGCGCTCATACCACTTTTTAGATCCCACTCTATTCTTCTTCTCGAAGGGGTTAATACGCGTCATAGTAAACGTCAACTTGGGAAGGGTAATATCTACCTCTTCGGTCTTGTTGTTCTGGGTATGTGCCGCGGTAACGTTTAACGTAAAGGGTGTTCCAGACCAGGTCTTGGTCAAGTTGATGGTTGAGCGGAGGGTATTGGTCAGGTAATTATTGAGGTCGGTATTGTTGTTCTGAAAATAGCTTGTACTCGCCAGGTTTACGCTACTCGAAAAGCGTAGATCCGGCCTGGCCTTTGGGTCCTGGTTGTGAGTCCAATTAAACTGAAAATCGCGGCTGTCCTGATAGGGCAATCCAAAGTCCACAAAAGTGGGCTCACCAAAGGTTACTCGGTTGTACTTAAAGAACAAATTACCGTTGTACTTGTACTTGACCTTGTATCGTGAGCCTGCGCTGGCAGCCCATCCACCTTGGGTGTATATATCTGCCTTAAGCGTCAAATCGTAATAAGGACTTATAGCCCAGAAATATCCACCATTGATCAGTCCAAATCCACGGTTCTTATTGGAAGTCCATGTTGGAATGATAAAACCGGAGGCCTTTTCTTCCTGCGTGGGAAAAAATCCAAAGGGTACAAAAACCGGTGTGGGGACGTCAGCCACTTCTACGAAGGCGGGCCCTGTCACAATCTTATCTCCCACAATGACCTTGGCCTTGCGCGCTCGAATCTGAAAGTGAGGGTGCTCTGCATTACAAGTGGTAAAGGCCGTTCCTTGAATGTAGAAGGTATTCTCATTGGCCATTTTCACTTTTTCCCCATGTATATACCCTTCTCCTTCTTGGGTTACAATGGTTCGAATAAAAGCCTTTTTGGTATCGAAGTTGTAACGCATGGTATCTGTTCGATACACCTTGCCCTTATCTGTAAAAACGGGAAGTTGTGTAATCTTTCCTGTGGAGTCGGGAATACCCGTTGCGATTACGGAGTTGTCTGAAAAATCAATCTCGATAAAACCCGCTTCCAGCTTGGTGCTTTCGTATTCCACAATGGCCTTATTGTAGAGGTATGCCTTGTTGGTAACTGGGCTCATCTTAATGGAATCCTCTGCATCACAAGTCACCAAATCATCAAATAAGGGGTTGGCCTCTTCGTTCACAGGACCAGCGGCCATGGACAATGAATCCAATCCTACCGTCGTTTGAACAGTATCAACACCTTGTCCAAATGCGTGGAAACACCCTAAGAATAAAACGGTTAATAAGTATAGACCGAACGATGAACGCAGTGGCAAAAGAGATTCTTATTTTTGTAGTAATACGATGGGTCAAAGCTAAGCAAAAATCAAACCAATTGACCCGTCTGTGAAGACACGACTCGAATTTTAACACCAATGAAGACCAAACGCATTCAATTATTAATTGTACTCGGATTTTTGCTCCCATCTCTGGGGTGGTCACCTCGTCCTGCGGTTAAGGAAGGGGTCCACAAAGTAATTATTGATGCCGGCCATGGAGGAAAAGATCCTGGAAACCTTGGAACGGGCCGCTACAAGTCTCGTGAGAAAAACATCGCGCTCTCCGTTGCCAAGCTCGTTGGGCAGTACATAGAGGAGAATATTCCCGATGTAACGGTAGAGTTCACCCGAGAAAAAGACATCTTCCTAGAACTCAAACAGAGAACCGATATCGCCAACAAGGCGGAGGCAGATTTATTTTTATCCATCCACTGTGACGCCTTTACCAACCCCAAAGCCTATGGTAGCTCTTCCATTGTCATGGGAAAAAATCACACGGACGAAAACATGCGTATTGCCCAAAGAGAAAACTCGGTGATATTCTTGGAGGAAAATTACGAAGAGACCTACGAGGGATTTGACCCTTCAAAACCAGAGACCTACATCGCGCTAACGTTGATGCAGAACTCTTTCCACAAACAGAGCATCAGCTTTGCTTCCAAAATTCAAAATCAATTCAAGACTCGCGTAAAGAGAAAAGACCGTGGAGTCAAACAACAGCCTTTGTACGTAACCAGCAGAACCACCATGCCTGCCGTTTTGGTTGAATTGGGATTTTTGACCAATGCTAAAGAAGAAGATTTTCTGAATTCTCAACGAGGAAAGGAGCTTATGGCCTCTGCTATTTACCGAGCATTTAAGGAATACAAGGCAGAAAGAGAGTATATCGATTCATTGAACACGAGAACGCCACCTTCTGGATTGGATAAAAAATTAGACGAAGTCATTCCCGTGGCAGACCCTGGCACCATTGAAGTCCCAACGGTAGAGACTACCCCAATAGAAACGCAACCCTTATACTTTACCGTTCAAATTGGTTTGGGCAAAAAAGAAATTGAGCCTACTCCACAGAACTTCAAGGGCTTAGAAGATGTTGATTTTTATGTGGAGAACAAGTGGTACAAATACACCTACGGCAATTTCCCCACCTACCAGGAGGCCAATGAAGCACTCAAGAGAGCGGTTGATGCCGGCTTTTCGGATGCATTTGTTGTTGCCTTTAAAAACGGCAAAAGAATAAACCTCGACGAGGCCAAACGAGAAGCGGATAAATTGTAATATTGTAATTGGACAGCGTAGGTCTCAAAAGGCCTACTAACACTAGAATAAAAAGAGATTTCATTGAAGCTTTCTAAAGAATTTAAGGTCGGTCTAGTTACCCTCGGTAGCTTTTTCCTGCTCTATTGGGGTGTGAACTTTCTCAAGGGCACCGATATTTTCAGCACAGACCGAATGTTCTACGCGGTATACGACAACACGGAAGGACTCGACTACGGAAAGACCGTTCAGATTAACGGACATAAAGTGGGTTTGGTAAAGAACATTTACTTCCACCCCGATGGATCGGGCAAACTCTTAGTAGAAATTAGTGTGATCAATCCCATTGATATTCCTAAGTCTTCACTTGCCGTGATTACCTCTTCTGGTCTTTTGGGCGAGAAAAACATTACTCTTGTTCTGGGAAGAGGCCAAGAACTCGCAGAGAGCGGAGACACTCTTACCTCCAATATTGAAGGGGACCTAAAGGACGAAGTGTCCGCCCAAATTGCACCCCTAAAGGCAAAAGCCGAAAAGCTCCTCTCATCCTTTGACACGGTTTTGGTAACCCTCCAAATGATTTTGACAGAGGACTTCCAAGACGACCTCTCCGGAACTATGGGGAACATCAAGAAATCGTTCGAAAATTTTGAGGTGATTACCCGCGAACTCAGCGTTTACCTAGAGGACAATCGCGGTGATTTGACCACCTTTACGCACAATTTGGCGAGCATCAGTTCCAATCTGGAGCAAAACAACGACACACTTACCGCAATTCTTGGTAACTTTAGCAATATCACAGACTCTTTGGCCAAGGCCAACATCACACAGACGATGATGTCCCTTCAAGGAACCCTGCAGAAGACGGATTCCATTATGGGCAAAATAAACCGAGGTGAAGGAACTCTAGGTGCATTGGTCAATGACGACCAGCTCATGGTGGAGTTGCAAGAGGCATCGGTTAACCTCAATCGACTGTTATTGGATATCAAGTACAATCCAAACCGCTATGTAAACTTTGCGGTCTTTGGAACCACGGGTGAGTTTACTGAGGAAGAAATCCAAGAGATGGAAAGACTCCGCAAGGAAAAAGAAGCACAAGAGGAAATGGGACCTAAGCCCGAAGGGGAAAAGTAGGGTATTGACCACTCTCGTCCCATTGGAATTTGGTTATAAAGCTCAGTGACAAAAACGCGAAAAACGAATTTGATCAAGGAATAATACTATGCATTTTGGAATTTCTAACCTCGTGTTCATCGCCTGTTTGGCGGTAGCCGGATGGTATTTTTGGAGAAACGTCTCAAAGATTAAGAGAAATATCAACTTGGGTCGAGACATCGATCGCACTGACAATCCAGGTGAACGCTGGAAGACCATGCTCAAAGTAGCCTTTGGGCAATCTAAAATGCAAGCGCGTCCCATTCCTGGAGCTCTTCACTTTATCGTATACGCAGGATTCCTTTTGATCAATATAGAAGTTGCCGAAATTCTGATCGACGGAATTTTTGGAACCCATAGAATTCTCGCAGGACCACTCGGCGGGTTGTACACTGCCGCCATAAACTTCTTTGAAGTGTTGGCCGTATTGGTGGTGATTGCCTGTGTAGCGTTTTTGATTCGCAGAAATGTGATGAATATAGAACGTTTCCACAAGCCTGAAATGAAAGGCTGGCCCTTTAAAGATGCCAACCTTATTTTGATCATCGAAATTGTTTTGATGATGGCCCTTCTCAAAATGAACGCCGTAGAAGCCAATTTTGATAATCCGGTTGCAGGTCCCTTTGCGGTTTCGCAATATCTAGCACCTGTCTTTGCTGGATACTCTCAGGCTGCACTGCATATTTTTGAGCGCGTTTTCTGGTGGTTCCACATTTTGGGAATCTTATTCTTTTTGAATTACCTCCCCTACTCTAAGCACTTCCACATTATTTTGGCCTTTCCAAATACGTGGTATAGCAAATTGGAACCCAAAGGACAATTTGAAAATTTAGAATCCGTAACTAACGAGGTGAAGATGATGATGGATCCTAGTGCGGATCCCTACGCCGCTCCTCCTGCTGATGCTCCGGCTCCAGAAAGATTTGGAGCCAAGGACGTACAAGATTTGAATTGGGTAAACATCATGAATGCCTACTCTTGTACGGAGTGTGGTCGCTGTACCTCAGAATGTCCGGCCAACATGACGGGTAAGAAACTATCCCCCCGAAAAATCATGATGGATACTCGCGATAGAGCGGAAGAAATTGGCGCCATCATCGATGCCAACAATGGATCTTTTGTAGACGACGGAAAGTCTTTGTTAGACAATTATATAACCAGAGAAGAACTTTGGGCCTGTACGAGTTGTAATGCCTGTACTCAAGCATGTCCTGTAAATATTGACCCCCTCAGTATTATTGTTCAGATGAGAAACTACTTGGTAATGGAAGAGTCGGCAGCTCCACAAGAGCTCAACCTTATGATGACCAACGTAGAGAACAATGGTGCACCTTGGCAGTTTGCACAAGCAGACCGCCTCAACTGGAAAGACGAATAACCATAATTAAAAAGTCGCCATGAGTGAGCATCCTTCTGAGGGGAACTTAAAAGAAACGGTAGTTGACGGACAAAAGGTAAGTCCCATTCTACCCAAAGACATTAAAAACTATCTGATAGACATTGACGGAACCATCTGCGATGACATTCCCAACGAGGAACCGGAGCGCATGGCCACCGCCAACGAATATCCAGATGCATTGGAAACCTTAAATCGCTGGCACGAACAAGGCCACATCATCACATTCTTTACCTCGAGAATTGAAGAGCATAGAGAAGTAACTGAAGAGTGGCTGCAGCGCAAGGGATTCAAATACCACGGATTGCTCATGGGCAAGCCAAGAGGTGGAAACTATCATTGGATAGATAACCACGTAGTAAGAGCCACGCGTTTTCACGGAGCTTTTACGGATTTAGAAGAAAAAGAAGTCACTATACAAGTGTTTAAAGACGAATAAAATGGCAGAAACTGCACTTCAAGTACCTACCATGGCAGAAATGCTCGCCAAAGGAGAAAAACCAGAAGTTCTCTTTTGGGTAGGATGCGCCGGAAGTTTTGACGACCGAGCCAAGAAAATCACCAAGGCCTTTGTAAAACTGCTCAACCACTCAGGAGTATCCTTTGCGGTTTTGGGTACGGAAGAATCTTGTACGGGAGATCCTGCCAAGCGCGCAGGAAACGAATTCCTTTTCCAGATGCAAGCCATGATGAACATCCAAGTACTGGATGGGTACGAAGTTACGCGCATTGTAACGGCTTGTCCTCACTGTTTCAACACTCTAAAAAACGAGTACCCTCAATTGGGCGGGAACTACGAAGTAATGCACCACACGCAGTTTCTCAAAAAGCTTTTGGACGAAGGTCGCATGACCATTGAAGGAGGAGAGTTTAAGGGAGCTAAAATCACCTACCACGACCCTTGTTACTTGGGACGTGCCAACGAGGTGTATGAAGCACCCAGAGAACTCATTCGCAAACTAGACGCTGAATTGGTAGAGATGAAGCGCTGTCGTACCAAAGGTCTTTGCTGTGGTGCCGGTGGGGCTCAAATGTTCAAGGAACCTGAGAAGGGAAACAAAGACATCAACTTGGAGCGCACAGAAGAAGCTTTGGAAACTTCTGCCTCAACCATTGTTACGGGATGTCCTTTCTGTAACACCATGATGACGGATGGAGTGAAGCACAATGAGAAAGAATCAGAAGTTTCTGTACTAGATATTGCAGAAATGATTGCAAATGCTAAAGAGCTATAATTTATTCGAGTAAAGGCATTATATTAGAGTATTCAATCAAAGAAGTTACCACGGGATCATTAATTGATTCCAAACTATTTGGGAATAATTATTGTTTTAGTGTTTAGAATACTCCTACCTAGCAACATTTAGATAATTATTAGAAGACGGTGCCACGTGCAAAGTCTTCATGAAACTTTTTGATATGACACTTTTTGAAACCTTTCCCGCCACTTCAAGAGTTTGGATCTACCAAGCTCCACGTCCATTAACCATAGAAGAAAGAGAAGTTACTTCTGCCCTCTTGGAGGACTTTATGGAAGTATGGGCTGCTCATGGCACCAAACTCAAATGTGACTACACTATTCTGTACAAGCGATTTGTAGTCTTGGTAGTTGACGAAGGTGTTCAACCGGCCACCGGGTGTTCTATTGACGACAGCGTGGGCGAAATCAAGAAAATCAGTGAAGCCATCAACGTGGATCTTTTCGATCGCATGAACGTGGCCTTTGTTTCTGACAGCGGTTTGGTGGTAAGCGCCTCCATGGCTGACTTCGAAGAGATGGCCAACAACGGCGACATCGACGAAAACACCACGGTCTTCAACAACATGTTGACCTCCTTGGGTGAAGTCAGAGAAAAGTGGGAAGTCCCGGTTAAGGACTCTTGGCAGTCTAGATATTTAAAATCAGCGCCCTCGGCGCAGGAATGACTTTGCGCCTTCGGCGTTGGGAAAAAGAAGAAACCCTTCGAAACCGTCTCAAATACGATGATTTCGAATCAACAGATAATTAGAAACGCAGCTCATTGGGCTGCGTTTTTTTGTTGGATGGTGGTGTACAGGCATCGGGCAACAGGTTTCCTATTTAAATCCTGTCTGGGGGTCTCCGACCCCACCCCAGTGTGAATTTCGGAATTCTCCTAAACCTTACACTCAAAGTAATCGAGTTCTTTCGTTTGTACTCGGCTGCAATTGGAAAAGCCGGGGCGTGTACCACGCCCGCCCCAATTCAAGTTACGAAAGCGCGAAAAGCTGAGCGTCATTTAATCAACTATATTCGGTTGAAATCGTTACGAAATGGATAAACCGGGGAATCTGCGTTTCCCTCCCCAGTTTAAGTTACAAATCAAAATTCAAATAGTCGCAAAACAATCGATTGTAGCCGAATCCATCTTTTCGGATCCAGCCTAGTCTTTGAAAGACGAATTGTGTCGTCTGAAAGCGTTTACTTAATGGGTTACTTTCGGAATAACTTGTAGCTTGAGACCGGGGCCTGGGGTGTAGCCCCAACTAGTAACTAGTAACTAGTAACTAGTGACTGGTGACTCGTGACTGGTGACTCGTGACTGGAGACTGGAGACTGGAGAGGAATGAGAAAGAAAGAAGGAAAGCGGAATTTTATTAAAGTTTGAACTCCGGAATTGAGACTCCTTCAGATTCCTTCTTTTTTCCTAATATCTGATTCCTTCTTATCCCTGATACCTGTTCCCCGTTGCCTGTTACCTGTTCTCCGACCTACGCCTTAACCATCCACCCAAAGGTGTCTTTGGTCCGACCTAGGCGAATATCCGTAAGTGCTTTTTTTATGTCATCGGCAACGGAGTTCTCAGAAATGGTGAGTTCCATGTCTTCTCCATTGTATCCGATGTGGCTGATTTTGGAAACCACCGCAGCCGTTCCCATTCCAAATGCCTCGTGTAGTTGTCCTGCCTTGTAGGCTTCCGCCACTTCGTCAATAGAAATGCGACGCTCTTCTACTTTATGGCCTTGAGCCTTGAGAAGTTCAATAATGCTGTCGCGAGTAATACCGGCAAGAATTCTATCCGAAAGCGGTGGCGTCACCATGGTGTCACCTATCTTGAACATGATGTTCATGGTTCCCGACTCTTCGATGAATTTATGGTCTACTGGATCCGTCCAAATAATTTGATTGTACCCCTTCTTGATGGCTTCGTTGGTTGGGAAAAATGCCCCTCCATAATTTCCTGCTGCCTTTGTAAATCCAATTCCACCCGGAGCCGAACGAGAGTACTCCTCCTCTACCAATACCTTTACCGGTTTTGGGTAGTAAGCACCTACAGGGCTCATCAATACTGCAAAGATGTATTCTTCAGAAGGACGCGCGGCAATAAACTCAGAAGAAGCAAACATGAAAGGACGCAGGTAAAGAGATTTATCGGGATCTTGAGGAACCCAATCGCTGTCAATTTCTACCAACTTCATCAGACCGTCCACAAACACCTCCTTGGGAAGGGTGGGCATAAAAAGGCGCTCAGCAGATTTGTTGAGGCGCTCCCAGTTTTTTTCAGGTCTAAATACCGCTACTGATCCATCTGCTTGGCGGTAGGCCTTCTGACCTTCAAAAGCGGCTTGCCCGTAGTGAAGAGCGTGAAGACCCAAAGAAAAATCCATTTTTTGGTAAGGAAGGATCTCGGGTTCACCCCACGCACCATTGGAAAATTTGCAAATCAAGATGTGATCTGTAAAGGTTTTTCCAAATTCTAGGTTCGAAAAATCAACACTTGACAATTTCGAGCTTTTGGCGCGTGTAATCTTCATACTACGTTTGTTTTAATTTTTTGCGAAGATACCAATTTTAAAGGACTTTTCCGAGGACCCACCGCTTTCTCGGAGGCTCATTAGTGCTGAAAACCAGAGAGAAATCCACCCATTATTTGGCCACATTTTATTACATTTGGGCATTCCCAAAAGACTTCGAAAAAAAAGATTCGAATTCAAATTCGAAAACAAAAACAAAAAAACTTCAAAACAATTCATATCATGAAAAAGCTGCTTTTGCTCGTTCCCTTCGCATTTGTTGCATGTAATAATGGATCAAACTCAGAAACCACTCCCGATACACCTGACACTCCAGAAACTGCGCAGGTAGAAGAAACTCAACCCGCATACGAAGTGTTTGGAGACAGCACAATCACTGCTGACGGTGCTTTGACTACAGAACAATTTTTGGCTCAATTGGAGGGTGCTGATAGCTTGATGGTAAAAGTAGAAGGTCCCGTAGTTGACGTTTGTCAAAAGAAGGGTTGTTGGATGGAAATGAAATTAGCCGATGGACAGAACATGACCGTTCGCTTTAAGGACTACGAATTCTTTGTCCCCATGAACTCTCCCGGAAAGACTGCAGTTATCGAAGGCGTTGCCAAGGTAGAAACGCAGGACGTTAACTGGTTGAAGCACAAAGCTTCTGACGCAGGGAAATCTCAAGAAGAAATCGATGCCATTACGGAGCCTGTGACTGAGGTAACCTTCATGGCCAACGGTGTGATTATCAAAGGATAATCAAAACCATCTTAGAAAACACCCTACTCACTACTACCATGAATACCAAAGTAAAATGCACATTGTCAAAAATGCTTGCCGCATTATTTGCAGCTGTCCTTTTGGTGGGATGTAATTCTTCTGCGGAAGGAGACACCACTGCCGAAGACTCAAAAACAGAAGCGAATGCCTCTTCAAAAAAAGAAGAATCGGTAATGTATGAGCCCAGTGAATTGGCCTCGTTGATGCGCAAGATGTACGAAGACAATCAAAAATTAAAAGCCCAGGTAGAAAACGGTGAAATCCCTGAGTCTTTTCCAGAGGATTTCTACACCATTCACACGGCAGAAGCTACAGATCCTTCAGAAATCAATGAGACTTTTAAGGCTTTCGCCGAAGTGTACCTCAGCGATATGGAAGCCATCATTGCTTCGGATAGCGCGACGGTAACGGCCGCTTACAACAAGATGGTTTCGACCTGTATTAGCTGTCACCAAGTGTATTGCCAAGGGCCCATTCCAAAAATTAAAAAGCTGTACATCCCTGAGTAGTTAACCCATTGGATTTACAGAATAAGCAAACTCCATGAAACGCGAGGTTAGAGAAACTAAAGACGGTTCAAAGACCTTGTATATCGAGGCCCTCGATGAGCATTACCACAGCTTTCATGGAGCACTGCAAGAATCTCTTCACGTATTTATCAATTACGGTCTATACGACTGCACTGCCCAGCCCCTTCGCATTTTAGAAGTGGGCTTGGGTACGGGGCTCAATGCTCTTTTGACTTGCGTAGAAAGTATTGTGAATGACAAAGGAGAAAGAGAAATCTCCTATGATTCACTGGAAGCCTATCCGTTGATCGAAGAAGAATGGAAGGCTACCGGATACGAAGACATTTTTGACCTTGCCGAAGGCGCAATCCTGTATGAGAAAATTCACATCAGCCCTTGGGGACAACCCGTTGAACTCGCTCCAGGTTTTACGTTGACAAAGCACAAAACCAAGTGGCAAGACTTTGAGACCGCTCAACATTTTGACTTGATTTATTACGATGCCTTTGCACCCTCTGCCCAACCGGAACTTTGGACAGAAGAGGTTTTTGAAAAGCTTTACAGAATGACGGCTCCCGGTGGATTTTTAGTTACCTACTGTGCCAAGGGCCAGGTCAAGAGAAATATGAAGGCGGCTGGTTTTGCGGTGGAAGCCTTGCCCGGTCCTCCAGGAAAAAGGGAAATGACAAGAGCCACCAAGCCCGAATAGATACACAAACACTACCCCAGCTCATGGACCGCTTTATCATCAGAACATACGGCCTTCTCATTAATGACAACCAAGAAATTTTGGTTACCCAAGAGCGATACAAAGGGGTGACGTTTTCAAAATTTCCAGGCGGTGGCGTAGAATTGGGCGAAGGCATTGCCGATGCACTGATTCGAGAGTTTAAAGAAGAAGCGGATATTGAGGTGAAAATTGAAGACCATTTCTACACCACGGATTTCTTCATTGCCTCTGCTTTTAATGCAAATGAGCAATTGATTTCTGTTTACTATTTGGTTTCCTCAAAGGAGTGGAATCGAGTACAAACGGTTAAAAGGGGGCTATTTCCAGAGGACGAGAATTCCGAGCTCTTTACTTGGGTTCCGCTGAAAGACCTTACCACCGAGGCGGTTACCTATCCCATTGACAAAAAAGTGGTGGCCAAACTACTGGAAACCAGCACAATTTAACGCGTCCTACCATCGTTTAAGAACTCAATCCGCCCTTAGGCGTTTTTTAACTTTGGCAGAGTCAATTTCTTTCGGCCACTCAGTCTGAAAGTTTTACCTTTGCAGTTCATCGATGGAATGATCTTTGGTCCTCCATGGATATTATCACTTTTGGAATTGAAATCGCATGAGTCTAAATAACATCATAAACCCCATCTACACAGATCCAGCAAAGCGCGAGGAACTGAAGAAGTCTTTTGACCAAGCTGTGCCTTATCGCCATTTGGTTATGGACAACTTTTTAAGGGAAGAGGTGGCTACTAAGATGTTTGAGGAGTTTCCAACCGTAGAAACCCTTAACGTAAAGAGAAAGAGTCTAAATGAGGACAAGTCTGAAGACTACCACTTTGAACGTTGGGACCAGGTTTTCACAGATGTTCGCGAAGTGATTAAATCCGATGAGTGGTGTAAAATCATGAGCGAAATTACCGGCGTAGAAGGTCTTATGACCACTACGGATTCTTTGGGCTCTGGATTGCACCAAGGAAAAAACGGTTCATACGTGGATGTTCACATCGATGTAAACATGAACCCCAAAGCCAATCTTTGGAGAAGAATCAACCTGTTGATTTACCTCAACAAAAATTGGGAGCCCCACTACGGTGGCGACTTGGAGGTTTGGGACAAAGACATGACCAAGTGTTATGACAAGATTTCTCCTGCCTTTAACCGCGCCGTAATCTTTTACACAGACGACAACTCTCCCCACGGATACAGCAAAATTGATGTACCCGAAGGAGAATCCAGAAAGTCCTTCTACACCTATTACTACACACCCATTGGAGAAGGATTTAGCTATCGCGACTCTAAGTTCTTAGCCCGTCCAGACGACAAGCTGAGCAAGAAGATGGCCACCTCAACCAAAGAGGCCATTAAGATTCGTGCTAAGCAATTTTTAAAAGCTCTTGGAATCAAGTCTTTGGACTTCCAAGACAAAAACTAATCGACAAACCGAGCTTCAAAGAAGCCCCATGTGCACATGTCCCAAGAGGAAAAAAAATCTAGGGGGATAAAATCTTCTTCTCTGAAGAAGGCTCTATCTCTATACAAATACATCAAGCCCTACCAGTTTAAGTTTATCGTTGGACTGGTGTTTTTGTTTTTCTCCAGTGCCGCCAACTTGGCCTTCCCCAAACTGTTGGGGGATTTGGTTAATGAGGCCAACATGGGGGATCTCGTCAACAACATTGATAATATTGCGCTAACACTGGTTGCTGTACTATTGGTTCAAGCGGTCTTTTCATTTTTCCGAATCATCCTTTTTGTAGAAGTTGCCGAAAAGTCATTGGCGGCATTGAGACAAGCGGTGTATTCGCATTTGATTCGCCTTCCTATGGTCTTCTTTAGTAAGAAGCGCGTGGGAGAATTGAACTCCCGAATTTCTGCAGACATCTCACTCCTTCAAGAAACGTTTACCACGACCCTTGCTGAATTCATCCGACAAATCATCATCATTGTTGGGGGGATTACCCTCTTGGCGTATACCTCTGTGAAGCTTACGCTTTTCATGTTGGCCATTCTTCCTCCGGTGGTTTTGTTGGCTGTGTTCTTTGGAAGATACATTAGAAAGTACTCCAAGAAAGTACAAGGCGAAGTGGCCGAGAGCAACACCATTGTTGAGGAGACCTTGCAAGGCGTTCAAAACGTAAAGGCCTTTGCCAACGAGTTTTTAGAAATT
>CBFHSF010000001.1:74673-119165 GCA_965658445.1 uncultured Schleiferiaceae bacterium | reverse complement strand
GCCCGTTACCGAGCCAAAACCAATGAGGTGGCCAAAACGGCCATTAAAGGCGGTAAGTACAGAGGTGGTTTTGCCTCCTTTATCATCCTTGGACTGTTCGGTGCCATTGTAGCCGTTATTTGGATGGGGACCAATCTCATTTCGACCGGTGATTTAGAAACGGGAGATCTCTTCTCCTTTGTCTTGTATTCTGGTTTTATTGGTGGTTCCATTGGAGGAATGGCAGACGTTTATGCACGCATTCAGAAAACCGTTGGAGCCACTGAGGACCTATTGGAAATCATGGACGAGAACATGGAGCCGGTATCTGAAGAAAGCGCCACAGAAAAAGCAGGACTTCAAGGAGCGGTAGCTTTTGAAAATGTAGAGTTTTCCTACCCTACCCGAGCCGATATTCAAGTACTCAATGGACTTACTTTTGAGGCCTCTCCGGGCCAACAAGTGGCCTTAGTAGGATCCAGCGGCGCCGGAAAATCTACCATCGTTTCCCTGCTGTATCAGTTCTATAAGCCGAATTCAGGTCAAGTTACTTTTGATGGCAAGCCGGCCTCGGAATTTGATTTGTCTTCATTAAGAGATTCTATGGCCATGGTGCCTCAGGACGTTTTCCTTTTTGGAGGAACCATCAAAGAAAATATCGCCTACGGAAAACCCGGTGCAACGGACGTGGAAATCCAAGAAGCTGCCCGCAAGGCAAACGCTTATGAATTCATAGATACCTTCCCAGAAAAATACGATACCGTAGTTGGGGAACGCGGCGTTCAGTTGTCGGGTGGACAGAGACAAAGAGTCGCCATTGCAAGAGCCATTCTCAAGGATCCCAAAATTTTGGTTTTGGACGAGGCAACCTCTGCCCTGGATTCGGAATCAGAACGCTTGGTTCAAGACGCTTTGGACAACCTTATGAAGGGAAGAACGAGCATCGTCATTGCTCACCGTTTGGCCACCATTCGCTCTGCGGATCACATATTGGTTATCGATGGTGGAAAAGTAGTTGAGAGTGGAAATCACACCGAGCTCATGGCTATTGATGGTGGTGTTTACAGAAATTTGAGCGAATTACAATTTGCCTAACTTTCTTGGGCTTAATTTTTATGGGCTCAGGTTTTTCGGGCCTAGATATTTTGGGCAAAGGTTTTTCGCCTAGCACTCTGGTTAAAGCCTCTTTACTTTTAATTCCTTCCATTTTCCACAATTTTTTGTGTAAAACCCCGTGGTAATGGAGTTGGGTTGCTCACTTTTAAAACTACCTTAGACAAGTCCCAAAACAATGACATCCATTCCAATGGTCAAAAAGATTAAAAACAACATCTGGGTAAAGCGTTTCACCAATAAATTTGTGTTGGCGACCGGTTTTTTTGTGGTATGGATGGTTTTTATTGATGACAATAGCTGGTTGGTTTTGGGAGAGCTCAACAGCGAAATTGAAAGTTTGGAAAACGGAATTGAATACTATTCTAAAGAACTAGAAATCAACCGCAAGGAACTCAATGAGCTAGAATCCAACCCGGCCTCTCTAGAAAAATTTGCCCGTGAAAAGTACTGGATGGTAAAACCTGGTGAGGAGATTTTCTTGATAGAGGTAGAATAGCTCTTTGAACAGCCCCTTCCCTTACCCCTTCCTTTCTACAGAATCCATTTTTTAAAACCCACGGTAATCGTACCTTTGGGTCCAGTAACTCCATTGGTATGAATCCAGATTTATTTAAGGAATTCAAGGGCGTAAGCCTAGAGGAATGGGAAGCCAAGGCAACCAAAGACCTCAAGGGGAAATCACCCTATGAATTCAGCAGCCAGACTCCAGATGGCATCACTATCAACCCCTATTACAATTCAGAAAACAGTTCTGACCCCATAGAGTATTCTGCGCGTTCGCAGACGTACTGGTCCATTGTAGAGGGAATGTATGTAGACGATGAAAAGTCAGTAAACAAAAAAGCTCTTTCCCTTCTCAATCAAGGGGTAAATAGCCTACTTTTTTACGTTGAAGAAAACGTAAATCTGGACGTGCTACTCAAAGACATTCAAGTAGAGCACATTGGATTGCATTGGGTTACGGCACATAAATCCAGCCTGACTCAAAAATGGGAAGACTACGCCAACACCTACAACGCAAAGGCCTTATACGGATCCATCAATAGTGATCCTCTAGAAAATATTCTGCGTACGGGAAACAGCTTTTCTGACATAGAAAGCGATATGGCGGCTCCCAATGGAATGCTTGCCGGCCTTACGCCTTGGGCTATCAACGCCAACATCTACCACAACTCTGGAGCCACGACAGTTCAAGAATTGGCAGCAACCCTTCTTCACCTCAACGAATACGCAGAAAATTGGGGCGACCAATGCCCCGATACGGTTTGGATTAACCTCGCCATTGGGCCTAACTACTTTGTGGAAATTGCCAAGTTCAGAGCGCTTAGAGCACTGCTAGACCAATGGACGCAGGAAAGAGGGATTTCTGTAAAACCCATTCTCTACGCAGAATCGGGTACGACCAATAAAACACTTTACGACCCTTGGGTCAATATGCTCAGGACAACTTCTGAAGGAATGTCTGCCGTTATCGGTGGAGCCAATGAAGTTTGCCTTCACCCCTACGACCAAAGATTCCAAGAGCCGGATGACTTTAGCTTGCGCATTGCCAGAAATCAGCAATTGCTCATGATGAATGAGTCGTATTTGGCCAAGCACAACGACCCTGGAAAAGGAGCTTTCTACATAGAAGAGTTGACTACTGAATTGGCTTCTAAGGCTTGGGAGCAATTCGCTGCTTGGGAAGAAAATGGCGGCTGGTTACAAATGGTTCAAAGTGGAACGCTACAGGCAGAAATTGCAAAATCTGCAAAGATCCTTCAAGAATCCTTTACCAGCGGAGACAAGGTCCTCTTGGGAACCAACCTCTACCCCAATGCACAAGAAGAAATGGCAGATAAACTGAAGTTCAATGCCAACCCACAGGCTGTATCCAAAGGGGAATTTGAACCCTTACAACCCTTGGTACTTTCCAGAGTCTCTGATGTTGAACGATTAGAAAACGAGAAAAATGGCTAGACATACCTTTTCCAAAAACTATTCGCCCAAGAGTTCTGAATCGAAAGGTGCAGCGAAGGAACAAGCAAACTTTGGAGCCGGAATTACTCCCTATTTAAGAGGTCCCTACTCCACCATGTACGCCAGTCGTCCATGGACCATTAGACAATACGCAGGTTTTTCAACCGCTGAAGAATCCAACGCTTTTTACCGCAGAAACTTGGCGGCAGGACAAAAGGGACTTTCCGTTGCCTTTGACTTGGCAACGCATAGAGGCTACGATTCTGATCACCCCAGAGTGGTTGGAGACGTAGGTAAGGCCGGTGTGGCTATTGACAGCGTGGAAGACATGAAGGTCTTGTTTGACCAGATTCCACTGGACCAAATGTCCGTTTCCATGACCATGAACGGAGCGGTTATTCCCATTATGGCCTTCTATATTGTGGCCGCAAGAGAACAAGGCGTTTCTCCAGAAAAGCTGGCAGGAACCATTCAAAATGACATTCTCAAGGAATTTATGGTGAGGAATACCTACATCTACCCTCCCAAGCCTTCCATGAAAATCATTGCCGATATATTCGAATACACAAGTAACAACATGCCCAAGTTCAACAGCATCAGTATCTCTGGATACCACATGCAAGAAGCTGGGGCCACTCCAGAAATTGAATTAGCCTACACCTTGGCCGATGGATTGGAGTACATACGCACCGGAATTGCCGCGGGCATGGACATTGATTCTTTTGCCCCGCGATTGAGCTTTTTCTGGGCTATAGGAATGGATCACTTTAGAGAAATTGCCAAGATGCGCGCCGCAAGAATGTTGTGGGCAAAATTGGTTTCTCAGTTCAATCCAAAGAATCCGAAATCGACGGCATTGAGAACGCACTGCCAAACTTCAGGTTGGAGCTTGACAGAACAAGATCCCTTTAACAACGTAGGTCGCACCGCCATTGAAGCCATGGCCGCAGCCTTGGGAGGAACACAATCCCTTCACACCAATGCCTTAGACGAGGCCATTGCACTGCCTACCGATTTCTCCGCTCGAATCGCAAGAAACACACAGATTTTCTTGCAAAAAGAAACGGGCATCACTCAGACCGTTGACCCTTGGGCCGGTTCTGAATACGTAGAAGGCCTTACGGAAGAATTGGCCCATTCGGCATGGGAACTCCTTCAAGAAGTAGAAGACCTAGGAGGAATGACCAAGGCCATTGAAGCCGGAATTCCCAAGATGAGAATTGAAGAGGCCGCCGCCAAAAAGCAGGCACGCATAGACAGCGGTCAAGACGTCATCGTAGGAGTTAACGCCTACAAAGCGGAAGAAGAAAAAGAAATTGATATTTTAGAAGTAGACAATACAGCCGTTAGAAATCAACAACTAGAAGGGCTCAAAAAACTCAAGGAAAACCGAAACGAGGAGGCCGTCGCCAAGGCGTTGGAAGACCTGAGCAATGCCGCCGGTTCTGGAGAGGGCAACTTGTTGGCATTGGCCGTAGAAGCCGCTGCCGCCAGAGCCACTCTTGGTGAGATTTCTGACGCCATGGAGAAATCCTTTGGTCGCTACAAAGCAGAAATTAAATCCATTGCCGGAGTGTACAGATCGGAAATAAAAGACGATTCCAGCTTCCAAAAAGCACGTGAAGCCGCCGCGGAATTCGAGAAAATCGAAGGTCGTCGCCCACGTATTATGGTCGCTAAAATGGGACAGGACGGTCACGACCGCGGTGCCAAAGTGGTTTCTACCTCCTTTGCGGATATTGGATTTGATGTAGACATCGGTCCCCTTTTCCAAACTCCAGAAGAAGCCGCACAGCAAGCGGTAGAAAACGACGTTCACATCTTGGGTGTGAGTTCGTTGGCGGCGGGACACAAAACCTTGGTTCCTCAAGTAATTGCCGCGTTGGAAAAACTCGGAAGACCGGATATTCTTGTGGTAGTAGGAGGAGTGATTCCTCAACAAGATTACCCCTACCTATTTGAAGCTGGGGTTGCAGGTGTTTTTGGACCCGGAACGGTCATTGCAGAATCGGCAATCCAAATTATTGAAGCCCTGATTCAAATCCGAAAGCAATAAGTCTTATAAGCAAATCCTCACCATGGCAGTAAACAAAGGCGGTCTCAATCCCAAACTATTCAAGCAGGTTTCTAAACCGGCTACGCTCTCCGCGGACGAATATGTCAAGGGCATATTGGCGGGTGACGCCATGCTTTTAGGAAGAGCCATTACCTTAGTGGAAAGCCAAAAACCAGAGGACTTAGAAATTGCTCAAGAAGTCATTGAAAAATGTCTTCCCCATTCTGGAAATTCCATCCGATTGGGAATCACAGGTATTCCCGGTGTGGGAAAGAGCTCGTGGATTGAGTCCATGGGGAAGTATTTGATTGAGGAGCAAGGCAAAAAAGTTGCCGTGCTGGCCGTTGATCCCAGTAGTGGAATTTCGGGCGGATCCATCTTGGGAGACAAGACCCGGATGGAAGAGCTCACACAAGACTCAAATGCCTTCATTCGTCCTAGCCCTTCTGCAGGAAGCTTAGGAGGCGTGGCGAGAAAAACACGTGAATCAATCATTCTCTGTGAAGCGGCGGGTTACGACACCTTGTTTATTGAAACCGTGGGCGTAGGACAATCCGAAACGGCAGTGGCGGAAATGGTTGACTTGTTTGTTCTTCTATTGATTACCGGCGCGGGGGATGAACTTCAAGGCATCAAACGAGGCATCATGGAGATGGCAGATATTGTCCTTCTCAACAAAGCTGATGGAGACAATGCCATTAAAGCAAAAAAGGCCGCGGCGGAAGTCAAAAGAGCGTTACATCTATTTCCGTTGGACGAGAGAGAATGGGTAGTTCCCGTGGGAACGACTTCGGCCCATGAAAAAATGGGTTTGGACAATGCGTGGGAATTGATAGAAAAATACCAGAGACACATGGATACCAAGGGACTTTGGGAGCAAAGACGACGCGATCAAAACGCGCACTGGCTCAAAGACACTACAGAAGATATCTGGTTGCAGACCTTGTACAACACTCCCGGTATGACAGAGGCTTACGCCGAAGAACTCAAAAGAGTAAGCGAAGGCAAAGCCTCGCCCTACGCGGCCGCTCTTCGTCTGATTCAGCGCAATCGCGAGAAATAATTAACCAGCAAGGGGGTCATTCTAAAACCCAAACAAAAAAGGAAACCCATTGGATTTCCTATTTGATATAGTGTCTGTATAGTCGTAACCTTCTTACTTACTACAATCCCGTATTTTAAAACTCCTTGGTAGCTTCTGACCTCAAGTAATAAATGGCCTTTCTCGTGGGAAAAGTGCCTATGGCCATAGTGTGTTCCAAAACTTTTTTACTCAAATCAACACTCGTAGCATTTGGAGGTAGCTTATCAGCAATGTTATTGATGATGGAAACGGTAGCCGACTTTGCAGTCACCACCAATTGCCAAGCTTCATCAGAAATATAAATCTGCTGACTGAGGTTGTATTCAAATTCCTGTCGAATGGTCTTCACCAAAAGCGATTGAAACTCTCTTGCTGAAAGGTCTTTGGAAGGAACCCTTACCAAAATGCTGTTGGGTGTAATTCTCTCCAAGAACAAAACCAAACGCTCATAGGCTTGCATACGAGTGGGCAAGGCAGACTTTTGGGTCTCCTTTTTGAGAAAGTAACGCCTTCTGTTTTCTTCATTCTCCATGAAGTTGGTAAGCATTACGTAACTCAGCAATAGCATTAAAAGAGCGGGGAATATATACTTTAGAATCTCTAGAAAGATTTCCATGCGGTTCAGTTTTTGGCAAATATCAAAAAAAAGCGGTTACGTTGGCCCCTAAAAATATTCTTTCAAAGTTTGAAACGTCAATTTACAATTTATTGACATAAAGTAAAGTATCTTTGTTTTTCTATTGAGGCGTTTCCCCCCTGCCGAGATTGTATTAATTTTGTGTTTAATATCAAATTTCATCATGGCTAAACTTTCTCCTGTGGTTCAACAATTAGAAGAACCCATGACAATAGGAATGTCTCGCAAAAGCCGAGAACTCGCCGCAACCGGAATCAACGTAATCAGTCTATCCTTGGGGGAACCCGACTTTGACACTCCTGATTTTATCAAGGAGGCCGGGAAACAAGCGATAGATGACAACTACTCTCATTACACTCCCGTTGCGGGTTTTGCGGATCTTCGCGAAGCCGTTTGCAAGAAGTTTAAAAGAGACAACGACTTGGATTACGAACCCAATCAAGTATTGGTTTCTACCGGAGCTAAGCAAAGTTTGGCCAATGCCATCATGACCTTAGTAGGTCCTGGAGACGAAGTCATCATCCCCGCTCCTTACTGGGTTACTTATTACGAATTGGTGAAGCTCGCCGGTGGAACCCCAGTGGTTCTCTCTTCGAGCGTAGATACTAATTTTAAAGTTTCTGCCGATCGTTTGGCCGCAGCCATTACCGAAAAAACTACGGTAATTATGTTCTCTTCCCCATGTAATCCTTCGGGTTCTGTTTACAGCAGAGAAGAATTGGAGACTTGGGCCGAAGTGGTCGCTGCCAACCCCAATATTACCGTGCTTTCAGATGAGATTTACGAATTGATCAACTATTCGGGACAACACGTATCCTTCGCCACCATTCCTGGAATGTACGAACGCACCTTGACCATCAACGGATTGTCCAAAGGTTTCGCCATGACGGGTTGGAGATTGGGATATATGGCCGGACCTGCTGATATCATTAGAGCCTGTGACAAGGTTCAAGGACAGTTTACCTCAGGAACATGTTCTATTACACAAAGAGCGGCCATTGCCGCATTGGAAGCAGATCCTTCCAAAGTTCAGTACATGGTAGACACCTTTGCCAAGAGACGCGAATTGATGATGAAGATGCTGGGAGATATTCCAGGGCTTAAACTCTCTTCGCCAGAAGGTGCTTTTTACATGTACCCCGATGTAAGCGCCTATTTTGGAAAGTCATTCAATGGAAAGACGCTAAATACCTCATTAGATATTTCTATGTACCTCTTGGAAGAAGGCCACGTGGCTACGGTTCCGGGAGATGCCTTTGGAACGCCAGAAAACATCAGGCTTTCTTTTGCTGCTTCTGAAGAAAACTTAACAGAAGCCGTAAGGCGTGTGGCTGAAGCTCTCGCCAACTTGAAGTAACATTCATGGATACAGACTCTATATTACAGTCCTTTGCGGATACCCGAGTGCTGCTTTTGGGAGATCTTATGATTGACCAATACACCTGGGGAACCATAGAAAGGATGTCTCCAGAAGCTCCTGTCCCCGTAGTTCGCGTTCACAAAAAAGAATCGCGATTGGGAGGCGCAGGAAACGTTGCCATCAATTGCATCGCACTGGGAGCCAATACTCTTCCCGTTGGAATCATTGGAGACGACGATGCCGGGAAAATGGTGGAAAAATTGTTTGCCAAAAGAGGTTTGTCCACAGAGGGATTGTTGACCACCCCTCGCCCTACCACCATAAAAACGCGTGTCATCGCCGATGACAAGCACGTGGTTAGAGTCGATGAGGAAGACGCAACGTATCCAGAAGACGATTCCGATTTGGTAAACCACGTGGTTGCGTGTATTGAAAGCTTCAAACCCGAGGTCATCATACTACAAGACTACAACAAAGGAGTACTGACCAAAGACGTAATTGCAAACGCCATTGCCAAGGCCCGAGAATTGAACATCCCCACCATAGTGGATCCCAAAAAGATTAACTTTTTGGAATACCGAGGAGTGACTTTGTTCAAGCCCAATCTCAAGGAAATCACAGAAGGTTTGGGAATTGACATCAACCCTCAATCTGCTTCAGATGTGGATAACGGCGTATCTCAATTGATAGAAAAACTGAATGCCGAGGGCGTTTTATTAACCCTCAGCGAGCACGGCGTGTTCATAAACTTCGAAAATCAAAAAAAGCACATTCCTGCCTTTGAGAGAAACATCGTAGATGTTTCAGGAGCGGGAGATACCGTGGTTAGCGTTGCCGCCTTAGCACTGGCTCACAAAATGAGCCCTGTGGATATTGCCCTGATTGCGAATTTAGGGGGAGGTTTGGTTTGTGAACACGTAGGCGTTGTGCCCATTGAACCCCAAGACTTAGAAAGGGAATACACCCTTCACCATGGAAAATAACGAGAATCCCATACAATCCAAGATCGATAGGTTCAGAGAAAAAGTGAACCTAAAGCTCTATGCCTCCAAGGTCGCTATGTTGCGAACCTTACGCATTGGATCGGGAATTGTGGCCATATCCACCATACTCGCACTGATTTATTATCACGGTTTTAAGATTACCCAAGAAGAATATCGCTGGATTGTCTTTATCGTGAAATTCAGTATTGGATTTTACATTCTGAAATACATCATAGAGTTTGTGTATTCTTTCTCCCCCAAGCAGCATTTGCGGGAAACCAAGTGGGAAGGCTTCTTAATGCTCTTTCTGGCTATCAACATCATTTCCGTCAATATCACCGGGATTGACCTGGTAGGTAAAACGGGAGATTTCTTTGGTTTTACGCGTTTTGCGGAGTTCTTCGTTCTCGTAATCCAAGGCTATTTCTTGCTCATTGTTTTCTTGGAGATTGGAAAGGCCTCGACCTTTTTGCCTTTGGCAAAACTGAGTCCACCCGCCATTTTGATCATGTCCTTCCTCCTTCTCATTTTGTTTGGAACCTTGTTGCTCCTGCTTCCTGAGATGAACGTTACCGGTGAGAGCATGCGATTTGAAGACGCTCTCTTTACCAGTATTTCTGCCAGTTGTGTAACGGGGCTTACCGTTGTGGACACAGCCACCTACCTCAGTTTTAAGGGACAATTTATTGTGATGAGTCTGATTCAATTGGGAGGATTGAACATCATTTCATTTGCCACACTATTTGCCTTTTTTAGCCGCAAAGGGCTCGGAATCAAACACCAGAGTATTATTCAAGAAGGGTACTTGGGAGAAACCCTAAACACCAGCTCAGAGCTTATCAAACAAATTTTCCGCTTCACCTTGATTATTGAATTGGCAGGAGCGGTTTTGATATTCTTTACCCTGGGCAAGCAAATCGTATTCCACGACTTGGAAGACCGCGTTTTCTTCAGTTTGTTCCACTCCATTTCTGCTTTTAACAACGCGGGGTTCTCGACGCTTTCTGAGGGACTTCATACGGAAGCCATTCGAACGGCCTTCCCCATGCAGATGACCATTGCCATTTTGGTCATTCTGGGAGGTTTGGGTTTTGGAACGATACGCGATGTCTTTACCATCAGAACCGTTAGAGAGCGCATTCAAAAGCCGTGGTTGCACACCCGCTTGGGAACTAAAATTTCTATTTATGCCGCAGCGGCTTTGATTACCATTGGAACCATTGTCTTCCTCTCATTAGAATCGGATGGCGTAATTTCTGAACAGACTTGGCCCGAAAAAATATTCACCAGTTTCTTCCAATCCGTAACCACAAGAACGGCTGGATTTAATACGGTCGACATCGGTGCTTTGAGCCTTCCTGTATTGATCTTCTTCACCTTCTTAATGTTTATCGGAGCCTCTACGGGTTCCACAGGGGGAGGTATCAAAACCAGTACATTTACCTTGGTTTTACTATCGGCTTACAGCACCATCCGAGGAAAGAAAAACCTCGAACTCTTTAAAAAGAGAATTCCGTGGGAATTGCTCAACAAGGCCTTTTCCATTTTCTTGTTTTCGGGTTCGTTTATTCTGATGGGAATCTTCTTCCTCACCATAACAGACCCCGAAATTCCCTTTAGAGATTTGATGTTTGAGCAGGTTTCTGCCTTCTGTACAGTTGGGTTGACCACGGGAATTACCGCAGATCTTTCGATAGGGGGAAGAACCATCATCATGGTCAGTATGTTTATTGGTAGAATTGGCACCTTGACCTTGGCCATTGCCTTGGGAAGACGCCTAAAATCTAACAATTACAAATATCCAAAGGCGGATTTGATGGTGGGTTAATACCCTTTCCAAATGCATAATCCTAAATAGGAGCACATGCATTTCAGGAGTTGGATACAATAGCTTACCTTTGCGCCCGAAATTCACGAGTATGTCAGAAGGAAAAACCGATGTAAGACCCTACAAAGAGAGCGACTTAAGCAAGAAAGAGCAAGTCGCTCAAATGTTTGACAACATCAGTCACAGATATGACTTTCTAAACCACTTGCTCTCCATGGGCATTGATAAGTCTTGGAGAAAAAAGGTGGTGAAGCGCATTGGTGCGAAAAATCCAGAAAGCATTTTAGACATCGCTACCGGAACAGGTGACTTGGCCATTGCCTTGACGCAAACGGGCGCACCCAAAATTGTGGGCTTGGATATTTCGGCGGGAATGCTCGAAAAAGGAAAGGAAAAAATTGCCAAGAAAAACTTGGACAACATCATCTCTATGACCTTGGGAGATTCCGAAAACCTTCCTTTTGAAGACGCCTCTTTTGAAGCCATTACCGTGGCATTTGGAGTGAGAAACTTCGAAAACCTTGAAGCGGGATTGAAAGAAATCTACCGAGTGCTCAAGCCCGGAGGTCAGTTGGCAGTTCTCGAGTTTTCGCAACCGCAGCGCTTTCCCTTCAAACAAGTTTACAACACGTACTTTAAATACATTCTCCCCGGAATGGGAAAATTGATTTCTGGAGACTCTAGAGCGTACACGTACCTTCCAGAATCGGTAGAAGCCTTCCCATATGGAGAGAAATTTGTTGGCATTTTAAATACTTTGGGTTTCAAAGAATCTGTCGCTAAGCCAGTTACCTTTGGAATCGCTAGTATATACACGGCAACAAAATAACCCCTATTCAATTTCGTTAGGTAGATATTGAAAAATAGAACGCTATATATCGCATTGTTTACCCTCTTGAGCCTTACGGCCGTGGGGCAGACGAAGAAGCTTAAGAACCAACCCAAATACGACAAAAAGCCCATTCACTTTGGATTCTTTTTGGGGGTAAACTGGTATGACTTGAGAATTGATCCTGTAGAAAATCTTGCGGGCGTTCCCAATTACCATGGTTTTCGCACGGAAGTCAATCCGGGATATAGCATTGGAATCATCTCTGACTTGAGATTGTCTGACTACTTTACCTTGCGATTCATTCCCACATTCGCGACCACAGAGAGAAAGCTCTACTTTGATCTCACATCCCCCAACACAGGAGAGAGAAGAATTTTTGAGAGAGATGTGGAGAGTTCTTTCATCGATTTTCCCTTCTACTTAAAATACCGCTCGTCGAGAATCAACAATTACCGCTGGTATGTTTTGGGAGGGGTTAAGTATTCGCTGGATTTATCATCAAAACAAGACGTAGAAGACGACTTGATCTTTAAACTCAAGCGAAACGACGTGGCCGCGGAAGTAGGTATTGGATTGGACTTCTACTTTGAGTATTTTAAATTCTCGCCCCAACTCAAGGCGAGTTTTGGAACCAACAACCTTCTGGTTCAAGACGGCACACAACCTGTGGAAGGAATTAGTGCCATTTACAACCGAGCCATTTTCTTAAATCTTACCTTCGAATAATGAGGAGAAGACTAGACCCCGGAATTCGATACATGCTCATTTCCGTGGTCGGCTTTTCTCTCATGAACTTAATGGTCAAAAGTCTGTCGGGATTACCGGCGACTGAATTGGTTTTGTTCCGCTCTATCGTTTCCCTGGCGCTTAGCTATGCCATAATCAAGAAAAAGAAGCTTCCGCCCCTTGGGGTCAACAAAAAATTCTTGCTCATGCGAGGCGTATTTGGCGTTACAGCCCTTACCCTCTACTTCTACACCTTGGTGAGATTACCCATTGGATCGGCGAGTACCATTCAGTATTTGAGTCCCATTTTTACCGCCTTTTTTGCCATCTATATTCTCAAGGAACCCATGCGGCCCATTCAATGGTTGTTCTTTTTGGTTTCTTTCTTGGGCATTGTATTTATCAAAGGCTTTGACCCCAATATCACTCCTGCACTTTTATTGATGGGAATTGGATCTGCCGTCTTTAGCGGATTGGCCTACAACGCCATCCGCAAAGTCAAAGACACAGACCATCCGGCAGTGGTCGTGTTTTATTTCCCATTGATCGCGACGCCCGTCATGGCCGTTTGGAGTTTCTTTGATTGGGTAACTCCTACCTGGGAACAAGTCGGACTGATGGTTTTGATGGGGGTATTTACCCAAGTAGCACAAATTTATATGACCAAGGCCTATCAGGCATCAGAAGTCAACAAGATAGCCCCGCTCAAATACGTGGGAATTTTATTTGCCTTGGGATTCGACGTGTTCTTGTTTGACGTGATTTACTCGCCTTGGGTATTACTGGGGATTGGCCTCGTGATTCTAGGCGTTCTTCTGAATATTCTCCACAAGTCGGCCTTTAAAGAGTAGACACCTCAGGAGTAGGCAATCAAAGAGTAGACAACTTCGAAATCAAAATACTCGTGGCCACCGCCACATTGAGAGATTCGGGGCCCGGTTCCGAAAATCTAGGAATGGTCAATTTCTCGGTTACGGAACCTTGGAGTTCTGAAGATATTCCATGCGCCTCACTGCCCATGATTAACAGGCGCTTCGCAGGCTCAGCTTCATAGATGCTCTCGCCTTCCATAAAAGTTCCAGAAATGTGATATCCCCTTTCGATGGCCTTTGCGGAGAGTTCCCCTAAATGGGTATACTCCACCGAAACCCTTGCCAATGAACCCATGGTGGACTGCACCACTTTGGGATTGTACACATCCACCGTTTCCGGTGAGGCGTAAACCGTGTCGATTCCAAACCAATCTGCCAATCGAATAATGGTTCCCAAGTTTCCGGGATCCGAAACGCCATCAAGAGCCAAACACAAATCTCCACTCAAATCACGAGACTCAAATTCAGGCTGATCAAAAATGGCAATTACCGTAGACGGGGTGGATAGCAAGCTGCATTTTTTTGCCGTTGCACTGTCCATGGGAATGATAATTGATGAGGGAACCTCAGAATACTCCCCTCTAGAAAAATCTAATGAAGGGTCCGTTGTGAATATATAGTTGGGTTTTATCCCCGACGTAAGAATATCTTTCACCAACTTTACACCTTCTGCGCGAAACATCTTATTTTTAGCGCGATATTTTTTTTGTGAAAGCGAGTTTAGAAGCTTAATTTGAGATTTCGATACCATTCCCTTGTTGAATAAAGGCAAAAATACACTAAAATGGCTTTGGTTATTGCTACCCATTTGGGTCAGTAGCTGTCACTACACCAAGTACGTTCCGGAGGGGGAGCAGCTGCTTACACAAAACGAAATCTACATCAACGAAAAAAAGTCTAGAAACCAAGAAGTTACTGGCATTGTCAAACAGCAGCCCAACAAAATTCTTCTCTTTAGATCGTTAAAACCCTATCTGACTTTGTACGGCTGGGGAAATCCCGAAAAAGACGGAATCTCAGGATGGTTTGCGGATATCGGAGAAGCTCCGGTGGTATTGGATTCTGCCCTGACCCAAAAATCAGCCTATCAAATCAGCCAATATCTATTTTCCAATGGCTATTTTTTAAATTCCTACCGTTGGGAGGTAGATACTCTCAAAAACGAAAAGAAGGCAAAAGTCAAGTATTACTACAACACGGGGTCTCAATACCGCATCAAAACCTTCAATGTTTACGCAGAAACGGAATCCTTGGAACGCCTGTACATGCAATACAAAAAGGATTCTAAAATCTTAGAGGGCACCCCCTACTCTGCTCAAAAAATTACAGAAGAAAGAGAACGCGTTTCCAAACTCTTCAGGAACTCCGGGTATTTTGGTTTTCCCAGGGAAGTCATTCGGTTTGAGGTCGACACCTCCTTGGGAAATCACCAAATTGCCCTGACCATGTACATTTCGGATTTGCCGGTTACCACGGGAGACACCACCTATACCATACCCCACAAACCTTATAAAATCAATAGTGTACAAATTACTCCTGCCTACTCATTTAAAGACGAGGTTCAGAGATTTGAAGACACGGTGACGCACAACACCTACATCATTTACGAAACGGATTCTACCCAATTTACCCCCAGTCTTCTCACCCGCTCCATCCACTTTAAACAAGGTGATTATTACAATGAGCAGGAAGTCAAACAGACCTATGAACACATCAACTCACTAAAAGTCTTTAAGACTGCAGAGATATCCTTTAAGCCCTCAGCAGTGGACACTTCAAAATCCAATGAGCTGGACGTCTACGTAAAGCTTGCTCCCGGAAAAAAGAGGTCCTTTACCACAGAATTGGAATTCACCAACACCTCGGGGAACTTCGGAATTTCTACAGGGCTGGGTTGGCTCAATCGCAATTTCTTTGGTGGAGGAGAATCTTTAGAACTCAGCGTCCGAGGAGGAATTGAAGCTCAGGTGAGTTTCATCGACGAAAGTCAACTCTTTAACACCTGGGAATTGGGTGGTGAAGTGGCAGTAAACTTCCCTCGATTTATTTTTCCTTGGGTGGACGAAAACAGTTTTCCCAAGAGAATGCTTCCTCGCTCTAGAGTATTTTTAAGCGCTAGCCGGACCAATCGCCAGGAATTTGACCGCTTGGTGTACACCTTGGGTCTCCAGTATTTGTGGAAGGAATCCGAAACCAAAAACCACTCCATCAACCTTACCGATCTGAGCTATGTGAAGATCAACCGAATTGATCCTGACTACTTGGCCCGATTGGAATTCAAAAATGGTTTCCAAGACAACTTTATCATGGCCACGCGCTATGCTTTCACCTACAACAATCAGCACCATAAATTCAGAAAACACGCAGATTACTTTAGAGGGACGGCAGAGATTTCTGGAAACATCTTGGCCTTGGCCAATTCCATTAGCCCTTTACCCTATGATTCCACACAGTACGCCTACACGGTTTTTGGAGTTCCTTATTCTCAGTACTTTAAAATTGACCTAGACTACAGACATTACACCCGAATTACCTCAGAGCACATCGTGGCCACTCGATTCTTTGTGGGATACTCACAGAGTTATGGAAACTCGTTGATTTCGGCTCCTTTCGAGAAAATGTACTTTGCTGGGGGTAGTAACGACATCCGTTCTTGGCTCGCGTATAAACTGGGTCCAGGTCTCAACCCCAACGCCGACGAGGTAGTCGCAGCGCCCTTCAAACTATTGGCATCTATAGAATATCGCTTTCCCATTCTTAAGAATTTAAAAGGTGCCCTATTTGCAGATGCTGGTAACGTCTGGTACATGCCGTGGGTGGAATCGGATTTGAGAGAGACGGGACAATCTGAAGACGACATTGAGCGATTTGTAGACAACTTCACGTTTAAATCAGGAACGGTATTCAAGGGATCTGCATTAGGTGGAGGTATGGGGCTTCGCTATGATTTTAACTTCTTCATTTTCCGCTTGGATATGGGACTTAAGCTGCACAACCCCCAAAATTATTTGCAGGCAGGAAAAAGACCATGGATATACGTTCCGGGCCTCAAATGGAGTGACGTCGTATTCAATTTGGCATTGGGATATCCCTTTTAATGCATTTTATGTTTGTTAGGTATTGCTAGGTGGCAAAAATTGGTATTTTTGTCCCATAACCATTTTGAAAGAATAGAATATGTCTTACGCAAAGATTCAAGATTTATTAGGAAGCGAAGCAGAGTACCTACTCAACCATACATCTTCCACTTTTAGTAAAGACAGCCTTCACTTACCAGGAGGCGATTTCGTAGACAGGGCTTTCATGCCAACCAATCGCAGCAATCAAGTCATTAGAAGTCTAGAGACTTTATATAACAACGGAAGATTGGGAGGATCGGGATACCTTTCCATCCTTCCCGTTGACCAAGGAATTGAGCACAGTGCCGGAGCTTCTTTCGCTCCCAATCCCTTGTACTTTGACCCTGAAAACATCGTGAAGCTTGCCATCGAAGCAGGTTGTAATGGTGTGGCTTCTACGTACGGAGTTTTGGCTTCTGTATCTAGAAAGTACGCTCACAAAATTCCTTTCATCGTTAAGATCAACCACAACGAAACGCTTAGCTACCCCACTCAGTACGACCAAACCATGTACGGTTCGGTAGAGAACGCTTGGGAAATGGGAGCCGTTGCTGTAGGTGCCACCATCTACTTTGGTTCAGAAGATTCAAGAAGACAAATTATCGAAGTAGCTTCTGCCTTTGAAAGAGCTCACGAGTTGGGAATGGCCACCATCCTTTGGTGTTACACCCGTAACTCTGCCTTTAAGAAAGACGGAACAGACTACCACACAGCTGCGGACTTGACGTCTCAGGCTAACCACTTGGGAGTTACCATCCAAGCGGATATCATCAAGCAAAAACTTCCCACCAACAACGGAGGGTATCCTGCCGTAAACTTTGGTCACACCAATGACAAAGTATACTCTGAATTGACTACGGATCACCCCATCGACTTGTGTCGTTACCAAGTAGCCAACTGTTACATGGGACGCATGGGATTGATTAACTCCGGTGGAGCTTCTAAAGGGGACAGCGACTTGGCGGATGCCGTGAAGACTGCCGTTATCAACAAGAGAGCCGGTGGACAAGGTTTGATCTTGGGAAGAAAAGCTTTCCAAAAGCCATTTGCTGAAGGAGTAGACCTCATCAAATCTGTTCAAGACGTTTACTTGACAGAAGAGGTAACTATTGCCTAAGTCACCACACATTTAATACCATTTAAAACCATAGTATCATGGGTTGGTTTAAAAGAGATAAAGAAGGTATCACCACAGGTACCACAGAGAAAAGAGAGACCCCTGAGGGGTTGTGGCATAAATGTCCAAAGTGTAAGGTCGTTTCTACTATTGAAGATCACCAAGCACACCTTTGGGTTTGTTCCAACTGTAACCACCACGACAGAATCAATGCTCAGGAGTACTTCTCCTTTTTGTTTGACGAAGGGAAATTCAAGGAACTCGACGCCAAGTTGGAATCCAAGGATCCACTGAAATTTGAGGACACCAAGAAATACACAGACAGATTGGGAGCCACTCAAAAGAAAACAGGTCTCAAGGATGCCCTTACCACAGGAACCGGAAAGATGAACGGAAGAGACGTTGTTATCAGCGCCATGAATTTCAACTTTATCGGTGGATCCATGGGATCGGTGGTAGGAGAGAAAATTGCTCGAGGAATTGATTACTCCTTAAAGCATAAGATGCCCTTCATTATGATTTCTAAATCAGGAGGAGCTCGTATGATGGAGGCCGCTTTCTCATTGATGCAAATGGCAAAGACGTCTTCTAGACTGGCTTTGTTGGCTGAGGCAAAAATTCCTTACGTATCCATCCTAACCGATCCAACTACAGGAGGAGTTACCGCTTCTTTTGCCATGTTGGGAGACATTAACATTGCGGAACCTCAAGCACTTATTGGTTTTGCGGGTCCTCGTGTAGTGAAAGAAACCATTGGAAAAGATTTGCCCGAAGGCTTCCAAACTTCTGAGTTTTTGTTGGAGCATGGATTCCTCGATTTTATTTCGGAGAGAGGCGACCTCAAAAATAAGGTTTCTTCTTTCTTAGATATGACCATTGATTAGGGGCTCATCCAGCCTTTCGTCTTTACCATATTTTAACATCCGGCAAGCTGCTTTGTGCAATTTTTTATTACCTTTGCAGACTTAAATAATTAATCTTGCACACTTGTGCGCTCCAATTGGAGTGGGCACTTTGCAAACCGCATTACAAACATCTAAAGGATTTTGACATGTATTTGACTACAGAAAAAAAACAAGAGTTCTTTGCTGAGCACGGAAAATCAGCACAAGACACAGGATCATCAGAAGGACAAATCGCGTTGTTCACCTACAGAATCAACCACCTTACTGAGCACCTGAAGAAAAACAGAAAAGACTATAATACTGAGCGCTCTTTGGTTCGCCTAGTAGGAAAGAGAAGAAAACTTCTCAACTACCTCAAGGATACAGATATCACCAGATACCGCGAGATTATTAAGAAGCTAAATCTGAGAAAGTAATTTTCATAAGATGACTCATAACGAAAAGGCAATTTATTCAATTGCCTTTTCGTGTATCATATTGTAACCTATTTAACAAGACATTTAGATGACACCTAATCCCATTACAGAATCTCTTCAACTACCTGACGGACGTACCATTTCTATCGAAACTGGCAAGTTGGCAAAACAAGCCGATGGCTCGGTTGTAGTACGTTGTGGAGGCACCATGCTCCTTGCCACCGTGGTGTCTAGCAAGGAAGCAAAAGAAGGTATTGACTTTTTACCATTAACCGTTGAGTACAGAGAAAAATTCTCTGCTGCAGGAAGAGTTCCCGGGGGATTTTTCAAAAGAGAGGCTCGTCCTTCTTCAGAAGAAATTCTAACCGCTCGTCTGGTGGATCGCGTATTGCGTCCTCTATTCCCATCGGACTACCACGCAGACACTCAAATGGTAATCAACTTGATTTCATTTGACCCAGAGGTAGCCGCAGATTCATTGGCGGGATTGGCAGCATCAGCAGCTATTGCAGTTTCTGATCTTCCATTCAACGGACCGATTTCTGAGGTATGTGTTGCTCGTGTAGACGGCAACATGGTGGTTAACCCATCACCTGCAGATTTGGAAAGAGCAGACATCAACATGATGATTGGAGCTTCTAAGGAAAGCGTAATCATGGTAGAAGGTGAAATGGACGAAGTTTCTGAACTTGAAATGCTAGAGGCTATCAAAGTAGCTCACGAAGCGATCAAGGCTCAAATTGAAATGCAAGAGAAATTGGCTGCTCAGGTAGAAAAAGCCTCAGTCAAAAGAGAATATAGCCACGAAACTCACGACGAAGAGTTGGCCGAAAAAGTTTCTAAGGAGACTTACGACCAAGTTTACGCCGTAGCAAAAGAAGGCTTGGGTAAATCAGAGAGAAGCGAGAAGTTCAAAGCCATCAGAGAAGCTTTTAAAGAGCAGTACTCTGAGGAAGAACTCGCAGAAAAAGAAGCCCTTATCAACGTATACTTCCACGACGTAGAATACCACGCCATTAGAGATATGGTTCTCAATGATGCGGTTCGTTTGGACGGAAGAAAAACCGATGAGATCAGACCTATCTGGTCTGAAGTAGACTACCTTCCAGGTTCTCACGGTTCTGCGGTATTTACCCGTGGAGAAACTCAGTCTTTGACAACGGTTACCTTGGGTACTAGCCAAGATGCCAACCGCATTGACAACGTTACTTTGGTAGGTGAGGAGAAATTCTACCTACACTACAACTTCCCTCCCTTCTCAACAGGAGAGGCAAGACCTATCAGAAGCACTAGCCGTCGTGAAATCGGTCACGGTAACTTGGCTCAGCGCGCATTGAAAGGAGTTATCCCAAATGATTCCCCTTACACCATCCGCGTAGTTTCTGACATCCTGGAATCTAACGGTTCTTCATCAATGGCTACGGTTTGTGCCGGTACGCTTTCTTTGATGGACGCCGGAATCAACATTACTAAGCCTGTATCTGGTATCGCCATGGGATTGATCACCAATCCTGAGACTAAGAAATGGGCGGTTCTTTCCGATATCCTTGGAGACGAGGATCACTTGGGAGACATGGACTTTAAAGTAACCGGAACAAAAGACGGTATCACTGCTTGTCAGATGGATATCAAAATTGCCGGAATCGGATACGACGTATTGGAACAAGCCTTGAACCAAGCAAGAGACGGAAGACTCCACATCTTGGGAGAAATGCTCAAGACCATTGACGCTCCAAGAACTCAATTGAAACCAAATGCTCCAAAAATGGTTGTATTGACAATTCCCAAGGAATTTATCGGTGCCATCATTGGACCAGGAGGTAAGATCATTCAAGGTCTACAAGCAGAAACAGGTACTACCATTTCTATTGATGAGGACGAAGAAAAAGGAGTGGGCGTTGTAGAAATCTCTGGTGTGGATCAAGCCATGATGGACTTGGCCATTTCTAGAGTTCAAGAGATTGCATTTGTACCTACAGTAGGTGAAACATACGAAGGGGTTGTTAAATCCGTTCAAGCCTATGGAGCCTTTGTAGAAATCGGCAAAGACACTCAAGGTTTACTACACATTTCTGAAATTGAGCACAGACGTCTACAAACCGTAGAAGAGGTACTCAAAGAAGGAGATAAGGTACAGGTTAAACTTCTTGCCGTAGACGACAGAGGTAAAATGAAGCTTTCTAGAAAAGCCCTTTTGCCTAAGCCAGAAGCTACTGAGGAGAAGAAATAATCATTGATTTTAGTTCGTATTTCAACCCCGTTGAATTTATTTAATCGCAGCAGAATCCTATGAGACAATTAAAAATCACAAAACAGGTTACCAACAGGGAAACCGCATCACTTGACAAATATCTACAGGAAATCGGTAAGGTAGAATTGATTACCGCCGAGGAAGAAGTAGAATTGGCACAGCGCATTAAAGCCGGTGATCAGATTGCCCTAGAAAAGTTGACCAAAGCAAACTTGCGTTTTGTGGTTTCTGTAGCGAAGCAATACCAAAACCAAGGGTTGACTCTTCCGGATTTGATCAACGAAGGAAACTTGGGTTTGATCAAGGCCGCACAGCGCTTTGATGAAACACGTGGTTTCAAATTTATCTCATACGCCGTTTGGTGGATTAGGCAGTCTATCCTTCAAGCCTTGGCAGAGCAGTCTAGAATTGTTCGCCTTCCCTTGAACAAGATTGGTTCTATAAATAAAATCAACAAGGCCTACGCTCAACTAGAGCAGGAGCACGAAAGAGCTCCGTCTGCAGAGGAGATTGCGGATATGTTGGAAATGGGTGAAGACGACGTTAAGGAGTCTTTGAGAAACTCAGGTCGCCACGTATCCATGGATGCTCCCCTTGTAGAAGGAGAAGACAGCAACTTGTACGACGTACTCAACTCGTCAGAAAGTCCTCACCCAGATGAGGATTTGATGACAGACTCTTTGAGAACGGAAATCGAGCGCTCTTTGGCTACCTTGACACCCAGAGAAGGTGATGTGATTCGCTTGTACTTTGGATTGGGAGGACAACACCCCATGACATTGGAAGAAATCGGTGAGAAATTTGATTTGACTCGCGAGCGCGTTCGTCAGATTAAAGAAAAAGCCATTCGCCGCCTCAAGCACACTTCGCGATCAAAAATCTTGAAGACCTACCTAGGCTAAGTATACGCCTCTAGGCAGAAATCAAAAATTGCGTTTCTATTTGAATTTCAAATTAAATGACGCAAAAAACAATACCGCCCCGTTTCGATAGCTTTCGAGACGGGGCTTTTTTTTACCTTCGCAAAAAATATTTTTAGCATGTCTCACAAAATTGCACCTTCCATCCTAGCCGCTGACTTTGCCAACCTTCAAAAGGACTCAGAAATGGTCAATAACAGCCAGGCGGATTGGTTCCACATTGACGTTATGGACGGAGTATTTGTTCCCAACATTTCTTTTGGAATGCCCGTAATTGACGCCATCAAAAGACATGCAAAGAAAACCATGGACGTTCACTTGATGATCGTTCAGCCCGAGCGCTACATTGCCGATTTCAAAAAAGTGGGCGCTGATATTCTAACGGTTCACTACGAAGCTTCTACTCACCTTCACAGAACGCTTCAGGAAATCAAAAACCACGACATGAAGGCTGGAGTTGCGCTCAACCCTCACACTCCCGTTTCTCTTCTCAAAGACGTAATTCAAGACATTGACCTCGTGTGTTTGATGTCTGTAAACCCTGGATTTGGTGGTCAGAAATTTATTGAAAAGACCTATGACAAGGTGAGAGAACTCAAGGCGATTATCAACGAGGCAGGTGCTTCTACACTTATTGAAATTGACGGTGGGGTTTCTACAGCCAACGCAAAAGCTTTGGTTGAGGCCGGTGCCGATGTTTTGGTAGCCGGAAGTTTTGTCTTCAACTCACAAGATCCCCTTCAGACCATTGAGGATTTGAAGAACATCTAGGTAGATTCCCTTTTTTATTACGTAGGAAATTTCTCAGTAAAACCGCGCCATCATTGGGTGGACAAGCGGTAGTTTTTGTATTTTAAAGCCTTGTATAACGAAGGCTCACATAAACTCTATGCAAAAACCTACCATTGAGGCCAATAACGTCTCTAAGGCATATCAAGGTCACAAAGCCCTTGATGGACTGTCCGTCCAAATTCCCAAAGGATCCATCTATGGACTCTTAGGCCCCAACGGGGCGGGGAAAACCACATTCATTAGACTGCTAAACCAAATAACGGCTCCAGATACGGGCGAAATCTTTTTTGACGGAGAACCGCTCAAACCGAGTGATGTTCACCGCATTGGCTACCTACCGGAAGAACGCGGCTTGTACAAAAAGATGAAGGTCGGCGAGCAAGCGATGTACTTGGCAAGACTCAAGGGACTTTCGGATTCTCAAGCCAAGGCCAAACTCAAGTACTGGTTCGAGAAATTTGAAATAGGCCCTTGGTGGAACAAAAAAATTGAAGAGCTCTCCAAGGGGATGGCTCAGAAAATTCAGTTTATCACTACTGTACTGCACGATCCAGAATTATTGATTTTTGACGAACCGTTTTCTGGATTTGACCCCATCAACACCAATTTGATCAAGGCGGAAATTCAAGAGTTGAGAAAAAATGGCGCCACCGTCATCTTCTCTACCCACCGCATGGAAAGTGTAGAAGAGATTTGTGACCACATTGCACTCATCAACAAATCCAAAAAAGTGTTGGAAGGCTCTGTAGACAAAATCAGAAATGACTACAGATCCCACCGCTACGTGGTCAAGGGGATTCCCGCCTCCGACGCATTGGACCTCCCCTCTACCATTGTCACGGAATCTTCCAGAACTCATAAGGGGCAAGTGGCTCTCACCTTAAAGGTGACGCCAGAAATTTCTACAAATCAGCTCATTCAAACCCTTTTGCCGCAAATGGAAATCCACGATTTTAAAGAAGAAATCCCCTCGGTAAACGACATCTTTATACAGAGAGTCCAAGGAATTTCTCAAGATTAATCGACCGGTCAAAACCTCAGATAAATGAACAAAATACTCCTCATCATACAAAGAGAATTCAGTTCTCGCGTCAAGAAAAAATCCTTCTTGGTCATGACCATCATTGGCCCTATTCTCTTTGCTGGGCTCATGATTGCCCCCATTCTCTTGGCAAGTCTTCCCGAAGGCCCCAAGCGCATTTGGGTGTTGGACGAGGCCTTTATCCTCGACCACGACAAAGGATCGTCTAATTATATCCTCAACTACTTCCCCCCTGACGAGTTGGATTTTGAAGGGGCGAAAACGGTTTTTGAAGAATCGGAATACGACGCCTTTTTATACATCCCACTCTCCGAGACCGGAGCCTTGGATTACGTACAGAGAAACACACAGCTGTACGGAAAGAAGAACGTCACCTTGAGCATGGAGAATTACCTGGCAAAGCTCATGGAAAAGAAAATTTCCAATAAGCTCTTTCTCGATTTGGGAGTTAATCCCGAGGTGGTAGCCCAAGTAAAGCCCAACGTGAGCATTAAAAAATTTAGTCTCACCGAAGGAGAAAAAGCACAAGAGAGCAATACGGAAATCAAAATGGTTTCTGGATATGCCGCAGGATTCTTTATCTACCTGTTTATTTTCCTTTACTCTGCGCAGGTAATGCGAGGGGTTATTGAAGAAAAATCCAACCGCATCATTGAGGTGATAATTTCTTCTGTGCGCCCCTTCCAATTGATGATGGGAAAAATCATTGGCATTGGTTCTGTGGGCATTCTACAATTCATTATTTGGGTGGTCCTGAGCTTGGGACTCTTCCAAGGAGCCAGTCACTTTATTCTCAAGGACAAAATGGACACTGCTGCTTTGGTGGAGGCAAGAACGGCAGGAACAGGGCAAGAAGTACCCGAGATTGCGCAATTTCAGGACAGCTTAAACTCCTTAAACTTTCCCGTAATTCTCTCTTCCTTCCTCATATTCTTCTTGGGAGGATTCTTTCTCTACGGATCTTTGTTTGCCGCCGTGGGTTCTGCAGTAGACAGCGAAACGGACACCCAGCAATTTATGCTGCCCGTTACCATACCACTCATCCTAGCCATACTTCTTGCGACCAACGTCATAGAAAATCCCGACGGCCCCATCGCCTTTTGGTTCTCTATGATTCCGTTGACATCACCTATTATTATGATGATTCGCATTCCCTTTGGAGTTGCTCCATGGGAATTGGCATTGAGCATTGGACTCCTTATTGGAGGCTTTGTTTTGACGACTTGGCTAGCCGGAAAAATCTACCGAACCGGTATTTTGATGTACGGTAAAAAAGTATCTTACAGAGAATTGTACAAATGGCTTAAATACAAGAGTTAATGACCCTCAAGGAAATTTTAGAGTTCACCCTATTTGAATACGACAAGGTAAAGTTCCAGGTCAACGACATCATTGAATTGTTGTTGGTATGGGCGGGTGCCCGATTGATCATTTGGGTGGCTTCTAAATACCTGACCCGTAAAATCCGAAAGCACGACATTGACGAGGGCAAGGGCTATGCCATTACTCAAATTCTAAAATATTTCCTGTACACCATCGCCTTGGCGGTTGCCATGGATATCATTGGCATCAACATTACCGCCCTGCTCTTTGGATCTACCGCGTTATTTGTAGGTCTCGGTTTAGGACTTCAGGACACCTTCAAGGACTTTGTTTCTGGGGTGGTACTATTGGTAGAAAGAAGTGTTTCTGCGGGTGATATTATCGAAGTAGGTACTCTCGTAGGCCGCGTTAAAGAGGTTCGCTTGCGCACCACCATTGTTGAAACTAGAGAGGACATCAACATCGTTATACCCAATTCCAAACTCATCAATGAAAACGTAATCAACTGGTCACAAAATAGAAGGGCCACCCGTTTTCACGTAAATGTGGGAGTAGCCTACGGGTCGGATACCGCATTGGTCAAAAAATTGCTTTTAGAAGCCGTAGAGGAACACAACATGGTGGCTAAAGACCCTGCTCCCATTGTAATTTTCAGGGATTTTGGCGACAGTTCTTTGGACTTTCAAGTCATGTTTTACTCCCACTATCTCTTTAGAATAGAAAAGGTAAAAAGTGAAATCCGATTTGCCATTGACCAGAAGTTTAGAGAGAGCGGTGTAACCATTCCATTCCCACAAAGGGACCTTTGGGTTAAACAATGGCCCAACAAACCCGATACCTCCCCCAACTCGGATACACCATGAAAACTGCGGTAATTGATCTGGGTTCCAATACCTTTAATCTCAAAATCATTGAGACGGATTCCGGAGAGATTCTATACAACCAAAAAATTGCCGTAAAACTGCTCAAGGGAAATGCAGAAATCATTGGTGATGAAGCACGAGCACGAGCCCTCAATGCCGTTGGTGAGCACCTTAAAACCGCCCGACAATACGGAGTTGAAAAGGGATATGCCTTTGCAACCTCGGCATTGAGATCCACGCAAAACGGAAGGGCTCTGGCGCAAGACATCTTTGATTTATTGGGGGTCAACGTTCACATCATTGGAGGCCTACAAGAAGCCTTGTTTATCTACGAAGGTGTGAAGCAGGCCGTTAATTTTTCTGATGGTTTGATTGTAGATATCGGAGGAGGTTCCACAGAATTGGTATGGGTAAAAAACAAGCAGTACATCTGGGGAGAAAGCTTTCCTCTGGGTGTGGGAAGGCTTTTAGAAAATCTGGAATTTACAGATCCGGCCAGTCCCGAACACTTTGAGGCGCTTAATCAATTATTGGAAGAATCTTGGGGGCAAAAGCTTCAAGAATTACAAGCCAAACACCCCATACAATCTTTGGTGGGTTCTTCGGGAAGTTACGATACCATTTATGACATGCTCGCTGCGCGGCACCATCGTCCTCTGATGACGGACCATCAGAAAAATGGCACAATAGATGTTGAGGAAATGTTGGCGCTCAGCACCGACATGCAATACCTTACCACCGCAGAAAGACTCAAGGTTCCTGGCCTTATCCCCATGCGAGCAGAGATGATTCACCTGTCGTTGTTCATCACCGAGTACCTCGTTAAAAAATTAGAAATCAGTGACATCCTCCTCTCCGCCTATGCGCTCAAGGAAGGTGTCCTGAGTGAAATTCAAAACCCAAAAAACCCATGGCAACCATCCTTTTAATAGAAGACGAGAAGGCCATTAGAAATGTCCTTAAAAACATCTTGTCTGACGAAAACAAATCTTGGAAGGTCCTCGAGGCCGAAAACGGAAAGGCCGGCTTGGACGTATTGCAAAGCGAAAGTGTAGACTTGGTCTTTTGTGATATAAAAATGCCTGGAATGGACGGCATTGAAGTTTTGGACAAAATTTCTGAATTGTCCATAGACACCCAAGTTGTCATGATTTCGGGTCATGGCGATTTAGATACCGCTGTAGAGTGTATTAAAAAAGGTGCCTTCGATTACATCTCCAAGCCGCCCGATCTCAACCGGTTGCTTCAAACGGTAAGACATGCCTTGGACAAAGGCAGTTTGGTAAAGGAGAACAAAAAGCTGAAAAAGAAAATCAGCACACAGTATAAAATGGTGGGTTCCAGTGAGGCCCTAGAAAACATTCGTGGCGTCATAGAAAAAGTGGCCCCAACGGATGCTAGAGTTTTTATAACCGGCCCCAACGGATCGGGAAAGGAAGTGATTGCACATCAAATCCACGAACGTTCAGAACGCGCCAAAGCCCCTATGATTGAGGTCAACTGTGCGGCCATTCCCTCTGAGTTGATAGAAAGTGAATTGTTCGGTCATAAAAAAGGAGCGTTTACCTCTGCAGTAAAAGACCGCAAGGGAAAATTTGAACTGGCCCATGGCGGGACGCTTTTCTTAGACGAGATTGGTGATATGAGTGCTTCGGCGCAAGCCAAAGTCTTGAGAGCATTGCAGGAGAACCAGATTACCCCGGTAGGTGGAGACAAAGCCATCAACATTAACACCCGTGTTATCGCAGCAACCAACAAAGACGTAGCCCTTGAAATCAAAGAGGGACGATTTAGAGAAGACCTCTACCACAGACTCAGTGTAATCCTGATCAATGTGCCCAGTCTCGCCGAACGCGCAGATGACATTCCGGAATTGACCGCCTTTTTCTCAGCAAAAATTGCAAAAGAACACGGAGTAGCCGAAAAGACCTTTGAAGACGCGGCCATTCAAGAATTGGCAAAACACTCTTGGACGGGGAACATCAGAGAATTTAGAAACGTAATGGAAAGATTATATATTTTGTGTGGTCCCGTAATAAAAGTTGACGATATCACACAAAATGTCAGATAATTTTATTATATTATTAACTAAACTAATAAATCATTAAAAAACTATGGCCAGTACAATTATTTGGGCAGTTATCATTGTCCTCGTCCTATTCCTGTCATTATTTACGGTAAAGCAACAGACGGCAGTCGTTATTGAGAGACTAGGAAAGTTCCAGTCCATCAGACATCCGGGACTTCAATTCAAAGTTCCCTTTATCGATCGCATCGCCGGAAAGGTTTCTCTTAAAATCCAGCAATTGGATGTCTTGGTAGAAACCAAAACCATGGATGACGTATTTGTGGGACTGAAGGTATCTGTACAGTTTGTGATCCTCAAAGAGAGCATCTTTGAAGCCTTCTACAAATTGGAAAATCCCTCCGATCAGATTACATCTTACATCTTTGACACCGTACGTGCAGAAGTTCCAAAACTCAAGTTGGATGACGTATTCGTTAGAAAAGACGACATCGCCATTGCCATCAAAAGAGAATTGTCCGAAGCGATGAACTCTTACGGTTACGGAATTATCAAAGCTCTGGTTACGGATATCGATCCCGACCACGAGGTTAAAAATGCAATGAACCGCATTAATGCCGCAGAGCGTACTAAGGTTGCCGCTGAATTTGAAGCAGAAGCTGAAAAGATTAGAATCGTTGCCAAGGCAAAAGCGGAGGCAGAAAGTAAAGCGCTTCAAGGTCAAGGTATCGCGGATCAAAGAAGAAACATTGCAAAGGGATTGGAAGACTCTGTAGAGATTCTCAACAACACGGGAATCGCTCCTCAAGAGGCTTCTGCCTTGATTGTAATTACGCAACACTACGATACGTTACAAGCAGTTGGAGAGAAGACAAACTCCAATATGATCCTTATGCCCAACTCGCCATCAGCGGCTAGCGACATGCTTACCCAACTGGTAACTTCTATGTCTGCAGCGGGTGAGATGACCAAGTTGCACAAGAAAAATCCTCCAAAGACCGAAAATTAAATCTACCTTTGGCAAAATTTTTCAAATGATTCCAAAATTTCTAGTCGGCGATAATACCGACACGCCCGATTCGGTTTACATCATCCACACGGAGTATCCGAGGTTTGTTCTCAATCTTGAGGACGATCAGGTCGAGTGGTTTGACGACCTAGATGGCGAGAACGAAGACGAGGCTACGGCAGAAGTCGCCAACCTCATAGAATTAGCAGAAGAATTTTACCAGCGAGAAGTCGACCGGTATGAAGGTTTAGATAAATAAGTCAAAATCCCCGTCTTCTGCGACGGGGATTTTTTTTGTCCCTATTCGAACAAAAGGTTTTAAAAGATTAATAAGTAGAGAAAGGAGGTAACTATGAACAAGAGAGAACATTACAAAAAGAACTTTGCCCTCGCTTATCCGGTAATGCTAGGTAGCCTGGGGCACATTATGGTAGGAGTTGCAGACAGCGCCATGGTCGGTCAGCTGGGAGCGCTTCCACTGGCGGCGGTTTCGCTTTCCAATTCTCTATTCGTGGTACCTCTGGTATTCTCCATGGGTGTAGCCTTTGGGATGACTCCCATGGTAGCCAATGCCGATGGCGAAGGAAATATCAAAAAGAGCGCGAGATATCTCAAGAACGGTTTGGTTGTCAATATGGTTTCTTCCATTCTCATGTTTGGGGCCATCTATGTATTGTCTTTGTTTATTTCTGAAATGGGACAAGACCCCGAAGTCGTAGACCTCAGCTTGCCCTATTTACAGGTAATATCTCTCAGTATCATTCCGCTGATGTTCTTTTTGACCTACAAACAATTTGCCGAAGGTTTGAGCGACACAAAAGCCGCCATGCGGGTAAGTATTGCTGCCAACTTTTTGAATGTGGGTCTCAACTACGTTTTGATCTTTGGCGTATGGGGCTTTCCAGAAATGGGTTTGATGGGAGCTGGATACTCCACCTTGGTTTCGAGAATTCTCATGGCCATTGCCATGTACTTTTACTTCAGTGGCAAGAAACACTTTAGACCGTACAGAGAACTCTTTGGTGAAGTCAAAATATTGTGGAAGTCAGCGGTAGAGCTTTTGACCATTGGCGTACCTACTGCATTGCAATACATCTTTGAGGTAAGCGCCTTTGCCTTTGCGGCCATTATGATTGGTTGGATTTCTCCCATGGATTTGGCGGCGCACCAAATTGCGATTTCGTTAGCGTCGATTAGCTATATGTTGGCCTCTGGGATGTCCGCGGCAGCTTCTATTCGAGTGGGAAATCAGTTGGGTCTGAAAGACTACAAAACCCTGCGCGAAGCGACGCAAACTCTGACGCATATGGTCATTGTGTTTATGGCCATAACGGGCGTTATCTTTTTGGTAGGACGTCATGCGTTACCGGCACTGTACACAGATGATGCCCAAGTCTTAGCCATTGCGGCAAACCTCTTGATCATCACCACCTTCTTCCAACTTTCGGACGGAGTTCAGGTAGTGGCCCTGGGAGGACTTAGAGGGCTGTCTGACGTAAAGGCACCGACCTACATAACCTTTGCCTGTTACTGGCTATTGGCAGTTCCATTGGCGGCTCTTCTCGGCTTTTACTTTGAGATGGGCGTCGTAGGAATTTGGGTGGGTTTGGCCGCCGGATTGACCTTTGCTGCCATCTTCTTGTATTGGCGCATGAATCAAAAAACCAAATCTCTGTTGGTGGATTGAATTTGCGGGTGTAACTTGGAGGCATGAGAATCCTATTCCTTTCCAGGTCTACTCTTTGGAGCCAGATAGGCGGTGACACCATTCAGGTGCAACAGTCTGCCCAAGCTCTAAGGGACCGTGGTCACCACGTAGACATTATTGCTGCGGGTGAAGCGGTAAAGGATTCTTATGACCTTGTACACTTTTTCAATCTCGGTCGTCCCCAAGACGCCATTCCGTACATGAGTTCTTTGGAGGCCCCTTGGATTACCTCCACCATTTGGGTGGACTACTCCTCCTCGGAGGCCAAGAGAAACGGTTTGTTGGGAAGGGTCATGAACCGCTTTTCTCCCTCGGGACAGGAATACGTAAAATCTGTGGCTAGAGGAGTTTTAGGCAAGGACAACTTACCGGGCATTCCCTATTTACTCAAGGGACATGAAGCGGCCATTGAAAAAGTCATTGAACACTCCAGCGCTCTGATTTGCAGCACGGAGACTGAAGCCCAAAGACTTAAAGATCAATTTTCTCCCAACACGCCCATTCACAGTATTGGACTGGGGGTTTCTGAAGTCTTTTGGGAACACACAGAGTTTGTGAAGCGCATTGAAGGCGTGATTTGCGTAGGCCGTTTTGAGGTACTCAAAAACCAAAAAAGCCTAATCAAAGTTTTGGTGGACATGGGTGTCCCTGCACTTTTTGTTGGCAATCCCTCAACCAACCAGCCCCAATATTACTTGGAGTGTTTGACAGAAGCCGAAGGTTCACAAATTGAATTTAGAGAGCACGTTTCTCCGCAAGAATTGGCCACGCTGTACCGACGCTATAAGACGGTGGTCATTCCCTCGTTTTTTGAGACCTTTGGTTTGACGGGAATTGAAGGATGGGCTTCGGGCTGTTCTCTGGCGGTCAGCAAAACTTTGGATTCTACCGATCAATACATTCAATTGGGTGCAGAAATTTTTTCTCCCACCGATGATGCTGATATGAAAAAGGCCATTGAGACCGCTCTTCAAAAAAAGCCTCAAACCGTCCTTAAAAAACAAAGAGACCAATACAGTTGGAAAGGCGTTGCACAAAGCCTTGAAGACGTATATAATTCCATTTTACAAACCTCATGAAATTAGCCATTCTCGGAAGTAGAGGCATCCCCAACCAATACGGCGGATTTGAAGAGCTCGCAGAACAACTCTCCGTTCGCCTGGTCCAAATGGGACATGAGGTTACCGTGTACTCCCCTCACCACCATCCCTACAAGGAAAAGGAATACAAGGGTGTACGTATAATCCACAAATACGATCCTGAACCAAGGATTGGCACTTCTGGACAATTCTTATACGACCTGTCCTGTGTGCTGGATTTGCACAAGAGAAAATTTGATGTGGTCCTCCAATTGGGATACACTTCCAGTGCTATTTGGCATAGACTCTTCCCCAAAAAGGCGCACGTAACCACCAACATGGACGGCTTGGAATGGAAGCGTTCCAAATACGGGAAATGGGTAAAGAAGTTTTTAAAGTGGTCAGAAAAAACCGTGGCCAAACACTCCCACCTCATGGTGGCAGACAATCCAGAAATTGAAAAATACCTACAATCTCTCTACGTAGGTCAGACCGTTTACATACCCTACGGAGCGGAAATTCCCAAAGAATTTGACGCCAGCATTTTAGACACCTACAACGTAGCGCCCAGAGAATTTCACATGATACTGGCACGATTTGTCCCAGAAAACAATTTTGAGATCATTTTGGACGGACTAACTCAATCGGACTGCCCATTTCCTACCTTAATTATTGGAAATCACGACACGGCCTACGGGAAAAAGCTCAAACAAAAATACAAAGACCACCGATTGCGCTTTTTGGATGGTATCTACGAAAAGGAAATCATCAACTCCCTAAGGCATTTTGCACGCCTGTACTTTCACGGTCACAGCGTGGGAGGCACCAATCCTTCTCTGCTAGAAGCCATGGGCTGTCAATCCCTGATTTGCGCTCATTCCAACCCCTTTAACCAAAGTATTTTGGGCGAGAACGGATTTTACTTTTTGGACGCAAACGACGTGGCCACAACGGTGGATCACTTGGATCCAGAAAAAGACTATTCTGGTTGGGGACGCAAAAACACAAGCGCCGTAAGAGACATCTACAATTGGCGCGTAATTGCCGAGCAGTACGAAATCGTACTCAAGCAATCCATTCTACACTAGGCCCAGCTCATCATTTTTGTAAGACAAACCTTTCGATGAAAATCAGTATCTTGGAGAGGTAACTGGTTGTATATGAGAATTTCCAAACTACTGATCCTACTCCTTGTTTTGGTTTCCCCTTTGGGAAATGCCAAAGCCCAAGAGACCTCTGGCAAAGACACATTTTACGTAGCCCCTTTTAAAGACACTTTGTACATGATCGACCATGCGTTGGGTGGGTTTTCACCCAAAGAACGCGGTTTGATTGAACAAGAGCGCATGCGCGAAGTGGCAGGTGAAGCCCCCTTCTATCCAGATTCCTTTTACATGGATCACGGGGCGGTCATCAACATTCAATACAGAAAACGAATTCTGTCCAGTGTCTCTGGTGACGACACTTTGGGCACAGGTCTTACCAAAAGGCAAATTGCCAAAGAGCGCTACCCCAAAATTGTAAAGGCCGTTACCAAGAACGCCAAAGACCAAAGTCTGCAAACACTTTTGATCAATATTGGAAGTATTTTGGTGGCCATTTTTGTGGTCATTCTGTTGATTCGATTGGTGAGGTGGTTGTTCAAAAAACTAATCCTACGACTGTACTCCAACCGAGATAAATACTTTGGTGAAATCAAGTTCAAATCCCTTCAAATCATCACCAAACAAAAGGCAGAACGATCCGTCTTCGCCGGGTTGAAAATTTTAAAATACCTCATCTATGTTTTGATTGTGTACTTGGCATTGCCCGTTCTTTTCAGTGTAATGCCATGGGCAGAGGACATCGCTGATAAAGTGATTGAATGGACCTTGAACCCCATCAAAACAGTATTCTTCGGTATTGTGGACTTCCTTCCCAACCTGTTTTTCATCGCCATAATTGTCATTGTATCGAGGTATCTCTTACGTTTTTTGAAATTCTTAGCCGAGCAATTGGAAAACAAGTCCTTGAACTTGCCGGGCTTCTTCCCAGACTGGGCCATGCCTACGTTTAAGATCATCAAGTTCATTGTCATCGCCTTTACAGTGGTCATCATCTTTCCTTATTTACCCGGATCAGAATCTGAGGTATTTAGGGGTGTTTCGGTTTTCTTGGGATTGCTGTTTTCCATAGGGTCTTCTTCGGCCATTGGGAATATGGTGGCCGGACTGGTCATCACGTACATGCGACCTTTTAAGCGAGGAGATCGCGTGAGAATTGGAGAAGTTACGGGTGATGTGCTGGAAAAGACCTTACTCGTAACACGAATTCGAACCATCAAAAACGAAGAAATCACCATTCCCAATTCGGCCATTCTCAATGGACATACCATCAATTTTACCACGGCGAGTGAGCAGAAGCAAGGACTGATTCTCCACGCCACAGTGACCATTGGATACGACATTCCGTGGAGGCAAGTACACGATTTGTTGATTCGTGCTGCAGAACAAACCATCGAAATTTCGGAAGATCCCAAGCCCTTTGTTTTCCAAACAGCCTTAGGCAATTTCTCGGTGAGCTATCAAATCAACGCCTACACCTCAAAACCGGGCAAGATGGCAGCTATCTATTCTGACCTCTACAAGAACATTCAGGATGAGTTTAGCCGAGCAGAAATTGAAATTCTCAGTCCGATGTACAATGCCGTTCGCGATGGCAATGCCACGACGGCACCACCTCCTCCCAAACCCGAACCTACCCAGACCTCCAACGCTACGTCAAATCCAAGCTCTACGGGCATTGTGGTGGAACCGAATCCAGTAGACGGAAATGAAGAAAACAGCGAGGAAGACGAAGAAGCCGTTCTGACCTCCCAAGAAGAAATGCTCAGAAAAGAACAGGAAGAGGCCGAGGCGAAATTAAGTGAAGAACAAGGCGACGGCGATTCCAAAGACGAAAGCGGCCAAGACCCTAATAACGGAAAAGACGAGGAAAACTAGTTGACTCGTTCTCAGTATCCTTTAAACTTTCCCAACAACATGTTGATGGCTGTTACGGCGATGATTTTTGCATCGAGGAGTATGGACCAGTTTTCTAAATAATACACATCGGCTCGTACGCGCGCTTGCATTTTTTCCGGGTCGGAGGTCTCACCTCTCAACCCTTGACTCTGAGCTAGTCCTGTAATCCCAGGGAGAATCAAATGCCTTACCATAAAGGCGTCAATCAAGGTTTTGTACTGCTCTGTATGCTCAATCATATGAGGCCTTGGCCCCACAATACTCATCTGTCCTTTGAGAACATTTATGACCTGAGGCAACTCGTCCAAATTGTGCTTTCTCAACCACTTTCCTACGCGCGTAATTCTCTGATCGCCTTCGGTAGCTTGTACCGTAGCATCGGACACGCCCGTCATGGTTCTGAACTTGATGCAATAAAAAGTATGATTGTTGATGCCTGTTCGCTTCTGCTTGAAAAACACGGGACCTCGGGAATCCAATGCAATGGCCAGAGTGAGAATGGGAAACAGCCACGGGGCTACCAAAATCAAAAAGAGCAGCGAAAAAAACACATCCGAGACCCTTTTGAGAATTTGATTGTGCCTGTAGGACAAGGGCTCAGGCCTGGGGTAAACAATGGGCGAATCTCCTAGAAAATCAACGTCCGCTTGGGTGAGCACGGGAATTCCCAACTCAGGTAAAAACCGAAAGCGCATAACCTGAGATTCTGTGTATTTATACCACTGGGCCACCAATTCTGGCGATTGCAAATACCCGCAATACACCTCAGAAATTCCTTCCGTAGAAACCTCTTCGGGCGTCTTGGTTTCTTTGATCCATTGGGAAACTCGCAATCCGTATTCGGGATGCTGTTCTAAGGTATTGTATAGGGAGATGGCTTGCGCCGAATCGCCCAGAAGAAGAATGTGTCGTGCGTTTTTATCGTCCTTGAGATAGTTTCTCCACCAATTGAGAAAGAGGATGCGCGTCAATGCCAAAAGCGGAATCAACAAACTGTAGAAGTAAATCAAAAACAGTCGGGAATAGTAATACCCCTTGAGAGAAACAATGAGCAAGGTGAAGATGAACAGTTGAAACACCAGCGCATTCACTCCTTTGCTCAGGGAGTTTCTGATTTCCGTTGTGGGCTTGAGAGAGTACGTCTTGAGCACCTGAGTCACCAAGACCCAAGACAAATTCATAAACACCCACAACTGTACGTAGTAGTTGTAATACTGGTCGTTGTCTATGCGCAAATCGGAGAATCGCAAGGCAGTGGCCGCCAGAAAGGCTCCATTGATCACCAATAAATCAAAACCCCATTGCAGGTATTTTATCCAGCGATACTTACTGTTTTGCATTCTTAATCTTCGTTGCTAGGAAAGTTTTTGTCAAACCAAATATGCTTCCAATCCGGAGCCTCGGGACGAGCCTCAAAATAAGAAAAGATTTGCTCTTGGGCCCTTTTGGGATCTATCTTGTTGAGCAATATTTTTCGTGCTGAATTTCTCAGCCTGCGATTGCCACTGGCACAGGCGTGAACGAGGTTGGCCACGGCGTGGTCCGGCCAATAGTTGATTTGAGCCAACGCCCCAAAAGAACTCATTCTCAAATTATAGCCCATTTCTGGCGATGTGTTGTCCACCCACTTTTCCAATTCTAACAGAGGATTCTGAGGATCAATAACCATAAGAGATCGAATGAAAAACAAGTCTCCATTGGATCCCGGCTCTACTTCAGAGGTGATTTCGTACACCTCCTCAGGATTGATTTTCCCCAATAGAGAGGCCCATTGAATTACCCCCAACTCTGTAGAATCCAATAAATACCGTTTAAAAAACGCATAATCTCCAGGGGCAATGGAATCTACATTCTCAGCAAAAACGGTTCTTGCCGTGGGGTGCAAATATTGGAACCAAGGGGCTGCGGTTACAAAGGGATAGTCCTTGGCGATAACTTTGGCGGCAACTCTTTGCAGACGTGCAGGCGCGGTTCCATTTACGGTGTAGTAAGCCCATTTCTTAGCTTCTGTGGCATCGTCAGAAACCAAGGCTTCTAAGGCCACTTCAGCGTCTAATACATGTGCGTTTTTCAGTTGATTTTCCCACATCATTTTAGGCTTGCTCTCCTCTATCTTACACAATGTTCTCTTTCTAGGGAAGATTTGAGCATAGGTCACGTGGTGATCCACATCCCATATCAAGGAGTCGCCATCGGCTAGAGAAACCTTCAAAACCTCCACAGAGGCTCCGTTCCAGATTTCTATGGGAATCTCGATTTCTACTCCTTCTGGAATATTTGTGCCTACCAAGGCAAAAGAGAAATCTCGTTTTCCTTTCTTCTCCACCTCAAAATACACCTCAGGGATTTCTGCAGAGAAGGCCCAGAGAGAAAAGAAGGACCTCAACTTTTTCCCAGAAACCTCCTCCATGACAACGATAAAGTCTTCGGTTGTTCTGTTGGTGTTAGGATCCAAGGCCAAGTACTTTTTAAGCCCGGCATAAAAGTCCTCTTCTCCCACTATTGCTTTAAGCATAGTCAGCAACCAGCCTCCTTTTTGATAAAAGCGCGCCGAGCCCGCCTTGGGGTGACAAAGAGGAAAAGAGTCCACGTCTTCTGCATCGTAAACGGTTGAGCGGGCGTCCTCCAATCGGTCGTAATAGGCTTCATCTCCTAAAAATTCGCGCACGGCCTCCCACTGCAAATAGGTAGCAAATCCCTCCTGCAGCCAGTGGTGTGTTGCATTGGTGGCTGTCTGTAAATTTCCAAACCATTGGTGTGCCAACTCATGAGCATTGATTTCCAAATAAGGCGAGTCATATGTCGCGCGGGGTCCCAAAACGAAAAAGTCTCCAAATAAGGTGGTGGTGGTGTTTTCCATGGCACCGTGTTGGAATTCTCTCACGGGCAGCTGATCGTATTTGGACCACGGGAAGGGAATGAGCAAATTCTCCATCCAGTTGAACAACTCTGTAGAACGGTCGTAGGTCAAAGGGAATTTATCGGAATCTGATGGGTATAAAAAATTCTTGAGAGGAATGCCAGAGGTCGAGGTATGGGATTGGTGAACGTATTCCCCCACCGCAATAGCAATGAGGTAGGGGGCCATGGGTTGCCCTGTAGTGTATCTCCACGTCGTTTGACCATCAACCGTATCAGCCCGCATGCGCTGACCGTTAGAAACAAAGGTCAATTCTTGAGGCAAAGTCGCCGAAACCGACCACAACACCTTGTCGTTTTGGTTGTCCACCATGGGCAGCCAATATCGATTGTCAACTCCTTGACCCTGTGTCCAGATTTGGCCGTGGGTGGTTGGTTGATTGGGTTGAATTGTATTACTCGGTTCCCAACCCACAAAGTACATCCCTCGTCTTGGCTGCGCCGTGTACTCTATATTCAATTTGTGCAGGCTAAATGGTGCTGCAGGCTCTTCCAACAAAATGGCCAATCCACGAGTATACGTCTTGTGAGATTTCATTTGTGCCCCCACGTACTCAACCTTTGTAAATTCAATAAACGGGCCGTCCAACCAAATGGAGTCTCCTGTTTCTTCTGTCGTTTCAAAAACCAATTGCAAAACGCCAGAAACCTCGCCTTTTTGAGGAGCAAAACTCAATTGCAAATCAATGAGTTGCTGATTGATTCTCAAGGGGCGCAAAGTATCTACCTCCTCTAGGTACGCTTGTGATTTTGCGCTTAGGCTGAAAAGGATAAAGACAAAAATGAAAACGCTGAGTTTTGAGCTGAGAAAATAGGGTCTGTCCATGGGGTTTGTAAAATTCAGGTAGAAAGATACAAAGCTCCTCTAAATTCCGAGGTAGAGGTCCGCCATCGTTCTAAAATTTCATTAGTTTTCAGTCTTATTTCGATTCTTGAAACAATACCTTTGATAGGGAATCTCCTCTTCATGGCAACAGAATTATTAAAAACACCCATAGAATACCTAAAAGGTGTAGGACCGCAGCGAGCGGACCTGCTTAAAAAGGAATTGGGTTTGTTTGTGTATGAAGACCTACTGACTACCTACCCCTTCCGGTATGTAGATAAAAGCCGATACTACACCATTTCTGAAATCGCCAATGCCGAGGCCGAAGTACAGATCATCGGAAAAATCAGAAATGTCCAAGAAGTCGGACCTCCCAGAAAAAAGAGATTGACGGCGGAGTTTTACGACGCTACGGGTTCTGTGGAACTCATTTGGTTTAAAGGTGCTCGATGGGTAAAGCCCACGCTCAAAGCAGACACCAATTTTGTGTTGTTTGGAAAACCCTCCATGTTCAACCGGAAGTTTACCATTGCTCACCCCGAGCTGGAAGTGGCTACTGAACAGGTCCAAGGGGGACAAGGCCGTTTGGAACCCGTGTACCCTTCCACAGAAAAGCTCTCCCAAAAGGGATTGAATTCTAAGGGCATTCGCAAGCTCATGCACACGCTTTTGCTCCAACTAAAGGGAACGCTGACAGAGTATATGCCCGCCAATGTTTTGGAACCTACGCATCTGATTTCTAGGGAGCAGGCGCTTTTTCAAATTCACTTTCCACAGTCTTTGGAAATGCTTCATCGAGCACAGCAACGACTCAAATTTGATGAGTTTTACCTACTGCAACTCTCCGTACTTCAACAAAAAAACATTCACAAGGCCCAGTTTAGAGGTTATCCTTTTACAACCGTTGGCCATTGGTTCAACACCTTTTATAAAGACCATTTGCCCTTTGAACTGACGGGCGCACAAAAGCGCGTTATCAAAGAAATCCGGTCCGATATGGGCTCCGGTAGACATATGAACCGATTGGTCCAAGGAGATGTGGGTTCTGGAAAAACCATGGTGGCCCTACTCTGTATTCTCATTGCTGTAGACAATGGATTTCAGGCCGCGTTGATGGCACCCACAGAAATCTTGGCCAAACAACACTATGCGAGTTTGTGTGAAATGGCCGAGCCCATGGGATTGTCCATTGCCCTGCTCACGGGGAATGTAAAAGGCGCCGACAGGAAACGCGTTTTGGAAGGGGCTGCAGATGGCAGTATTCAGTTGGTCATTGGGACACATGCCCTTATTGAGCCCACAGTGGTTTTTAAAAATTTGGGTCTCTCTGTCATTGACGAGCAACACCGATTTGGGGTGGCACAGCGCGCCGCTCTGTGGAAGAAAAACGAATTGCCTCCACATATTTTGGTCATGACGGCCACGCCCATCCCAAGAACCCTCGCCATGAGCGTTTATGGAGATTTGGATTTATCGGTAATCGACGAATTACCTCCTGGCAGAAAGCCCATTACCACAAAGCATTTGTTTGAAAATCAAAGATTGCGCGTGTTTGGTTTTATGAAGGAGCAAATTGCTTTGGGAAGACAGATCTATATTGTATATCCCTTGATTGAGGAAAGCGAGAAGTTAGACTACAAAGACTTAATGGACGGGTACGAAGCCATCACCCGAGCCTTTCCTCTTCCCAATTTTCAGGTGAGTATTGTACACGGACAAATGAAGCCAGATGACAAGGACAGAGAAATGGAGCGATTTGTCAAGGGACAAACCCAGATTATGGTCGCGACCACGGTGATTGAAGTGGGAGTCAACGTTCCCAATGCCTCGGTAATGATTATTGAAAGTGCCGAGAAATTTGGTCTTTCCCAACTCCACCAGTTGCGTGGCCGCGTTGGTCGAGGTGCAGAAAAATCGTATTGTCTGCTCCTCTCTGGGCCCAAGCTCAGCGAAGATGCCAAAACGCGATTGGCCACCATGGTAAAGACGCAAGACGGTTTTGAAATTGCCGATGTAGACCTCAAACTCCGTGGTCCTGGTGATGTCATGGGCACGCGACAGTCAGGCGTTTTGAATTTGAAAATTGGAGATCTCGCCAAAGACGCCTCCTTGCTCTCCTTGGCAAGAGAATGGGCGCAATTCACACTCAAAGAAGACGTTAGACTTGAAAAACCGGAAAACCGTAAACTGCGAGCAGAATTCCTCTCTAAATACAAATCCAAACTAAGCTGGAGCCGAATTTCCTAGAACTCAGCGAAATCGCTGAACCATTGCGAAGTTTTATAGTTTCTTTAAGTAAATGGTGGGGGTTGTGACGTCCAAATTCCCGACCTTTGCACTCCGCTAAAAAAAGGATAGGAATCTAAAAGCTGAATTCACTGCATGTCTCCCGTTAAAAAAATCATACGAAAAGGTCAGGTGTATCACGTGTACTACCGCCGCTCGGGTGGGTATCGATTTTTGGGTGAAAACATGTGGCGCCTCCTCATTGGATTGGGGATCTTTGGCTTGGCTGTTTGGCTTCTCAACGCCTACGTATTTGACATCACCAAGGTGACCGATTACATTACTCAAACCCTTCCTACGTGGTTGGTTCTAGGAACCTTGCTCGCTTCAGAAAGCTTTACGGGACTGCTCCCTCCAGATGTGTACATCCTTTGGGCCAAGGGCTTTGACTATCCCTTTTTGATGGTATTTGTACTGGCTTTATTATCCTACTCTGGAGGAGTGATTTCTTATTTTATTGGAACGCAATTACACCGTCTTCCCAAGATTCATCAATGGGTTGACTTTACCTTTAAGCAGCAATTTGCCACCATCCGCAAATTTGGTGGGTTGTTGATATTTATCGCCGCATTAACCCCACTACCCTTTTCTCCCGTTTCTGTGGTAGCCGGCGTTGTAGACTTCCCCTTTAAGACCTATTTACTGGTTGCTTTGAGTCGATTTTTGAGATTTTTCCTCTACGCCACGGTAATCTTCCAAATGGTGTAGAATAATCGGTTCTCAATTCCTATTTTTGCCAAGATTTTAAACGATTTTCTCGAAGTCTCACTCTGACATAATCCATTGATTTTCAAAGTGGGCTCGAAAAACAATTCCATACGCATGAAGATTTCATATCACTGGTTAAAAGAGTACTTACCCATTGAGCGCAAACCCGAAGAGATTTCTGATATCCTTACCGATATTGGACTGGAAGTAGAAGGTTTGGACTCCTTTGAGCGCGTTAAAGGCGGTCTAAAAGGCGTGGTAGTAGGTCACGTTCTCACCTGTGAACAACACCCCAACGCCGATCGCTTGAAAGTGACAACGGTTGACGTGGGTGGAGAAACGCCATTGAACATTGTCTGCGGCGCACCCAATGTGGCCGCCGGACAGAAGGTTTTGGTAGCCACTATAGGAACCGAACTCCACAGCGGCGAAGAATCATTTAAAATCAAAAAGGGAAAGATCAGAGGCGAAGTTTCTGAAGGGATGATCTGTGCTGAGGACGAACTCGGCCTTGGAGAATCTCACGACGGAATCATGGTCTTGGACGAAGCCGCCGTTCCGGGAACAGCCGCTGCAGACCACCTAGGATTTGACAGCATTCCGGTTTTTGAAATCGGATTGACGCCCAACCGCGCAGATGCCATGGGACATTACGGTGTGGCCAGAGATTTGAGAGCGGCCCTCAAGAGAAGAGGAGAAGAAAAATTAATGAGCCTTCCTTCTACGGCTCAATTTAAAGTAGACAACACGCAGCGCGTTATTCCGGTAGAAATCGAGAACAAAGACGCCTGTCCTCACTATATGGGAGTGACCTTGACAGAAGTCAAAGTAGGTCCTTCTCCCGACTGGTTGCAAACCGCCCTTAAGAGCATTGGCCTGTCTCCCATCAACAACGTGGTAGACATTACCAATTACGTTTTGCACGAAACAGGACATCCACTTCACGCCTTTGACGCAGATGCGATTAAGGGACAGAAGGTCATCGTAAAAAATTTAGAAAACGGGACTCCTTTCACCACTTTGGACGACAAAGAGAGAAAGCTCGACGCCAGAGATTTGGTGATTTGTAACGGAGACGGCGAACCCATGTGCCTTGCCGGTGTATTGGGAGGTTCGGAAAGTGGAGTTACTGAAAAAACCCGCACGGTATTTTTGGAATCTGCCCTTTTCAACCCCGTGAGCATTCGCAAGACGGCCAAGAGACATGCCCTTAACACTGATGCTTCTTTCCGCTACGAAAGAGGTGTGGACGCCTCCATGACAGACTTCGCACTAAAGCGTGCCGCCAGTCTTATGATGGAACTCTGTGACGCCAAGGTTTCCTGTGAAATTCAGGAGGACGGAAAAGCTCCTTTGGACCCCTTCAACGTTACCATTACCGTTGAGCGCGTTCAGGAAATCATCGGTCAAGAAATCTCCAAGGACTTGATGTACGACATCTTGCAAAGTCTTGAGATTAAAGTTATTGCTGACAACGGAAGGGAGTGGCATTTGGAAGTTCCCAACTACCGCGTAGACGTTACTCGCGAGGCCGACGTAATCGAAGAAATTTTGAGAATCTACGGATTCAACCACATAGAACTCCCTACCAAAATGGCCATAAGCGTAGACCATATGCCGGCCAAGAGCAAGGAGAAATTATCGGCAGTAGCCAACAGCGCCCTTGTAGCTATGGGCTCCACAGAAATCAAAAACAACTCATTGACCAAGGCTTCTTACTACGCAGAGAACGAAGGGTGGAAAATGGATCAGTCCGTGAACATCCTCAACCCCTTGAGCCAAGACCTCGGTGTAATGAGACAGACCTTGTTGTACGGCGGTTTGGAAAGCATTGCCTACAACCTCAAGAGAAGACAGTCTAGCCTGCAATTCCACGAATTTGGAAAGACCTACGGCAAGTCAGACAACGGATTCTACGAAGCGGAAAAGCTCTCTCTTTGGATGGCCGGAGATCGCAGAGAGGAATCTTGGATTCAGCCAACTTCTCAGTATTCTTTCTTTAGTTTAAAAGGAGAGGTAGAAGCCCTTGCCAAGCGATTGGGATTGGGAGACCTCAAACTCAACGAAACAAAGCATCCCGACTACGCAACAGCCTTTTCTTTGAGCACTGGAAAAACGTCATTGGGAACCTTGGGAATTGTAGACGCCAAACTCGCCGCTTCATTTGACATTGAAGTTCCTGTGTACTTTGCCGACTTGTATTGGGAAAACTGGGTAGCCCTTTCTCAGAAAGCACAAGCTACGTTTGCCCCCATCGCTGTGTACCCAGAAGTGCGCAGAGATCTCGCCTTGTTGATTGACGGTGAAGTGAGCTACGAAGCATTGGAGCAAATCGCAGTGAAGACGGAGAGAAAAATCTTGAAGAAAGTTTCTCTCTTTGACGTGTACCAAGGAAAGAATCTTCCTGCCGGCAAAAAGTCATACGCTTTGTCCTTCATCCTCCAAGATGAAAACAAAACATTGACAGACAAGCAGGTAGACAAAACCATGCAACGCATTGTAGGGGCTCTTCAAAAAGAAGTCAACGCAGAATTGAGATAATGATTTGGGAGGCTGTGGACATCGCTCATGAGTCTTTGACTAATCAAGTGAACCACGAGCGTAAACCAATCGCTTCCCAAAGGGTTATTTCCGTATGCTGACCATAGCGTATCATCCCATTTATCACCATCCCCTTCCTCCTGGGCATAGATTTCCCATGGAAAAATACAGCCTGCTGCCCCAGCAATTGCTGAGGGAAGGCACGTGT
>CBFHSF010000001.1:0-74573 GCA_965658445.1 uncultured Schleiferiaceae bacterium | reverse complement strand
CGGAAGAAAACTTTTTTACGCCCACCCCCATTTCTGAGTCTGACATTGTGAAAATTCACACGGCAGAATATTGGGAAAAACTCAAGTCTTTAAACCTCACAAGACAGGAGGAAAGGAAAACGGGATTCCCGCTGTCTGCCAAGCTGGTAGAAAGAGAAATTACCATTGCGGGAGGTACGGTAGAAAATACACAAATGGCCCTTAAACACGGGGTTTCCATGAACATTGCAGGAGGAACTCACCACGCATTTACCGATAGAGGAGAGGGGTTTTGTCTACTCAACGACATCGCCTTGGGAGCGAGTCATTTGTTAGATCAAGATCCTACTAGGCAAATATTGGTGGTGGACCTAGACGTTCATCAAGGCAACGGCACCGCTCAGATTTTTGAAAACGAAGACCGCGTATTTACCTTCTCCATGCACGGTGGAAACAACTACCCTCTTCACAAGGAAACGTCCAATTTAGACGTACCCCTACCCGATGGTATCGGAACTAAGGACTATTTAAAACTCTTGGATCATCACTTGCCCCGAGTAATTGAAGAAGTGGAACCCGACTTTATTTTCTTTCAATCAGGGGTGGATATTTTGCACACAGACAAATTGGGACGGCTCGGCGTAAGCCCGGAAGGCTGCAAGGAAAGAGACCGCATGGTGTTTTCTCGCTGCATAGAAAACCAAATTCCCGTAGCCGTAAACATGGGCGGCGGCTACTCTCCGGATCTACGCGACATACTAGAGGCTCATGCCAATACGTTCCGTTTGGCGCAGGACTTGTATTTCTAATTTTCTCGAGGCGAAAAACCCGATTTTTCATTTAAAAATTAAAGTCTTTGCAACACCAAGACCACTCATTCTGTGTGGCGTAACGTATTTTTGTAACATGACGCAATGGACTCTATTTACTCGATTTTTGGTAGCGATGGCCATCCTACCGATGACCACATGGGCACAAGCCCCAGTGGAGAGTGCTGTTCGTCCCCAATGGGTAGAGGCTTCATTTTCCAATGACATCTTTAATGTACTCAATCAATCCGATCAGTACTATTCCAATGGCCTTCGCCTCAACGTATCTTTTGCCGGATTAGAGAAATCTCCCGTTAGACATATCCTGCTCTTTGGCAATGCACCTACCACACAACATTACCTCTCGTTAAAGCAAGATATGTACACCCCTTCTGACCTCTATACCATCGACGTGGTTTACGGAGATAGACCGTATGCTTCCACACTGCAATTGGCAGAGGGTGCGCGCTATGTGAATCCCGATTCTCGAATTTTTGTACAGAGTGAATTTGCCGTTGGGTATTTGGGAAAATCCAGTGGAGGCCAGTACATCCAGAACTTTATTCACTCTTTGACACCCTATTCCGATTCGGTGTATGGGTGGGAAAATCAAATTTCTACGGATGTCATATTGCAATACAACGTCCAGGTAGAACACGGATTGGTGACCACTCCCTACCTCAACTGGTACGGCATGGCCCGCGCCGAAGTGGGAACGCTTTCGGATGCCGTTTACGGAGGATCCGGTTTAGCTGTTGGGTGGTTTGAATCTCCCTATCAATCGGCTGACAGATGGTTGGGAAAAAACTGGGGAATACAACTCTACGGGGAAGCTCGGGGAGGATACTCCTTCTACAACGCCACTTTACAAGGGGGTGCCTTTGCGAAACCTCCTGGGCAATACATCATCCAAGAAAGCGAGATCATACCAGGGAGAATCTCTACCGAACTGGGTTTGCGTGCCTCTTACAAAAATGCAGAAATCCGCTTGGGACGCATTTGGAACAACGCCGAATTTGTAGGAGCAGAAAATCACGCCTGGGGTTACATTACCTTGAGGTGGTTGATTCCATAATCTTTACACTAAGTTAACAAACTCTTCATTTTCCGGTACTTAACGGATATATTCACGGTATCGTTGGGTTGTTTTTCTGGTAAATATCTCTGTACCTTTATTGAGATATGAATCTTAAACTCGACTCCTATGTTTTATTTTTTGAAACGAATAGCACTTTGCTTTTTTCTACTATTGAGCCTATTTGTAGACGCTCAATCCGACACGGTTTATGTCGACTCTAAAGTCTCTAATGTCAACGTCTTTTTTTCAGGGGCCCAAGTGACCCGCACAACTTCTGCGAAGCCCCTAGCCATAGGCAAGTACGTCTTAGTCTTTGACAACCTACCACTCGAGATTCAACCCCAAACCGTCAACGCCCAATCCATAGACAATGCCACCATACATTCCGTGGTATTTGAAAAAGCTCGCAACTACAAAAAGTCCAAAGAGGAAGAGGCTTTAGTCAAAAAAATCGAGCATCAAAAAAAGAAGCTTCGCAACCTCAAAGCCAAGCTATCCAATCTGCAAAGGGAGGAAAACCTCATCATGAACAACAGCCGATTTGGAAGCAAGGACGGCATTACGGTAGAAGAAATTGAAAAAGCCGCCATCTTCTACCGAGAGCGCTTGGGAGATATCAGCAACTTGAAAATTTCGGTAGCTGCCCAGTACGACTCCATCATCCTTCACATCCAATACCTTTCTGTGGAAGTCAACAAATACACCTCTCAGAGGTATTTCCCCAAGGGAAGAATCACTATGGTGGTTGAGGCCAAAAAGCCCATAAAACCCAAGGTTTCTGTATCCTACTTTGTGACCTCTGCTCGATGGGAGCCCATGTATGACTTCATGGTCAAAGACTTGGATTCTCCATTGGAAATTGTAAACCGTGCAAAGATTTTCCAGAGCACTGGAGAAGATTGGGATCGTGTTCAACTGACTCTTTCCACAGGAACGCCTCAACAAAAAGTTCAAAAACCCTCTCTTATTCCTTGGAACATACTCAGTCCCCCAAGGTATCCCCGTCCCGTAGCTAAGACCTACCCCTACTCGTCTTTCTCCATGACGGTTTTGGACGAAGAGGCCAACCCCGTAGAAAAGGCCATTGTGACCGTAAAACAAAATGGTAAACTACTGTACTACGACATGACCGATGGCAACGGACAAATCCTCATCAACCCCATTCCTCCGGGGTACTACAACTTGGAAATTGAGTCTTATGGATTTACAAAATACGCACACAACATCAGCTTGACCAACCAAAGGCATCAAGACGTGACGTTGAGTTTGATCAATCAATACCAAGCCATGAATGATGGCGATGTCATTGCCAAGCCCGACGTGGTAGTGAGAGGCAGTCGCAGCAACGCCACCGTAGTAACCGTAGATGCTGTAAAGAACATGCCCACTCGAAACTTATCCCAAATCACGGCCACTACGGCAGAATTGTATTCTGTTGAAGACGAAGCTCTAATGGAGGTAGAAGTCATGGAAATTGAATCCTTTGCCTTGGATATGGAGGTTTCTGCATTGACTAATAGACTCTCTTTTGAACTCAAAGACAAATATGTGGTGTACTCTAACGGAAAGGATCACTTTGTGGAAATGTACACCCAGTCAATTGACGCCGATTTCATTCACTACGTAATTCCCAAAGTGGAGCCCGATGTGTACCTGACAGCGTCCATTCCAGACGCCTCCAAGATGGGCCTTTCTGAAGGCGTCGTAAATATTTACTTTGAAGGAGTGTACACGGGAAGTTCCTACCTAGATCCCAAAACCATTACAGACACCTTAATCTTCTCATTGGGTGTAGACAAAAACGTTACTGCCGACAGACAGCTCTCTGTTAAGAAGACAGAAACTAGCACCTTTGGAAGTGAAAAAAGGGTAAACATTGGATATGATTACCTAGTAAGAAACTCAAGAAAAGAATCCGTTACCGTCGTGGTTCAGGATCAAATCCCGGTCTCAAGAGAAGAGAAAATCACCGTGGAGCTATTGGAAAAATCGGGCGCCAAATTCAGTGACAAAACCGGTTTCTTAGACTGGAAATTTAAGTTGGAGCCCAATACTACCAAAGACCTAAAAAGTGAATTCCAAATTAAAATGCCCGCAAAAACTCAACTCTCTTTTGACTAATCATCACCACCCATAGCCAATCTCTAGGAGAGAATTGAAGCATTCCAGCTGGGGAGTTCAACGCGGATTGAGTTCCCCTTTTTTTTAATTTCTTACTCACAAAGTTGTACGCTCATTCTTAGGGTGGCTATCCATTGGGCTTACGCCGAAACCGGCAAAAAGCGAGACAAGTGCAATTCCAACAATCGTGAGGTGCGCACCCAAACATTTGGGAAAAACTCGTTGCGAGCGGAACTCATCCACTTCTTGAATTCTGAAGAGGTCATTCGCTGACTTCTCACAAATCCTTCTAAACGATTTAAACATTGCACGTCGTTATCGGACTCAAATTGAGTAAACACTTCTTGAAATCGGGTCTTTACGTCTTCGGGCACATCCATCATGGATTTCTTTTTCCAGGTTTGAGTACTACAGCAGTACAAGCAAAAGTATAGGGTCCAATCTCTTTGATTCCAGTTTTGGGTTCTCCCACTCTTTTCCATTTTTTGAATTGGTTGATTCGTTTGATTCTTCATGGCTATTTGTTTTTTGTTCAAGCCAAAATTGCGGCGAATGCAAGCCCTGTGCAATGCCATTTTCCTTGAAAAGAGCATGTAGAAAATACGGATTCTACTATGTGGAAAACACGGACAGACCGACGTAACCTACTGTAAAATAGGTAGTTTTAATCACACACTGCAAAACAGATGGAATGTGATTTCTTGCACGTAAAGGGTTTATTTCCATACCTTTTAAATCCGAACGGGGGCAAAAACCACATACCAAGACCTAGTATAAGACCAAGAGCAAACAATTAACCTATCAAATCCAAAAACCATGAAATCAATCAATGGATGGGCCCCTTTAGGGACTCTTTTCTTGGGACTCGCCTTTACCGTAGCGAGTTGCAATCAACCAACGGAAGCCCCAGCATCAGATAAAGCAAATTCTGAAATCAAAACAACCACTACTAACGAAGAGGAGTCTGGCTTACACAACAAAAAAGTAAGACGTTCTACTTACATGCTCTGGAAAGCGGGATATGAGTTTTTCACGACTCACAGAAAGCATCCTGAGGGGCAAGGGTATTTAGACTCCTCGTATGTTGAGCTCAAACTCACCAATAACCACGTGACGCAACTCGCAGAGCTTTGTCCAGAATGTCCTGGAATGAGGGTATACTTTGGCGCCGTCCTTTCAGAAAACAATACCTACAAACCCCAATTATTGTACGTACCAGTTACCACAGAAGGAAACGACACCAATGTAGATACAGGAGGCACTACCATTGGAAGATCAGCGTATAATTTAGAGGAAGAAGTTTTCATCTTTGATTTTATCAATTTAGGTACTGCCCAAGAATACATAAACACTTGGAATACCTTTAACAGCACACGCAATAGTCATAACCCTGCGTATTTCCCCATAAAGGCCTACACCTTTAACATGTCAGAACTACAAAGTCTGGCGGGCACGGGAGACTTATATGCTGTGTTTGGATATACACCCGTGGGTTCGGACCCTGCCTACGCAAATGCATATGCGCCGGAATCAAATTGTGGAGAGTATGACCAAGGGGGGATGAATGCTATAAAAATTGCTTTTAGCAGTCTTTCCGCAGATGTTTCAATGGGAAAAATCGATTGTGATTTCTTAGACTTCGCCAATCCATGTCCTCAGTACTGTGGAAACGGACTCTTTGATTAGTCAATATCCGCCGCTGATTTGGGTGAGTAGCCTCTCCTTTCTCTTGCCATTCGCAATGCTTTTAGGGAAGCAACCTTGGAAGAATGGTTGGAGAGAAAGGTTTTATTGGGTGATGGGATTCTATCTCATTACCATTGGCATCATCCAATTTTTAGCACTCTATCTCGGCATAGAAGGCTCGGGCAATAACATGCCCTTGTACCACCTCTATGTTGGGATAGAGTTTTTCTGGATATGGATACTTTTAAAACCCATTATTCCCACGCCTAAAAATTCATCCGCCCTATTTGTTGGAGTGCTTCTGGCCTTCGAGGTATTTGTTATTATCAACTCCGCATGGATTCAGGACATGTCTGAATATCCATCGTTCACAAGGACCACAGAAAGCATTTTAATCATTGCCGTTTCTATTTATTACTTCTATTCCACACTGATTCAAAAAATGGAAAAGAACCTTCTGAGGAGTCCACTCTTTTGGTTGGCCTCCGGTCTTCTCATCTACTTTAGCTGCAACCTGTTGCTGTTCATATTTGGAAACTATATTTCGGATCGATCCTCTCCCCTTTTCCGGAGCTTGTGGTCTGTTCATGCCGTACTCAATATTCTCTTATATTTAAGTTATTCAGTAGCCGTACTATGCAACCCGAAGAGCAACAAATAAGCGTTCTATTTTTCACCGCAGGACTTATCATCCTATTTTTTGTGGGGGCGATTATTCTCTTTGTAATCACTTATCAAAAGCGCGTGCTCAAACAGGAGAGGGACGTTCAAGAACTCAAACTCAAGCACCAAGAAAACCTTCTCAAGGCCACAGTGGAGTCCAGAGAAAATGAGCAACAACGGATTGCTCAAGATCTTCACGATGACATTGGTGCCATCCTTTCCACCGCGCGATTACAGATTTCATCCAATCCACAATTGGCAGAACTGGACGGTTTAATGTTCGAAGGCATGGAAGGCGTACGAAGGATTGTCAACGACTTGCTACCTCCTACTCTCAAGGAATACGGTTTAAAAGCAGCGTTGGAAGAGCGAATAAAATCAGTGGAATCCAACTCAGAAATAAAAATCAACTTGGAATACTTTGCCACCGAGGATCTCTTAGAAAAGGAAAGAGAAATTCTTCTTTTCCGCATACTGCAAGAATGTCTCAACAATTCCATCAAATACGCGGATTGCAATCGCATTAGCATAGAAATCTCTGACGAAGGATCTCACCTTCACGTTCTGTACAGGGACAACGGAAAGGGCTTTGACATGGAGTCTACGAAGAAGAACTTGGGGCTTCACAATATTCAATCACGAGCAGATGTATTAAGAGCACAACATAAAATGTACTCAGAACCCACCAAGGGATTTAGTCTTACCTTAGAGATTCCACTAACTTCCTAACCTCACAGTTTTCGCTACACTCATGGAGAAAATAAAAATTGCCATCGTAGATGACCACGAACTTTTTAGGTCCGGGCTCAAGACCCTACTCAATGGGCACGATGGCTTTGAAGTGGTTTTCGAAGCATCTTCAGGTTTGGATTTGACCAAAAATTGGAACAGCCTGGAAGCCGATGTCATTCTACTGGATATTGAAATGCCGGAAATGAACGGATCTCAAACTTTGGATTGGATTCAGAAGAATCGACGTCAAGAGAAAGTTCTCATGCTCACCATGTATGAGCAGCCACAGTTTATCGTCGACTTTTTATCTCAAGGAGCCAATGGCTATTTGCTCAAGGACTCCGCTCAAGATTTGGTTTTTGAGGCCATTGAGAAAGTTCATCAAACCGGGCAATTCCTCACTCCCAAGGTGTCCGAGGTTTTGTTGGGGCAATTGACCAACCCAACGGATTCATCAGAGAAATTGGGAGAACGAGAATTGGAGGTTCTCCAGTTGATTTGTCAAGAATACACCACGGCAGAAATTGCGGACAAGCTCTTTCTCAGTGCGAGAACCATAGAAACCTACAGAAAGCGACTATTGGAGAAGACCGGTGCGCGAAATACCGCAGGGCTTGTAAAGTATGCCTTGGAACACAAGTTGGTTTGATTCTAAAATCATCGAAAAAATAGAAACAGAAAAAGCAGCGACAAAAAAGAGAACGAATAAAAAAGGCAGCCATGGGGCTGCCTTTCTCATTATCACACCTTGTGATGTAATCTATTTGTAGATGATGGTCTTAGTGAGCCATCTTTTCTCCCAAAGAGTTGTCGTAAACTGACTTGTAGTCGGCTACTTCTCCCCAGTCCTCATCGTCAATGCGAATAGCGCCTTTGGTTACGTGACCTACCAAATCAAATTCAACACCGTTGAGCATCATCAAATCGATGAAGTCATCTTCAGTATCCTGAGAAACGGTCACCATAATACGAGATTGGCTTTCTCCGAAGAGGTAAGCGTCTTTTCTGATGGCAGCGTCTGTAGTGATATCGTAACCCAAATCAGAGGCCATGGCCATCTCAGTTAGGGCGACAAAAATTCCACCTTCCGATACATCGTGAGCCGCGTTGATAACGCCCTTGCGAATCAACATCTTCAATTGCTCCTGGTTAGCGTATTCTTCTTCCAAGCTGAAGAAAGGTGCGGGAGAGTTTTCTACCCCGTGCATGCGCACTAGGTATTCAGAAGAGTTAATGTCATTTCTGTTTTCTCCAATCATGTAAATCAAATCTCCTTTTTGCTTGAAGGGGATGGTCATGATGTTCTTCTTGTCTTCAACCACACCAATCATTCCAATGGTAGGCGTTGGGAATACAGGCTCAACTGAATCGCCAATGGCCGTTTGGTTGTAGAAACTTACGTTTCCTCCGGTTACCGGAGTCGCAAACTTCTCACAGGCCTTTTTCATTCCTTTGATAGCTCCTACAAACTGCCAGTAAACTTCTGGGTTGTATGGGTTTCCAAAGTTTAGACAGTTGGTAATTGCCGAAGGAAGACCTCCAGAACAAACAATATTTCTAGCGGCTTCAGAAACGGCAATGGCTGTTCCTGTTTCAGGATCAGCATTAACGTATCTAGCGTTACAATCCACAGTCATCGCCAAAGCTCTGTTAGAACCTTTGATGTTTACAATGGCCGCATCGGAAGGAGCGTTGGTAGACATGTTGATAGTTCCTACCATGCTGTCGTACTGCTCGTAAACATAGCGCTTGCTAGCGATGTTGGGAAGTCCCACCATCTTCTTACCAAAGTCTCTAAGGTCCTTAGGTTCTTTAATGCTGTTGATGTCGAACTTCTGGTTTTCCTTAAAGTAAGCAGGCTCTCTAAACTCGCGGTAGTAAACCGGAGCTCCACCTCCCAATACCAATGGAGATGCAGGAGTTTGAGCAATCAATTCTCCATTCCAGTAGTACTCAAGGTTGTCTTCGGCCGTTACTTCACCAATATTCATACAGTGGATATCCCACTTGTCAAAAATCTTTTCTACGATTTCTTCTTTACCTTTCTCAACCACTACAAGCATACGCTCTTGTGATTCTGAAAGCAAGATCTCCCAAGGCTCCATGTTGTCTTGACGCAATGGAACTTTGTCTAGGTCAATTCTCATACCTACTTCACCTCCGGCACTCATTTCTGAAGTTGAACAGGTAATACCCGCAGCTCCCATATCCTGCATACCAACTACGGCACCTGACTTGGCCAATTCCATTGTAGCTTCTAGCAAGAGTTTTTCTTGGAAGGGGTCACCTACCTGTACAGATGGGATGTCATCGGCAGAATCTTCAGTAAGATCCTTTGAAGCAAAAGCCGCTCCGTGGATACCGTCTCTACCTGTAGAAGAACCTACGATGTAAACGGGGTTTCCAACGCCGCCTGACTTGGCAGAAATTTGTCCACCTACTTCAACGATTCCCGCAGAGAATGCGTTAACCAATGGGTTTTGCTCGTAACTCTTGTCAAAGTAAACTTCTCCACCTACGGTTGGAATCCCAAAGGAGTTCCCGTAGTTACCAATTCCCTTAACCACTCCGTTGAGTAGCCACTTGGTTCTGTCGGTATCTACATCACCAAAGCGAAGGGAGTTCAATTGAGCAATGGGGCGAGCACCCATCGTAAAAATATCGCGGTTGATACCACCTACTCCTGTTGCAGCACCTTGGTAAGGCTCTAGCGCAGAAGGGTGGTTGTGTGATTCAATTTTAAAGGCACAAGCCAATCCATCACCAATGTCAACCAATCCGGCATTTTCTTCCCCGGCTTTCACCAACATGTGGGGGCCGTCTTTTGGGAGGGTCTTTAACCATACGATGGAGTTCTTGTAAGAACAGTGCTCACTCCACATCACAGAGTATATACTCAACTCCGTATAGTTGGGAGTGCGCCCCAAGATTTCACAAATTTTATCAAACTCTTCCGGTAGTAGTCCGAGGTCTTTGGCGGTTTCTACCGTTACCTCTGCAGGAACTGATGACATAATGATCATTTTGAATTGTGCCGCAAAGGTACGTCAATTCCATTTTAGAATAAAGTGTCAGATACAATTAGTTCACGTGATATTTTAGGACTCACTCCCCAACCTCTGTTGCGGTTTTTCTACAGAGAAATTTTACTCCTCTGATTTGCGTTTTCGCGGCCAAAGACCGAGCCCTCCCAAAACGGCCCCGAGAAACCACAATGCCCCTGCGGGCAAGGGAACCGGTTCATCGGGCAGGTTGGGTTGGGCCAACAACCCAAGGGTTGATAAAAAACAAAAGAACAACAACAGCGGTTGTACAATACGTCGCATAATGACTCAATTAAAAGGTTTCAACTAACTTAGGCTTTCTGAAATTCAAAAGCATGATTCTAAACCCGTCTAATCGATTGAAAACGTTTGTATTTAATAGCCCTCTACTCGCAGCGGCTTCCCTTCTTTTTTTAGGAACCTCTTGTTCTATGGAAAACCCTTCCTCTAAAGGAGATAACACCATAGACACTTGGATGCACGGAACCTACTATCACAGTGGCGAGTACGTAACCGGATGGATCGGAATTGACGAAGGCAAAATTATCGCCACTTCCGAAAATTCTGAAATGCCGAGTGCTGATACTACGATATTGAAAAATCAATTTATTTACCCCGGTTTTATTGACGCCCACGCTCACCTGGTGGGGTATGCCAATACCCTTTTTGAAGTTCAATTGTACGGAGCACAATCTGAGGAGGAGGTAGTAGAACGCATTGCAGATTTTCTAAAAAACAACCCCAACACAGACTTTGTCTTGGGGAGAGGTTGGGATCAAAATCTTTTTGAAGGAAAGCGATTCCCCACCCATCATAAACTTACTGAAGCCTATCCGGAACTTCCCATTGTTCTAAGTCGAGTGGATGGACACGGCGTTTGGACCAATCAAAAAGCCATGGACCTCAGCGGAATTACCGTCGAATCAGAAATTGACGGAGGATTAGTTATGCTGGTGGATGGCCAACCCTCAGGGATTTTTATTGACAACGCAGAACAGTTAATTGAAACTCCCTCTGTGGATTTTGAAGAATTTACAAAACGTCTTTTGGTAGCAGAGCAAAATTGTTTTGCCGCCGGAATTACTGGAATATGCGACGCCGGTTTGGATTTACAAACCCTGATGTGGCTTGACTCCTTATACCAAATGGAAGTCTTGACCATGCCTCTATATTCTATGGCGGCGATGAATCAGGAGAACTTGGACTATTTCGGGGAAAACGGAAAACTGATCCGAGACCGATTCCAAATATCATCTTTTAAAGTCTATGCCGATGGGGCCTTGGGTTCTCGAGGGGCGTGTCTTCTTCACCCCTATCACGACGATCCTGGGAATAGTGGTTTGCTCATTCACACTCCGGAAGACTTTTTAATGTATTCGCGCCAAGCGCTTGCCATGGATTTCCAAGTAAACACACATGCCATTGGGGATTCTGCCAATCGACTTATTTTGGATACCTACGCCCAAGTTTTAGAAAAGGGCAATGGAAAGCGTTGGAGAATTGAGCATGCGCAAATCGTAAATCCTGAAGACTTGGCGAAGTTTGGTGAATACAACATATTGCCTTCGGTACAGCCCACCCATGCCACCTCAGATATGTATTGGGCAGAAGAGAGATTGGGTCCCGAAAGAATTCACCACGCCTATTCCTACCAAAGTTTGTTGGAAGTGACGGGAACCATGCCGCTGGGAACAGACTTTCCGGTCGAAGACATTTCGACACACAAAACCTTTTACGCTGCAGTGACCCGCAAGGACGCCATGGGCTATCCAGAAGGTGGTTTTAGGATGAAAGAAGGATTAACGCGCAAACAAACCCTCGAAGGAATGACTCATTGGGCTGCCTATGCTCAATTTCAAGAAGACCAAAAAGGTCAGATTGTGGTGGGTAAATACGCGGACTTTACTATATTAGACACTGATTGGTTACAATGTGACGAATCTGAAATATTAACCTCCACGGTGACTGCCACTTACGTAAGAGGTGAGCAGGTACATCCACAAAAAAAATAACATATGTCAACAACTGGCGCTTCAGAACCTACCCGTTTATTTGACTTCGCGCATTACGCGCTAAAAACCCATCCCAGAGAGGATTGCTTGGTAACAAAAGTTAATGGCGAATGGGTTAAAACATCGACCCAAGAATTTATTGACAAGGGATATCAATTGAGTGCGGGACTGATTAAACTCGGCGTAAAGCCGGGAGATAAAATTGCCATTATCTCTACCACCAACCGCACAGAGTGGAACATTACCGATTTGGGAATCCTTCAAGCAGGGGCCATCGATGTACCGGTGTATCCCACCATTTCTGAAGACGACTACGAATACATCTTTAACGATGCCAGTGTATCGTACTGTTTCTTGTCTGACCAAGGGCTGTATGACAAAGTAAAGGCCATTCAATCAAAGGTTCCAACGCTAAAAGAGATTTACTCCTTCGAAGACATCGAGGGTTGTAAAAACTGGAACGAAGTGTTAGAACTCGGTGCCAATCCAGACATCGACGCGATTGAAGCCATTAAGGCCGAAGTCAAAGAAGAGGATTTGGCCACGTTGATTTACACCTCAGGAACGACGGGAAAACCCAAAGGGGTTATGCTTTCTCACAAAAACGTGAGCATGAACGCCAAAGTTTCTAGAGGCCGCCTTCCCGTGGGATCGGATGCCATTGGATTGAGTTTCCTTCCCTTGTGTCACATTTACGAGAGAATGCTTATTTACCTCTACTGTTACACGGGTATGGGATTGTACTATGCAGAAAGTATGGAAACCATTGGAGACAACATTAGAGAGGTTCAGCCTCATGTATTTACCGCAGTACCTAGATTGCTGGAAAAGGTTTACGACAAAATCATTGACAAAGGAGCAAGCCTTACGGGAATCAAAAAAGCCCTTTTCTTTTGGGCGGTTTCTCTCGGGGAAGAATACGATATCCATGGAAAGTCTTCTTGGTATCACTTTAAGCTAAAAATTGCCCGCAAGATCATTTTCTCTAAGTGGAAAGAAGCTTTAGGAGGACGCGTATTGGCAGTGGCCTCAGGTTCTGCTGCGTTGAACCCCAAATTGGCAAGAGTGTTCTTGGCAGCAGATATCAATATTCAGGAGGGGTATGGTCTCACGGAAACCTCTCCGGTAGTCTCAGTGAACTGCCCAGACAACGACGGAACTCGCATAGGTTGTGTGGGTCGCATTATTGACGGTGTAGAAGTTAAGATTGCCGACGACGGTGAAATCTTGGTAAAGGGACACAACGTGATGATGGGATACTACAACAAACCCGAACAAACTGCCGAAGTTATTGACGAAGACGGTTACTTCCACACGGGAGATATCGGAACATTTGTAGAAGGAGAGTTCCTGAAAATCACCGATAGAAAGAAAGAGATCTTTAAGACCTCTGGAGGAAAATACATCGCCCCTCAAATCATGGAAAACTCATTCAAAGAATCACACTTTATTGAGCAGATCATGGTCATTGGCGAGGGAGAAAAGCACCCTGCTGCTTTTGTACAACCCGACTTTGAATTCTTGAAGTCATGGTGTAAGCGCAAGGACATCCCTTATACTTCAGATGCTGAGATGATTCAAATGGAGCGCATTGTAAATCGAATTGGTCGCGAGATTGAGCACCATAACAAGAACTTTGGAAAATGGGAGCAAGTCAAGAAATTTGAATTGACTCCTGATGTTTGGTCTATTGATGCTGGACATGTTACACCTACTCTCAAATTGAGAAGAAAGCCCATTATCTCTAAATACAACGATTTGTACGAAAAGATATACGGACATAAGAAGGAAGTATAATCTTCTTTTTTCATCCTACGGAAAGGTCCCGCTTCGGCGGGATTCTTTCTTTTTGAGCTTTTTTTCTTCGCATTCAATATTCAGGCTAGACCTGCGTTTAGACAATAATTCTTTTCTTTGTTCTATGATCAAAAAACTACTCCTCAGTTTGGGAATTCTCTCAAGCCTCACCGGTTTTTCTCAGGTGGGAGGAACTTCTGTCTACAGTTTTTTGAACGTAACCCCTTCTGCAAGAATTTCAGGGCTCTCCGGATTGCACTTAGCTCACCCCGATGCAGATGTCAGCTTTGGTTTTGTAAACCCTTCTCTGCTCAATCCCGAATACAGTGGACAACTTGGATTTCACTACGTTGCCTTGGCGGCTGATGTGAGTTTAGGAGAAGTAGCCTACGCCCATGACTTCAAAAAATACGGAACTTTTATGGCGGGATTTAAGTATGCCTACTATGGAGATTTTCAGAGAACTTTGGTCAACTCTCAGGTAGTGGGGCAATTTACCGCCGCCGACTACATGTTTCAGATCGGATGGGGTTATGCATTGGATACCAATTGGAATGTGGGAGCCAACATGAAGCTCATCAACGGTGCTTACGCTGAATTTTCGTCATGGGGAATGGCCTTTGACTTAGCGGCAACGTATAGAATTCCCAACACTCAGATCATCATGTCCATGATGGCAAAAAACGTGGGTTATCAGGTCACACCGTTTTCGAACTCAACAGAAACACTTCCCTTTGATTTGCAATACAGCATTTCACAGCGATTCAAACACGTTCCGCTACGTTGGGGAATTCACTTAGAAAAGCTCCATCAATGGGATTTGACTTACGACGACCCCAACGCCTATACACGTGACTTTGTAACGGGAGAACTGGTTTACAACGAACCCAACTTTTGGAATAAATTAATCCGTCACGTGGCCCTTTCTGCGGAACTCAGCCCATCGGATAAATTTTACCTAAACGTAGGTTACCACTTTAGACAACAATTAGAAATGGCGATTCCCACGCGCAGGTCTTCTGCGGGTTTGAGTTTTGGATTGGGCTTCAAGCTCTACAAATTCAAACTGGGATACTCCAATACCAATATGAATGTCGCGGGAAGAATGCATCACATTTCTGTGACCACTCGCCTGGGAGATTTCTAGAACTGATCCTCATGCCAAACAAAATCACCATTGCCATAGACGGTTACTCTTCTACGGGGAAGAGTACGCTAGCTAAAAACCTCGCAAAGAAACTTTCCTATCGATATATAGATACCGGCGCAATGTACCGTTGTGTGGCCCTATACGCTATAGAAAACAATTTCATTGGCACAGAGGGCATACGTGTTGAGAAACTCATTGAGGCACTCTCTGAGATTACCATTTCATTTGAGTATATGCCCGAGGAGGACAAAAACTCCGCTTTCCTAAACGGTAAAAACGTCGAGGATACCATTAGAACCCTGGAAGTCTCCTCAAAAGTAAGTTCGGTTGCAGCCATCCCAGAGGTCAGAAGAAAAATGGTGGCCTTGCAACAGGAAATGGGCAGAGAAAAGGAAGTGGTAATGGACGGTAGGGACATTGGCTCCGTGGTATTCCCCGATGCCGAATTGAAAATTTTTATGACCGCAGATCCCGCAATCAGAGCGCAAAGGCGATTCGATGAGCTCAAGGCAAAGGGTGACGATGTCACTTTAGAAGCGGTTGCACAAAACCTGACGGAGAGAGATCATATTGATATGACTCGTGAAGAGAGCCCGTTGATTCAAGTAGATGATGCTCGCGTTCTGGACAACTCACACCTAAGCCGCGAAGAACAGTTTGTCATTGCTGTGGATTGGGCGATGGAGGAGATTGGGGAATAGGAAACAGGCAACGAGCAACAGGCAACAGATAACAGGTAACAGATAACTTGGATTATTGAGGGGGTCTACGACCCCTCCCCTGAGTGAATTTCGGAATTATTCCAAATCTGAGACTATAAGAATCGGTTACGTTCGGTAGTACTCGGCTGAATGAGCTTAGGCCGGGGAATCCACGATTCCCTCCCCATGGAAAGTTACACAGATCGAAACCACCAAGCGTCATTTAATCAATTGTATTCGGTTGAAACCGATTCAAAACGCCTCAGTCGGGGCGTGTATCACGCCCTCCCCAAGAGAAGTTACAAACCGAAATTTAATTAGTCGTAAAACAATCGATTGTAGCCGAATCTATCTTTTCGGCTTTGTTGATTTTTCCGAAGGCGAATTGTGTCGTCTGAAAGCGTTTACTTGACGGGTTACTTTCGGAATAACTTGTAGCTTGAGACCGGGGACAGGGGTGTGGCCCCTGAAGGTAGGGACTAAGGGCTAGGGACTGGGAACTAGGGACTGGGAACTAGGAACTAGGAACTAGGAACTAGGAAAATATGTTTTCTAAAAACCCGCACTCAGTTCACCGCAAACTACTCAACACCAATAAATTCTTTACTTGGAAAAACTCGCTACGGTCAACTTTTCTTCGACCAATAACTCTTTGATGTAGGCTATGTACTTGCCCATTGCCTCTTCTTTTGCCATACCCTTTAGGCGCTTCCAGGAATCGTGCATAAAGGTTTCTACCACCGTAGAGTTTTCTTTGGGACGGTCTTCTACACAGTCCCCTACTAGGGCCTGCTTGTAAAAGCCATAAGCGATTAGCATTTTGTCCGGCGTCTGCTTTGGCATGACACGTCCAATTTCTATAAATCGCTCAAACTCCTCTTGAATGGACTCTTTTGGCATGTGCTTATTCCTTGATTATTCAAAACTAGTAATTAATCCCTGTGAGAAGCCTCACTAATTTAAGGGATTGTGAACAGGCAATTGTGAACAATGTACTTCTCTGTTCTAAGGAAGGGTCGCAATTTTGGTAACTCCTCCTTGGGGCTTATCGCCCACTTTTACGTGAATCTCAGCATCTAAGGGAAGTAACAAATCAACACGGGACCCAAATTTAATAAACCCAGATTCTTGGTTTTGGTTTACGGTTTGGCCTGCTTTTGCATACATAACAATCCTTCTGGCAAGCGCTCCGGCAATCTGACGGTACATCACAGCTCCTTTTTCATTCTCTACTACAACGGTGGTTCTTTCGTTGAGCGTAGAACTCTTAGGGTGCCATGCTACTAGGAACGCGCCCGGATGGTATTTAGCATATGTAACTTTCCCAGGAATGGGAAAACGGTTTACGTGAACGTTTAAAGGAGACATGAAAATAGACAATTGTAGTCTCTTTCCTTTGAAGAATTCTGAATCTTCAACTTCCTCAATCACAACGACTTTTCCATCGGCTGGAGCAATCACCTGATCGTCGGCGAAGGTCATTTTTCTGCTGGGAACGCGGAAAAACCACATCAAAAACAAAAGAATAAAAATCGCAACTCCCCAAAGTATGGAATTGACAATTACATTTTCAATGGCAAACTCTGTCAGGAGGTAAATGATCAACATAAATACCATTCCCAATAGCAATGAAGCCCTTCCTTCTCTGTGTAATTTCATGAATCAATAGTGTTTGGTCGATTAAAGTACGGCGGCGTAAAGGTAAAACAAAGGAGCCACAAAAAGGTAACTATCCAATCGATCGAGCATTCCGCCGTGCCCAGGCATGATATTTCCAGAATCTTTGACGCCGGCTTTGCGCTTGATTTTGGATTCGAGTAAATCTCCCACCGTAGATCCGGATGATAGTAAAATGGCCAAAATGGCCAATTCCCACCATTGATTGGAGGGCAAGTTTTCTTTGAACAGAAACAGCACTGCATAAACGCCTAAGAGCCCTCCCGCAAATCCTTCCCAAGTTTTTTTAGGACTAATGGAAGGGGCCAGTTTCGTTTTTCCGAAAGCTCGACCAGATAGGTAGGCAAAGGTATCATTGGCCCAAATTCCAGCAAAGACAGCAACGAGGAGCAATGGGTTATACTCTCCAGTAGAATAGGGAATTAACAATCCTATCCCCAGGGGAAAGGCCAAGTATGTGGCAGCAGAAAGCGTTGAATTCTTGGGCTGATCCGTAAAGAGGTAAATCGTGTGGCCTATCAGTAAAATACCTGCGAGTATTGCGAGAGGTAATGCAGGAAGCGGATTACCTTGGATTACCCAAGCTGCAAATCCTCCATAGAGAGCAAGGCCTAATATCCATTGAGTGACGGTGCGCTTTTCAAAGGCAGCTTTGGAAAGTCGACTCCACTCCAATCCGCACAAAATGAAAAATACAGTGGAGAGCGCAACCCATGATTCAGGACCAAACCAGATTCCAGCCACAATCAAAGCCACGTAGACAGCACCCGAGAGCGCTCTGACTAATGTTTCGTTCATACTTTTAAATCGTCCTCTATGAGAAGTAAATAGAGGTTTCTTTTTTTGTTGGGATCAGCAGAAGCCTGCAACACACCCTTGTCTCTAGGCCCTTTAAGAGTAGTAATTTGAGAAGGGCGTTTTTCTTTGTACTTGTTGTTGATTTTGGACATTCCCGCAGAGAGGTTCTGAACAATCAACGAGGTCTTACCAAAAATGATATGTGTCTCTGGAAGGCTAGAGAGCGTCTTTCCTCCCGTCTGAAACCCATCGATCATAATGCCTCCATTGAAAGAAACCAAAGCTTCACACGAAGTGAGAATACCATCAGCTAAATCGCAATTTTGTGAAGTGGGTACTTTTTGACCGTTCAAAAGAGAACGAATGGGGTCTTCCGGAACAAATAAGTTTCGGACACCGGTTTCCAAAAGAATTTTTTGAAGGTTGAAGACGGCGTCTTCATTGGATTCGCAGTAGAGAAAGTTACCTCCAGCTTCGGTAAACTTCTTTACAAACTTCAAATCATCCGGCTCGTCTTTTTTGGGCGCATAGGGACTTACCTCAGGATTCTCCTGCTCAGAAACGGAAGGTCTACCACTGAGAGCTGATATAAATTTTGAGAAAAAACCGCCTTTGGAATCGCTACCCATTTAACGAGATAATTTGACACATGGAACTAAAATAAAACATTGACAGAGAACTATCATAATTTCCCTGCCAATGTTTTCTGATTTTCTTAATCCCTATGTTTGGATAAGTCTCTAAACCTCTGACTCAGAAGGCTTTTCCGAGCTGCCTTCAGAAGGTAAAATGGCATCATCCAGCTTTTCGGGTTCTGTAAGGGTATTCTTATTTTCTTCTGGTTTTCCCCATTTTCTGGGTCCAAAGATGCTTTCCAAGTCTTCCTTGAAAATCACTTCTTTCTCCAAAAGACGCTCCGCCAATTCCGTAAGCTTGTCTTTATTATCTCTAAGAATATCTAACGTTCTCTGATATTGATTTTCGATAAGGGTGTGAATCTCCTCATCAATCATCTGAGCCGTCTTCTCAGAATAAGGCTTGCTAAAGGTTTGATCTGACTGACCTGAGCTATCGTAATAGGTGATATTACCTAGTTTGTCGTTGAGACCATAAACCGTTACCATGGCACGAGCTTGTTTGGTCACTTTCTCTAGGTCACTCAAGGCTCCTGTAGAAATTTTCCCAAAGATGATTTCTTCTGCTGCGCGCCCACCGAGAGCTGCCGCCATTTCGTCATTCATCTGCTCGGCTGTGGTAATCTGTCTTTCCTCTGGAAGGTACCATGCAGCACCGAGGCTCTTACCTCTGGGTACGATGGTTACTTTAACTAAGGGTGAGGCAAATTCTGTCATCCAACTCACCGTTGCGTGACCCGCTTCGTGGAATGCGATAACCTTTTTCTCCTCAGGAGTAATGATTTTAGATTTCTTCTCCAAACCACCTACGATTCTATCAATGGCATCTAGGAAGTCTTGCTTGTCGATGGACTTCTTGTCCTTACGAGCCGCTACCAAGGCCGCTTCGTTACAAACGTTGGCAATATCAGCACCTGAGAATCCAGGCGTTTGCTTGGCCAATAATTCGATATCTAAATCTCCTGAGAGCTTCAGTGGCTTGAGGTGTACCTCGAAGATTTCTTGGCGCTCATTGAGGTCTGGAAGATCAACGTATACAATTCTATCAAAACGTCCCGCACGCGTCAAGGCTCTATCGAGAATATCTGCACGGTTAGTGGCCGCAATAACGATCACGTGTTGATTCGTTCCAAAGCCGTCCATTTCGGTAAGCAATTGGTTCAAGGTGTTTTCCCTCTCGTCATTACCTCCGCTAAAATTGGATTTACCACGTGCGCGTCCAATGGCGTCAATCTCATCAATAAAGATGATACACGGCGACTTTTCTTTGGCTTGTTTGAACAAGTCGCGAACCCGAGAGGCACCCACTCCTACAAACATCTCCACAAAGTCAGAACCAGACAAGGAGAAGAAGGGAACTTTGGCTTCGCCGGCAACGGCTTTGGCCAATAAGGTTTTACCGGTTCCCGGAGGTCCTGAAAGCAATACCCCTCTCGGAATCTTACCTCCTAGGTCATTGTATTTTTTGGGGTTTTTAAGGAAGTCAACAATCTCCTGAATCTCCTCTTTGGCACCTTCTAGTCCAGCCACATTGTTAAAGGTCACCTTGACCTTAGTGTCTTGGTCATATACTTGTGCCTTGGACTTACCAATGTTGAAGATTTGCGAACCTCCACCGGCACCTCCGCCACTCATCCTTCTCATAATAAAGAGCCAGATGGCAATCATGATAATGAATGGGAAAGTCCATGCGATGATATCTCCCCAACGATCCGTTTGAGTATCGTATTGGGTCTCCAAGCGACCATTGGCCTTAGCCAAATCGGGATGCTCGTCGTAGAAGCGATCCAAGCGAGACTCAAAAGTCTCTGCGGGCATCTCAAAAACGTAGTGAGGTCCCGGGTTGAGCCCATCGCCAAATCGAGGTTTAGCAACCTCCTTGTATTGTTCGTTTTCTTTAAGTGCTTCGTCTTTGATGAAGACTTGGATGTCCTTCTCATTGATGATTTTGACTTTGTCCACATCTTGGTTCTCCAACATTTCTGAGAACTGTGAGAAGCCAATGTCTTTAGATTCCGTTTCTACTCCACCAAAGAAGTTCATTCCGATAAAGAGTACAAAGAGTCCGAGGTAGACCCAGTACCAATTGAATTTCTTCTTGGGATCCGGCTGGTTGCCTCGCCCCTTGGGAGAAAACTGGTCTTTCAGTTTATTAAACTGGTTTTCTTTTTTGTCGTTTTTATTTTCCATGAAATGTCATTTCTAACTTGATGTCTTTTAGTCTTGAGAGAGTACAGTGATTTTCGCATCACCCCACAACCCTTCAAGGTCATAAAATTTTCTCTGCTCATCTAAAAAAACGTGAGCTACTGCCGAAACATAATCGAGTAAGATCCAGTTGGATTCTGCTTCCCCTTCAATGTGCCATGGCTTTTCGCCGAGCTCTTCTCTAACCTTCTTTTCTATAGAATCGCTAATGGACTTCACCTGTGTGGTGGAGGTTCCTTGGCTAATAACAAAAAAATCGGTGACAGAGTTTTCAATTTCGCGCATATCCATTACGGTAATGTCCAGCGCCTTGAGGTCATCCATTCCTTCTACGATTTGCTGTATCAGGTCCGGAAAGTTTTGTTCTAGGTCTTTACTCATTATATTGGTTGACTCAATGTTCTTTCAAAAATAGGTAATTCGGAAGAGCAATACACATGCCAACAATCCTAAATTAAAGCCAAATGACAGACTATTTGAAAAGATGGAACCTTCTTAAATTCAGCGACTTAGATTCCACCAATGAGACCGCACTGGAATGGCTAAAGAGAAATCCCTCCATGGATGGCTCTGTCATACTGGCTCAAACACAACGCAAAGGCAGAGGCCAACGAGGGACACAATGGCAGGATTCCGCCGGAAAATCCCTACTCATGACATTGGTAGTGCAACCCAAATCCACTCCCCTGTCACTTCGTTTTTCACTAAATATGCTCTTTTCGGTTTCTGTAGTTGACGCCTTGAGAACCTTTGGTGTTTTGGCTGAACTCAAATGGCCTAATGACATTGTACTCAATCGCAAAAAAGTTGGAGGCATATTGATAGAAACCGGAATTCGAGGCGAAAACATTTCTCACGCCCTTATGGGATTGGGACTTAATTTATATCGTCAAGAGTTTGACGAAACACCAAATGCCGGGTCTGTAGAGGGATTGACAGGTATTCACGTTCCCTTGGATTTATTCTTGGACCAATTAGAAATGGCTTACAACGCAAACAAAGTGCATTTAAAAGATTGGGAAGCCTTGTACCCCTTCTACTATTCTAAACTCATCGGAAGAACACCTGAAAAATTTGTGGACGGAAGTGGTGAATTTACAGGACACATAGTTGAAGTAGAACCCAGTGGCCACGTTTTAATCCAAAAAGAAAGCGGAGAAAAACTCCGCTTTGACTTTAAAGAAATACAATTTGTGTATTGATATTTTGAGGACCGCAGTCTAAGAATGGACTTTCAATTTATCAGAGAGTTTACCCAAAAAAGACTTGAGAGGACGCTCTACCATCATTTTTAGCATGGGGTTGAAGTTCCCTTCAAAATTTAGCTGAGCCGTACACCCTTCATCTTGTGGTTCAAATTCTGCTTTGAGGCTGAAGGGAATTTTGTCACTGGCAGAAACCAAGTGAATCAATTTTCCAGGAACCAACTCGGCAACCTTCAATTTCACGTCCGGCATACCCTTAAGGCCAAAGATGAACCAATCATCTCCCGCTTCAAACTTACCGATGTCTTCCGGCATGATTTCAGCAAAGTTCGCAGGCTTGCTAAAGAAGTTAAACAACTCGTCTGGGGACTTTTTCATGGGGATTTTATCCCCTTCAATTTTTAGGTTCATCAGTGCTTTATTTATTCCATTGGTCAGGGGCTATCCTCCAATTGTTCAACGTTTCTTGATCCTCTGAACTTACGTAGCCTGAGGCTATGGCCTGCTCGATGAGAACTTCATAATTGCTCAAGGTAAACAATTCACAGTTGGATTCACTAAAGTTGTCTCGAGAAACTTGGAAGCCGTAGGTGAACAATGCAGCCATTCCCAAAACTTCAGCTCCCGCTTCGCGCAAAGCGGCAACAGCCTTAAGTGAAGATCCTCCGGTAGAAATCAAATCTTCCACAACAATGACCTTGGCGTTTTCGGGAAGTTGACCTTCTATTTGGTTTTTGCGTCCGTGGCTCTTGGCTTCTGGCCTTACGTAAACGAAGGGCAAGTCCATGGCCTCCGCGACCATAATTCCCATGGCAATGGCTCCTGTGGCCACACCTGCAATGGCGTCAGCTTTTCCGTATTTCTGTTTGATTTCTGTTACCAAGGAGTCACACAAAAACCTGCGAACTTCTGGATAACTCAAAGACAATCTGTTGTCACAGTAGATGGGAGAATTCCATCCTGAGGCCCAAGTAAAAGGGTCTTGAGGTTGAAGTTTTATTGCTTTAATTTGCAATAGTAACTCAGCCGTTTTTTTAGCGATTTCCATTTTTGCAATCATGAGCCAAAGGTATAAAGTTTTCATCAATGATTCCTCTATTTTGTTCACTTCTGAGAGCAAATATTCAGAGGATTTTCCAGCGTTTAACCCCGAAGATTCTGCGTCGTGCATTGACCTTGTAGAAGACTTGGCTGAAGGCCGAAGGGAGGTAGTCCACTTTTCCAAAAATCCCAGCGAATCTTTAAAAACCTTTTCCAGTCAATTTAAAATTCTGGAAGCCGCCGGAGGATGGGTAAAAAACCAGAAGGGCCAGAAACTTTGGATTCATCGTTTGGGAACATGGGATCTCCCCAAGGGAAAAATAGAAGCAGAAGAATCCAAAGAACTCGCTGCGGTTAGAGAAGTGGAAGAAGAATGTGGATTGCCAGCCCCAACCTTGGGAAAGGCTCTTCCCAATTCTTACCACATGTACTTTCTCAAAGGCCGTTGGATTTTTAAGATCACGTATTGGTTCCACATGACCACTGATTACACTGGTCCATTGACCCCTCAAACGGAGGAGGACATATCAGAAGTGGTTTGGGTCAAACCAGAAGATGAGGCCGAAAAAATTGAAAACACCTACCCTTCCATTCAGGAAGTTTTGAGAGAGGCGACTGCCCCTTAGTTACTTACTCGCAGGTACTCGTACAGAATCGGGCACAAACTGCGTGTAATCGCCGTTGTTTCTTATCACATCTCGCACAATACTAGAGCTGATATAGGCGTAACGAGCACTGGTCAATAGAAAAACGGTTTCCAAGGAAGGTACCATTTGACGGTTGGCTTGGGCGATGGATTTTTCGAATTCAAAGTCCGCAGGATTTCTAATTCCTCTCAACATAAAGGCCGCTCCCGAATCCAAGGCAAAATCAACGGTCAGCCCGCTGTACGTAACGACGTCTATAGTGGGCTCCGATTGAAATTCATCTTTGATGAACTTAACGCGCTGTTCCAAAGAGAACATATAATTCTTGGTTGCGTTCTCACCGACCGCAATGATGATCTTGTCAAAAAGAGGTAAGGCTCTTTCTATAATGTCTACGTGGCCATTGGTGATGGGGTCAAAAGAACCTGGAAAAACAGCAACTCTACTCATGATCAGATGTTATTTAGATTTGGCGTCCGATAGTGTTTGTTGGATGACTCTGTGATAAAACGCAGAGGGCTCCCATTGGTTGAAAGCAATCTGCTTGGGGACAATGGACTCCCCTCCCAGCCCAGGAACGGAGTTTACCTCAATAAAATAAGGTTTTTGATCCTCATCGCTCAAAATGTAATCCACTCTAGCGATTCCAGAAAGGTTCAGGCTTTCGTATATAAATCGAGTTTCGGACTTAATCTTATCGGCAATGGCGTCGGGAATTCGGGCCGGTGTGATTTCTTGAGACTTTCCACTGTATTTGGCTTCAAAATCAAAAAAGTCTCTGTCCGTAACCACTTCTGTAAGTCCCAAAATTTTGATTTCACCCTCGAGGCGCACCACTCCACAGGCCAATTCGGTTCCAATGATTCCACTTTCGATAACCACTTGAAAATCCTCTTCCCTAGCTTTTTCAACGGCGGGAATCAATTGATCCATGCTGTCCACTTTGGAAACTCCAAAACTGGAACCCGCTCTATTGGGCTTAACAAATACAGGCAAGCCCAAGTTATCAATGACTTCCTTGGTATCAACAGATTCCCCTTTGGCGCTGTAGTAGGACTTGGGAATAGTTACCCCAAAATGACTCAGCAGACTGGAGGTTTCGGCCTTGTTAAAGGTCAAGGCCGATTCAAAGTGATGACTAGCTGTTTGAGGAATTCCCATCATTTCTAAATACCCTTGCAACAAACCATCTTCTCCCGGGGTACCGTGAATGGCGTTAAACAGGACATCAAACTGAAGCTTTTCACCGGCGATTTCAACTGAAAAATCATTCTTGTCTATTTCCAATTCAGAATCGGGAGCAATTACTTTCCATGACTCTTTGGTGATGTGAATGGGGAACACCTCGTATTCCTCTCTTTGAGACAATGCTCCATACACTGCCATTCCACTTTTGTGGGAGATTTCAAATTCGGAGGAATATCCTCCCATCAGCACACCTACACGGATTTTCATGAATGATTGATTTGAGGGGTTTCATCACTTCGCGAATGGCTAAATTAATCAATATTATACGTTTCTTTACCATGTAATGTACATGAGGTGCCAATTATTATCTTTGTGGCTTAAGGCCGATTTTACCTAGTTGATTTTTCGGAATCCACCGGTGAAGTCCAACCCACCTAAAAACACCCAACACTCACATTATCATTGTAATGCGAGTAAAACAAAAGATGCGAATGAAGATTTTTAGATTTATTAAGAGTAAGACCTTTGTCCTCAATGTGGTGGTTCTCATTGCCCTCGGTTTTGTGATTTTGTACGCTACCAATGCCTTTCTAAAGTCTTTTACCCATCACGATGAAACCATTGTGGTTCCCGATCTCAACGGAATGACCTTGGCTGAAGCCTCTAAAAAACTCGGGGAATTGGTACTGACTTTTGAGGTTATTGACAGCGCCGAGTACAATCCAAAGATTGCGCCCAGAGGTATTGTGGACCAGTACCCAGAGGCTTTCGCCGAAGTAAAAGAACATCGAGCCATAAAGCTTACTGTAAACCCTTTGCAACCTCGAAAAGTGGGGTTGCCTGACCTCATCGACAAAACCAAGAGAAGAGCCACCTATGACTTGGAATCCAAAGGCCTGGTTGTCGGTGAGTTGATTTACCGCCCAAATCTTGCCAAAGACGTGGTTTTATCCGTAGAAAAAGACGGCGAACCCATTGAAGCCGGTACACCCATTGCCAAGGGAACGGTTGTCAATCTCATTCTTGGATTGGGTCAGAGCAAAGAAAAAATCAGCGTTCCCTATGTCAAATACTTGACGTTGGCTCAGGCCAAAGAAGAACTCATAGCCCACTCTTTAAATGTAGGCGTTACGGTATTTGATGAAGATGTTGTGGATTCAAGCGCTGCATTGGTCTACAAGCAGAGCCCTCCTCCTTCACATAAAAACACTGCATACTTAGGCAGTTCTATTGATATTTGGCTTACAACAGATAAAAATAAAATCGTCAACGATTCGTTACTTTATTTTGTCCCTGACACGACGGCACACCCTTAAAAATCAAGGAATCTAAAAACATTGACGCCAGCTTGGCACCTCCACATGAAAAACTTCTTCTCTACTTTGATTTTTTCCCTAGGGTTCGCAATGTGCGCAAATGCGCAGATTGAAGAGAACTTGGGTTTTCTATCTGCACGTCCCTCCCCAGTAACCTCATCACAAAAATCAACAGGAGACACCATTGATCTCCCCATCAATGATGATTTTTCATACAAGAGCATTCGACCCAATCCCAATTTCTGGGCCGATCAAAAAGTCTACGTAAACAGCCAAATGGCGGATTCTATGCTTTCTGTTGGTGTTGCAACCTTCGATGGCTTGGACGAATACGGTTGGCCTTATTTACCTGGAAACGACTTGTCTGATACGTTAAGTGACGTACTTACCACTCATTACATCAATCTCGCAGGCAAGGTGGACGTCTTTTTGTCCTTTTTGTATCAACCACAGGGCTTGGGAGAATCCCCAGAATCTGATGACTCTTTGGTCGTTGATTTCTGGTCTGTGGATGATTCTCTTTGGATCAGACAGTGGAGCGTGGAGGGGAGTTCTTTTCACCGTTTTAAAAATGTAATTCTTCCCGTTGCGGATAGTCTTTTGCGAGATGGCTTTAGATTTAGACTGGGAACGTATGGCGCGCGTTCTGGAGATTTTGACCATTGGCATGTAGATTACGTTGAGTTTGACGAAACCAGAAATATTAATGACACAGTCATTGAGGACCCTGCATACAACCTACCTCCGCCATCCCTTCTCAAGGAAGGATTCTCTATTCCCTGGTTCCACGTTTCACCTTCTGACTTCAATGATTCTTTAACCTTTGGATATCGAAGAAATGGTCCCGTTCCTCCTGGAGGATGGCCACTAAACCTCGGTAAATACGAATTGTACAACAACGGAACCGTCATCGGTCAACGATTGAGCGTTCCGGTAATTACCAATACCCTTCACAACCAAGATCTACTTTTTGATGTTCCCTTGGCCCCACTGCCTCTGGTTCCCACGGATACCTTTCGTTTGTCAATGACTACATGGTTTGATGGGACCGCGGCGGGAATTCGAACAAATGACACTTTGGTATACGGCCAGTCGTTTAGCAATTACTACGCTTTTGACGATGGATCTGCGGAAAGAGCGTACGGCATTAGCAATACGGTGGCGGCCCAGACTGCCATGCAGTTCCAAATCAAAACAGCGGACAAACTCAGAGGGCTATACCTCTACTTTGCACATGCAGGCACAGATGCCACTGACAATGAATTTCAAATTATGGTTTGGGAATTTGACAATGGCCAACCGGGCAATGTTATTTACAAATCAGATTCGTTGTACACCCCGCAATACAGCTGGCAACGAAATAAATTCATCCCATACTCTTTGGACACCGCAATCGATATTTCGGGAACGGTATTTATTGGAGTGCGTCAGAAAACCGCCCAGCCCCTAAACATTGGTTATGACATCCGAACCAAGGGGCCAACATTGTTTTATGGAGACCTCCAAACCTGGTATCAATCAGTATTTGAAGGCGCATTGATGCTGAGACCTTACTTCCTTGACGAGGCCTACGACCTCAATATTGACGAAGCGTCCGACGCACGATGGACGGTTTATCCCAATCCTACAGATGATAGAATTCACATTGGTCATCCCGAGGGAGAAAGCCCAAGCAAAGTTTCGCTTTTTGACCTCAGCGGAAGGCAACTTGCAGAAATCCGAAACGAGACCACATTGGATGTAGCCAGCCTTCCTGCTGGCCTATATTTAGTTCATATATTTGCCTCCGAAAGGGAGAATCCCCAAGTGGTCAAGGTAATTGTTCAATAAAGAGCATCCTTATTTACCTCGACCGTTTCGAATAAAAGCACATCAAGGCAGCAAACGGTGAATCAGGATAACAAAAATCCCAATGACTTAAATCCTAAAGGCGTAAATCCCAAGGGAGTCAATCAAGACAGCGAACTCAACGATCAAGAAGAGGAATTGTTCGAGCATTATCGCTTTGAAGCCGACAAGGGTCAAACCCCTTTGCGCGTAGATAAATTCTTGGGCAATTTCTTAGAAAACACTTCCCGTAATAAAATTCAGGACGCTGCATCTGCGGGCTCCATTCACGTCAATGGAAAGGCTGTCAAAGCCAATTACAAGGTGAAGCCAGGAGACGTGGTACAAATGGTTTTGGCCCATCCCCCGAGGGAGATTGAGCTGATTCCAGAAAACATCCCACTGGACATTTTATACCAAGATCAAGATGTTGTAGTTATCAATAAACCTGCGGGGTTGGTTGTACATCCAGGCTACGGAAACTATTCAGGTACTTTGGTCAACGCTTTGATGTATCTCTTCGAAAACCTCCCCAACAAGAACGGAGAAGACCGTCCGGGACTAGTACATAGATTGGACAAAAACACATCGGGAATTATGGTCGTGGCTGTCAACGAAAAAGCCATGACACACCTTGCGAAGCAATTTTTTGATAGAACCACCGACAGAAAATACATTGCCGTGGTCTGGGGAGATGTAAAAGAAGACCGTGGAACCATTACGGGTCACATAGGACGTTCTCTCAAAAACCGAAAAGTAATGGACGTTTTCCCCGATGGAGATTACGGAAAACACGCTGTAACCCACTATAAGGTATTACAGCGCTTTGGTTACGTAACTGTGGTTGAATGTAAATTGGAGACCGGCAGAACCCACCAAATTAGAGCACACTTTAAGTATCTGGGACATCCCTTATTTAATGATCCAGAATACGGAGGAGAGAAGATTCTAAGAGGGACACATCACACGAAATACAAACAGTTTATTCAGAACTGCTTTAAGGTTTGCGACAGACATGCCCTCCATGCTAAGTCTTTAGCTTTTGATCATCCAGCTGCGGGCAATAGACTTTCGTTTACTTCTGACCTGCCGGAGGACATGTTGGCGCTAATCCAAAAATTTGAAACTTACACCCAATCTCGCTCCGCAAACGAAATGGATGAATAACCTAAGTATGTTTGAGTAGAGTTTTAAGTTTCTATTGAGTTTCAGGTTGCTTTTGGGTTTGTTTTTACTTTCTGAGAATTAATCTCTTCTGTTTTTTTTATGGTGTGCTTTGTGTTGATCTAATACGTCTTTACAATTAGATTGTCAATCGGCTTTTTCGCAGATCTCTTGCGGTCCTCCATCCCCTCCTTCTTTTCAATTAACGCCTGAAACGTTTTGTTTTCAGGGTTAAAACAAATAATCTGTGTCTTAAAGTGATCGCAATAGGCACTGATGGAATTGCCGTCACAATCCTTGAAGTATTGAATTTCATAAATAGGTTTTTCCTCTCCTTCTTCACATGTTTGATGATTAAAGATCAAGGACTTAATTAAATCCTTTGGATCTTGATCACTATTGTCATTGTGAATATTTACCTGAGCAAGGAATAATTGCTTCTTGTGGAAATGAAGTTGGAATGTCAGGTTCAGGTGATTTACTTTCCTTTTGTAATAGAACGTTTTGTACCCTCTAATAATTGGACAGTTAAAGATTTTGAAAAGGGGTTTTCCCAACACCTTCCTCACTTGCGATAAGGAAGATCCTATGGTCACGCCATATGGGGAAAACACCCCAATCAAAGCACTAAAATTAACCAACTTTAGATCCGGTGGACATAGCTTTTCTAGGTCCGAATAATTTTGATTCGCTAGGTTGTAATACTGGTAATAATCCAGAGTATCATTGTGTCCCGTTTTGAGCTTGGTATAGCTCAACCCAAAGTTTAAATGCCTCGGGAATCGAGATTGTAAATATTTTGCGAGTTTTTCCTGAAAACGAGTAGACATGATTACACGATTAATAGTTCAGATTGATTGGGAATGGAGAGCGGATTTTCCACTACTTTGCCAAAGGACAAATTAGTAATGATAAACTCCAACTCCTCATTCTTTGCATCTCCTTCTTCCCTTCCTGTTAATAGAGCAAACTTCAATCCAGGTGTTAACTGCTTAGCTTTGAGCAAAAACTCAATGCCGTTCATACCCGACAGGTCAAAATTGGATACTACATAATCTACATCCTCACAAACCGCATGAGCTTCTTCCACAGATGAGGCATAGTCAATACGTAGACTAAAAGTCTTTTGTAGACGGTGAATAATCGCAAGAGAAAACGGACTATTGTCTACAAGTAACAAATTCTTTTCGTGGGCCATGAATTGCCAGTAATTTGGATATGGTACGAAAGTATTACGAAATCAAAAGCGAACCCAGAACCCTACGTAGACAATGAGTGGACAGACTGTAAGAAACTGGAAATCAGACCCGAAAAGCCCTTAAATCCTAGAGATAAAGGCTCTTAGGTTTTCGTCCTCAGAGAGTCCCATTTTCGATTTTAAACGGTTCAATGCTTTTCTCACTGAGGCAGAAACAACATTGGTAAGAATGGCGATCTCCTTGTTTTCCAATCCGATCTTTAAGTAAGCGCAGATTTTTCTCTCATTGGTACTCAGCCCTTCAAACTGTTCTTCCAATCGAAGGAAGAACGAGGGATGCACTTCTTCAAAGTGAATTTTAAAGTTGGCCCAGGACCTCTCCAAGTTCAATTGCGTTTTGAGTTGTCTTCGGATATGTATGATATTCTCCTTGACCTCTGGGTTGTCAATATCATCAAGCTTATCCAATTCTTTGAGGATCTTAATAAGCATGGTATTCTTCTCGTGTTCAAACATTGCTGCTGAACTCAATTCTCTTTCTTTTCTCTCCAACGCCTCTTGCATAAGCCTTTTTTCATTCTTTAACAACTGAGTAATTAACTCGTGTTGTTGCTTAATTCTCATGTTCGCTCTAACCCGTGCGTTAAACTCAATGGGATTAAATGGCTTTTTCAAAAAATCAACCGCTCCGGTATCCAAGGCGGTTTTGGTGTTCTCTGGGCTCATCATTACCCCCGTGGTCATTATGATGGCAATGTTCTTTGTAGTTTCATTTTCTTTGAGAACGTGAATGGCTTCAATGCCATCCATGACGGGCATTTGCCAGTCCATAATAATGAGATCTGGTTGTTCCAAAAGCGCTAACTCAACGGCTCTGAACCCGTTAGGAGCCCATAACAATTCATGCGTTTTGTCTTCTAAAAAGTCATAGATCAACTCCATGTTATTGGGGTCGTCGTCAACGATTAAAATTTTACTTGCCATACTGAGTTAAAGTTTCGGTTAAAAAATCTGAGTAATCCTTTTGATCCCCTCTATATGCAATCGCCTTGAGCTTGTTCTTCCAGGGACTCAAAATTTCAATTTCCTCAAGGTGAGCAATCACCTGATTTATCTTTCCAATTTGATAGACTCGGTACTTCTTTAGTTCTTCGGTGAAGCTGAGAATAATGTCAACCTCTTCTGGGATCACTAACTTTTGGTTTATCTCCTCCGCTATGGCTTCGATCCCATTTTCATCGAGGTAGTAATCTGGAATTTCTTGTAAGGGGAAAGTGAAAGAAACCTTGGTCCCCTTGCCCACTTCAGACTCTGCCCAAATTTTCCCGCCATGAGCCTCCACAGCCAATTGACAGAAATTTAGGCCAATCCCAGTGGAAGCAGATCCCGTTATGCGTTGTGGCTTTGTGGAGGTAAACTTTTCAAACAAATGGGGAATGTGGTTGGATTTAATTCCTTGACCAAAATCAACTACAGACAGAACAATTTCTGTTTCCGTGGCATAGCCTTTAATCAAAATATCCTGTCCATATTTTGAGTACTTAATGGAATTGGTAATCAGATTGGTCATAATTCTACGAACCAATTGAGCATCGTAGGTTCCCACCAAATCCAAGGAAAGTTCCTTGAGAATGCTAATCCCCTTCTCCTCAACCAAGATCTCCACATCGTGAACGGCCTCATTGATTTGATCCATGACGCGGTGCGGCTTCACGTCCAGTGAAATACTGGTTTCTTCAAACTTATAGATGTCCAGGATATTGGTAAGAAAGGTGAAGATGTGGCGGCTTGCCTTGTTGATTTTGCGAACCTGCTCTCGGGTGACATGGCCTTCCTCAGAAAGCCCCATTATCGTATTGAGCGGATTCTTCATATCATGGACGGCCATATGTGCCAATCCTTCTCGATAAGCAGATAATTTTTTGACCTCTTCATTGGAGTTTTTGAGAAGCTCTGCCTTGTATCCCAATTCTTGACTCTGATTCTTGATGATCTTATTATTCTTGGCCAAAGTTCGGTTGGCCAATCGGACTTGCATATAGGACCTCGTACCAACGGCCAGCGCAATGATTAAAATGATAAGCCCCGCCAAAATATAGTTTCTAGTCTGGGTCTCGTATGCAACCTTCTCTTCCAAGATTCTTTCTTGAGCCTCTTGTTTTGTCAGAAGAATTTGCTTTTCAGCGGCAAACTCCTTGTTCATTTCCAACCGAGACAAGTCCCTTAGGTTTTGCTCATTGAGGGAAGAATCTTGCAAGGCCTTGTACTGTTTATAATAAGATAGAGACGTCTTGTAGTCCCCCTTTCTCTCATACAATTCACTCAAGACCGCAAAGAGTTCGTAAAAGCCCTCTTCGATCTGCATGCTGTTAATGGAGGCTTCGCATTGCTTGAGGTTGTACTCTGCCTCGTCGTACCTGCCCATAGCCAAGTAAATGTGTCCTTTCTGAAACAGGGTCTGATAATTGAAGTGAAAAAAGCCACAATCCTGAGCCATATCGTAAGCGATATTGGCGTGAAAAAGGGCACTGTCCAAATCTTCCATTTCAACATAGGTATCACTGATACCCAAGTGACTTTCCAAAAGCCAACAATCATCCTTTCCTCTGTATAACTTTAAATTGGAGGTGAACATTTCATGCGCAGACTCCAAATCACCTATCTGTAAGTAGATATCTCCCAGTTTGTTGGTGTTGCTAATTCGCAACTCGTCATCCCCATCCTCGATCCCATAAGACATGGACTTCTTGAGGTATTTTAACGCTTCTTCGTATTCGCCAATGTTTTGGTAACTAGAGGAGATATTGGAATAGGTCCTTGGCAATAGACTCGGATCCTTCAAATGATCAGACAACTCCAAACACTGGAACAGATAGTCCAAAGACAAGGGATAATCGTCGTTGAGAATGGCAATGGTTGCCAAATTGTCTTGAGCTTTATAGGCTCCCTGGTAATTTTGCGTTTTATTGTAAAGTACTAGCGCTCGATGAAAGTATATTTCAGAGGAATCGAGATTTCCCATGTACAACATGATAATACCATAATTGGAGTAAGCACGACTTTGTAATCCCTCTAAGTTGTAGTATTCCGCTTTACGAATGGCAATTTTGATGAAATAACTGGCGCTATCCAAATTCTCTTTCAATAAATGAGATGTGCCAATCAAGAGATTGGCATTTGCAATTCCCTTGGTATACTCTACTTTTTGGGAAAGTTGTTTGGCCTGACGGCCCAAGAACAAACTAGAATCCGGATTCGTTGTTTGTAAAGAACGACCGGTCGTCAACAAAAAGTCAATCCCTTCTATCTTTTCCGTGGACGGTGGGGTTGAATTTTGTCCGACAACCATCCATGACCACAACAAGAGGAGAATGGTTGTTAGTTTAGATTTGAGTCGAGTTTGGGACACCATGTTTGGATACATGTAGTAATACACGTGTTAGATTTTTTAATATCCAGACCACTGACAAATGAGTCATTGACTGATATCGGGGTTAAAAGTAATTATTCTTTTGGGCTAACCCATTGACCTACAGAGGACAATGCGTAGACACCCAAGAAAAGAATATTTTCTTACTCGTAAAGTATTGTATATTTTTAGCATGAAAAAACTACTCGAAATAAAGATGAGAAACTATTGGATAAAAATGACTGTACCCGGCGTCCTTGGTGCAGTTTTCATATTGGCTGCGTGTGAAAAGGATCAAACCGTATCCAATAGCTATGTGGTGACTACACCTGCAGAGTTGCCCGTTCCCATCGGATTTCCTCCTCCAGAAATTCCCGTAGACAATCCACAGACCGTTGAAGGAATAAACTTGGGTAGACATTTGTTCTATGATAAGCGACTATCTGATGACAATACACAGGCATGTGCTAGCTGTCACTTACAGGACTATGCCTTCTCTGATTTTAATCAATTCTCAACAGGAATAGACGGCATTGAAGGCGATAAAAACGCAATGGCCATCATCAACTTGGCATGGCAAGATTTCTTCTTTTGGGACGGCAGATCGGTTACCATGGAGGAGCAAGCGGAAGAACCGGTTATCAACCCCATAGAAATGCACACAACGTGGGATAAGGTTCTTATGAAATTGGAAGCAGACCCCGAATACCAAGCTATGTTTACCGCAGCTTTTGGCCCTAACTCTTTCACTAAAGAAAATGCAACCAAGGCCATTGCCCAGTTTGAAAGAACTATGATTTCTGGCAACTCCAAATTTGACCAAGGATTTGCTGTAACTAATGATGTTCTGCAGCCCTTCCCCAACTTTACAGACCAGGAAAATCGAGGAAAAGACCTGTTTTTTAACGAACAAGGAGACTGTTTTCACTGCCACTCCAACCCCACCTTTGGAGCCTTTGGGGAGTTGCAATTTTCTAACAATGGTTTGGACTCAGTCTTAGCTCCTGGCTCAGGGAGAGAAGGAGTTTCAGGAGACCCCGCAGACAGAGGAAAGTTCAAGGTGACCACCTTGAGAAATATTGAATTTTCCTTCCCTTATATGCACGATGGAAGATTTCAAAACCTCCAAGAGGTTATTGAATTCTACAATTTTGGAGGACATGTTACTCCTACATTGGATCCCAACATGAAGGCTGCTGGAGTGGGAAGAAATTGGACACAGACACAGAAAGATGACCTTTTAGCCTTTCTTTTCACGCTGTCTGACATTCAGTTTTTAACGGATACCACTTTCGCGGATCCTTTTTAAAACCAGAGCGAAAGGATGCCATAACCACCCAACAATAATAAACTGGTAACACCTCCTGTTACCAATAGAATTTTGATGGTTCGCACTCTACTTTCTCTTTGAAATTCCCGCTGCTTTTGGGCCCAATACTGCCTTTGCACAGAGGTCATTTTTCGCACCGTATTTCTCCCCTTCCAAGATTTAGAGTACTTCTGATATCCCTTATCGAAGAGCTTGGTGCGCTTTCTTGCATTGCTCTTTAAGCTGCTTTGAGCAGCGGCCATAGTTCCTCCTGCGCTCATGATGAAACGTATTTAATAAGGTTGAGTAACCAAGGTCCATTTTCCAAAAACTGACGTGCGTTTGGCTCTTCTTTTGGATAGATTTTGGGCTTGATAGTAACCGTGAAATCCAAACATGTTATTAAGGTAATAAGAAGGGAATTTACCCCAAAACCAAAAATCGAATCAAACTCCTAAACTCCGAAAAAATAGCCGATTCTGCATAAAAAAAGCCCCTTAAACACTGATGCCAGCATCAAAAGGGGCTTAAATATGTGGTTTTTGTAAAATGCGAATGACTGAAAACAAGGCGGAAAATCGCCCTTTCAGATCTATTTACAATCTACTTGCCATTGATGTTTTTCGGATTCTTGACTTGCTGATTCAAAAGAGCAATGTCCAAAACCTCTTTCATTTGAGTAACGTAATGGAAGGTCAAACCCTTGAGGTAGGAAGGTGTAATTTCTTCAATGTCCTTTCGGTTCTCTTCACATAAAATCAAGGTGGTAATTCCAGCGCGCTTAGCGGCCAAAATCTTTTCCTTAATCCCGCCTACAGGCAATACTTTTCCTCGTAAAGTAATCTCTCCCGTCATAGCCAATTTGGCTTTTACTTTTCTCTGAGTGTACAGAGAGGCCAATGCCGTCAACATGGTTACCCCTGCAGAAGGTCCGTCCTTTGGCGTCGCTCCTTCGGGAACGTGAATGTTTACGTCCCACTTTTTAAAGGCATCCATGGAAATCTCCCACTCTTCAGCATGAGATTTTAAATACGCCATGGCGATGGTGGCGGACTCTTTCATCACATCTCCCAAATTCCCAGTAACGGCTACTTTTCCAGATCCTGGAGAAACGGAAGACTCAATAAAGAGAATGTCTCCACCAACGGGAGTCCAAGCCAATCCGGTAACCACTCCTGCCACATCGTTTCCCTGGTAAGAATCCTTCTCAAATCGAGTAGGCCCCAAGATATCTTTTACCAAATCCGGCGTAAGAGATTTCTCGTATTCTTCATCCATAGCCTTGGCCTTAGCAGCGTAGCGAACTAATTTGGCGACGGTCTTGTCCAATCCACGTACTCCAGACTCACGAGTGTATTTATCAATAACGTACCCCAAGGTCTTCTTATCTACTTTCAAAGCATCGGCATCCAAGCCATGCTCCTTCAACTGTTTTGGCAAGAGATGTCGCTTGGCGATTTCAACCTTCTCCTCCAAAGTATATCCCGTCACTTCAATAATCTCCATGCGATCACGCAATGCAGGTTGTATGGTATTGAGGTTGTTGGCGGTTGCCACAAACATCACCTTACTCAAATCGTAACCCTGCTCCAAGTAATTATCGTGGAACTCGTTGTTTTGCTCAGGGTCCAACACCTCCAACATGGCACTGGAAGGATCTCCGTGGCCATCGTACTTTAGTTTATCGATCTCATCCAAAACAAACACGGGGTTAGACGTTCCGGCTTTTTTAATATTCTGAATAACTCGCCCTGGCATAGCGCCTATGTAAGTCTTTCTGTGACCGCGAATTTCCGCTTCGTCTCTAAGACCTCCTAAAGACATTCTTATGTATTCTCTTCCCAAAGCTTCTGCAACGGATTTCCCAAGAGACGTTTTACCCACTCCCGGAGGTCCGTACAAACACAAAATGGGAGATTTCATATCGCCCTTGAGTTTTAGAACTGCCAAATGCTCAATGATGCGCTCCTTCACCTTTTCCAAACCAAAGTGGTCTCTATCCAAAACCTTTTGCGCCTTCTTCAAGTCAAAGTGATCCTTTGAGTATTCATTCCAAGGGAGTTCCAACATCAACTCGAGGTAATTTCTTTGAATGCTAAACTCAGGCATTTGTTGGTTGAGTCTTTGCAACTTGCCCAACTCCTTTTCAAAGTGTTCAGCAACTTTTTCTCCCCATTTTTTCTTCTTGCCCTTAGTGCGCATTTCTTCCAACTCTCCCTCTACTGAGGAACCACCCAACTCTTCTTGAATGGTCTTCATCTGCTGGTGCAAAAAGTACTCTCTTTGTTGTTGGTCAACTTCTGTTTTGACCTTGCTCTGAATTTCATTTCTTACCTCCAACATCTGAGCTTCTGTATGCAAGTGTTTGAGAACCTGCGTGGCACGCTCTACGATGTTGTCCAATTCCAAAATCTCTTGCTTGCCCTTCACATTTTGATTCATGTTAGAGGCGATAAAATTTAGCAAAAAGGAGTCGTTATCTATATTTTTTAGAGCCACCTGTGCTTCCGTAGGAATATTGGGAGACTCTTCAATAATGGTGTTTGCCAAGTCTTTGATACTGTCTATCAAAACCGAAAACTCCTTATCCGTTTCGGGCGGCTCCACATCTGGCAACAATTCAATTCTCGCCTTGTGATAGGGATGACTCTCCACCATCTCCAAAATCTTAAAGCGCTTCTTTCCTCGGATGATAACCGTTAAGTTTCCATCGGGCATTTTAAAGAGTCTTACAATTTTAGAAAGGGTTCCAATGGGATAGAAATCACCTTCTTTAGGGGTTTCAGTTTCCGCATTTTTTTGCGCCACAACTCCAATAAACTTGGGGCCCTCTTGTGCTTCATTAATGAGCTTTATGGAAGTATCTCTTCCGGCCGTAATGGGGGTAACAATTCCTGGAAATACCACCGTATTTCTCAAGGGAAGTATGGGGATGAACTCGGGAAGATCCTCTTGGGTCAATTCCGGTTCGTTATCAGATGCCATTAAGGGGATAAATTCCGTATCCTCGTTGATCTGAGAAAAATCTATAGATTCAAAGTTTTTCATTTGCTTCACTCTTCTGTAAAAGAACTGCAGATCCAAGTCATATTGACACATTGGAGAGTCTTTCTCTCCGTTTCCGCAGCTGGGTAGCTATACTTCAATAGGCATGCCAATAGATTTGCCATACCGTTGCGCTGACAACACGTCAGAACGATTGTAAACTTTTGTAATCGCTTACATTCGGTTGTACGTTGAAAAATACTCGTGCACTTGAAGAAAAATGTCGAGATTGTCTCCGGGGAGGAGGTTGGAGGCCCCCGGCGGAACTTCCGGGAAAAACAGAACTATCGACTTATCGCCTATCCCCTTCCGTCAATTCAAATACCTTTTCATACATCGCTCGCAACTCATCCGTCAGCTCTAAACCACGTCTTGACATCATGCGCTGCATTGTATCAAAGGCCTTGTCCAATTTATAGACCATGGTTCCGGAAGCTCCGCCCCAACTATAACTGGGGATAAAGTTTCTGGGAAAGCCCGCACCATAAACGTTGGCACTTACTCCTACCACGGTACCCGTATTGAACATGGTATTAATACCCGCTTTACTGTGATCTCCCATAAGAAGTCCCACAAACTGCTGGCCAGATTTCGCAAAACGACCGGTTGTGTAATCCCACACTTTTACCTCATCGTAGTTGTTCTTGAGGTTAGAGTTATTGGTATCGGCACCGAGGTTACACCATTCGCCCAAAACGGAATTCCCTAAATAGCCATCATGACCCTTGTTGGAGTAGCCCATGAGAATGGAATTGCTAACCTCTCCTCCCACCTTACAGTGAGGTCCCAAAGTGGTAGCTCCATACATTTTGGCACCCATTTTTATTACGGAAGATTCACCGATGGCCAAACCGCCTCGTATCATAGCACCCTCCAAAACTTGAGCGTTTTTTCCGATGTAAATAGGAGCGTCTGTAGCATTGAGAATACTGGCTTCGACATAGGCGCCTTCTTCTAAGAAGATTTGGTCCCCCATAACGGTATTCGTGGAACTGATGGACGCAGAAGTCCTGCCTCCGGTTACCAGCTCAAAGTCTTTTTTGAGTTCTGCTTTATTGAGTAGAAATAAATCCCACGGCTTTCTCACCATGGTGAAGTCGGCTTCAAACTCCACTCTTTCCAATTCAATATCTGGAAAGTCCACCACCTGCTCACCCGAAATTCTGCAAGAGAGCAATTCCTCTCCAGCAAAGAGACCTTGCCCCATCTTGAGCTCAACAATCTTAGACAGCAGTCGCAAGTTGGGAGTGAGTCCTCCGTTGACCATTACATTGTCTTCTTGAATCTGCGGCTTAAAGCAATCTCTAAGATATCCCGGTGTGTAAAATGATGGTTTGGTTTCCAGTCTTCTCTCCCATTTCTCAGCAATGGTTAAGATTCCCAAGCGGAGATCCGCAACGGGGCGAGTAAATGTAAACGGCAGCAAGTGGTCGCGCTGGGGACCGTCAAAGAGAATTAAGTTCATTGGAATGGTTGAATGTGGTTATTACTATTGTATGAAACCGAGGTAAAAATAACAAAAAAGCCCTGAAATGCATTTGCAAATCAGGGCTCATAAACCAAGACAATGACTTGGTATATTTTATAAGAGAACTTCCTCTCGGATTATTTCTTTTGGAACTTCGCGTAACGGTTGCGGAATTTATCCACACGACCTGTAGTATCGAGAAGTTTAACTTTTCCAGTGTAGAATGGGTGAGAGAAAGAAGATACTTCCATTTTTACCAATGGGTACTCTGCTCCTTCGAATTCTGCTGTTTCTTTAGTGTTTGCACAAGAGCGAATCAAACGCTCATCACCAGTTGCCATATCTCTGAAGATACACAAGCGGTAGTTGTCTGGGTGAATTCCTTTTTTCATAATCTTTATTGTTTTTGAGCTGAGTTTTTGCCCAGCTCCCTTTTTCCATCTTTTGAGGGGCGCAAATATAGGAAAGAATTCCGGTGATTCATAAGGTTTTAAAGATTCTTTATCTCCTGAGAAAAAGCCTGTTTCTTTTTCACTAACTTTTGAGCTACAAAAAAACAACAAAAATGATTATTACAACCACAGAAACCGTTCCCAATAGACAGATTACAGAAGTACTTGACATCGCAAGAGGATCTACTGTTCGAGCGCGTCACTTAGGAAATGACATTTTTGCCGGGCTCAAGAATCTCGTAGGTGGAGAAATTGACGAATACACCAAATTGCAAGCGCAATCTAGAGAGCAAGCCATGCAGAGAATGATTCAGGATGCAGAAAGGCTTGGTGCCGATGCCATTGTAAACGTCAGGTTGACCACAAGCATGGTTATGCAAGGTGCTTCTGAGATTTTGGCCTACGGAACGGCTGTAAAACTCTCATAACACAAACACACCTTCCATGGATACTCCTACAATGATTGCAATGGGCTTGAATTTTATGATTTGGACTGTCGGTTTTATTCTATTGATTTACTTGATCATCAAACGCGTAAAAGACAAGAAAGCGGAAACGTTTGAAGACCGAGATAATTAGACCAAACCAATGATTCTAAAAGGCGTCATACTCTCCCGATGGAATTAAATCAAATCACCCTTCCCACGACCCAAATGGAAGCCTCGGCGGCCTTCTACCAATTGTTGGGTTGCATACTCATTGTGGATTCCATTCCGAGGTATTCTAGGTTTAAAGCGCCTGTAGGAAACACCACTTTTTCTCTTCATCGTTCGGAAACGCCTCCTCAACAACCGGGGATGGTACTTTACTTTGAATGCGAAAATTTGGAAGAGCAGGTGGCTGATTTAGAATCCAAAGGCATTGTATTCCACGAGCAGATAAAGGATAAAGACTGGGGATGGACAGAGGCCACAACGCAAGACCCTGACGATCATCGGATTATTCTGTACCGCGCCGGTGAATACCGCCTCAATCCTCCATGGAAAGTGACGACCCCATAAAAGCACGTTTCCTTCAAATGGCAACACAGAATGTCGAAAACTAATTTTGTGAACATCCTTACAATTTTTTGTCCCTCATTCTGTTGAGGATACATACTTTTGCCAGTAACTGACCTTGTTGTGTTAAACAACCAGGACATGATTTTGAACAACATTTAAAATGAAAAGACTTCTGATTTTATTGACGTTGGGCATCATCGTTACGATGGGATGTAGAAAAAAGGAAACTTTTTCTCGCTCTGCCGTGCAACTTCAGTTTTCTACCGATACCGTCTTTTTAGATACCGTATTTGCGACCATTGGTTCTTCTACCCGAACTCTTAAGGTATTCAACCCTTCCTCAGAAGACATTTACATCAACAACATTAGGCTGGCCAATGGACAAGGTTCTTACTACCGAATGAATGTCAACGGAACGTCTACCAAAAGTATAAATGACGTAGAGTTACTGGCCAATGATTCTCTATACATTTTTGTGGAAGTCACGGCTGATGTGACCGGTTCCTTGGAGCTGCTGTATACGGATTCCATCCTTTTCAATACCGGAGGTGTTTTCCAAGACGTTGACTTGGTCACTCTGGCCAAGGACGCTTATTTTCACTATGCCAACCGATCTTTAACCATACCTCAAAATCCGCCAGCACAAGACATCATCGTGCCCTTTTCTATACTTCCCTGTAATGAAGTGTGGACCAATGACAAACCCCACGTGGTCTATGGCTATGCGGTTGTTGATAGCACGTGCTCGTTAACCATTGAGGCTGGGGCCGAAGTTTACTTTCACAATGGCTCAGGCCTTTGGGTGTATCGAGGTGGGCAACTTGAGGTGGACCCTGCAGACGTCGGAGACATCGAAATGAATCCTGTGGTATTTCAAGGGGACCGATTGGAACCCGCCTACGAAGATATACCCGGACAATGGGGCGGCGTTCTGGGAGGCATCTTTATCATGCAAGGCAGCGAAAACAACCTCATCAACCACGCCATCATCAAGAATGGAAGCATTGCCATCAGGGCCGACTCTGTGGGAGATAACAGTTCCATTCCCAATTTAATTCTGCGCAATTCCATCATCAAAAACCACTCACGCGTGGGTCTATACGGAGGCTATTCTCTTATTGAAGGTGAAAATGTTGTGATTGCCAACTGTGGCGTTTCCAATTTTTACGCTCTTGGCGGAAGGTATTCTTTTAAACATTCTACGTTTGCCAACTATTGGAATCAATCGTCTCGATCTACGCCTGCTGTTTTCTTGACCAACTTCTTTGAAGACGGCTTTGGAACGCGATATGTTAGAGACCTCAATCAGGCGTATTTTGGAAATTGTATTGTCTACGGAAACAAGACCTCTGAGGTCACCATTTCTCAAGAAGGTGCCGACGGCATGGATTATCAATTCAACACGTCTCTGCTTAGGTTGGACCCCAACCCCATTGACAACAGCTACGACATTACGGATCCTGCGTTTTTCACCAATTGTCTTTTCAATCAAGATCCCGAATTCTTGGACACCGATCTCAATGATTACCGACTGGATTCCATTTCTCCTGCGATAAACCAGGGGAATTTACCCGATGGCGTAGCGGTTCCTGAGGACATTTTGGGAATCGTTAGAAGTGGTATTCCCGATTTGGGAGCCTACGAAAATCAGTAGGAAAACCTCAAAGGCCGCAATCTAGAGCACCGAGAGAAAGGCTAGCGTATCCACTCCATCTGCGTATTGAGAGAGATTAGGTCTTTGCGCCTCACCAAAAGGCAAAGCGTTGGAAAGTTCTCCGTTGTGTGAAACCACGCATTGAATGCTTGACTCTTGACTCTTCAGATCTGCTTCCACCGCAGCTAAATCTTCGTAATATTCATAGTGAAGCATGGACACGGCTGACCCCAGCTTTGGATTTTCCATGAGCATGACAAATCCATTTTCTAATAAGGTATCTTTATTCATCAAATGAATGGCCTTGTGGTAGTCGTAGTTGTTGGCGTACTTTTTATTTTGATGCACGTATCCAAAATCTACCCACTGACCAAAGAGTCTATCCAAATCAAATCCCTTGGGCAAGTACAACTTGGTGACGTTGCGACATCCTAAACCGAAGTATCTAAATAGGTCTTCGCCTAAAGCTTTGATTTCTTCTGGAGTCTCTTCCCCGTCCAAAACCGCGACTGAGGTTCTGTTTTTTCTGATGATATGAGGAACTTTAGAAAAGTAATATTCAAAGTATCGAGCCGTGTTGTCGCTGCCGGTGGCAATAACGGCTTCTGCATCATTCAATTTCTCAACTTGCTCAAACTGCTTTTCCCAACGGGGAAAGGCCCTGCTGATTTCGGCGAAAGCCCATTGCATTAAAACAGAATCTTCCGATGACATCTTGGCCATTAGTGAATGTCCACTTACCAAAACAGACAACGCATCGTGAAGCCCCACAAAGGGAATGTTTCCTGCCATGATGACTCCCACCTTTTTGGGCTGAGACACGGGAAGTGAGGTTTGTGGATCTAACCAACTCTTTACTTGATTCTCATCTCCCATGGCCTGTGCCCAATGCTTGGCAGCAAAGGCAATTTCTGAGGGATCAAACCAACCGTTTTCCGCGCGAGCGCGAAGAATCACCTCCCCCTCCGGAGAATCAGAAAATCCTTTTTCATGCACTTCACGCGCAACTTTTGACAGGCGTTCAAAGGATTTAGAAAGGTTATAAAAACCGTTAACAATGGAGGTTGTGTCCAACATTTTTGGCGATTGTTTTGTTACTTTGCAAAGTAACGTAAAAAACCAGCTTGTTATGGCTATCAAAATAACCGACGAATGTATTAATTGCGGAGCCTGTGAGCCCGAATGCCCCAACAATGCCATCTACGAAGGCGCTATGGAATGGCGTTTTGCTGACGGCACTGATTTGTCTGGGAACATTGTGACTACGAGCGGAAAATCACTCAACGCAGACGAGGCCCAAGAACCTGTTGATTACGACGTATATTACATTGTAACCGATAAGTGTACGGAGTGTGTTGGATTCCACGACACTCCTCAATGTGCAGAAGTATGTCCGGTAGACTGTTGTGTTCCCGATGAAGACAATGAAGAAACGGAAGACGAATTACACAAGAAAAAAGATTTCTTACACGTGTAAATTTCCTTTTGACAAAACGTTCCTTGCGAACCACAAACTCATACAGATCCCGCTTCGGCGGGATTTTTTTATACTATCTTTCGGGTGTAAACGTTTAAATTTCTCCTCGTTTCCAGAAAACCTTCCAGATGAAACAGCTTCTAAAAACCATAGTTCTCAGTGCTTTTGTTCTAACGGGATCCTCCTCTTTTTCACAAATTCTTGGAGATCGCCCACCCATTGATTCCTTGGTTCAATGGTCTCAAACTTTTTCTTCTGCACCCCGAGAGCCACAGCGTCGCAAAGCGCTTTTTTCTTTCAATGAGAAATTTGCTCAATACGTTAGATCCCAACCAACGGCAGAGGAATTAGCGCAAATCAAGCCCATCTCCAAAGTGGCTTCTGACGACGGAAATCTTGAAATCTACACTTGGGTATTTCCCAGAGCAGGTGGCATTTTTGAATTTTACGGGTGGATGCATTACAATGGAAATTGGATAGAACTTATCGACTCATCGGGATTGCACTCAGAGGGCATTGAATACCATTGGATGGGTTCCAAAAAATGGTACGGAGCCTATTATTATGACATCGTTACCACAAAGTACAAAGGAGACGTATACTACAATTTGTTAGGCTTTAGACCACGCCTACAAGGACATCAAGAGAAGGTGGTAGAACCCATTCAGAAAGTGGAAACCCTGCCCGAATTGAGATGGGGAGCTCAGATTTTTAATACCCCCATTGTTGAGGACATTGAATTCAAGAGAAAACCTCATCGCCTGGTCTTTCGATATTCGCCACAACACAATGCCACACTGCGTTGGATGAAAAACGAGAAAATGATTCTCGTGGACCACTTGGCCCCACCCGACGCCTCACAGAAAAAGCAGTGGGAATTTTACGGTCCCGATTTTAGCTACGATGGATTGGAATGGGTAGATGGATCTTGGATACTTCAAAAGCGCGTGGTCTTTGACAGCCCAATCGTCACCCCAGAACGCGGAGAGACTATTGACAAGGGTCTTCAGGCGCCTCCTCCTCCCCCCAGAGAGGAAAAGGCCAAGTAGTTGCTTGGAACCAAACGGAAACACCAAACGGAAACACCAAACGAAAACAAAAAACGAACTTTCGACAACCAAAAAAAAGCCCCGAAGCGGTGCTTCGGGGCTTATCATTTTAAATTCGTGGGATTAAATCCGTATTCAATTCTCCTTGAACGTTCTTAGTCCAAGAAAGGGTATCTGTAATTTACAGGAGGAACAAAGGTTTCCTTGATGGTACGTGGGCTCACCCATCTCAACAAGTTGAGGTAAGATCCTGCCTTGTCATTTGTACCCGAACCTCTCGCTCCACCAAATGGCTGTTGTCCTACAACCGCACCTGTTGGCTTGTCATTGATGTAGAAGTTTCCGGCTGCATTCTCCAAAGCTTTGGTCGCCTGCTCTGCAGCGTAGCGATCTTTAGAGAAAATAGCACCTGTAAGTGCGTACTCAGAAGTCTCATCAATGAGTGAAAGTGTAGCGTCCCAATCTTCGTCATTGTAAACGAAGATCGTGATAACCGGTCCAAAAATCTCCTCACACATGGTGCGGAACTTAGGATTGCTAGTAACCACTACAGTTGGTTCCACGAAGTAACCTACACTATCATCTGCATTTCCTCCAATGATAATCTCAGCATCTTCTTGCGACTTGATGTACTCAAGGTATCCAGAAATCTTATCGAAAGAGCGCTTGTCGATTACCGCGTTGATAAAGTTAGAGAAGTCCTCTGGAGAACCCATCTTAAAGGAAGACACATCGTCAATTACGTACTGTCTTACCTCATCCCACATAGAGGCAGGAATGTAGGCTCTAGAAGCTGCTGAACATTTCTGTCCTTGGAATTCAAAAGCTCCTCTTGAAATTCCCGTAGCCACCTCAGCAGGGTTTGCACTGGGGTGCGCCAAGATAAAGTCCTTACCTCCCGTTTCTCCCACAATGCGAGGGTATGTTTTGTACTTTTCGATGTTAGAACCGATTTCCTTCCACAGGTGACGGAAAACCGCTGTTGATCCCGTAAAGTGCAATCCAGAAAAATCTGGGTGCTTAAATACGATATCCCCAGCCTCTGGACCGTCCGTGAAGATCAAGTTGATAACGCCATCAGGCAAACCGGCTTCTCTGAAGATTTCCATAACGACTCCGGCAGAGTACACTTGTGTATCCGCAGGCTTCCAAACCACTACGTTCCCCATTAGGGCAGCAGAAGCGGGAAGGTTTCCGGCAATGGCGGTGAAATTAAACGGAGTAATGGCAAATACAAATCCTTCTAGAGGACGGTATTCCAAGCGGTTCCAAAGTCCATCTACAGACTCGGGCTGTTGCTCGTAAATATCTACCATGTACTGTACGTTGAAGCGCAAGAAATCTGCAAACTCACACGCTGCGTCAATCTCAGCTTGGTATGCGTTTTTTGACTGCGCCAACATAGTAGCTGCATTGATTTTTGCACGGTATGGACCCGCAACCAAATCGGCAGCTTTGAGGAAGATTGCCGCTCTGTGCTCCCAAGAGAGTTGAGACCACTTTTTGCGGGCTTCCAAAGCCGTATCAATTGCCATGGTTACGTGCTCTTGGGTTCCTCTGTTAAAGTGACCCAACACGTGATTTTTGTCGTGTGGAGGATTCATTTCCACTTTGTCATTGGTAGTAATCTCTTTTCCTCCAATATACATGGGGATGTCTACTTGTGCAGACTTGAGCTCCGCGTAGGTTTTCTGAAGCGACTCGCGCTCTGCTGTACCTGGGCCGTATGAAAGAACGGGTTCGTTAACGGGAACCGGAACTTGAAAAACACCTTTTGGCATATGTTATAGATTTTATTTGATTCTCAATTTTGATGAGCACAAATATAAAAAAACCCCGCCGTAGGGCGGGGTGACTTATTTCACAAAGAATGGTCTCTGTGTATATTATTTTCCAAATGCTGTTAAAGCCGTCCTAAAGACGAGGAAACCGTATTAGAATATCTCCGGAGAATTGTCGAACAAAGTGAACTTGAGACCCACGTTAACTCCCAAAAATGGAGTCGCTGGGTAGGTTACTTCCGCTTCAGACTCAATGGGATTTGCTGGATCCAACGGATTGTCGATAGTCACTGTGATCTTTTCCTTGGTCTCGTTGAAAAGCAAATTGTAGTTCACCTCAAAGTTTAGGGCTACCCATTTGTTAAAAGCGTAGTCAAAACCCAAACGTGGAGAGATTCCAAAACCCGCTTGATCCGTGGTTTGATTGGTCAATCCCAAAGCCTGTAGATCATCAGAGTATCTCACTTCATTCTGCATCAAGAAATATCCCAATCCCAAACCTCCATAGGGTTTAAAAGCATTGTCCATAAAGTAGTACTTACCTACGGCTTGGATAGGGAAAGAAGTAAAGAGGTTAGAAACCCCGCCTTCTGACTTTTCCTGGAAGAAAATTCCTCCTACCTCAATACCCGCAGAAACGTTGGGCATGATAAAGTAGTTTACGGAAATGTTTCCACCGTAGCCCATCTCTGTAGCATCGGCAAAATCACCCATAGGAAGTGCAAAAACACCACCTACTCCCAAATCTATCTTTTGTGCAGAAACCGTAGTTCCCAGCGCAAACAATGAAAGTACAATCGCTAATTTCTTCATCGGTATTTAATTTAATCACTGACAGCGGTTTGGTTGAACCCGCAATCAATTGTCGTTTAGGGTTAATACATTACGAATGCTCAAATCTAAAAAAATAAAGAAGACCAGAGGAATCCGCTTTGTTCTATTTCTTTTTTCTCGTTGCAAGGTCTTCTTCTTGGGTTTCCAAGGAGATTACTTCCTTTACTTTCCCTTTGTAACTCAGTCGAAGGGCCGTAAGACAATTTCCGTTGGAAGCACCGGTGTCAATGCACCAAGCATTTTCCTTTTCCAGATAACGCGGTTCGCCCGTGTTTTGTGCTACATGTCCAAAGACCTGCATTTTTTCTAACGGCTTTATGGCCGACCTATTATAAACCACCCCACGGGTATTCTCATCGCTAAAGGGCTTTTTGGTCCCCTTTCCCACGCCAGCATGAGTAATGAGAAGGTGAGGGTTCTCCCATTTCAAGGGTCTTTCCTTAACCCATTTTCGCACAGTGGACCAATCTATGTTGTGCTTGAGTGCATTCTTTCTCGTTTTGATAACTCCACGGTCCTTGGCCGCTTGCAGGAGTTTCATTTCGTGATTGCCCTTAAGGAAAAACACTTGATAGGGATATTCAGCTTGAAGCTCCATAGCCAACTTTAGGCAGCGCCCAGAATGGCGTCCCTTATTGACCAAGTCTCCGAGTTGAACCAAATACATGGAACTCGGATCCCAGTGCTTCTTCAATAATTTCTTGAAAGTGTAATAGCACCCATGGACATCTCCTACAACGAGGATTTCCATTTTAGCTATTGATCATAACCGGCATCACCAACATCAGAAGATCTTCGCCTTCGTCCTGACCGTCCATGGGAAGAATAATTCCCGCGCGGTTGGGCGCAGACATCTCCATGCGAATGCCATCTGACTCCAAGTTGCCCAACATCTCTAGCAAGAAGCGAGAGTTGAATCCAATCTCTAAGTCATCCCCAGCGTACTCGCAGGTCAATCTTTCGGAGGCCTTGTTGGCAAAGTCTAAATCCTCAGCAGAAATCAACAAATCAGAACCTGCCATTTTAAGGCGAATCTGGTGTGTAGACTTGTTAGAGAAAATAGCCACACGCTTGGTAGAACCGAGGAGAGACGTTCTCTCAATCATCATCTTGTTGGGATTGTCTTGTGGAATTACCGCCTCGTAGTTGGGGTATTTTCCGTCGATCAAACGACAAGTAAGGATTACGTTCTCGAACTCAAAGCGAGCGTTGGTCGTATTGTAGTGAATTTTAACTTCGTGGTCGTGAGTTCCCAAAGAGGCCTTTAGCAAAGTCAATGGCTTTTTGGGCATGATAAACTCTGCGGTTCCTTCCGATGACAAATCCGTTCTTCGGTATCTTACCAATTTGTGAGCATCCGTAGCCACAAAGGTCAATTCTGATGGGGTAAACTGGAAGAAGACTCCGGACATTACCGGTCTCAACTCATCGTTACCTGCAGCAAACAAAGTCTTTTGAACAGCGGTGGCCAAAATATCTCCCGGCAAAACCGTGGTCGAGGCATCCTCTAAATCGGGAAGGCGAGGAAACTCATCTCCTTCTACAAAGGCAACGGAATAGTTACCGTGGTCAGAAGAGATTTCTGCCGTGTGCTTCTCAGCGTCTAGGACAAAAGTCAAAGGTTGTTCTGGGAAGGTCTTGAGCGTATCCATCAAAATCTTTGCGGGCATGGCCGCCATACCTTCTGTATCCGACTGAACTTCCAAAGAAGTGGTCATAGTAGTTTCTAGGTCCGATGCCGAAATTTTAAGGGAATTGCTTGAGAGCTCAAACAAAAAATTATCGAGTATGGGAAGGGTGTTGTTATTGTTAATTACCCCGCCTATCATTTGCAGTTGCTTGAGAAGCGCGCCGCTTGAAACGATAAATTTCATCTGTATAGTATTAAGTTTATTTCTATAGGAAAATCAGTAGGTATACACCTGTTGAACAAATATAACAGAAACCCTTGTCTTACACCACGGAAAAAGCGTCCACTTTTCAACAAAAGAACAGAATCTTACACACTGAAAAACAAATAGTTACCAAAAAACAAATCGATTTGTTGATAGCGGAACCTTCGGGTGTGGTCCTACATCAACGGTTCGGGGTCGGCAATCTCCTGAAGTGATTTCAGAACTCTTGACAATCCGAAGTATTGAATCAGCGTAAAGCGGCCGTCAGAAATGTCTCCATACATCCTATCCGCATCCCACTTTGCAGGATTGCCTGCCGCATCCAAAATACCTTCTGCCGCTTTGATGTGATACCCTGACAAGGAGAGTTCTTTGCCTTCTCCATACGCCACGGTTAAGGTAAACACGGGGGTGGAAGCAATCACAGAATCTCTTTTGGACCAGATTTCGTCGGTCTCAATAATCATCCCTTCGTAATTGGCTTTAGAAACCCCTTGCAAAAAGGCAGCGGCGCGTTGCGGGTTAAAATCTGCTGGATTCCCTTCGTTGTCTAAAACCTGAATATTCCCCTCTGCATTGCGCATCATGCGGAATGAATTCTCTTCCAATCCGGGGTATTCCATGGTTACTGAGGTAATGGCTTCTACGGGAACTCCGAAAATTTTGCGATCTCGCCAAAGGTGTTCATCGCTGATAAATCGACTGGACAAATACCCGTTAAATCCCGGAATGTAAACCGCATAGGGTTGATCGGCACCTGCAATGAGCATGTAGGTTCCCAGGTCGTTGCCCGTATTGGTTCCCACGTAGAAGTGCTTTATTTCATTTCCTTCGGCATCGTAAAGCATAACTTCTTTTCCGTATACCGACATGTTTTTGAGAATGGCTTCGCGCGAAGCGACATTGGTAAAGTTTTTAAGAGTCATGCGGTTCATGGTCTCTAGCAAAACTTCAACGGCATCTTTTCTCGCCTTAAATTTTCCGTTTACCGTCCATCCGTTTTCTCCTCTGACCAAGTCCACCTCTGTAGGTCTCTTGTCCTTGATAACAATGCGATGCACAGCCGCAGTGTCTTCTATGGTGAAAGTGTAATTATCTACGCCGTCCAAAGTGGATTTAGACTCTTGATCCGCCAATAAAAAATACGCAACAACGAATGCTGCCAAAAGGCCTACAAGGAGTAAAACTCTGTTGTTTTTCATAACAATGGGAATGTTTTTTCCGTCTTATTTTGTGTATCTGCGACGGCGAATAAAGCCGTACAATGCGCCCGCCAAAAGGATGAGCAAAACGGGTACCCCCGTATTAATAATTTGCCAAGTAACACGTTGGCTCTGGACTTTGTTGCTGTCCAACAGTCGAATTTTTAATTCTCGTGAACGGATATTTATCAATCCGGTATCGTCTAGGAGAAAATCGGCTGCGTTGAGCAAGAAGTCCTTGTTCCCAAATTCCATTCCGGTAAACTGATCAAAGCCAAGTGGCAATGGGGTTCCCTTGGGAATATTGGGATTGACTAGGTTGAGTTGATTCTTGATGACATCACCATCTGCCACGACGAGCATCTGAGTCTTCCTCCCCTTTTCTATCAAAGTATACGTAGGATCGAGGGACTCGGTTGGTATAACTCTATTGGCGAAGTAACTGTCAAATTCCCCTTCCAATAGAATTCCCACTGGTAAGTGCTTCTGTGAGAAGTAAGCCGGATTGGGTTCTTCGTAAAGAGTGGCCAAAGATACGCGGTGAGGTGTGGGAACAACACGCGTGTAAGGCGAAGTCCTCAACAATATTGTTTTCTCGATTCCTGGAGATGTAATGGTATCCAAGGTAGAAGCAAACTCCAGTTTAATGGCGTTGAGATCCTTTACGATGGGATGCTTTTCTATGGGCATAATCATGGGGAAATACACCCAACGATTTACCGAGCGTCTATCATTTACGCCGGCTGCCACCATGTCCATGACAAGGTTGGGATTCACACGCACCCCGTACTTGAATAGTTGATCCGTCAAATTGAGCTGATCTGCAATGGGATACGCTATAAACTCAGAGGCGTACTGAAGTGAATCCATGTTGGCAAATACGGGGTCCAAAAACCACATCACCTTACCGCCAGACATTACGTATTGATCAATGAGCAACTTGTCCAAATCCGTGAACTGACTCTGAGGTTTTGCAATAATTACCGCATCAAAACGATTGATTCGCCTCTGTTGCGCAGAGAGAGAAAAATCTGCAGTATCTGCAACTTCCCTTAAATTGAATCGGGAAACCGAGTAGTATGCACTGAGCCTTAGAGCGATATCCGCAATGTATTTGTCTCCCAATTCCCCGTGTCCCGTCAAGAAACCAATGGCCTTTTTCTTTTTTATTTGAAGTTGTCTAAAGACGTTGGCAAACTGGTACTCCAAATTCTGGATGGAGGAATTCACCTGGACTTCTGGGTCCGTTGCAAATTGCGATTGCAAAAGAGAAATGGGCAGAATCACATCTCCCATAAATACCACTGCTCCCGGGAAAATTTCTGTGAGTCGCTTTTCTCCGTCTTTGGTGATTTCTACTTGAATGGGCTGCAATCCATAGTCCGCCAACTGATTCTTTATCTGTTGATTGACCTTGGGATCATCGTCTCCGTTGGGGTTGATGAATTCGTATTCAATATTGGAATTGTAGGCTCTAAACTCGTCCAGCATCTGGCGAGTCTCTTTGCTCAAGCGCTGAAATCCCGACGGGAAGTCTCCATCTAAGTATACGCGAACGAGAATTCTCTCTTCAAAATTATCCACCAACTCTTGAGTGGCAGGATGCAGACTAAACCTCTTCTCAGAAGTCGCATCATAGCGACCATAAAACTGAGAAGACAACATGTTGACAGCGATGAGAATCACTACCAAAATCAAAAAGCGCAGGAGGTCGTTTACTCTTCTCTTCATGGTTACCACTTTCTAGATTTTAATACCAATTGAGTGGCCGCAAAAAAGAGCGTCATCAAAGAGATGTAATACACCAAATCACGAGTATCGATAACTCCCCTGCTCAGAGAAGTATAATGTTCATTGATTCCCAGGTTGAGCAAAAACAAATCGGCAATTCCAAACCACTTGAGTTCGGCAATCTGATCAAAGCCAACGTACATAAACAGACACAGCATCACACCGAGGATAAAACTTACGATGGGGTTGTCCGTCAAAGAAGAAGAAAACAATCCAATGGCTACGTAGGCCGCTCCGAGCAATAGCAATCCAATAAAGGATCCCAACGTTGCACCAGTATCCAAGTTACCTACGGGGTTTCCAAGTTGGTACACCGTGTAGACATAGAGAAGAGTGGGCAAAAGAGCTAGGATGACCAATACCCATCCCGCCAAGAACTTGGCGAAGACCAACTGAAAATCTGTCAACGGTTTGGTCAGCAGCAATTCTAAGGTTCCGGTTCTCTTTTCATCAGAAAACATTCTCATGGTAGTGGCCGGTACCAAAAACAAAAACACCCATGGGGCAATCAAAAAAAGATTGTCCACACCGGCGTAACTACTGTCGAAAATATTAAACGTCCCTGGGAGAACCCACAAGAACAAACTGGTCAAAACCAAAAAGACCGCCATGACAAGGTACCCCGTCAACGAGCTGAAAAAATGGTTGATTTCCTTTCTAAATAAACTGATCACTCTAGTATAACTTTTTGATCTACACTCCAGGCCTCTGGCTTACCGGCAAACCCCTTTTTGGTTTCTGCCCATACGGTGGCAAACAACTCTGACGACCTGTAGTTCTCTAAGTATTTTTCATCCTCCCAAACGCTGTAGGTAAAGAAAATATTTCCCCCTTGGGTCTGTTGCAACAATTCTAAGTGCAGACAGCCTTCAAAGGCTCTGATTTTCTCCTTAACGTCGTCAAAGAGCGTTTTAAAGTCCTCCACTTTGGCAGGATCAAATTCCATTTTTACGATGCGGATCATCTAAAAAAATTAATGCGAATTACGTCATTTACCTTGAGTCCCAAAAGACTATGGGCACTTGAATGCGTTTTTTGAACGGAATTGATAATTCCAATCTTTAAGAATCCCTCGTTGTTAAAGACGGCAATCAAGTCTCCGTTGGTGGCTTCAGAAAAACTCTCAGAGATTTTTTTCATGGTGCGAAGGCGGTTGAGCTCAATCTCAAAAGACCGTCCTTTGGCCGCTGCAACAAAGGCACTTTGATGAATATTGGTGATGACATTTCCGTAGTGATCAACGTAGACCACGCTTCCTTGGATTCCCGCTTCATTGATGATGGGATTGGACACAGCCAACTCTTTCCATCCATCCTTTTTCTTACCAATTAAAGAGAGGGCTCCACCTCGGGCAATGTGCCCGGCAATGCGAGCAAAGATTTGCTTGGAGGAAACCAACTCCGGTGCATTGGTCAGATCAATCTCAAAAATTTCTTCGGGCTGAAGGTCCATTAAGGACAACATACCGTTGTCTGCACCAATAAAGTAATGTCCATTGGCCTTGACCACTATGTGCTTTCTTTGGGCAGTCTTCTCTTCATCCACAAAAATCAAATGAATGGTACCTTCCGGAAAGTGAGGATAGGCATACTTGAGAACGAAAGATGCTTGCTGAAGGTGAAAGGGGTCGATTTCGTGTGATACATCCACGATGTTAAAAGATTCATTTTCAGAATACAAACTACCTTTTACTGCAGCTACATGAGGATCTACCGTCCCAAAATCAGAAATAAGAGTGATCAATGGCATATTTTAACCTAGCAACGAGAGGTTTGGGGTATTTTCAATTACTTTTGTAAGCTCCAAAGGTAGCAATATATCAACATCCTTTGGCAAAGAAAAATTAAAGAATCCCATACGCAGTTGACAGAAAAGACCATTCACCTGACCGAAGCGGAACCCCAAGATTTCTATGGGGCTGGAAATAAATATCTAACCCTTCTCAAGGGGTTTTATCCCAAACTTAAAGTAACCGCCAGAGGCCATAAAATTAAAGTCAATGGCGATGAGGATACCATCGCAATTTTTGAAGAAAAGGTCGCTCTAATTCAAGAGCACTTGGCTCGCTTTAACAGTATTTCTGAAAATCAAATTGAGCGCATCGTAATGGAAAACGGCAAAGAGGTCGTTCAAAAACTCCAGAAAAACGATGACGTATTGGTGCACGGTGTGTCCGGCCACCACGTAAAGGCGCGCACCATCAACCAAAAGAAGATGGTGGAATTGGCGGACAAGAACGACTTGGTTTTTGCCATTGGCCCCGCCGGAACCGGTAAGACTTACACTGGAGTTGCCTTGGCGGTAAGAGCGCTAAAAAACAAAGAGGTAAAGAGAATTATTTTGACTCGCCCTGCGGTAGAAGCCGGGGAAAACTTGGGTTTCTTGCCAGGGGATATGAAGGAGAAACTCGATCCGTATATGAGACCCTTGTACGATGCACTGCGAGATATGATTCCCTTTGAAAGACTCAACTATCTCTTGGAAACGCAAGTTATTGAAATTGCACCCTTGGCATTTATGAGAGGAAGAACCTTGGACAATGCCTTTGTGATTTTGGACGAAGCCCAAAACACGACGCTTTCTCAAATGAAGATGTTCCTTACTAGAATGGGTGCCTCCGCCAAATTTATTGTTACAGGAGACCAAAGTCAAATTGACTTGCCGAGAAAGCAGCGCTCTGGATTGTCTGAAGCGCTGAGAATTCTAAAGCCCGTAAAGGGCATTGGCATGGTGTTTTTGGATGATAAGGACGTTGTAAGACACCAATTGGTCAAGGACATTATCAAGGCCTACAGCAAAGTAGAAGAAGCCGAATACAAGGCGGATAGAGAAGAGAAAAACGCGAAATAAAACATATAGCAGATATTAGGTTATGAGTAATGCAATGGTTCAATCCGAATTTAATTTTCCAGGACAGACAGACGTTTACCACGGAAAAGTTAGAGACGTTTACAGCTTTGACAACGATTTATTGGTCATGGTGGCCTCCGACAGAATCTCCGCCTTTGACGTAGTTCTTCCCAAAGGAATTCCCTACAAGGGACAGGTCCTTAATCAGATTGCTTCTTATTTCTTGGACGCAACTGCAGACTTGGTTCCCAATTGGAAAACCGCAACTCCTGACCCCGTGGTAAGTGCAGGACTCAAGGCGGTGCCTTTTAAAGTAGAAATGGTGATCAGAGGATATCTCTCTGGCCATGCTTGGAGAACCTACCGCTCAGGAGAAAGAGTACTTTGTGGTGTTACTATGCCAGAGGGATTGAAAGAAAATGCCCCCTTCCCCTCTCCCATCATTACTCCCACCACCAAGGCAGACCAAGGTCTCCACGATGAGGACATCAGCCGCGAGGCCATTTTGGAGTCGGGTTTGGTTTCTGAAGAAGACTACCTTCAACTCGAAGACTACACGCGCAAGCTCTTTGCAAGAGGCTCGGAAATGGCCAAGGAAAGAGGGTTGATCTTGGTAGATACCAAATACGAATTTGGAAAAGACGCCGATGGCAATATCGTTCTTATCGATGAAATTCATACACCCGACTCAAGCCGTTACTTTTATGCCGAGGGATACCAAGCGCGTCAAGACGCCAATGAACCACAAAAGCAACTTTCTAAGGAATTTGTAAGACAGTGGTTAATCGAAAACGGATTTAGCGGAAAAGATGGAGAAACCATCCCAGAAATGTCAGAAAAATTTGTAATTTCAGTATCCGAAAGATACATCGAGTTGTACGAAAACATCACGGGGAAAACTTTCGAAAAAGCCGACACTACCTCAATTGAAGCCCGCATTATGAGAAACGTAACCGCGTTCTTAAATCAGCAGTAAACCTATTGTAGACCAACCAATAGGGCTGTCTTGAGAAAGAGCGCACAAACCTAGAAAAACCAAAAAATCCTATGAAAAAGCTCCTAATTCTGTGCGCCATGGTTTGGGCCTCGACCTCAGCGTATGGACAAATCGGCCTCGACTTTGGAATCAAGGCGGGGGTCAACTCCTCCAACATCAAAGTGGATGACATCAACGATGCCATTATAGAAAGTGTTAATGGATCCTCTTCTAACTTTGGGTACCACGCCGGTGCCTTTGCGAGGTTAAATCTACTGCTCCTATACGTTCAGCCAGAAATCCTCTATACCAATATCAACGGAAAGGTCACTGTTACCGAAAAGACGGGTGGAACTTCCGATTACGATTACAATCAGCATCGCATGGACATTCCCATTATGGTGGGATTAAAATTGGGACCCGCTGGAATTTTTGCTGGACCGATTCTTTCCTACAACCTACAAAGCCCTAGTGAAATTTTTGAATCCACATATAAAAAGGGAACTTGGGGATACCAAGTAGGTGCTGGAGTAAAACTATTTGGAATCCTTGCAGAACTCAAATACGAAGGCAACTTTGGTTCTTCTGCCGATCAGGCTACCATTCCGGTGGCTGGAAGCGATTACACTTTTGACATAGACAAGAGAACACCTCAAGTTATTCTGAGTTTAGGATACGCCTTTTAGAATCCTTCCACACAACTGGAGAATTCAAGATCTATATCGAAGACCCTGAGCTGTGCTCGGGGTTTTTTATGTCTTTGAATTTTTCAGGTCGATAGGAGTAACCGAAGAATCTCCAGCCTGCAGACGCTCAAAAATCAAACTTCTCACATAGGCGTCATCGCGAACGGGAGTCATTATTTTATGAATTTTTTCTGGGGAATCTACTTGAGATTGCAATTCAAAGAAACCATATCCAACCACCTTGCGATTCTCCACATAGACAAATGACTTCTCATGAGGGTTTCTGCCCTTGTCAGTCCACAAAAAGGTTTTCTCCGGAAAAACCAATTCCTTTAAAAGGGTTCTCCAGGCTCTTTTACGCTTGCGTTGTACGGGAGCGCCCAAGGGTGGAAATAGCTTTTTGGCTTGCCTGTACTGAAAAGAAGGGATGTACTTGTTGAGAGGGATGTCGCATTCAAAGGCTATGCGAGCCAATATTTTTAAACCTTCCGCCTCTGAAGAAACCATCAGTACCGGACGGTCTCCTTTTTGCATTTTCCGCACCTTGCAGGTAGATATCCTCTTGTTCTTTTCAGAAATAAAAATCCCAAACGGCATGAGCTTTTTGGGCATGGGAGAAAAGGGAGGTTTGTTCTTTTGAATCTCTATGTAATACTTTATGGAGGCTAAGGTTTTGGAACCGGTCTCTTCCACTTGTAGGGAGTGTATTTGATCTTGAATTTCTTGAGCTTCCAAACTCGTGGGCAAGAAGTGCTTGTTGATCTCATTTCTCAAAGACTGGCTCTTGCCGATGTAAATGACCTTTCCTTTCTTGTCAAAGAGGTAGTAAATGCCCGTGGCATTTTTCATTTTTTCTGTTTGCTGAGCAAAGGGAAAATCGCCGTCCTGAGTTCGATTGTGAGAAAAACGGGAAATGACTTTTTTGGTGTCCTTCTCCATTAGTATTTTCAGCAATTCTACAGTGGCCAAAGCATCTCCATCCGCTCGGTGACGATGACCATTGTTAATACCCAATTCATCGCAAACCTTTTCCAAACCATAGGCTGGAAGGCCGGGAATGAGCATTTCTGAAAGTTTAATGGTATCCAGAGTTCTGCGCTCATAGGGAAAACCCAAACGCTCAAATTCATTTCGCAAAATGCGATAATCAAAATCTACATTGTGTGCTACAAAAACGGCCCCCTCCGTAATCTTGACAATGCGCTTGGCAATCTCGTGAAATTTGGGAGCGCGTCTCACCATCTTGTTGGTGATGCCGGTTAATTTCTCCACGAAGGGCTGAATGGGCTTCTCAGGATTGACCAGGGTAATAAACTGATCTACGACCTTCTGGCCATCAAATAGAAATACAGCAATCTCAATGATGGATTCTTCATTGTATTTACCACCGGTTCCTTCTATGTCAATTACTGCGTACAAATTAACTGTAGTTCCTAGCTCCAAAAATGGAACTGCCGATTCTTACCATGTTGGATCCGCACTCTATGGCCAAGCCATAGTCACCGGACATTCCCATGGACAAGGTAGAGAAATTGGGGAAAAGGGACTTGGCCTTTAGCGAATTAAATAATTGAGCCAAAGAGGAAAACTCTTGCTCAATTTGGCTTTTATCATCCGTAAAAGTTGCCATGCCCATGAGACCTACGATGTTTATGTTTTCATAGGATTGGGCTTCCTCGCTTTCGGCGAAAGCTAAAATTTCCTCTTCAGAAAAACCGAACTTGGTTTCTTCTTGGGCGATGTGCACTTGAAGAAGACAATCGATTACTCTATTGTTTTTGCGAGCCTCTTTGTTGAGTTCTTTGAGAACTTTTACTCTGTCACAACCGTGAACCAAGCTCACAAAGGGAGCCATGTATTTGATTTTATTGGTCTGCACATGGCCTATCATATGCCACTGAATGTCCTTGGGAAGCTGCTCGTGCTTGGCGGCCATCTCTTGGATTTTATTTTCTCCAAAGACGCGTTGCCCCCAATCATAGGCTTCCTGCAAATCTTCTATGGGCTTGGTTTTTGAGACCGCCACTAGGGTTACCCCCTCAGCGAGCTCTTCTGAAATACGAGATAGGTTTTGTGCTATGGACATCAATCTCTGAGTTTATAAATGGTAATTCCGGAACGCAATTTCGGTTCAATATACGTACTCTTTGGGGGCATGACCATTTCGGCATCAGCCACTTCCTTGAGTTGATCTACAGAAACGGGCAGCAAACCAAAACCTACCGCGTAGTCTCCGGAATCTACTTTCTCCATCAAACCTTCGGGGCCGCAGTCACCGGGCAAGAAAGAAACGCGGTTGTCGGTTCTCAAATCTTCGATGCCCAAAACGGGAGCCAATAGATTCTCAGACAAAATATGACAGTCCAATGATTCCACTGGGTTTTCTGGATTAAAGCTTCCGGGCTTGGCGTACAATGCATACCAATGGCCTTTGAGGTACATGCTCATCTCGTGCAACGTCTCGGGCTTGTAAACGTCCTTTTTGAGTTCCACGACAGAGAACCTCTTCGACACTCTCTCCAAAAACGCTTCCTCAGACAAGTCTCCCAGAGTCTTTACCAAACGGTTGAACTCGTGAATCTTGATCGTGGTTTCTGAAAGGAAAAAGGCCATAAAGGAATCCAGCGGTGGCGTCTTGCCTTCGTTTTCCGCACCCAAGAGTGCAGAGCTTGCAGAACGGTGGTGGCCGTCTGCAATGTAGACCTCATCCAAAGTAGAAAAGGCATGCTGAATGGAGGCTATGTCTTGATCGTCATTGACCACCCACAGGTAGTGAACCACTTTGTCAGTAGTAGAAAACTCGTACTCTGCTCGGGTGTCTATGTACTTCCCTATCAATTGAGATACCTCGTTGAGCTCTTGGTGTAGAAGCAAAACGGGCTCGGCATTAAAACCGGTGTGGTGAAGATATTCTTTGAACATCTCTTCCCTGGGAGCCAAGGTGTTCTCGTGTTTTTTTATTTTTCCCTTCTGATAATCTTCAACCGAAGCGCCTCCGATAATTCCTGTGTACAGGTGATTTTCGGTTTGCTGTTGATAGATGTAGAAGGCGTCTTTCTTGTCTTCTAAGAAAATGCCCTTGTCAATAAACTTCAAGAAGGCTTTTCTTACCTTTTCGTACTTCTCTTGACCCACAGCGCGATCGGGGCTGTGAAAGTCAGGGTTGATGACGTGAAGAAAAGTGTAGGGATTGTTATTGAGTTTATCCTGAAGGGATTCTTCTGTGTACTCAACGTAATTTCTCGAACCCACAAGGTTCGCCTTATCTCGGGTAGGACGCAACGCCCTAAAAGGTGTAATCTTAATCATGTGTTATCATCTGGGGGACGACAAAGTTACATTTTGTAACGACTTTAGGGCCTTCAGGGTTCTAAGAATTATGTTGAGAATACAACACATTGGATTTGGACATTGGGTTTGCACTTTAACTTTTGTAGCCAACGTATGCGACAAAAAAAAGGGGAAGCCAAAAGATGTTCTCTCGACTTCCCCGTTTGATTTATCATTCTTGAAATTCCTACCTACGCAGTAACCTCTTGAGAAATGGCGTGAATTTGTTCTGCCAATTCCGTTCCAATGCGGTCTTGAGCTTCTTCAGTAGCGGCACCAATGTGAGGTGTCAAACTTACCTTTCCATTCATCAATACTTGAACCGCTGGAGTGGGCTCATTTTCGAATACGTCCAAACCGGCGTATTTGATTTGTCCAGATTCCAGAGCTGCCAAAAGAGCGGGCTCGTCAATCACTCCACCGCGTGCTGCGTTGAGCAATCCAGAACCGGGCTTCATTTTGGCCATTTCCTCCGCTCCGATAAGCGCCTTGCCAGCTCCGGGAACGTGAAGAGAAATAAAGTCTGAAGTCTTGAGAAGATCTTCGAATTCAGTCCATTTTACGGTGGCCTTAGCAGACGCCCCGTTACCCAATTCTAAATCCAACTCTACATCTCCGGTGATCATATCGTAGAAACAAACATCCATACCGTGACCTAGGGCCAACTTGGCAAGCGCTTGTCCAATTCTTCCAAAACCAACGATACCCAAAGTTCTTCCCTTGAGCTCTACACCACCAGCATACGCTTTCTTCAATTGCTTGAATTTGCTGTCGCCTTCCAAAGGCATGTTGCGGTTGCTGTCGTGAAGGAATCTCACCATTCCAGCCAAATGGGCAAAAACCAATTCGGCAACAGACTGAGAAGAAGCCGCGGGTGTGTTGATCACCTTAAGTCCTTTTTCTCTGGCGTATTCCACGTCGATGTTGTCCATACCTACGCCACCTCTTCCAATAACTTTCAAAGAAGGACATACGTCGATAAGGTCTTTTCTCACCTTGGTAGCACTTCTTACCAAGAGAACTTCAATGTTCTCGCTCTGGATAAAGGCCGCCAACTGATCTTGAGCAACGGTAGTTTCCAATAGAACGTGGCCGTTGGCTTCTAGAGCCGCCTTTCCACTGGCTGAAATTCCGTCGTTTGCTAATACTTTCATTTTCTTTCTTTTTATGTTTAAAGGCCTAGGCCTTTTTAGCCAAATCTCTCATTACATCTACCAACACCTGTACACTCTCCAAAGGAAGGGCATTGTACATTGAAGCGCGGTAACCTCCAACAGAACGGTGACCGTTAAGTCCGTTGATTCCCGCCGCTTTCCACATAGCATCGAATTCGTCCTTGAGACCTTCTTCTGTCAAAAGGAAAGTAGCGTTCATATCCGAACGATCTTCCGTCGCAGCGGCTCCTTTAAACAAGGGGTTGTTGTCAATTTCGTTGTACAACAAGTCTGCTTTTTGGCGGTTGATACCTTCAATCCAAGAAATTCCTCCATTGTTCTTAAGCCACTCTAGAGTAAGCATAGAAACGAAGATGGGGAAAACAGGAGGCGTGTTGAACATAGACTCCTTCTTGATGTGAGTCTGGTAATCCAACATGGTGGGAATGTTTCTTCCGGTCTTGCCTAAGATTTCATCTTTTACAACGACCAAAGTAGTTCCTGCAGGTCCCATGTTTTTCTGAGCACCGGCGTAGATTAAATCAAAAGAAGAGAAGTCCAACTGGCGGCTAAAGATGTCAGAAGACATATCACACACCTTAAGAGTATCTACTTGTGGAAAAGACTTCATCTGCGTTCCAAAAATGGTGTTGTTGGAAGTACAGTGGAAGTAATCGTATTCAGATCCCACGGTGTAACCCTTTGGGATGTAATTATAGTTTTTGTCAGCAGAAGAACCCAAAACATCAGTACCTCCAAAGGCCTTGGCCTCCTTGATGGCTTTGTTTGCCCAAGTACCCGTATCGAGGTAAGCGGCTTTACCACCTTCTTTCATGAGGTTGTAGGGAACCATTAGGAATTCCAAACTTGCTCCACCTTGCAAGAAGAGAACGGAGTAGCCTTCGGGAAGACCCATGAGGTCTTTAACCAATTGCTGAGCTCTTTCCATTACTTCTACGAAGTTCTTTGAGCGGTGAGAAATTTCGATGAGGGATAGGTCTAAACCATCAAAATTAAGGATGGCATCTGAGGCTTGTTTCATTACCGAATCGGGGAGTATACAGGGTCCGGCAGAAAAATTGTGCTTCTTCATTATGAGTGCATCTATGTTATTGCAGGCAAAATTAACAATAATTGACTCTTGGCATAGTTAACCCAACATTAATTAGGATGGTCAATACGGTGAGATTAGGTACTTTTGAATCCGCAAAAAGAATTAGCATTGGAATTTTCGCTTGAACATAAGGACCCCAAGAGCAAAGCCCGAGCGGGCGTGGTAAAAACCGATAGAGGAGAAATTCAAACTCCCATCTTTATGCCCGTGGGAACTGCCGGAACCGTGAAGGGAGTTCATCAGCGCGAGCTCAAAGAAGATGTAAAGGCCCAGATTATTTTGGGAAACACCTACCACCTCTATCTCCGTCCCGGAATGGAGACCCTCAGAGAAGCGGGGGGTTTACACGCTTATATGAATTGGGATAGACCCATGCTAACCGATAGCGGAGGCTACCAAGTGTATTCTCTTGGCGATATGAGAAAAATTACTGAGGCCGGTGTGAAATTCAGAAGTCACATAGACGGTTCTTCTCATATGTTTACGCCAGAAAACGTAATGGACACTCAGCGCATTATTGGCGCGGACATCATTATGGCCTTTGACGAGTGTACACCCTACCCTTGCGAATACGGCTACGCCAAGGATTCCATGGAAATGACGCACCGCTGGCTCAAGCGATGCATAGAGCGATTTGACAGTACAGAGCCTCTCTATGGTTTTTCGCAGACCCTCTTCCCCATCGTTCAAGGATCGGTGTATTCGGATTTGAGAAAGCGCAGTGCAGAATTTATCGCTGAACAAGGCCGCGAGGGAAATGCCATTGGTGGTCTTTCTGTGGGAGAACCCCACGAAGAAATGTATGCCATGGCGGAGGAAGTTTGTGACATTCTCCCTGAAGACAAGCCCAGATACTTAATGGGCGTGGGAACTCCTGCTAATATTTTGGAAAACATTGCTTTGGGAGTGGATATGTTTGACTGTGTTATGCCCACGAGAAATGGTAGAAATGGTATGATTTTTACTTCCGAAGGCATCATCAATATCAAAAACAAAAAATGGGAGAGAGACTTCTCCCCATTGGACCCCAACAGTGATCAGTACGTGGACCAGACCTACTCAAAGTCCTATGTAAGACACCTGTTTCACGCCAATGAATATTTAGGGAGGCAAATCGCCTCTATACACAATCTTTCGTTTTACCTTTGGTTAGTAACTGAAGCGAGAAAGCACATTGTAGAAGGCACCTTTGCCTCTTGGAAAAACGTCATGGTAGAAAAGGTTCAGACCCGATTGTAATGAAGTTAATTGACCGCTACATATTCTTTAAGTTCCTTGGGACTTTCTTTACGGTGCTGATGCTCATCATGCTCATTGCCATCGTATTTGACGTCTCTGAAAAACTGGAAGACTTTGTGTCCAAAGGAGCCTCAGGAAGGGAGATTTTCATGGATTACTATGTGAATTTCATCGCCTTTTACGGCAATCTATTTTCTTCGTTAATCGTATTTATTTCTACGATTTGGTTTACTTCGAGAATGACGGCTCGTACAGAAATCGTAGCCATCTTGTCCGCAAGTATTAGCTATCGACGCTTGATGCTGCCCTTTTTCTACGGAGCCTTGGTCGTATTTGGATTGAGCATGTGGATGAATCACTTTGTCATTCCCAAAACCAATATTGATCGCCTCAACTTCGAGAACACCTACATCAACAACAACCAAAATCAAGACCTCAAATCTCAGGACATTCACTTTCAGGTAAAGCCCAATCACGTCATCTTTTTGGGTAGCTTTAATGAAAGAGGTCAGAGCGGATACAACTTCTCTTATGAAGTGTATGAGAAGAGTCGCATGATCAACAAGTTGGATGCGGATTTTATTCGCTACGACTCCATCAAAAAAATCTGGAGGCTGGACAATTGGGTTCGAAGAGAAATTCTGGAAGACGGCACCGAACTGTTGAGCACGGGCAGAAGATTGGACACCATTTATCCCTTCTTGCCTGAGGACGTAGTCCCCAAGCTCTTCACCACTTCCATGATGGACACTCCAGAGCTTCTGTCTTTTATTGACACAGAAGTTCTCAGGGGATCTGAAAAAGTGAATTACCACGAAATCGAACTGTACAAGCGAACGGCCTTTCCCTTCTCTACCTTTATTTTGATTTTGATAGCCGTCTCTTTGAGTACCAAAAAGTCAAGAGGAGGTTTGGGGCTCAATATCGCATTGGGGCTCCTGTTGTCCACGGTTTACATATTCCTGATGCAGGTGTCCACAACCTTTTCCACGCATGGCGATTTAACGCCAATGGTTGCCGTTTGGGTTCCCAATATTGTCTTTGCCATCTTGGGCATTTTCCTTTACAAAACCGCGCCTAAGTAATGAACTCGCAAATCAAGTTACACTTCATAGTTTTCATATGGGGGTTTACCGCCATACTGGGTCATTTGATCAGCTTGGAAGCCGTCTCTTTGGTTTGGTACCGAATGGGAATTGCCATTGCCTTTTTCTTGGGGTATTTATGGATTGCCAAGATTCCCTTTAAAGTTTCGGCGAAAGCCCGCTGGGCATTGTTGGGAACGGGGCTTCTCATAGCACTGCATTGGATTACCTTTTTCCACGCCATAAAAATCAGTAACATCAGCGTTACGCTGGCCTGTTTGAGTTCGGGAAGCTTTTTTGGTTCTCTACTGGAACCCATCTTTTACAAGAGAAAAATTGACATTTTTGAAATTGTCATGGGCATTCTGGTCATTGTGGGGATTTCAACCATTTTCGCGGTAGAAACGCAATATTTTGCAGGGATCCTAACGGCATTGGTCTCGGCCTTTTTATCGGCACTGTTTTCCGTAATAAATGGCATTCACGTTAAAAGAGGATTGACAAGCACGTCGATCACTGCTTGGGAAATGATAGGTGGATGGCTCTTTGTGGGGATTTTCATTTTGTTCACCCAACCTTTGACCCTCGATTTCTTCACTCAAGTTTCTATGTACGATTGGGGATATTTGTTGATTTTGGGCTCCGTTGCCACGGCCTATCCTTTCTTGGAAAGCGTGCGAGTTATGAAAGACTTGAGTCCCTTTACCATATTACTGACCATTAACCTAGAACCCGTTTATGGAATTCTCCTTGCCTTTGTGCTCTTTGGCGATGCAGAAAAAATGACACCTGCTTTTTATTTAGGAGGTGCAACCATTCTTATTGCAGTGGTTTCCAACGGAGTAATCAAACGAATCAAAAAAAACAAGGCAAAAAAGGAAGCTTTACCCCAAGAGTGAAGCGCTGGAATACCAAATTTTGTAATTTGCCGACCTAAACATGTCATTCATGGAATATTTAGATTTCGAAACACCTATTAAGGACGTAGAAGACCAGATTGAAAAAGCAAGTCAATTGCAAGAGGAGTCAGCGGTGGACATGTCAAAAACCATTTCTGACCTCCAGAAAAAATTAGAAGAAACCAAAAAAGATATTGCCAAAAACCTAACTCCTTGGCAACGCGTGCAACTGTCTAGACACCCTCAGCGCCCCTATACTATGGCGTACATTGAGGCGATGACAGATGGTAACTTTATTGAGTTGCACGGGGATCGTCACGTAAAAGACGACAAGGCCATGGTAGGTGGCTGGGGAAAAATCGGCGACCAATCCGTAATGTTTGTAGGTCAGCAGAAAGGGGTAAACACTAAAATGCGCCAGTACCGCAACTTCGGAATGCCCAACCCAGAAGGTTACCGCAAGGCACTTCGCTTGATGAAGATGGCCGAGAAGTTTAACCGTCCGGTAGTATGTTTGATCGACACTCCAGGAGCCTTCCCAGGATTGGAAGCTGAGGAGAGAGGTCAAGGGGAAGCCATTGCCCGCAACATTTTTGAAATGTCTGTACTCAAAGTGCCCATCATTTGTGTGATCATCGGTGAAGGTGCTTCAGGAGGTGCATTGGGAATTGGCGTTGGAGACAAGGTATTGATGTTGGAAAACACTTGGTACTCTGTAATTTCTCCTGAATCTTGTTCTTCCATCCTATGGAGATCTTGGGACTACAAGGAGCAAGCTGCAGAAGCCCTAAAGCTTACCGCCAAAGACATGCTCAAAAACAAATTGATTGATGGAATCATCAAAGAACCCCTTGGAGGTGCTCACAACAATCCCGAGGCCATCTTTGATACGGTTAAGAAAACCATCCTCAAAGAGCTCAAAGACCTACAGGGAATGTCTGTGGATAAATTGGTTTCTCAACGCATCGATAAATTCGGTGAAATGGGAGTAACCAAGGGATAAGATTTCTCTTCAAATAAAACTAACAAAGCCTCTTCTGTTGAAGGGGCTTTTTTATTTGGGGATTGGGAACTCGGCTCACCACTCATCCCCGTTGCCCATTGCCTGCTCACTGTTCACTGTTCACTATTTATTATACAACAAATCCACATAATCAGCATTGTGAGGCAACACAATGGTTTGTGATGTTTGAAACCCTGGATACTGAACCCATTCTAGGGTATTTCCAGAGGCATAGAGAATTCTTTGCGAAAGGGGATCAAAAAGCATTTTGTCAACCACCACTCCATCTACTGGAGTCAATCCTAGAGGTGACACTGTAAACTGATACACACCGTCTTCTAAGGCCCAAATCTGAATTTGATCCGTAATGGAAATTGCGGACTGTGCCGTTTTACCCGTGGAATACAAAGAAGGACCGATGTTGTTGTTAGGGGCGTCAAAAGGAAAGATTGAGGTTCCATCAGATTCCTGAAAAATCAACCAATATCCCTGAAAATTGGGAAGAATATCGAGAACGGGATGCAGCACATCTTTAATCAACAAGAGCGCACCCGTAGATCGGTTTAACTTGTAGATTCTCTTAAACTGGGTTCCGGTCTGAACCGCGTAGACTGTCCATTGATCTTCTGTATCGAAAATTTTAAACGGGACGTAACTGTCTGGTAATTGAGTAGACCAAGCCTGCGTACCGTTGAATCGATAGGCGCGTATCCAACCATCAGAAAACAAACCCAAAAACAACCCGTCGTGTTCTACCCATTGCGTGATGGAAAGGTTGGAACCAATAAGGCTCTGAGTCCATTCCGGCATTTGGAGATCTTCTGTGTAATAGGTCTTGATTTGTTCCGTCTGTTGGGTGGCAATAGAAACTTGACTCTCCTCTGAATTTACCGCCAATCCATAGACCATTGAAGAGATGGCTGGTAGCGTAGAAACATTTCCTAAAGAGTCCAATTTAGACCATTGAATTTGTGGTCCGGATTGTCCTATAGCAAATAGTCCTTTGTAATGGAGAGGAATGCCCTCTACCCAAATCTTTTTAAACGCAGTCGCCTGGTTATCACTGTTGGCGGCGGTAATCTTAATGTAGTAATCCCCTGTGGATAATTCTTTCCCATATATTGGGTAATTGATTTGAAAATCCATGTTGGTTGATGTAACTTTAACCCATTGAGGAGGCAGGACCTGACGAAATCTATCGTCCACGAGTTCTACCCGTATAGAACCCAAGTCAGGATCGCTTACGGACGCTTTAACCACCATATCTTCAGGGATAAACACAACCGTCCCAGTAGTAGGTTTCTCAATAGAAATTACAGGAATGCTGGCATCTTCCTTTGAACAAGACCAAAGGAGGACTGAAATAAACAACCCTAAACCGACATTCTTTAAAAGGGACATAGTCATATTTATTAATTAGAGAGCGTACATGGAAATGGTAAACTCACCATCCCCAAATAGAAAACCCAAAAAGTCCTCTGTAGTTCAATTGGAACAAGGAAGGGTACCGCCCCAAGCACTAGATTTGGAGCAAGCCGTTTTGGGTGCTCTTCTCATAGATAACTCCGCCATCAACGAAGTTATTGATATTCTTGACGAAAAATCTTTTTACAAAGAAGCACACTCTCATATTTACGAATGTATTCGAGAACTCTTTGGGAATTCACTTCCCATTGATATTCTTACGGTTGCCGACAGCCTTCGCAAGAAGGGTTTGATTGATGTGTCGGGTGGAGACACCTACCTCATTCAACTATCTCAAAAGGTAAGTAGTTCTGCTCACATTGAGTACCACGCGAGAATTATTGTTCAGAAGCACATTCAGAGGGAACTCATCCGCATTTCTTCAGAAATCATCGGCGATGCCTTTGACGAGACCACCGATGTACTCGATTTGCTAGACAGCGCAGAGCAAAAACTCTTCGAAATAGCCAACGGAAACATCAAAAAGAACTACGAAAGTGCGCAGTCTTTGATTACCCAGGCGATTTCAAAAATTACCGATATATCCAAGAAAGAAGGTCTTTCTGGGGTGGCCACAGGATTTACCAAGGTGGATCGAGTGACCTCGGGGTGGCAAGCTTCCGACTTAATCATTATTGCGGCTCGTCCCGGTATGGGAAAAACCGCATTTGTACTTTCTATGGCCAGAAACATCGCCATAGACCATAACACTCCTGCGGCTGTATTCTCCTTGGAGATGTCATCCGTTCAGTTGATTACACGTCTTATTTCATCGGAAACGGGCTTGTCTTCAGAAAAACTGAGAAAGGGGAATTTGGATGATCACGAGTGGCAACAACTCATGTCCAAAGTAAAGAACCTAGAAACCGCGCCTCTTTACATTGACGATACACCCGCACTATCCGTTTTTGATTTGCGAGCAAAGTGTAGACGTTTGGTTGCTCAGCACAACGTGGGAATTATCATTATTGACTACTTGCAGCTGATGACCGTGGGAGGAGGAAAATCCGGTCCTGGAAACCGTGAACAAGAAATCTCTATTATTTCACGTTCATTAAAGAGTATTGCCAAGGAATTAAGTGTTCCGGTAATCGCACTCTCCCAGCTTTCACGTGAGGTAGAAAAAAGAACAGGGCACAAAAGACCCGTACTTTCTGACCTTAGGGAATCGGGAGCGATTGAGCAGGATGCGGATATCGTATCCTTTATCTACCGTCCAGAATATTACGGCTTTACCGAATGGGAAGACGGTGACCCCTGTGAAGGGCAAGGTGAATTTATTATCGCCAAACACAGAAACGGGGGACTCGAAGACATTAGACTTAAGTTCCAAGGTTCTATGGCCAAGTTCTCCGACTTGGATGAGGGCTACGATGGCTCAGAGACTTTGTACGAGTCCAAACTAAATAACAACGATTTCAATGATTTCGAAACCGGTGCATCAGCGTTTGGCCCCATGGACAACCTTCCGGATAATCCTGATTTTTAGTCTGATTCCTCTCAGGGGATTTGCAGATTACCTGCTGATACCCATGAATGAGACGGAACAGAAAAATCACCTAAAAGCCTATGGGGTTGCCTATTGGGTCTTGGAACAAGAAGTTGAAATCCAATGGCTTCTCAATTTCAAGGGAGGGAGCTTTCTCATTCCCTACGCTGCACCCATAGAAAACGAATGCAACATTCGCGGTGTCTCCGCACAGCGCATTCCCAATAGCAAGGCTTTTGCCATATTGGAAGAAATCTCTTCACCGAGTAAAAACATGGATGCGGTCATTTTACAAAAGGCGCCAAAAATTGCAGTATACTCTCCGGATTCTAAGCAACCTTGGGACGATGCCGTTACCTTGGTTTTGACCTATGCAGAGATTCCCTACGATTTGGTGTACGATAAAGAAGTCTTGGATGATGCTCTTACGCAATATGATTGGCTTCACCTTCACCATGAAGACTTTACAGGGCAGTACGGTAAATTCTACGCCGCCTACAGAAATGCCCCTTGGTATATTCAAAACAAAAAGGCAGCCGAAACCGCAGCCGCAGCTATGGGCTTCAGCAAAGTATCCCAACAAAAATTGGCCGTAGCCAAAAGAATTAAAGAGTACGTCGTGGGTGGAGGATTTCTCTTTGCCATGTGCTCTGCCACGGATTCTTATGACATTGCCCTATCTGCGGAAGGCGTAGATATCTGTGAGCCCATGTTTGATGGTGATGGCACGGACGTTAATTTTCAAAACCGAATTGACTACAACAGGACTTTGGCCTTTAAGGATTTTCAGCTCAGCAAAAATCCAATGGAATATGAATTTTCTGATATTGATGTAACCAACTACAGAAAAGTTCCTGCTGATAAAGACTTCTTTGTTCTCTTTGAATTTTCCGCAAAGTGGGATGTAATTCCCACCATGCTCTGCCAAAATCACACCCGTGTAGTAAAGGGCTTTATGGGCCAAACCACGGCCTTTAATCAAAACTTGATCAAGTCCAATGTATTAATCATGGGAGAAACCCCAGGAGCCAATGAGGCGCGTTACATTCACGGCGAACTCGGCAAGGGTACTTGGACTTTCTACGGAGGCCACGACCCTGAAGATTATCAACACCGTGTAGGAGACCCTCCTACGGAATTGGATTTATACCCCAGCTCTCCTGGCTATCGTCTGATCTTGAACAACATTCTATTTCCCGCGGCTAAGAAGGAAAAGCAGAAGACGTAGGTCCGACTTTGTCGGAAGGAATCAGGCAACAGGTATCGGGGAACGGGCAAAAGTTAATAGAAAGAGGAAGCGCAGCTTCCCTTGGTCCCACCGAGTCCCAAGTCCCCAATACCCAATCCCTACCAACAGGGGCCACACCCCTGTCCCCGGTCTCAAGCTACGAGTTATTCCGAAAACTACCCGTCGTGTAAACGCTTTCAGACGACACAATTCGCCTTCTGAAAAATCAACAAAGCCCAAAAGATAGATTCGGCTACAATCGATTGTTTTGCGACTAGTGGATATAGGATTCATAAATTGAATTGGGGAGGGCGTGGTACACGCCCCGGTTTTACAATCTAAAACCGAGTACTAAAGAATGCAACCGATTTCTATGAGTGTTAGGTTTGGAGAATTTCCGAAATTCACACTGGGGCGGGGCTATCGGCCCCCATTCCCGATATCCATCAGGACCAGTCCTCACCCCCGACAAAGGTCGGGACAGGTCCTCACTGCTCACTGCTCACTAATTAAAAAACCTCCACTTAAATCCAAAGCGGAAGGCCATGTCTGTCATCGGATGATTGGGTGCTCCCCAGTTGCTGTAAGGAATAAACCCTTCTAAGGCGTTTTCCCATTTCACAAAAATCTGTGCGGTTTGAATTCTCACGTTCAAGAAGACGTTGAGAATATGACTGGGTCCCATCTCCACATCGCTTAAGGCAGAATACACACCAAGGCCGGGCAGGTAATTCATCCCTCGGAATTGAGATACATATTGGTATTCAGAACCAATTTGCGCATGGAGCGCACGCTCAAATAGCGAAAAGTCGTAGTAGACCTTGGTTCTGCCATAGAGGTCCGGTAGACTCAAGTAATCACCTCCTGAGGCGATCTCTTGGTAATTCAGTGTACCATCAAATCTCCAATGCGTGCTCAAGGGCACTTTCCAAGTGGCACCTGCTTCAAAAGTGGTTACCGCTTCGGGAGTCTGCAATGGGGAAGCTTCGGTTTCCCAATACATATAATTGGTAATGCTCTTAGCACCAACGTAAGGTCGGAAGTAGTCTTTGTAACCTATTCCCACTCTGTAGTTTTGCGTCACTACGTTCTGAAAACTTTGATTATTCCAGCTGTAGCTATTCCCTGAGAAGTTTCGGTAAATATAATCGGGAGCTCGGTTGGAAAGGTGAAAGGTTCCCCATACCCAAGACCCAAAATCAGCATTCAGATTAAAAATAAAATTACCCGCGTACTGTTGAACCAATCCGAGGTGGAGGTTTCCCGAAAATTGAAGCCAATTTTTATAGTTTCCATTCACGACGCCTTCAACTCCCAATGAACCTTCATCCAATTGGGTAGAGGCATTTCTATAGGAAAGCAAGTGATAATTCACTCCACCTTTAAAAAGGAGGTAGAAATTTCGGTTTTGGAATTTTCCCTTGAGTCCTACGGTATTAGATATTCTGCGCGTTCCTGTGGAGTCTCTTGAAATGGTTGAATCCAAAAGGGCGGGTGTGATGTATACAGAATCTTGCGATCGGAACCTAAAGTACTCCTCTTGGTACTCAATGCGGTGATAAACCGACAGACCGTCATCAGATTCCAAAGTATCAGTCTTAACAAAGACAAAATCTTGCTCAAAGAAAGCGGTCGTGGTTCTGGTTTTTACTTGCGAGTTTTGAAGGTTCACATCCATCAAGGCCCGAAAGTTTACCGTATTATCAGAATAGGCAGTATCGTATACAATCCCACCATTTTCCTCATTATTGGAAATGTCCCACGCTAACCCTGAGTGAAATCCATAACGCTTGTTGGGAGATTTGTAGGATAGGGAAATCTTGGTCCTATCGTTAACGGTTTCTTGTCGGAAATAATCCCCCTCAGAACGCATTCTATTGTACTCTAGATAATAACTCCAATTCTCATTGATGTTCTGAGAAAAGTAGCCGCCAAAGAACTGACCTCTATTAATAGTAGAGTAGTAATAAATATCAGAAATGGGTGACTTCACCTTGTAAAAGGGAATGTCATAGATGGTACTATGTTGATCCAATAGCGCTTGATGCCCCAAAACTGGGAACATAGTGCGGGCGGGTCTAAGATCTAGGTGAAACTCTGGACGTCCAAGGTTGGATAGATATAGATAAGGGCGCTTCTTATAACCAAGAGTTTGCATTTCCTCATAATCCTCTATATCCAAAATGGTATCCACAAACTGTGCAGGACCGTCCAAGTATCTGACGGTATGAGACAAGGTATCCTTCTGTGCGAAAGAATACCTAGAAAGAAGCGCAAAGGCTATTAACAAGAGGAGTTGTACTCCACTGATGGGACGTCTCATCATAACTGAAAACGAAGGTAAATAATACCTTTTTACTTTACCTATTCTGAAACGAAAACCTGAAGCAATTTATATGCCTATTTTCGATTTTATGAATGGACATTGGTAAAGTTTGGACAAAAAAAAAGCCCCACATAAAGTGAGGCTTTAAAAAGAATGGCGGCGACCTACTCTCCCAGCTAACTGCAAGTACCATCGGCGCAATTGGGCTTAACTTCTCTGTTCGGAATGGGAAGAGGTGATCCCCAACGCAATAACCACCATAAATTGTAAATACGATAATAACATATTGAGAGAAACAAATACATAAGAAGTAATCTAGAAAAAAGTCTACGGGTAATTAGTACTACTCGGCTTTGACATCGCTGTCTTTACACCTATAGCCTATCAACGTCGTCGTCTACAACGACCCTTAAAAGAAATCTCATCTTGAGGTGGGCTTCGCGCTTATATGCTTTCAGCGCTTATCCCTTCCATACATAGCTACCCTGCGATGCAGCTGGCGCCACAACAGGTACACTAGAGGTATGTCCAACTCGGTCCTCTCGTACTAAAGTCAGCTCCTCGCAAATTTCTAACGCCCACTACAGATAGAGACCGAACTGTCTCGCGACGTTCTGAACCCAGCTCGCGTGCCACTTTAATGGGCGAACAGCCCAACCCTTGGGACCTTCTCCAGCCCCAGGATGT